>CALUZB010000027.1 GCA_944325195.1 uncultured Desulfovibrionaceae bacterium | reverse complement strand
TGCTGCTGATCTGCCTGGAAACGGGCATTGACCTTGCGCTGGCGGAGCAACTGGCGGCCCTGAACCCGGGCCGGATTATTCTGGCGGATCAGGGCATTGCGGACGACACGGTGATGGCGAATATCCGTTATTATCTGTTGGAGCGGGAAATTGACATTAAAATGGTGTGAGGGGGGATTGCGCCGGACGCGGACGGACGTGGCGGGAACAGCCGCCCGCCGCGGGGGCGGAAATTAACCCCAAACCGGTTTGGCGGTGGGCATTTCCGGGCCGCCTTATTGCTCAACCCCACCGGCGCGCGTAAGCCGCGGGCAGTCCGCCTGCAGGGCGCACTGCCCGCACCCGTCCGGAACTGGGAAAAAGGTGAGCAAGGCAAAAGCGCTGCTCAGACGCCCGGCGGCGCACAAACCGCGCCGGGCCAGCGCTTCCTGCAGGGCGGCGGTCAGTGGGGGCAGAGGCAGACAGGCTTGCGCGCCCAATTCCAGGCGGGCCCGCAGGCGCAACATGCTCCAGGCCAGTGAACTCATGCTCCAGGCCGACGTCGGGTTGGTCTGAAACGCTTCCGTTATTTCCGTCTCAATCCAATCGGGAAAGTAAATGCAGATGTACTGCCCGGCTCCGGCTTCAAACCTTTCGCACCGCAAAAACGTCGCCCACTCCCGGAACCGTTGTTCCAGCAGGGGCAGATCCTGTTCGCAAAAGGCGGAGTCGGGGTTGGCCGCGGCCAGGGCCACGCACGCCGTGAAAGTAAGCTTCTGTTCAGGCATGATGGTAAGGCCGTCCGGTCTGAATGGCCCAGGCCCGGTAGAGCTGTTCGAGCAGCACAATCTGGGCCAGCTCATGCGGCAAGGTCAGCGGCCCCAGACTGATCAGCCTGTCGGCCCGTTGACGCACCGCCTCGCTCAAGCCGTAGGCCCCGCCGATGACAAAGCAGGGCTGACGCGCTTTGTTCTGCATACACTCAACCAGCAGGTCTGAAAATTGGGCTGAAGTGTACGCCTTCCCCCGCTCGTCAAGGCACAGCACAATCATTTCCGGGGTCAGGGCGGCGGCAATCCGCGCGCCCTCCTGCTCCGCCCGCTTTCCCGGCGCGCTTTGCGCTTCCCCGTCCCGCACCGCAATCAGGCTGATCTGCCAGACCCGTTCCAGACGGGTGAGGTATTCGGCGGCCGCTTCCCGCCAATGCGGGGATTTCAGCTTTCCCACGCTGATTATAGTTAATCTGCTCATTTTTCACCGGCCCCTTTAAGGCTTGATAAAAATCGTTTGACAATCGACTGCACCGATGCTTACTCTATGGGGTCAGGCCCAGTCAGCTGGCTGCCGGACCGTCGGCAACAGACGACGGGATTAAACACCTCTGGATTAAACCACACCCGGATACATTATGTTGAACAGTATCAGCCTGGAGCAGGCGGTTGCCGCGCTTACCCGGGAGAAAATCATCGCCTACCCTACCGAAACCTTTTACGCCGTGGGCGGTATGGCTTTAAGTCCGCAGACGGCAACAGCGGTGTTCACCGCCAAAAACCGGCCCGCTTCCCAGCCTCTGCCGGTAATTATCGGGGAGCTGGAGCAACTGCCCCTGCTGGCGGAGCAAATCAGCGATGCCGAACTTAAACTGGCCCGGAGATTCTGGCCGGGGCCGCTGAGCATTCTGTTTCGGGCCGGGCCGCTTGTTCCCGCTGAATTGCTGTGCGGCAGTAAGGAAATTGCAGTGCGCCTTTCGCCTCACCCGGTTGCGGCCGAACTGAGCCGCCTGGTCGGGCCGCTTTCCTGCAGCAGTGCAAATATAAGCGGCGCGCCCGCAGTTGTCGATCCTTCTTTACTGGAACCCGATCTTACTTCCCGGTTAGCCGGGGTGCTTGCCTTGCCGCCTGCTCCGGGCGGCGGTCTGCCCTCCACCCTGGTCAGGCTTGGGGCGGACGGGGGCCTGCAAATTCTGAGGGAAGGAGCCGTTTCGGCCGCCCGGCTGCTTGATGAAACCGGTTTTCAGGCGGCAGCGGATTAATTAAGCGCCGGGCAAACGCACAGTTCTTAAATTATCCGTTTCAGCCCACCATCGGGTGCACCGGCCCTACCGGTTGCACAGTGCCTGAAAAGCCGCTAGCACCACAGCGGGCTCAATGGCGTTGAGCATGCCGTCCATTGCGGGGATAATCTCCTTGGGGTCGTCCACCGGCGGCGGACAGGCGGCCAGGGCGTCCGGCGGCGGCAAAATCACCCGTAAACCCGGCGGAGCCCAGGCCTGCCAACGCACCGGCCCGAACAGCACCAGCCCCGGCACCCCGTGGTGTGAGGCCAGATGCGCCGGGCCGCCGTCACAGGCGATTATTGCCCGCAACTGCAGCATTCGGGCAGCCAGTTGCGGCGGCGGCGCGGGATATTCCGCCCGGGCGCTTTGGGGCAGAATGCCCCGCTCCCGCTCTACCGGGCCCAGCAGAAAAACCGGGTCATACCCGGCGCGATCCAGAGCGCGGGCCAGCGCCTCAAATTTCTCCAGCGGCCACGATTTCGCCGTGTGCCCGGTTCCGGGCAACAGCCCCACCTGCCTGGAGCACTCCCCTTCCCATTGCCCGAAACAGTTTCGCCAGATTAAGGGCCAGTCGTTATGCTGCTTTACCCCAAACCGCTCCAGGCGCGCTTGGATTGCCCTCATCACCAACGGCTCGCTCCACCGCCCGCCCCGGCCCGGCTTTTCCGGATTGGCGGCGCTGTTCAGCTCTTCCAGGGCTTCCCGCCCCGGCCCGGCGCAAGCAGAGTCGCCCCTGTTTTCCGGGGCAAGCAGGCTGAAATCAAGCGCCGGTATTGAAATCAGATTGGCATGCTCCAACAGGGCTGCCGGGCGTTTCAGGCAGAACCAGAAAACCAGCGTTTCCGCCAGCCACGCGGGCGCCTCTTTGGAGACGTACATCTTCTCCACCCCGGCCGGAACCGGGGGCGGCGCTTTTTTTACCCCCAAATCCTTAAGCCAGTACAGGGCGAATTCACGACCCACAAACCACAGGTTCAGTTTCTGCCCTGCAAAATGCCGGATCAGGGCGTAAATGCCCGGCCAGGCGCACAGAAAATCGCCCAGGGCTCCGTTATGCACGAATAAGATGTTCCTGATCTGCTTTGGTTGGGGCATTTACCTGTTCACCTGTGTTTCAAAATACAGTCGGCTCCGCCCGCCCTGTCCGGCGCGGTTTGCCGCATTTCGGGCTTGTGTTCTTGGCATAGTAAGGGTATTTTATAAAAATAACGGTTGAAAGCAAGGAGTATCTGGTCTTTCCCGGTGATTACACCTCTTAACCACTCTGAAAGTGAGGCTGACCATGAGCGTGCGCGCCCGAATCAACTGTCCCAAGTGCGGCGAGGAAATTCAGATCTACAAAAGCCCGGCTCCCACGGTTGATGTTGTGGTTTTTGATGAGGAAAAAGGCATTCTGCTGATTGAGCGTTTGTTTGAACCTCTGGGCTGGGCCCTGCCCGGCGGGTTTGTGGATTACGGCGAACAGCTTGACCATTGCGCCGTGCGGGAAATGAAAGAAGAAACCGGGCTGGACGTCCGGGTAAAGGCCCTGGTGGGGGTATATTCAAACCCCTTGCGCGATCCGCGCCGCCACACCATTACCACAGTGTTCTGGTGCGAAAGCGACGATCTCAGCAAACTCCAGGCCGGGGATGACGCGGGAAAAGCCCGCTTCTTCCAACTGGACGCGCTGCCCGAAAACATTGTGTTCGATCATAAAGTGATCATTGCAGATTTCCTGAAGATCTACCGGGAGGGGGCACATGCTGCTTGGCGTTGATGTGGGCGGCACGCACACCGACGCGGTAGTGTTGCGGGGCAATCAGGTTGTTGCCTCGGCTAAAGTGGATACCGATTCGCAAAATCTGCTGCAGTCCATTACTCAGGTGCTGGATCTGGTGCTGCGGGAAGTGCCGCCCCAGGTGATTTCCAGGTTGAACCTGTCCACCACCCTGACCACAAACGCGCTGGTGGAAGACAAAACGGAAAACGTGGCCGTAATTGTTTCCGCCGGACCCGGCATGGACCCGGAAATGTTCCGGGTGGGCAGTCACTACTTCCCGGTTACCGGCGCCATTGACCACCGCGGCATGGAAGTGGCCCTGATCAATGATTCTGAAATCAAATCAGTGGCCGGTTACTGCAAACGCGCCAATGTGCGCGCCGCCGCCGTGGTCGGCAAATTCTCCACGCGCAACCCCAAACACGAGGAGCATATCGGGCGCATTCTCGCCCCTGATATGGACCATATCAGTCTGGGGCATCGTCTGTCCGGGCACCTGAATTTCCCCCGCCGCGTGGCCACGGCCTATTATAATGCCGCGGTGTGGCGGCTGTTCAACTCCTTTGCCAACGCGGTGGAAGAATCGGTACTGGCTTGCGGCATTACCGCCCCCATCAATATTCTGAAAGCGGATGGCGGCACACTTCCGCTGGAAATGGCGCGCAATCTGCCGGTGGAATCCATTCTCTCCGGCCCGGCCGCCAGCGTAATGGGCGTGCTGGCTTTGTGTGAAATTGCGGGTGATGCGGTTATTCTGGACATCGGCGGCACAACCACGGACATTTCCCTGTTCGCAAACGGTTCTCCCATTATCGATGAAAACGGAACCAGCTTTGCCAGTCAGAATACCCTGGTCAGGGCGATTAACGGGTGCTCGGTGGGAGTTGGCGGCGATTCGGTTATCGGCGTCAGCTCTGATAATTCGGGAGCCGGCCTGCAGCGGGGGGCGCGGCAAAATCTACGGATTACAGTGGGGCCGGAGCGTTGCGGCCCGTGCATGGCCTTGGGGGGCAGTCGCCCGGCTCTGATGGACGCATTCAACACTTTGACCAGAGTCGGGCTGGGCAATGTGGCAGCATCGCGCCGGGGCATGGCGGAGCTGGCCGCCGCCCACGGCATTCAGCCGGAAGAGCTGGCCGCGCAGGCAGTGGAATGCGCTGTACAGAAAATCAAAACCGCGGTTGCAGAACTGCTGGCCGAAGTTAATTCCCGGCCGGTTTACACCATTCGCGAGTTGCTGGGAAAACGCCGGATCAATCCGGAACAGGCGTTTATTATTGGCGGCCCTGCTCAGGTATTCGGCGACTATCTGGCGGAAGCTTTGGGTCTGCAGGTAAAAATCCCCGTCCTATTTTCAGTGGCCAATGCCATTGGAGCGGCGCTTGCCCGCAACACCGCCGAGCTGGAACTGTTTGCCGATACCCAGCAGGGGCGGCTGCTTATTCCCACCCTGGGTATAGAGCGACGCGCTCCCAGAGAATACAGCCTGGAAGATGCGAAAGCAGACGCGCTTTCCGCAATGCGCCGTCACTTAAGCCGACCTGGTTTGCGTGAGAATGCGCCGGTTGATATTATTGAAGCCTATTCTTTCAACATGGTAGGTGAAAGCGGCCTGGTCGGACGTAACCTGCGGGTAAAATGCCAGGTGCGCCCCGGATTGGTGGAGGAAGCGAAAATATGTCAAGCAGCAGGCGGATCTGCCGGATGACTGAGGCATGAGGGAAGGGAGCATACTGGACCGCTGGTAATCTTGAGAGATCTGCCGTTCATCAGGCATACTGACGGGTATTGTAATTTCGATTTAAGATTCAGATAACAGATTGAAGCATTTATCAAAGCTCTCCTAATCTCCCAAAGGTAAAAAGTTGACAAACTATCTTGCTAATGATAGTATTTACTATCATTTTTAATGAAAAACAAGGGCGTTGTTGATTAATTACCTGTTAATTTGGTTTTGATTACAGACTGATCCAGGTTTAATTCCTTAATAATATATTTACTATGTTTTCCTTAGTCTCCGTTATGAAGGGGCTGCTTCAGCGCATAAGGGGTTTTGATGCTACCCCACCCCTTTTCTTTCATTTTGCCTATATCCGGATTGGTATTTTCCTTCTCCTAAGCTGTGCTGCGTTTCTTTTTTCTTTTCTCAATGAATATCAGGCCAAAGCCGCCTCGCCCATCTCTGCTAAGGGGACAGTTGCCCCTTTGGAAAAACGAGAACTGCCACCCGCCTCTGAAGCTTCGCTGGAACTTATGGCCGGGCAGATGCTTATGGTCGGGTTCCGTGGTTTGTATGCGGAGGGGAACTCAATACTGGAAGAAATATGTGACTGTAATCTGGGTGGAGTCATTCTTTTTGAGCGCTCATTAATAGGCCGGCGCAACATAAGTTCAAAAGACCAGTTGCGCCATTTGGTGGAGGGCCTGCACGCGGGCTCTGTATACCCACTGTTTGTAGGGATTGACCAGGAGGGTGGAAAAGTCCGCCGCCTGAAATGGGAGTATGGCTTCATGCCTTTGCCTGGAGCCGGGGAGTTAGGGGAACAAAGCATTTCCAGTACCGAACTGGCAGCAGGAAGAGCGGCGGCTGAAATGCAGGAAATCGGCATCAATCTCGATTTTGCTCCAGTGGTTGATGTAAATGTCAACCCAAACAGTCCTGCTATTGGAGCACTACACCGTTCATTTTCCGCAGACCCGGAACTGGTAGTTGAATATGCTCGTGCTTTTTTACAAGGATTGCAGGCGCACGGCGTCATTGGCTGCATAAAGCATTTCCCCGGGCACGGCTCGGCGGAAAACGACACTCATCTGGGCCTAACCGACATCACGGCAACCTGGCTTTCCGAGCAGGAACTTTATCCCTACCGAGCCCTGATTGCCGAGGGTGCGGCGGATATGATCATGGTGGGGCATCTGATGCATACAAACCTGGACAAAGACTACCCTGCTTCACTTTCCCATGCCGTCATCACTGACTTGTTGCGCAGAGAATTGGGGTTTGCCGGAGTGATCATCAGTGACGATTTACAGATGGGTGCAATCACCTCGCAGTATGAGCTGGAAGAAACCGTTCATCTGGCCATTGAGGCCGGAACAGACATTTTGCTTTATGGCAACAATATCCGCTATGACGATAAGCTGGCCCATAAGTTGCAAAAGGCCATTCTGGAGCTTGTTGCCCAAGGGAAAATCAGTCGCGCCCGTCTGGAAGAGTCATACGAACGCATCCGCAATCTGAAAAAGAAACTGGGGCGCCCGATTTAACAGGTGAAAGCGAATATATCCGCCTCTAGCCTCTCAGTTCTACCGAGGGGGGTGAAAGGCACTCTGTAACATTTCAATGATGATGTGGCCTTTTGTTTCGTGGAGAAACCGTTCTCTACCCACTTCCCACCCGCGTCTGTCTGGACAGTCGTCAAAGCAAATTAACTTTGGAAGTTAATTTGCTCTAAGAATCAGGCAGCTCTCTTCAGATGAGTCATCTGTTGCAATCTCTCGGGAATCGCGAGTTTGCAGCACGCCTACAGATCGGGCGTCCAGCCGGCATATGGATTTCCGGCGGGAATCCGCCCATGCGGCGCGCCTGTTTCAGATAAAATGACAATCATGGCATATGGAACAATTACCCCTGTCTTTGGATTGTGCGAGGGGTTGTGAGTTTACTGCCGGTGGGTTGAACGGTTCGCCATGTACTCTTCCCGAAATCCTGGTAAATCGGGCGTTATGCTCTCTCACCGGAAAAATCCCACCTCAAATCGGGGGCAGCTCATCAAATGACTTTTATGGTTTGAGAGCTAGCCCCGGCGTCCCGAGCGGAATATATAGACGACGGGTTACCCGTAAAGGACGAAAGCCCATTTTCGGGCATAGTGGTAAGCCCTTTCCGACCTTGCCGCCAGATGATTTATTCTTCCAACCGCTCAGTTAAAGGGGATTTGTTCAGAGGGGTTTGCTTTCAGTTGATCAGGCTGTGAAATCTGCCGGGGAAGCCGCCCTGAGCAAGGCAGTTTCCCCAGCAGTCGGTTGTTTTACAGCCATTCTTTCAGGGATTTAAAGATCCCTGTTTCATGGGAGTATCTCTCCTGTTCAGCGGAAGACTCCAGATGCTTTACATAAGCTTCTTTGGATTTCTCCCGTGCGTGAGCGGACAGATCTTCAATGTCGGAGAAATTATCTGCCAGAGCGGTATAGCGTTTCCAGGCCGCGTAATATCTGCCGGTGCGCAAGAAAAAGTCACCCAGATACAACTCATGTTCCGCCATGGTGCGTCTGCAGTCAATCATCAGCCCCTGGGCCCGTTCGGCATACTCCGTTCCGGGATATGCTTCAATCACCCGGCGCAGATAGGCTTCCGCTTCAACCAGAGAAGTAGTGGGCCGGTCGATTGAAGTGTAGGACTTGATGTCCGCATTGGCGATTTGCAGCAGAATGTAAGGAATGGCTTCATCTCTTGGGTGCATCGCTTCAAAGTCTTTATAAGCTTCCGAAGCGAGATAATATTCGCCGTCAAGGTAATAGGCGTCCCCAAGGGAAATTTCAGCCTCTTTGGCATAGGGGCTGAACGGGAATGATTCCTTCAATTTCGAGTAATATTCGATTGCGGACATGTAGTCTTTTTCCCGCATCGCATCATTAGCGTTTTCAAACAGCTCTTGAGCTGTATCCTCCGCCGGGGGCAGGTAGAAATAGTCAATCAGCCCGCAAGCGGAGATATTGCCTGCTAAAAGAGCCAGTACCAGGGTGATGAGTATTTTCTTAGGCATTTAACGATTCCAGATATAAACGGGCGGAATGTGCCGCTGTTGCGCCGTCCCCTGCTGCGGTGATCACCTGCCGACATTGCTTGGAGCGAATATCGCCGGCGGCGAAAATACCGGGCAGATTGGTTTTCATTTCTGTATCAGTAATGATAAAGCCTCGTTCATCGACTTTGATGTCCGCGGGCAAGAATTCAGACACCGGGTCGAACCCTGTAAATACAAACAAACCTTGCAAAGGTAAAGTGCGTTCTTCACCTGAAAGCACGTTCTTAACAGTCACTGCTTCCAGCAGAGTTTCCCCGTGCAGGGCCGTCACCACATTATTGTACTCAACGACGATTTTAGGCTCTTCAAGCACTTTTCGCACATACACCTCTTCGCCGCGGAATTTGTCGCGCCGGTGAATGAGGTGAATTTTTGAAGCAATGCGCGAAAGATACAGCGATTCTTCCAGGGCCGAGTTGCCGCCCCCCACCACGCCTATCTCAGCGTTGCGGTAGAAGTTCCCGTCACAAAGGGCGCAAAAGGAAATGCCCTTCCCGATAAAGCGCTCTTCCTCCGGCAGACCGATACGCCGGTGGCGGGTGCCGCTGGCGATAATCACCACCTTGGCTTCAACCCACTCGTCGCCGATGAGCAGTCTGTTTGCTCCCGGCGCATGCACAATTTCCTTTACCTCGGAATAGAATTTGTCATGCGGATAGGGCTCTATCTGCCTGGAGATATTATCCGCCAGTTCATACCCTTTAACCGGTTCAACAAAACCGGGATAGTTTTCCAGATGCTCGGTAAGAAGCAACTGACCACCCGGAGCCAGTTTTTCCACCAAAGCGGCCTTGGCTCCGCCACGCAAAAGATACAGCATGGCGGTAACCCCGGCCGGACCTCCGCCAATTACAACGGCGTCATATTGTTTCGTCATTTCAAACCTTACTTGCCGGCAAGTTCCATTAACGCGTCTTTATTTACAACACCAACCATTTGATCCACAACTTCGCCGTTTTTGAACAGAATAAAGGTGGGCACTGCCCGAATTCCATACTTGGTGGGGACTGTGGGGTTTTCATCCACATTTATGTTGGCCACCACTACCTTACCCTCCAGCTCTTTAGACAGGGCTTCCACCATAGGGGCGAGGGCGCGGCAAGGTCCGCACCAGGGAGCCCAGAATTTGGCCAGTACAGGCAGGTCTGACTTCATTACAACTTCATCGAAAGTAGCATCGGTAACATCAATAGACATATTTATCTCCTTAAATGAATTCGGCGCGCACTATCGGCAAAACCATTAAACTGCAGGCCGTGAACTTATGGGTATATTAAGCTATCGAAAACAATTGTCAATAACCAATGCGCGTCACAACTCTCCACCCACTTTACTCACAACCAGACCAGAGACGCAAATGTCGTTATGCGCCGGTAAACTCAACATATTTCAAGCCCGACCGAACAGGTTCAACCGCACCTGGTCTTCCGGAATATTTCTGCCGCGGGGGATGGCTTCCAGGGTTAAGTGGTGGGCATATCCGGCAGCCAGGGTTAAATAGCCCGCGTAAGCAATCATTGCGCCGTTATCGGTGCATAATGAAAAGCGGGGCAAAACCAAAGGCAGATTCATCTGCTCAGACAATGCCTGCAGATCGGACCGGAGCATACTGTTAGCGGCAACTCCACCCGCTACAATCAGACTTTTAACCGTCCGTCCGTCTGCCTTAAGCTGTTCTCCCGCCCGTTTGAGCTTGGCGCACAAGGTGTGCGAAACACAATGATTGAAGGAAGCGCACAGCTCGCTCAATTCAGGCGCTGCCCGGCTCTGCTCCGCCGCTTGAGCGGCACCGGAAGCCAAGGCGCGAGCCTGCTCGATTATTCCGGGATTGTTTTTCAGGTATAGGGCCACGGAAGTTTTCAGGCCACTGAAGCTGAAATCCAGATTCTTGTTATCCAGATATGGATAGGAAAACAGGTTTCTGTTGATTCGGCCGTCTGCCTGTCCGGCCCGGGCCAGCTCATCGAGAGTTTTCCCGCCCGGATACGGCAAACCAAGCATTTTTGCCACTTTGTCGAAAGCCTCACCGGCGGCGTCGTCCAAGGTTCTGCCCAACAACCGGAAATTGCCCGCATCTTTAATATAATAGATATGGGTATGCCCGCCGGATACAAGCAGACCCAGAGCCGGCAACTGCAATTCCTGCTCCAGGCCGGGAGCCAACAGGTGGGCTTTCAGGTGATCTACCCCAACCAAGGGAATGCCGGCCCCAAAAGCCAGAGCCTTGGCAAAAGACACGCCCACGAGCAAACTGCCCAGCAATCCCGGCCCTCTGGCCACGGCCACCCCGCTCAAATCGGACGGCTGAAAGTCCGCCGTCTGCATAAACGCATCGAACAGCGGCCCTAAAATACGGTAATGTTCGCGCGAGGCTAACTCCGGCACCACTCCGCCGAACAGGGCGTGCACATCCGCCTGGCTGGCTACGGATTCGGCCACTAACCGCCCGTCCTGTACCAGTCCCAATGCGGTTTCATCGCACGACGATTCTATTCCTAAAACAAGCATAATCAGAGAGCCTAAGTTCAGGCAATTGCGGGCACAGCCCGGCAGTGTCTTTGATAAATCGCATCAACCGCATCCACATCTGACGGCGACCCAATAATCAACGGCACGCGTTGATGCAGATGTTCCGGAGTAATATCCAGAATTCTCTGCCGGCCGTCAATACTTCTGCCGCCAGCCTGTTCCACCAGAAAGGACAACGGCGATGCCTCATACATGAGTCTCAGTTTGCCCCTCGGCTTATCTTTTATCTTATAGTCCAGCGGATACATGAACACGCCGCCATAGAGCAGCGTGCGGTGAAAGTCGGCCACCAGCGAACCCACATAGCGCAGGGAATAAGGTTTTCCCCGCGGGTTGTCCGCGCCTTTGAAATAGGAAACAGCCTCTCTGGTTGCTTCATCCCAATACAGCCAGTTGGCTTCATTCACTGAATAGTAACTGCCGTGTTCGGGAATCTGGATATTGGGGTGAGACAATAGAAATTCGCCCACCGAGGGGTCAAGGGTAAAGCCATGCACCCCGTCACCGGTGGAATAGACCATCATGCACGATGGGCCGTATAAAAAGTAACCGGCAGCCACCTGCCGGGAGCCTTCGCTCAGGAATTCTTCCCCTTCCGGCTCGCGATTACCACTTTTGACCCGTCTGTATATGGAAAAGATTGTACCTACATTGATGTTGGCGTCAATATTTGACGAGCCGTCCAGCGGATCAAAATAAAGGAAGTAATCGCCTTTGGGGAATTTGTTGGGAATGGTGATTACTTCTGCATTTTCCTCCGACGCCATACCGTACAGAGTCCCGCTGCGTTCCATGCAGTGAATAATGGTATTGTTCGCGAATTCATCCAGTTTCTGAACCCGCTCTCCCTGAATATTGACTGTTCCGGTACCACCCAGAATATTGGCCAGACCGGCGCTGTTTACATTGCGCCAGATATGCTTTGCCGCCAGAATCAAGTCATAAAGCAAACGGGTAAACTGGCCTGTGGCCGCTTCAGATTTCGATTGGTGCAGTAACAGATGTTCGGTAACCGTAACTTGCAGCATTGACGCCTCACTGATTTAAAAGACACTGGGAAGCTGTGTTCAGGCCCACATAATCAACAATTACAATTCAGGCATTATCCAAGCAACCGGATTTTGCAAATATTGCCTGCAGACCGTTGCACAGTTTCGCACATCCGGGCGGAATTTTAGGCTGTTTCCTCTCATTCCCTTCTCCCACGCCGTATAAGCTTGCAGTAAGCCGGAACGAATGTGCGGCATTGCAGCCGGTTAAATTTCCGTCTCAGCAGGAGCGGCGGGAGTCGGCTCAGGGTGTGAGCCCATTTCCTCCACATTCTGTTCGCCTACAGCCGGAGCGTCCACAACCCCGTTTTGTGACGGCGGCGCCACTACGGCCGATCCGCCGGGCTCGGTTTCCTGAGCTTCCGTCATTACCGCCATACTGATTGCCTCGCCGCTGTCCGCTCCGCGGAAGGCGGAAAGCATGGCGAGCTGACCGGGAGCTTCCGGGAAACTACCCTCATCCGGGGCTGCAAACACCATGGGCATGGTTCCGATCATAATGCAGTACCAGACAAAACTGCCGTTATCGTTGCTCACTCTGCCGGATAGGTTTCCACGGGTCAGTTGACTCCAGTCCGCCGTCGCCACCGGAGTGGCGGAAGCCTCGAACATGCCCGGCCACAACAAGGCGCCCGGCGCGGCCACCATAAACTCCTCTGATCCGCGCACATGAGCGAACAGGGCTCTGGGGTCAAAGTGAACCACAAAATGACCGGCCGGCTCGGCCTGCTCCATAATTTGAGTAGCTACATACACATGGGGGCCAAGTGAAGTTTCCTCCGCATGGCCGATCAGATGCCGTACCTCCGGGTTGGCTGTATCCTCGGAAATGAAGCTGTAGTCATATTCTTTAAGGGATACGGAAGGCCACTTATGAATTACCGTGCCCTCCTTATCAATAAGAGCCACTCCTTCTATCCAGGGAAAGCGCTGCACAAACGCATACATCCAGTTATCAGAGGGAGCCTTATCCAGGCTGAACAAGGTCCGCTTGAACCGGTCCAACACCCGTTCAACCGGGGGCAGGTTTTCCGCCAGATAGCCTTCGCCCGGCGAATATATTCCCATATCTTCCAAATCAATAGTCGCCGGCTTGTTGATATATTCGTAATAATACCCTTTAGTTGTTTTCCAGTAGTCTTTCGTTGTTTGGGTACAGGCGGAAAAACCAACAGCAAGCGCCACTATCATGAATGTCAGGCTGATTCGCACAGGCAACTCCTGAATAAGTATTGAATACCAGCATTATCACGCCGTTTTGTTATAGCCAATCTTTATTTTTCTCTTTCATCACGAACAGTATGTTTTCAGTAAAACTTTCTGAAGCTCTGCAACTTCCGTGGGCTACGGCCGTGGCTCAATCCGCCGGAATGGCGGCTCCCGGAAGCCGCACCACGCTTTGCCCCATGTGATAAATTCCGTCCGTCGTAAAAGCCGTTTATGAAATGGCTTCTGAACGCATTGAATTTGTCCTACTGACACCCCTTACACATCGATTTAACCGGCCGACCTGACTCACCAGGCTTTTAATCCGCCAGGTTCAGCTCCCCGCCCTTTTTAACGTAATTAACCGGAGCGGGTTAACCTGCCAAGTCGCTTGTCTTCAAACCATATTCCCCAGCCCCGAACAGACATAAACGGGAAAAGGACTTCTGATGAAAGACAGGGCATTTGCGCCGACTGAACCTCAGAAATTTTCCCGAAGCGTTCCCAACGCTCCGGCGGCTCAGGACTCCCCGGCCCGCGCTTCCAGCCGTCTGGCTAAACTTTCCAAAGCATCCAAAAGCTTTTCCTTACCCTGCAGCGGTTCTTCTTTTTCATCCGTTTTAGTTGGAGTTGAAGCAGGCTCCACTCCTTTCATTTTCTTCCGCAAATCAGAAATCCGGTTCTTTAATTCGGTCTGTGATTCAGGAGCGGTGGCGGCTGCGAGCAACTCTTCGTAAATTTCCAGGGCGCCTTGCAGGTCTCCCTGCTCAACCAACAAACCGGCCATGGTTTTAGTGCGTAAAGAAAAGGGTTCCTCGTCGTGTTCAAGCTCAGGAGACTCGGCTACCAAGGCATGAATAATTTTATCCTGAGCAAGCGGGGCGGGGCGGGCCTTTTTCGCCGCCGGTTCGGGGGTGGGCGGCAGCGGAGCAGGCTCGGGGAGCGGTTCGGACTCAACGCTTACGGGGTCAGGCACGGCCAGACCCGCGGGCAAGACCGGTTCCACAGATACCGGCTGTTCGACGGACAGTTGTTCCGCCGCCTCTGAAACTTCCGCCCTAAACGGAGTGGCTGTTGTCAAGTCTGCATCTGCCGCAACCGCCATATCGAATGATTCAAGCACGGCTGACTCTGTATTCTCTGTAGTCGCGATTTCCTCAACTGCAACTGCTGCAAATTCCTCAGTCACGACAAGACCGGGTTCCGCAACCGAAGTTTCAACTGAAACAGCAACGCTCTGCTCTGCCGATGCGCTAAGCTCCATGTCTGAAAATTCAGGCGCAACTGCAGCCTCCTCCGCCTCAAAAAGTTCAGACTCCGGAGCAGGCGCTTCCGGATCAACCGCTATATCAACGGGAAGAGGTTCAGCTCTTTCTACTTTCGGCCCCGTTACTTCCTCTTCCATTTCCGGTTCAATATGCCCCGCACGGCCTGTGACGTCTTCATCAATCTGCACAACTATCGGGTCCGGGGAAGATTCCAGGCCTTCCGCTTCCTGATTTACTGCCGGAAGTGTTTGCGTTGCTTCCGGCTTTATTGGAGCCGGGGAAGGATTTTCCGCGACATCAGATTGCTCGGAAGCGGGTTGGGGGCGGGCCAAGCAGCCGTTATCACCCAACACGCTGTTTAAACCGCTTTGAAGAATATCCATTAAGGTGATGCCGCGCCCGGACAGAAGCACGGCGGTCAGACGTAAGGCCAGAGAGATATCTGCCTGCCCCTGCCGTTCACAGATGCCGGCCCAGGCCTGCCAGAATCCGGGATAGAGCCCAAGCTTGCCGCTGAGCCGTTCAACCTGTTGCAGGGTTTCTTCTTTCCGCCCGCAGCTATCGAGCAGATCGATAAGCATAAGCCGGGCTTCAAAAAATTCAGGATGCCGGTCAAGGCCTTGCTGCAGGGTAGCAATTGCTTCCTCAGGCTGATTATTGGATTGAAGCAACTTAGCCAGGGGGAAAAATACCTTCGAGCTTGGTTCAAGCTCGAGTACTTCCTGGTACCATTCAATTTTCTCCATCATCCGGCAGAACTCCTGAATGAGTTTGATTATTTGGGAAAAGATAAAGAATTTCGTTGTCCTTTACAAAATTCAGCTTACTGCGAATAATCTTTTCCAGATATTTGGAATCGGAATTAAGTAATTCAATCTCACGGCTTAAAACCAGGTTTTTCTCCTTGATTTTTTCAATTTCCAGCCGCACTTCTTCATTCTCCGCTTTAAGAGCGAAATAACCCATTATCCCCTGATCGCTGAAAAACAGCCGGCCCAACAGCGCCAGGTTCAGCATTACGGCAATAAGCAGCAAAATTTTATGCCACATAATCAAGCCTTACTGCAACTTGTAAAACGCCGCCCCGCTTGCTTGGGCGCAAGCCCCGCTCTGAATGGGCAAACTCAGCTCCTCCAAGAATATATTCGTTGAATTCTCTACGCGCTCAACATCTTCTTCCGTGAGATTCAACTGATCAAGCTCCTGTAAAAACTTTTTAAGGGCGTCAAATTCTTTCTGCATTCTGGGACCGGCGTCGGTTTGCACAATGCAAGGCTCCAGTTCAAGAATGGTTTGCAGGCAGCTTCGCAGCCGCGTTTTCAAAAGTATATCAGTCATTTCGTTCATTCACACGTCAACCCCGGACATCGGCATCACTGTTTTCAGAAGCAGAGCCGCCCATATCCTGTTTATTTTTTTCAATTTGTTTAACCGCGCCTTCAAGCCAGTGGGTGTGGAACACTCTTAAATAGTTTGCTCCTGAAAACACGGTAACCACTAAAGCAATGTAAAGAACAATTTTGCCCGGCAGCACCGGACTGATCCCAAACCATTCGTAATGGATAGTAAGAAAAATCAGCGCTATGGATTGCAAGATAGTCTTCAGCTTGCCGTATTTGTCGGCCGCAATCACCACTCCCTGATCGGCCGCCATAGCTCTGAGCCCGGTAACCAACAGTTCCCGGCCAATAATTACAATTACCACCCATGCCGGAATCCAGGCCAGTCTGGTCAGCATTACCAGCACCGAACACACCAGCAGCTTGTCTGCCAAGGGATCGAGGAATTTACCGAAACGGGTCACCTGCTTTTCCCGGCGGGCCACCCAGCCGTCGAGCATGTCGCTCAAACAGGCCAGCAAGAGGCAAACGGCTGCGATAAGGCAGAATATCTTGTTCGGCCAGTGCAAAAGCACTATAATTACCGGAATGAATAATATCCGGCTGAGCGTGATTTTATTAGCTAAGTTCAATGCAGCGCTACCTCAATAAAGATTCTTTTTAGGGTTATACTATATTTTCAACACCTAGGAAAGAACGTTTTTCTTCCCCTCTTCCCAAATAAGCCGTTTTTACCGGAAAATTCAGGTTAAGTTCAAATATATTTCAGATTAACTTAAATACATTCGATTTTTTCATAATCATAAAGAGACTGCCCTTCCTGAATTCATTATAGAACTTAATGTAACACTTTAAGTCAGCAAGGCTTTAAAGATGATAAAACCGACTACCACTCCAACCAGGGTCAGCAGCATAATCACATCCAGCCGTTTTTCCACAAAGAAGCGTACCCGTTCTCCAAACAGGTACAAGAGGCCGGATATGGCGAAAAAGCGAAAACCCCGTGCCAGCACTGAAACCAGGATAAAAGTAAAGAAGTTGACGTTGAAGGCGCCGGCGGTAATGGTGCACAGCTTATAGGGAATGGGGGTGAGGGCGGCGGCGGCCACAGCCCACGCGCTGTAAGTTTCATACCACTGCTGAATTTGCAGATATTGTTCCTGCATGGCATAAAAATCAATAATGGGAAGGCCGATCATATCCATGAAAAATTTGCCGATGAAGTACCCGCCCGCTGCTCCCAGGATATTTCCGACCAGGCAAACGGTTGCTATTTTAAAAGCGTCACTGCGTTTTGCCAAGATCATGGGAACAAGCAACAGATCCGGCGGGATCGGGAAAAAGATCGACTCGGAAAACGCCACCAGGAAAAGCACCCGTTTTGCCCCCACCGTGGAAGACAAGCTCCAGATTTTATCCATCATTCTGTTTAAAATTTTCACGCAACTATCCTGATAAGATAAAAAGGTTACAAACCTGCTTATGACTATCGGCCGGGTTGTAACTACCAGCCGTGATTGCCCACCAGATTGACGAACGAAACTGCCCCCAGATTATGCTCAATCACTTTTCCGCCCTGCTTTTCCAGCCGGATTAATTGTTGGCGTCGTTGCTTTTCCCCAACCGGGATCAGCAGAATGCCCGGATCCGCCAGTTGCTCGACTAACGGCCGGGGAATTTCCGGGCCGCCTGCGGTTACGATAATCCGCTCAAAGGGGGCTTCTTCAGGCCAGCCCAAAGTGCCATCGTCAAGCTTCAATCCTATTCTGTAATACCCCAGCCGCCGCAACAGACTGGCCGTGCGAAAGTGCAGCTCTTTTATTCTCTCCACACTGTGCACGTCCAGGCCCATTTCCGCCAGAACGGCCGCCTGATATCCCGATCCTGTGCCGATTTCCAGCACCTTCATACCCGGTTCCGCTTCCAGCAATTCGCTCATCAAGGCCACCACATAGGGCTGGGAGATGGTTTGTCCGAAGCCGATGGGCAGGGGAAAATCGCCATAAGCTTCCGCCTGCATGGCCTCTTCAACAAAAAGGTGGCGCTTGATTTTTCCCATGGCGGCAAGTACAGCGGAATTGCTTATTCCCCTGGCCATAATCTGTTCTGAAAGCATGCGCATCCGGTTGCGCTTAAGATCCGGTTGCTGGTTTTTAAAGCTGGGCATACGATTTATGCTGGTGACCTCTGCTTAAGAGTAAAAGATATTGACTATCAGATGTAAGAACAAACGTCCAGTATCCTTTCGAGGTTAAACTCAACGACGGTTGCAGGACAGCTCAAAAACCCGCTCTGATTCTGATGGTATTTGCTTAACATTGTTGTTTTAATACCGAAAACACGCTATAGTGCCGCTTAATCAAGGAACGTTTATGCCAGAAAAACCGCCGGTAATCCCAGTAATTATTGTCAGCAAAGACTGTATGCAGGCATTGTTGAACTTTGCTGACGGCAACGATATGGAAGCGAATGAACAGCCTCGGGAATTAAGCGTGCCGGATCTGGAACAGGCCCTGAAGCAGGCCGGAGTTTTACTGTCTCCGCCGGAAGGCTTGTTGCAGGATCTGGTCAATAAGCATAACCGCGGTCAGGATATTCAGGGAACAGTTGTAGTTTCCGGAATGCCGCCCCGCATGGCCGCCGGGGAACAATTCTCCGCTTTCGGCAATCTGAGGCTTCCTGTTTTTCCGGGAGATCAGATCGGTCAGATCACTCCCCCTGTATCTTCCCGATCAGGCATGGACGTGTTCGGCAAAACCATTCCCGCAGTCCAGAATAATCTGCCTGAACAACCCCTCAGTATCCTTTCCGACCAATTACAGAAAGACGATGACGGCATCATCACCGCCCGACAATACGGATTGGTCACTATGGAAAACCGGGAACTCAACTTCACTCCTCTATTGCAACTGAGCCCTGACGCCATGAGCTTGAGCGGGACAATTTTTCCCAGAGACTTCAAATCTGAGCCCGTATCTGAAGAAAAGCTGATCAGCGCGATAAAGGCCATGAACCTGAAAGCCAGAATAAACGGCGCTATCTTTGAGGCCGCCCTGACCAAGGTTCTGGAAACAGACCAAACCTTACCCAACGTGATTCTCTGCACCGGGTTGAAGCCGGTGAAAGGAGAAAACGGGAGTATGGAAATCCTGGTCAGGCAGCGACGCCCCAAACTGCCCGGCACAATGGATAGTGCGGGGAATATTGACTACAAGCAGCGCGGTTCCATTGATACGGTTAAAAAAGGGCAGCCGTTGGCCCGCATTCAGCCGCCCGGCAAAGGCCGTCCCGGTAGAAATCTGCTTGGCGAAAAAATTGCGCCTGAACCGGGCGATCCCTATCCTGTCAACTTGGGCGAGCATGTTGTTCAGCACGGTAACGACATCGTGGCTACGTATGACGGACTGTTAAGTTATACTGACGATGAAATCAGAGTATCGGACGTTTATGTGGTGGACGGCGATGTGGGACCGTACACCGGGCACGTTGCGCTTGAACGGGGCTCGGTTCAGGTTGAGGGAACGGTGCTGGCCGGGTTTCATGTCAACTGTCCTGTGAATATTCTGGTTAAAGGCACGGTGGAAGATTGTATGCTTATGGCCGGGCAAGATATAGACGTTGACGGCGGCATTGTGATGAACGGCAACGGTATGCTGCGGGCCGGCGGATCGGTGCGCGCCCTGTTTGCAATCGGTTCCAATATCCGGGTGGGGCGAAATTTGTATATCACCAATGAAATCAGTAAATCAGAGGTAGTCGCCGAGGGCGGTATCATTGTTTCCGGCGGTCAGGGCAAAGTCATCGGGGGACGGCTTACCTGCGGCGGCGGAATTCAGGCCACTCAGGTGGGGTCTGAATTAGGCGTGCCGACCCAGATCAGGCTGGACCTCTTCGATATCCTGGCTGAATATAAGCGCGAGCGGGAACGCCTGGAGCAGACTTTGCAGCATATCCGTCAGAAACTGGGAGATGCCGACGACAAAACGTTGCTGGCCCGTTTTGCTCAACACAAGCAAAAACAGGCCACGGTTCAGCACATACTGAACCTCCGCAATCGCCTTGCCAATGACCTGGAAAAGCTGAACGCCAACATCGCCCGCCTGGAAATGCCGCCGACGCGTAACCATTCAGCGGTTTTGAAAGTATATGGAACGATTTATCCGGGCACAAGCATCCACTATTCCAAAAAATCACTGCAGGTGCGCAACCAGATTTCCAAGAGCAAAATTCTATATGACTTTGCTGAAAGCAAATTCCAGGTGCTGGGAATATGATAAACGGTATGCTCATCATGACAGGAAGCGACGTTTCGGCTTCAGGGGCCTGACCGATTTTGTGCCGCTAAACGACTTACCGCTGTTAAGCTGTCAAACGGCTGCCTTGATACTGTCAGGCTGTGGTTTTCTGATGCCGGGGTTATTATCTTGGAAGTGATGCACTGAAGAAAATACCGTTTCATAGGGAACTATGGTCTTCAATAAAAAACAGGGCAAGTTCATCCATCAGGTAATTGAGCAGTGGGCTGAGCAGGGAACGGTTCCACCGGAAATGGCCGCACGCTTGCATGAGAGTATTACCATACGTCCGTTTGACTGGAAAAAACTGGCAAAGTATTCTTTCTGGACAGCGATCATCTGTTTCGTCATTGCTGTGGCCGCCATACTCAGGGATGAGGTGCTGATCGGGATATTGAAACAGATTTTCACTGCTTCAGCAATGTTGCGCAGTCTGATGCTGGCGTTGTGCGCGGCCGGACTGTTTTATCTCGGGTTTGCCCGGCGGCGCAGATACCCACACCGGATTTTCAGCACGGAAGCCGTCTTTTTTGTTGGAATATTGTTCTGCTCCGGCTCCATCGCATCTTTCGGAGAAGCCGTTGACACCGGCAGCGGACATTTTTTGCTGCTGTTCCTTCTATCAACGCTTGTCTATGGAGTCTTGGGTCTGGCCCTCTCCTCCAAGCTGATCTGGGCGTTTTCCCTCCTGTCGCTGGGCTCTTGGTTCGGCACGGAAACCGGCTATCTCTCCGGCTGGGGCGCTTACTGGCTGGGCATGAATTTTCCGATGCGCTTTGTCCTGTTCGGCCTCGTTCTGACAGGAGTGAGCTTCTGGTTCAGGCATGTCCGTCTTCTGAAAAGTTTCTCCCATGTAACCCAGGTGATCGCCCTGCTTTACCTGTTTATTGCCCTATGGCTGCTGTCCATTTTCGGAAATTACGGCGACCTGTCCGACTGGACCTTTGTCGGACAGATTGAACTTTTGCATTGGGGGCTGCTGTTTGCGCTGGCGGCCATTGCGGCGATTGTCTTTGGCCTGAAATATGACGATTATACCTCACGCGCCTTTGGCGTGACCTTCCTGTTCATCAATCTCTATACAAGATATTTCGAATATTTCTGGGACACCACCCACAAGGCCGTATTCTTCCTTATTCTGGCGGTTTCGTTATGGGCTCTGGGAGTTCACGCTGAAAAATTATGGACTCTGGAATTCCTGAAAACTGCCCCTACACAGAAGCCGGAAAATCACAAGTAACTTTGAATAAAGGCCACGCATTTCAAAACATTGACCCGCCCTCAAAGTTACTTTATTATAATGGAGCAGTTCCGTTTCAAGCATATTTCCTGCCCGGCAGCAGGCAGCCTGTTCATTGTATGCCGGGATAATGCAGATGCGAACCTGCCTGAAGCCGCATATCCGCCGGGCAACTGAATTGATGCCCGGTTGCCGTTGGCGGTTCAACAGCCCGGCGCTGCAATTGTCCTGAGGTGACAGAACTGCAAACGCCGGGGGCTGTTTCTGATATGAAAAACTCTCCAAGCTTGAAAGGTGGCACCATGAGCCCTGCTTCTTCTAAATCTGTCAGTGAAAAAAAGATAGCCATTCATACAAAAATCACCAAGGTGGGCGTGCCCCGCATTGATTCCCCCCTGACTTTCAGCAACTTCATGTCCGACGACCCCTACCCGTTCTTTCTGGATAACGAGTTTTTAGGGGGAGTGGACAGCAAACCGCAAAAACTTTCCTTTGAGCTGGCCGGGCCCAGAAAAAAGATTTACTTTGATCCCCCGAAAACCCGGTGTGCAATTGTCACTTGCGGCGGACTGTGCCCCGGTATCAACGACGTGATCCGTTCCATTGTAATGGAAGCCGTGCACGGCTACAAGGTTGCTTCCGTGCTGGGTATCCGCTACGGTCTGCAAGGGTTTATTCCCAAGTACAAGCATGAGGTGATTGAGCTTACCCCGGACAAGGTGTCGCACATACATCAGTTCGGCGGCACCATGCTCGGCTCGTCGCGCGGGCCCCAAAGCCCGGAAGAAGTGGCGGACGCGCTGGAGCGCCTGAACGTCAGTTGTCTGTTCATGATCGGCGGCGACGGCACTTTGAAGGCGGCCAGTGTCATTTCCCGGGAAGCCCTGCGGCGGGGCATGCGCCTTTCAGTAATCGGTGTGCCGAAGACCATTGACAACGACATCAATTTCATCAGCCAGTCGTTCGGATTTGAAACAGCGGTGGATAAAGCGTCTGAAGCCATTCGCTGCGCCCACACCGAAGCGCTGGGCGCGCCTTGCGGTATCGGCGTGGTCAAGCTGATGGGGCGGGAATCGGGCTTTATTGCCGCCCATGCCACTCTGTCCATTAAGGAAGCGAATTTCGTGCTCATTCCCGAAACCAGGTTCAGCCTACGGGGCAAAGGCGGCCTGCTGCCCGCCCTGGAAGCCCGGCTGAAAAGCCGGGGGCACGCGGTGATTGTGGTTGCCGAAGGCGCCGGCCAGCACATCATGCAGGAAACCTGTCAGACCGACGCTTCCGGCAACCCCATTCTGGCCGACATTAGCAGCTACCTGATTCAGGAAATCAAGCAGTATTTTGCAGAGCTGCAAATGAACGTAACCCTGAAATATATCGACCCCAGCTATATGATCCGCTCCGTGCCCGCAAATGCCGATGACCGCGTTTATTGCGGCCTGCTCGGACAGAACGCCGTGCACGCGGCCATGGCCGGTAGAACCGAAATGGTGGTGGCGAAGCTGATGGAACGCTATGTACATCTGCCGCTTTCACTGGTTACCGCGCACCGTAAGAAACTGAACATTGCCTCAAGTTACTGGCGCTCGGTGCTGGAATCCACCGGGCAACAGGAAACTTTGGCCGGAATGCTCCCGGCCGGTTTGTGTACGGATATGGACGAATAAACTTGCCGGATAAACCGGGTCAATTCATAACAGCATGGCGCCACAGCGATTTTGCCCGTCCGTTGGGGCGGTCAGTGCTCCGGCGGTCTTTGCAGACTCAGGCACCGGCCGTTACGTGGAAAACCGTGGTTTTCAGCGAAAGGCAGCCAGCGTATGATTGGAATGTTGCACATTTCAATCTGAAAATACCCCAGAGGACGATTTTGACTGAACCGCAAAACCCCCTTCCCCTGCACGAATGCAATCTGAACCGGATTACCGCCTCGGCCGGAGCCGGTAAAACCTATGCGCTGACCCAGCATTTTCTGGAGCTTCTGGCCCGCGCTCTGGAGCGCTGTGAGCGGCCGCTGCGGCGCCAATCCCACCCACTGTCCCGCGCGTCCGGCCCCGGCGCTCCGCTTGCCCCGCCGCCCCACACCTGGCAGGAAATTCTCGCCATTACCTTCACCAATAAAGCCGCCTCGGAAATGAAGGAACGGATCATCGGCACGCTCAAGGAGCGGGCTTTAAATCGCACGGAAGAACGGCCCGGCTCGCCTCTGCCCCACCCATTCGGCCCGGCCGCCCAGCACTGGGTGGAGCTGATCCTGCGCCATTACAGCTCGCTGAATATCCGCACCATTGACAGTCTGCTGACCCTGGTGGTGCGCCTGGCCAGTCTGGAGCTGGGAATTAACCCCGGCTTTCAGCTCCTGTTTGACCCGGAAGAGTATTTCACCCCGGCTTACGATTATCTGATTCAGGACGCATTTTCCGGCAACCAGACCCTTTACGAGCTGGCGGCCGGTTGCTGCCGCGACATTCTGTACAACACCGACGCCCCCGACTTCATGCCGGTAAACCGCCTGCGCGAGCAGTTGAAACAACTGTGTGAACACAATTTAAAGCATACGGCTGCTGGAACAACTCCAGCAGTCCAACCTGCAAATGAAGCTGTCATCTTCCGACAAATGCAGGCTGTGTGCGCCGAATTGAAGACCAGGGCCGCCCAACTGGCCCGGGCCATTGAAGAGGAAGGGCTGGACGTGCAGAAACGCCTGCTCAGCGTGCTTGAGGCAATCAACGAACTGACCCCCACCCGGGGTGACTTGCGGGCATACTCCATTCTGGAGAAAGCCATGCTGGCGGAATGCTGTAAAAAGAACAGCGCTTTGCCGTCCGACGCAGCCTGTAAGGCCTATTTTCGCTTTCAGACTGCCTACAACCAGGCCGCCGCCACTCTGCCCGTGCTGCGCAATGCCCGGAAAAACGCCGCCCTGAACGGGTTTGCCCATGTGCTAAGCGAGTGTATGCGCAAGCAGTTCAAAAGCAGCGGCTATCTTCCCAAATCGATGATTTACGGTTTGGCCACCCGGCTGCTGGCGGACGAGGCCGGCAGTATGGAGCTGTTCTGCCGCTTAAGCGCCCACATCCGCCACGTTCTGATCGATGAATTTCAGGATACGGACCGGGAGCAATGGCGGGCCATTCTGCCCATAGCCCTGGAAGCCCTGGCCCAAGGGGGAAGCCTGACCTGCGTGGGTGACGCCAAACAGGCCATTTACGGCTGGCGGGGCGGCGACGTGAGTCTGTTCAACACCCTTCTGACTGATCCGGATCTGAGCAGGCTGGCCGCGCGCAAACAAAATGTGAGCCTGCCCTGCAACTGGCGCAGCGCAAAGATGGTGATCAACCACAACAACCTGGTCTTTTCCCGCCTGGAAAACAAGCAGGTCTGTCAAGGCCTTGTGGAAGCCCTGCTGCCTAAACAGGACATACCCCCGGAAATTGTTGCCGCTGCCGCCAAGCAGCTTGAGGAAAGCTACACCGGGGCCGCTCAGCAACTGCCGCCGGGTAAAACCCCGAAAACCGGTCTGGTGAATATTGTTCGGCTGGAAGCGGAAAAAGAGCAGATGGAAGACAGAATAGCCAACCACCTGCGCAATCTGCTTAAAGATAATCTGCTTCTGCGCCGCCCTTGTCGTGACATCGCCGTTCTGGTGCGCAGCAACCGCCAGGCCTTTCAACTGGCTGACTGGCTGACCGGTTGGGGTATTCCGGTCCTTACCGAAAACAGCCTGCTCCTCTCCCGCCACCCGCTCATCGGACAGACCCTGGCCTGTTTGCGCTGGCTCAATCATCCCCTGGACGATCAGGCCTTCTTTGAATTCATTTGCGGCAAAGAGCTGTTCGGGCATATGGCGGAGCAACTGGGCGGGCCGGGACGGGGCGAGCTGGAAAACTGGGTAGCCGGGCTGGCGGCTGACCGGGCCGCCGCATCGGGCGCGGGGTGGGACGCCGGGACAGGCGGCTCCGGAATTTACCAGGCCTTCCGCAAACAATGGCCGCGCATCTGGGAGTTGCTGATCCGCCCCTTCCACAATCAGGCCGGGTTGATGAATGTTTATGACCTGGTCTGCGATCTGTTCGACCGCTATCAGGCCGCTGTCCGCTTCCCGCAAGACCGGGTGTATTTATTGCGGTTCAAGGAAGTGGTGCATCTGGCCGAGCAGGAGGGGCTGGCCGGGCTGCCCGCCTTTCTGGACTGGTGGGACAGGCACGGGCACGCGGAAAAACTGCCCATGCCCGAGGCGGTGGACGCGGTAAGAATAATGACCATTCACAAAGCAAAAGGTCTGGAGTTTCCAGTGGTGATTCTCCCGTTTGGAGCCAACCGCCCTAAAGGCGGCGGCGAGCAAGGCAGATTCGTTGAGCTGGAACTGGACGGGCTGCATTTGCAAACCACTTTGCGCAAGGAACTGGGCCGGCCTTATTATGAAGATTTGGCCCGGCAACATCTGGAAGCAATCAACGTACTGTATGTGGCCTGGACCAGGGCCGGTGAGGAGCTGTACATCTTCAATCCGACAGTAACCGCAAAAGGCAAGAGCGCTCCCCAATCCGACAACAATCTGCCGGGTCTGTTGCTGGAAATGTTCAATCTTGACCAGGACGGGGCCGAGCACCTGGTAGGGGAAATCCCGGAAGTGCCGGAAAAGCTTGCGGTGGAAGATGAGGTAGAGGTTGACGCGGTTTCAGTCGATGCGGCGGAAGACACCGCGGCGGATGCTCCCCGCAATCAGCCGTCCGCTTCTGAAGCAATTCCGGAAGCCTTGCAGGCCGCGCCCATGCACTGGCTGCCCCGCCTGAAGATTTTCCGCAACAACCCGGCCACACCCGGATTTGATGCGGCCGCGCGGGGAAGCTTCATTCATCAGTGCATTCAGGGGCTCTGCTTAAGCGGCTCTCCCCAGGCTGATGCCCGGCGGGCGTTCATGTACGCCCTGAACCGCACTCCTTTCCCTCTGGACGCGGTCAGGGCAATTGAGCCGGAAGCAGTGGACGCGCTGGCCTGGCTGGCCGCTCTGCCTGAGGCCGCGCTCTGGCTGGAAAACGGCATAATGGAACAGGTGATTGTTGACGAGCAGGGCCGGAACCGGCGCTGCGACCTTCTGGTTTACGGTGAAAATCAGATTACGGTAGTGGAATTCAAAACCGGAAATCCGGTGGAGTTGCCTGCGCCCGCCCATGCGCACCAGGTGAACAGCTATATGGAACTGCTGCGTAAGGCCGGATATCAAACTGTAACCGGCGTGCTGGTATATCTTGACGCCCGAAAACTGATTCAACTGTCATGAGCTCTGGAAAACCGTTCAGAATTTTCTCCTGGCATCAGGATTTTATGGCGCCTCTGGCCGGATTTGTTCTGGAAAAAGAGGCCCCGGCCCGCACTGTGCTGGTCTTTCCCCATGCCCGTCCCGCCGCATTCCTGTATAGGGAAATCGCGGCCCAAAGCCGCGCTCCCGCGGTGATGCCGCGCTGTTTTTCCTTGCAGGAGTTTTCCGGGCTGCTGCTGGCGGAATTGCCGGGTGAACCCCTGAAAACCGCCAGTCGGCTCGATTGCATCGCCCTGCTCTATCAGGCGGTTCAAATGGTGTTCAGCAGGGAACACCAGGCTGCGGAAAAACTCAACTTCCCTCTGACCAGTCTGGAGTTGTTCATGCCCTGGGGCGTCCGCCTGGCCGCGCTCATGGAAGATTTTCTGGCCGCCCGTCTGGCTCCGGCCAACCTGGAATATCTCGAGGGCACGGTGGAACCGTTCGCCGCTCTGCTGCTCAGCGGTCTTTCCGACATTTACCGCTGTTATCTTGAATTGCTGCAGGCAAACCGCCTGACCACACCGGCTCAGAACGGGGCGCGCCTGGCCGGGCACTGTCTGGCGGCAAAGGACTGCGACGCGCCGCTGTTCCGGTTCTGCCGGGGAAAAGAGATCGTTATTGCCGGGTTCCACCTGCTTTCCCCGCTGGAAGAACCGCTGTTCCATTATCTTTGGAAGAATCAGGGAGCGGAAATCTGCCTGCACACCGATCCCAACCTGTTGGAAGCGCCGCAAGCTGTGCATTGGGCGGCCCGTGAGCATCAACACTGGCTGCAGGCCTGGAAAGCGGAAGCGCAACCGGCTTATCCCACTGAAACAGAGCCGTCCCCGCGCTTCAAGCTGCAGATTTATGAGGGTTTTGACCTGCATTCCCAGCTTTACGAGCTGAACCGCCGGATTGGAAAAAGCGATCGGGAAAACAACACCGCGGTTATTCTGCCGCATTCCGCACTGCTTCTGCCCACTCTGCACAGCCTGTCCGGCAGAACGGTCAACATTTCCATGGGCTATCCGCTGGGGCGCAGCCCGCTGGCGGCTCTGCTGGAAAGCGTGCTCTGCCTGCAGGAGAAAGCCGTTTACCCTGACCCCGGCAACACCGCCCCAACGGAGATTGCGGACAAGCAGAGGGGTGAAACAGGCACTGACCCGGGCGCGCGCTATCACTGGCAGGATCTGCTCTGCCTGCTGCACCAGCCTTACCTGCGCATGTTGGGGGAAGCCCGGGGTCTGCCCATGCGCGAAATCTTCCCGATTCTGGAAGCAAAAATCCTGGCGGGAGAGCGCTACATTTCCCGGCCGGAGCTGAACGCATATGTTGAACAGGCTGTTTGCGGGCTGTTGCCTCAGGAAGATCAGTTTGCGCTTGCTCCACAGTTCAACCGCTCCGCACTTGCCGACACTTTGGCGGCCTGCCGGGAGTTGTTGAGCCGGGCCTTCGCCCTGCTGATCGGAAGCTGGGAACAGGTGAACACCCTATCCGGGTTGTGCGATCGCCTGTTTGCCCTCTGCGACTTTCTGGTCACGGAGGGAGCCGATCTCTGGCAACGCTTCCCGCTTGACGGCGAATATCTGTTCCGCCTGAAGCACTCTGTTGTCCCCGCGCTGGCTCAGAGCATTGCGGCCGCGCAAAACGCCACGCTCGATAAAACCGCTTTGTTTTCCCTGCTTAGGGCCTGTCTGGAAATGGAGCGGGTTCCGTTTGAGGCTTACCCCCTGGAAGGGATCCAGATTATGGGAATGCTGGAAAGCCGTCTGCTTTCGTTTGATAATCTGTTTATTTTAGATGCCGCGGAAGACGTCCTGCCCGGCCTGTCCGGCGACGACTCTCTGTTCCCCGACAGTCTGCGCCGGGAAGTGGGGCTGCCGACCCTGGCTGAGCGCGAAAAAATGGTGGCCCACACTTTTTACCGGCTGGTGTTCAGCAGCCGGAATGTACATATCTTCTACCAGACCGGGGCCGGAAAGGTGGGGCTGCTGGATGAAAAGAAAGTCCGCTCCCGCTTTATCGAGGAACTGCTCTGGGAAGAGGAAAAAGCCGGAGGAGCGGTAATCAGACCGGGCGAGCCCCCACTCTTCTCCATTACTCTGCCGCTGAGCAGCCCACATGCGGAACCGGTTGTGATTGAGCGCACCCCGGAAATCAACCGGGCAGTGACGGCCTGGGCGGCCAGAGGCATTTCCGCGTCAAAACTGGATATTTATCTGGAGTGCCCACTCCGCTTCTTCCTGGAAGCAGTTGCCGGGCTGCGCCCCCGCGACCGCTCTCCCGACGAGAATGACCCGGCGGCCGTGGGCGCCCTGGTCCATCAGGTGCTGGAAGACTTTTTCCGGCCATATATCGGGCACGCGCTGCCTGCGGGCTTGAATGACCGGGAAGCCGGAACCCGGATCAGGGAACTGTTTGCTGAACACCTGGCCCTGAGCGGTCTGGAAGCCACGCTTCCGCACGATGCGCTGATTATGCTGCGTGAGGCCGGCCCGGCCCGGCTGGCGGACTATCTGGCCAAGCTCCCCCCAACCACCATTCTGTCGCTGGAAAAGAAATTCAATCTGCCGTTCGGCGTGGGCGAACGCCAATATCTGCTGAAAGGTCAGGTTGACCGGGTGGACAGGCGCAACGGGGAAGTGCTGGTGCTGGATTACAAAACCGGAAGAGCAACCAACCCCAAGCCGGAATTCTGGTCTTCCGGCAATCCGCTCTGGTTGCGCATGAAGCTCTGGCAACCGGCTGAGGCCGGCGCAAGCACCCTCTTGGCCGATTTGCATCAACAGTTGCCCAGCCTGCAATTGCCGTTCTATCTGTTCGCATTCAACCGGGATTTGAGCGTCCGGGCCACTGACGCCGCCTTTGTGCTGCTTCGCGGCGCCCCGGCGGAACGGGGCTGTGAGAAAAACCTGCTCCACAAGCAGGACGATGCGGAAAAAGCCCTGATCATTTCTGAAAAAATACCCGCTCTGCTCCGTTTTGTGCTTGACCATCTGGAAAAAAGCCGCCATTTTGCACCCCAACCGGGAGAACATTGCCGCTATTGCGTATGGCGGGTGATGTGCGGGCAAGCTTAGAGCAAATTACAAGTTTAAAGGTGATTGGAATGATCAGGGATAAAAACCGGCATGTTTTGCGCGAGGTGTACTCGCCCGGCGAAATCGACGCCCGGGTAAGACAGATGGCCGCGGAAATCAACGCGCGCTATCAGGGTGAGGAAGTGTATGTGGTGTGCGTGCTGAAAGGCGCGTTCATGCTCTTTTCCGACCTGCTCAAATATCTGGAAGTGCCGGTAAAGATTGATTTTGTGCGCCTGGCCAGCTACGGCATGTCCACCGAATCGAGCCGGGTGATTAATCTGACCAAGGACGTTGAATATGATCCGGCCGGGCGCAATGTGCTGATTGTGGAGGATATTGTGGATACCGGGCACAGTATGCGTTTTCTGATGCGCGAGTTCAGGCGGCGCGAGGTGAAGTCGCTGGCCCTGGCCGCCCTGCTGGACAAGCCGGAGCGCCGGGAAATAGAAATCAGCATGGATTTTGTAGGGTTCAGCGGCGCGGAGGGATTTCTGGTGGGCTACGGGCTCGATTACGCCGAACTTTACCGCAATCTGCCCGCAATTTACGCGCTTTCCTTTCTTGAGGAATAGAGTAAATTAACATTCAAAACCAATCGGCCCCGGCGGCGACGGCTGCAACGGCGGCGTGATGCTTGCTTGTAAAGATTGCAAGCTGAAAATGTTCCACTGTGCAGCCGGTGGCCGGGGCGTCCGCGGTTTGTAACTTGATGCAAAGTGCCGGGGCCGGTCAGAAGGCAGTTTCGCTGCTTAAGCCGCTGCAAACAGACCCTGCCCGGCGGCGGAGCGCTTCTCAAGCGAAAATTTCGCCGCCCGGGCTGGTCAATTTTCCAAAAGTGGTTATCATCTGCCCATGTTCAAACTGGTAACTGAATTCTCTCCCACCGGCGATCAGCCGGAAGCAATCAACGCCATTGTGGAAAATATCGAGCAAGGCGTGAACGATCAGATTCTGCTCGGAGTGACCGGCTCGGGCAAAACCTTTACCGTGGCCAACGTCATCGCCCGTCTGAACCGCCCCGCTCTGATCCTGGCCCCGAACAAAACCCTGGCGGCCCAGCTGTATAACGAATTCCGCACCTTTTTCCCGCACAACGCGGTGGAGTATTTTGTCAGCTACTACGATTACTACCAGCCGGAAGCCTATGTGCCGGCCTCCGACACCTACATCGAGAAAGATTCCAGCATCAACGATGATATCGACAAGCTGCGCCACGCCGCCACCCACGCCCTGCTTACCCGGCGCGACGTAATTATCATTGCCTCTGTCTCCTGCATTTACGGCCTGGGTTCACCGGAATTCTACGCCAAGCTGATCATCCCGGTGGAAGTGGGCCAGCAGATTTCCATGGAAAACATCATCGAACGCCTGGTGGCTGTGCAGTATGAGCGCAACGACTACGACTTCCACCGCGCCACTTTCCGGGTGCGCGGCGATACTCTGGAAGTAATTCCCGCCTATCACCACGAGCGGGCGCTGCGCCTTGAGTTTTTCGGTGATGAAATTGAAGCCATTTCCGAAATTGACCCGCTCACCGGCAATGTGCTGGGCAGTATGGCCAAAACCGTGATTTATCCGGCCAGCCACTATGTGACCGATGAAAACAACCTGGAAAGGTCAATCAAAGATATCCGGGTGGAACTGCAGGAACGCCTGGCCTGGTTCCACGCCAACAATATGCTGGTGGAAGAACAGCGCCTGGAGCAGCGCACCATGCTTGACCTGGAAATGCTGGAGGAAATGGGCTATTGCAACGGCGTGGAAAACTACTCCATGCATATGGACAAGCGTCGGCCCGGCGAGCCGCCCTCCTGTCTGCTCGACTATTTCCCGGACGATTTTCTGCTGTTCATTGATGAATCGCACATCGGAGTTCCTCAGGTGGGGGGCATGTTCCGGGGCGACCGCTCGCGCAAGGAAACCCTGGTGAAATACGGATTTCGATTGCCCTCGGCCCTGGACAACCGTCCGCTCAACTTCGATGAATTTCTGGAGCGGATCGGACAGACCGTATATGTTTCCGCTACGCCCGGCGCCTGGGAAATGGAGCGGGCCCAAGGGCTGATTACCGAACAGATCATCCGCCCCACCGGTTTGGTTGACCCGCCGGTGGAAGTGCGCCCGGTAAGCGGTCAGGTGGAAGATCTGCTGGGCGAGTGCCGGGCCCGGGCCGCACGGAACGAGGCCGTGCTGGTCACCACCCTGACCAAGCGCATGGCGGAAGATTTGACCGATTATCTGAACAATATGGGGATCAGGGCCCGTTACCTGCACTCGGATATCGACACCATGGAGCGTATGGCGATTATCCAGGCTTTGCGCAAGAACGAATTCGACGTATTGGTGGGCATTAACCTGCTGCGCGAGGGACTGGACATTCCGGAAGTGTCGTTGGTAGCCATTCTGGACGCGGATAAGGAAGGTTTTCTGCGCTCCACCGGCTCTCTGATCCAGACCTTCGGGCGAGCGGCCCGCAATGCGGACGGCCTGGTTATTCTGTATGCCGACCAGATTACCCGGTCCATGCGTCAGGCCATGGACGAAACTGCCCGCCGCCGCGCCAAGCAGATGGAATATAACCGGGAACACGGCATTATTCCCCAAACCATTAAAAAGAGCCTGGACACTCCGTTTGACGCGCTTTACACTCAGGCCGCCGAACATAAGGTCAAGGCGGACAGGAAGCAGACGGCCGCACAACCGGCCGCGGCGGTTGAGGCCGGGTACAGCCTGGAACCGGCGGAAATCGGCAAGCTGATCAAAAGCCTGGAAAAGGAAATGCGCGATCTGGCCCGCGATCTGGAATTTGAGAAGGCGGCGGCGGTGCGCGACCGCATCCGGGAATTGCGGGAGTTGCTGATAGAGGTATGAGGTATAAGGGCGGAGTTTCACCAAAATAAAGCAGCACACCGCGGAGCATAAACCGGACAGCTCGGTTTACCGGAAGCCGCAAGCTCGCAGTATGCGTTGAAATCCTCCTGAATCAACCATATGCCCCTTGGGGCCGGCCTGTCCCGGAGTTGCTCTTCACCGCCTGCAGGCCTGGCAATCTCCCCTCCCCGCCGGCCTTCCGGCATGTCTGCTTCTGTTGCTCAAATTTGTATAGCCGGAACCGGCTGAACACGCGCTGAAGCGCAAATTGACTTTCCTGGCGGCGGGTATGTTCAACAACTCTCCGGTTCAAGGCTTCAGATACTTTGCGTGCAAGCTTACGCCAGACACAATCAAACGCTTTTTCCGGAAACGCCGTTCGCGGACGGAGCAAGTCAAAATTACACAAATCTAGGCTATTGGAGGTGTATTTGCTGAAATAACCGGAGTATAACCCGGCGAAAGCGGGAAGAATTAGGACCTGTGGTTACAACAAATTGCAGCTTGCCGCTTAAGTTAAGCAGCGGTGGACTTAACCCCATATGGCAAAGAAACACTCAGACGCCGCATCTGTCGGCTTCATGCCGGAAAGCGCAAAATCGGGCTCAAGCCGCCTTAACATCTCTGCTGCTCACCACCCTGTTCCGGCCGTCGGCCTTGGCTTTATACAGGGCATCATCCGCTGCCTGTATACTATCCCGCAAGGCTTGTTCCACATCCGGGTTCATATTATCCCCTCTCACCTCCGTCAAACCAATACTCGCTGTAACAAACACCTCTTTACCATCTTCCAGTTTAACGGGGGTTGAGGCCAAAGTAGAGCGCAATCGCTCCGCAACCAGCATACCGTTATCATGGTCGGTTTCAGGGAAGATAAAAATAAACTCCTCCCCGCCGTATCTGCCTTGAATATCCATTTTCCGCAAACTTGCCCGCGAAATTTCAGCAATATGGCGTAAACAGATGTCGCCGTTTAAATGCCCATAGGTGTCGTTGAATTTCTTAAACATGTCCACATCCAGCATGCACAGACTCATTATCCCTTTGCAGCGTTGAATTCGGGCAAATTCGGCAATGGCCAGATGAAAGAATTGACGACGGTTATATTGGCCGGTTAAAGGATCCAGAGTGGCAAGAGCTTTATATCGTTCCTCACTAAGACGCAAAGCCTCCTCAGCTTTAATTCTTACAGCTATTTCCTGCTTCAGATTTTCTGTAAATGAAGTCAGCAACTCTTCCTGCTGGCGCAAATCTTCCAGACTGCGGTGCAGACGGACCACCATACTGTTGAAGGCTGTGGCGAATTCACCCATGAATTCCACCCGTTGTGAGAAATCTCCGCTTGCAACCATTTCAACTTGCCAGATAAGGTGACAGAGGTTGGCTTGCAGATTTTTTAAAGACCCCCCTAAAAAGCCTTTTATCTTTATATCAGGCGAAAAATCTCCTTTGGAAAAAGCGGAAACCACACCTCTCAGCTCAACTAAGTAGTCATAAATACGAGATAATTTATCATTTTCTTTCAACAGATCCGGTTTTAGTGGAAGTGAGGTTGAATAAATTAATTTGTAAATAAACTCAAGCGCTTCATCCAGACTTGCACTTTCGATATGCTTATCATTATTATCAGACACAGAAACCCATTACTTAGAGAGGTTGACTTTCAGCTTATCTTAAGCAGCGGGACAATCCCGCCAAGACAATCTGCCACACTTGTTTCGCTCGTTTACAAAGCGGCAAATTTCCCTTCGGCTGTTCGGCCAAAGCAATATACCACAAAATGGTGCAACGCAAACCACGCTTGCCGAAAACAAACCGAACACGCGTGTGTCGGTTTTGGCTCATCACGCCTTACAACCGGTAACTCCACAGCAGATTGGAACTGCAGGGGAAAAACATGCTATAATCTTAATCTGCCCGGAAAGCGAAAGATTACCATTATTTCAGAGACAGCGGAAAGTTCAGCGCGGAATATCCGGAACGTCCGGCCACTGCCGAACACCTGCTTCCGGAAATTAAAGATCAGCTTTTGACCGCCGCCCGGAAACGACAAGTTCTGTCGCCGGTGCACCAGCAGTCCACTTCCTTGACATCGAACTCAACGCCTGCGAACTTCTCCAGAATTCCGGCAACAAAACCTTCGTCGTAGGTACAGATTTCATAATCCAGCTCCGGCAGCCCCGCACAATCAAGATCTTCAGAAATTGTAAAGATTAATTTGGAATTATCCGACGAAGCCTGCTCTATTCTGAAAATGCCGATGCTCATTTCCTTCAACGATTCTTGAAGAGTTCTTACCAACTCGTTAAAGGTAGTGGCTTCTTTCAGGCAATGCGTATAAAATTCTTCCCCGGCCAGCTTACCCGCTTTATAGAAAACTTCATCTGCAACCTCAGAACCATATTCCGCTTCCAGAACATCGCGAAACGCAAACTGCATCAGCCGGTAAATTTCCACCCGTGTGTACGGCCCAAGGTTCGGACGACCTTCCTCCAGGTTGCCCAACAAATCCCAAGAAAATTTATACTTACGCGCCACAACTCACCCTCACTTATTTCGGCTATTACCAAACATGACTTAAAGACAAAAAGTCAATCTTTGAATGCGCGAATGTTGATTAAAAAATTATTTATGCTAATCCCACCCTAAACACGGCAAAGTGAAATTGACATATCGACGATGGAGTACTTTATAAATCCTTATTCAAGAAAGGGCAATCCTTTTGCTTGTTCCGCCTGCAATCAGCCGGCCATAGCCGCCGACTTGTTTAATCCACCTTATACACTCTGGCGTAGGTATTGTCGAACACCGGAGAGAATAAACCGCGGAAGCGGGGATCGTGCGTATCGGAAAGCAGCAGTTGGGTCAGCATGGCGTTATACAGGCTGTCGTTGACAATCAACTTGTCGCCACTAATCATGTTCAGAATGAAATGCCGCTGATTGAACCGGAAATATGATTCCCGGGTCAGACCGTCCGTACGCAGTACGTCAATGCTGTCCGCCTGTAACGGGTTTTCCTGCCCGTCAATGTCCACCTCTCCACTATTTAAATTGAACTTAAGCGCCTGCCTCAGGCGGTTGATTTTGGGGGCAACCCCCTCTTTTTTCACAAAATCCCAACTCCCGTGCCGCCCAATCCAATAGCCCAGCCGCAACATATCGAATGTTACCACCAGATATTGCTCAGAGGCGGGTTTTATTTTCAGGTTCTCGTCGGCCAGTTCCGTCAGCAGAGCCATGGCCTGGGCGGCGGAAAGGTCTTTAAATACCTGGGGCGGTCCCCCGACCTGACTGGTATAATTGATTGTCTGGGCGGCCAGCCTGGGGTTGTTGGTGCTGTAAACCAGCGCCGGTAAATATAAATACGGGCCGCCGTGCAGGGCGCCGTCCGCAATGGTGTTGCGCAAGGCCAGATACTGGGTGGCGTATCCCCAGTCCCACCAGGTCCAGATTACAGCGTCGGGGGGGGTGATGTCCCGCAAGGACTTCAGGGCCGCGGCATATTCCACATTCATGATCGGCCCGTGTGACAGCCGCGGCACCAGGCCGACATAGGGAACCAACAGCACCAACAGGGCCAGATCGGGCAGGGGCAAGGCCCTGAACCAGGCCGCCGCTCTTATTTTGCGCAATAAGTTCTCAAGCAGCAGGCAGACCGGCACGACCATACCCAAGGCGGCACTGGCCACTCCGAACATCACCATTCTGCCGCCGAGTTTGATGCTGAGCAGGGACAGGGCGATCAGCGGCAAATGAAACGCCGCCGCCGGTGAAACCGTAAGCAGGATCAGAAAACCCGCAATCCCGGCAACAGCCAGAAATGACCAGGGATGAAAATAGAACAGCAGATCCCTGAAATTCAGGTCCTGCACTTCAATGATGCTTTGGGCCACTCCCGGATAGACCAGGGCCTCGGTGGCATTGACCGCGCGGGACACATCGCCGCTGCTTTTCAGATAACTGCCCACACTGGCAAAGAGTGCCTGCACCACCCCGGGGTCAAAAGCGGACAGCAGGGCCAGCAACCAGACCAGAACAATCACCTGTTTTTTCCAGATCAGACCACTCCACCGCCCCCGGCCCCAACCCAGACAGAAAACCACCAGCAGGGCGGCGGCCCCGCCGATCAGTCCGCCCACCAAGGGAAGGACATATACAGTTCCCCCTCTCCACAGGCGGGAACGTTCGGCCCGGATACTGAACAGGCCGATAGCCAGGGGAATGAGCAGAGCGTACCATAAAGTAAGATAGCCGAACAGGGAATGCCAGTCTTTAGCCCAATGTCCGAACAGTCCGGACGCCAGCAGGGCGAACAGCCAGGGCTTACTTAAAGGATTGCCCCGGGCCGCCAGCGAGCTTACCGCGGTGAGCTTGCGCACGTTCAAGCCCGCGAAACTGCCCGCCACAGCCAGCGGGCTGCGCATGGCCGGGGTCAGCCACATGGCCGGAACCAGCCCGATCAGCAAGGCGAACAGCAGGGTCACCAGATCAGTGTCGCAATAACCAAGCAGGGTTCTGCCCAGAAAACCGGGGGCAAGCCCGGCCAAGGCCCCGGCAATGATGCCGGAGTTGCGTGCTCCAAACACCATCGCCCACACACAGACTACCGAGGCCACCAGCGGCGCCGTGAACAGGGGAAGCCAGAACCCCACGTTGGCCGGAGCAACGCCGCTTGTCGCACTCAGCACCCGAATAAACTCAGAAAAAGGATGCCCGGCGGCCCGGCCGAACCCCTCTGCCCCGGCCATCCAGTAATAAGCATCGTGCGTGCCCAGCAGATATTCGCCGTCCAGTTGATAGGCCGGGTTGTCCCAGCGGGGCACTTCCAGGGCGCGCAAGGCAAAGGCCAAGGCATATGCAGCCAGAGCCATGAGCAATACTTTGCGCCAATCGAGCTTGCGGTATGGAATGATTAAGCTGTACATCCGGCAATCTCACTGTTTCAGACTTAAGCTTTCCCACATGCGCTCTAAAAGCTGTCAAACCGCTTCAGGTTCATCATAAACCTTGTCGTGATGCCCTACCAGCTCGTGGTTCTTCCATTTACCGCTGCGGAAACGCAAATACCCGCCCAAGCCCATCAGCCCGATGTAGGCGGTGAACATGGCCCAGATTCCATACAGGCTTTCGGTATAAACCAGCACGGCAATGGAACCGGCGGCCAGCACCACGCACCCCGCGGTCATCAATATCATGATAAACACTGTGTCGCCCGCACCTTTAAGCGCGCCGAAGTAAATCAGGCAGAAGCAGTCAAACAGGCAGTACAAGGCCACAAACCGCAACAGAATGTCGGCGGTATGCCGAAGGTCTTCCGTAAGTTCCGCCCCGCCGAAAAAGTGGGTGAACAGTTGGGGCAGAAAAACAAACAACACCCCGATCAGCACCATATACACCGTGACAATATGCAAACCGCTGAGCACGGCCTGGTTAACTGACGGAATATTCTTAGCACCCATACCCTGCCCCACCAGAATGCTGGTGGCTGTGTAGATGCCCACCATGGGCAAATAGGCCAGCGAGTTGACGGTAAAGGCAATATTGCTGGCCGCCAGGGCATCGCGGCCCAGATATCCGGCCATAAAAATGAACAGCGTGCCGGCCAGCATTTCCATAAACAGTTCCATGCCGCTGGGCGCGCCGTAACGCAAAATCCGCTTCATGTAAGACCAGTTGATTCTCCAGTTGCGCCGCACCGCATAAAGCCTGTCGTTTTCCTTAGTGAACACCTGAATAGATAAAATGATCAGACTGATCAGCCAGCCCATTACCGTGGCGATGCCCGCCCCGGCAATCCCCCACTCCGGCAGTCCGAAAGCGCCGTAAATCAGGGCATAGTCCAGAGGCACGTTGATAATTGTGGCAATTAGGTTGGCATACATCACCTGACGGGCATAGCCGCGCCCGGTGAAGAAACAACCCACGGCATAGCCCAGCAGGGCAATAACCCCACCAACGGAAAGAATGCGGAAATAAACCACTTCCAGACGCAGAATTTCCGCTTCCGCCCCGGTTATTCTGAACAGGGGCTCGGCCGCAAACCAAAGCGAGGCCAGAAGCGCCCCCCCCGCCAGGCTGAGATAAAGGGACTGCCACAAGGCAATCCCCACCCGATCGCGCATTTTCGCCCCGGTGTAGTGGGCAATAAACACGCCCACATATCCGGTAGTGCCCAGCACGGCGAACAGAAACAGCAAAGAAGCCGATGAGGCCGGCACTGATGCGGCCAGAGCCTCTACTGAATAATGGCTTAAAAACAGGCGGTCGGTCACTTCCATCACTGTGGCGGTTCCCATACTCACAATTAAAGGAAGCGCGATTTTCAACATCTGCCGGTACCCGTTATGGGCGTGCCAATTCTGTTTTAAGTATGCTTTCAGCCTCTCAGTCAAATTCATAAGCGTTTAACCACAAAGCGGATTATTATATTGAATTGAGAATGAATATAGATTAAACTTACAATGCAGTTGCCGATGAAACCGAATTGCCGGCATGGAAAGCCGCCGTAACCTGCCGGGCAATATCCGCTTTTACCCGCGCAAGGTGGTTTAGGCGCATAAACGCAGTTTGTCAACAACCGGACTCCTGCTTCAAGGCAGGCAGCCGGACGATGCCGGACAGGTCTGACGGACCGAGCCGCATTGTAAACACGTTTGTCCGAAGCTAACGACTATCCCCACCCGGGGCAAACCCATGGAGTATGTTATGGCTGATCCGAAAACTCCTGACCAGATCAAACGCCCCGCTTGGGCTAAACATCTTGATGACTCCGTCTGGCGTTCCTACTATTCCGCCTCTGCTCAATCGCAGGTTGAAACAGCCCCTGTTTCGGCAGAGACAGACCCGACGGAACTGAACCCGACCGCTGAGCCGGCCGCCGATGCCGCTGTGAAAGCAATCCCGGCCGGAGCAGTTGCCGGTTTGCCCACTTCTGACGCCGGAGCGGCTGAAACATCAACAGATGAGCAGGTCCTTTCAAACTCCGTTGCGTCTGTCCGTTCTCATCAAGCAACTTTTACCGCTTCCACTATACAAGAAGATATTAATAGTGCAAGCCAAAACGCAGGTAAACCGCAAGAGAATGTATTTTCCGCTCCGCACCCGACCGCCCCACCCGAACCCCAGGCGCATTCCGTCTTTGAGCTTCCCAGCAAAGAAGAGCTTGCGGCGGTGATTATGAAAAGCGCTTCCGCCACAGCTTCCGTCTCGGCTGTCCGGACAGAAACAGAGGCTGTGGAAGCGCAAGCGATAAAAGGAAATGAGCGCACAAGCGTACCGGGAGCGGGAGCAAAACCTGGAGCAGACGATGCGGCGGGCGCGACAACAGCAAGTGCACCCGAACCCCCCAGCGCAACGGCTGCGGACAAAAAGCCGAAGTTCAGCTTTATCAGGAAAGAACCGACCGCCCCCGCGGTCGGAGCAATCTCCAAAGCCACTGCCGGAGCAGTTGCAGGCGGCGTTGCCGACGCTGAGGATTCCGCTTCCAAGCGAAGTGGTCCCGCCGGACGCGGCGCAGCCGGGCAACCGCCCCGCGGCGGCAGACGGGGCCGGGTTGCCCCCGATCCGGAACGCCCGGTGCGGGGCTACGGGTTGCTCACCCTTCTGCCCATGCTTACCTTAACCGTGCTGCTGCTCATTCATGTAGCAAGCTTCATTTATACCTATTCCAATGAGGTCATTCTGGAAGACTCCCGCCAGATAAGCCTGATGACCCGGGCCGAAAACCCGGCCGCAACCGGCGACTGGTTTGTTCCCAGCCTGAAAGGACAACCGGTTAAGGATTTCAGTCCGGTGCAATCCTGGTATTTGCAGGGGATATCCAAGTTTTCGCCGTTTTCCGCTCCGGTTAACCTGCACCTTGCAGGCGCGCTGGCGGCCCTGCTTTTCCTGTGGGGAACCTGCCTGCTGAGCAAAGCAACCTTTCCCAACAACAAAGCGGCGACATTCGGCGCGGGCCTGGCCGTATTATCCTGCGTGCTGTTTCTGGGCGGGGCCTGGTTCTTCCGGCCGGAAATTCTGGGCATAGCCCTGATGAGCTTCAGCCAGGCCATGCTGTTTAAGGGTTTGCAGAAACCGGAGCGGGCCGGTTTATGGCTTGTGCCGGGAATGGGGCTGGCGGCCCTGTCCGTTTTGTGCAACGGGCTGATTATGGGGCTGGCCCTGTTCATTCCTCTGGTGCTTTATCTGCTTTTTACCGGCAATCTCAGGCGCTTTTCCGCCAGAGACATGCTTGCCGGTCTGATTGTCCTAGCCGTTGTAATCGGGCTGTGGTTCAGTGGAGCGCTGTTTTTTGCCGGTTCAGAGGCGACATTCGCTTATCTGACTCCGTTCAGCCTTACCTGCGGCGGCTATTCTGTGGGCTTCAGCTCCGGGGAAGCGCTGGTGTTCGCAAGCGCATTGCTTCTGCCCTGGCTGCTGCTTCCACTGCTTTTACTCGATCGGATTGCGGTTAAACTCCCCGGCCTGAAAGCAGGCCTGAATACAAGCCGCGGTCAAGGCATTCTGTTTTTGATTTCAGTGCTGCTCGCCGCTTTGGCGGTAGTTGGAGCAGACAGTTCCAACCAGACCGTACACCCGGCCCTCTGCCTGATCCTGCTTCCGCCTACGGCAATTCTTTCAGCCAAAACGTTGCTGCACATATCCAGGGGGCGGGCCCGGATTTTCATCATCATTACTGCCCTGATTTTCGCCGCCCTCACCGCTCTGCTCGCGCTTAAAGCCGGCGGCTTCGGCAACAGCGTGTTGCCTTGGGAATTCAGTCTGTGGGCGGTCATTCCGTTGATCGGGGCGGCCGCGTTCTGCACCCTGTTTCTGGCCCGGGCCGCCCAAGTGTCGGCCGGACGCACCCAATTGCTGGTATATGCGATTTGCTGGCTGCTGATGGCCCAAGTGTTTCTGTTTGCCGGAATGCCGGCGGCGTTGAAGCATTTGCGGTTCAGTGAATTTGAGCCCACGCTTAAGGAAAAAACCGGCCGGGAAGCCTGGGCCGCGGTGTATCTGAACACTCCGGTCTGGGCGGTGGACTACAGTCTGCCCAACCTGCTGGTGGCGGACAACTTGTCCCAAGTGGCGGAACTGGCCAGGTTTAACCCTGTGTTGGCAGTGATGCCGGAAACGGACTGGGAAAATTCAGACAAGAAGCAATACCCCTTCAGAAAGATTGATACCCAGGTTTTGTGGTTAACCCCCTATGTGCTCGCCCAATCAGATGCGCCGCTGCTTCAGCTTGAACAATCCGGCCCGGAAACTCAAAACGATGATGGGGCGGTAGCAGAAGCGGATACAACCGGTGCAGCAATGTTTGATGCCATTCCAGAGGATGCCGCAAATGCTGAAAATGCCGCTCCGGAACCGATGGAACCGCAAGAAGCGGGCATGTCTGCGCCTGCTCCGGCTGAAACACAACCCCAGGACACCGCCGCCCCGGGCGATCCCGCCCCTGCACAGCCGCAATCAGCAGCGGAGCAGTTGCCTGAGTCGCCTGCCTTGACCGCGGAGTCTGCACCAGCGGCATCTGCAACCCCAAATGCAACTTTGCCCGCTGTGGGGTTGGATAATTCTGTGCCGCCGGAAATCGGTCTCAGCAACCCGGAACCGGCAACAACGCTCCCGATTGATCCGTCAGAGCCCGGGAACGGCAACCCGGATCAGAAAGAAACAATTGCCCCGGACCAGCCCGAGCCCGTTTCGGCTGGACAGGTTCCGGCTTTGCCGCGGCTTCCCCTGTTCCCGGATACAGAAGCAGTACCAGACATGGACAACAGGGGCGCCACAACCGGATCGCCTGACGCACAAACCCGGGAAACCGGCTTGAATGCCGCGCCCCAACTGGTAGAGGAAACTGTGGTTACCAGCTACATGCCCCGGGTTACGCCGCAAATCAACCTGATTTACGGTGTGGTTCCCGGTATGCCGGAACTGAACATCATTTTGCGTTATCAACAGACCAAACCGGTTCCGGACGACCGGTAACAGCGGATATTCCGGGCTGCTCTCTACCCCGCTATAAAAACCGGAAGCCCTGCCGACCCATAGTCGGCAGGGCTTCCGCAATTCAACAACACATTTAAAGATCGCCAGTCCCTCTACCCAAAACACAGCCCGCGCGGCTGTTCATTGTTTCAGCTTTTCCAGTTCTTCCTGAGACATATTGAAAACCTGTTCCGGGCCCGGAAATACCCCCGCCTTCACCTGCCGGGAATATTCCTGCGCCGCTTTTTGAAATTCCTGTCCCAACTCGGCAAAGCGTTTCACAAATTTGGGCACAAACCGATCAAACAAGCCAAGCATATCGTGCATCACCAGCACCTGCCCGTCACAGCCGGGACCGGCACCGATACCGATGCTGGGTATTTCCAGGCGGGCGGTGATTATTTCGCCTAAAGCAGCCGGAACGCATTCAATTACCAGAGCAAAGCAGCCGGCATCCTGTAAACGCAGGGCCTGTTCAATTAAGGAATTCGCGGCTTCCGTAGTCTTGCCCTGCACTTTGAACCCGCCGAATTCCGCAGCCCGTTGCGGGGTAAGCCCGATATGCCCCACCACCGGAATACCGGCGCCGGTAAGCGCCTTCACCTGCTCATAATACGGCCCTTCCAGTTTCACGGCGCGCACGCCGCTTTGCTGCACCAGTTTGGCGGCGTTTTTCAGAGCACTGTCCACGCTGCGCTCATAGGTCATGAACGGCAGATCAGTCACCACCATGGCTCTTTCCACCCCGGCCAGCACCGCGCGGGTGTGCAGAATCATTTCCGCCAGGCTTACCGACAAAGTATCGGGGCGGCCGTGCATGACCATTCCCAGAGAATCGCCCACCAGCAGCATATCCACCCCGGCCCGGTCAAACAGCATTGCCGAGGTGAAGTCGTAGGCGGTGAGCATACTGATTTTTTCCTTGCCCTTCATGGCCCTGATCGCGCTGGTGGTTAAGCTGACGGTCATCTTAAGCTCCTGTATTCAATCCGCAACCGGCTTCATCTGCCTTAAGGACTAGCACACCCCGGGCCGGAAAGCCATGCGGATTGCCTCAATTGAAATAGATGTGGATTGATGATGGACTAACCTAGCATCGGCTCAAAGTCCTGTCAAATCCTTATCTTTCTGTCTTTTGGGGAGATTTCAGACCGGAAATGGAACTTCGACGAAATTATCTGTTTTCTGATTGTTAGATTTATGCTAGAGTTATTCCAGAATTAATTAATAGTGAACATTCATTACACAGGAGAAAGCTATGCAGGAACTTACCGGCGTCATCACCTTTAACGGAGCCCCGCTCACCCTTGAGGGCAACCAACTTGAACCCGGCGCAACTGCACCCGACTTCCGGGTTTACGCCAATGATCTTACTGAAAAAACGCTTGCCGATTATCAGGGCAAGGTGCTGATTATCTCAAGCGTGCCGTCGCTTGATACCGGCGTTTGCGATATGGAAACCCGGCGTTTCAACACCGAGGCGGCCAAGCTTTCCGATGACATTCAAATTCTGACCATCAGCGTGGATCTGCCCTTTGCCCAGGCCCGTTGGTGTGGAGCCGCCGGGGTGGACCGCCTTGCCACCCTGTCCGATCACAAGGAACTGTCATTCGGCCATGCTTACGGAGTGGTGATTAAAGAACTGCGCCTGCTTGCCCGCAGCGTGTGGGTGGTGAACAAACAGGGCGAAATCGTTTATAAGGAAATCGTCCCGGAAATCACCAATGAGCCGGATTACAACCAGGCGCTGGAAGCGGCAAAGGCCTGTGCCTGAGCCTGAATCGGGCATAGGAACCGTTGCGCGCTTACGTGCTGCGCAAAGAATATCAGCCACGGCCCCCACCAAATTTCCGCAACGGACAATCACCCTGCCCGGCCGGGAGTTGGCGGGGAGCCGGAAGGCCGCTTCCCGCTTCATGAAATCTACGTATTGAGCTTATGAACAGGTAAGGCCACAAATACTGGAACCTATCATTATGAAAACTCACTAAATCAATAAGCCGACGGAAGGCCTGCTTAACTGCCCGAGCTCATGCTTAAAAGGCCGGGTTAAGTGTTAAAATACCTGATCAGGGCGGTTGCCAGCATCCCCACCGCAATAGTCCCGAAATAGCTTCCTTTAAAGGCCAGAATAAACGCCGGAATGGTGGCCCAGAGCATGGCGTTGTCAAACCCGAACACCAGGGCGTAGCTTTCGTCCGGTTGTCTGATCAGCAAGACCGCTGGCAGTAAAATAGCCGCCAGAATGGCCGGAGCCACGAAATCGAGCCAGCGCACCACCCCGGCTGAAAGCGAGCTTGAGGAAAGCAGCAGCAAAGGCAGTGAGCGCTCTAAATAAATGGACAGAGACAAGGCCAGAGTAAGCATTAATATTCCGGTGTTAATAGTGCCCACACTATTCCTCCTGTTTTTCCGGATCGGCATGTTCTTCTTTGGGAACGGGCAGGAACACGCCCACCGTTGCCCCGATGATTGTTGCCAGAATCAGGTTCCAGGCGTCAAGCCCCAGCAGCACCAGCAGCACAGACGATACGCCCGCCACAATGGAAACGATCAGGTCGGCCCGGTGGAACAGGCGTGGGGCGAGCAGAGCCACAAACATGCCGGGCAAGGCGTAATCCAGACCATAAGTATGCAGATCGCCGATCACATTGCCGAACGCGGCCCCCAGGAACCCGCCGCTGATCCAGGCCAGATGCGAGGTAACATTTATTCCGAACGTTTCCCCGATGTAATATTTCTTAGTGAGCTTTTCCGGCACGTTGGTCATGTGCGAGAAGCGATCGGCATGTAGAGCAAAGGTCTCATCAGTAAGCTCAAAGGCGAACAGGGCTTTGCGCCAGCGAGGCCACCGGCTCAACCCCGGGATCATGGCGGCCGATTTCAGTAAATGGCGCAGATTGACCACCGTTGAGGTAATGACTATGGCGCTGAAGGCGTCGCCGTTGCCGAGCATGCTCACGGCAATGAGCTGCCCTGAGCCGGCCAGGAACAGCGCCCCCATAATCAAAGCGTCCAGCGGGCTCATTCCCACGCCCGAGGCCAGCACCCCGAAAGCAAAACTCACCGGCACATAGCCCATTACAATGGGAACCGCTTTTTTCATGCCGGACAGAAATCCGCGCCCGGCGTTGTTGATTTCCACTTTCATCTCTGACATAGCGGCAAATATCCTAGCATTTCTTTTCATCAGGCGCAATGGAGCAGGCGAAATATATCGTTAAGTCGGTGCAGACAGCCGCCGTCCCCACTTGCCGGGCGGTTCGGTCGGTGCTAGAATGGATAACTGACCCAGTTGCAACCCGTTAAATTAACCGCAACCGAAAACCGGGAGCAGAAAATGAGAATCCGAACCGCCGCCCCGGCTGACAGCGCTGCCCTGCTGGCAATTTACCGGCAGTATATCGAAACGCCCATCACCTTTGAATATGTATTGCCCACAATCGGAGAGTTTGCCGGCCGGATCGCCGAAATCTCCCACACCTATCCCTATCTGGTCTGTGGGCAAGGCGACAAGCTTGTTGCCTACGCCTACGCTCATCGTGCCATGGAGCGGGCGGCTTATCAGTGGAATGCGGAATTATCGGTTTACATCGATCAGCAGCATACCTCACAGGGCCTGGGCACAAAGCTGTATGCCTGTCTGCTTGAACTGCTGAAGCTGCAGGGCATTAAAACCGCTCTGGCAGCGGTAACCGCTCCCAACCCGCGAAGTGACGCTCTGCACAGGACGTTCGGTTTTGAAATTATCGGCAGATACCGCAACACCGGCTATAAGTGCGGCGGCTGGCACGATGTGGTTATTTACAGCAAACAACTCGCTCCCTACACCATTCCCCCGGCCCCCATCACCCCCTTCAGCGAAATTCCTCCGGAACAGCTGAGTGCCGTTCTGGACCGGTTCAATGCGGAAGACAGCGCGGAAAACAACAGCCCGCGGGAACCGCAAATCTGAAAGGTTGTCGGGCGGAGAGTATAATTATAATCGCCTGCTGCCCTCTCTGAATACGCAGGCCCTGCTGTGGCAATACTTATCCGGTGTGTGCTCAGGCGGGCGCCTGTTGACACTTCTTATGAGGAAATGTAGTGGGGAGAAAGTAAATTTTAAACCAATTCTTGGCGGTTTTATGTGTTACAAACATGGGGAAGAAAGAGAATGCCCCGGATGCGGAGGCACCCAACGTTATGATCATGATGGCGATGAATGGACATGCGAAAATTGCGACAGGGTAGATAAGGATTAACCCCTCATCTTGAAGTGGTTCCGTTTGAGCCTGCAGGACCGCCCCGGATTAAAACGGGGCAAAGGACTGAAATCGGCGAAAGGGCCGCGGCCGTGCAGGCCTGCAACTTCCACGCAATGCAGACATTCCGTTCAAAACCGCACAGGAAACGGGGCGGACGCCGTTATGCGGCACAAGCCCGGCTTTTTTAACTGTCACAGCTTTCTGATATTGAAATTATCCCTGTTTGACGCATATACAGGGGAGACAGACAAAGCCTGTCTCCCCTGTAAACTTTCGGACACGGAGCGTTCAGGACTCTGTTTATCCCTGAGCACCCGGCGGGCATCAGCTCAAAAAGCCCTGCTGCTCAAGACCTGCAAGGCGCCTTGCCGCCTTTTGCCCCATTTCCGCATCCGGCATACAAATGCCGGAAACTACTAATTCTCATAATAAGAGCGCAACACCTGGCTGCGAATGGGGTGGCGCAACTTGCGCAATGCCTTGGCCTCAATCTGGCGGATCCGCTCACGGGTTACGTTGAACAGCTTGCCCACTTCTTCCAGGGTATGGTCGCTCTTTTCGCCGATGCCGAAACGCTTGCGCAACACCTGTTCTTCACGCGGGGCAAGGTCGGCCAGCACACCGGCAATCTGTTCGGAAAGCTTGGTGTTGACCACTTCCTCGGCCGGGGCCACGGCCTTCTTGTCTTCAATGAAATCGCCCAGAGACGAGTCTTCCTCATCACCGATGGGAGTTTCCAGGGAAATGGGCTCCTTGGCGATTTTCAGCACCTTCTTCACTTTATCCAGTGGATAGTCCATGCGCTCGGCAATTTCTTCCGGGGTGGGGTCGCGGCCCAGCTCCTGCACCAGATAGCGCGATGTGCGAATGAGCTTGTTGATTGTTTCAATCATGTGCACCGGAATGCGAATGGTGCGGGCCTGGTCGGCAATGGCCCGGGTAATGGCCTGCCGGATCCACCAGGTGGCGTAGGTGGAAAATTTGAAGCCTTTTGTATAATCAAACTTCTCCACCGCCTTGATGAGGCCCAGGTTGCCCTCCTGGATCAGGTCCAGGAACTGCATCCCCGGCCCACATACCGCTTGGCGATGGACACCACCAGGCGCAGGTTGGCCTCGGCCAGGCGCTGCTTGGCCGCCTC
>CALUZB010000026.1 GCA_944325195.1 uncultured Desulfovibrionaceae bacterium | reverse complement strand
CCCGTTTCCAGGCAGATCAGCAGCAGGGCATCGTCCACCGACCACACGGTTTTGCCGTAAAGCGTGAGCGCCTCCACTTTATCGGTCAGTTCCACCCCGATTTTGAGCATGATTTCATAGACCATGTTCAGATCGGTGCGGTCGGGCTTGACCCGGTCAATCATGCTGTTCAGGCGGTTTTCCAGCGCAGCTTGCGCTTCCGGGCCGAAGACGTCAGGCGGGGGCACCGTCCGCTGCTTGGGAATTATCGGATAAATCCGGAGAAATCAGCGAAAACTGCTTGTTTTTTTGCGTTATTTTGCTCGTTATTCCCGGTGTTCAATCCGGCGGCTTCAAGGATTTTCTGTCCGGCGCGGCGGATACGCTCCTTGCCGATTTCGGCAATAGTGGGATAATCCTTACTGCCTGTAAGTTCCGGCAGTTGCACCATGATGAAGCGGCGGTTGCCGCCGTCTTCGGCGTTGAGCTGCATCACCGCGTGGGCGGTGGTGGCGGAACCGGAGAAGAAGTCGAGGATGATGTCGTCGCTTTTATTACCTGTTGCAATTTTAGCCAAGTGATAGATTAGTTTCGACGGTTTTGGATGAGTAAATAGCTTGGCCTGGTTAAATAGTTCTTTAGCTTCTAAAGTTGCATCTTGGTTCATGCCGTGATTGTCCCACCAAGATTCCGCGCGGATTTTCCCAGTAATTCGTTCCGATGCAAACACTTTTTGGACAGGGCGAGAATTGCCGCTTTTACCAAAAATAATACGTCCATCCTTTATTCTTTTTAGAACCTCACCTTTATTGAATACCCAATAGCGTCCTTCCGGGGGTAAATATGTTTTTCCTGTAGCCGGGTTCTTAATACTGAAATAAGGGCCTTTATGGTTTGCGGACAAGTCCATAGTTGTCCAAGGGCCGCTCGGGTCGTCATCTGGGTTGGCATATGTCTTTAAAATGAATTCTTCCGTAATATCATACGCCGCACAGGTTGAGCAGCATGTCGATGTCCAGCTTGCCTTCAGCAAAACACTCGGGGAATACGGCGGCCAGCTTGTCGCGCGCGGTTTGTTCCAGGTCTAAGGAGAGGCCGTCAAGTTGCAGGGGGGTTGTTTTGTTTGCGTGATCGCTCAAGACTTACCGCCTTACTTATATTGCTTTTTCCATTCATCCAAAAACAGAATGGCTGTTTCCAGGTCGGTCAGCTCACCCTGGCGTTTACGCAACTCCCACACCACATCGTCAAAGGCGGCGGTTGCGGGCAGGTTGAGCCGGGCCAGCAGTTCAGCGGCCTGGGGGGCGATGTCGGCGGGCAGGCTGTGCATAAACTGCTGATAGCGGTTGCGGGCCGCGGGCCAGCCGGGCTTTTTCCCGGCAATGAATTCCAGCAGGGTCTGCATTCGGTGTTGATAGGTGTGCTCGCGCAAGGCCCGCTTTTGGGCGGCCTGGGCCATTGCCGCGCGTTTATCCGCATTGTTCAGGTAACAGGGGATTAAGTCCAGCAACTCTTCCATACTGTCGAAACAGGCCAGTTCCGTTTCATTGAACAGTTCGGGCAGAAGGGTGCGCCGGTCAACCAGTTGAAAGGCGGCGCAAGCGGCCAGCTCAAAGGTGCGGGGGTTGACGAAATCGCCGTGGGTGACCAGGCGGTTGCTTTGTACGGACGAATGCAGATTGAGGTTGATTTTAGAGGCATTGTAAATCTTAACGCAGTCTTCCGGGGAAATGCGGGCGCCGTTCATCTGGACAAACGGGGCCAGGCTGGGCTCGGCGTCCCACTCCGTGCCCCAGATTTTGAAATCATAGCCCAGCAGTTGGCGGAAAGCCACGCGCCGGTTGGGATAGCCCGCGCCCATGAAGGAAAGGTCGGAGCCGAACCGGTTTTTATCCAGCGCGGAAAGCGTTTCGCGCCGGTGCAGGGCGGGCAGGGCGGCCATGGGCAGGTAAAGCCCGTTCACACCCAGTTTTTCCAACTCCTCTAAAATCGGCTCTTTCTGAATGACCGCGAAAAAGTCGTAGTAGGGGGCAAAGGCCTTCCAATAGGTGAACAGGCGGTGATCTTCCATAAACCACATGGCCGTGGTTACGCCGTCCTTGGCCAGTTTTTTCAGGGCCTGACGCGACAGGGGGGCCTGGGCCACAGATAAGACCAGATCCGGCTCAAACGATTCGGTTTTGGCCAGCACGGCCTGGGAAAGCAACTGCAGGAAGCTGTTTTCCAGATATTCCTTGCGCTCCGCGCTGATGCGCAAAGCCTTGAGGGCGGAGAAAGCGGAGTAGAAATCCGGGGCTTCAAACTCTTCAACCACATGTCCCAAGTCGCGCAGGGCCCGCGCGCAAAACCGCCCGATGGGCAGGGAGCCGCCGTATAAAGGTAAGATAAGCAAGATGCGCAGAGTTTTTTCAGTTTCCATGCAGGGACTATAGACGTTTTCCGGTCTGAAATCAATTTGAACCTTGCTTGGGGGCGGTGTGTGTGGGGGGAGGGCGATTTTCGGGGGCGGGAAAGAGAAAGACGTTCCGGCCCCATTGTGCAGACAGTTAGGATTTGCTAAGAAGAGAGGAGCAGGCCGCGGAAATTCCGGCGAGTTATGGCGGAATGCCCCGCGCCTGTTCCGGCAAGGCGGTTTTGCCTGCATCGCCCACACTCTCAACCCCGGATAACTATGCCGTCTCTTGTCATTCAACTTGCCCGCCTGGGCGATCTGCTGCAAACCAAGCGGCTGTTGCTGAGCCTGGCCCAAACCGGCGAAACACATCTGCTGGTGGATTACAGTCTGGCTGATATCGCCCGGCTGCTGTTTCCGTTTGTCACTGTTCACGCAATCGCCGCCCATGCGGGCGGGCTGGACACGGCCGGGCTGATCCGCCGACTGCCGGGGGAAATCGCGGAATTGCGGGAGCAGAACTTCCGCCGGGTGTATAATCTGAACTATTCCGGGCTGAATCTGGCCCTGTCCACCTTGTGGCGGCCGCATCAACTGTGCGGATACCGGCTTGAGGCCGGTCAGGAAATGCGCAGCGCCTGGCTGGGGCTGGCCTTCCGCTGGGCGGCTCAACGCCGGAGCGCCCCTCTGAACCTGATGGATTTGTGGGGGCTTCTGGCCCCTTCTCCCATTGAGCCGGAGCGGGTAAACCCCAAGGCAACGCCCAAGGGCGGCGGTCTGGGGGTGATGCTGGCCGGGCGCATGGCCCGCCGCTCCATTCCGCCGGAACTGTGGGCAATGCACATTGCGGCGGTGTGCAGGCGCATGGGCTGGCCGCAAGTGACCCTGTTCGGGGGAAAAAGCGAGCAGGCGGTGGCCCGGGCGGTGTTGCACGGCTTGCCCGCCGCGGTGCTGGCCAAGACCGCAAATCTGGCCGGGAAAACCGGTCTGAGCGAGCTGGCCCGGCGGGTTGAGCGGCTGGATCGGCTGCTTACCCCGGATACCGGCGGAATGCATCTGGCCGCGCACTTCGGCGTGCCGGTGGAGGCGTTTTTCCTGTCTTCCGCCTGGGTGCATGAAACGGGCCCGTACGGAGAGGGGCATATTATCTGGCAGGCGCTTTCTCCCTGTCTGCCTTGTTTGGAGATTGAACCGTGCCCACACGCGGTGCGTTGTCTGGAGCCGTTTGCCGCTCCCACGTTTCTGAAGCTGCTTTCCCACTTTCGGGCTGGGGACGAGGGCGCGGACGGAGCGGGCGGTCTGCCCGTTCAGCGGACGGAGGAGCCGGGGGCGGATTTGCGGTTGGAAATTGCAGGGGAAGCAGGGCGGGCTTCGGCGCGGGAAGCGGGGTTGGAGCTGCTGGCCGGTCTGCTGGGCCTGCAATCGGGTTTTGACGCGCTGGGGGTGGTTTATCGCGGTCTGGAGGCGCATAAATCCGGCGTTTCAACCGCTGACCAGACTACAGCGGAAATTGCCCCGCACGATCAGCGCCGCGCGGCCTTGCGCAGACTGCTTGCCGATTACAGATTTGGAAAGTCGATTGCGGACGCTGTTTCTGAGCAGGCGGCAATGGGGGCGAAGGGCGATATTGTGTCTGAACATCAGATTTGTGAGCAATTTTTTCGAGAAAGCGACTGGATTTTGCCTGAACAGGAATAATTCGTGTTTAATTTCCCTATTTTCTTAAATCTGGAAACAATGCGCTGCCTGGTAGTGGGGGCCGGGCCGGTAGGGCGGCGCAAAACCGAAAAACTGCTGCTGGCCGGGGCCGGGGCGGTGTGTCTGCTTGATCCGGCCGCTCCCGGCGAAGCTGAGGCCCTGTTTCTGAAGTATCCGGCTTTCCGGCGGGTGCAGGCTGAGTTTGAGCCCGGGCATCTGGACGGAGCTGGCCTGGTGTTTGCCGCCACTGCCGACGTCGGGCTGAACGCTGAAATCGCCCGGCTGTGCAGTCAACGGAATATTCTGTGCAACACGGCTTCTGAGCCGGAAAACGGCCGGTTTATTGTTCCGGCAAGCCGGGAAAAAGCGGGGGTTTATATGGCGGTGCGCGCTCACAGTCCGGTTCTGTCGGACTTGCTTTGCGCGGAGCTTTCGGAAACGCTCGGAGAGCGCCACGCGGCGGCGGTGGAGTGGTTGCGGCAATTGCGCCCGCTGTTCATCGCGTCCGGACTGAACCCGGAAGCGCGGCGGGAGTGGTTGCGACAACTGGCGGAATTCGCCCTGAACCCCACTCGGGTTGAGGCGGAACGTCTGAACGGGCGGATTTGCGGGGAAGCGGCTGCGTCCCTGCCGCCTGAACTGCTCCGGGCTGTTGCAGCCGGACTTGCACATCTGGCGGGGGCAAGTAATGGTTAAATCCGCGGTTCAGCAGCCGGTGGGCAAGCCGACAATCTGTGTGGTGGGCGTCAGCCACGCCAACGCCGGGGTGGAGAGACGGGAAGCCTTGACCTTAACCGGCGGGCCTTCCGCTTTGCTTGAGCTGGGCGACTTTTCTTCTAAAGATGAGTTGGTGGTGATTTCCACCTGCAACCGCATGGAACTGGTAGCCGCTTCCACTGCTCCGGATCTGCCCTCAAAGCTGATCCGGGTGTGGGCCAAGGCGTTGGGCCTGCCTTCTGAGCTGGTGGGGGAGCAGGTTGTTGTCAGAACTGAAGAGCAGGCGGTGCGGCATGTGTTCAGGGTTGCTTCCGGACTGGATTCTGTGTTGCTGGGCGAAAGCCAGATTCTGGGTCAGGTGAAACAGGCCTATGCCCGGGCAGTGCGCGAGGGCGCCAGTCGGGCAATGCTGAATAAGCTGTTTCACAGGGCATTTTTCACCGCCAAACAGGTGCGCAGCCGAACCCGGCTCGGGCGTACCCCGCTATCCTTGGCCGGTGTGGCTGTTGAGCTTGCGCGCGAACGGCTCGGCGGGTTGGAACAGGCTGCGGCCCTGCTGATCGGAGCCGGAGAAACAGCCGGTCTGGCCGCCAAGCAACTGCATAAAAAGGGCTGTGCGGAAATTCTCATTGCCAACCGCAGTGCGGAGAGAGCCGCTGCTCTGGCCGCCCTGGTGGGGGGAAAGGTCATCGCGGTAACGGAAATTGAGAGCCGGTTGCCCCGGATTGATTTGCTGATCAGTGCCTGGGGTGGGGAGGGGTTCATCGTCGGCCCTGAGATGTTGCTCCCGACAAACCGAAGCCGTCCTTTGTGCTGCCTGGATTTGAGCCTGCCCCGCACGCTGGATCCGGCCTTAAAGGAGTTGCCCCTGGTTACGCTGTTTGACCTGGACGATATCCAGGCTAAAATCGAGCTGAACCGCAAAGTCGGAGAAGCGGAAGTGCAGGCCGGTCTGGCGATTGTGGAAGAGCAGGTGGGGCGTTATCTTGCTTGGCGGGAAGCGCTGGCTCTGGAGCCGACTATTGCCGATTTATACCGGCACGCCCGGGCTATTGCGGACGCCGAACTGGCCAGAACCCTGCGCGCCCTGCCCGGACTTGACGATGCAACTGTGGCGGCAATGCGGAAAATGCTGGAAGCAGTGGTGAAGAAAATCAACCATGCGCCTGTGGACTATTTAAAGCGCGCACAGCAACACCACGGCGACGCCGCCCGACAACTGAGCCTGCTGCGCGCCTTGTTTAATCTGGATCAGGAAGAATGAGATGCAGGAAGAAATCGTTATTCCATGTTCATTACAACAGCACATGAAACTGAAAGCATATCTGGACGAGCTGGAACTTGCCTCCAGCATACCGGACTTATACTGGCTGCCGGTTCCGACGGAACTGCTCAATCAAATCCAACTGGAACACCAAGACAGTTGCGGCCCATATGCCATGGCCCTGGATTTGAGCGATGACAGGGTTGTGCTGGAAACTCTGGTGCGGGCTCAAAATCAGTTGCATTGCGCCTGCATTGCTCTGGCCGAGCCGGAACTGACCCGGCATATGCTCGATTATCTGAATCTGCTGCTCGTAAAAGATTAAAGCTTTACTTTAACTTGACATGCAATCTGAATTCAACCCGCCTGCTGTTTTACCTTTAACCCTCCAGGAAATGCCGCCGAAATGGGCGCACCTGACGCTTGAGGTATTGAATTTCATCAATAATCAGCTTGGGTTAAATCTGCAAAACCGCGGGCTGCTGTTGGGCGTCTCCGGCGGGGTGGATTCTGTATCCATGTTGTTGATGTTCAAGGCTGTGCAGCAGAAACTTAATCTTAAACTTGAAGTGGCTCACCTGGATCACGGCTTGCGCCCTTCCTCGCGGCAGGAAGCGGAATGGGTGGCCGCGCTGTGCTGTCGGCTGGGTTTACCCTGTCATCTGCGCCGGGTGGATTTGGGGAGCGGCGAGCGCGCTCTTGAAGAAAAAGGACGGCAGGCCCGCTATGCGTTTTTCCGGGAAACACGCGAACAGAGCGGGCTGGACTACCTTGCTCTGGCCCACAACCTGAATGATCTGGCTGAAGACCAGTTGATGCGCCTCTTGCGGGGTTGCGGCTGGCCCGAGTTGGGAGGAATGCCCGGGTTTGACCCCAGACGCGGTCTGCTGCGCCCGCTTTTACTGCAGCCGCGCCGCAAGCTTGAGCAAATGCTGGCTGAGCTTGGGGTAGGGCACATGGAAGATGAGAGCAACCAAAGTGACAAATATACCCGCAACCGGGTGCGGCGCCAAATAGTTCCTTTATTGGAGCAGGAAAATCAAGGTTATCTCAAGCACGCGGAAACGCTGTGGAAGCTGGCTTGGGCTGATCAGGCCTATTGGGACGGCTATCTGCTTTCATTTAAACCGGATATTCGGAAAGCAGCCGAGTCCTGTGGGCAGAGCTCTCATCACGTTGAGGTGGCAATTGCGCTTGATGCGGCAGCGGCCCGGAGCGAAGCGGTCAGTCTGCGTCTTTACCGGCAATGTCTGCTCTGTCTGGCTGAGGCAAACGGAGTTGCTCCGTTTTTTACTCCGGCTGTCCAACTGTTTGAAATCAACCGGGCGGTGAAGCGGCGCAAGACCGGACAGGGCAGTGGGGTTATGTGCATTCAATTCCCGGGCGGGGCGGAAGCGGTGGTTGCAGGCAGGGAAATCATTTTCCGGCTCAACCAGAAAGCCTCTTCATAATTGCGGACAATCCGGCGGCGCGGGCATCTCCCGCTCTTATTACCCGCGTCTTCTGATTTGATTGCCGACCTGCATGGAATTTGAGAAGACATCTGAAAAACCCGCCTGATAAAAGTCCGATTGACTAAGCCGCGATTTCGGCATAAAACCAGACACTATTTATCGGAGGTTTCGTGTGAACATCATCATTTTTGGTCCAAATGGAAGCGGAAAGGGCACTCAGGGAGCCCTGGTCAAAGATAAATACAATATCGCGCATATCGAGTCGGGGGTGATATTCCGCGAGCACATCAAAAACGGCACTGAGCTTGGCCGGAAAGCAAAAGCCTATATTGATCGCGGCGAACTGGTGCCGGATGAAATCACCATTCCCATGGTGCTGGAAACTCTGAAGGAAAAAGGAAGTAAGGGCTGGCTTCTGGACGGTTTCCCCCGTAATATGGTGCAGGCCCAAAAACTTTGGGAAGCCCTGCAGGCGGCCGGAATGAAGCTGGATTGCGTGATTGAAATTCTACTTCCCCGCGAAACAGCCAAGAAACGGATTATGGGCCGCCGCTTGTGCGCTGCCGACAATAATCACCCCAACAATATTCACATTGAAGCGATCAAGCCCGCCGGCAACGTCTGCCGCGTGTGCGGCGGAGCCCTTTCGGCCCGGGCCGACGACCAGGATGAAGACGCGATCAATAAACGTCACGACATTTATTACAATGATGTTGACGGCACTCTGGGCGCGGCCTACTTCTACCGCGACATGGCCGGGGCGGAGGGCTTCAAATACATTGAACTGGACGGCTCAAAGCCCATTCCGCAAATCAAGGAAGAGCTGCTGGGCAGACTGGGCTAGGAGCGTCAAGAGCAGATTATCTTTGAAGTTGCAGCCTTTCAGCAAGAGTATCTCTACCTTTCCCGCTGTGGGAAGTTTGGCATAAAAAGCCGGGCTTTGAGCCTTGGAAGTTCGCAAAAGCAACCGGAAAAGCCATTTTGCTGCTTGTCGCACAGATTGCAGAAGGTCTTATCTGTTCCTGTTGCAACGATGAGCCGGCAAGCATAATAAAGTTATTGGGGGTGGCTGCTCGCCAAAGCGGACGGCCACCCGCGTCATCTCTGTTTTATTTTCATCTTACAAGCTCTTCCGGCTCGATAGTCTCCTGCAAACTGTAATGAGGAATGAACGTATGTATGGCCATTTGCCCCTGTTTCTTATAAAATCTCACTTCCAGAAAAGGTGAAAACTGTGTGCCGGCAAAATACGCGTTCAAAGGCGCCTCCCCGTGGAAAAAGGGGCGGGCGATGAATTTCTGCATCGGCTGTTTATATCTTTCCACAAGCTGGACCTGCAGGTCGGTTTTAGATAGCGGCAGATTAAAATACTCACAAGTTGTGGGTGCGAAAAATTTATCTTGCTGCATGGATAGAAAAAGCAGGGCGGCGCCGGGCAGGTGGGCGCTGCGGTCGCCGGCCATAAAACCGTAACAACCAAAGGTGACTAAAGTGGTTGCAAATAAGGCGCTGTTGAGTGTCCCGTAGCCAAGGCGGTTGCAAAACCAAAAAAGACAGAGGAAAGACAGGGCGATGAGAACGGCATTACGAATTTAGAGGAGCGTTGGTTAAATCATTTGAAGGCAAAAAGTATGACAACCAACCCCCACCCGGGCGGGCGGCGGTAAATCCTAAGTTCTCCACACCGCCGGAAAGCATTATTTGATCGTATAATATGGAAGTATTCTCATTGTGGTAGGGGAAATTCTCATAAATCAGATGAGAATATCCGGTAAGCGAGTTTCATCTACTGCATGATACCTGTATAAGGCGTGGTCATGGCCAGAAAACCGTTGTTCAGGCCCTGATTGGACGGAAGATAATAGAAGCACAATATCCCCAGCACGCAACACAGCGCCGTAACAATTTTCTTCTTGGTCTTTTCCATAATCTGCATCTATCCTCTGATTTTAAATTGTTATCGTTAATGTGGTGTTCCCGCTAACCTGAAGGGTGGGAGAAGAAGCCTCAACTTTTCCTTGTCGGCACAATGAGCAGCCGCGTCGGCGCGCTCACATATCCCCCATGAACAAGAGGTGTCAAACCCTGTTTATTTTATAGCCCGGCACCACAACGATTGACCGAAAAATCCTTCAAACACCGGGGTAAGCAGTCGGGACAGCGGCAGAACATACTTGTCAAAAAACAGAATCTGCGAGTTTACCGCCTGAGTCGAGAGGGAGGCCGGTTTGTAAAATTTTGAGTTCAAATACCAACCCATCCCGCCGACAGGATTAATATATTTCATTTCCACCACCCTGAATCCGGCATCCTGCAGCACTTTACCCAGCATCTGTTTGTTGTAGCGGCGGTAGTGACCGGCCAGCCTGTCCATTTGTCCGTATAGTCTGATGTGAGCCGGGACAAGGAGAAGGAGCTCTCCACCCGCAATTGTGACGCTGTTCAAGCGTTCCAGGGCGGCCACATCATCTGCAATGTGCTCAAGTACGTTCAGGGCGATAACTGTATCGAACCGGATATCCTGGAAAGGCTCCAGGCATTTATCAGAGTCAAGATTGCCTTCAACCGCCTTGACCTGAGGCAGGACCCGCTGTAAGTGCGCCACGCATTGCGCGTCTATATCCAGGGCATACACTTCGCGGAATTCATTCACAAAGGCTTCCGTATATTGTCCATAGCCCGGCCCGATTTCCAGAACCCGCCGTCCCAGATGCGGCAGAATTAATGAACAGAGATAACGGTGATAGTTATGAGCGTCTTTCATGGCGCTGCTCATGGTCGCGTGTCCGGTAACATTCAGAGGTTCCACTTCATGCCTTCCTTTCTGTTACTGTTTTCATATTCTGATTGTTCAGCCAGAGCAAATACATAAGGATATTGAACAGTCTGAACCCGTGGTTTTTTACACGCCGGGAGTGCTCGCGCCACAAACTGAGCACAGTTTGAGGCTGCAGGCCGCTGTCTTCCAGATTAGCCGCCTGAAACTCCTCTTCTGCCAATTCGCGCCAGTCATTGCAAAGCCAATGGGCCACGGGAGCATTAAACCCACGTTTGGGGCGATTGAGCACGGAAGAGGGCAACAGTCTGCCCGCCACGCTGCGTAAGATAATTTTACCTTGTCTGCCCTGTCTTTTATATGCGGCCGGCATACCCGCGCACAGACGGAACAAGCGCCAGTCCAGGAACGGTGAACGCAGCTCCAGAGCATGGCGCATACCGGCCCGGTCGGCTTTCAGCAGAATATCGTCAAGCAACCAGGTTTGGTAATCGACATAAAGGAAACGGTCGAGTAAAGGCAGTCCGGCGGATTCTTCCCAGGCAAGCCTGAACGGGGCGAAAATATCGGGCAAATCGGGCGAACCCGGGAAGAGACTCTTCAGTTGTTCAGGATAGAAAAGCAGACGCCAGCAGGCATGGGCTTCAGGCGCTGAGCGGGGAAAGGCCGCAAAAAACTGCTTTAACTTAAACGCAAGGTCGATTTTGTGATGACTGTCGGGCCACAGATTGACGAGCCGTTGTACCAACCGGAGAACAGGGTAGGGCAGATGACACAGCTTGGCGTACAAGGCATCCGCCTGCAAGGTAATGTAGCCGCCAAGCAGCTCATCCGCCCCATCCCCGGTCAGGGCCACAGTAACATGCTTTTTGGCCAGCTTACACAGAGAATACATGGGAATGATGGAAGTATCGGCAAACGGTTCGTCCAGACGTTGGGCGATATCCAGCAGATCGTCGCAAGCGCCCGGATCCGCCTGGCCCTCAAAATGCTCAACTCCTAAAAGTGCGGCAGTTTCCGCCGCCTGGGGGGGCCTCATTGTGACTGCGCTCGGAAAAGGACATGGTAAAGGCACTTACATTTGAGGAATGCGTTTTCATCAGCGCAACCACTGTGGAAGAATCCAACCCGCTGCTGAGAAAGGCGCCAAGCGGCACATCGCTTTTCATACGGATTTTTACCGCATCGGACAGCAGTTCCAGAAACTCCTCTTCCCAGTCAGTGATGTGCCCGGCGGCGGCCCGTCCTTCTTCCCACGCTTCGGCCATGTTCCACCATTGCCCCTGCTTAACACCGGCAACGGCGGAATAGCGCAGCCAACTCCCCGGCGCGAGCCGGTTAATCCCGGTAAATATTGAAGCCGGGCCGGGAATGTAGGACAGGGCCAGATAACAGGCCAGACTTTTCTGATTCACGACTGGGGAGAACAAATCGGACGCAGTAAGAGCGGATGCCTCTGAGGCAAAAGCCAGGCCGCCGTGGGGCAGTAAGGTCCAATAAAGCGGCTTCACCCCAAACCTGTCCCGGGCCAGCAGCAGCTCACGTTCCTGATTATCCCACAGGCCGAAAGCAAACATGCCGTTGGTCTTATCCAGGAACGCCAGACCGGAATGGATCAGCCCGCACAGCAAAACCTCGGTATCGCTTTTACTGCTAAATACATAACCGGAAGCAGCGAGTTCGCGTTTAAGTTCAAGATAGTTATAAATCTCACCGTTGAAGACCAGTGTATATCTGCCGCTGGGGTCGGACATGGGCTGCCGGCCCGACTCCTGGTCAATCACTTTTAACCGGCGATGCCCCAACCCAATGCCTGGGGCAATATGCAGCCCTGCTTCATCCGGTCCTCGGTTAATGAGCGGCGCACACATTTTCACAATTGCTTCCCGGTCGGGAGTTTGGTTAAAATCAGCCGGGTCAAAGCCGCAGATGCCACACATAAACGTTCATCCATTGCGTTTATAGATTTTGAAAACAAACAAATTTTGGATCAGGTAACCGGCGACAAAGGCAAACAGATATGAAATGAACAAGCAAACCGCCTCTTGCCGGAATGTTTCATGTCCGAACAGCGCATAGATAATCTTTAACAAAAGCACTCTTACCAGGTATATGGCCAGCACACCCAGGCAATATTTTAAATAGCGCTTCAGAGAAAATGCTGCCCGCCCGGTTCGGAACCCCCACAACTCCAGGCCGAAATACCCCACCCAGCTTCCGGTAATTGTTGCTGCGGCCAGGCTGATTTCCGCAGCCAGACCGAAATGAATCAGAATGAGCGCCAGCAGGTAGTCAATACTGAAAGCCAGGCATGAAATCAGAAAATACCGTTGGATATAGGTAAATGTTTTCAATTTCCTCAAGAAAGTTCACTCTCTATCACCCACAACCGTCCAACTGTAGCCGTGTCGGTGATACAGCCTGATATTCTTAAAACCCGCCCGGCTCATCAGGTCAACCACCTCCGCTTGCGTATAATATTTTGCGTAAGCGGGGTTGAGCTGATCATATATGGTTACGAACCGGATATGCGGCGTCCATTTGGCCAACACGTTGTTCATGTATTCATACATGGGCAGTTTGAAATGCTTGCAGGCTTTAATGTAAAGCCGGAGAAAGAAGTCCAGCACCTTTGCAAAATAATGCAGCACTTTATGTGGAAGGCGTTTGGTAATAACGCGGAGCGGGCGCGCAAAAAACAGATACAACCCGTTTCCTTCCTTGCCGTACAACCAGATAAGGGCCTGCCCCCCGGATTTCAGGGCGCTGTACATCGCCCGCATGGTGCTGTCCGGTTCATGAATATGGTGGATAACCCCAAAAGAGACCACATAATCCAGATCCGTTTCCTGCAAGGCGTCGCCGGGAATGTTCAGATAGGTGATCCTGTCTTTGTTTGCTTTGGTGTTTTCCAGCATTACCTCAAAGGCTTTGGAGGGCTCAACCGCAATTACCCGGGCCGCACCGGCCTCAAGCAACATGTTGACAATGCGCCCGCTTCCACTGCCGATATCGGCCACGGTGGTGCCTTTGAACTTTTCTATGTCGAAGAGGGGGCCGCACAAATCGCGCAGCGTGTCCAGGCCGGCATAGACGCCTTCATTTTCCGGATAGGCAGTCCATTGCTCTCCGAAGTCCTGAATGGTTTTTTCTTTAATATTCATAATAATCTTACAGAGTTGTGTTGTGCTCGAAACTTCTCAATGTCAGATGTGCCGAACATAAGCAGGGCGCAAACTGCTATTCCACCGTACATCGCGACGAATTCCGGTTTTAATATTCAGCGCTGATTAACGCAGGCAATATTGAAAATGTGCGCAGATACAAAACAGGTTTAATCGATTTTCTTCCTTTCCACACCAATCAACTGGCGCAGTTACTCAGCCAGCAGACCAAGGCCGATCATTATAAAAAAAGCCAGTACACTGAGAATGGCAATGTTGTATCCGAACTTGAATCCCAAAATACTTGAAGAGAGAAAAGACACTATGCCGAATGCAACCCAGGTCAGGGCGAACAGCAAGAATATTTTCAGCGGGTCAAAATACAAAATCTGCTTCAGCACATAGGTGAATGTGCGCACGGAGTCCCGGAACAGCTTAACATGGGTTTTCCCCTACCGCACATAGTATTCGGTGGGGATATAAGTCACGAATTTGCCGGTCATCATATAGGCCAGAGTCAGTGAGGTAGTGAAGCTGAAGGTGTCGCACAGGTGAAAATAGAACTTCTTGATCTCTGTTCCGGAAAAGATTCGGAAACCTGAATTGATGTCATCAATCTTTTTCCCGCTCGCCCATTCCACCATAAACTTGAGAACACGGCGCAATGAGAATTTGAACAACGACTGGCGATAGTTCGCGCCGGTTCTGGCTCCCACCACCATATCAAAACCTTGCGCATATTTCTCATAAAGCTTCGGAATATCCTGCACCGGATAAGTACCGTCCGCGTCTGTAATGATAATGGTATCGTAAGTTGCAGCGTCAATTCCGTCCTTCAGGCTGCGTCCGTAGCCCGCATTCTGTGGATGACGCACCAACTTCACCACGGCGTATTCCTGTGCAACTGCCGCGGTATTATCGCAAGACCCATCATCTACTACGACAATCTAATAATGGAGGAGGGTGCCCATAGGAAAACAGTTGAAAACCGTGATGATATTCTCAATGGTTGCTTTCAGGCCCTTTTCTTCATTCAAGGCGGGAATGACTATAGATATTCCGTCAATTATACGATTATGCATATCTGAGCTTCCTTCCTTTGAATTTACGAAACAAGCGAATGATTAAAGAGTATAAGGCTAACAGCAGGGCGAGAAGCAGGCTCCATTCCGATATCTCCAGATAACGTCCCAATACGGCATGTCCTATCGAGTGGATCAATACCGCCAAGGGGTGAACAGAAGCCACAAATGCAACAGGATAACGCATTTCCGGCGTGCCGACGGCTATACTTAAGACAAGAACTGCAAAAAGTCCACAGAATAGTGGGAAAACGTGGGAAACATTGACTCCTAAAAACGGATATCCGACATGAAAATAAAAATCGGGATAATACCCGAACCCGGATAAGAAACTGCGTCCGGCTATTTTCAGATATTCGCCGAAGTGTGCTTTAATAATCGAATCGGCAATAGCGCCGGCTGTGCAGTTAAATTGGATACCAGTGCCGATACGCATGGGATCAATATCTTCCGCCTCACAAAACTCGTTGTAAACTACATGTTTCATCTCATAAAATTCGCTGTAAACTATGGGAGAAAGCCACCACCCGTATAACCCCACACTGTATAAATAAATTATAGGTTCTGAATAGGCTTCTCTGCCGTTGGGCAAACTCATTTCTTCAATGCGTTTATCCACTTCCGGCTTCCGCCGGATCAACTCCGCAACTATGGCTTTGTGTTTCGGATCTTCAAACAGGTTTTCATCTCCCGGCTGTACCAGACAGACGGCAAACATCATTTTTGTAACACCGCTTATTTGGCTGGATGTAACAATCCCTCCGGACAGATAGAGCATTAAAGGCCAGAGCAGGGTGCCCACACATAGGAAACAGCCGATTAAAGCTGTGTATGCTGCTTTGAGTTTTTCCTTGCGCAGCGCCCTTTGAATAAAGTGGACCATGACCATTATGCCCGCAATCAGAGGCAGGAAAGCCATTCCCGGTTTGACCAGCATTGCCGCCACAGCGCACAGGCAAAGCAGAACCAGGAAAATCAGACGGCGACTTTTGATGAAGAGCAGACCAAACGCCATAAACAGAACTGTAAGACAACAGCCGGGCTGGTCCGCCGTCATAATTTGGCTGGGAGGGCTAAGCCGGCCAAGTGAGACGCACAGGCAAGAGAAAACTGCCGCGGCCTCAACCGGAACAAATTTTGCCATGGCCAGGGTCAGCAACGCAAAGCCGAGAGCCAGGCAAATGATATTGGCCCAAACCACCCGTTTGAGCAGTGCATCGGTTTCCGGGTCAGCCTGAAGCACTTTATTTTGAAATTTGGCTTTCAAGAAAGAAATCATAAAATCATTCAGGCCGTCTCCCACCCCCAGGGCGTCCAGATATATGGCATACCCCGGAGTTCGCATTCCACCCCAAGGATCCTTAAAACTATTGCCCGGGTAGCTATCAGCGTCACCGCCGAATTCCCAATCAGCCGGAGCATCAATAAAAGCCGCCAGGGTGAACACAAACACTATTGCGCAACAAAACCCGGTCCGCAATCCAAAACGTCTCAAATACAAAGAAGTGGCAAGGCCAAGACAGAACAGGGCGGCCAGATAAACAGCCAGCACTTTATCCTTGATGCTTGACCAGGCTTTTGCTGTATAGTCGGAAACAACCGGCTCCGACCCGTCGGAAGTGGAAAATATTATACTCCCATTATAAAAGGAGTAAGCCCCTGAGCCTTCTTCAATTATTTTTACATGAAGGGCATCAGCAGGTCCAAGTTCTTTTCCCTTCTCATATAGAACCAGGGGGTGATCCCAATTGCTGATAAATTTATGAGTAAATTTGTATGGCATGGGCATATCGTCAAGATGAAGGAGCCATGCCTTTCCTTCCAGATGCTCTAAAGAATGAAGAGAAACGTTATGAACCCCCCTTTGAGCAAGGCCGAACACCGTCAATAAAACCATTACAAGCCACGCACACAGAAGCAGGGCCGGTGCTTTTTTTAAGATTGCATTTTTCAACATATATCATTTAAGTAGGATAAATATATTCGCCCCTTATAAACAAAAGTCCTATCGCTGTTTCCATCTGAATGTGCTGATATAAACGACTTTTGTCGGCACCGAAAACCATTTTAAAAGCAAGGGCGATTTACATGTGAAATCGCCCTTGCCGAGGATCGGTTTGTTTTGCCTGGTGCGCGCTGCTTGCGCCGAACACGGTCGCTTCAGCCCGCATTTTTTAAAATACTAGTTGCCGAACAGCTCCACTGCTTCACGCATATTGCCGATTACCTTTACCCCAAACGGACATTTATTCTCACAGGAACCGCATTCAATGCAATTGGAGGCATGGTTTTTCAGGGCGGCGTAGTGGTGACGCACCCCGTGCGGAATTTCCTGCGGCTTCAGGCGTGCGATATCCAGATACCGATGTACCGCCGCAATGTCGATTTCCGAAGGGCAGGGCAGGCAATGGTTACAATACACGCACTGCCCCATGAAGTTGTTGTGATATTCGCTGATGGCGTCGGTGTAGTCCCGCTCATCATCGCTCTGATTGAAATAGTTCACAGCATCCAGCACATGCTCGCGGCATTCGTAGCCGATCACCACGGTGGACACGGCCGGCCGGTCAAGGGCGTAGTGAATGCACTGACCCACAGTGAGCGGACGGTGGAAGGGAGTGAATTCAGGTGACAACAGTTTTCCCGCTCCCAACACCTTCATGGCCACCAGCCCGATTTCCCGGCTTGCGCACAAATCATACAGCGTTTTGCGCTCGGGCTGCACACCCTGGTTTTTCTTCACTTCAGTGGTTACCTGCCGGATTGCCTGCCCCAACGGCATTTCCGTGGGCAACATGTCGTAGCCGGGGTTGATGCTGAACATCAACACGTCCAGCAGCCCGGTTTCGATCATCTTTTTGGCAATTTTCGCGTTGTGTGAGCTGGCGCCGATATAGCGAATACGGCCGCGCTCCTTTTCCTTCAGCACATATTCAATGAATTCGCTTTCAAACACGGCCTTGTAGTCTTCTTCCGTGTCCATGAAAAAGAGGTTGCCGATATCCACATAATCGATATCCATGAACTTGAAATAATCGTCCCAGAACCGCTTGCAAATATCCAGGTCGCGGGTAATGTCGAACTGATTGTTCTTGTCCAGCTCGGTGCAGCACAAGTGCCCCTGAATAATCCATTTGTCACGGTGCCCGGCAATGGCTTTCCCCACATTAATCCGGTTCTGTTCGCCCGGCAGGAAGTTGTCCATGAAATTCACGCCGTGTTCCATAGCCGTGTGAATGGTTTCCTCAACAATATTGTAAGGCTTCTTGTCCAAAAATTCAGTGCCAAGCCCCACAGTGCCAACCTTCAACCCGGTTTTTCCAAGAATTCTGTACTCCATAGTTACCTCAACCTGTTTAAATGCTTCAGACCGCAGGCGGGAAGCCGAAACCGCCTGAAAAAGACACCCATGACGCCCGAGCGCTGATCAGGTTCACGTTCATGATTCGCAACCCATAAGAGGGGAGAGGTTATCGATTTGATATCTGAATCCTTTACGCCCGTTGTGAGTGAGAAACGCTGATATCAAACAGCACTCCACCATTTCAACCCGCCATACATTCAGCTCCCGACAAGTCCACACCATCCAAGTGCCGGCGCGCTCCGCGGTCTTTCTAATAACTTAGTTTAACGCTGCAAGAAAATCTGTAAAATGTCAACCAAAAAGGGAGCAGACAGGGATTTTATCCGGATATAGGCATGTTTTCATGATATTCACTCAATCCTTCCAAGCTTACCTCCGACCGGCCGCACGGGCAACGCCCCACACCACAAGTGAGCGGAAAAGCCGCGTTTTTCCCGCTGAACAAAAGGGAGCGGTAAGGATTGGAATGTATAACGTTTCAATCTGAAAAGGCCCTAACTAAAGGCTGATTGGCCTCTTAAAGTCCGATTAAAGTCCGACAGATCTGCGCAATGCGTCTATTTCCTGTTTTTCCAGACAACGGGCCCGGCCTTTGGGCAAGTCGGCGAGTTGCAGCGGGCCGATTTGCACACGTTTTAAAGTAAGAATTGTCAGGCCGAGATCGCGGCACATCCGGCGGATTTGCCTGTTCACCCCCTGATGCAGAATGAGTTTCAACATAGTTGCATCAGAGGTTATTTTCTGAATTTCCGCTTTTACCGGCGCCAGTTTTTCGCCCTCCGCCAGAACCATGCCGCCGCGCATTTCCTTCAAGGCCGCTTCCGGAACCACGCCTCTTATTTTGACCTCATAAACTCTGGGCACATGTCGGCCGGGGTGGGTGAGCCGGAAGGTCAGCTCGCCGTCGTTGGTGAGCAAAATCAAGCCTTCTGAAAAGTAATCGAGACGCCCCACCGGATAAACCCGGCGGGCGCGCAAGTGGGGCGGCAACAGATCCAACACGGTTTGCCGCTGTTGCGGGTCGCGCGCAGTGGAGACCACATGCACTGGTTTGTGCAGCATGATGTAAATAAACGCCTCATCCGCTCGGGCAACGGGCGCCGCAAGCGCTTTCCCCTCAACCCTGACTTCATCTCCCGGCAGAACCTTCTGCCCGGCGCAAGCAACCGCACCGTTGATTAAAACCTTTCCGGCCGCCACCAGTTCGTCGGCCGCGCGCCGCGAGCAATGTCCGGTGTGAGCCAGGTATTTGTTTATACGCATATTTTCAACCTTTCTTCTGTTTTTCTCATTCCACTCTCCGCCTCGGTTGCTGCCTGCGGACGCGACGGGCGTTCCCCTGTTCAAAAGTCCGGTTACACCGGAATTGCGGGATTTATTGCTTGCGGAGTTGTTTTTTTTGGCATAATTATATGGACCTTAAGCAAATGCACGAAACTTTTATCACGCGTTAACCCGATTTAAAACCCCAAACCGAATTCCCGGTTCCGGATCAGCAGACTTATGGCCCAAGAACTTATCAAACCCCAATACAGTTTTAAAGACAGTATGCGCCTGCTGAAACGCATTCTGGCTTATTTCAAGCCCTATAAGGTAAGAATCTCTTTCGCGATAATTGCCATGCTTATAGGGGCACTTACCTCGGCCGCGCTTGCCTATCTGGTGCAGCCGGCTCTTGATAAAATCTTCATTGAAAAAGACCATAACGCTCTGCTCTGGATCCCCCCCCTGCTGGTGCTGGTGCAATTGCTGAACGGGGCGGCCCGTTTCGTCCAGAACTTCCTGCTGGAATATTGCGGCCTGCACGTCCTGGAAGAGCTGCGGGACGAGCTTTACAACAAAATCATCTATCTGCCGTTGAAATTTTTTGAAGATAACCAGGTGGGTATGCTGATGTCGCGCATCATCAATGATGTGATGCAAATCAGAACCAGCCTGCCCTCAATTGTAATTATTATCCGGGAACTGACCACCTGCGTGGGCTTGATCGGTCTGGTCATCTACCGCGACCCGATCCTGGCCGCCATTGGTCTGCTGGCCCTGCCCCTGGCCTTTTTCCCGTTCGTTTACTTCGGTAGGCGACTCAGAAAAATCGGACGGAAAAGTCAGGCGACTATTGCCGATATCTCCATTTTCCTGAATGAAATTTTCAGCGGCATTCGCGTACTGAAGGCGTTTTCCACTGAAAAAAAAGAAACGGCCCGCTTCTCTCAGGAGAACAAACGGCTGGTGGAGCAGGCGGTCAAACAGGCCAAATACTCGCAGTTGTCCTCGCCGATAATGGAGTTGGTAGGCATTATCGCAGTGGCAATTATCATCTGGTATGGCGGTAAACAGGTAATGGAGGGCGTTTCCACCCCCGGCACCTTTTTCTCTTTCCTTGCCGCCATGATTATGCTTTATGAGCCGGTGAAAAAAATCACAAATGCCAACAATGAAATTCAGCGGGCGCTGGCCAGTGCGGAGAGAGTATTTGAGGTGCTTGACTCGCCGGAAATCAATGTGGAGAAGCAGGGCAGTCTGGTTCTGGACGAGCCGTTCCGCGACCTGGAGTTCCGAAATGTGACTTTCGCCTACAACTCTGACGATCAACCCGCCTTGCGCAAGGTGAGCTTCAAACTCAAAGCCGGCGAGCGCGTAGCCATAGTGGGCCCCTCGGGAGCGGGAAAGAGCACATTTGTGAATTTAATTCCGCGTTTTTACGATATCCAGGCGGGAGATATCCTGATTAACGGCACGCCGATTTACGATTATACCCTGGCTTCTCTGCGGAAATACATTTCTCTGGTCTCACAGGACGCGTTTTTGTTTAATACAACAATTATGGAGAATATCGGTTACGGTCTGGGCGAGCTGGAGCCGGAACGGGTGTATCGGGCGGCGAAGCTGGCTTATGCCGATGAGTTCATCGAGGCCATGCCCCAAGGTTACGACACTTGCGTGGGCGAGCGCGGGGTGAAGATTTCCGGCGGCCAGAAACAGCGCATAACCATTGCCCGGGCCATTTATAAAAACTCCCCGCTGCTTATTCTGGACGAAGCCACCAGCGCTCTGGATTCGGAATCAGAACGCATTGTCCAGAAAGCCCTGGAAAACCTGATGCAGGACCGAACCAGCATTGTTATCGCACATCGCCTGTCCACAGTGTTGGGCTCCGATCGCATTCTGGTTATGGACGAAGGGCGGATAGTTGCGGAGGGCACGCACCAGCAATTGCTTAAGACCTCTCCGCTTTATCAAAAACTGTGCAGGCTGCAATTCATGGACGCTTCCAAGGCGCTGGAGCTGGTGGAAGAAGGCCGTGAACAATAAAGCGGACGCAGACGCCGAAAAGGTTTCATGGAGGCCGAATGAAAATATCCTTGCTCTGGAGTGCGCCGCTGTTGCGGGTCATCTATGAACTCTGGTGCCGTACTCTCCGCTATAAACAGATGCACAGACACAGGCTGGACGAGTTGATTGAAGCGGGAGAGCCCGTTTGTCTGGCCCTGTGGCATAACGAGCTGTTTCCTCTGATGCATTTGCGGGCAAAGGGGAAGTTCGGGGCCATAGTCAGCCAGAGTGGAGACGGCGAGCTGTTGGCCAGAGTACTGGAAAGCATGGGTATTGTTACGGCGCGCGGCTCCAGTTCCCGCGGCGGGGTGCGGGCTCTGGTCAGAGCGGCCCAACTGATGCGCAAAGAGGGCAGAGTAATTTGTGTGACTGTTGACGGACCGCGCGGGCCCCGACATGAAGTTAAAGAAGGGATTATTCATCTGGCCCGGCTGAGCAAGGGCAAGATCGTGCCGGTGCGCCTGTTCATGCGCCGTTATAAGAGTTTTGCCTCGTGGGACCGGTTTCAACTGCCATTGCCTTTTTCCTTGGTGGAAGCCAATTTCGGCCTTCCTTTCGATCCGGGGGAAACTTTCGGCAAGGGCTTGCAGGCCGGGGAAAAGGAGCCGATAGACGAAAGGGAAATCATCCAACAGGCCGCTTTCAAGCTCAAACAGAAACTTGAAGAAATTGCGCCGGAGACTTAAGCGCGTTATTATGTTTAACTGGCTGATCAGAACATTTTCTCCAGGTATCGAGAATTCATTAAGAAAACTGGGAGTAGAGCGGGTTTGCGCGCTGGGCTCCGGTTTCGGGATTTTGCTTTGGCTGCTTTTAAGGTCGCGCCGCAAGTACGCTGTCGCTGCAATTTTAAAACATCTTGAGCCGGACAGCGCCCACCCGGAGCAAACCGCCCGGGAAATTGCCAAAGCGAGTTTCCGGCACAACGGGCGTTCGTTTGCGGAGTTGATTCTGGCTCCGGCCGTAGATCACCGGTTCATGCGCGAACGGATAGAGATTGTAAACCCCGACATCTGGGAGGCGCTGAAGAATTATCCGGGGCCTGGCGTAGCTGTAACCGCCCACCTGGGCGCCTGGGAAATTCTGTCGGGAGTAATGGGAACCGATATCCCGAATAAAGACAGGGCAATAGTGGTGCGCCGCCAGCGCAACCAGGCCCTTTACTCGCGCATTGAGGCTTTGCGCAGCGCAACCGGCTCCACTGTGCTGGCCCATAAGGACGTCGCTCCCAAGGTATTGCGGCTTCTGAAAAAAAACGGCCTGGTTGCGTTTCTGGTTGATCACAACACCCGGTTCAATGACGCTGTCTTTCTGCCTTTTCTCAAAGATATTGCCGCGGTCAATATCGGTCCAGCCCTGTTGGCGGTAAGGGCCGGAGCAGCTATCTGGCCCATTTTCTTAATTCAGGAAAAGGACGGGAGATACAGGTATTATCTGGAAGAACCATTGTTTACCGCAGAACTGTCAGGCAGCAGGGAAGAAAAGGTCATTGCCGCCGCAGAGTTCTATACCCGGGCGGTTGAAAAATATGTGCGGTTGTTCCCGGAGCAATGGTTCTGGATGCACAAACGCTGGAAGACCCGCCCTCAGCCAAAGCAGGCGTAGCCTGATCTGCCGGATCGGTCTTGACTTAAAATTAAAAGCTTCCCTGGAGAGCTGTGGCGCTGAGCGCTGAAGCATTTGCAGCCAGGTCAGCCGCTCTTGACGGGTTCCGGCACGCTCACACACGAAGGGTAGGGGGCATCGGGTGTTTTTGCTGTTCTCGCTTAAGGCATTCAAACCTCTTCGCCGACACCTCTGTTCTATTTAAGTGCCGGCTTACAACAAAAACCTGCGGCAAAGCACACTCGCCGATAAAATAGTGCGTATCAAAATCGCTATTTGACCTTTCGATCCTCAAGCAGATACAACCCCTCTGGGGAAGCAACCCTAGCGGGAATAGGGTGGGGCGTGGGGATTCAACCCCAACCCGCTCTTGCAGAAGCTATATAAGATAATATAATCAGCGTATTGGCTCGTTCATATTGAACTCGGGAGCCAGCTTGCGGAAAATCTCCGGCATGGCCGCAGGGTTCATCGGGGTCATATCCACCAGATCAAGACGTTTTACCATATGAAGCGTGCCTTGCTTATAGGTTTGGAAGTGCCTGGTGGCGATATGGCTGCGGTAGGCCTCCTGGTTTGCGTATATCTCAAGAATGCGTATCTGACAGGCGTCGCGCTGCTGGATCATAGGATAGATAGCAATCACGCCGGGTTCTTCACGCACGGAAGTTGCTCCCACCGTAAGAGCAAACTCCAGATATTCATCCAGGTATTCAGGATAAACCTCTATTTCGGATATGCGCACCAACATCTCGTTCAGGCCTGAAGCCGATGTGCTTTTGGGGCTCATATCTTTGCCGTTTCCTTCCAGCGGTCTGGCGTCTTCCCCGCCGATATTGTTTTCTGAAGTTGTCTTCATTTCCTTTACCGGGTTTGTTTGAGCATAAACTGATGATGCAGCTGCCAGCATAAAGGTGGCAATTATCAAGATTATTCTGTTTTTACGCATAGTTACTTAATCTCAGGAATAAACTTTAACGATCTCTATTTCCTTAATCCGCTTTCCTTCCATCTTGCTGACAATCAAGCGGTGATCGTTATATACCACGCTGTCGCCTTGTTCAGGCAACATCCCGAATTTATCCAGAAACAGCCCGGCCACAGTGCTGTAGTCGTCCTGTTCTTCCGGCGGAAATCCGAAATATTCATCTAATTCTTCAACCGGCGTTCCGGCCTGCACTTTAACCACGCCCTGTTCTTTTTCCTGAATATGAGAAGGATCGCGCTGATCGTGCTCATCTTTAATATCTCCCACAATCAGTTCCAGGATATCTTCCATGGTGATCAAGCCTTGCCAGCCGCCGTATTCGTCAATAACTATCCCCATTTGCTGCCGGTTTTTCTGCATTTTCAGCAGCAGGTTGTCCAGGGGCATGGTATCGATTACATAATAGGGCTTGCGTACAAACGTTCGAATGCTTTGATTGGAGTCTGCCCCCAGCAAATCTTTAACATTGATGAAACCCACGATGTTATCACGGTCTTCTTTAAACACGGGAAATCGCGTGTGCCCGTTTTTTTTCACTTCCGCAATCACATCTGCCACGCTGTTGTCAATGGACAGGGTGACTGTATCCACGCGGTGCACCATCACATCATAAGCGTCGCGCTTGTCGAACCGGATTACGTTATCAAGCATACGACTTTCCTGCTCATCAATGTATCCGGACTTTTCCGAGTCCACAATCAGCATTTGCAATTCTTCCGGGGTATGTGAGTGTTCGCCGCCTGCGGACTGATGCAGGCCGAACAGATGCAGGAAAAGGTTTGATGTACCGTTGAGCACTTTCACCATGGGCAGAAAGACCAGATAAAAAAAGCGCATGATTGGGGACAAAGTAAGCACAACCCCTTCAGCACGTTGAATGGACAGTGTTTTCGGCATCAGCTCGCCGAAGATCACATGCAGGAAGGTAATAAACGAGAAACCGGCCACCACCGATATGCTTTGGATCAGAGCGGGATTTTTCACCCCAAACAAAGCGAACAAGGGCGATAACAGGCTCTCCACCGCCGGCTCACCAATCCAGCCCAGCCCCAAACTGGCCAGGGTGATGCCTAATTGGCAGACGGAGAGATAGGCGTCCAGGTGATTAATGCCGAACAGGGCGAGCTTGGCCCGCCGCTGCCCGGAATCGGCCAGCATTTCAATGCGTACCCGCATTACCTTGACCCAGGCGAACTCGGCCGCCACAAACATCGCATTAAGCCCGACAAGAAGAAAAGCCAGAAAAAGCATTAGCCAGTTATACATTGGCGCTGCAACTCCAAATAAGAAGAGGGTAGGGGATTGAATTCATGTATGTATAAAGCAGATGTTATGGGAAATACCTTTTCAGGTTTGTTGTTAAACCGATAATTAATCCATCTAATCTAAAAAAGCAACTTTTAATAAAAAAAGCGTACCCTCCGGCTTGGACAATCAACAGGTACGCTATATAGTAGGGCAAAAGAATGAAGGGAGGAGTTTAATTTAGTGAGTGCTGTTGAAAAATTATGCAAAACCGTCCGTTCATTTTCACCGGCAGAGGGAGAGAATAAAACGGAATTCCCGTTTTTATCGATTTTACTTTTCACAGAAGGAAAAATCGATATGCCTGAACCGGACAACTTTTACATTTACGTTGTGCTCGACGGTTCGCTTCGGTTACACACCCCATCCGGAATCATGGACTTTGTTCCGGGTCAATATTCCGTGTCAAGGATTGATATACCTACAGTCGGCTATGTTCTGACGTTTTCAGAGAATGATGTAATCTCTGTTCTTCTTGATTTAGACGGGGACCTGGCAGAGAGAATTGCAAAGGCACAGATTGAAGACAGAATTATGGCAGCGTCTGACAATCAGGTGATTTCTTCTCTTTCCCGACTGTTTGAAATCATGAAAGAGCCAATCCCGCCGGCTTTTATGGGAACTCAGATTAAACGGGAAATCATCTTTTTCAGTTTATGCGGCTCTCGTGGCAGCCAGTTCTTACAAAGGATCATCAACATTAAGCAGGCTGGGAAAATATATGAAATAAACAGTTGGATTAAAGAAAACTTCCGTGACTCCTTTACAGTTAAGGAACTGGCAGACAAAAAGAATATGAGTGTATCGCTGTTTCATCAGAAATTCAAAAGCGCAGTTGGAATGGGTCCGTTACAATGTCAAAAACGACTGCGGCTGACCGAAGCCAGAAGGCTGATGTTAGATGAAAACAAAAATGTGACGGAGGCCTCCTTTGAAGTCGGCTATGAAAGCACTTCACAATTCACAAGGGATTATCGAAAAATGTTTGGCTTGAACCCTAAGGAAGAGATTCTGAAACTCCGCAACCATTGAAGAAACATGCGGATTTTTCGTAGGAACAGGCAAGCAGTAACCCACAACCCTTGGTAAGGTAATGCTCATCTTTAACATTATAATATTGGAGGATAAGCATGCTTCTGACAGATGAATTATGCGACAGCCTATGCGCCGCCACACACAGAAAAAGCAAGGAAATTGGGGTTGACATCAGCTTTGCCATCAGCGATGAAAACGGATTGCCCAGAGCGTACCGGCGTTATGGAGAGGCGTTGGCCTTAAGCGTCATTCTTGTGCCGGGAAAGGCATATACAGCGGCAATTACTCAATGCACAACAAAAGATGTTGCAGCCTGTTCAATTGAGGGTGGTTCCCTCATGGCCATCCAAACAAATGATCCTAAAATCACTTTGGTTGCGGGCGGTTATCCACTTTTTGTAAATCGCCGGCGGTATCGGTGTAGGCGGCGGGACAGAAGAACAGGATTGTACAATTGCAGAGTATGTCCTCTCTGTTTTTAATGAAATGACAAAACAGAACTGAACTGAGAAGCCGTAATTTAAGAAGGGGCGATATTGTGGAAGTATCGCCCCCTAGTTATAAAAACCAAAGTTTACATAATTTACATTATGGGACATTAAGCAATCTTATTCCAATCCACAACAAGCTGACCCTTAAACGGTCTCACCCGACTTTTCAGGCACAGATAGCCATCGGTTCCTGATTTCATAGCCCGTTATTTCCCCCGTTTTATCAGTCGGACTGTTTGTTCAGTTCAGCCCAGTCGTTTAAGAACGCTTCCAGGCCTGAGTCCGTTAAGGGGTGCCTGGCCAGCATCAGCATTACCTTATAAGGAACGGTTGCGGCATGCGCGCCCAGCAAGGCCGCCTCGCTTACATGTTTCGGGTGGCACACACTGGCCACGATTACCCGGGTTGGGTAATTATAGGTTCGGTAAATGGTCATGATCTCCGCCACCAGATTCATGCCGTTTTGCGAAAGCGCGTCCAGTCGTCCTACAAACGGCGAAACATAGGTTGCCCCCGCTCTGGCTGCAAGCAGCGCCTGCGTGGGTGAAAATACCAGGGTCACATTGGTGTCAATATCCTTTTCCCGAAGTATAGATACTGCCTTCAGCCCCTCCAGAGTCATGGGCACTTTGATTACCACGTTGGGAGCAAAGGTAATCAGATGGCGCGCCTCTTCCAGCATTCCCGTGCAATCCGTGGCAGTTACTTCCAGGCTGACCGGCCCTTTGACCAGGCGACAAATCTCGCGCGCCCGCTTTTCCCAATCGCCGCCCTCTCTGGCCAACAGCGTCGGATTGGTGGTAAGACCGTCCACCAGACCTAAGCTTAAAGCCTGTTTTATTTCATCCATATTCGCAGAGTCGAGAAACAAGTGCATATAATGCCTCCATTAGAATTCTGACCTCAGGCTGAATTGAGTTGAGCACAGGAGCTGTCCTGAACCACAAAGCCCTCCCGGCGCTTCTGCCGACATTTTACGCCAATGTCATATTCCAAGCGCAATCGGCCGCGTATTCACCTTTCCCAAGCTCAATCCGTTTGCGGAGCAGTCGGCTTGCCCTATTTTACACCAACCCTAAAATCAAGCTGTATCAGTCATTCTGGATAATATATCGATTATCAATACTCCAATCAAGCGCCCTTAAACAGTTTTCCAGAAACTCTCCGGGCCGGCTCACCCCCGGAATTTCGTCCTCAGCCGTCCAGATATCCAGCAGCGGAACCAGTACAAATGCCCGCTGAAACATTCTGGGGTGCGGCACGGTCAACTCCGGAAGCTCCCATTTCTGCCCGCCGAACAAAAGCAAATCCAGATCCAGAGTACGCGCCGCCGCTCCCCGGGACTTGTCTGCCGGGCGTTTACGCTCAAGCTGATTTTCCGTTTCCAGCAACAGGCGCAGCAATTCCCCTGCTCCCCCACTCCAACTGATTTTCACTACCTGGTTCAGAAAATCCGGCATCTTCTCACATACACCCAGCGGGGTTGTGCGATACAGTTCAGATATGGCGAGGACTTCGGCGTGCCCCCGCAAAATTTCCAGAGCCCGCTCCAGATTGGCGGCGGGCGGTCCGTAAGATGACGGCAGGTTGGCGCTGAGACCGATAAAGGCAATATGAGGCATGGCAATAATAATGCTTTTCCAGATGGATTTTTTTTTATATAATCTCTGATGACCAACAAAGCAGCGCTCTCTCAAGACAGCTCTCCGACTGACCGGGCCGTGGCGGATCATCCCCTGCTCGATCAGTTCATTCAGCATCTGCTGGTGGAAAAAGGTCTTTCCGAGAATACGGCGGCCGCTTACACCGCCGATTTGACCAGCTTACTTGCTTTTCTGGCAAAAGGGAACCTCGAATTGGAAAACGTCACCGAGGACGTGCTGATGCTCTACCTGGCCCACTTAAACGCAAAAGAACTGTCCTCCCGCTCCATTGCCAGGCACCTGGCTTCATTGCGCGGCTTCTTCGATTTTGCCGTGGAACGGGGCTGGTTCCAGACTAGCCCAGCGCAATTCTTTCAAAATCCGAAACTGCCGCTTACCTTGCCCAAAGTCCTGTCCCGGGAGGAAATGCGTACTCTCCTGGAAACGCCATGTCTTACCGATAAACTGGGTTTTCGCGATCGCACAATCATGGAATTGCTTTACGCCGCCGGTCTGCGGGTGTCTGAACTGTGCGGTCTGCGTCCGCTCAATTTCGATCCCCAGGCCGGTCTTCTGCGTATTTTCGGAAAAGGGGCCAAAGAACGGATAGTGCCGGTACACAGCACAGCAGCGGCGTTTTTAAGCGCATATCTGACCCAGTGGCGCCCCCTGTTCGCCCCGCGGGAAGAGCTGATTTTTCTGAACCGCTCCGGCAAAGGCCTGTCCCGGCAGGGCGTCTGGAAAATGGTTAAAGAGCGGGCTTTGCAGGCGGGCATTGTCAAGGAGATTTCCCCACACAGCTTCCGGCACTCTTTTGCCACGCATCTGCTTGAGGGCGGGGCCGACCTGCGCTCGGTGCAGATGCTGCTGGGACACGAGGATATTCTCGCCACGGAAATTTACACCCATGTACAGGAAAGCCGGCTGGCGGAAATTCATAAACGCTTCCACCCCCGCTCGCAAGCCTGACCCCGGATATCATATGATGACAGAAAAAACGACAGAAACCATGACCAACCCTCAGGGAAAAAACGGCCGGAATGCGCAAAGCCCCGCCCTGCTTCGCCCCGCTACAATCATCACCGGGCACGTTAACGCCGACTTTGACTGCATTGCCGCCATGGTGGCGGCGAAAAAACTGTATCCGGAGGCGGTGCTGATTTACCCCGGCAGTAAAGAGCGGGCGGTAAACAGCTTCTTCATGCAGGAAACCTCTTTCCCATTCAACTTCCACACCATGAGCGAAGTGGATTTCTCCGGGGTGAACCTGTTGGTGGTTGTTGACACCAAGCAGAGGAAACGTCTGCCCCATGTGGCGGCGGTGTTTGAAAATCCTGATCTGCGGGTGCATGTTTTCGACCACCACCCCCCCACTGACGACGACCTGAAAACAGAATTTCAGCGGTGCGAAAATTGGGGTTCAACTGCATCGATCATGGTTGACGAACTGAAACGGAAAAATCTGAGCCTGAGCCCGGACGAAGCCACTCTGCTGGGGATTGGGCTATATGAAGACACAGGCTCGCTCTCTCTTCCTTCCACCACCGAACACGACTTTATGGCCGCGGCCTGGCTGTTGGGCCGTCAGATGAACCTGAGCACCATTAACGAGCTTACCCGCCCCACCATGACCCCGGATCAGGTCGCCCTGCTCCACACCATGCTGGAGTCGGGAACGCTGCATGAAATCAACGGTATTCCCATTCTGATCCTGGCGGTATCGTTGGAAACGTTTGTAGGCGATTTCTCCGATCTGGTACAACACGCCATGCAAATGACCCGCTCCAAAGTGATTTTCGCTCTGGCCGCCATGGGCGACAAAGTGCATATTGTGGCCCGGAGTAATGTGCCGGAAGTGGATTGCAGCCGCATCTGCGCTTCTTTCGGCGGCGGCGGACATGCGGCGGCTGCCGCGGCCGCGGTAAAAGACAAGACTTTATCAGAAGTAAGAGACGCCCTGTTCGGCCTGCTGTTTTCCCTGGTTAATTCTCAGATTCTGGTGCGCGACATCATGAGCAGCCCACCCCACTTTGTGCGGGAAGATCACACCATTGCCCAGGCTGAGGAAATTATGCTGCGCTATGTCTTGAAGGCCATGCCGGTGGTCAGTCCGGAAACAGGGCTGTGCACCGGAATAATCGAGCATCAGCTTGCCGCCAGAGCGCTGGTGCACGGTCTGGGCGAGCAGTCGGTGGCAGAATATATGAACCGGGCCTTTTTCAGCATCAATACCGACAGCAGCCTGTATTCGCTGATGGAAATAGTGATTGACGAACAACAACCACTCATTCCGGTGCTGGACGACTCCAACCTAATCGGCGTGGTTTCCCGCACAGATATTATGCAAGCCCTGTTGGAAGATACAGCCCGCATTCCCGAACCCCTGGCCCCGGAAGAGCAGAAGTCGCGCGATATCCGCAACACGCTGAGTGCCCGCCTGCCCGAAGAGCATATCAACTGGTTGAAAAGCGCCGGCAGCAAAGCGGAGCAACTGGGCATGGAAGCATACGCGGTGGGTGGCTTTGTACGCGACATCCTGCTCGACAAACCGAATTTTGACATCGATCTGGTAGTGGAGGGCGACGGACTGGCGTTCGCACATGCCTTTGCCCAAGAACTGGGGGGCCGGGTTAAGTCTCATCCCGAATTCAAAACCGCTGCCATTATCTTTCATGATGAACAGGGGGTGCGCCGGCGCATCGACGTGGCCACTGCCCGGCTTGAATACTACAAGCACCCGGCTGCCATGCCCACCATTGAGCTTTCATCCATTAAAATGGATTTGTACCGGCGCGACTTCACCATCAATGCCCTGGCCGTGCACCTAAATCCCGAACATTTCGGCCTGCTGGTGGACTTTTTCGGCGGGCAACGCGATATCAAGGAACAAATCATCCGGGTGCTGCATGCCTTAAGCTTTGTGGAAGACCCTACCCGCATTCTGCGGGCTGTGCGCTTTGAACAACGTTTTAAATTCGTCTTAAGCAATCAGACCGAACGCCTGATTAAAAATGCCCTGAAGTTGCAGGTGCTGGATAAACTGTCCGGGAACCGCATATTCAACGAAATTCAGTTGATGATGGAAGAAGACGTACCCCTGGCCTGCTTCCAGCGCATGGATAAATTGCGCCTTGCCGACGCTGTTCATCCGCTTCTGAAGCTTACTCCCGCTAAGGAAGAGGTGTTCGTAAACATGGAAAAAACCCTTTCCTGGTATCGGCTTTCCTATCTGTCGCCGCAGCCTGAGCCCTGGATTTGCTATTTCCTGTGTCTGTGTCACTCCGCCAAATACCTGGAGGCAACATCGCTGCTGGAAAAAATGGGCTTTAGTGATAAAGAGCGGAAAGACTTCCTGCACTTGCGGGAAGAGATCAACAGTCTGCTGAAGAAAATGCAGAAAATCCGCCAGACCGGGACGAGCTTGAATATGAGCGCTTTACACGATATGCTGCATCATCTGCCCCTGGAAGCGGTTTTATATATCATGGCGAATATCGGCGGAGATGAAGAGCGCAAGCCCCTGGCCCACTACATCACCGCAATCAAGGATATGAAGGTGGACATCAGCGGTGATGATCTGATCGCCCTTGGCGGCGTTCCCGGACCGGCCTTTGGAGATATTCTGAAACAGGTGCTGCGGGCAAAACTGGACGGACAGGCGGTGAGCCGCACCGCTCAACTGAACCTGGCCCGGGAGCTTTTGGGCAGCTTGCAGGAGCTGCCGCCGCAAGATTTGTGATATACTCCTGGGATTATTCTGATTTAAATAAAGGCAAGTAAAGGAGCAATTGACATGAAAGTGATGTGGGCTCCCTGGAGAATGGAATATATTCTCGGCCCCAAAGCGGATTCCTGCCCGTTCTGCCTGCCGGACGGCTGCAACCTTGCTGAAAGCGCAGCTGAACGTCTGGTTCTGCATCGCGGCGAATTCGCATTTGTGTTATTGAATAAATTTCCCTATAATAACGGACACATGCTGGTAACGCCCTATCGGCATGTGATGCATCTGGAGGATTTAAGCCATGAAGAAGCCCGGGAATTGATGAACCTGGTTACTCTTGCTGTAAAGGCGCTGAAACAATACTGCTCTCCGGAAGGCATAAACATCGGGCTCAACCTGGGTCAGGCCGCCGGAGCAGGAATTGCCGGCCACCTGCATTGGCACATTGTGCCCCGCTGGACAGGAGATTCCTCATTTCTTGCGGTAATGGACGAGGTGAGAATGATTCCGCAGCATATCCGGGAAACCTACGCCAACCTGGTTGAAATTTTCAGGAACTTGTCGGCTTAAACCCAAACAGGAGTAAGTCATGCGCTATATAAAAGTGGTGTTGTTGGTTTTAATCTTCTTTCTCTTTGCAGTTTTTGTAGTTCAGAACCACGCCGTTCTGGGGCAGGACGTGGCCTTTCACCTGAACCTGTTTGTATTGCCCCCGTTTGAAAGCATTCCTCTGCCCCTTTATTTTGTAATGCTGATGGCTTTGTTGCTGGGCGCGCTGGTTTGCGTGCTGTTTCTCGCGGGCGACAGAATTAAAATAACTTTCGCCCTGCGCCGCGCCCGGAAGAAAATCAACACGCTGGAGCGGGAAGTGGCCCAACTGCGCGCAATTCCCTTAACCGGCAACGCTTATAAGGCCTTGGACGAAATGAAGCCCCAACCGGGAACAGAAGCGGAAAAGCCGGCGGAAAAGTCGACCAGTCCGGATAAAGCCACCCCCACTCCCACTGTCATCGCCGCAGGCCCGGCCGCTTCAGAACAGTCGCAATCCACAACAGAGGCTGAACCGGCTGAAGACAAGCCCGACGTGCCCAACAACCAACCGGGAGACAGAGAAAGTGGATCTGTGGACAAACTTTAAACAATCATTGCGCTCATTGCTGGGCAAGGAAGACCATTTGTTTCTTACCTGGAATGAGGGGGAATGCGCCTCGGAGCGCGATACCCTTTCCGCTATACGCGCTCTGAACCAGGAAGTGCGCAACGACCCGGACGGAGTGGAAACCTATCTGGCTCTGGGTAACCTCTATCGGGCCAGAGGGGACATTGAACGGGCCATTCAGATCCGCAACGGCCTGATTGTGCGGCCCGGGCTTGATAATAATCTGAAAGCCAGAATATATTTCGAGCTGGGCCTTGATTACAAACGAAGCGGACTGGTTGATCGCGCCTTTAAAGCCCTGGAAGAGGCCCTGGCCTTCGGGGGACCGGAAGAGGTCATCCGTCAGGAAATAGCCATGCTTTACGCCGATTCGCGGAATTTCGTCATGGCCGCCAAAGCCTACGGCAAGTTGGAGCATAAGGTGGCGGAAGCGTATTATCTTACCCTGATCGCTGAGGAAATGTTCGGCAAAGCCGATTTCTCCGATGCCCAGTCTTGTGCCAAAAAGGCAATCAGGGCTAACCGCCTGTCTGCGGAAGCCTGGTTGATGCGGATAAAAACAGCCGCCCTGGACGTATCCGGCAAAGACCTGCAAAAAACCTTGCGCCACGCTTTCCTGAATGTACCGCCGGAGCACCGGTTCATGTTGTTGGAGGGGTTGCTCAATTATATCGACGACACTCCAGACAATCTGCCGGAGGCAGTCAGTCGCGATCTGCCGACCTGGAAACGCGAACTGGCCGGGCGCGTCACCGCCGCAGTCCCGGCAGAGTCCATGGACCCGCTGATTAATTACTACAAGGGCCTGCTGCTGGTGCGCGCGGGCAAATCGCATGAAGCAGGCACTTATTTTGAAAAAGCGGTTATTGCTGATCCGGACTTTTTTGCAGCGCATCTTGAGTTGCTCGGCATCAGCTTTGCGCATCAGAACACCTCGCCCATGTTTAACGAGCAGATTGATTATTTTCTGAAAGAAGGGCGGAACGCCAAGCTCTTTGTCTGCTCAAGCTGCGGCTTTACCCGCCCCAGTCTGTTTTTTGCCTGCCCCAAATGTCGCAGCTGGCATTCCGCATTGTTCAGACGCAAACTGAACAATTAACGCGTGTTTGAACGGATTATGCAAGATTTAACTGAAGCTAAGAAGCTCACCCCGATGTTTGAGCAATATGCGAGCATTAAACAGGAGTGTCCGGACGCCCTGCTCTTTTATCGCATGGGGGATTTCTACGAGTTGTTTTTTGAAGACGCCCAAGTTGCCGCACGGGAGTTGGGCATAGCCCTGACCTGTCGCAACCCCGGTGCGGCTGATAAAATCCCTATGGCGGGCGTGCCCTGGCGCAATGCCGAAAGCTATATTTCCCAGCTTCTGGATAAAGGCTACCATGTTGCTATCTGCGAACAGTTGGAAGACCCTAAAGCCGCCAAGGGGCTGGTGAAACGCGGTCTGTCTGAAATCAGAACCCCCAGCCTGGCGGTGGAAGACTCCAACCTTTCGGCAAAACAACACAACTATCTGGGCGCATTTTATTGGAACGCGGGCAGCGGTAACGGCGCCTTTGCCTGGCTCGATTTCTCCACCGGAGAATGGGCCGGGCTGGAATCGGGGCGACAGGAAGACCTCTGGCAATGGGTTTATAAACTCGCCCCCCGCGAGCTGATCATTCCCGCTGATTTCCGGCTTCCGAACAAACAGGAACTGGTGGGGATAGTCCCGGTGCGCCAGCCTGAGCGCAGCGCCTTCAACTCCGCTCTGTCTGAAGAGCGGATTCTGAAAGCCCAGAATATAGCTGAATTGGGCGCGGTTGGCCTCACCGCCGGAAGCGAACTGGTCAAAGCCTGCGGGGCCCTGATTTTCTATTCTTCCCAAATTCAGCGCAAGCAGCTCACTCACCTCAAGGCGTTTAAGCCGCTGAATTTAAGCAAGCATTTGATTATCGACGACATCACCGAGCGCAATCTGGAAATTTTCCGGCGCCTGGATGGGCGCAAGGGGGCCGGCACTCTGTGGGCGGTGCTGGACGAAACCCTTACCCCCATGGGCGGGCGGCTGCTGGAAGAGCGCCTGCGCCACCCCTTCCGCGACTGGCGTATGATTGAAATGACCGCTGACGCCGTGCAGTTTTTTGCTGAAAGAGACGGCTTGCGTCAATCTTTGCGCTCCATTCTTGAAAAGAGCTATGATATCGAGAGGCTGACCACCCGCATAGTTCTGAACAAAGCCAGCCCTAAGGATTTCACCGCCCTCAAGCACAGTCTGTTGGTGTTGCCGAAGCTGCGCGTCCTTCTGGAGAAAGCAGCTCTGCCCGATGCGGGTTATCCCACAGCCAGAGAATGGCGCGGCGATATGCTTCCCAGTCTGCTGCAACGGGTGCTTAAAGAATGGGACGATCTGGACGACTATTCCGGACTGTTGGAAAAAGCCCTGCTGGAACCGGCTCCCCAGGCGATTACCGAGGGCGGTCTGTTCAAACAAGGCTTTAACGATAGGCTGGACGAGCTGATCGACCTCACTGAACACGGGGCCGAGCTGCTGGAAGAGTTGTTCTTAAAAGAACAGCAAGCGCTTCCCCGCCTGAAAAAAGGCTATAACAAGGTATTCGGCTACTATTTTGAGCTTACCCACAGTAATGCGGAAAACGTGCCCGGGCACTTTATCCGCAAACAGACTCTGGCCAATGCCGAGCGCTTCGTTACCCCTGAGCTGAAGGAACTGGAAGACAGACTGGCTTCAGCCGCGGAAGAACGACATAGATTGGAATACACCCTGTTCCAGAATTTGCGCCAGACAATGGAAAGCGCACGCGATCGCCTGATGCTGATGGCGGAGGTGCTGGCCCTGCTCGATTTTGCCCAAGCGCTGGCTGAAACGGCCAGAAAACGCAAATGGGTGCGTCCGGCCCTGCACCAGGGTACCGGCATAAATATTCACGGAGGCCGGCATCCGGTGGTGGAAGCCATTCAGGGGGAAGCCGGGTTTGTGCCCAACGATCTGCACATGGACGACAAGCGCCGGGTGCTGCTCATCACCGGGCCGAATATGTCGGGCAAATCCACCATTTTGCGCCAGACGGCAATAATCTGCCTGCTGGCCCAGATGGGCTCGTATGTGCCCGCCCGCGAAGCCAGAATAGGTATTTGTGACCGGATTTTCTCCCGGGTGGGCGCATCGGACAATCTGTCGCACGGCCAGAGCACCTTCATGGTGGAAATGATGGAAACCGCCCGCATTCTGCGCCAGGCCGGCAAAACCAGTCTGGTGATTTTAGATGAAATCGGACGGGGAACCAGTACCTTTGACGGATTGTCGCTGGCCTGGGCCGTGGCGGAAGATTTAGCCTTGCGCAAAACCGGGGCAATCCGCACCCTGTTCGCCACTCACTACCACGAATTGGTGGCGCTTGAGCGCAAAATCCCCGGCGTATATAATATGAATGTGGCCATCACTGAGCAGGGCGGCGAAATTGTGTTTATGCGCCGCCTGGTGCCCGGGCCCTCCGACCGCAGTTACGGCATTGAAGTGGCTCGACTTGCCGGGGTTCCCCAATCTGTGATAAAACGGGCCAAAACCATTCTGGCCCAATTGGAACAAAGCTCGCGCCGACGCGAAGCGCTTGCGGCTTTGGAAAAAATCGGTGAGCCGACTCAAACCATGTTGCCGTCCTTGGAGCCGACTCCTGAACCGAAAGAAACAGCGCCGCCGGAACCGCCCGCCGCTCCGGAGCACCCGTTGCTTACCGTGCTGAGGGATACTAATCCGGATAACATCACGCCGCTTGAGGCCATTAATCTGATAACGGAATGGAAAAAGATATGGACATAAGCAAGAAATGGTCTTCCCTGCTTTTGATAATCGCCCTTGCAGCTGGACTTGCCGCATGCGGGAAAAGCAGCCCCCCCATGCCCCCGGGCGGGGTGCAGCAATTTGCATGGACCTGGACCAGGGCGGAAATCGTCAACCAGTGCCTGGCCGTTCAAGGTGGTCTGGAGGGCAATATGGACAATTTCTATGAAGTGGTGCTGGAATTGCAGCCCTCAACCACGGAAGACTTCTGCATCGGCTGTCCGTTCCTGCCGGTTGAGCGCGAAACCTTTTCCCGCCGGGCCGCCGACTTCAAGCCGACTTCAACCGCCGCCGACGGAACAGTTCAAACCGCCACCATTGCCCTGACCTACTGCCCGGAGCGCAAAGCCCCGTCTTACCAGTGGCGGCTTGTGGGCGTGAACATAAATCAAATAACCCCCCATGCGCTCACCCCTATTCAACACCTCACGTCACCGTTAGGGTTGGAGTAAGCTTTGAAACTCAGGAAAATACACCTGCTTGCAGGCGCGGGGCTGGCAGCGGCCCTTCTGGTCTGCTTTCTGCTTTTTAACAGCAAGCCGGTAGGCTACACGCCCCAAGCCGCGCCGGTTTTTGTAGCCAGCGCCCGGAAGGGAAACATTGAAGAGAAAATCCATACGGTAGGAGCTGTGGAATCATTCTCCACAGTGGAAATAAAGTCGCGGGTTGAGGGCGAGATAACTGAAATTTTCTTTGCGGAAGGCTCCTTTGTAAAGGAGGGCGCACCCCTGTTCACAATCGACCCGCGCCCTTATACAGCCAGGGTCAACGAAGCCAAAGCCATTCTGCAGCGCGATCAGGCCACTCTGAACAAGGCCAGGGAAGATTTACGCCGCTATAGTTCATTAATCAACAAGCAAGCCGTGAGCCGCGAGGAATATGAACAGGCCGTGGCCAATGCCGATGCGCTTGAGGCAACCGTGCGCTCCGACCAGGCGGCTCTGGCCAGCGCCCAGTTGCAGTTGGAATATTGCAATATCCGCGCCCCGATCAGCGGACGCACCGGACGGATCCTGGTGCATCGGGGCAACATCATTCAGGCCAATGCCGACACGCCCCTGGTCACTATCGAGCAGATCCGGCCGGTGCGCGTAACTTTTCCGGTACCGGAACTTTACCTGAACCGAATTCGGGCCCGGATGAAATCCGTTGAGTTGCCGGTGCTGGCACGGCCGCCCCAGTCTACTTTCGAGCCGGAAAGCGGGACACTTTCGTTCATCGACAATGCAGTCAACTCGCCCACCGGCACTATCCTGCTCAAGGCGATTTTCGCTAATGAAGATGAGAACTTGTGGCCCGGGCAATTCGTGGATGTGGAGTTGCGGCTGGACAATATCGCCGACGCAATCATCATTCCCAGCGAGGCCATTCAGCAAAGCCAGCGTGGACCATACGTTTATGTGGTTGAACCGGTCCGGACTGAGCAGGGGAAGACCGTTCATGTGGCGGAAATGAAGCTGGTCACGCCCGGATACAGCACAGAGCGGGAAACGGTGATTGTCAAGGGTCTGAGCGAGGGCGAACTGGTGGTGACCAGCGGCCAGATCCGCCTCACTCCGGGAACCGAAGTGGAAATTCTTAAACCGGATCCCCAGCCGTCCGGAGAAGCGGCTGCGCCCGGTAAGGCCTGAAGTTTGTGAAATGTCGGTTGTCGAGAGCGCGTACAAGTGGTCTTGCCGAAACCGCCCCACCCCCTTGCGCCTGTTTAATTTGCCCGGCGGCTGCACAGCGGACGCCCGCGCCGGAAATAAGTGGAAAAAACCGCTTTCTCCGCGAAATGAACAACGGCGCAAGGATTGAAATGTTACCCGTTTCAATCTGAAAATGTTCCAGTAAGAATAATCAAATTTCAAAGTTAATCTGGTTTAAGGAGGCGCTTTGAATTTTACCGCTTTTTTCATCCAACGCCCGGTGGCCACCACCTTGTTAATGGCCGGTCTGTTTTTATTCGGAGTGATGGGCTATCGCACGCTTCCGGTGAACGATCTGCCCAATGTGGATTTCCCGACAATTTCCGTATCGGCTTCCCTTCCCGGGGCCAGTCCGGAAACAATGGCCGCATCGGTAGCCACGCCTCTGGAAAAAGAGCTGGGAACCATTGCCGGCATAGACAGCATCACTTCACAAAGCACGCAGGGCAACACCCGCATCACCGTCCAGTTTGATCTTGACCGCAATATCGACGCGGCCGCCCAGGACGTGCAGTCGGCCATCAGCAAAGCCACCCGCCGTCTGCCCGACGGCCTATCCACTCCCCCCACCTACCGCAAGGTAAACCCGGCCGAACAGCCGATCCTGTTCATTTCCTTTTCCTCGCCCACCCTACCCCTGACTCAGGTGAACGAGTACGCCGAAACTATGGTGGCCCAACGCATTTCCATGGTCAGCGGCGTGGCCCAGGTGCAGGTGTGGGGCAAACAGAAATATGCGGTGCGGGCAAGACTGGACCCCCGGCTGCTGGCCTTTCGCGGCATTGCTCTGGAAGAAGTGGCCGACGCCATTACCCTGGGCAACGTACTCACCCCCACCGGCAGTCTGGACGGAGCAAACCAGTCGCAAAACATTCAGACCAGCAGCCAGTTGCTGAACGCCGCGGAATTCCGCCCGCTGATCGTCACCTGGCGCAACGGCTCACCGGTGCGTTTGTCTGAATTGGGCGACGTGGAAGACAGTGTTGAGGAAGACAAAGTAGCGGCCTGGCGCAACGACGACCGCTCCATAACTCTGGCCGTGGAGCGCCAGCCCGGCTCCAACACCATTGAGGTGGTGGATGCAATTAAAGAAATACTGCCGACGATAGAAGCGCAAATTCCCGCTTCCGTAAACATCAATATTCAATATGACCGTTCCCAGTCCATTCGCGAATCGGTGGCCGACGTCAAATTCACCCTCATACTCACCGTAATTCTGGTGGTGGGGGTCATTTTCGTCTTTCTGCGCACAGCCTCAGCCACAATCATTCCCAGTCTGGCCCTGCCCATTTCCATTATCGGTACCTTTGCAGCCATGAAAGCGCTGGGCTATTCCATCGACAATATCTCACTCATGGCTCTGACCCTGGCCGTGGGCTTTGTGGTGGACGACGCCATAGTCATGCTGGAAAACATCGTGCGCCACCTGGAAATGGGGAAAACGCCTCTGCAGGCGGCTTTGGACGGAGCGCGCGAAATTACCTTCACCATTCTTTCCATGACGGTTTCTCTGGCCGCGGTATTTCTGCCCGTGTTGTTTATGGGTGGGATCATCGGGCGCCTGTTCCAAGAATTCGCCGCGGTGATCATGATTGCCATTGCTCTGTCCGGCCTGGTCTCGCTTACCCTCACCCCCATGCTCTGCAGCCGTTTTCTCACCCCCGGAATTCGCCGGGAAGGCCGCTCCAACCGGATTTATGAGTTGTTTGAGATCTGGTTTGAACGCCTGACCGCATTTTATCAGAAAACCCTGGAACTCTGTCTGCGGCATCACAGGGCAACCTTTTTCTTCTCGCTCTTTCTGTTGGGGCTTACTGTGCTGTTGTTCATCATCACCCCCAAGGGCTTTCTGCCCAGCGCCGATACCGGGCGCCTGATGATTTTCACTGAAGCCAACCAGTCCATTTCCTTCGAGGGCATGGTGAAAGAGCAAAGATCCCTGCAGAAAATCGTCATGGAGCACCCAGACCTGGACAGTACCATGAGCATGTTGGGCTCCGGCAACAGCGGACGCAACAGCGGCACGATCAGCATGAACCTGAAAGAATTCAGCCGGCGGGAGCATTCCGCTGATGAAGTGGCGAACCAACTGCGGCCGAAAGTCAACGCCCTGCCCGGAGTAAAAGCGTTTGTGGTCAACCCGCCGCTGATCAATATCGGGGGACGCATGGGCAAAGGGCTCTATCAATATACGCTTCAGCATCCCGACCTGGAAACGCTTTACCAAAGTGCGGCTCTGTTTGAGGAAAAACTGAAAGCCCTGCCCATATTGCAGGAAGTATCCAGCGATATGCAGTTGAACAACCCGGAACTGCAAATGGAAATCAACCGGGATAAAGCCAGCGCAATGGGCATTTCCGCCCAAAGCATCGACCGCACCCTGCAACTGGCTTTTGCCTCCAGCGAAGTGTCCACCATTTACGCCCCGGTAAACGACTACCAGGTAATCATGGAGTTAAAGCCGGAATTCAAACGCGACGCCAATGTGCTGTCTTCCTATGTGTATGTCCGCTCGGAGCACGGCGGCCTGGCTCCCCTTTCCACTATCGTCAGTTTTAAACAGGCCGCCGGACCGCTGATGGTCAACCATTCCGGGCAATTCCCCTCTGTGACTTTCGGGTTTAATCTGCGCCCCGGAGTGTCCTTGGGCCAAGCCGTACAGGAAGTGGAAAGCCTGGCCGATCAAACCCTGCCGGGAGAGATCATCAGGCAGTTTCAGGGCACGGCCCAGGCCTTCCAGGATTCTCTGGGCGGCATGGCCATTTTGCTGGCCCTGTCCATTCTGGTCATTTATATGGTTCTGGGCATCTTGTATGAAAGCTTCATTCACCCGATCACCATTCTGTCCGGGCTGCCGTCCGCGGCTTGCGGCGCCCTGCTCACCTTGCTGATTTTCCGGGTGGACCTGAGCCTTTACTCATTTGTGGGCATCATCATGCTGGTGGGCATAGTTAAAAAGAACGCGATCATGATGATCGACTTCGCCCTGGAAGCGCAACGCCATGAACATAAAAGCGCGCGTGACGCAATTTTCCAGGGCTGCATGGTCCGTTTCCGCCCAATCATGATGACCACTATGGCGGCCCTGATGGGTACTCTGCCCATAGCCGTCGGTTTCGGCGTTGGCGGCGAGTCCCGCCAGCCGCTGGGCCTGGCTGTGGTGGGCGGTTTGCTGTTTTCGCAAATAATCACCCTCTATTTCACGCCGGTTTACTTTATTTATCTCGATAAATTCGCCCGGGCAGGCCGTTTTCATATCCGGAACCTCTTTGTGTCCGCCCGCCGCTTCTTCCGCGGTTGAACCTTAGGCACATAACTCGCCGTCTTGTCCATGATTTACATTTGAAAAAAAACCGGCAAAGGAGTAGAACAGCCTGGTTATGACAATTTATATCATAATTTCTCAACAACTTTTCAACTGAGGTTCATTTATGCCGAACATCGCCACATTGCCTATTGTCACAAACATGGTTGACGAAATCATCTCCGCCCTTCCCTCAGACGCCGCAACGGAACTTGCCCCTGTGCTGCGCCCGCTGCTTACAGAAAAGATTTCCAAGAACCTGATGGAGGGGGAGTTTTACCGCAAGCTCAGCGAAGAAATGCTCAGCGGCATTCAGAATATATTCCAGAAAATAAATCAGGCGAAAGAGTCGCGCGAGCAGGGCATGGATAAGGTGGACAAGGCTGAAACAGAGATGCTGTTTAATGAAGCTTCAAAACAGCTTGATGAAATAATGACCACCACGGAACAGGCCACGGACAAGATTATGGAAGCGATTGAGCGTCAGCAGGATCTCTCACCGGAAAATATCGCCTTAATTGAGCTGGCGGGCGAGCGTCGGCTTGAACCGGCTGAAGTTGAGCGTCTGAAGGAACTCAACGCAAACCTTGAGAACGATTTAACCGCCATTCTTACAGAGCTTTCATTTCAGGATTTGACCGGCCAGCGCATCAAGAAGATTATCGCCACGCTCACTCAAATTGAGAGCATCGCCTTTGAGTTGTTCGTAAGCTCCGGGCTGGCCATGAAGGCCCATGTGCAGAACCCGGATAAAGACATCAAAACCATTCATTCCGAGGCAAAGCAAAAGGCTTCCGAGCTGAAAGGGCCTACTCTCGATTCCAATCAGCAGGACGTGGACGCGCTGTTGGCGGAACTTGGTTTATAAGCAATGCCTATGCCCGTCTCCGGTTCGCCTTTTCGCGGGGTTATTTTTGATTTCGACGGCACTCTGGCTGTTCCCGCCCTGGATTTTCAGGAAATGAACCGGGCCGCCGTCAACGCCGTGCAGGCACTGCTGCCGGTCTGCCCGCCCAAAACAGGTCCGGCCCTGGAGTGGCTGGTTGAAGTGGAAAAAGCCGCTACAGCCCAAAAAGGGGCGGAGTTTGCCGCCAAAGTACGAAGCGCCGCCGATGCGGCCATGGCCCGGGTGGAAATTGCCGCTGCAAAACGGGGCGGCTTGTTTCCCGGCGTGCCGGAAATGTTGCGGCTGTTGCTGGAACGCAAAATCAAAACCGGGATCATCACCCGCAACTGCACCCGGGCTGTTCAAACTGCTTTGGGCGACAATGTCCGGCTTTTCACTTGTATTTTAAGCCGGGATGACGTATCTGAATGGAAGCCCCACCCCGCTCATTTGCGCGCTGCCTTGAAAAGCATGAAGCTTGAGCCGGAAAACGTGCTGATGATTGGGGACGATCCCATGGACATTCTGGTTGGTCAGAAATGCAACACCCGTACAGCCGCTGTCTTTTGCGGCCATGTGCCTAAAGAAACCCTGCTGGCCTGCAAGCCCGATTTCGTCGCGGAAAGCTGCCCTGAGCTGATGCGCGGCCTGGCGGACGCCGGCCTGCTGTAAGTATAATCATGTCTGAATTTGTACATCTGCATTGTCATACGGAATACAGCCTGCTTGACGGAGCAATCCGGATCAAGGATCTGTGCGCTCGTGCCAAAGATTACGGCATGGATTCGGTAGCCATTACCGATCACGGCAACCTGTTCGGCGCCATTGACTTTTACCTTCAGGCCAGAAACTTCGGGCTGAAACCGATTATCGGTTGCGAAGCCTATGTGGCCCACAGCAACCGCTTTGATCGCGACTCGGCCTACGCGCGCACCCGCTATCACCTGGTGCTGCTGGCCCAGAACAAAATCGGCTATCAAAACCTGCTCAAGCTGATTACCTGCGGCTTCACCGAAGGTTATTACTATAAGCCCCGAATAGACAAGGAGATTTTGGCCAAGCACAGCGAAGGGCTGATTGCCCTTTCCGCCTGTCTGGCCGGAGAAATTCCCCGCATTCTGATGACTGACCAGAGCATTCACCGCAATGCGGAAGACTTTGGGGACGGCAGTCCCGACCGGGGCGGCATGGACGCGGCCCTGGAAATGGCGGAAATTTACTCCCGCATGTTCCCCGGACGGTTTTATCTGGAGTTGCAGGAAAACGGACTGGAAGAGCAGCGCATTCTGAACCGACGGTTGATGGAACTGGCCGAAAAAACCGGACTACCCCTGGTGGCCACTAACGACTGCCACTATCTCGACAAATCAGATGTTGACGCCCACGATATTCTGCTCTGTATCCAGACCCAGAACACCATCAACGATGAGCGGCGCATGCGCTTTGAAACAAGGGAACTTTATTACAAATCGCCGGAAGAAATGGAAGCCGCCTTTTCCTATGCTCCGCAAGCCCTGGAAAACGCTCTGCGCATTGCCGAGCAGTGCAATGTGGAGCTGGATTTAAAAAGCTATCACTTCCCGACTTACACGGTAGATGCCGGGACCAGTCTTGACGAGGAACTGCGGGCCATGAGCCGCGCCGGTCTGGCCCAGCGCATCGACACCGCCCCGCACAAAGCCTCCATAGACCGCGCCGCCTATGAGAAACGGCTGGAACGCGAACTGGACGTGATCTGCAAAATGGGCTTTTCCGGCTATTTTCTGATTGTGCAGGACTTCATCAACTGGGCCAAAAAACAGAACATTCCGGTGGGGCCCGGCCGCGGCTCGGCCGCAGGTTCGCTGGTGGCCTGGGCGTTAAAAATCACCGATCTTGACCCGATTCCCTACAATCTGCTGTTTGAGCGCTTCCTCAACCCCGAGCGGGTCAGTATGCCCGATATTGACGTGGACTTCTGCGAACGCCGCCGTACTGAGGTCATTGATTATGTGGCCCGGAAATATGGGGCTGATTCCGTGGCCCAAATCACCACCTTCGGAAAAATGAAAGCCAAAGCGGTGGTGCGCGACGTGGCTAGGGCCCTGGGCATGAGCTACGCCGACGGCGACAGAATTGCCAAGCTGATTCCGGAAGAATTGAAAATGACCATTAAGAAGGCCATGGACCAGGAACCGGAACTGACCACCCTGTATAACACAGACGCAACCATTCGCCGTCTGCTGGACACGTCCATCCGCCTGGAGGGCCTGAACCGGCACGCTTCAACCCATGCGGCCGGGGTGGTGATTTCCGACAAGCCCATGGTGGAATATCTGCCTCTCTATAAAGGCAAAGGGGACGAAATTGTCACCCAGTTCGACATGAAAATGGTCGAGAAAATCGGGCTGATCAAATTCGACTTCCTGGGCCTGCGCACCATGACCCTGATTCAGGACACTCTGGACCTGATCACCGCAGGTGGGCGTCAGGCCCCTGACCTGTCCAACCTGCCCCTGGACGACCCGGCGGTGTATGAGCTTTACTCGCGCGGAGATACCTACGGCATTTTCCAGGTGGAAAGCGCCGGCATGCGCCGTTACCTGACCATGCTGCGCCCCACCCTGTTTGAAGACATCATCGCCATGCTGGCCCTGTACCGGCCCGGCCCGCTCGGATCGGGCATGGTGGAAGAGTTCATCTTCCGCAAACACGGACAGCGGGAAGTGAAATACCCTCTGCCGGAGCTTGAGGACTGCCTGAAAGGTACCTACGGGGTGATTGTTTATCAGGAACAGGTAATGCAGATCGCCCAGATTGTGGCCGGTTATTCGCTGGGTCAGGCCGACTTGCTGCGCCGGGCCATGGGGAAAAAGAATGTGGAGGAAATGGCCCGCGAACGGGTAAACTTTGTAAGCGGAGCCAAAGAGCACGGCGTGGGCGAAGCCAAGGCCAATGAAATTTTCGACTTGATGGAAAAATTCGCGGAATATGGGTTCAACAAGTCGCACTCCGCTGCTTACGCGCTGATCTCGTATTTCACCGCCTACCTGAAAACGCACTACCCGGTGGAGTTCATGGCCGCCCTGCTTACTTCGGAAATCAGCGATCAGGATAAACTGCTGCGCTACATCACTGAGTGCAAGGATATGGGCATTGAGGTGCTGCAGCCCAACGTACAGCTTTCCCAATGGGCCTTTTCCGTGCATGACAACAAAATAGTGTTCGGCTTGGGGGCAATCAAGAACCTGGGCAAGGAAGCCGTGCTGGAGCTGGTGGCGGAACGTGCGGCAGCAGGTCCGTTCAACTCGCTGCTGGATTTCTGCACCCGGGTGAATTCCCGTAAACTGAACAAACGCGCCCTGGAAAGCATGATCAAGGGCGGGGCCTTCGATTGTTTTGAGGTTACCCGCTCCGGGCTGGCCAACGCTTTGGAAGGCGCCGTGGCCCGCGCGCAAAAAAAGATCAAAGAGAAGAATTCAAACCAGGCCTCCCTGTTCAGCATGATGGGCGCGGCTGCGCCCGCCCCTCAGCCGGGCATCGGCTTTGACTGCCCGGAGCAGCAGCTTGAGGAATGGAATGACGATCTCAAACTCGCCTATGAAAAAGAGGCGCTCGGCTTCTATCTCACTTCACATCCGCTGGAGTATTATCGTCAGGAAATGCAACGCATAAATACCCTGACCATTGAAGACGCCCGCGAATATGCGCCTGGCAGTGAGGTGCGCCTGGCAGTGCTGATTACCCATATCAAGGAATACATTAACAAAAAAGGCGACAAAATGGCCTTTTGCCAGATTGAAGACTTAAGCGGTCTGGGTGAATGCACGTTCATGCCCAAAGAATATGAGGCGGCCAAACCGTTTCTAAGCACAGAACAGCCCCTGCTGATTGAAGGGAGAATTGATGCGCGCCAAGGTTATTCATCCAACAACGGTAACGGCGACGACGACGATGAAGCCGCCCAGAAAGAACTGAAAATCACCGTGAACCAGGCCAGACTGCTTTCGGAAATCTGCGAGCAAAGCGATGCTCCGGTGCCGCTGCTTGTGCCTCTGAATAAAATCACCGATGCGGATTTAGACAACCTGTCCGATCTGCTGGCGCAATTCCCGGGCCGGGCCCCGGTGGATATCCACTTTGCGGATGCCGGTATGATTTACAGCTTGCGCCTTCCCGGGCACAACATCAAGCCGGGGCATTATTTTTATAAGCTGTTCAATGAATGGAAAAGCGCCTGAGTGCATTCAGGGCGCAAAGCACTGCTCCACAGGGGCAGGACAGAAAACATGGCTGTAAGCTGAATTAAGAACTGCTTACCAAGCAAACTGTTTGAAATTACCAGCAGTTAAAAGTTAAAGTAGCGCATTGTATCGCTTCTGAAGGCAGAGCACTTTAACTTTTCAGAATGCTCAGCTTGAAGTTAAAGGGCGCTTCATCAAAAATTCCTTTGCGGTTTGAAGCCTCCCCCCTTCAGGGGGGAAAAGATGATTTGACAAAACTTTGAGCCGATAATATCCATTTCCGCAACCTCTCCCGAAAGGCGAGAGGCAATCCGCACGCCCTCTATCCGTCGGCGGCTTCAATCAGTCGGCGGCTGGGGCGACTGTGGATTGAAACATAGTGAAGAGCCAACCCTGGAAAGGCAGCCGCTTATCTGGGATTAGAATTAAAGCAAACGTTTAAACTCCCGGGCGCTCGCCATGATCAGCCTTACGTTTACAAAACGCAGGAACTGCAAATTTTCACAGGCAACCGGGCAACTCGAGGGAGCAAAGAAAGCCTGATGCCCTGCTTGTAATACCCGGATTAAGTATTTTTCAAGAATACTTAAAGTAATGGTTTAAGAAAACTGAACAAGCAAGTAAAACAGCGCGGAAGTGCAAAGGAATTACGAATGAGCGGCAAGAACGGATACTGGCAGTTGGTGGTGCGTGACAAATTCTCCGCCGCCCACGCCTTGCGCCACTATCAGGGAAAATGCGAGGCCCTGCACGGGCATAATTTCGGGGTTGAAATCTGTGTGCGCGGGGATACCCTGAGCCAACCGGTGGAATTTCTGGCTGACTTTACCGAATTGAAACGCACGTTGAAAGCGGCTTTAAGCTTTGCAGATCACAAGCACCTCAACGAGCTTCCGGAATTTCAGACGATGAACCCCTCTTCCGAAAACCTGTCCCGGCTCATCTTCCGCCGTTTACGGCCGGATATCGAAAAATTGGGGGTCAGTCTGGTATCGGTTACAGTTTCAGAAAGCGAAAAACAGTCTGCTACCTACTTTGAAAACTGAAAGGTACGGCGGCAACAATGAGGGTGAAGAGGGTAAAAAGCTCTGACGAACGGCTCCCGTGAAACCCTTTGCCCGGAAAGTTTATGCCCGTCGGCCCGGTCAGGCTTCGTGACGGACTGCCGCAACAGTCGCGAGGAAACAGCGCAAATCCCCCTAAGTTGCACGCTTGAAATATCGCTGTACGGAAAATCCGGTTACAATACATAACTTCTTGGCCGGCGGAGTGTCCACCAGCTGTGAAATGCTGTGTTCTGCATGATCAAGCCGCCTGAAGAAACTCTCCGCCCGATTTGAACCCCGGTAAACCGGGCATGAAAAAGTCCGCCGGGGAGTTCACCGCAGCGGACTTTGTGGGATTGCGTTCTGGTGGGCCCACCAGGATTTGAACCTGGGACGTGCCGGTTATGAGCCGGCGGCTCTGCCAACTGAGCTATAGGCCCGGAACCACTTTAGCTATCCTGAACCGGTAAAAGTGTCAAGCTAGATATGCTACTTTTTTAATCTTTGCTTTACCGGTGCAGTTAACCATTTTGCAAAAGCTTACTTGACCTGGAACATATGTGCGGATTATAATAGGCAATTCCAGTTAACCAAGATTGAGGTTACTTTCCATGAACAAAGTGCTTGAGCAAGATGAAGTTGATGCCCTGTTGCGCGGACTGACCGGCGGCGAAATCGAAAGTGAAACAGATATACCGTTCGATGAATCGGGGATAGTGCCGTTCGACCTGGCCAACCAGGACAGAATTATCCGCGGCCGGATGCCGGTTTTGGAAATTGTCAACGACCGTTTCGCCCGCCTTGCCACCAACGCTTTATCCAATGCTGTGCGCAAACGGGTTGAGTTGAACCCGATTTCCATAGATATGACCAAGTTCGGCGATTTCATGCGCTCACTGCCTGTGCCCACAAGCATCAATATCTTTAAGATGGAGCCGTTGCGGGGCAACGCAATTATGGTGGTTGACGCCCGCCTGGTATTTGCTCTGGTGGAAAACTTCTTTGGCGGAGCCGGTTCACAGCCCAAAATTGAAGGCCGTGAATTCACCCGCATTGAGCAGACGATTGTTGACCGGGTTATCAGAATTGCTCTGGATAAAATGGAGGAATCATGGCGCCCGGTGCATGAAGTGAATATGGAACTGGTGCGCTCGGAAATCAACCCCCAGTTCGCGGCAATTGTCCCCCCCAGCGACGTGGTGGTGGTTATCACCTTTGAGGTGGAACTGGAGTCATCCATGGGTTCGCTGGTGGTGTGTCTGCCCTATGCCACAATTGAACCCATTCGCTCCAAGTTGCACGCCAGCTTCCAAACTGAGCGCCTGGAAGTGGACCACGCCTGGGTGGCCCGTCTGAAAGAACGGCTCATGGAAACTCCGGTGGAGCTGAAAATTGATTTCGGCGAAACCCAGATCACCGGAAACCAGCTCTTGCGTTTGCAGGTGGGCGACGTCCTGCTTTTAAATACAGACACCGATGATATGCTGGAATGCACAGTGGCCGGCGTCCCGAAATTTACCGGCATTTGTGGAACAGTAAAATCAAACAAGGCGTTCCAGATCATTACTGAAATAGAGCCGAAACAGAACTAGCCCCGCAGTCTTGACGTCTCGTGGCGTGCAGAGGCAATTGCCATCTCCCGGGGACTTCCCGGTTCACTGGAACAAACATCAACTGCTTAAGCTGTCGTCACCGGTATGCCAACTCAAGCTCCGAAATAAGCTTATGAGCGCATCTCCTATATATACGGCTTATCGGCTATTTCCGGCTTCCGCACCTCAGAAATGCCTGCGCCGCCAAGCAAAAGAACAGGGTAACCCCCAGGTATTGCGCCACAAAGGCCGGCAGATTTGCCGGATACAGCTTCGGCTCCCCCAAAAGCAGCATATCGCTCCACAGCCCGCTTTCCAGAAAAGAGAAACCGCCAAAAGCCGCCAGCGCCGTTGCGGCTACCGGCCAGGCACGGCCCATGCCTCTCTGTGCCCTACTCCACAAACCTTGCCCATGCAAACCAAGGTGAAACGCCACGAGCACAAAGCACCAGGCGGCTGACGCCGTATGCAGGCCGCGCCCCCAGAAACTCATGGGAAAGGGCGCAAAGGGAAACACTTCGCCCGCCAAGGCCAGGGAACTTGCGGCCAGGGCGACGATGTCAATCAGCAGCAATGCATCCGTGGCTGTGAGCAGGGCGCGCCGGAAGTTCCAGCGGCCCCGCCCCAAAGCGCGATACCAGCCCGCGTTCAACAGATGATGACAAATGAACAGCGCAAAAAGCAGACAGCCGCACACACCGTGCCGCAACAGACCGCGCGTTAAGGGATAACTCATAAGCCAGAGCATGAGCCCGAACATAGCCGCATCCACGGCGATTTTCACAGCCCGCCGGGCGCTCATTTTTCCAGCCCACTTGCGCGCAGCCAGTCGTCAATACGCCCGGAAAGGCTGCTCCCGCCTGAATAGTGGAACTCCAAGCCAATTCCCACATACGCGCCGGGCACGGCCTTGGCAAGATCGGAAACACTGTCGCCCCACACAGTGCCGCCGTGACTGCTGAACGGAATGACTATCTTGCCCTGAAAGTCGCCGGATTCCAGGAAGGAAAGTACGGGCATGGGCATGGTGGCCCACCAGGTGGGATACCCCAGTAAGATGACATCATAATTGTTCATATCCTCAACGCGCGCGGCCAGCGGCGGGCGCACCCCGTTATTCAGATCCGCCTGTGAAACCTCATAGATATTGCCCCGGTAGGGATTTTGCATACGAATTTCGAACAGATCGGCCCCCAGGCGCTCACTGATGATTTCAGCGGCGCGTCCGGTGTTGCCCGAATAGGAATAATAGGCGACCAGTACCCGGGGCTGCTCCGGCATGGCGATACGGGCAGGCGGAGCAGTATCCACCACTTCGTCAAGAGGCGCGGCATTGCGACAGATGCGGAAGCCGAGATTCGGATCGGGGTCAATGGGATTGGTGGCGGAACGGTAGGCGCTGCGCAGGTGCTTGCCGAAGTCGTTATAGCCGCCGCCCCGGTTCACGCGCATGGCGCCGACGGAAGGCCCGGCGGGGTTCTCTGTATGTCCGGCGTCATACGCGCCGTAATAGTCGAATACCCATTCCGAAACATTGCCGTGCATGTGATGAAGTCCAAAGGCATTGGGCGGAAGCGTGTCCACATCCATGGTTTTGCCCCGATTCCGGCTGGGCTGCACGGTGGGATCGCGGCGGGACACATAGTTTTCTTCAATCAGATAGGGGTAAGACCCCTCAAAGTTAACCTGATCGCTGTGCACCTGATTGCCCACATTGAAAACGGTATCGGTTCCCGCGCGGGCAGCATATTCCCATTCCGCCTCAGTAAGCAGGCGGTAGCCGTCGGCTCTGCGGTTCCAGCGCACCGCTTCCCCGTTAATCACATAAGCAGGTTCCAGACCTCTGTGCAGACTGAGAGCGTTGCAATAGCGCACAGCGTCAAGCCAGGTCACATTTTCCACCGGCAACCGGGCGCCCTTGGACTGACTGGGATTCTCGCCCATCATGGCTTCATAATCCGCTTGAGTGACCTCATGCGGGTCAACATAAAACGCACTGACGCTCACCTGGTGGAGCACTTCATCGTTGCCGCGCTGCCGTTCGTTATCGGGGCTTCCCAGCCGGAAACTTCCGCCGGGCAGAAGAATAAAGCCGTCATTGACGGAAGATGCAGCCGCCCCGTGCGCCGTGCCCGCCGCCAAGAGCAGAGCAGATGAAAACAGGGTTGCAGCCCACCTTGAAAAACACTTCATCGAAAACTCTCCTTTTCCTTTATACGGTTACAGCCGAAGGAACAATCAAACCAAATGGCTGTATGGAGGGCAGGATACGGGACAAATCTTGCAGATGTGTTTCAGAAATCTGTCATATTCAATCAGTCACTGCTGTCATGCCGTGCAGTTGCAAGAGTTTGAAACTGGTTGTCCGCCCCGGGATATGCTATATGGGAATTCCGGGTGGAACCTTTTTGACGGGACCGGGGAAGCGCTCGCCGTCAAAAATCTCTTGCCGGACATAAAGGATTTAAGAGGACATATGAGCAATTCTGTAGCGGATATTCTGATTGTTGAGGACGAGCCGGAAATTTCGGAACTGCTTGAAGAAAACCTGAATGCCCTGGGCTTTCATACCCTTGCCGTGCCCGATGGAGCGGGTATGTTCGCCGAACTGACGCAAAACAAGTACGATCTCATCCTGCTGGACATCATGCTGCCCGGCGAAGACGGCCTCTCGCTCTGCCGCCGGCTGAGAACCCCGGGAGCGCCTTACGAACATACGCCGGTCATTTTTCTCACCGCCTTGGGTGAATTGACGGATCGCGTCGTGGGTCTTGAACTGGGCGGTGACGACTACCTGCCGAAACCTTTTGAAATGCGCGAACTGGTGGCGCGTATCCGGGCTCTTCTGCGCCGCGCCGCCGCGCCAAAAGCCGACAACGGGCTGACCGCCGAACGTGCCGGTTCACAATGTCTTATCTGGAAATTCGGCCCTTGGCGGGTGAATATCGGGGCGCGTCATCTCATCGATGAGCATGATGTGACAGTTGCCTTGAGCGCTGTGGAATTCAGGCTGCTTATGCTGTTTTTGCAACAGCCCCAGCGGATTATCAGCCGGGAAAGCATTCTGGAGCACATGGCTGACCGTTGCGATTCCTATGATCGCAGCATCGACGTTCAGGTGAGCAGGTTACGGGCAAAGCTGCGCGACAGCGGACGTAATCCGACGCTGATCCGCACCATGCGCGGCGACGGCTATATGCTTGCTGTTCCTGTGGAGAAAGGAGAACTATGACTCAAAATACACCACAGGCAAAACGCCGTTTTTTCAGATTGCCGGATTCCCTGTTCGGGCAGCTCTTCTCCATTCTGTTCTTCGGCATTGTCATCTTGCAGGCAGCCAATTTTGAGGTGGTGTGCAGAGTGCAGCGTCTCTATGTTCAACAGGCTGAAAAAAGCCGCGCGGAACACCTTGTCACCTACTGGTTTCTGTTCAACTCCATGACCGCCAATCAAAGGAAAGCCGCCATAGAGCATATGGCCGATTCCCACAGGCCGGAAAAGCTGCGGGAAATGGTGGAACTCTTGCCGGTCAGGCCGGACTGGGAAGACAGGACAGACGGAGTGGAAAGACTGCTCCGAATGATTGCGGACGGCTTCGGAAACGGCGGAGAAGAAGCCCCGGCGGTTGTTGCCGGAACGCATGAAAACGGCGTCGGCATCTTCCCCGTACACCTTACCGTGCTGGAAACAGCCATTCAACTCTCAGACGGAACATGGCTGAAAGTCACTCAGCCTTTCAATATTGACGACCGCTATGTGGTCTGGTCACAACGACTTTTTGTGCTGCTGGAAGCCCTGGTCATGCTCGTGTTGACGGCCATGCTGCTGCTGCGCGTAACCAGGCCAATCCGCAAACTGAGCGGTGCGGCGGACTCATTCGGGAAACAGCCGGAGTTGTCCGTGCCTTTCCCGGAAAAAGGGGTGAAGGAGTTGCGCGATGCCGCCCAGTCGTTCAATCGCATGCGGGAAAGAATATGCGGCAATCTTGCTGAGCGGGACCGAATGATTGCAGCCATGGCCCATGATTTACGCACCCCGTTGACTAAATTGCAGCTTCGCCTGGACAGGGTGGAGCCGGAGAATCTGCGTCGCAAACTGCAGGAAACGGTTTCCGAGATGCGGGCCATCATCAGCCAGGGATTGGAGCTTGCCAAAAGCCTGAGTACAGAAGAAGCCGCGATCCGGTTGGATATGCGCGCCTTTTTACAAAGTATGGCAGATGACTACGCTGATGTGGGCAATAATGTCGTCATGGTCAATTCCGGGCAAACTGAAACCGGTTCCGTCATTATTAAGGCCCGCCCGCTTTGCCTCAAGCGCTGTCTGGAAAACCTCATTGTCAACGCCTGCAAATATGGAGGCGGCGCCAAAATAGCCCTTTCGGAAGAAGACGGGCAGGTTGTGGTCAGTGTCAGTGACAACGGACCGGGCATTCCTGATGAAATGCTGGAACGTGTTTTCGAGCCCTACTTCCGTCTGGAATCATCGCGCAACCGCTCATCAGGCGGGATTGGCCTGGGGTTGACCATTGCCCGAAACATGGCGTTGCTCAATAACGGCGACATAGAATTACATAATCTCCCTGAGGGCGGTCTTCTGGCCAGAGTTATCTTACCCCGGCAAAGTTGAAGCAGCTCTGCAGCAAACCGACCGCCGGATATTTCCCCGGCCGGCATTATAGCGAAAGCGCCAAGCTGTTCAGTTTGTAATATATTGACACGTTTTGTTGCATTAAGATTAACTTTGTCCGTATTGAAGACAGACAGATCCTGTATCCTTGAAACGTAAACATTGAAACTGGTTAAGTGCTTTGCCACTGCAAAGCGCTGTCCACCGCGTAGGCACAGGCGGAGTTCACTTCCGCTGCTAACGCCGAAGCGAGCGTTAAAAAACCGGTCTGCTTTAAGATATCTTCCCCTGCTCAGGGAGATGTCAGACCACACCGCCCTATGCTGCAAATCGTATTTTATAGTCGGGCGAGGACGTCTGCTCTTGCATCCCTCTGAGCGGTACCGGATAACTCAATACAGGAGATGAAGGCAAAAAGTATATGAAAATTCAACATACATCTCAAGGTTTTGAACTTGCGGCGCGCTTTTTCCTGGTTGCATTTGCATTTTTTACAGGACTCTTCCCATGCCTCGTGCCGATTTCACAGGCTCAGGCAGCGGAAACAGACCATAAAATACTGATAGTCTGTTTCTCCCGTTCCGGAAACACAAGAGCACTTGCCGAACAAATACAGACGGCAACGGGCGGGAAACTGGTCGAGCTTGAACCTGTTGAGCCGTACCCGGCGGATTACCGGTTGACGGTCAGTCGCGCGCGTCGGGAACTCGCTTCAGATGTCCACCCGCCATTGAAGACAAAAATTGATGATATCGACGCCTATAACCTCATTCTCCTGGGCTCACCCAACTGGGGCGGCTCCATTGCTCCGCCGGTTAAAACCTTTCTTTCCGAACACGACTTGTCGGGGAAAACGATAGCGCCGTTCATGACACATGGGGGAAGCGGGCTGGGCCGGGCCGCTTCCGACATCAGGCGGTTTGCCCCCCGTGCAAATCTTGCGGAAGGGCTGGCAGTAAGGGGAAGCGCTGTTTCAGAGGCGCACAGGAATGTGACGACATGGCTCGGCAGACTTGGGCTGCGCCATAACTAAGGTAAAATCATGTTTTTCGGGATATCCGCCTTTTCCTCTGAAACGGCCGGGACGTTTCCCTTGCAGAATAAGGCGACTGGTATTATGAAATTCACCATACAGCGAGATAACTGCTTATGATTCTTTCGTACATCTCCCTCTTTCTTATCGTATATGCTCTGCTCCGCTTTGTCTTTCCCCTGACCTGCGGAATTTTCGCCAAGTTACTTACGGCAATTGCGATTATCGTCATCAGTTGCAAGTTTCAAATCTATGAAGGGATCGGCGGTTTTCTCTTTGCGCCGGACTTGCCCCGTCCTGTCATCTTAGGCCTGGAGTTGTCCTATGCGGCACTGCTGCTCCTTGTCCTGTTACTTCTGGCAAGAGATATTTTGCTGCTGCTTCTGCGCCTGGCCCGCCCTCTCGGCATACAGTGGAAGCCACCGTTTTCGCCCGACATACAAAGAGTTGGGCTGGCCTTTGTTGCTTTTGCTTTGGGTGGATTCGGGGTTTGGCAATCCATACGCGTTCCGGCTGTTCATACCGTGGAACTTGTCATTCCAGGCCTTCCGCAACAACTGGAGGGTTTTTCCCTTGTGCAGCTTTCCGATCTGCATATCGGCCCTCTGCTGAAAGGAGCCTGGCTGCAGGCAGTGGTGAGCAGAACAAATGCCCTCAATCCGGACGTTATTGTCCTTACCGGGGATATGATTGACGGTTGGCCGAAACCGTTGGAACGGGAAGTGCAACCTTTGGGAGAGCTTGTCGCGCGGCATGGCGTTTATGGAGTGACCGGCAACCATGAATATTACTATGGAGCGCGCGCATGGTCTTCTGTCTTCGAAAAGTTGGGAGTTGATATGCTTTACAACGAGCATAGAGTAATTTCGGCAGGAGAAGCGGACTTGGTGCTTGTTTGAATAACGTCATGAAAAGTAATGGGAAAAAACGAGATAACCTGGGATGTCGTGGGATTAAATACTGACACCAATGTAATTTTATTAACAAATATGTAATGGGAAAAGGAGACTTCACCGTCTCCTTTTCCATATAACAGAGCCATGAATATTATTTGAACAACACCCCTCTTGGAGAAGCTCCGGGATGCAGTGGGCGGGAAAGTGGAATCCCTTTTGCCGCATCGGCACCCGCTGAAAAATGCTCATCTCTGATTTTGCCATATCGGCATGGCCTTTCCCTGAGAAGTTGCGGCAATGCCTTATTGATAGCAGCATCCTTAACCGGCACCAACGCTCCGGGAGTGACCGGGATTTCCGCTTTCTGCTCTTCCAGACGCCGGGCGATCACACTTACAGCGCCGATCAAATACGATTCCCGCGCCGCCCTTTTGGATCGGGGCGATCTCAGCCGCCGCGCCGGGCCCCGCATATGGATGGAAGCCAGAGCCAGCAAGGTCTTATACAGATATCCGAAAGTCCAGGCGCATACCTCAGAATCAGCGCCGCAACCGACAAACACAGTATGACCTGTAGCCTGGTTGTGATAATATTTGCAGTCAAAGTTTGTGGAAACTGTCGCCGCCAGCATAAACGCCCAGGGCTCCAGTCTTTGCCGTGTCTTGTGATCATTCAGGGATGCCCGCAGAGTTTCCGCCGCTTCCTCTTCTTCCAGACCGGACATAGTCAGATTATATTCAGACAACAATAACTGCGCTTTAGCGGCAGCCGCAGCCGCCTCATGTTCATTTCCGGAGTGTGCGAGATTTAACAACTTGCGGATTTTTTCCAATACTCTTTGTGACTTTTCGTGATACATCTTATCTCCTCATGCAGAGGGCGTCCCAGCGAGCAAGAGGTTCCCTCTTCCGTTTTTGAGCGTAGTCTTCAAGATCTGCCTTAGCCTGTGAGGGGTCATCCCTATAAGGAAGAACGGGAGAGTTTATTACTGCCATTGAGTATAACCCTATTTCTCACATGGCTACCCATTTGCCTATACATGAATCAAAACCCACAAATACCCTGTATCCACCTTTATCAAAGTAACTTTTTTTCTTCTCCATCAATTCCCCCCTGCCTTAAGGCATTAAGCAGGGTTGTTTTCAGCTCTTCGTCAGACATGTTTTCAGCGGCTTTTGAAAATGCCACAGCAAACTCGTCGTCCTGTTTAAGCAGCCTGCTTATGCGCTTATCGGTTTTGAGCTTACGAGTCTGATGCGCGAGTTTGTAAACTTCCACATAGTCAAGCTCAAGCAATTGCGACCAGCTTATCAGAAGTGCTTTTTTCTTGGGCGGCAACCTTTTTCCTGTTTCAATTTCAGACAGTTGGCTCGGTGAACGGTTAAGCGCCTCCCCCATCGCCCTGAGCGTCATTTTACGGGCTATTCTGGCTGACCTTACTAATTGTTGAAAAGAAATCGCTGCTGACATGGTATTTGCTTCAGAAACCCTTTTAAAGGTTATTGAATAAGTCGTGATTCAGGCGGCATATCCATAAGGATTTGAAGCAAATGTTCCCGTGCTGAGGGATCATCCATCCGTTCAATCCATTTTTTCATGGTTTCAATCACTCTCTGCAGATCTTTGACCGTGCAGGCTTTAATCTCTTTTCTGGTTATCCGCCGGATGTAAGCGGCTATTGACTGTTCCGTCCCGCTCCTGACGATTCCCTGGTCGTGCATCTGAAACCAAAGACTCCGGATTTTGTTAAGCTGATGTTCCGTTACCCGGATAAAGCCAAGCTTGCGCATATGCAGTAACACCTTTTTAAGTTCAGATTCGTTAAGCTCCTTAGTAGATGTCTTGCCATCGCTCATGCTCCCCAGCAGGGCCCTGTATTCCTCATCCGTCAGTCGAAGTGCGTGGCGTCCGGTCTGGACGGCCTTTATTAAGTTAATCGTATTATTCATTATGCATCTCCTGTGTCTGGGTTCCGTGAAGCTCAACTTCATCAAGTTCATAATAAAACGTATCTGTCTGTTCCAGGCGGCACCCAACCTCTGCCAGTTGCTCTGCTGAAAGTTGACGAAGCGCCTCTTTGTCTACCTCATGTTTTACGCGGATACAGCCGGTAAAGACGGTGTCAGCCTTGGTTCGCAACAATGCGAGAACCTGCTCCCATGTGGTTTTCTTCATTGTTTTTACGCTGGATGAGGCGCGGAAACCAATCTCTCCAAAATTAAGAGTTCTTGAGCGTTTCTTTGTGAAAAGCTCAGATTTCTTTGATTCAGCGAAGCGGATGAGCGATTGCTCAAGCAGCTCAATCTCTTGCTTAATTGGTTCGCTTAGTTCAGCGCACCTGAGTTTGAGCGTATCAACATTTTCTTTCAGGCCAAGTTCGAGCAGGGAAAGTTCCCGCTTTCGGATAGAAATCACTGCCAAGGTGGAGTCAACTTCCTCAAGAGTGGTAATTGTGGGTACATTTAACATTGGTTTTACTCGTTTTGCCATGATATTGCTCCTTTTTATCTCACCATTTTTACAACGTCAGCGGTTACACGTTTCTCACCAACGCTCGCGGCAAGGTTGATGCTTGCTATTGCTAAATTGGCAATCATAAGGGGATATCCCATATATATTCCCTCGCCATTATGATCCTGAGAGACTGTCAGGCTTGCCTGGATGGCATCCAGAGATTCAGGGGTAAAGATTGCTTCAAAATCAGCTCCCATCCGTTCAAAGCGGTGATGCAGATATTCACCGGCATTTTGGATAGGATGCAAATGGACTATGTCACAACGTTGTACAACTTCACGCACACTGGCGTCGGTGACACGTAACTTTTTCTCAAGTTCTGTTTGGCCGATCAGGATTATTGAGAGAAGCCTGGCCAAGCCGTCTTTCAGTTCGTGAAATCGTTTCAGACTTTTGAGCGTATGACGATGCAAGTCATGCGCTTCCTCAATAATCAGGCAGTGGTGCATCCCTGCCGTATGACTGGCTTTCAGGATTTCATGTAAACGCCGGAAACGCATCTCCGGGCTTCTGGGAATCTTTGCGCCGGGCTGTACGGTACTGATAATTGCCTCGGCAATATGGGATGAGCGAAGTGGTTTACCCTGTGCCTCATTATCTGCCATTGCCAAGGTATAGGGTTCGATTATTATTACCGGCAGATTTTCCATACTTATGCGAGTAATAAGCTCATCTTTAAGTGTGGATTTACCACTGCCGGACTCGCCAATTAAAGCTAAAAATCCGTTGCTTACGGCTGTTTGATACATTGTTTCACGCGCGAAGCGGATGCTTGGTGACATATAAACATCCGCCGGATGTTCCGGATCACTGAAGGGGTTGCGCGTCAGACTGAAAACCTGTCTGGCCTGCATGGTGAGAGTTTGCTTACGCAGGATCATGGGTTCCTCCTTATCCGCCGTTTCCGGGGCGGGTTCCGTGCTTTGCTCAAGTTCTTTCAGCGCCGATTCTATTTCAGAGCTGTCGATATTATTTTCTGCGGCTAAATTGATGATCGCTTGCTGTAATTCAGGCCAGCATCGTTTTGGTAAACTCCCGTGGTTCAGCATCTGGCTAAGCGCCGCGGGTGATATGTTCAGCATGCCTGCAAGCTGACGCCGTGATGGAGCGCATCTGTCCAGGATTTCAGCTAAGGCTATTGACATACGACGCTCCTTTCAAATGGGATAATAGTTGCCCGGCTCGGCGCGAAATGCTCATGCATTTTGGCAATCAGTGTATTGATGTCACTGCCGGGAATTGAATCAGGGTAGCGGGCCACGAGCCATTCCATACACTCTGACGCATTGCCTTCATGCCACACGTCAGCATGTTCCCGCTGCATCATCATGGCAAAGGCAACACGGGACATAGGCGTGGGGTCTGCGGTTGGAGAGTCAAGCGTGAAAGCTTGTCCTGTCCTGCCAAGGTACAGAGGGGCATCTTTAATATCAGCCATGATATTTATATCCGTGTATGGAAGCTGGCCTGACTTACGCAGCTTCTCCGCATCTTCCAGGGTAGCGGCTCCGAATGCTTCCTTTTTAATCTGTTTCAGTAACGTATCTGTTTTACCGTCTGGTTGAGACCTGAAGGTTTCGCCGAATACAGGCGCTTCAAGATTGAAGCCATAACGGTCTTTTTCGATTGGTTTTACATTGAACAGTTTTTCCTCTCCGTCGGGCATATCCATAACAACAGTGATTTCCGGAGCCTTGAAGGGATTTAGGCGAACCCGTACAGAGTCCTTAATTCCAAGGCCGTGATAAGTCAGGTCGCTTAAATCGTAAGATTGGGTGCCAAAGGATGTGCGTGTATCTACGGTTAGTATGTGGTCTGAGCCGACCTGGCGTCTGACATCTTTCCAGGCGGCGATGGCTTCCAGAATTTCCTTTTCTACTATACGCAGATTCTCCTCTTGAATGGTTAGCCAGGCTCCGTTACGCGTAACTTTTGTTCTGGAATGTATTGCCGTTGCGCAGAAATGTCGCCTCCAACGGTCTGCTTCCTTTTGCAGGGAGGCAAGGTCTGGAATCTCCATAAACCTTAGACGGCTTTCAAACTGACACTCAACGAGGTTATGGCATTGTTCCACCGCGCCTGTAGCTCTGGCCTCACCTGGTTTATGGTGGATAGCCCTGATTTCTAATTGCTCGCAAAATCCCATGACAAGGGACGAGGCGTTACCTGAACCTGGGTCCATGTACAGGATACGTGGCAAACCATGCGCCGGGTCTTGATGCCCTCGGTTTACGGCAAAGTTAATCAAGGTGCGCAATACCCCCTGGGCATTCTCGCCTGCGGCCTGCTCGTAATGCAGATAAAAAACGCCAGAAGCGTGATCTACAACGATATAGCGGACAACGCGTTTGTTTTGAATTTCAACAAGATTGGCAGGCTTTTTCTCATTGAATTTTCTTTCGTCCATAATTCCCACCCGCTTTGTGCCTCGGATGTAGTATAGGACGCAGACTGACGCGTCGAGTTCCCATACATGATTAGGATGCAATGAGCGGACTTGGCTCGATGGCGTTCCCTTGCTGAGCTGATCGGGATGACAGCCGTATTGCCGCATCGCCCGGCTGATTGTTTCTACTGAAGGCATTGTAATTTCTCCTGTTACTGGATTGACTACGCCTTTTCCATTCTCCTTCAGAACGCGTACAGCCATTTTTAATGTCATGGGCTTTTTGCCGTTTGCGCGGGCTCCAAAAAGAACAATCCCGGCTGCCATACGGCAAAGCTCCTGTGGTACGCATGTCTGGCCTTTACCCTTGCGCGGCTTTTTACCGCTGCTCCAACCCGCATGCCGTTTAAGGTAACTATAGACGGTGTTTACAGATACCTTCAGGGTGTCGGCAAGACGGGCCACAATAGCTCCTCGCTCGCCGGAACATGCGTCCGCTGCGTCAAGTTCGCGCGCCGCGTCTCCTACGAGTCGGATTTGTTCTGAAGTAAGATGAGAAGACATACCGCTCGCCTTTATTCATAAGTTTCAGAGCCATCTTCAATGCCGAAATCCACCGTAAATTCTGTGGTGAGATCTACATCAATCCCTGCGCCTAAAATACGGGCTGCCATATCTTTAATCGCCAGGGAAAGCCGTCTGTGTACATAGGCGGCCGTGTCATCGTCTATTGTTTCATCTGAGAGGATCGCCGCGCCTTGAGCTGCAAGGGCAGATACAGCCAGCAAGGCTTCATTGCATTTGCTGTCCAATTCCTTTCTGGCAGTCTGATTTTTAGTTAGTTTGAGTATTTCCACATCAGATGGATGAGGACTGATTACACGGATGTATTTTTCGTTCAGTTCCTGATACTGCGCACTTTTCGCTTCCAGTACCTGGCCTCGCGCTTCATAGTCCTTGCGCAGTTCCTCGCTGTCTGTCTTTAATTTTTTAATTTGCTCAGTGAGTTTCTTAGTTTCACCCCTGGCTGAGCTAAGCTGTTCGCAAATAACGTCAATCGCACTTTTAAGTTCTTCTGGTGTGGATTCCTTAGCACTCCTGATCGCAGCTAACACTTCCTGCTTCTTTTCTTCCGGAGCATCCTTCAAGGCTTTGCGCACCTTACGCAAATCTCTGACCTTAAGGCCAAGCTCCTGGGCTTCGGACAGGCAACGCTCACCAAGAGCGGCGAAGTTCTGTAAATATTCGTGGATAGTACTTTTGGAGAACCCCATGCCTTCGCAAAGTTGCTCGAAGTTCTCTGGGCGAAACGGTATATTGCCTGGCCCTATAAGTAGCTTGTTTTTGTATGAGCCGGATTCCTTCATTGCTGAAAACCAGCGAATGACTGTAAGGTTGAGGCTGCTGCTGACAGCCTGCGCCATCTTTACCTTACCAATTTCCTCAACCATAATCAGGGAATCCATATAATCAGCCTCAGAAATGGATACTGTGTCTGTACGAGCTGCTTCTAACTCAGCGTCTATGGTAGAAGGTAAATTGCTTGCCATATTAAACCTCCATCAGCCGGAAGGCTCCGGCAGTAACATTACGACGAAAATCTTCTTGACGCTCACGGGCATTTTGTAAGGCCAGATCGCAAGCGGTTGCCAAGGATATGGGCTTAGTGGTCAGTGCCCAGCGCCCTGACTCCAGTTTCCCGGCCCACCCCACAGAGGCGAGCGACTCCATATCCCTACACACCACCGGAGCGGCCAGACCTGTTTTTTCAGCCAGCTCCGTAACAGACAGCCCGGAAACAATATGGGGGGCTAAAACTGTCACCAGGCTGACGCAGCGGGCCAGTTGATTCTGGCGTTCTCTACTCATGGCTGATCTCCAGATTGCATTCCAATGCTGCTACCCGTTCAGCAATAGAGCGGAGATTGGAGCGGAATATCTTTAAAAATTCCCATTGCTCAGGGGAAACATTTCCGGCCAGAATTCCAAGGGAAACGGCCAGACCTTCCAGATCCGCAGAAAGGGGAGGGAGTTGCGTGGATTTCCGAAAAGTGCTATTAGAAGAAGTGTTTTTCATGAGGAGTTTCTCCTTATGTTTTGCCGTGCCAGTGGCTGCTGGCGCGGCTTTTTTTTGTTTCAGTTTCTTAATTTCTCTCCTCGGCCGATTAATCCTTGCTGCCTGTCGTCGGATAATCCGCCGTAAGCGAATAATATTTTTATGCACAAGCAGACTCATACAGCTACCCGCTCTGCAAATCCCTCCTTCAGCCCCAGAAGGACAGCGGCGCGATGCGCCTCACCCCGTTTACAGGCGGAGCGGCGAGAAAAGATTTCATAAACAACGCCAGGTCTGATCCCATGCGCCCTTGCCCAATCCGCTTTACTAATACCGCGGAGGTCAAACTCGCGTTCAACCTCCTCTAGGGGACGTAAAAAGTTATCTTGAGTTTTCATGTTTTCTCCTTGTGTCGTTCTGTTCCCTACTGTAAGATTTACTGAAAAAGGGTAATACCTTGTTTGCTGTGAACAACATATGAACAAATTAAAAATAAGTCAATATTGTTCACAATAAATTTCATAAAAAGGTGAACAAAAAATGCTTGGGATTGGCAATAGAATTAGAGAGGTAAGAGGAAAACTGACTCAAAAAGAATTTGCGTTACTTCTTGGTATTACTCAAAGAGCTGTTGTAAACTATGAAGTCCACGGAAGAACACCGAAAAAGAAAATTTTAGAGGCAATATGTGAACAATTTAATATAAGTGAACAATGGCTTGTAACGGGTGAAGGATCTATGTATCAAGAGGAGCGTTATCTGAAAAATGTCCGACATGTCGGACATTTTTCAGATAACGCAGAAACGCAACATCCTGAAAATACTAGCCTTGTTGAAAAAAAAGCGTCCGACATGTCGGACATTCCCAAGCTTCAACAAGAAATTATTGAATTACTGAAAGAGAAAAATTTACTGCTATCTGAGAATGCGGAACTTCGAATACAGATTGGACGAAAGGAAATGCAAATATACATGCTTGAACAGGAAATAAAAAATCTTAAGGAGGCACTTAAAGGATCTGCCAATTTACACCGTGCAGCACTTGGGTCGGCTGGTTAAGGTGTATAGAAGCGTATAAACTGTAACTTTATTACATATATTGTAATTTTTCCCCAAAGCTGAAAATTTGGTGTATCTTCTCCCTCAAAGGAGGATGCGCATGGCTGATCGATATGCTGAGCTGCTGGATGATGTGGCCTCAAAGGTGGCGAGTATGGCGCGCTGCCTCCCCGCAATAAGCGATACAGATGCCGGAGACTTCGGACGGCGGGTGGCTGATATGCTTGCTGAAGATTGGGGAGGCTCAAGTATATACATTCCCAAAAATCTTGCTTCGCGTTTTCGCAACCGGGACGCGAGGCTGTATCTCGAATACAACGGCAATAATATTTCCGAGCTGGCCCGCAAGTATGGTATTACACAACAGCGGGTATACGCCATTATCAAAGCTGAACGGGCTCGCCGAACACGGCGTCAGCCTCCTTTGCCTGGACTTTCAGACTCACTTTTTTAAAGGGCTTTCAAAGACGCCTTGTACAGACTGCCGTATGCTGGCCATGTCTGTGTTAATTAGCCTCTTCCCGCTTTTAGTGGGTAGGCCAAACCAAGGCGAGGTTTTTGCTTGTGCCCTTATTAAAAAAAATCATTTCCTCTCTGCGCCCTTTCTACGACTTCAGGGCGTTGCTTTTACTCTGTATCTGTTTCGTTATCGGACACACTATTGACCCGGAGGCAACACTGGGGCTGGCCGGCTACCTGGCTTATGTCATCGGCATGGCTGGCGCGGCGTTGATGCTGAGTAAACTCCTGATGCCCTATTTGCGTCTCAGTCACTACGCGCACTCAGCCCTTAATGACGGCAATCTGGCTGCCGCACTCGTCATTCTGGCGCGAGTCATACTGCTCCTTGGTATAGTGATTTGCCTTATGGTCTGGGGGAAGTGATGAATTCAGCTTTTCTAGCCTTACCACTCCTAGCTCAACTATATCTCCCTATGCTCTGGGAAGAGCATCTGGCCTACAGCCCGGACTTTTACGATCCGTCAATCTATGCTGGACAGGTTGAACAGGAAACCTGCTACAGCCTTACACATAAAGGCTGCTGGAATCCACGCACAGAGTTGAAGACATCCCGCGAATATGGCTTTGGGCTTGGTCAACTGACGATTACTTACCGGGCAGATGGAAGTGAGCGTTTCAACTCATTTAAGGAAGTTAAGCGTCTACATAGCTCTCTCAAACGTTGGCAATGGAAAGAGCGCTATAATCCCCGTTTGCAATTACGTGCTCTGATTCTGAAAAATCGGATCAACTGGAACGCTCTTAAAGGCTGCGCCACAGATGAAGATCGGGCGGCCATGATGCTCTCCGCCTATAATGGCGGATTGGGCGGCGTACTGCAAGACCGCGCTTATTGCGGTAAGATTCCGGGGTGTGACCAATCCCGCTGGTGGGGTCATGTGGAAACACACAGCCGTAAATCAAGGCAAGGAATAGGCAAGGCTTATGCCGACAGATCGCCTTACGACATCAACCGCGTCTATGTACATAATATTATGGGCACGGAGCCAGACGATAAAGGCCGTCGGCATCGTTACCGTCCTGCCTTAAAGGAGCTTGCACAATGTTTGGACAGGTGACGCGATTATTTTTTCCACGCCTACTGCCTCTGATCGCACTTTGTCTTGTAACAATTATCGCTTATAGCTGCGGTGAACGCGTGACGCGGTTGAAGTATAAAGCGGAAATATCCGCCATGCGTGAAGCCCAGGCAGAACAGGAACGTGCGCGCACTGAAGCGATAGCCGCTGTTGAAAAGGCTGCCCGTGAACAGATGGAAGCTGCCCTGGAGAAAGGCCGGCAACTGGAACAAGAACTGTTACAAAAGAATCAGGAATTGGAGTCAGAGCGCTCCGCCATGACCAGGAGAATCTATGAAGTATCTGAAAACGCTCGCCGTGATTGCGCTGGCTTGCCTACCGATTGGGTGCGCCTCTACAACGAGGCCCTTGGCCTTACCGCCTCCGATAATTGCTCCGGAGATACGCACATCGCCTCCCGCAGCTTTGCTGGTTCTCCCCATTCCTCCGGGGCCGCTTGTGCCGGGATACAGTCGCTGACTACCCCTGAAGACATACTCGCGCATATTCGGGACTATGGATATTACTGCCGCAAATTAGAATCCGGGTATGACGCTCTGATTACCTGGACAGAGGAGAAAGGGCCATGACGGAAGAAATCTCCCTTATGTTCTGGAAGTACCTGCCGGGCATCATTCAGGCTGTAACAACAGGGTTAGTTGTCTGGGTTTGGTGGAGTCTTAAGCGTGTTTTTGTAACCAGGGCGGGATTCGAGAATTATAAGACTGATATCAGCGCCCGCCTAAAGACCATTGAAACAAGACAGTATGAACGAGCTACCGCCCTGCAGGAAATAAATGCTAAGCTGGATAGCTTGCCAACCTCTGAGCAGCTACAGGATTTAGCTCTATCACTGCGGGGTGTGGAAGGCGATATCCAGGGATTGAGAGGTGAGTTGGGTGGCCTTTCCCACGCAACGAAGCGCCTGGAAAAAGCTGTTGATATGTTCACAGAAGTACATATGAGGTAAATTTGATGAGTTATAACAGGGAATTCCAACAAAAAGTAGTTGAGGATCGCCGCTTAGCCATCCTCCGTTTCCTTTCTGAGGATGTTGATTACGCTATGAATACAAGCCTGCTTCAAAGCGCCCTTGAGGCTATCGGGCATGGAGTTTCTCGTGACTGCGTAAATGCTGACGCGACATGGCTGGAAGAGGCGGGGTTGGCGCTTTGTGAGGATGTTGCGGGTATCCTTGTAGTCAGGATCACTCAACATGGGCTTGACGTTGCCCGTGGCAAGGCTGTAGTTCCAGGTGTGAAACGTCCTGGGCCGGGGTATTGAGATGGGCCGTAAATCATCTTTACGCCGTCTGCCGCCGGAGATTCTGGCGGAGATTAACCGCCTGTTATCTGATGGGCGATTTACTCTTGATGAGATTTTAGAGCATTTACGCGGTATGGGAGTAAGCAGTATTTCCCGCTCCGCCCTGGGCCGCCAAAAGCAGAAGATAGACAAGGTAGCAGCTAAGCTGCGTCAAAGCCGGGAAATGACAGAAGCCTTAGTCAGGGAACTTGGCCCGGATGTGGCCGAGGGGCAGCAAGGCCGCGTATTGGTAGAGGTGTTGCGCCGACTTGTGTTTGACTATCTGGAAAAACGTCTGACCGCAGAAGATGAAGAGCAGGATATCGACAACCAGGGATTTTTCTTCCTGGCTAAGGCATTAAAAGAAATGTCGCAGGCTAACCGTTTGGATCAGGACTTTGAGGCAAAGGTGCGGGAACGTGTGGCGCGGGAAATGGAAAAGAAATTAGAGAATGCCACGGCCAGAGCAGCGGAAGAATCTGATGGTCTGAGTCCGCAAGAAGTCTTGGAACGGGTTCGGGCCATATATCGGGGCGAGATGTGAATGGGGCTATTCTTTATCCTTATCAGCGTCGTTGGTTTGATGATGACAGCCGTTTCAAAATTGGGATGTTCGCGCGTCAGACAGGCAAAACCTTTACAACTACCTTGGAAATCGCGGATGACCTGGTGGCGGCTGAAATTGAAAAACGCAGAATTCGCTGGGTAATTCTGTCACGTGGGGAAAGGCAGGCGCGGGAAGCTATGAATGAAGGATTACACCTGCATCTGCGAGCGATGGGCGCTGGGTTTGAGGCATTTACCGATGAATTTCGTTTATCCGATAACACGGCAATCAAAACCCTGGAAGTGGTCACAAGGTATGGAAGCCGTGTGACGGCGTTGCCTGCCAATCCAGATACCGCACGAGGTTTTTCCGCCAATGTATTTTTGGATGAGTTCGCTTTTCATGCGGACTCGCGCAAAATCTGGGCTGCTCTGTTCCCAGTGATCTCCAAGCCCGGACTGAAACTGCGTGTAGTCAGTACACCCAATGGTAAGGGCAATAAATTTTATGACTTGATGACTTCGGATAAAACCTCCGGTTGGTCGCGCCATGTGGTCGATATTTATCAGGCGATCAGAGAGGGGTTGCCCTATGATGCCGCTGAACTGAAAGCTGCCTTGGGCGATGAGGACGCTTGGGCGCAGGAATATGAACTTAAATGGCTTGATGAGGCCAGCGCATGGCTGCCTTACGACTTAATCAACGCTGTTGAGGATGATCGCGCAGGTCTGGCGGAAAACTGCTCCGGGGGCCCCTGCTTTGTGGGAATCGACATCGGACGTCGCAAAGACCTGTTTGTTATTTGGGTATTGGAAAAGGTGGGCGATGTGCTGTGGACGCGTGAAATTGTGGAACGCCGCGGCGCATCGTTTGCCGAGCAGGACGCTCTGTTGGATGATGTAATGGCTCGCTACCGGGTACTGCGGGTCTGCATGGATCAGACCGGCATGGGTGAAAAGCCGGTGGAAGACGCAAAACGTCGGCATGGTTCCAACCGGGTTGAAGGCGTGCTGTTCACGGTCTCACGCAAATTGACTCTGGCCACACTGGGCAAGCAGGCGTTCGAAGACCGGCGCATCCGCATACCGCTGGGGAAGGAAGCGCTGCGGGCAGATTTACACAAGCTGCGCAAGGTATCCGGGCCTACAGGCAACCCCAGGTTTGTGGCTGAATCTGATTCCTCAGGCCACGCAGACCGGGCCTGGGCCTGTTTCCTGGCTGTGGCCGCCGCCTCTGACAACGCTCCGCCTGTTCCTTTCGTGCGTTCCGGCGGTTCAAGGGCCTCAGCCGCCATATTAAACGGGTATGAGTATGATTGAACATTTTCCGAAAAGCGGCGGACGTGGAGAAATAACACTACTGCTGAATGAGCTTGCCACCTGGCAGGCGGCGGAAGGAGGCTGGCTTTTTACCGGTTGGCCCCTGCCGAACCCCGATCCCATTTTACGGGCTATGGGAGCGGCGCTGCCTACATACAGACGTATGCTCTATGATGCCCATGTGGGCGGCCTGGCCAGAAGACGCCGCGCTGCGGTGAAATCTCTGGAATACCGACTTGAGCCGGGCAGGGCGAAAACCAAAACAATAAAACTCCTGGAGAATGCGTTCGCACGAATTGATGTATCCGCTCTGGTAGGCGGGTTATGGGAGGCGACCCTGTTTGGTTTTGCCTGTGCCGAAATTCTTTGGGAAAAACACGGCGACTTTGTGCTGCCGAAAGCCGTTCTGACCAAGCCACAGGAATGGTTTTCCTTTGACAGCAGGGGCGTGCTGCTGTTTATGGCTATGGGCTCCGCCACCGGGATTCCCGTGCCGGAAAGAAAGTTTTTGCTGGCCCGGCAAGATCCAAGTCTTAAAAATCCTTACGGCATCGCTGATCTGGCCCGATGCTTCTGGCCTTATACATTTAAAAAAGGTGGGCTTAAATTTTGGCTCCAGTTTGTGGAAAAATACGGCTCCCCCAAGCTGGTGGGCAAGTTCGACCGCAATACATCGGAAAAAGAACAGAACGATTTGTTGGAGCTGCTGAAAGCCTGCGTTCAGGACGCGGTCATGGTCATCCCCAACGACAACTCTGTTGAAACTCTGGCTACAGATGGCTCAGGTCTTTCCGGCGCGGCTGAAAACTATGAGGCTTTCCTGCGGTTCTGCCGCTCGGAAATTTCTATTGCCCTGTTGGGTCAGGATCAGACTACCGAGGCGGACACCAACCACGCTTCGGCGACTGCCGGTCTGGAAGTCGCCACAGATATTCGGGATGCGGACGCAGCCATGATTCAGGCCGCAATTCAACCTCTCCTGCGCTGGATAGTTGATTTGAATATCAGTCATGAGGCCGAGATACCGGAATTTATCCTGTATGAGCAGGAAGACGCGGTTGCCAATGTCGAGACAGACTTCAAAAAAGCGGCGCGGGACAAAGCCGTGGCGGAACTCAGACAATATTATACGGATGAATATCTGGAAGAAACCTACCATCTGCCGTCGGGTTCATTGCTAGAAAGAGAGAACGTTGGAGAGATAGCTGCTGCTTCTCAACAGATGAACCCACAAAAACACGGGGAAGGAGAAGAGCAAGCCCCGACATTCGCCGAGCAGGGTAACTCGCTTGTGAAAGAGGCAAACGCTCAAATCGAAGTTGATGCCTTTAACGCTGATCTATCTCCGGCGTTTGAAGACATGCTCGCACCGCTTATCGAACGCATGGTCAAAGCGGGTGAGCTGTCGGAAAAGGCCCTGGCCGAGGCGGTCGCGGCGGAATACCCGGAGATGAAGCTGGAAGAAACAGCGGAATTCCTGGCCCGCGCCCGTTTTGTCTGCCGTCTGTGGGGATATGTCAATGCCTGAAGCCTTCAGCCTGAAACAGGCCTTTGGTCTGCCTCCGGAAGAAGCGGTGAAATATTTTGAGAGCAAGGGCTATAAGATATCCTTTGACTGGCGGCAGGTCTGGCAGGAAGAACACGACAAAGTATTTACCGTGGCTGGTGTGGCCCGCGATGATGTGCTGTTTGAAATCCGCAAGTCGCTGACCGCCGCTCTGAAAGAAGGATGGAGCCAGGAGCAATGGGCAAAGGAAATCACCCCCTTTTTGAAACGCAAAGGCTGGTGGGGGGCGGAGGTTATTGCTTACGAAGACGGAACGTCCCGCGTATACCAGAAAGGCAACGCCTCGCGCCTTGACCTGATTTTCCGCCAGAATGTCCAGACCGCCTATGCCGCCGGACGCTGGCAGCGCCAGCAGGAGGCGAAAAAAGAACGCCCCTACCTGCGCTATTCGGCGATTCTGGACGGGCGCACCCGCCCTGCCCACCGCGCCTTGGACGGTAAGATTTTCTCCATAGACGACCCCTTCTGGGATATATTTTACCCGCCCAACGGTTTTCGCTGCCGTTGTGCGGTGGTATCGCTTTCCCGCCGGGAAGTAAGCGCCGGCCAGGTGGAACACGGGCGGGGCCGCATGTTGGAGCAGGATGTGGAGCTTAAGGCGGACAGAGATACCGGTGAAGTCCACACTGTAAAGGTAGGCGGTTACATGCTGGACGGAACTCCTTCCGGGCGCGTGGTTTATGTTGATCCCGGCTTTTCCCGCAACCCGGGCGCGGGCTGGGAGACCTGGGACGGGGCGGGTGTTCTGCCTGATATCCCGCCTGGGCTGGGCGGAAAAACCAGCGGCAAAACCAATATTCTGCCGGGCCAGCTAACTTATGCGGATTACGGCCTTCCCAGGGCAAAGGATATGGAACGGAAACGGAAATCCCCGCCCAGACTTCCGGAAGTTGAAACAAGGGAAGCAGCCATAGAACAGCTTGCCAGAGCTTTGGCCCTTAAAGGCGATAAACCTCGCATGGTGGAAACCCCGGTGGGGCCTGTGATTATACAGAAAGACTTGATAAAACATATGGTGCAGAAAGAAGATTCAAAAAGAGAAAGATATGCTCAATTTGTTTTGCCTACGCTTGAACAACCGGATGAGGTCTGGCTAACAGCTTATCAGGATGGGTTCAGAAAACGATATATATCTTTTTTTCATGATGCAAACATTGTTATAATCGTTCGCGTTAATCGGGATGGAAGCCTCTTTTGGAATGGAATAAGGGCAAAGGATCAATATATCGATAAACAGCGCCTTGGCATTCTACTCCATCAAAAAAATGAAAGGCCGGAACAATAGTCCGACCTTTGAAAGGGGATTTGCAAATTCGGCCTTCAGGGTACCGAAATCCTCTTTCCCGTCCGCATTGCGCCCCTGACGCCCGGACGGTTCTCGCCCTTCGTTAAGATTTAGAATAGTGCCGCAGCCTTGTAAAGTCAACAAGATTATAGAATATACCGGGTAAACCGGGACGGCAGTTTGTTCTGGAACGGCATGAAGTACAGGGATAAGGAAATAGACAAAAACAGAATGGGGATCTTGCTGTACAGTTCCGAAAAAGAAAAAGACTGATCATCATGCGGGCCCAACCAGACAGGCTGCAAGGTTGCCTGCCCCGCCTTCACTGTCCGCATCGCCCCTTGCGGCCCGGACAGCTCACGCACACAACGTCAGTCTTTCCTAAACTAGGATAAAGCCTCATTTACGGAAAGTCAACGGAATTACAAAAATGAGCGATCAGAAGCTGATAGAAGTCGACGTAAACATGAAGCCCTTTGAAGAGGCTTTGAAACGTCTGGCCCGGTCAACCCGCGATCTGCGCCCGGCCATGCGCGATATCGGCGGCCTGCTGGAAAAGGAAACTTTCGATAATTTCCGCGCCCAGGGGCGGCCCGCCTGGAAGCCGCTTTCTCAGGTTACCATCATCAACCGGCTGATGGGCAGGGACAGAAACAGCGGCAAACGCAAGGGCCGGAGCAGCGTGTTCCGCAAAAACGGCGAGATGCGCGCCCGGGCCCGGCGCAAGCTGGAAGGGGGCATCGCCATTTTGCAGGACAGCGGCGATCTGAGGAACAGCGTCCAGGCATACTACCCTGACCCGGTTTCCGTCATTATCGGTTCCAGTAAAGTCAAGTATGCGGCTATCCACCAGTTCGGGGGCAAGGCCGGACGCAACAGGAAAGTCCGTATCCCGGCCCGCCCCTACATTCCCGTTGATACGGACGGCAACCTTTCCTCTGAAGCGGAGCGCGGCGTGCTGGCCGCCATTTATGACCATCTGGCGCAATCAGTCTGAGCAACTCCCCTGACCGGCTCTTGTGATATTGTCTGAACCTGGAGTGGCGACTTGCCTTTTTCAGGCCGGAAAACCCGTTTATAAACGTTTTTAAACAGGCATGGGAGCAGTGAGGTGCGGGCTTCCATAAGTCCGGGAAGAAATACACGGCAAGCGATTTTGTAATTTTATTACCATTTGACTTGACAAACATAAAAACATGTTTTTATGTTTCAAGGGAAGGAGGTACAATGCAAAGGAAAAATGTATCCTTCCCTGTTTCCGAAGATGAGCATGCTAAAATTAAACAACTTGCTGCTAAACAGCGGATGACTATTAAGCAACTGCTTATCGATGCCTTGAATAAACTATACCCGGATTGGAACAAGGAAGAAAAAGAAAACGGCTCCAAGTAGGACGGCCATCCCGCTTGAAGCCTAACCACTTTAACCTGAAGGAGAGGTTAAAATGACTGAAAATACAGTATCTCAAATCACGCCCATCGTCAAAAGACCCCGCGCAAGCGGGGTTTTTATTTTGTTTCAATTCTCAGTTTTGAAAAAAGTTGACAGTGTTTTGGTACCTTGATATAAAGGTATCAACAAGGAGATGCAATGCCAGAAGACAAATTAAAACAAACGACCTTTAGGTTGAAAGAGTCAGATCATCAGGCATTAAAAATTTTAGCAGCAAAGGAGAGAAAAAGCATTCAAGACTTGATTTTAACAGCCTTGGACAAAATGTTTCCCGGATGGCGGGATAATAGGAAAAATTAAACGGATATTGCCGGAGGGGCTAATCTCCGGCAATACCTAACCTCAACACACCTATACAGGAGGTAGTGTTATGGCTGAAGAAACCATAAACGCTTTAGCTGTTTTCGACAATGGTTATGAACTCAATTATCTTGAAAAAGGCGGTGAGATTCTGTTCACTGCCGAGGAAATCGGCAAGCATCTCGGCTATGGCGACCCCGCCAAGGCAATTTCCAATCTGTTCCAGCGAAACCATAATGAACTTAAACTATATTCCTCTATCCTCAAAGTGAGGGAGAGTAATAATTACAAAGAGTTACGAGTATTCACAGAAGAAGGCGTGTACATAATTTCAATGTTGGCCCGCACTAACGAGGCCAAGAAATTCCGTGCTCGTGTGGCCTTGCTTTTGCGTCGTTTGCGTCAGGAAGCTTTGCAACGTCAGGTTGAACTCGCCCGCGAGGCGGGCTACCGCCAAGGCCGGGACGAAGCGCGCGCCCTGCCCGCCATGCGGGAGCAGGCCCGGCTGATCTGGGCGCTTGGCCCGGCCCGCAAGCGCCGTCTGCGTTCGGTTGTGCGCTGGCGTTCCCTTGGCCTGGGGGTCAACTCCATAGCCAAACTGCTGGATACGGACAGCCGGGAAATCAGCTTCCTGCTCAAGGCCGCCCGGGTCATGGGTCTGCTGCCGGAGAAGGCCGCTTCACGCCAACCCGCCCTGCAGCAGGGGGTGTTGATATGAGCGCTCCCCTCAATGCATCCCTGATTGAAAAAGGCGAGTTTGTGTCTGATAACCTGAGTCGGATTCAGGATATCCTGCAATTTCTGGAAGAAACAGCGGGCAACTACGCCAGTTATCCGACAGCCTGCGAACACGGCTACAGTGTGGACGGCTGGGCCGGGTTTAACCTGGCGCTCGCCCTGGCCCGGGAAAACCTGGCCGCTTTAAGGGAAAACCCGGCCCTGAAGAATATTGTCACCGAATAACTCCGGCTCTTTCCATTTCCTAAAGCTCTTTCAAAGACCTCCTTTTTGATTGCTTGTATAACAGGCAGCAAAGGAGGTTTTTGCATGAGCGCAATCATTTTTAAAGCTGGTACGCACCGGACTATGGACGGCAGGCCGCTTGCCTTCAGCGAGGCGGATATTGCCGCCATCGCCGCCGCCTACGACCCGGCGGCGCACGAAGCCCCGGTGGTTATCGGGCATCCTAAAACCGACGACCCGGCAATGGGCTGGGTATCGGGCCTGAACCAGAACGGGCCGTTGCTCACAGCGGAATTCAGGCAGCTTGATCCCGCCTTTGCCGAAGCGGTGAACGCCGGACGTTTCCGGCATGTGTCCGCCGCTTTTTATCCGCCGGACTCGCCGCGCAACCCCAAACCCGGCGTGTACTACCTGCGGCATGTGGGCGTGCTCGGGGCCATGCCGCCGGCGGTAAAGGGGCTTGGCCCTCTCGCCTTTGCTGAGGACGATACGGTCTTTGTGGCCTTTGGCGAAGATGACGCGCCGCCCGCCACCCCAACGGCAATCCCTGAATCAGGCAACCGGGAGCCAGACAACTCTATTAACGGAGAAAATATGGACAGACACAATGAAAACGCCGCTACGGAGAACGCGGCATTGAAACGAGAGCTGGAAGAGCTGAAAACCCGAATGCGGGAGCAGGAAACCATGCGCCGCCATGCCGACAACGCCGCCTTTGCGGAAGGCCTGGTGGAGGCGGGAAAACTGGCCCCGGCTGATCGGGCTGTGGTTGTGGCCACGCTTGACGCGCTGAGCGCGCCTCTGGCGGACGGCGAAAGTATCCTTTTCTCGGAAGGGGAAAACCAGACGCCCCTGGCCGAGAGCTTCCGCTCCTTTCTCTCGTCAGCCGAACCCAGCGTGATGTTTGGAGAGTTCGCTGTACAAGGCGGAGAAGATGCGCCCAAAGAATCGCCGCTCCTGGCAGACGCCCGCCGCCGGGCTGAAGCCGCGGCTTTCAACAGGAGGTAAGTATGTCTGTACTTAAACCCGTAACTTATGACGCCCCGGAACTCCTGGGGGAATTGCTGCTTTTCGAAATTAACCCGGACTATTGCCGGGAAACGGTCACTGTTTCCGCCCCGGCGACTGATATTTTCATGGGTTCTCTGCTCGTGAAAAACGCTGACGGCAGTTTTACCCCCTGGGAATCCGCGGATACGGATGTGGCCGGGATCGCTTTGCGGGATACGCCCGCCAGCAGTGAAGATGTGCTGGTGCCGGTATTAAGGCGAGGCGCCCTGGTTTCAGCCGCCAAACTGAAATGGCCTGAATCCGTCACTGATGAACAGAAAGCGACCGCCAAGTCCGCTCTGGCCGCACTTGGGATAATTGTCCGTTAATTAAGGAGAAAATATGGCTTTACATACACAGATGCGCACAGCGCATGAACTGACCCGCGCGATTAACCTCTTGCCGGTGAAACCGACCTATTTCGGCGATCTGGGCCTGTTTGAGGAAAAAGGTTCCCGCACAACCAGCGTTGCCCTGGATATCCGGCACGGTCGTTTTGTGCTGGTGCCCCATAAAGACCGCCGGGGCGAAGCCACCGCCCTTGCCGGGCGCGGCAGCAAATGGAAGACCCGGACATTCGCCACCGCCCACCTGCCGTTGACCGACGTGCTGCTGCCTGACGACGTGCAGGACTTGCGGGCTTTCGGAACGGAAAATCTGACCACAGTGGATCAGGTGCTGAACGACCGTATGCAGGACTTGAAGGACTCCATCACCGCCACTCTGGAATATCACCGCACCGGAGCGGTTAAGGGAGTGGTTTATGACGCCGACGGCGAGGCACTGCTGGATCTTTTTGAAGCGTCCGGAGTAACCAAGCCTAAGTTCACAATCCCCCTGCCTACAGCTGTTCCGACCACGGAAAATCCGATCAAGGCGGCCATTTACAATGTAAAGCGCAATGCCAGAAAGCACCTTTCCGGTTTCGGGATTAAACGTTTTGAATGTATGTGCTCGCCCGCCTTTTTTGACGCGCTTACCGGGCACGCCCTGGTGCGCGAGGCTTACGAGCGCTGGCAGGCCGCCCAGGATCGCTTCGGCGAGGACGACCGCAAGGGCTTTACTTACGGCGGAGTCACCTTCTGGGACTGCTCAGACGAGATCAACGGCAAAGCCCTGGTGGAAGACGGCAAAGCCCATTTCTACCCGGTGGGGGCCGGTCTGTTCAGCGCCTTTTACGCTCCGGCCAACTGGAATGAAACCGTGAATACTGTGGGGCTGCCTTTTTACGCCAAGACCGAGCCGCGCCGCATGGGCAAAGGTTGGGATCTGGAGGTGCAGAGCAATCCCGTATTCATCTGCCATGTGCCCGGGGCTCTGGCTGAGTTGTCCATTAAATGAGAATAACGGTATGTATCTGACCCGCGAAGAGTTACTCAGCTTCATGCCCAGGCAGGCCGCGCTTGAACTGACCTGCGACGATCCCTACAACATGCCGGACGAGCCGGATACGGCGATTATCGACGCCGCCCTGGGCTCCGCCCGGGAGCTTGTGGACGGCTATCTGCGCGGCCGCTATGCCCTGCCGCTGGAAAAGACGCCGACAATTGTGCGTGATCTGACCGGAATCATCGCCCGCTACCGCCTGTATGAGCGGCGACCGGAAGCCGCAATCCCGGAAGCGGTGAGCGAAACCTTTAAAAATGCGATCAAAACCCTGGAACAGATCCGGGTCGGTCATATCACTTTGGGCACACGGGAAACCGCAAAGCCTGTGGTGGAGCCGGGCGAACACCGCATGTATGCACGCAACCGGTTTATGGATGAAGGCATGAACAAAGCCTACGAGGACTGCTGAGTATGGCAACCACCAACGAAATTCTGGAATCAATCCGCGCCCGTCTGGCGATGCTTCCACTGGCGGCGGAGTTCTGGCCGGAAAAACAGGACGGTTACCGCCTGAATCATCCGGCTGGCGCGGCCTTGGTGGGCTACGCCGGAGCTGAATACGGCGACGCTCGTGATGTGGGGCTGTGCATCCAAGACCGGGATATGGTTATTCCTGTAATTCTCTGCTTCCGGCAACTGAACGGCCCGAACGGGGCCATGGACATGCTGGACAGGGTGCGCCTGCTTTTACTCGGCTTTGCCCCACCGGACTGCACCAAACTTTTGCTTCAGGCTGAACGCTTCGCCGGAGAGGAAGACCGGCTCTGGTGGTACGAGATGACCTTTGCCTGCCGCACTATGGCTGTGGAGGACGCGAAGCCGGAACCGGAAAACAGCCCGGAATATGGTCTGGAACCGGATGCGGACACGCCCCTTAAGCAAATCAATATTCATTTTAATCCAAAATCGCCCCATCCGCCGACTGACTGAAGCCGCCGACGGATAGGGGGCGTGCGGATTGCCTCTCTTTTCCCCCCGAAGGGGGAGGTTTCAAACCACAAAGGAATTTTTGATGAAGATGAATACATATAAATATACCGGAGCCAATACCACCGGCGTTACGCTGGAGGTAAACGATGAAGTTCTGGAAGTGATGCTCTTCCCCGGCCGCCCGGCTGAATTGCCGGAAGAGCACCCCTGGGTAAAACGCATGGTCAGGCGTGGTTTTCTGACTCTTGTCGAAAGCGGCGACGCAAACTCTAAAAAAATTAACGCTAAAGCCGAAGCGGTTCCCGCCCCGGAACCGGCTGAAGGACAGGCTGCGCTCCAGACTATGCCTGAACAGAAGGAGAACTGATTATGGCCGCCAACTTTCTGCACGGCGTGGAAACAGTGGAAGTTAAAAACGGCAGCGTCCCTATTACCGTGGTTAAGTCCGCCGTGGTGGGATTGGTGGGAACCGCGCCCACCGGCCCGGTGAATGAACCGACATTGGTGCTTTCAAGCGATGATGCCGCTCTGTTCGGCTCCACCTCAGGTGGAACCGACGGTTTTACCATTCCCCAGGCGCTCGACGCCATCTATGATCACGGCTACGGCACGATAATTGTGGTCAATGTGCTTGACCCGGCAGTGCATTGCGAAGCTGTAAGCAATGAAGAGCTGTTTTTCACCTCGGTTAACGGGCGCGTTAAGCTTGCCCATACGGCTGTGCGCGATGTGGCGCTTACCGATGCGGACGGAAGCGCGTATGTCGAGGGAGAGGATTACACTCTTGATCCGGCCGCCGGGCTGATCACCCGTCTCTCAAACGGAGCAATCCCAGCCGGTAGCGCCGCGCTCGCATCCTATGTTTTTGCCGACCCATCCAAACTCAAAGCCGGTGAGATCATCGGCGGAGTGGACGCCGACGGCGAGGCAAGCGGTCTTGCCGCCCTGGAAAACTGTTATCAGCTTTTCGGGTTTGAGCCGAAAATCCTCATTGCTCCCGGCTGGTGTACCCAGAGGAGCGTGGCTGCGGATATGGTGGCCCGCGCTGAAAAGCTCAAGGCAATGGCTTTGATTGACGCGCCTATAGGCACGACCTTTCAGGAAGCCGTTACCGGGCGGGGCCCGGCGGGCACAATCAATTTCGCCTTTGCCAGTCAGTACGCCGCGCTTTGTTACCCACATGTTAAGGTGTACAGCGCTGATCTGGATGCAGACGCGCTGGAACCTCTTTCCCAGCGCCTGGCCGGAGTGATCTGCAAGACAGACAACGACGAGGGCTATTGGAAAAGCCCCTCCAATGAAGCTATTCAGGGCATTACCGGCGTGGAGCTGCCTCTTTCCGCCAAAATTGACGACCCCCAGAGCCAGGTGAATCTGCTCAACGAGCAGGGCATTGTGACCGTCTTCAACAGTTACGGCAGCGGCTACAAGGTCTGGGGCAACCGTTCCTGCGCCTATCCTTCGGAAACCGGCATGGAAACCTTCATCAGCGTGCGCCGCACCAAGGACATTATTGATGAAAGTATTCGCTACAGTTCGGCCCAGTTCATTGACCGACCGATCAGCAACCCGCTGATCGACGCAATCCTGGAAAGTGTCAACGGCTTCTTCCGCAAACTGATCGGGGACGGAGCTCTGCTCGGCGGGCTCGCCTGGTATGACACAAACCGCAATGCGGAAGAAGAATTGAAAAAGGGGCATCTGCTCATTTCCTACAAGGTTACGCCCCCGCCGCCGCTGGAACGCCTGACTTATGAAACGGAAATCACCGGAGAATATCTGGTTATGCTTGCCTCCGGCAACAATGAATAAGGAGTAAGACTATGCCGCCCAAAATATCGGTCAATAACGTGGTCAACGCCGCGCTCTATCTGAACGGCGTCAGCTTCCTGGGCCGGGCTGAGGAAGTAAAACTGCCGGAAATCACAGCTGTGATGAAAGAGCATAAGGGCCTGGGGCTGGTGGGCAAATTTGAATTGCCGGCCGGTTTTGACAAGATGGAGGGTGAAATCAAATGGAATTCCTTTTATGAGGATGCCATGCGCCTGCAGGGCGATATTTTCACCTGGTATTCCATTCAGTGCCGCTCAAATGTGGAAACCTACTCTTCCCCCGGCCGCATTCGCCAGGCGCCGTTGGTCACCTTTCTGACTGTGCAGTTCAAGGGTTCCCCTCTGGGCGAATTCGCCCAGCATGAGGGCGTCGGCCTCACCGCCAAATTTTCCTGCACCTATATCAAGCAGGTGCTGAATGGAAAGGACAAACTGGAACTGGACGTGCTTGCCAACATCTACAAGGTGGACGGAGTTGATCTCTTAAGCGACTACCGCCTGAACATTGGAGGATAACCATGACTGATGACAAAAAAGAACAGGAACGCGTGTACACGCTGCGCTACCCCTATACCACGCCCGCCGGACTGGAGCTGAAGGAAGTTACCCTGCGCGACCGACTGACGGCGCGGGATATCCGCGAAGTGAACCGGCGCACTCAAAGCCCTGACGAATATGAAATGTCGGGCGTATCTGTGCTTTGCGGCCTGCCGGTGGAAGATATCATGGATATGGACGCGGAAGATTATCTTGCCCTGCGGGATATCTTTTTTCTCCGAGTCGGTATCGCCGGGCGTATTCAGGAAAGGTAATGCCATGCTGGCCCGCTGGTGGCGCTGGTCGCCGCGGGATGTGGATTATCTGACCATGCGGGAATGGAAGGAAGCGGTGGAAGACGCCGCTGAACAGATAGAAGCTCACAACAAATCCCTGGAGGGCTGATCCCCATGCCGAAAGATTTAACGCTCGCCGTGCGCATCAGCGGGCAGTTGTCCTCTTCTTTCCGCGCCGCGATGGACGCGGCCGGGAAACGCCTGTCCGGCTTACGCAAAGGCGTGGAGGATGTGCGCGGCGTTTATGCCAAGACCGATGCAACCCTGCTGAGGCATGTCCGCCGTCAGGAAGAAATCCGCAAGAACGAAGAAGCCGTCAACCGGCTCCTGCGCGGAGGCAACGCCTTGGCGGAACAACGCTCCCGCATCTACGGCGATCTGGCCAGGCTCTCGCTTCAAGCCGCGGCTCTGCTGGCGCCGATGGGGATGGCCGTGTCCGCTGCGGCCGCCAAACAGGACACTATTCGGGACATGGCCATCACCGGCGGGATGAATGCGGCGGATGAAGCGGCTCTTTCCCTTGCGGTGCGTGACATTGCCGGGCAGTCTAACCAGATGCAGACCGATGTCCTGGCCGGAATGCAGGTGCTGGTGGCAGGCGGCGTACAAAGTCGCGCGGAACTGGAGGCTTACGGCAGGGAACTTTCCCGCGTGGCCACAGCCACACGGGCGAGCATGGATGATCTTGGAGCCACCACCCTGGCTTTGCGGGATAACCTGGGCATTACCGCGCAGGATCTCGGCGCATCATTCAATATTCTGGCCTCAGCGGGCAAGGCCGGTCTGGTGGAATTGAAGGATATGGCCAAGTTTCTGCCGCAAATGGCGCCCACGCTCGCCAGCATGGGCGTTACCGGCAATGAGGCCGTGGCCGAAATCGCCGCCGCCCTGCAAATAGCCAGACGCGGCGCGGGCAGTAATGACGAAGCCGCTACCAATATGCGCAACTATCTGCAGAAGATTTTCGCGCCGGACACGGTAAAGAATTTTGCAGATGCGGGTATTGATCTCAAAGGCTCGCTGCAGCAACTGGCCAAAGACGGCATCGGGCCTTTTGAAGGTTCCGTGATGCTGGCTATGGAATATCTGCGCAGTCAAAGCCCGGCCGCGGCCGCGGAATTTCAGCGGGCCATGCAGGTGAAGGACGACGCCGAGCGGGCGCAGATGCTGTCGCGCATCAGCGAAGCCTACGCCCTGTCGGATCTTTTCCGGGACATGCAGGCAATGAACTTCCTGCGCCCAATGGCCATGCAGATGGAGGATTACCGGCAGATTAAAGATGAAAGCCTGGGCGCGGCAAAAGCCGATGTAATCGGGCAGGATTTCGACAAGCGTATGGAAAGTCCGGTGGAGCGGTGGAAAGCCATGCGGGTAGAGGCGGAACGCCTTACGGAAAGCCTGGGCAACGCGCTGTTGCCGTCCGCTCTGGCCCTGGGCGACACCCTGCTGCCCATGCTTTCGTCCCTTGCCGACTGGATCAGCGCCAACCAGGAACTGGTGGTAACCCTGGCCAAGGGCGCGGCCCTGGTGCTGGGTTTCCGGGCCGGACTTCTGGGGCTGCGTCTGGGGTTTAACCTGTTTATCTCTCCCCTGGCCGGGGCCGGAGTGAAAATGCTGGCTTTCCGGACTATGACCAAAGCGGGTTTGGGGCCTGTGCAGGCGCTGCTGCGCATCTTCGGTATGTCGCCCAAGGCGGCTTCCCTGTTTACTGTGAGTCTGGCCAAAGCCGGGAAGACTTCGCTTTCCCTGGGGCGCGCTCTGCGCGGGGGCTTGGGCAGATCGATATTAAGCGTATTCGGCATGGGAGAAAAGGGGCAAGGCCCGGGGGGCGGTATGAGTAAAGCTTTTTCAGGTGTAGCTAAAGCGGTCGGTAACCAGTTCAGCAAAATCGGCCCAGCCCTGCGCGATATGGGGAAGGCCTCGCTTTCCCTGGGCAAGGCGTTGGGCGGGGGCTTGGTCAAGGGGTTCCAGGCTGCCGGCAAGGCCGTTTTGTTTCTGGGGCGGGCGCTCATGCTCAACCCCATCGGGCTGATCGTAACCGCCGTCGGCGTAGCCGCGGTACTGATTTATCAGAATTGGGATAAAATCAAAAACGCCTTTGCCGCCGCCTGGAACTGGCTTAAAACCATGGGCCCCAAGTTTCTGAAGCAGGGGCTTGAAATCGCTTCCAAAATTCTGCCGGGCGTTGCCGCGGCTAAATACATTTACGAAAACTGGGAGACCATCAAGGCCGCCATCGGCAAGGGCATTGACTGGATCCTGGGCCTGCCCGCCCGCTTTTTGCAGATGGGCAAGGATATAGCCTTGGGCCTGGTCAACGGCATCAGGGAAGGCATCGGAGCCGCCGCCGCCGCCATTGCCGGTATGGCGGAGGGGGTTAAAAACACCTTTGCGGACTGGCTCGGCATTTCCAGCCCCAGCAAACTGTTTGTGGAATACGGCCTGAATGTGGCTCAGGGCGCGGCTCTGGGCATCCGCTCCGGCGAAGCCGCTGCCGGCAGCGCTTCAGCCTCGCTCGCGGCCGCCACCGCCGGAGCCTGGCAGGCTCCGCGCCTGCTCACCGACTCGGACGGCCCCGCCCGCATCGGAGCGGCTCCGGCCGGGGGCGGCATGAACATCACTTTTTCCCCCGCTGTGACCATTCAGGGCAACGCCGACGCCGGGGCTGTGCGCGAGGGCCTTACCCTCACCCTTGAAGACCTCAAGCGGATGCTGGCCCGCATCGCCCATGAAAAGGACAGGCGCGCCTATGTTTAATATTTTCGCTGTGCTGGGCGAAGCGCTTATTTCGCCCAAGCTTTCCCCTTCAAGCCTGGAAGTTCGCCAGAGCGAGGTCTTTGCCGAGCACGCTGTGTTTTCCGGGCCGTCGCGTCTGCAATACACCGGGCGGCAACCGGATATTCTGAGCCTGGCTTTTGACCTGCATTTCAGCTTCTGCACGCCGGCGCAGGAACGGGCGAAGCTTGAGGCCATGCTGCGCGGCCACCAGGCCCAGGCCCTGGTCTTTGGAGACGGTTCCTTCTGGGGCTGGTTTGTGCTGGAAAGCCTCTCCACCACCCTGGAGCAGTGCTCGCCCGGCGGCACGCCCTGGCTGATCAGTATGCAGGCGGAACTCAAGGAATTCACCGGCGACCCGGCCGCCCCGCCTGAACGCCCGGCTGTGAGCGACGGCGCGCCCCTTCCGGCCGTATATCCCGGCTCTTCCTCGCTGCTATCTCTGCCGGTTCCCTCCGCGGGCGGCGGGGTGTGGGACGCTGTGCGCGCGGCCGTGTCGTTTGCCGGGCAGGCCGGAAGCGTCATTTCCCAAGCCGCTGACCTGGCGGCTCTGGGCAGGCGCGTTGCGGATGCGGGAAGCCCCTGGGAAGCGGTGAATCTTGCCATGGGGGGAGCGGGCCGGCTTGGCGGGCTTTTAAACTCGGCGGGGCTGCTTTCTTCCGGTCTTCAGGATACGCTGACCGCGCTCACGGAAAGCCTGCCCCTGGAAGAGATCGCCCCGGCCCTGGAAGCCGCGGCTGAAACCGGCGCCCTTATGGCCGAGGGTGTGCGATTGGCTGAATCTTTGGGAGCGGATATCGGCGATACAGGCCGGACGCTCTCCCGCGTCAACGCCTGTCTGGACGCCGGGCAGTCGGCGCTTTATCGCTGCTCCCCTCTGTTGCAGCGCTTTTCCGCCGATGTGGCGGCAAGAAAGGAAGTTTAATGGAAAACAATCAGCTTGTGCATGTGACCTCCGAAGGCGAACGCTGGGACAGCATCGCCTGGAAATACTACGGCAGTGTAAACGAGGCGGAGCGCATCATCAGGGCTAATCCGCATATGCCCATTACGCCGACCCTTCCGGGCGGCGTCCGTCTGTTCATTCCCGTGGTTCGCCCTTCCGACCTGGAAAGCGCGGCGAGTCTTCCGCCCTGGTGCGGCGGCTTTGATCCGGCGTAAACATCCCGGCAAGGAGCAGTGGAATAATGACAAATATCGCTGATGTTCCCGTACCCCAGGCCCGCATAGTTTATGAGCGGAAAGACATCTCCGCCGAACTCGCGCCCTATCTGTTGAGCGTGTCCTATACCGACAACCTGTCCGGAGAATCGGACGAGTTGGAAATCAGTCTGGAAGACACGGATGGGCGCTGGCGCGGCGACTGGTATCCCGGCAAAGGCGACCGTCTGAGCGCGGCCATCGGTTACGCCGGGCAGGAACTGATACCCTGCGGGGAATTTGAGATCGATGAGATAGAGCTTTCCTTTCCGCCGGATGTGGTGCGCATCCGCGCCCTGGCCACCGGCCTGACCGTTCCCTGCCGCACCCGCAAGAGCCGGGGCTATGAAAACACCACTCTGGCCGCGGTGGTGCGGGAAGTCTGCGGCCGCCTGAATCTCACCCCGGCCGGGGAAGTGGCGGATATCCCCATTGACCGGGTAACCCAGTATCAGGAAAGCGATCTGGCCTTTCTGAAACGCCTGGCCGGGGAATACGGCCATACCTTTAAGGTTTGCGGCGCCCGCCTGATCTTTCAGAGCCGGGGCGCTGTTCTGGCCGCTCCCGCGTCGCTCACGCTTTCCCGCGCCGATGTCGTCAGCGCCTCTTTCCAGGATAGTCTGAAAGAAGCGCCCGCCAAGGTGAAAATCCGGAAGCAGGACGCGGGCCGGAAGTCGCTTAAGGTTTACGGTAAAGCCGGCGACGGGGGTCTGGCCGTTGTCTCCACCACTGAACAGGCCGGAAAAAAGCGGGGCCGCGCATCCAGAACCGCATCCGCCGATGAACTGCGCATTGCGGGGCGCGGCGGAGAGGCCCAACTGGCCGCCAAGGGCGACGCTGCCCTGCAGGACGCGGAACTGGAACGCTGCCGGGCGGAACTCACCCTGCCTGGCGATCCCTCTCTGCGGGCCGGGATATCGCTTAATCTGGATGCGGGCTTCGGCGCGCCAGCGGGTAAATACCTGATTAAAACCTCACGCCACGAGCTGGGCCGGCAGGGCTATTCCACAGCCCTGACCCTGGCCCGCACCGGGCCGCTGGAGGAAACATGAACCAAACCTTCAATGAGGTTGGGGCCACTTTCGCCTTCGGCATTATAACCGCTGTGGACGCCGCCCGCGGCTGGGCCAGGGCGCGCCTGCCCGAATACGACAACCTTGAAACCGCATGGCTGCCCGTGCTGCAGAGCCGCACTCATCAGGACAAGGCCCTTGACCTGTTCGATGTGGGCGAGCAGGTGGCGCTGATTCTGGATTTGCGCGGCGAGGACGGGGTGATTCTGGGCGCAATCTGGTCAAAGGCCGACGCCGTGCCGGACGCGGGCGGCCCGGATGTGGACGCGCGCCTTTACGCCGACGGCACCCGGGTTTGCTACGACCGCAAGGCCCATAAATTAACCGCGGACGTGCGGGGCGACATTGAAATACGCTGCTCCGGTCAGGCGCGGGTAACGGCGGACGGCCCGGCGCATCTGGAATCACAGGCCGCCCTGACTCTGGCCGCCCCGGCAATCAACCTGCAGGGGGCGATCAGCATGAACAATTACAGCGGCTCAGGCCCGACCACAGCCGCCCTGACCGGCAGCCTGACCGTCCAAAGCGGCGGAATAAGCGTGCCCGATAACGATGTAACCGCCAAAGGCATTTCTCTCGCCGAACACAGACATACCGGCGTTGATACCGGCGGCGGCGAAAGCGGCGGCCCGGTGTAGGCCGGACACAGACAGGCGACTCCGGCCGGGAAGGAAATACAGACTTACTGAAACGTCCGACATGTCGGACTGTTTCTTTTTGGCAATATCAGTATTTTCAATATGTTGTGCTTCCAGCCGGCCTCTAAAACGTCCGACATGTCGGACGTTTCGGGGGAATGAAAACCGGCCAGCCTCCGACCCGTTTTGTAATTTTATTGCAATGGGGGCTTGAGCCTGGGCGTAAGGGGAGTTATAAAAAGGGTGCCGGGATGATGCGTCAACATCATCCCGGCAGGCACGGTGCGTCAACGCCCCCTGTACGTTGCGCGGCTATATAATCCTATTTGTTACGCCCCGCCGGTGCCCGCCGGACGGGGGCGTTTGTTTATTTGTATATAGTTATTCAGTGACAATATCCTTAAGCGCCGGGTTTTCCCTTAAAGCAGCCAAGTTTTCACGGGCCAGGGCGAGCGCCAAGTTAAACCCGGCCCAGCCGTCCACACTGTAGCCATGTTCGCAGGCTGTCGGATAACTGGCGTAGTTGCCCGCTGTTTCTTCCAGAAATTGCAGGATATCCTGAATCCGGCTCAGGTTGTCCGATACATATTCACCTTTTTCAATCAGGGATGCATTGAGGGGAGCGCTCACAGCAACACCCCCTGTTGCGGGGTGGGTTGGGTCGGGGCCGCCGCCTGTCCCGAAAGCCGCTCAAAACGTCTGAGCGTATCCCGCAGGGTGCTGGGCGGGCAGTCGAGCAGGCGGGCGATTTCAGTGCGGGTGAGCCCCTTTTGCAGATAGGGCACGGCCTTTTCCAAACGGTTAAGCCCGTCCTTGCGCCGCATTTGGCGTTCGCCTTCTTTAAAACCCTTAAGCCAGCTCGCCTTTTCCGCTGCTTCCAGGGCAAGCGGGGTCACCCCGCTGGCCAGGCCTTGGCGGTAGCCCGCCTCACGGGCCAGCTCCAGCGCGTGCGCTTCCAGGGCGTTGAACGCTTCGATGTAGCGGATTTTCCATTCAATCGCCCGCTTGGAGTTGTAGCCCATGGCCAGCAGGGTAAAGCCATCGCGGGTGAGCAGATAGGCGGGGTCTTGCCGGGTTGTATGGCCTAAGTCCGTGGAAATACTGATAAGCTCAAAATTGAGCCCAGTGAATTGGCCTGGGCATTTAAGCAAGAGCGCTCTGATATCACGCAAAACATTTTTGTGTTTAATCTCAAAATGTTCGGCCAGCTCCAGCGAACTAATCGCGGGTCGGCCGTGCAGGGTGTTGGTGAGCAGTTCCGGGGTATCTGCCGGGGGAAGAAGAGAATTAGTCATGATTGACTCCTGTTGGCCTTTCTAGGGCCGGTTTGGGCAGGCTTCCCAATGAAGCTTGCCGGACGCTAGAAACAGCAACAGGAGCTGCGGACTGTCTCCCCTTGCGGGTATTGTACTTCGCCCACGCCCGGCAAGATGGCATGATTATAGCGGGAAACCCTTGTAAAATCAAGATTTTACCGGGTTAAAAGACATGAAAAATGCCATGCTGTCGGGTGGCGTGACCGCCTGTCGGTGTTTCTAGCACCTTCAATTTCCCTTTACGCCGAACCGCTGAACTTTGTCAAGCTGAATTGTAATAAAATTACAAAAACGGCACATATAGGCTTGAAAGATTGTCGGCTGCCAAGCATAATAACGGCGTGATTAAAACGAAACCATATGGAAAGGGGGCTGCATGAGCATTTTTTCTTCTCCGCGTGATGACGGCAGGGCTGCCCGCGCCAAAGGATTTACCAGAATTGAAAACCCTGGGTGTAAAATTGTACTGGAAGTTACAGTCAGTGGGAAAACACCTGTCCAGGAAGAATTTGCTGAACTACACCGCAGAGCCACAAAGTTCAAGGACGCCAAGCAATGGGAAGAAGCCATAGCCTGCCTGCGAAAGGCTAAGGAACTGACAAGCCCCTGCGGGGACGGGAATACCGTTCAGAGTCTTTGCCGGCTGCCGCTTTTTCTGCAGCAGGCCGGACACTTTGAGGAGGCCCTTGCGGAGTTCCAGGAACTGCTGGACAATGCCGAACTGGCCATTGAACATGAGTTCGGGCACCAACGTAAAAATGTGAGGGAAAGATTCCTTCATTTGCGGCTTTCAGAAATATATGGACATATGCAGACGGCTTGTAAGCGTCAGAAGCGTTTAGATTTGCTGGAAGCATACAGCGAAAAGGCCGCGTTTCATTATGCCAAGTTTCGCCGCATGAAAAGCGCGCAAGATGCGGCGGAAAGACGAAAATACAAGCAATCCGTCAATCCGGAATAGGTACTACGCCGCACTTTTTCTAAAACCCTTTCAAAGACTGCCTAGCCATGCCCCTGTTATACCGGGGGCATGGTCAAGCTGCTCGCATCTTCCTTACACACGGTCACGCCGGACACGCCCCACTGGCAATTAGCCCTGGGCGCGGACGGCGTGGCCCAGCAGCTTGCCGATATTGCTCAGTGCATCCGCATTATCCTCACCACTCCCAAGGGGAGCGATCCCCTTCGGCCTGACTTCGGCTGCGACGCGGGCAACTGGCTGGATCTGCCCCTGCCCGCGGCCCGCCCTCACCTGGTGCGGGAAATCCGGGCCGCCCTGGCCTGGGAGCCCCGCATCAGGCTCGAGGCCGTGAGCATTGAGCCGGGAGACAGCCAGAGCGGCGGCCATGCCCTGGCCCGGCTGGTCTGGTCCGCAACCGATCTTTCCGTGCGCGGACAAACCGGCGTTGTTGCTTTGGGGGCGGCATGAGCGACCTGCCCGAACCGCGCTTTATTGAGACCGACCAGCAGACCGTGCTGGAAGCCTGCATCCGGGAATATGAGGAGATTACCGGGCGCACCCTGTACCCGGCGCAATCCGAACGCCTGCTGATCAACCTGATCGCCTATCGCGAGCACCTGATCCGGGTGGGCATTCAGGAGGCGGCCAAGCAGAACCTGGTGCGTTACGCCAGAGCGCCCATGCTCGATTTGTTGGGCGAGCTGGTGGGTGTTACCCGCCTGGCGGCGGCCCCGGCTTCCTGCCTTGTGCGCTTCAGTCTTGAGGCTCCCCTGACCGAAGACCTGGACATTGCGGCGGGCGCGGTCATTTACAGTCGGGACGGCGGCCATAAATTTCTGACTCGGGACGCCTGCGTTATCCCGGCAGGCGAAACCGGCGCTGACACGGTTGCGCTGGCCGCGGAAGCGGGCGCGGCGGCCAACGGCATTCTGCCTGGCGGAGTGAGCCGCCTGGCGGATCCCCCGGCCGACGCGGACGTAAGCGTGTCTAACCTGGAGACCAGCGGCGGCGGCGCGGACGCTGAAGACGACGAGCATTTGCGCGAGCGGATCATCCTGGCCCCGGAAGCCTTTTCCGTGGCCGGCAGCGAGCTCGCCTACCGTTACCACGCCCTGTCCGCATCGCCCCTGATTGTGGATGTGGGGGTGATGTCGCCGGAGCCGGGCGCGGTGGATCTTTACCCCCTCACCGCGGACGGCCTGCCCGGAGAAGGGCTGCTGGCTCTGCTGGAAGCGTATATCAGCGGCGAAAAAGTGCGGCCTTTAACCGACACCGTGCGGGTTCTGCCCCCTGAAGCCGTGCCCGCCCGCATTCAGGCGGAACTGACCTTATACGACTGGGCCGACGCGCAGAGCGTGCGGGAAAGTCTGGACACGGCTCTGGCCGCCTGGCTGGCGGAGCGGCGCGCCCTGTTGGGGCGGGATATTGTGCGCAGCCAGATTATTGCCCTGTTGTCCGTTTACGGCGTGTATCGGGTGGACTTGCCGGAACCGGCGGCGGATATGCGGCTGGGACCCGGCCAGTGGGCCGACTGGCAAATCGGGGAAATAACTTTCGCGGCGGAGCGGGAAGATGGCTGACGGCTTGTTGTCTGATGATTTTCTGCTGCAGCCGAGCCTGCGGGGCGACGCGCGCATGGAGGCCCTGGCCCGGCTTATCGCCCGTCTGTCAAAGCTGCCGGTGGATACGCCCATTGTCAATCTGATTGACCTGGTTGACGCTTCGGCCCTGGCCTCACTTGGCGAACAGTTCCATGTCATGGGCGTTGAGGGCTGGAACGCGGCCGCAACCGACGCCGCCCGCCGCAAGCTGCTCAAAAAGGCCGTGGAGCTGCACCGACATAAGGGCACGCCCTGGGCCGTGGCCCATGCCCTGGAAACCGCGCTGGCCCTGCCTGCGGAGATATCGGAATGGTTTGATTACGGCGGGGAGCCGTATTTCTTCCGGGTTGGCCTGGACGTTACCGGGGCGTATTTCGGGCCGGAAACCGGGCGCGACGCCTTCCGGCTCATCTTTGCCTGGAAGAACGTGCGGAGCTGGCTGGAATATCTGAAAACAGAAAGCCGCACGCCGTTGGAAGAGCGGGTGGGGGTGGGGTTGCGTTCGCGCACCCTGAGCCGGAGTTTTATGTATTTCGCCCCGCCTGAACCGCCGGTTATGTGCAGGCGGATTGGCCTGGGGCTGGGCGGGGTGAGCGGGACCCGGCTGCGTCTGTATTTTCCGCCCTGCCGTCCGGCACTCTCCCGGCGTAATCCGGCCGGAGTGACCGGCATCACCTCAACCCGTGTTGGAGCAGAATATGTCTGAGGCGCCTAAGTATTTCGCGGTATTAACCGATGCGGGCGCGGCCCTGGAAGCCCGCGCCCTGGAAACCGGCAAGGGCGTTGTGCTCACCCACATTGTTGTGGGCGACGCGAATTTACAGGCGGTAACCCCGGAACCGGGCGTGAGCGCCCTGGTGCATGAGGTCTGCCGCCGCCCCATCGACGCCCGCAGTCGGGACGCGAACGACCCAAAAGTGACTTTGCTGCACGCCACCTTACCGGCGGACGTAGGCGGGTTCTGGATTTACGAACTGGGCGTAATCGGCCGCCTGGAAGGCGAGGCGGAAGAAGTCCTCTACGCCTACGCCAATCACGGCCGCTATTACAAAATGCTGCCCCAGGACGGCCAGACCATCACCCACGAGCTGACAATCCCGATTATCCAGAGCACGGACGCGCAACTGCACATTGAAGTGGCGGACGACGGCTACGCCACCCGCCAGGAATATCTGCTGCTCTCCGCCCTGGTTGAGGCGTTGCGCCATACCCGTCGGGCCCGCTGGACTTTGGAGACGGCGGTTGCCGCCGGGGAGCCGCTCCCGCTGCCGGAAGGACTGACCTATATCCCCGGGCACAGCGCGGTAAGCCTGTCCTTTGAGGGGGTTAACTGCCATCAGGGGGCGCAGTTTGCGGAGGCCGAAGCCGATGCCGACGGGTTCGCCCGCGCCCTGCGGCTGCTGTTCAACGCCCCGGCGGGCAGTGAATTCGAAATTTCAATCCGCGGCCATTCCGACGCCCTGTCTCTGCACGACGCGCCGGAAACCGCCACCGGGCTTACCGCCCGGGTAAACGCGCTGGAAAATCAACTTAACTCCGTGGCCGTGCGCGCCGCCTATCTGGCCGGGCCGGATGCGGAATAACCTTAACGCCCCTGCAAGGGGGAGGAGTAAACTATGCCTGATACCAACCCCATTTTGAACGCCCCTGTGTATGACGCCAAAGACTACCAGGGCAATGTCATCGCCATCAAAACCCGTGCCGATGCGGTGCACACCGCTTCCGGCGCCACTGTGGAGTCCGAACTTACAGCCGTTAAATCGGCCGTTTCCGGCCAGACCGGCTGTCAGGTGGTGGCCGACATTGCCGAGCGCGACGCCCTCACCGGGATGAAACCGGGCGACCAGGTCTGGGTGCTTGACGCCACTGCCGACGCCACAGTCAATAGCGGCGCGGCCCAATACATTTACGTCAGCACTGAAACCGGCTGGGTGAAAACCGCCGAGACCGAAAGCATGGACGTGGTAGTGCAGTGGGGCAACGTGCAGGGCACGGAAGCGGTGCAGGACGCAGTGGCCAAGAAGCACGAGCACGCCAACAAGGCCCTGCTGGACGGGATTGTGCTGGATGAAGCCGCCGGAACCGTGACCATCGGCGGCAAGACCTACTATTCCGGGCGTCAGGTAGTCGTGCTGGAAGCGGGCGAGCCCATCCCCGCTGATATGCACCCCGGCGGGATTGTCCTGCAGAAAGTGGAAGCGGTTTAACTGCAAGCGGAGGGAGCGGTGATGAACGTGTACAATGTCCTGGACGCTGACGGTAATTTGCTGGGCGTGCTGCCCCGCTCCTTTCGCGACGTGGGCTTGGCGGCGGAACTGCGCTCTTTTTCAGGAGTGCGCGCCGCCGCCATCCCGGCGGGCGCGGAGTTTACAGTGCCCGCCTATGTAGTGGGGGGCGCCCAGCTTGAGGTCTATCTGGACGGCGCGGCCTGCATGCAGGGCGGGCAATACTCCGAAGTGGGAGAAACCGACGCCCCGTCAGATAAAATTATCTGGAATATCGAAATATCCACGGACAGGGATATTCTTGTCCGCAGCAAATAAATTTTTGTGAGAGGTTTGTATGAGTCTTCCCGGCATTTTTCGGCGATTGTTTGATAACAACGGCTACGGCCCCATGCTGCGCCGTGAAATCGTCCCCCTGGACGATCTCGACACCTTCCGCCAATCCTTCATCGGCGCGCCCCGCTGGTGCAGAAGCACCATTCTGCCCCCCAATCACGTCTGGGCCGACGGGAGCCTGGCCCTGTTTGCCGACTGGCCCGAGTTTGCGCAAGTGTACCAGAGCGGCGGCCTTTCCGGCATGACCCTGCCCGCCGATGCCACTGCCGACACCATTGCCGCCAACCCCGGCAAGTGGGTCATGAACGAGGTCGGAACCGGCCTCTACACCCCCCGCCTGGGCGGGTACTTTATGCGAAACTGGGCGCCGGGGCAAGCGGATGTAGATGTAGGCCGCGCAGCGGGAACCAAGCAAAAGGCCACGCAAATCAGCGCACGGGATATATACCAGGCGGTAGTAGGGCCGAACGAATTCGGGGGGCCGCATATACTGGAACATGAACCCCCGTATATTGATTATGCGAACGCTCCCAATGGGTTCGGCGTGGATGCCGATATGTCCGGCCCGGCAACTTTAAGCTATTCTTTAGTATCTGTGAGACCGGTTAACGTCGCCCAACCAACATGTATCTACATGGGCTTACCCGCCCAAACCGGAGGTGACGCATAATGTCCACTAAATTGTACATTTTCGATTTACAAAGCGGCGTTTATCTGGGCAACCGTCCGGCCCAGACCCGGCCGAACGGCGCGCCGATTACCGATTGCCTGGACGCCACCCCGGTTGCGCCGCCGGAAACGGAGGCGGGATTTGTCGCCGTCTGGAACGGCTCCACCTGGGAGCTTAAGGAAGACCACCGCGGTGAGGCCGGTTGGCTGAACAGCCGCCCTCACACTATCAGCGAGCTCGGCCCCTTGCCGGACGGCTTCAGCGGCACGCCGCCAAAACCCACACCGGAAGAGACGGCCGCAAAGCGGGCTGCCGAAATCCGGGGAAAACTGCAGGAGATTGACGCCGCCTCAATCCGCCCCTTGCGTGCCAAGCTGGCTGGAACGGCCACTGCGGAAGACGAGGCGCGCTACACGGAGCTGGAACGGGAAGCCTCTGCCCTGCGCCTGGAGCTGGCCGGGCTGGAAGGCCCGGCTGCTGATTAGGGGGCGGATATGTGGAAATTTGTGCTGCTGCTGGTTTTTGACGCCCTGGTATTGCAGCCGTTGCGCTGCGTTATCGGATTTGCCATACGCTTTTTGTGGTGTCCGCCGCAAATCACTCCGCCCCGAGCGAACAACCCGATAAATCAGACGGAGCTGTTTGACCGGGCCAACGCACTGTACCAGCCCCTTGACCGGCTCAAATACGGCCTGGACGATGATTCCGCTAAATTTATGGGCATGCTGGCGTATGTGCGGCCGGGAACGGAATGGGGCAAGCTGATGCGCCTGGTTGACGACAACGGCAACCTCAAGCGCAATCTGCGCGAGCCCTATCCGGCGTACACTCCGGATTTTTCCACGGACATGCTTTCCGGATTTCTCCTTGGCGTGTACGGCAACCTTGACCGGATGACGGCGGATGAGCGGGAAAGATTGGCCAAAGTTTGGGAACGGGCGAGCTGGGAAGGTTTCCCGATGCTGCTCTCGTCCGCCGACAGGGGCAAGCGGCTTTTCGGGCGCGGGCATGTATATCGCTTCTGGTGGATTTGCGGCAGCGAGGAAATCCTGATGTGCCTGGCCTGGCTGGCCTTGGGCCATGCGCTGACCGGCAAAATTAAATACAAGGTTGCATACCGGCTGATGATGATTTTGCTGTCGCCCTCACTGCTTTTAACCTGCCCGGATGCCCAGATTTTCGTTGGGCGGGTGTACATGCTTTCCGCCCACAACACCCACAGCCGCGCCCTGGTTAATTTTGTGGGAGAGCGGATTACCGGCTCACGCTGGTTCCGGGGTGCGCTTAAAGTCGCCTACAGGCGGCACGGCGGCTATAACGCCGATATCCGGCTATTGGCGGCTGCAGGCGGGGCTGTACCGAAGAAGGAATTGAATGATGAGTGGAGCGACTACACGCTTCACCTGCTCGCGTCAGCCGCAATCAAAGGCACATATGACTGCCCGGCGGACAGGAAATATCTGGCGTTGGGGCTCCCCCCGAAAATTGAAGCGCTGTCCGGGAGTTTCGCCCCGCCGGAAAGCCGCGGCAATGATTATGTCTGGGAGCGCAACCCGCTCAAGGGCTATATATATAATGATAACCAGCGGGCCGGTCAGGGCCTGGACGTGATTTTCCCGGCAGGGTTGATTTACCGGGTTGGAGCTGAGTATGAGTTGCGATAACTGCGGCCACCGCATGTACCTTGTGCCCGGCGTTGGGTGGGTCTGCCGCTCCTGCGGGCATATCCGCTGAGATTGAGATGTTTGACAATCAGATAGTGATTTTTCAGAAAAGCCCGGCCCGGCCATTATAACGGCCGGGCCGGGTCAGTTGCAATCAGCCGGGCTGTGAGGGAAACGCTTCAGCGGGCAGGCGGGGTATCTGCTCCCGGAATCATCATTTTAATGCCTTCTTCGTTATCATGGCTTTGATAATGGGAAGATGATCCTTATTAAATATTCGAATCTGTGTGGCAAGTTCTGCAAGAGGTTCTCTGGCTGCATCAATGGTCATTAGGCATGATACTTCCAAGACAGATAAGGTTTCAATCATTTCACCATATTGGTTCTTGAATGTGCATCTGATTTCCAATGCTTTTTTATTAAGTGCTTTTTCTAGATATATTAACCTTCCCCAAAGGATTTTGAATTTGGAGTTAGGGGACATAAAAGGAATTCCCTGGATAATGGGGCCGCTGGTCATGTATTTGATTTCTTTATCGTCTACCGCACGATGTGGAATTGGGATTGAGCTTGAAAACTTTATATCGTGTGCCGGGGCATTCCCAAAATTTTCAATGACTAAATAAAGAAGCGTTGGAGCCATTTGTCCTTGCTCTATATGAACAATGACGTTCGGCTTATATATGGATTTAAGTGTTTGCTCGGAGATTTTATTTGCCCTTCTGGCTATAACTGCCATCCAGAAAGTACATACAGCCAACATAAACGTGGCTATTTCCATTAGATGAGTAAATAGATAGTTTAGAATATAGTTGGATGAAGTAAGTGCTCCAATAGTAGCATTCATCATATAAACCTCAAGTATAAAAGTAGGCAGGCGGGGCGTGTGAGCGCCCCACCGAGCTGTGCGGGGGCACAGCCCACGGCCCCCGGCGCGGGGTAAACGCGCCGGTTCGATCCGCTGCCTTTAGTCCACGCGCGGGACGGGAAAAAGGTAACAGCGAACGGCCTGAAACACAAGGGGTTCCCAATGCCAAGAGCCGAAAAGCAACCGGAAAGGGAAATCCGCTGCGGCCAGTGCGGCCGCCTGCTGCTTAAAGGCGAGGTCGTGGACATTGCGATTAAATGTCCGCGCTGCAAGACCATCAATCGGATAACCAGCGGCCAGACCGCATAACCAGAAGGCATAGAGCCTCATCAAGGAGGCTCTATGCCTGAAACTGAAAAACCGAATTTTAACCGCGCGGCCCCGTTCATCCGTCCGCCTCTGGCGGGCTGGACGGGCGGTAAAAGTCTGCTGGCCAGGCGGATTATTGAGCGCATCCCCCCCCACACCTGTTATTGTGAGCCTTTCGCGGGCGCGGCCTGGGTGCTGTTCCGCAAACCGGAAAGCAAGGTTGAGGTAATCAACGATATCAACAAAGACGTGGTTAACCTCTACCGCTGCGTTCAGTGGCATCTGGAGGAATTTGTGCGCTGTTTCAAGTGGGCCCTGGTGGCCCGCGACGAGTTTGAGCGCCTGAAAGCGGCCAATCCCGATACCCTGACCGATATCCAGCGGGCGGCAAGGTTTTATTATCTGCATCAGGTGGGGTTTGGGGGGCGGATTGTTAACCCCAGTTACGGTTACGGCATAACCAGCGCCCCCAGGTTTAATTTGTTGCGCATTGAAGAATCTTTATCCGCCGCCCACCTGCGCCTGGCCCGGGTAAACGTGGAGTGTCTGTCGTACTCCGAGGTAATTGCCCGCTATGACGGGGCGGATACCTTCTTTTATATCGACCCGCCTTACTGGGACTGTGAGGATTACTACGGAGCAGGGGTTTTCAGCCGGGAAGACTTTACGAAACTGGCCGAGCAACTGGCCGGGCTTAAGGGGAAATTCCTGCTCAGCCTGAACGACACCCCCGGTGTGCGGGAGACTTTCCGGGAGTTTCCAATTGAGGAGGTGCGGACGAGATACTCCTGCAGCAACCGCAAAAGCGTTCCCGCCGGGGAGCTGTTTATCAGCAATTACAGCACGGAGCTGACCTGATGTTGGCCCGATGCAACCTGATATATAATGAAAAAGGGCGGTGAAACACCCGCCCTTATTTTGGCTTAACTTGTTGGAAATATTCGCAAAATTCACTTGCAATTGTTTGCGGACAGAGCGAACACACAGTTGACGCAAACGATAAAACCCAACAAGGAGAAGCAAATGAAAACCCATACCATATTCCGTGTATATCGCGACGGCAACTGCGGCTCCCGTCCCAAAAACTTTAAATTGGCCGGGAAAGTCATGAACCCCCTCTGGGCTGCCTTCAACTCGTACGCCGGGGAAAACGGCTTCACCGAACCGGTTGAGGGCGATTACCTGGGATACCTGGCCTGGAAAAACCCGCGCACCGGGGTGATTATGGAATTGCGCCGGGAAGGGGAATAAGATAAGGCGGCGAATTCGGCATACATCACAAAATGATAAGCCGGGATTGCGGAAATCCGGCCAATCCCCACAACCCCAAAAAAGGCGGCGTCCACCGCCTTTTAGTCGTTACAAAGTCCTTACCCGAAACAGGGCTTATCCCCCTGATAAATTTCAAATATTTCTGCCTTCCTTTCTCATTTTCCGTGACGGCTTACACAAGTCCCGGATTGTCGTTTGCGGGTGTATTTCTTGCGCGGCGGCCCGGCTGTCAAGGCCGCCCGTTCTTCCGGGGGCAGGCGGCCAAGCAATGCCGCCAGGGCTATTGCCGGCGGAGGGGCCGCGTGAATGCCGTGAATCCAGCGGCTGGGCATGGTGGGCGAATAGCTCGCCCCGGTAAGTTTCTCCACTGCCCGGCAGAACTGGAGCGGTTTGAGCCCGGATTGCTTCAGCGCTTCGGTAAAAGAGATTATTTCCCCGCTCATTGCAGGGCCTCAATCAGTTCAGCGGCCAGCATGTCTTCTATATGATGTTCAACTGTATCTGTGCGCAACTCCGAGCCGTTCCACATTTTTGCCCGGTGCGCGCTGCCCTTCATCCATTCCTGG
>CALUZB010000025.1 GCA_944325195.1 uncultured Desulfovibrionaceae bacterium | reverse complement strand
GCTTGGTGGGGCTCCTTTTTTGCTGCCTGTTGTTGCGGGTGCGTTGGTTGGGTCTGGTTTGTTTTCTTTTTTTGCTTGGGGGGGTCTCTTTTTTTTTTTTTTTTTTTTTTTTTTTTTGATTGACAGTGGTAACATTTTTTATTAAATGTGTCAAGATAGAATATAAAAATTTATTAGATGAATAGTAGTGGAAAATACAAAGTTTACATAATGCCCGTTACGAGACAATAAATTCAAAAGTGGTAAATCTTGGAATTACAATGGGTTACATTAAAAATGCGCTTTGGAAGTGAGACATTCATAATTTTAAAAACGCGCAAAAAAGGGGTGTCCTGAAAATTTTTACCACTTCTGAGCCAAAAACAGTCCGAAAATGAGCATCACAAACCACCAGGCCTAAGCACCTTTGCTGTGTGGACAGTGCCGGACAAAATGGTTATATCAATCGCATGAGGTAGGAAGATGAACGGTGTTACGTTTGATACGTTGAATTACAGCAAGGCCCTACGAGAAGCGGGAATGCCCCAAGAGCAGGCGGAAGCTTTCACGGAAGCGCAAAAGGCGGTGATTGCAGAAGTTTTCGCGGTGCAGGACTTGGCCAAGCAAGCCGACATCATGCGCCTGGAAGCGCGGATTGAGGAAAACAGGCTTGACCTTGAGGCCAAGATAGAAACAAAAGTCCACGAGCTGGACGCCAAGATTGAAGCAACCAAGCACGACTTGTTGAAATGGATTATCGGGCTGGCCTTTGCCCAAATGGCGTTGATGACAGGGCTGTTGGCTTTTCTCAGGTAGCCTGTGAGCGGCTTACGGTTAATCAGGGTATCCTCAATCAGGGTACCCTTTTTTCGGCTTGCAGGGGAAGAACTTGTTGCGCGCGCAACAAGCCGGGCCATGATGCGCGCTTAAAGCGGAACCTGTCAAAAATCCTGACAGGTTGGCCAGCATGGCCTCTATCGTGCGCGGGGGGGCATACATGCCGTGCTTGCGGATTGCGGGCACAACTTCACCCGCCAGCCATTTTTGATAAGGCAAGGAGCCCCTGCTCGGAAAGCGTTGCCATTTCTTGATTCCCACCAGGGGTAACAACCGATGTGACCCCTTTCCACTCTTCAGGAACATGAGCAATTCTTGCATTTCCGTTCCATTGATACCCGAGTGCATCACACACATCCTTAGCCACAAACCACGGCTCGCCGTCCCTCTCCACCACGCGTACCCGGCCCAGTCCAGACTAAGCAGCTAGGGGGGCAGTCAAAAGTTCAGAGCTTCGTACCCTGTGACCGTGCTCCGGCAAACGAAATTTCTTTCGCCAAGATTTTTTTGTAAAAATCGTTTCAGGCGGTTGCGCTTCCCCGCTTCGTCCACGCTTCCTGTTTCATGTCGGGTATAATCGATTTAAACCAACTGTAATCAACTCAAATCAATTTAACGGCGTTTTCACAACCACCACTGGTGATATTGGTTGCGGCTGTGGGTCTCTCCCCTCGCGCACGCGCGCGCGTAGTGTTCACTTTTTTTGGGGTTAACGGTGTTAACTATGCTGTTAACTTTCGCCTTGCTGACCAGGTCAACAGCGGCTTTTTTTCAGGTCAACGGTGTTGACTATGCCGTTGACTTTCCCGGCCGTCTCCAAAAGGAAAGGGACGCAACCGACACACGCCCGTTGCGCCCCTTGTTTTAACCCACACGCCGTTTAAGGCCTCTAGTTGCCATTCTTGGGCACGATTGCTGTTTTAGCATTCCTTCATGCCAAATCGAAAAACGTGCCTTAAACGGGCAATGAGGGGCATTAAACGACATGTCGCAATCAAAGCTTCCGCCTGCCGCTTTTCGCCTTCAGATTCTCCCTACAGGCCGCAACCCGGCTTCGGAAGTCTTCATCGGGGTCGGTTATGCGCTGCACTTCTTTTCGGTATTGCAACATGCAGCTCCCGGTAGGTCCCATTCGGTTTTTGGCTACGAATGCTTGTAGCGGCTCGTCGGTTAACCCGATTTCCTGACAGGCCTCAACCAAAGCGTTTTCCCGGTGCAGCATGAGAATGACATCTGCGTCCTGCTCAATGGCTCCGGATTCCCGCAAGTCGGACGCACGGGGTACGCGGTCTTCCGCTTCGCTCTGCCGGTTGAGCTGTGACAGGCAGAGCACGGGACAGTCAAACTCACCGGCAAGCATTTTCAACCCACGGGAAAGAGCGGCTATCTGCTGCTCCCGGTTGCTGATTTTCGGGTCGGCTCGCATCAGTTGCAGGTAATCGACGACAACCAGGCCCAACGGGGCGATTTTCGCCCTCAGACGGCAAATGGAGCGCATTTTTTCGATATCCAGCCCGAAATCATCGACGATGTGAAAACGCCCGCCTGCAAGCCGGTCAAAGCGTTGCTTGGTTGCGTAGAGCCGTTTAAACTCTTCAGCCGAAAGCTTGAATTTGAAAATTTTCAAGGGTAAGTCCGACAGGTTGCTGAACAAACGGATGTTCAGCTCCCCGCTTTTCATCTCCAGGCTGAAAAATACAACGTTTCGCCCTAAGGCCGCCGCATTCCAGGCCCAATTCAGGGCAAGCGCGCTCTTGCCTACCGCCGGGCGGGCGGCCAGCACCACCAGAGAGGCCGGAGAAACGCCACCGCCAAGCGTTGCATCAAGCCCGCTCCAGGGGGTTTTCAGAAGTTGCGGCGGCCCGGCTTCCAGTTCCTGTAACCAATCGCTGAATGGGTCTTGGTCTTCCTCAACCGGCGTATCATCCGCCGCCGCGCAATCCTCGCCGAAAGTTTTGAGCTTGTCGGCCAGCAGGGCAAGGGAAACGTCCGGGGAATAAATCGTCTGGTTGAGCTCAGCCAATATCAGCGGCCATTGCGTAAGCTTGAAACTGAGCTGCTTCAGTTCGCGAGCGGCAATCGTCGCGGTTGTCGGGTTGAGATGGGTTTGGGTTGTGGCAATTTCAGCCAGCCATTGTGCGCTGCATTCAGGCCGGTTGGATATCCGCTTGCCCAGCTCATACGGCGTTGGGGCAATGCCGCTGTCCAGCAAGCTTTGAGCTTCAAGCCCGGCCGTTTTGCAGGAAACGTTCAGCCACTTTGACGGCGGGTAGGCCGCAAGCACTTCTCGAATGCCGTCCACGTCCGGTTGTTTCTTGCCGGCAAAACGCATGACGCTTTCAAGCAAATGAGTTTCCCCGCCATGCAGATAATCCAAAGCCTGTTTGGAGCTGTCAGTCGCAGTTTGCATAATTGCCTTCCACGATTTTCAGGAAGTGGGATTCGTTGAACAGCCAGTCAAAATTGGCTTTCCAATTGCGGCCGCGCCCAGTCAGAAAATCACTTCCCGACACGGCGTCGAAAAAGTCGGCGAGATAGGCCAGCCGCTCTTCCTGCGTGTCTGGCCTGCCAAGAGCTTTGACACGCTCGCGAATAATGCCGCTCCAGCAGGCGTTAACCAGCCTCTTTCGCTTTTCCGACAGGGCGACAATGCTGGGAAGCATCGGCAATTTCTCGTGGAACAATTCGGTAATCGCCTTAAACGGACAGGCGTCTTTTCGTTTCGATTTACGCCTTGAAACGGCTTTCGATGCCTCACCCTGCTCACTACAAGCCAGCAACGCATCGTTTAAGGCCTCTGATTGCCCTTCTAAGACACAATTTGCGGTTTTGGTATGGACAACTATGCCGGAACGATTATCGTGCCTTAAAATGCCCCTGGAAGCGTTTTTTTTTCCAAATCGTCGTTTTCAGCTTCCGTGAGAGGGTTGGTTTCATCGCTTCCACCGGTTGGTTCCTGCTGGACTGGGGTCGGTCGCTCATCGACGGGAAAGGTTCCGGTGAGGGTGGTGAGTTCCGGTTCCGGGGAAGCTTCGTCGGTTCCGAACTCGTACGCTCCCCCTTCAAGGGGGGAGGGGGTATATATACTAGTATCTTCTATAGTAGCTTCGGGGTGCACTTTTGTACCTACTAAATCGACAAAGTTAGACCGTCTAACTTTAGACCGTCTAAAAGTGCACCTACTAAAGTCACTATCTCCAACAAAAAGCTTATAGATGTTAGCCGTTTTCTTTTCATTTTGCCCGGCCTTGTTGATTTCTAGCAAGCCGTTGTTTTCCAGAGAGGCCAGCGACTTCCACAGAGTTTTTTTATTACCGATGCCCGTTTTCTTCATCAATGCTTTATGGCTGGGCCAACAAACGCCTTCTTCATTCGCGTAATCAGCAAGCGCAATCAATGTGACCTTCTCGATAGCGGACAATCCCTCAACTTCAAAAGCTTTTTTGATGTGCTCAAGCATCGTTCCCCCCCTTTTCCGCTTCGGGGTGAAAAACTCACAGCTCTTGTTGCGGCCGGTAGCCTCGCCGCTGAAATGGCAGAACGCGGCCGGACGTTTGACCGTCTTGCCTGAAGACAGGCGCACGTTGCGGGTTACCTGACGGAAATACAGACAATCTTCGCACGGCCCGCCGAAAGGCTTGACATGAATGCCTGAGCCGGGGTAAAGTTCCCTCATCGCCTCAAGCGATTCTTTTATCGTAAACCCCCGATTGTCACGCCGGGGGTTTTCTGTTTCAGGCCGGACATTCATGCCCGGCCCTCTTTCCCGGCTGCACACCGGTTCAGAAAATGCTCCAGCTCCTCAACCCGCCATACTGTTGCCCTGGAGCTTAGACTGATGCCCTTGGGAATGCGTCCCTCTTTTACCCAACGCCAAAACGTGGACTTGCCGATACCCAGAAATGCGGCGGCTTCCTTTGCCCGCACAGCCCGGCTGTTTGATGTAGTGCTTTGCATAAAGATAACCTCCGGTAATTTTTAAGATTACCGGGGATTATATGCCGCGTGGCAAGGAAAAAAACGGGTAAAACCCTAAATAGTCGGAAACTCAAAAACCCTAAAAACCCTCAACACCTTGTAGGCGTTAGGTTTTAAGGCGACAAGAAAATATGATTTTGGTGAGAAATGAAATGGAAGGAAGAGGTATCAGGCCTGAAAACCCTAAAAAATCAGTAATTCCATAGTGTTAAGGGTTTTTAGGGTTTTCACATGTTTTAGGGCGGCCCGGCCCCTGCTTGTACTTTTCAGGCAAACGGTTCCATGCAAGCGCAAGCACTTTGGTATGATAATCCGGGTATTTCTCGGCAAGGGCAGTTGTGAACTCATCACGCGTCCAGCTATTTTTATTCCCTTGAAAAATTTCATTCCACAAATCGAAAGCGGCCGATACCGAATTTTCCCATTTAGCGGCTTTTACCGTTGTGTCCGGCTCCGCGACGGCTTGCACTTCTTTTCTTTTGGCCGCCTCCTCAGCGGCGGCAAGTTGCGCCTCAAGCTCGGCAATGCGGGTGGCTTTTTCTTTCAATAACGTTGGTGCCGACAACAGCCCGTTTTCCGCTACAGACAAAAGAAAATGGAAAAATTCCGCACTATCCCCAAATGTTTCTTTAATGGGCCGAAGTATCCTTTTTGTTATTGCTCTCGTTATTGCTTCTTTCTCGTGCTCAATGCGTTCATAAATCTCTCTCTCTTTTTCCCACCGTTCGAGTCTTCTTTTTTCCATATATTTTTCAGTGTATTCTCTGAGCTCTTTAAGTTCCTTTCTTTCGTTCTCCAGTTGTAGCAACTCCGACTTGTTTACGGTCAGGCATAAGCGCGCTTTAAGCTCCCCTGTTTTGCTGTCTATTTCAGGTGCACAGGCGGAAAAAACTTCACAATTTAAGGCTTGTTCTTCAACAAGTGCGCGAACGGCAACAAGAGGAATGCCATAAATGGAATGTAGGTTAAACAAGGGGATTTTATCAGCATAAAGTCTGTACACTTCCCGTTTATTTATCCTGACAGGTCTTTTGCTGTAATCAATTTCATTGTCTTCTAACCTTTTAAAACTCACTATAGGCGAATATCTTTTACTTTGTGCAAGCAATTTTATCTTTGAGGGTATTTTGTCTTTTGGCAACGATTTAATGTAATTACATTCCCACATCAAAAAGTCGTCAACCCCTTCAGGGGAAGGAACTGCATATTGTTTGGGCAAATTCTTTTTTTCTTCTAAAAGGGCTTCATAGCGTTCGATACGCAGTTTAAAATCCATTTATACAGCCTCTCTTCAGTCATTAACTTTGTTGAAACTGGCGAAAATGAAAAATCAATTCTTCACAGTCCGTAACTCATCAAGATAATCTGCCCATTCCTGCATCATCCGGCGGCGTTCCGGCAGATATTCGGCATAGTTGTAGGCGGCCCGAACGCTGTTCCGTTCACCATGCGCAAGCTGCCTTTCAATCCAATCACGGTTGTAGCCCATTTCATTAAGCAGGGTAGAGGCCATGGAGCGGAAGCCGTGCACTGTCATTTCTGTTTTGTCGTAGCCCATGCGCCTGAGAGCGGCGAGCAGGGTGACATCGCTAATCGGAGCGGAGTTCGCCCTCATACTTGGGAACAAAAAGCGGCTATGTCCGGTATATTGCCGCAAGTCCTTAAGAATATTCACAACTTGCCGGGCAAGCGGCACGATGTGCACTTCCTTCATTTTCATCTTGGCGGCCGGTATGCGCCATTCAGCCGCTTCAAGGTCAAATTCCGTCCATTCAGCCTTGCGCAATTCACCGGGACGCACAAAAACATATGGAGCTATTTGCAGAGCCGCCTTGACAACCAAGTTGCCGGGGTAAGCGTCTATTTCCCGAAGTAATACGCCGACGGCTTTCGGTTCCGTGATGCTGGCAAAGTTGACAGGTTTTGCCGTTGCCAGAGCGTCCCGCAAATCAGCCGCAACATCGCGCTCGGCCCGGCCTGTGGCAATGGCGTAGCGGAATATCTGCCCACAGGTTTGCAGAGCGCGGTGAGCGGTGTCAACGGCCCCTCGGCTTTCAATCCGTCGCAACGCTTCTAAAAGTTCGGGTGCGGTAATCGACATTATTGGTTTTGCGCCTAACAGTGGGAAAATATCTTTCTCAAGCCGGGCAATTATTTTTTTGCCGTGGTGCTCAACCCATGATTCTTTATGCTTGTCGAACCATTCACGGGCAACCGCTTCAAAGCCATTTTCCGTTTCAAATCTTAAAGCGGCTTTAGCGGCCTTTTTTTGCGCGCTTGGGTCAATGCCTTTAATGAGTTTATCTTTCGCCTCATCTCGCAACTTACGCGCGTCTCTCAAGCTTATGGTCGGATATGGCCCGAAACTTAATGTTTTCCGTTTGCCTTCAAAGCGGTAATCCATGCGCCAGAGTTTGCCGCCGGAAGGGGAAATATACAGGTACAGCCCGCCGCCGTCAGAATGCTTTTGCGGTTTGCCGGTGGGTTTAATGGTTCTTAAGGCGGTATCGGTTAGTTTCATGGCGGTATTTTGTCTTTCTTCTTTGGGGGGATACCGTCAACCCCCGGAAATGTTTAGGGGATAAAGGTTTCAAAAATGACGGTATTTGAAATTTCGGCTGCTGGAATACCGTCAAAAATACCGTCACAAAATAGAGATGTCAAGGGTTTTTACGGGATTGCGTGAGACAATGAAATCTCGTAAAAGCAAAGTCCCGCAAGGCTTTTGAGGCGTTACGGGACTTTACGGAGATGAAAATTGGTGGAGACGATGGGGATTGAACCCACGACCTCGGCATTGCGAACGCCGCGCTCTCCCAGCTGAGCTACGTCCCCAAGAAAAATCTATTTATACTATTTTGGGAATTATGCCAAGGGGGCAAACTCCTATTTCATAAGTTTTTGTTAAGTGAATAGAGTCTGCATTCCATTTTTGTGCATGCATCCTTATGATATGAAAACATTATGAATATTGTTGACATTCGTCTATATAGTATTATTTATATTAAATTAAGTTAACCTTTAACCCTTAAATTTGATGGAGAAAATAATGCCTACTAACAAATCCAACAATCCAGAAGGTCATAACCAATATACTAAGAATAACAGTCAGTCTTCCAGCAAGAGCGGCAGTTCCAAGTCCGACAGCTCCAGCTCCAAATCCGGTAGCTCTTCTTCCAAGTCCCGGGCCAGCAAGTAATAAGCTGACTGACCAATTAATTGCTTAATATTATGTGCGAGCCCCTTTGGGGGCTCGCTTTACTTGGGATCAGGTTAATTTAAATGTTTGCTTATACCTGCAAAGACTACAGGATGTATTGACTCAAATCCTTGTCTTTAAGCACATCGTCCATGTGCTCCCGTACATAAGCTTTATCCACAACTATTCTTTCCCCTCTTTTGTCCGGGGCATCAAAAGAAATATCCGACAGAATTTTTTCCAGAATGGTGTATAAACGCCGGGCCCCGATATTCTCCATTTCCTGGTTGGAGAACTCAGCTATTTCAGCCACTTCTTTCAGGCCGCTGTCGGTAAACTCGATGTTCACTCCCTCCGTGCCGAGCAGGGCAGAGTACTGTTTGGTCAACGCATTGTTCGGTTCGGTGAGAATACGATAGAAATCGTTTTTATCCAGGGCGGAAAGCTCAACCCGCAGCGGGAAACGCCCCTGTAATTCGGGTATCAGGTCGGACGGTTTGCTGAAATGAAAGGCCCCGGCGGCTATGAACAAGATGTGGTCAGTGCGCACCATGCCGTATTTGGTTTTTACGGCGCTTCCCTCTACAATGGGCAGAAGGTCGCGCTGAACTCCTTGCCGGGAAACGTCGGAGTTGCGTTGGTTATCGCCTGAAGTGGCAATTTTGTCCAACTCGTCAATAAAGATGATGCCGGTTTGTTCAACACGTTCCCGGGCCATATCCGCTACTTTATCGTGGTCAATCAGTCGTTCAGATTCTTCTTCAACCAGGATTTCAAAGGCCTCCTGCACACGCAGGCGACGGCGCTTGCGACGCGAGGGGATGATTTTACTGAACATATCCTGAAATTGCGAGCCCATGTCTTCCATGCCCGGCATAGCGAACAGCTCTATTTGCTGGCCACCTGTTTCCACTTCCATTTCTACTTCACGGTTGTTCAGATGTCCTTCCCGCAATAGCGTGCGCAGTTTTTCCCGCGTGCCGTTTTGCGGCTGCTCCGCGCCCGGGTGGGAGCCGGCATGGGCGGGCGGTGGTGAGGCCTTGGGCAGAAGCAGATCGAGCAAACGTTCTTCTGCCCGTTCAGAAGCCCGGGTTTTTACTTTTTCATTTTCCTCTTTCCGCACCAGATTGATGCCTATTTCCATTAAATCCCGCACCATGGATTCAACATCGCGACCCACATAGCCCACTTCTGTATATTTTGTAGCTTCAATCTTTAAAAACGGCGCGGAGCAGAGTTTGGCCAGACGGCGGGCTATTTCGGTTTTCCCAACGCCGGTAGGACCGATCATAATAATATTTTTCGGGGCCACTTCATCCCGCAAAGCCGGGTCAAGCTGCTGACGGCGCCAGCGGTTGCGCATGGCCACTGCAACCATTCGTTTTGCCTGATTTTGTCCGATAATGAAACGGTCCAGTTCCGATACTATTTCTCTTGGGGTAAGGGTATTGTGCACAAAAACTCCTTATACAAACATGCCGGGGAGCATAAATGGCCGCCCGGCGGGACTTCCTGCTGATACGGGCGGGAGCGGCTTTGCCGTCAACCCGCCCGTGAGAGGCATAATCAGCGCTTATTTGTTTTTGTCCAGGGGCACTGCCAGGAAAAAGCTCTGACCGCGCCGCACTACTTTAAACATTACTGCGCCTTTTTCTTTGGCATCATTTTTAATGATTGTCTGCAGATCGGCTACACTGCTCAACTTTTGCAGATTGGCAGTCTGCAGAATGTCGCCTTCGCGCAGGCCGGCTTCCGCCGCCGGACTGTCTGGGGCAGCGTCTACAACCAGCAGCCCGCCCTCTTCTTCATAGCCGAGGGCTTTGGCTTCTTCTTTGGAAAGCGGTTTTACACTTATACCCAAGGTTGCTTCCTTACTGCCTTCGCCGGGTTTGCCGGGGGCGCCCCCTTGCGCGCTCAGGCCGGAGTCGCGGGCGCCCAGAGTCAGGTTGAATGTAAGTTCTTTCCCATCGCGCCATACCTTTACCGGAACTTCTGTGCCGGGTTTCAGTGCCGCCACTTTGCGCAGCAGGTCAGAGTTATCGACAACAGTTTCTCCGTTAACGGCAATAATGATGTCGCCGGGCTTCATTCCGGCCTTGTCGGCCGGTTCGCCGGGGAAGACCTCGCCTACCAGGGCGCCGGTTGTTTCGGAAAGTCCCATGGCCTTGGCTGTGGCATCGTCCACATTCTGAATCTGTACGCCCAGCCAGCCGCGTTTTACTGTTTTATCTGTGCGCAGTTGATTGATTACATCCTGGGCCATGTTACTGGGAATGGCGAACCCGATGCCCTGACCGGAAGCGATGATTGCGGTATTGATGCCGATTACCTTACCCCGCATATCGATGAGCGGGCCGCCGGAATTGCCGGGGTTGATTGAGGCGTCTGTCTGCAGGAAGCTGTCAAAGGGCCCGGCCTGGATATTTCTGCCTTTAGCGCTGATAATGCCTTTGGTGACCGAATGGTCCAGTCCGAACGGATTGCCGATAGCGATGACCCATTCGCCCACTTCCAGATTTTTCGAGTTGCCGAATTCAAGATAGGGCAAGGGGTTGTCGCTTTCAATTTTCAGAAGAGCCAGGTCTGTTTCCGGGTCAGTGCCCACAATTTCCGCACTGAAGGAAGCAGGGCGGTTGTTTGCTCCTTCCAGATTTACGGTGATGCTGCTGGCGTTTTCCACTACATGGTTATTGGTGACGATATAGCCGTCTTCCGAAATAAGGAATCCCGAGCCCAGCGAACGCTCTTTCCTGGTTTGAGGTTGAGAGGCGGGCGGCTCAAACTGTTTGAAGAAATCTTCAAACGGAGTTCCTTTGGGGATGTTCCAGAAAAATTGCGAGCCCTGTCGCCGCTCCACGGTTTTTTCCGTACTGATATTGACCACGGCCGGCCCTGCTTTTTTCACCAGCTCAGTGAAGTCCGGCAGGGTGATGTTGAATAAGGCGCGTCTGCTCTGACCGGCATCTACCGTCTGAGCCTGAGCCAAACCAGTACCGGCTGCAGAAAACAGCATTACAGCCAGCAGGCTGCTTAAAAAACGCTTGTGCATTCGTTACCCCTTCATTATAAATAGATAATTGGTTCCATTCATCGATATTCAAGCGGGCAACCAAAGGGCCGCGCTTTTAGCAAAATATCTCCGTTTCAAAAATAAGAACGGATTGCTGCTTGTAAAGTCGGAAAATCAGATTTTGAAATCAAGCCGGTTACCGGCAGTGGGGTGCTTGGTGGGCGGGATGTGTGGCGGCAGTCAGCGGGCTTTCAGAAATCAAGGCCTGGTTTGTTTGGAAATCAGCCTCCGGCATCAAGCAGGATAGATTATACCAGTTTTCAATAAGTGTGGTATGGAAAAGGCCTGTTTGACATCGATATAACTCATATGCTTTTATTGATTTTGCATCATATTTCCTTTGCAACAGAGCTGAAATTTTAAACTGCTTGCTCACGATCGTGGAGTTGTCATGCGTGAAATTAAAAGCGTGGAAATTGTTCAGGCCGTTGCCGGGCTTTGTGGAAAAGCCGCTTGCGCACTGCCCGCCGATATTCTGGCCGGCTTGCAGCGGGCCCGCGACGCGGAGGAGTCGGCACAGGGTAGAGCCATTCTTCAGGAGTTGCTGGAGAACGCCGCACTTGCCGGTTCAAAGATGTTGCCGTTATGTCAGGATACCGGGTTGGCCGTGGTCTTTGTTGATTGGGGGCAGGCTGTCCGACTTAGCGGCGCGAGCCTTGAAGAGGCTGTAAATGAGGGAGTGCGCCGGGGGTATGGAGAAGCCTTTCTGCGCAAGTCGGTGGTGAACGAACCTCTGTTTGAACGCAAAAACAGCGGTGACAATACCCCGGCAATTATCCATTTAAGACAGGTACCCGGCGACCGGGTGAAGATTGTGCTCTGCCCCAAAGGCGGCGGCTGTGAGAATAAAAGCATGCTGCGGATGCTGGTGCCGGCTGATGGTGTTCAGGGCGTAAAAAGGGTTGTGCATGACGCGGTGCTGGCGGCCGGAGCCGGAGCCTGCCCGCCTTTTGTTATCGGCGTGGGCGTAGGGGGCGACAGTGAGCTGGCGATGATCAATGCCAAGCGCGCGCTTTTGCGGAGTATTGATGAGATACACCCGGATCCACGCTACGCCCGCCTGGAAGAAGAGCTTCTGGCTGTGGTTAATGCCACGGGCATAGGGCCGCAAGGTTTTGGGGGCAGAATAACCGCGCTTAAAGTCAATGTGGAGTTTGCTCCGGCCCACATCGCCTCATTGCCGGTGGCGGTGAGCATAAACTGCCATGCCGCCAGACACGCAGGTATAGTGATTTGAACTGCCGATGAAAACAGTATGAAACCGGCATATGCCACAGCCGCAGTGAGACTGCTGGCTGTTGGTGGCGCGGCCTCTGTGCTTCAGCTATGTTTGTTCGTTTGTTCGGGAAGGACAGCCATGTATGCCTGAATTCTGTGTTGTGATGCCCATGTATAACGCTGCTGCTTGGGTTGAGCAAGCGGTACAATCTGTCCTGAGTCAGACCTATCAGGACTTCCATCTGATAGTGGTGGACGATGGCTCAAGCGATGCCAGCGTTGAGCTGGTGCAGCGCTTTGCCGATTCCCGGATCTGCATTATTGAAAATGGCGTGAATCGGGGCATTGAATATTCTTTGAACCGAGGGATTGCAGCCGCAGACTGCAACTGGATAGTCAGACTGGACAGCGATGACGAGTGTTTACCCGGTCGCCTGGAAAAACAAGCGGCTTACTTGAAAGTCCATCCGGACACCTGGGTGTTGGGCGGTTGGGCAGAAATAGCCTGTCCGGACGGCCGTCGGTTTTCCGTGCATATGCCAGTACAGAATAACTGGATTAAGGCAAGGCTGTTGTTCCAGAACGCATTCATGCATCCGGCAGTGGCTGTTAAGCGGAAGCTTTTTGAACTTGTGAAGTATTCACAGAAATACCCTGGAGCTGAAGACTACGATTTGTGGTGTAAGCTGGCGGTTAATCCGGCAGCGTCTTTCCATAATCTGCCTGACTTGCTTGTGCGCTACAGAATTTCCCGGCACGGCATCAGCGCTTCAGAGCGGCTGCGGCAGTTAAGTTCCACTCATAAAGTCCGGGAAGCGTTTTTGAAGCGATGCGGTTTGGCTTTGGGGCCGGGCCTGCGTTTTTACCAGGCTATGGCTGATGGCGCGGAGCCGGGCAGAGGTGTGTTTACCAAAGACGGCCGGGTTGTTTCCGAGACGGCAGTCGCAGTGAACAAGGCTACTTGGCCGGAAAAGTTTGAACTTCAGGAAGCGGCTGGGTTTGTCGAACTGCTCGCTTCCTTGCGTCGGCAGCTTATCCGGCTGAGATACACCTCGTATGAAACTTTATATAATGAACTGGCGCCGCGGTTCACCCGGTTCGCCCGGAGCATGCATGAACTTTCCCCCGTCTGCTTTGGCCTCTTGGCCGGTTCTGAATTTTATCAGGAGAATGTGCGATGAAATCAGATTATCCTTGCCGGTTTATCAGTCTTGAAGATACTGAAAGCGGGCAAATCTGTCCGGGCTCCACTCCACTCAATGCCAGGCCTGCTTCTGGCCGTCAGGCTGCTTCCGGTGCAGGCGGGCAGACTATCTTCACTTGTGGAACCTGCACCTCAACTCTGGATGTGGCCTGGAATCTGGCCAGACAAGGCGGTTTGCGCCCGTGGGACAGCGTATTGGCTGAAGACCAGACTGCCGGACGCGGCCAGCTCCGCCGCCACTGGATTTCCGGTAAGGGCAATGTTTACGCGACGTTATGCCTTCCGGACCGGTTCCGGGGGGATTTTGCCGCTGTGCAGGTGGGCTGGTTGGTTCTGAAGGCGCTGCAGGAAGTTTTAAGGCCGTATCTTCATGGATGCGTTACCGCTCTGAAGCTGAAATGGCCTAACGACCTGCTGTGGGAGGGCAATAAAATCGGGGGGATTTTGCTGGAGGAAAAGGGCACTGATTTAATGGCAGGAATTGGGATCAACCTGCTTCATTCGCCGGGGAAAGAGCAATTGCGGGCCGATTTTTCCTTACCGGCCGGAAATATGGCCGCTTTGACCGCACAGTGTGGATTTATTCAAAATTTTTCTGCCCAAAGGCTGTGGCTTGTGCTTGTGAGTATGATGCGTTTCTGGTATGAAGCAGAAGTCTTGTCTGCTGGAAAGGAAATAACCGCCGCTATAGTTGAGCCGGAGCTTGCCTTCCTTGGAGAAATGGTTTTGGTGTTGGATAATGCGGCAACTCAGGCGTCCGCGTCGGCAGCCCTGCACCAGCCGGAGCGCGTCTTGGTTGGAGACGGCCTTTTCGGCAGATTGCTTGGGCTTGGCCCCAACGCAGAGTTGCGTCTTGGTACAGAAAAAGGGGAAATATTGGTTGCTTCCGGGTCTGTTTACCCGGTGAACTGTGCCGATTATCAGAGTGTTGGTCCTTTGCGGGAATAGTGCTTTTTTTCTCAAAGTAAATCGGAATCAACGGCCTGAAGGGGGTTTCGATTTGAAACCGCACAAATTTCAAAGCTGCTTTGGTGTTTGCCCCTACACGCGGTTATGAAAGCTTTGACAGGGAAGGCTTCGGGGCCGATATGGCATAAATATTTTTTCAGGGTGATTTGATGAAAACGTTTGAACAGGTTCTGGAAGAAGTCAGAGGCAAGCGGATACTGGTGGCCAACCGGGGTATTCCGGCCCGGCGCATCTGTCGCTCCATACGGGAACGCTTTGACGCTATTGCGGTGATGACCGCAACGGATATCGACAAAACTTCTCCTTCCGCGTCGGCGGCTCAGGAGTTGATGCTGTTGGGAGCTGAGCCGTCCGCCTATCTTGATACCGATAAAATCATCCGCCTGGCCAAACGTATGGGCATTGTAGCCATTCACCCGGGCTGGGGCTTTGCATCAGAAGATGAAACCTTCCCGGCCAAATGCGAGAAGGCCGGAATTATTTTCATCGGCTCCGCGGCTGAATCGATGAAGTTGCTGGGCAATAAGGTAGAAGTGCGCAATCTGGCTTTGCGGCTTGGCGTCCCTGTGGTGCCTGGATCGGAAGGGGCGGTTGATATTGCAGAGGCCCGCGCCGTGGCGCATCAAATCGGATTTCCGGTTATGCTCAAAGCTGAGGGCGGCGGCGGCGGTAAAGGCATATTTGTGGTCCATTCCGACGAAGAGCTGGAAGATGCTTTTGTCAAGGCTTCGGTCATGGCCCAGGCCTCGTTCGGCAATCCCAGCCTGTTTGTGGAAAAATACCTTACCAATGTACGGCATATCGAAATTCAGGTTATTGCCGACCAGTACGGCAACATTTTCGCATTCGACGAGCGCGACTGCACCGTGCAGCGCAATCACCAGAAGTTGATAGAAATTACCCCCTCTCCCTGGGCGGGCATGAGTGTGGAATTACGCGAGCGCCTGAAGGAATATGCGCGGCTGCTGGTGCGCGAGGTAGGCTATTATTCCCTGTGTACAGTTGAGTTTCTGATTGCCGAAGACGGTGAACCTTATCTGATCGAGGTGAACACCCGTCTGCAGGTTGAGCATGGCATTACGGAATGCCGTTACGGCATCGACTTGGTGGAAGAGCAGATAGCCGTGGCTTTCGGGGCCAAATTGCGCTTCAACGAAAGCAATACCACCCCGGTATATACGGCCATGCAGGTGCGCATCAATTGTGAAGACCCTCAGAACGGGTTTGCTCCCAATGCGGGAACCATTACCCGCTATGTTTCAGCCGGCGGTCCGGGCGTGCGGCTGGATTCCAACTTGTCGGCCGGGTACGAATTCCCCTCTAATTACGATTCCGCCGGCTCGCTGCTCCAGGCCTACGGGCACGACTGGGAAAAAGTCATTGCCATAATGAGCCGCGCCTTGCGTGAATATTATATCGGCGGGTTGAAAACTACCATTCCGTTTTTCCGCCAGGTGCTGAAACACCCCAAATTCAGAGCTGCTGACTTTGATACCAACTTCATTGCCAAGCACCCGGAAATTCTGCACTACACCGATATGGAACCGGAAGCAGAACGTCTTTCCCGGCTGGTAGCGGAAATTTCCACCAAGGGCTATAACCCTTATGTCCAGTTAGGTGAATACCGCACCGTGGAAACTCCCCGGATGATGGCGTTTAACCCGGTGCTTCCATCTATTTCCCGTGAACTGCGCGACACGCCTTCTCCTTATCCCAGCGGAGACAGAGAGGCTCTTCTCGATTTTGTACGTGACAGCGGCTATGTGCATTTTACCGACACCACCACCCGCGACGGGACGCAATCGAACTCCAGCAACCGCTTCCGTCTGGCTGAAGATGCTCTGATTGCGCCTTATCTGGACAACTGCAACTTCTTCTCGCTGGAAAACGGCGGCGGCGCGCATTTCCATGTGGCTATGCTTGCCAATATGACCTATCCCTTTACTGAGGCGGACGAGTGGAACCGGCTTGCACCCAAAACCCTGAAACAGATTCTGGTGCGCTCCACCAACATGCTGGGCTATAAGCCCCAGCCGAAAAACGTGATGCGCCTGACTGCTGAAATGGTGTGTGAACATTATCAGGTGTTGCGCTGCTTTGACTTTCTGAACCACAATGAGAACATGCTTCCGTTTGCAGAAGTGGCTCTGGACAACAAGAGCGTAGTTTTTGAGCCAGCTATTTCCATATCATGGGCGGATGGGTTCGACGTAAAACATTATCTGGGCGTTGCCGATGCAATCATCAACAATTGCGCCAGACTTTTAGGAGTGGACCCGAGACGGGCCAGCCGCCGAATCATTCTCGGACTTAAAGATATGGCCGGGGTCTGCCCGCCCCGCTTCATCAGCGAGCTGGTTACTGCATTACGCAAGGCTTGGCCTGAGCTGGTGTTGCACTATCACCGCCATTTCACCGATGGCCTGTTCGTGCCGGCGGTAGGGGCGGCTGCCAAAGCCGGCGCTCAGATTATTGATGTAAGCATCGGCGCGGCAGTGCGCTGGTACGGGCAGGGAGACGTGCTTTCCACAGCCGCATATATGGAAGATGAGCTTGGCCTGAAAACCAATCTGAATAAGAGCATGATCCGCAGCACCAACTTTGTGCTCAAACAGATAATGCCTTACTACGATCGCTATGTGGCGCCATACTTCCAGGGAGTGGACTACGACGTGGTTGAACACGGTATGCCGGGCGGGGCTACTTCCTCTTCTCAGGAGGGCGCTTTGAAGCAGGGCTACATTCATCTGTTGCCCTATATGCTTGAATTTCTGGCCGGTACCCGGAAAATCGTGCGTTACCACGATGTGACCCCGGGATCACAAATTACCTGGAATACCGCTTTTCTGGCAGTTACCGGCGCCTATAAGCGGGGCGGCGACGAAGAAGTTAAATTCCTGCTGGAAGTGCTGAAACACGTTGCCGGGCGCCCGGAAGCGGAAATTTCTCCTGAAATGAAACTGGCCCGCTTGGAAATTTATCGCGATTGCAACAACGCATTTAAAGAGTTGTTGTTGGGCAAGTTCGGTCGTCTGCCTTTGGGCTTCCCGCCTGATTGGGTGTATCAGAGCGCTTTTGGAGCGGAATACCGCAACGCTATCCGCTCCCGCACTGAGGCGTCCCCGCTTAAATCATTACAAGACGTGAACATTGATGCCGAGCGCAAGGGGTTGGCTGAACTGATCAACCGCGAACCCACGGAAGAGGAATTGATCATGTACCTTAACCACCCCGGCGATGCGGTGAAGACCATTAAGTTCAGGTCCAAATTCGGCGACCCGAACAAGCTGCCGCTGGATGTATGGTTTGAAGGGATGAAACCGGGAGATGAGGTGCAGTTTTTTGACTCGAACGGCAAACCGCATCAGATGACCCTGATTTCCATTTCCCCGGTGCAGGAGTCGGGTGCCTGTGTGGTGCGCTATGTGCTTGACTCGGAAATGATGAGCTATGAAGTGCAGATGAGCGCCCCCGTAAGTGGAGCGGGCAAAGGTGTGCCCAAAGCCGATCCGTCCGACCCCTATCAGGTGGGCGCGCCCAGTTCCGGCGACCTTTGGATTATGTATGTGCACCCGGGTGACATTGTGAAAAAGGGCGACGAACTGTTTAACGTTTCGATAATGAAGCAGGAGAAATCGGTGATCGCGCCGGTTGACGGCATTGTCAGGCGGGTGCTTAAATCCGCCGACTACCGTGGAAACAGGAAAATGGTTCCGGTTAAAGAAGGCGAGTTGCTGGTTGAGCTGGGGCCGGTGCCGCTCACTTGTTGCAATCCGGCTTGCGGAAAGCCGATTACTCTGTCTGACGCCGGGTTCTGCCCCTATTGCGGCAGTAAAATTGTATAGGGCAGTACAGACCGAAAGCTAAACGTTTATTTTTTGATTTCAGGAGGATCCATGTCTAAGACCTCGGACAATAATCCTAAAGTGAATACCCCTGTTGCCCAAGAGCAGGAGCAAAGGGTAAAGCCGGAGGCCCGGGAACTGATGAAGAAGCTGGTGCTGAACGGCGCTGAAATTGCGGCTATAGGGGTGGAAGCCGAGCTGCTTGTGGGCGGCAAAAACTACAACACCGCAATCATTGACCAGGTACCGGAGGTGAAAATTCCCCAATTCCGGGCGATTTCAGCCAACGCCTTCCATAAGGTGCTGGACGAAAACAAGGTGAATGCCTCGCTGGTGCGCCGGGTTGTAGACCGCGAGTACAGTAAAATTGACTGGAATGACCCTGAAATCAATCGTGACCCCGAGTTCCTGCAGAAATTCGTGCGCACGCTGGCTAAAGCAATCCGCGAGGAAATGTACGCCGACAAGTCCGAACCAACCACCAGACTGCGCTCTTTTGTCAATCATGTAGTGGAAGGGTTTGCCACTTCGCCGGAAGGAATCGACCAGTTGCGACAACGCTCTGTATTGGTGCAGGCGGCCATTCTTTCCGCAGAACTGCCCGGCGATGTGCGTGAGGAAGTAATGGAAGCCTATCGCTCCATTTGTCGGGAATCCGGTGAAGATAACGCGCCCGTGGCTGTGCGCTCTTCCGCGGCCGGGGAAGATTCCCGCAAAAAGGCGTTTGCCGGCCTGCAGGACACTTACCTGAATATAGTGGGAGAAGAAGCTGTGGCTCAGGCTTACCACTGGGATTGCGCTTCCGCCTATAATCTGCGCAGCATGACATATCGGCGTGAGGCCATTCTGGACGCCACTGCCCGCGCGGAAGAGCTTGGCGACGACTCCATTGCCGAGCAGGCTAAACATGAATGGGCCATTGAGAACACGTCGCTTTCTGTATGTATCATGCGCATGATCAACCCGTTGATGTCGGGAACCGCCTTTTCCGCTGATACCGCCACCGGTTGTCGGGGCACATCCCGTAACGAACTGGTGTCCATTGACGTAAGTTACGGCTTGGGCGAGGCGATTGTGGGTGGTATGGTCACTCCGGATAAATATTATGTGTTCCAGCGCGACGACGGCAAAGAAGTGGTCATTCGCCAGATGGGGGTGAAGGATAAAAAAATTGTTTATGACAGTAAAGGCGGTACCAAGGTAGTGTCCGTTCCGGAAAGCGAGGTCTGCCGCTGGGCCATTCCGGTGGGGCAGGCCGAGCGCATCGCCCGGGGAGTGCGCGCCATCAGCAGGGCCTACGGCTCCATTATCATGGATACAGAATTCTGTATTGATAAAGACGGCGAGCTGTGGTTCGTGCAGGCCCGTCCGGAAACCCGCTGGAATGAAGAGCTTGAAGCATATCCGGACGTGATTTTCATGCGTCGCAAGGAAGTTGATCCGGTGTATGCCGCCACAGCGGAAGTCATTCTCAAAGGCAACGGCGCTTCCCGCGGGGCGGGACAGGGCACTGTGCGTTTTCTGCGTTCCGCCCTTGAGTTGAACAAAATCAAAAAAGGCGACATTCTGGCCGCTGAACGCACCGACCCTGATATGGTGCCGGGAATGCGTGTGGCCTCGGCAATTCTGGCCGATGTGGGCGGAGATACCAGCCATGCCGCCATTACTTCCCGCGAGTTGGGTATTCCAGCGGTTATCGGCATTCAGAATTTATCGGTAATTCAGGGGCTGGACGGCAGTGAAGTTACGGTTGACGGTACAACCGGCAGTGTTTATCGCGGCCTGCTCCCGCTTTACGACGTGGGCGGGGAAATGGATCTTACCAAACTGCCGCCCACCAAAACCAAGGTGGGGCTGGTGCTGGCTGATGTGAACCAGGCCATGTTCCTCTCGCGTTTGCGGCGGATCCCCGACTTTGAAGTTGGCCTGCTCCGGGCCGAGTTCATGCTGGGCAACGTGGGGGTGCACCCCCAGGCTCTGGAGGCGTATGACCGGGGCGAACTGGACCAGAAAGTGGAGGAAGCACTCGACTTGCTGGAGCAGAAGTTGTCCAAAATCCTGCGTAATCAACTGGCGGCCGGGCTCATTCATACTGATATGAAGGTGCGCGAATATGTGGGGGCCATTACCGGTCTGGCTGATGAAATCAGAGCGCTTGGCGCGCGCGATAATTTGCGCGGTACCGACGAGGTGCTGGCTTTGCACCGCCAGATGCGCGAGCTGGAAAACAGGCTTGACGAGTACGAAGATAATGCCGCCAAGCATATCGACATTCTGAAAACATCACCGTTTTTGCGCGAGCACATCATTGTGATTATGGGCTTTGGTGAAGAGTTGAGCTCACTTACCGGTAATGATCCGGAAGTGAAGCGCCGCCGCAATGAAATCATGGCGGAAGTGGAAAACATCTATAAGCGCTCTGAGAACCTGCCTGTGGTTAAGGAAGCGTTGGATGCGATTGAGGCCTTGCGGGAAGAAGTTGCGCTACGCACCGGTCTGGCCAGAGAAATGCACAACGTACGCAGCATTCCCGAGCGCATTCGCGAGGTGATGCGCGCCCACGGCGCCCAGACCGGCCGCGAGCACTATGTGCAGACGCTGGCTCAGGGCCTTGCCCTGTTCGCCATGGCCTTTTACGGCAAAGAGATTATTTACCGTACCACCGACTTCAAATCCAATGAATACCGCAATCTGATCGGCGGCAGCCTGTTTGAGGCGGAAGAAGACAACCCCATGCTCGGCTATCGCGGCGTAGCCCGCAATATCCACGATTGGGAAATTGAGGCGTTCAAACTGGCCCGCAATGTTTATGGCGGTTCCAACCTGCAACTGATGCTTCCCTTTGTACGCACCATTGAGCAGGCCCGCACCATGAAGCGCTATCTTGAACAGGTGCATCACCTGAAGAGCGGTGAAGACGGGCTCAAAATCATTCTGATGTCGGAAATTCCGGCCAACGCTATTCTGGCTAAAGAATTCATTCAGGAGTTCGACGGCTTTTCCATCGGCTCCAACGATATGACGCAAATGGTTCTGGCCACTGACCGCGATAACGCCTCGCTGGCTCATATTTATGATGAAATCGACCCGGCTGTGGTCTGGGCCATTCTGGTTACCATTTTCACCGGCCAGCGCTATGGCAAGAAGGTGGGTTTCTGTGGTCAGGGCGTGTCCAACAACCGTATTCTGCGCGGAGTGGTCAGCATTGCAGGCATTACCACCGCCTCAGTTGTGCCTGATACCTATTATCAGACCAAGCTCGACATCGCTCAGGTTGAGGCGGAAAACATTCCCACCCGTAATATGGGCAAATGGATCAGCCGTCAATTGCTGAATCGTTTGGGTGAGCTGCTGGAAGCCAAAGGCTACGAGCACATTCATAAGAAGTACACAAAAGCCAGTGAGATTATGGACTGGTATGAGGGCGAAATGGCCCGTCTGGCCGAGCAACTGCGCGAAAGCCTGGATACCGGCAAGGAAGATTTCTATCGCCAGGAACTGGAGCAGTTCCGGGCTACTTTCCACAAGCCGGTGATCTATGCGGCCTGGGATTGGGACGCAACTGTGAAGGACGCCTTGAACCAGGCCGGGTTCAGCTCGTTTGAAGAGCAGACTCAGGCTTTGGAAGCCTACCGGACGAAACAATAATCTGACCACAGGCTGCTCAAACCACTGCTCTTGAACCCTATTTATCGTCCCTGATATGGGCGTCCAGCGATGAGCCGCCCGGGTAAAGGAAATGCCCGGGCGGCCGCGAGCATTGCGCCTGGAAAGATAGCGGTGATCCGCTGATGGTTTTTATTCGCGGGTGTCGATGGATCCAGCCCAAGTTGCGCTTTACTTTGTCACATCTCTTCTTAACCTGCTAACCCCCAATCAGTTCCAGGAGCATTTTGGGCAGATCGTTGGCTTGGGCGAGCATGGCTGTGGCGCTTTGGGTGAGGGTTTGGGAACGCACGAATACGGTCATTTCCGTGGCTACGTCGGTATCGGAGATGCGTGACTCGGCTGCTTGCAGGTTTTCGGCTTGAATGGACAAATTGCTGATTGTATTTTCCAGGCGGTTCTGCATGGCGCCTAAGTGAGCCCGGATTGCGTCCTTTTTGATGATCGCCTCATCCAGACGGGGCAGGGACTTCTGGGCCAGTTCCTGGGTGCTGATGGAAATAACATCACCATTCCCTATTTGCTCCACTATGACCTCCGGCAGCAGACCAACTTTGGGCATCTTGTCCCACTCCGCATCAATATTGAAAATACCTGTTCCGGAAACGATCAGCAGCAGGTCTTCCGTAACTGTATCAATATTCACTTTCTCTTTAGTATAGTTCGGGTCATCTATGGTCTGATTGTTGCCGATCAGCCAGGAGTAGTCGCCACTGTAGGTGATGTTCATAGTTGCGGCCTGGCCGTTGCGCTGAAAAGTCTGGGTAATGCCGCCGTCAAGCGTCCAGGTGTCTTTGGTCACGGCCGGGTCCAGCCCGCTGTTGAATGTGCCCTGCATGGCTGGTTTGCCGGTGTCATTGGCCTGGCCGGGAAACTTGTATTTGCTTGAGAAAAATCCGTTTTTCGTAGTCATGAACTTAGCGGCGTCGGCTGTGCCGGCAATGTTATTCTTTTCCCAGGAAATGTCGTTCCGGGCCGGGTCATCGCTCACCTGGGTTCCGCTCAGGTGATATCCGTCTCGGGTGAACAGTTGAATATCGTCTTCCCAGCCGGGCAGCCCGTCCACAATAATGGTGACGTTCTTACTGCCCTTGGGAATATAGGCCATTGAAACAGTACCGGACGAGAGGCGCTGCTGTTGATAGCCCTTGTCGTTCGCTCCCGGCAGTCCACCCATGGAGGATATAACACCCCCTCTTTCCCCTCAGTTGTTGTCAGGCCAGCCCCATAGCGCAAGTCTAGCCCAGCAAGAGTGGCATCGCCGATGTTCAGGTAATAATAGTCCTCTGCCGCATCATTGTTTGGTCCGAAATGCACCTTCAGTCTGCCTGTCGCCGCCAGCTCTGCTCCGTTGTGCTCGCCGGAAAGTGAGCCGTCCAGAAGCTTGATCCCATTGAATTGGGTGGAACGGGCAATCCGCTCAATCTCCGAGGCCATGGCCTGGAATTCGGAATCGATCATCAGGCGTTGATCGGAATTGTAGGTGCCCGTGGCAGCCTGCATGGCCAGCTCCTTCATTCGGATCAACTTTTCGTCGATTACAGCCAGGGCGCCGTCCGCAGTTTGGAGCAGGGAGATTGCATCGTTAGCGTTGCGCATGCCTTGGTGCATGGCGGCGATGTCCACACGCATCAGCTCGCGAATGGCCAGACCGGCCGCGTCATCGGCCGCGCGGTTGATGCGCAAGCCTGAAGACAGGCGCTCCACGGATGAAGCCAGACGGGAGTAGTTGTTGCTCAGGTGGCGGGCGGTGGTGTTGGAGGTGAGGTTGTGGTTCAGGGTAAGCATCATGACGCGTACCTCACCTCGAGCGCAGAACGAACGGTCTGCCTGGACGCGGGGCAAGACGCCGCGCTTAGGGGACGGCAAGGCATTTTACAATTGGGGGTGTGCAAGAACGCGGCTCTGCCCAACTTGCGCGCCCGTCGGCCAGAAGTAGACTTAATCTTCGACTTTGCATGCCGGGCGAATAAACGGGTTAAGCTACACCCCTGCCAAGCTACCGTATGCGCGGGGCGCGCTGATTCAAGCTGCAACATTTTAATTCTGAATTGAGGGCGGGAAACGCCGAAAGCCGCGCTATGCCTTGAGCGGGCGCGGTATAAGGGGCGATGCAGTATGTGGCAAAAATCGTGCTGAAAGCTGCAGTTTGCCCGTCCCCCTTCGTCAACTGATTTGGTAAACTTGAGTTTTCGAACGATTGCTCCGCCTCAGCCCACAACCCCAACATTTTAACCTCGCAGTCGGTATTTTCAGATATAGTCCGGTAAAATCCGGGCTTCACCAATCGGTAAAATTTTCACCACCAATATATAATTGTATCGGCAAGATTGCAGTAATTCTTTAGGACTATCCCGCTGGTGACACTCCAATCAAAATCATTTCCAAGTAATTGTTATCAAAAATAACCTGTAACTGGAAGCTTAAAGCCTGTTTTCGGGCTAAATCCGACAAATAATCCTTTGTAATATGCAATAACTCTTATGCTTTCTTTATACTCAGTTACTCTCTCCATTTTGGGCATATAAATGAACAGTAAGTTTCTAATCCGTTGGTCTTCTATGCGGATTGATGAATGTTTCTTGACTTTTACAGGTATGGGGGTACTGTTTAGACATGGATAATTCCCTGCATAAATCGTGCAAAGTGTGAGAATATCCGGCTTAAGAGTAGATCAACAGCATGGACGAAAAGGTCATATGGGTCTGGAATTACGACAGCAATTAAAACTGACGCAGCAACTGGTAATGACTCCGCAGTTGCAGCAGGCAATCAAGCTCCTGCAGATGTCGCACCTGGAGTTGTTGGAAACAGTCCAGCAGGAGTTGCTTGAGAACCCTTTCCTGGAAGAGGCGGAGGCGGACCGCAGCGGCGAGCCGGAAAGCGGCGATGAATTGCGTCCTAAAGAAGACCAGGAAGTTGTGTATGAAGACGAACTGGCCGTTAACGCCGATTGGGAAGACTATCTGGGCGAGTTCGCTTCTTCGTCGCGTCAGACCCAGTTGCGGGAAGTGGAAACTCAGGAAGAGGGCGGTTCCCTGGAAGCCCGCTTTGCCACCAAGCCCACCTTAGAAAGTCATCTACTCTGGCAACTCCGGTTGTCCGGCTTAAGTGAACGGCAGAAAGAAATAGGTGAGTTTATTATCGGCAGTCTGAATTCAGCCGGTTATCTTTCAGCCAGTCTGAATGAACTGTGTGAACTGGCCGGGGCCACGGCTGAGGAAGTGGAGCCGGTCTTATCCGCTATCCAGCGTTTCGACCCGGTGGGAGTGGCCGCCGCCACCCCGCAGGAATGTTTGCTTATTCAGATTCAGGCTTGCGGTTACGACCGCGACCCGGTGCTGGTGGAACTGGTGCGCGATCATCTTGAAGACCTGGAGCAACGCCGCTATAAGCCTCTTCTGAAGAAGTTTTCCCTGGATCTGGACGATCTGCAGGAATACCTGCATTTGATTACTACGCTCGACCCCATGCCCGGGGCCAGTTTCGGCGGTGATGAGCCCCTTTATGTCAGCCCGGACGTTTATGTGTACAGCTATGAGGATGATTTTGTGATCGTGCTCAACGATGAAGGCCTGCCGCACCTGCAATTGAATGATATGTATGAAAGCGGTTTGGGCAATATGTCGAGTAAAGATCGGGAATATGTTCAGGAAAAAATACGAGCGGCCTCATGGTTGATTAAAAGCCTGCACCAGCGCCAGCGCACTTTGTATAAAGTGGTGGAAAGCGTGGTTCGGCATCAGAAAGATTTTTTCCGCCATGGGGTTGAAAAGCTGCACCCGTTAATTCTGAAAGACATTGCCGACGACATTGAGATGCATGAATCAACCGTAAGCCGCATCACCACCAATAAATTTGTGGCCACCCCGCACGGCGTGTTTGAGCTGAAATTCTTCTTTAATTCTGCCTTGGAACTGGATGACGGCACCCAAGTGGGCTCTGAAAGCGTGAAAATGCGCATCAAAGCACTGATAGCGGAGGAAGACCCGCAAAATCCGCTCAGCGATGAGCGCATCGGCGAAATACTCAAAGAGCAATTGAAGATCAATATCGCCCGCCGTACTATCGCCAAATACCGCACCGCCATGGGCATCGAGTCATCGTCCAAACGGAAATCAATTTTTTAACCGATACCTTAATGGTTTGAATCTCTTATCAAGATAAAAATCATTGACAAGCAGCCTCTCAGAGGCTTACCTTATCTATAAGACCTTTGCAAAAGGTAATCCCCGATATGGCGGACAATCCGGTTGTGAAGTCAAGCGGCGGTGAAGTCGAGCATGGGCTGAAGTGCAAATATAAGGAGAGAACTTTCGGCTACGCGACTGTTAAGACTATGCCTTTAAGAAGGTTTGAGCTTAAGTTGGCCTGTCGTCCTCTTTCTGGTTTGACCGAAAGCTGCCGCCGGTTTTTTAACGTCCGGCAGAACGAACTCGGAAGCCTTGGAAGCCGCATCTGATAACCAGCCGGGGAATTGCAGCTTGTGCCGGCAATCACTCTTTAAGGAGGAAGTATGAACATTCATGTCACTTTCAAACAGCTTGATTCTTCTGAACAACTGAAGGAATATGCCGTAAAGCGTCTGGATAAGTTGGCGAAATTCATTCCTGATGACGAAAACGCGGAAATATTTGTTACGCTTAGTGTTGATAAGTTCCGCCATAAGGCTGATGTGAATATTCGCGGCAAGCATCTGCACATTTCCGCCCTGGAGCAGTCGGACGATATGTACGCAAGCATCGACAAGGTGCTGGATAAGCTGGAAGCCCAGGTGAAAAAACAGCACGATAAAATGAAAGACCAGTATCGCAGTGTCCGCAATACCCGTGTAGTGCGTTTGGATGTGCTTGCCTTTGACAACAATGCAGACCCGAAACGCCCCAGCATAGTCCGCTCTGATTCCTATGAAGCCAAACCCCTGCATCTGGACGAGGCCGCCGCGCAGCTTGGCAAGTCATCGCAAGAGTTTCTGGTGTTCATTAACGCGGAAACTGATAAAATCAATGTGCTGTATAAAATGAACAGTGGAGATTTCGGATTGATCGATCCCAATGTTTGAACAGATGTTCAGGCGTTGAAAGCGGGCCGGGTTACCGGCCCGCACGCCCAGTGAGCCAGTTATGAGTAAGCCCAAAACGTTTCCCTTGGTAATCGTGGCCGGGTTGTCCGGAGCAGGAAAGAGCACGGTGCTGCATGTCTTTGAAGACATGGGTTATTTTACGGTGGATGGACTGCCTGCCGATCTCGTGGCGGATATGCTCAATGTGTTGAACGGGCACAGTCTGGCTCTTTACAACGGGCTGGCCATGGGCGTTGACACGCGCGAGCCGGGTTATCTTGCTCTGCTTAACCGGGCTTTTGAGCAAATAGAGCCGCAGGGCTTCAAGCCGTTTATTCTGTTTGTTGAAGCATCGCCGGAAGCCTTGGTGCGCCGCTACGCCACCACCCGTCGGCCGCATCCGTTGGAGCGTGAAGGCTTGAACCTTAAGCAGGCAATGCTGGAAGAAAAGCAGCGTCTGACGGCTATGCGCGATATGGCCGATCTGGTGCTTGATACAACCAGCTATAACATTCACGACTTGCGGCGCTCCATCCAGAATAAGTGGAGAAACCTTCAGGCGCAGGAGGGGCTGCGTCTGCTCAGAATTAATCTTATTTCTTTCGGATTTAAATACGGATTGCCTGCTGAAACAGAAATGGCCTTTGATTTGCGTTTTCTTCCGAACCCTTATTTCGTTCCGGAATTGCGTGAATTCACCGGCCGTGATCAGCCGGTAGCCGATTATGTGCTCGGCAGTGAGGAGGGTGGCCGATTTTACCGGCTGCTTGAAAACTTTCTGCTGGATACTCTGCCCATGTTCGAGGCGGAAGGGCGGTTCCGGGTATCCATTGCCATTGGCTGCACCGGCGGAAAACATCGCTCGGTTGCATTTGCCGAGGCTTTAAACAACGCCTTGACCAAAGCCGGATATCTGGTAACCCTGGAACACAGGCATATGAGTTTGGGATAAGCAGCCGGACCCGCACTTCCTGGTTGCGCCAGTTAAAGATTTAATAATTCAAGGTTCCAAATGAATACGAAAAACGAAAAGGCAGAGCCGGCCGGGCTGATTGTAATCACCCATTCTAACTATGGTGAAGCCCTGCTCAGGGCGGCGGAAAGCATTCTCGGAGCCATTCCCAACAGTGTGGCCATGAGCGTTGATATTACCGCCGATGTGAAGGATACCGTAGATAATTTGCGCAGCACTGCCGAGCAGATGGATAAAGGAAACGGAGTGCTCATTCTTACCGATATGTTCGGAGGCACCCCCACAAATCTGAGCCTCTCTTTGCTTTCAATAGAGGGAGTAGAAGTTGTGACCGGGGTGAATCTGCCTATGATACTGCGCGCGGCTGGACATAGCTCTCTGGGAGCGGCCGCGCTTGCGGAAGAAGCCCGTCAGGCCGGTGTGCAGGGAATTGTTTCCGCCAGCGAGATGTTGCGTCAGAAAAGAGGCTGAACATGCTCTGGTTCCGTATTGATAACCGTATGGTGCATGGTCAGGTCATTGAAACCTGGATCCCTTATCTCGAGTCAAACCGGCTTTTGGTGGTGAACGATGCCATTGCCTCAGACTGTCTGCAACAAAGTATTATGGCTCTGGCAGTTCCACATCGGGTAAAAGTGGAATTCCTGCACCTGTCTGAATTACGGAAAGCGCTGCAGGATGCCAATTATCCCAATACTCTCGTTCTGCTTTCCAATTGTCAGGACGCCCGCAAAGTGTTTGAGCTTGGTACTATGTTTAAACTGATCAACGTGGGAAATCTGCATTACGGCCCTGGAAAAGCGCAGATCTGCCCACACGCCGCGGTCTCTGAAGATGATGCCTGCTGTCTGCATTTTTTGCAGGATAAAGGAGTTGAGCTGGACTTTCGGTGTGTACCCAATGATAAATCCAAAGTCGAACCTTTTTAGAGCCGCAGCCGGATTGATTGGCAGAGTAGAGTAGGATTGTTTGCCTTGCTTGTTCTGGTTGATTTTAGATGCGCTTGAAGATGACAAAATCGGTGCGCCGGTTGAGGCATAACTTAACAACGGCGTTGATAGGCGCAGCAGGCCGTATAATCGTCTTAGTGATTAATGGTTTCAATACCGGAACAGATTCGGCGTGGCGGCAGAGTAACTGCGAAAGAGCTGGAAGAAACAGGTTTTGTAGTAACGCTGTTCATATCTTGCCTGACAAACAATTACTGCATTGCGGAGAAAGCAGCCGGCTCCAGTGTTTCTGTGAGATGGGCTCTATGTGGAATGAGGTTAGACAGGCAGATTCTCTGGTATTAAGAGTTTTAAAAGGGATTTTAAAGCTTTCCCTGCGGTTCAAACCAAGCATTGATTTGGAGCCGGCGGTCTGGAAAGTGCAATATGTAGTGGTTGTTTCTGGATTGAGCCATGCCTGCAGTCCGGTGAACATGCCTGACCGGACAGTGTAGTAATCGCGCTGATACCGGTTTTATACCGCAAGGGGCAAGAGTGGTTGCAATTACCGTAAGCGATATTATTTCCAACCGGCCTGAGATGCTTCATTATTTTTAGCCAACCAGGCGGAGTTGCCGATGATCGAACTTATTCCTCCTGTTTTTCCGCTTCTGGGGGCAGCCGTGTTTTTCGGCCTGGTTACAGTGCTCAGATCGTCTTTTTATCTGGGATTTGTGGAAAGGCCGATCGGGACGGCTCTGATTTGGGGCCTGTGCAGCGGTGACTGGGTTTCGTCTTTAGCCTTCGGTATTTTTTTCGAGTTGTTCTGGCTGGATTTGATTTGCGCCGGCACTTACATCCCCCCAAACCCGAACATGCCGCTTCTGCTCTGTCTGTTCCTGGTCTGTGCTTTCAGCTCCCAGGGGTTTGAAGTCCCATCTCCTCCACTGGTGGCAATCGTTCTTGCAATTCCGTCCGCTTTTATCGGCACTGAGCTGGAGCAGAGACATCGCGTTCGCCTTAATGCTATGCACGAACACCTGGTTGAAGAACAACAGATGAACCAGCCCGTGAGCAGCAGAGAAATAGCCCTTTCGATTTTAAGATTATGGACGCTGGAGACTTTGCTGTTCATTGCTTTAGGGGCGTTGCTTTACTGGTGCTTTGCTCTGCTGATATTCCTTTCCGGGGATTTCCCCGGCCCGGAAAGTCTTAACTGGACCGCGCTGTGGCTCACTGCTGCTTTGGGGGGGGTGCTTTCCTTGCGTACCAAGCGCGCAGTAGCCGGGCTTGCCGTCAGTCTTGGCATACTGGGAGTTTTGATTTTTCATTGAAAACTCCTTTGAGGTTTGAAGCCTCCCCCTTCAGGGGGAAAAGATGATTTGATAAAACTTTGAGCCGATAATATCCTTTTCCCTAACCTCACCCTGAAGGGAGGGGCAATCCGCACGCCCCCTATCCGTAAGCGGCTTCAGTCAGTCGGTGGATGGGGCGACTGTGGATTGAAACATTAAGTCCTTTGAAAAGAGTCGGTGGTTTTTGCCGGTCGAACTTCAGCGACCGTGGATTGAATAAAGACATGCTTAAAGACAGATATCAGATTCCGGCAGACCCCCTTTTCCGCCTTGAGCAGGAAATTAAGCGCAGTCGGTTCATTGTGAGTCTTGGCCATGCAGACAGTGCGGAAGCGGCTCGGGAATTTGTGGGAGCAATAAGAGATGAGTTCTCCGACGCCACGCATAATTGCTGGGCCTATACAGCCGGTCCGCCTGGTGATACTGCCCGCATAGGCTGCTCTGACGACGGTGAACCGCAAGGCACTGCCGGTCGGCCAATGCTTAATGTATTGCTGCACAGCAACATTGGGGAATGCGTCGCTGTGGTTACCCGTTATTTCGGCGGTGTGAAGCTGGGCGCCGGCGGGTTGGTGCGCGCCTATTCCGGGGTAACGGCGGCGGCCGTGCGGAGAATTCCTTTGAAGGAAAAAATCATTCCGGCCAGGTTGCGTATTTGTCTCCCCTATAATTATATCACTTTGCTGAAACGCTTGTTGGGGCGAGTTGAGGCATGTATGGAAGAGGAAAATTTTGGAGAGCTGGCCGAGTTTGTGGTCACTTTGCCCAAGGAGCAGGTTGTTGTTCTGGAGAAAGAAGTGGCCGGGATAACAGCGGGTCAGGCCAGATTGGAAATTATGGAACCGGTGACCGCGCCAAATGGCCGCATCTGAAGTTATTGCGTTAAGGATGGCTTTGCCGGCCAAGACTGAAGCCTTTTAGGAAGGCCGTCCCTTAAGCCTGGTCCCTCTAAGTCAGGAGCGTAGCTGCCGTCAGCTTCGGTTAGGTCGCTGATATAACCGTAGACAGGAAAAGTGCTGCTTTTTTAAATTGAAGGTGTCGCGGCCTTTGACAATTGTCCGCGGCGCTAGTATTATTACGCCCTCTGTATGTTTCAGCAGTTACGCCGTCTGGTCTGACTGTGTTTAATGAGCATTTGACCCCAAGGCATAGAGGCGCTGAGACTTTTTGCCGATTGCCATATCCGGGCACCTCAAAAACTGTGCCCTTACGTTTCCGGGTGTAGGAACAAAACTTTCAGGTCTGTGCTTTAAAACGTGAACAAACAATTATAGCAGCTAAGGAGAAATTAATGGCCAAGCCATTTAAGTCAAAGTCGAAGATGACGTCCGAACCGGCCGGAATTCCCCTTACAGGAACCAAGGCAGACAAGCGGCTGCTTCAGGCCTTGAAGGATGATATTGCTCCCGAAGCCACGCCTGCTCTGCAATTTGTTACAGAACACGCCCGGGTGATCAGTGCGATTGTGGTGGGCATTGTTCTGATTGCCGTCATCGGTATCGGCTACAGGTGGCATCATGAAAACACGCTGGCCGCCGGGCGGGCTGAAATAGCCGTTGCCCTTCAGGCCGGGAACGCTGTTGATGTAGTGGCTGCTCTGGAAAAAATCATTCCTGATCTGCCGGCGGAGTTGCAGGTAGGTGCCTACAGCGAGGTGGTTATCCGGGCTGAAGAACTGGGCAACCACGCACAAGCCGCTGAATACTGGCAAAAAATTTATGAGCAGACCGGGGATTCCGGATATAAAACCATAGCCGGTCTGGGTTGGGCCAAAAATCTGTTGAAATTGGAAAAACAGGAACAGGCGGAGGATTTGCTGGATAAGCTGGCTGCTTCCGCCGGAGAAGCCCTGTTGCCCCAAGTGCAGATGGAGCGGGCGATTCTGGCGGAACGATTGGGAAATTATCAGAAAAGCCTGGAAATTTATCAGACCTTGCAAAAGAGCGAGAATTTCTACAGTGATACTTTTCTGGCCGCACAGGTAGAGCAACTCAGCGAAAAGCTGACTCAGCAAACAAAACCGACTTCAGAGGAGGTAGAGCCGGGGCAATAATCCAGAGCGAAAGGCCGCATTGGACTGATGTTTCCTGTATGTGTGTTCGGTTTACAGCATTGCTGTGGAATAAGCCTGTTTGCGCCGTTACTTGTATACGTGAGGGAAAGTAGGGCTGTTGTACTGAAAAGCTTTTTGAACTGGGGTAGGTGAGAGGGGCGCAGGCTTGTGAAAATGAGTGCTTGTGCTGTTGGTTGTTTTTATGCTGTGCACCGGGCTGTTTCTGTGCAATCAGTGATGCTGCCGTGTTCCGGGGTTGGTATTGTTCTGTTGCCCCCTATGGATAAGTTGTGTTGCCTGTTTGAGGGCGCAATAAGTCTGCCTTTGAAGCTTCCCTGGCTTTGAAATCAAGGGTGGGGATATGCTTTGATTTTGTATGGGGAGTTGGCGGGCAGTTTAACCCTTCCGGCTGTGTCGGTTATCAGATTTATGGTTTAATCCCATTTGTGATGGAAGAACATCTGATTAGGAGTCTTTGTCGATGTTTATCTTTCCCGGCCGTTTTAAAAAAGGGAAAGAAGTTTCCGACACATTGAACATTTAGCTGGTGCAGGCTCAGGCGGGGGCTTGAAGTTGACTGTGGGTTGAATAAAGGTATGGTTATGGTTTGAGAGCCCTGAACGCAAGGCCCATGCTGTTGTTGTCCCGGCATTGCGGGCGGTACATACATCAACCCGGGCAACTGCCCGGCATCAGCCGCCCGGGATTCAGGCCCCGGTCAGGTGCAGGACATAAACATCTTGCAGTTTTGCTGAAACATTTGTCTATTTGTGCGGGCGCTTGTGTAGGCGCGTCGCCTTGCAACCATTTCAGTTTAAGGAAGATCTGATGAAACATCCTATTCTGGCAGACAATCCCGGCGACAGGCAGTTGCTTCTTGGTAATGAGGCTATTGTGCGTGGCGCATTGGAAGCGGGAATAAATATGGTTACCTGTTATCCCGGCACTCCGTCTTCCGAAGTGCCGGACACATTTTACCGCCTGCGCGCTTGTGGGCGGTACAGAATGGAATATTCAACCAATGAAAAGGTTGCTCTGGAAGTGGGGGCGGGCGCCAGTCTGGCCGGAGCAATGACATTGGTAACCATGAAACATGTGGGTGTGAACGTGGCGGCAGACCCGCTGTTTACGCTTTCTTACACAGGTTCTCCCGGCGGCTTGGTGCTGCTTTCAGCGGACGATCCCGGTTGCCATTCCAGCCAGGATGAACAGGACAATCGTTACTATGCCCGCATGGCCGGTCTGCCCTGTTTTGAGCCGGCCAGTGCCCAGGAAGCCAAAGATATGACCCGTGACGCGCTGTTACTCTCGCGCAAGTACGAGCAGCCGGTTCTTTTGCGCACCACCACCAGGCTCAATCATCTGCGCGGCAGCGTGGTGCTGGGTGAGCTTCCAGGTCCGGCTCCTCTCAAAGAGTTTAAGCGCGACCCCATGCGCTTTGTGCCCGTGCCTATGGTTGCCCGCCGCCGTCATGCGGCCATGCTGGAAAATCTGCAGAAAATTCAGGCTGAAATCGAGCTCTCCGCTTGGAATAGGGTGTGGGGCGAGGGGAAAGTCGGAGTAATCGCCAGTGGAATTTCCCGGGCCTATTTGCGCGACGTACTGCTTGAGCCGGAATTTGAAAACCGATTTAAAGTGCTGGAGCTTGGGGTGACTTGGCCATTTCCGGCGGCCACAGTAGGGGAATTTCTCAGAAGCGTGGAGCGGGTGTTGATTGTGGAAGAGCTTGAGCCGCTGCTTGAGGAGCAGGTGAGAATTCTTGCTCAACGCCTTGGTCTGGGTGTGGAAGTTGTGGGTAAAGGCGGGGTTCTGACCAGGCTCGGCGAATACTCCACCACGATCGTGCGTCGGGCTCTGGCTGAATTTCTCGGTTCAGAGTGTCCCGAAAGAGAGGAAGACTCCGCCTCTGCGGCTCCGAATCTGCCGGGGCGTCCGCCCATTCTCTGTGCGGGTTGCGCGCACCGCGCCCTGTATTATGCGGTCAACCGGGTGTTCGGCAAAGAGGCGATTCATTCCAGCGACATCGGCTGTTATACCTTGGGCATTGCTTCTCCTCTGAACAATGCGGACTTTTTATACTGCATGGGCTCGTCCATTTCTGCCGGAAGCGGTTTTTCCGCAGCTTCCGGGCGCACCACCATCGGTTATATCGGCGACTCCACTTTCTTCCATTCCGGTATCACCGGGTTGGTCAATGCCGTCTTCAACAAACACGATATCATTCTGATCATTCTCGATAACGGAACCACCGCTATGACCGGGCATCAGCCCAATCCCGGGGTTGCCGGAGAATTGCTGGGCGATACCAGCGTGCATATCGACATTGCCAAGGTGGTTGAGGGTTGCGGTGTGACTCAGTGGGCCAAAGTCAGACCGTATAATCTGAAAGCCACTATGCGCACTCTTGAGGAAATGAAAGCTATGCAGGGGGTGCGGGTGTTGATTGTGGAAGAGCCCTGTGTGTTGTTTGCCAGACGCACTTTGAAACAGGTGCGCACTCAGCGGGCCTATATCCACGAGCAGGGGCAGGAAGTGGTGGCCTGTCATGAAACTCTGGGTTGCCCTGCTTTCGGAAAACAGGCGGACGAGGTGTTTATCGATCCGGAAATGTGTGCCGGTTGCATGGTGTGCCTGCAAATTACACCGAAAATCAAGGCCAGGAAAAAGGAGGCGTAAGATGAGAGTGCGTATTTACCTTACAGGAGTAGGCGGACAGGGTACTCTTACCGCCACCACTTTGCTGGCCCGCACTGCTTTGGAGCAGGGCATTGAGGTGGTCTCCGGGGAAATTCACGGCATGGCTCAACGCGGCGGCGTGGTTGAGTCCACCATTCTGCTGGGTGGATTCTCCAGCCCCCGCATCAGTCTGGGTGAAGCGGACATTCTGCTTGGTTTTGAACCTATGGAAACATTGCGCGCTTTACCTTATTTGCGAAAAGGCGGACATGTCTTCTCCAGCGGGGATATCATGCAGCCGGTAAGCGTATCGGCCGGGGTGGACACATATCCGCCACTATCGGAAATCAGGCGCCAGGTGGAAGCAGTGGCCGCAAAGGCCTGGTTTCTGCCCTGTCGCGATTGTGGTTTGCGGGCCGGATCCGCTCAGAGCGGCAATACAGCCTTGCTGGGGGCAGTGTGCGCTTCCGGACTGCTCCCGTTCGGGGTACCAGCCTTGCGCGAGGGAATAAAAAAATTCCTGCCGCCTAAGTTGGTGGATGTAAACCTGGCCGCCTTGGAAAACGGCATTCAGGCTATGCACGACCAGATATGAAAGCAGAGCAGATACCGACGTTCAGTTTCGCACGACAACTCCAAGCGGACGCGCCCCGCATCGAACGGGTAAGGCTGGAAGCCTACAGGTATATGCCTACTGCTTGGCGGTTTGCAGTTTTATTCCGAATAATCAGGTAATATAATCCGTTGTTTGGGAGATTGGAGCAACCGGTTTAATTCCGGCGCAAGGAAAACAATTTGACAGGCGGCTGCGCCGATGATTAGCGTATTCATAACCTTTTCCAAAAGAAAGGGGTGTCCGGAACAGTTTAACTTTTAAGTTAAACTGTTCCGCGATTGTACTCGTGGTTGCCTGCGTCTGAAAGCGAGCAAAAACATTCTATTAATGTAGCTTGAAGTGACGGCGTGCATTTAAATTGTATCCGATTTGAAAGTTGGTATGTACTTAAAACATAATGCATAGAAGCTTTTGTGAGTCGTCGAGGCTCAGGTCGACTGTGGGTAGATGATGACGTTTAACGATTTGCTTCAATTTCTGATCGGCTCGCGCGGCAGTACCATAAACGTTGAACGTGGCGGCAGTGCCGGGATGGCCATGCTGGCCTGTCGATTGACAGCACAGGGACGGCCGGTAGTGGTGCTTGCGGCGGATGCGGAACAGCGTCTGGAACTCAGGGCGCTTACCCGTTTGTTCAGCCCCGGCTTATCGCAGGCGGAAAACGACCCGTCACAGGCGGTATGGGAGCAACCCTTCATCACTATACCTGCTCCCCGCCCTGGAGTTACAAATAAAGCGGACGCCGCAGCGCGTCTGGCCGGTCTGTTCGCCCTGGATGCGGCTGAAACTGCTTTCGGGTTGCTGACCACAGTTGATAACCTGCTGCTGAAAACCCCGCCCCGCAACTTTTTCGAAGGGCATACCCTTACAATCAGCCTCAATGATGAGCTTTCTCAGGAATTTTTGATTTCTCTGGCTGTGGATTGGGGCTATAATCGGGTTCCCTTGGTCACCCAGGCGGGAGAGCTTGCGGTGCGCGGGGATATTCTGGATATTTTCGCGCCGGGTTACGCCCACCCCCTGCGGTTTGAGTTCTTCGGCGATAATGTGGAACAGATTCGCCTGTTCGACATTTCCACACAGCGCTCACTTGGCTCCAGAGAAGCGGCTACTCTGATCCCGGCCAGCCCGGTTTTATTTGAATGCGAACAGGTTGCAGCCGCCCGGAAATATTGGCTGGGCCTGGAGCAATCCGAGAAAATGCCTGCACATCTCGCCGCGTATCTGGACGCGGCGGCCGAGCGCAACTCGATTCCGTCCGGAATAATGCCGGGGCTGTACTACGAGCGATCCACCCATTTATTCTCATGGTTGCCGGATAACACCATTTTTCTCTGTCCACCACTCGAAGAATTTCGCGCGGCTGAAGAAGCGGTCCGCCAGGCTTGGCGCGCCGCCGCCCTGGAGCAGCAGACTGAAGACTTTTTCCAGCCCGCTGACCTGATTCTGAACGGCTCCTCTCTTATGGCAAGGGAATTCACTGCTCATACCAGGGTTTTCTTTGGAGATCTGCCGATACAGGCGGGGCTGCAAACAGAGGCGGATTTGTCTGCAGGTGGAAAAATCGACTTGCCGGAACGGCGTTTACGCTCGTTTACCGATATTTTCCCTTTACCGTCCGATCTGGAGCGCCCCTGGCATCGCTTTGTCGAGCAGGTGAAAGAATGGCTCAGCGCCGGAAAAACTTTGATTCTGTCATTTCAGAGCCAGCGCAGCCGCAAAAAGTTTCTTGGTCTGGCCGAGCAGGACGGCCTTACCGCGGTTCTGGAGTACAATCCCGGCCGTTCCGGTCTTTATGCCCTGATCTCTCCTTGGCGGGAAGGGGTGGAGTTGCTTTGGGCCAATACTTTGGTGCTTGGCGAGGATGTAATCCAACCGCGCAAAGAACGGCAGCGGGTGAAGAGCCGGGCCTTTGCCGGCCTGGAGCGCTATGACGGGCTGAAGCCCGGTGATCATCTGGTGCACCGCGATTTCGGGATCGGCCGCTTTGAGGGGCTGCACAATCTCAAGCTGGGTGATTATCACGCCGATTTTCTGTTGTTGATTTATGCGGACGACGCTAAATTCTATCTGCCGGTGGATCGGCTTTCCCTGGTGCAGCGGTTCAAAGGTGCGGACGGGCTGGTGCCGCCCTTGGATAAGCTGGGTGGGAGCGCTTGGCAGGCCAGCAAGAGCCGGGCGAAAAAAGCCATTGAGCAGATAGCTCAGGATTTGGTGGAAATGTACGCCTGGCGCAAACTGGCCAAGGGGTACAGCTACGGCCCGGCCAATGAGTTGTTCAGCGAGTTTGAAGCATCTTTCGGGTTTGAGGAAACCCCCGATCAGGCCCGGGCCATTGAGGATGTGCTGGCCGATCTGGAGCGCCCCGAGGCAATGGATCGCCTGGTTTGCGGCGACGTTGGGTTCGGAAAAACCGAAGTAGCTCTGCGTGCTGCCTTTCGGGCCGGGGCCGACGGCAAACAGGTTGCTCTGCTTTGTCCCACCACTGTGCTGGCTGAGCAACACTATAAGACCTTTAACGCGCGTTTGTCCGGGTTCGGGCTGAATGTTGGAATGCTTTCACGCTTTGTTTCCCGTAAAGAGCAGCAGGCGGTTCTGGATAAGGCCGCAAAAGGGCAGATCGATGTGCTCATCGGTACACACCGTCTGCTTTCCGGTGATGTGAAACTGCCGAATTTAAGTCTGTTGATTTTAGATGAAGAGCAGCGTTTCGGGGTACGGCATAAAGAGAAGCTTAAGCAATTGCGCAAAAATATTGATGTGCTTACCCTCACGGCCACCCCCATTCCCCGCACCCTGCAACTCTCCATAGCCGGCCTGCGCGGGCTTTCCATCATTGAAACCGCTCCCCCGGAGCGCAAACCGGTGATCAGCTCAGTTGTAAAGCGCGAAGACGATATCCTGGCCGGGGCCTTAGCCCGTGAGCTGGACCGGGACGGACAGGTCTTCTGGGTGCATAATCGGGTGCAGGGCATTGAAAATGTGGTGGAGTATGTGCAGAAGCTTGCTCCGGCGGCAAAAATCGGACTGGCGCACGGCCAGATGCCTGAACGCCAATTGGAAGAGGCCATGCGCAGATTCTGGAACGGCGAGACACAAATTCTGGTGTGCACGGCAATTGTCGAATCCGGCCTCGATTTCCCCCGGGCAAACACACTGATCGTTGACGGTGCCCAGATGTTCGGTCTGGGCCAGCTTTATCAATTGCGGGGACGGGTGGGCCGCTCCGATCGTCAGGCTTATGCCGTGTTTGTGGCGCCGCGGGAAATCGGCGATAAGGCCGGGCAGTTCCGGGCTTTTAAGGAAAGATTGCGGGTGATTATGGATCTGGACTACCTTGGGGCCGGGTTCCAGGTAGCCATGGAGGATTTGCGTATCCGCGGGGCCGGGAATATTCTGGGCGAAGCCCAGAGTGGACATATGGCGAGAGTGGGGCTGGATCTTTACCTGGAAATGCTGGAAGAAGCCGTGAACCGACTGCGGGGTGACAAACAACTGGAAGTGAAGGAAACGGAACTGTCCATTGCTGTGCCTGCCCTCATTCCGGCGGACTATATCGCCGATTCAGGTGAGCGTCTGAATTACTATAAAGCCCTGTCCTCCGCGACTGATGCGCAAGCCCAACAGGACGTGGAACTGGAAATTCGGGATCGCTACGGACCGTTGCCGGACAAGTTGATCAATTTTACGGCTATTTTAGGGTTGAAACGCTTTCTCAGTCGCTTGCAAGTGGCTAAGGCCGATATTTTTGAAAGTAAGTTGAAATTAACCTGGTCGGATTCAAGCAAGGCTGTGGACCCGGAGAAATTTGTGGATTGGGTAGCCAGACGACCGGTTAAGGCCAAAGTGCTGCAAAATGGTTTGGAATATGCTCTGGATATGAGATTGTCTTTGCCGGAACGTCTGCTTGCTGTGTGTGACGATATGCGGGAATTACTGGAGTAAACTGACAACATTAATAAGTAGCTGGTTCTGATTGATGAATAGAAAATTTCAGGCGCTGGTCCTTTATCTGCTCTTAGTCTGCTTGCCGCTTGGCGCGTGCAGCGGAGAAAATGAGCCGGGAATTGTAGCTTCAGTTAATGGTGAACCTATCACTATGCGCGAGCTGCAGGCCCGGCATGATTTAGACCACATGTCCTGGTTGGGCCTGGTTACGCCTTCTGCGGAAGAGTTGCAAAGTCAGTATGGTGATTCATTGATCAACCTCATTATCAATCATTTGGTGATGCAGGAGTTGGAAGAGCTTGATCTGGCAGTTAGCGACGAAGAAATGAATCAGGCTGAACAGGAGATCCGCTCCGGCTATGGGGAGGATGAATTCAACTCTATTCTGGAAGATGACGCCATCAATCTGGAAATGTGGCGCCTTTTTCTTCGACAACGGTTGAGTATCGGAAAGTTTATGCAGACGGCGCTGCGCCCACAAATCCGGATAAGCTCAGAAGAAATATCCGACTATTATAGCCGGCACAGCGCTGAGTTCAAGCTGCCGACCAGATATCACTTCTGGGTGCTGGAGAGTCAGTCTGAGGAGAGTTTGGCGGAGTTTTTAAAAGCATATGTAAAAGCGGGCGAAATTTCTCTGATCCCGGACAGCATACCTCACGTTCCAATGCGGGAAGTGCGAATGCGGGAAGATAGACTGCCGCCGGAGCGGCAAAAGATTCTGGAGAGCCTGCAAGTCAATCAGCCTTCGAAAATATTCAACGGCGGGGTCGGGTTTGAAGCCGTGATTTTAATAGAGAAACAGGAACCCGCAGAATTAACACTGGCTCAGGCCTATCCCCTTATTGAGCGGGATTTGGTGGAGAAGGAACTGGAGATCGCTTTTGCAAATTGGGTAGCGGAGCGGATCATTCAGTCGGATATTCAAATCGCTTCAAATCTTGCGGATGTCTGGATTAGTTATCGCCTGAATCCTACAAATGCTACTTATCCTTCCGACTCGTATATGATGCAGTTAAACGATTCTGACTTTGGTGACCGGTTGCTTGAAAATAATGAAGAGGATAGAGGTGGAGACACAGACGGTCAGGAGGGTATTTAAGCTGCTCCACTGCTTTACGGCCAAAGTGGATTAGCCTTGGAAATTATGTTTGCATAGCAGTTAAATCTTGTGATATGTATCGGCCCAGGTTGAATAAATCTATTCAGATATTCTATGGAAATCTCCGGAAGCTGTCGGGTGTTTGCCCGGCTGGGAGACTTAAATTATTATAAGGGGATACTCTGTGCGCTTTTTGTTCAAGCTTTCAGTGATTGGTTTGTTTTTATGCCTTGTCTCTGTCGCCGCGATAGCTCAGAATAACGGATCCCGCCAAGTCAAGTCGTTGCCGGTAAGCGGAGTAGCGGCGGTTGTGAACGGAGAGATGATCAGCCTGCAGGATCTGCACCGCCAGAGTGCTCCGGAAATATCGCGCGCCAAGCTTAACCGGAATGATCCCCAGGCCGATGCCAAGATTATGGCCATTCAGCGTAAAATGCTTGAAAGCATGATTGTGGATAAACTGATTTCCCAGGAAGCGCAACGGTTGGGAGTGAAGGTGTCCGAGGCTGACGTGGATGCGGAAATCCAGCAGATCCTGGACCGGAACAAAATAGACATGCCCACTTTAGAGCGTTCGCTTATGGCCCAAGGCTTGAATATTGATTTCTTAAAGGAAAGAATCAAGAGCAACCAGATCAACAGTCGGTTGATGCAGGTAATGGTGACTCAAAAAGTGCTGGTCCCCCAAGCGGATATTGAAAATTATTATAATAAGAACCCCGGCGATTTTATGAAAGACAAGGTAGTCACCTTGGAAATAATTGTGTTTCCGCCGGATATGCATACCGATGTTCCCGGCATCGTGGCACAGATAAAAAAAGGTTCACTCAGCTTTGAAAAGGCCGCCCAGACCTATTCGGTGGCTCCTTCCGCCAAAAACGGAGGCAAGCTTGGCGCTGTGGATTGGGAGAATATATCGCCGCTTTGGCGCAAAGCTTTAAGCGGTGTGAAGGTGGGCGATTTGTCGCCTGTTTTCCAGATTGATGAGGCTGAAGCCATTCTTAAGCTTATTGCTGAAACGCCTGGCAAGCCGAAAAGTTTGCGCGAGGCCGAACCGGAAATTGAACGGATACTCAAAGAGCCGCTTTTGCAGGAACGGTTTAAAGAATATACGCAGCAGTTGCGCAATAAAGCTGTTATTGACATCAGACTTTGATTTCTGCTTTGCATGCTCTCAATTCGTCATGAGAGATATGTCGGGAAATACTGGTTGCGCCGCAAACTGCAGTATGCAGAACCTAAGATTCTTTACAGGAGGAATCTGTGTCTTTTGAAGATTTGGGAGCCAGGCTCCGTGCACTAAGAGAATCACGCGGGCATGATCTTGAAGACGTCGCAAGACATATAAAGCTTTCTGAACGAACCTTGTTAAGCATAGAGGAGGGCAGACAGAATGATTTGCCTCACCCTGTGTATGCTAAAGGGTTTATTCGTGCTTATGCCCGGTTTTTAGACATGAGCGCTGAGGAAATTGCGGAAAGTCTGGCCGAAGCATTCCCCGCGGAAGAAGACGATAATACAGCTCCAGTTAAAGTTTTGCATCAGCCTAAAAGGAAGAGCAGTGCCTATGGCACGGTGGTAATTCTTTTTATCTTGGCTGTGCTGGCTATCGGTAGTTGGTACTTTTACAGTAATGTGATCAGTAAAAATGAGGAGTTGCCTGCAGCTCCCGTTATTCAGAGCAGTATTGCGGATCCAGATGGGGAGCAGGCCCAGACCGAGTCTTCCGGGGCCAAACTTCCGGAGGGGGTGGTGTCGGTTTCAGGTTCAAACGTTGGAGCCGGGCTGGCGGCTGAAAATTCCAGTAATGCAACGTCGTTATCAGAAACGACTTTATCAGACTCAGAGTCAGAAAATTCGAATTTGAACCCAGATGTTGTCGGGCCGATTTATTTTGAGTCGGGCCGGGGGGCCTCTGAAAATGATACCCGCCGTACCCAGCCCAGTGTGACTTCCCCCGGCAGGAAACATCGGGTGGTAATTACCGCTACAGAGGAATGCTGGATTAAAGCCACTACAGATAAAGGTGATGAACGTCCTTTCAATCTTCCTAAAAATCAGTCCAGCGTGTTCACCTTTGATGAATTTCTGAAATTACGTTTGGGCAATGTGGCCGGAGTAAAAATCAGGTATAATGGCAGGGATTTCCCGATCCCGCCCGGTTCCAACACCAGAGATCTGATTTTTCCGCCCAAGGCTGATTAGAAGTTCAACGTTCTCTAGATTCGAACGAAAGAGCGGGCAGCGGCAACGGCTAATGAACTGAAAAACCGCTTTCGGTGAAGTGTGCTTTCATAAAATCGTCTTGCAGACGATTTTAGCTATGGACATTTGAATTTTTAAATCTTCGGAAGGTACCTAATAGCAGATTGTTGCAATGGGATGACGCCATAACGTTCAGGTGTTTGGTTTACAATGCCGCCAGCTTTTCTGAAATATCCAACCAGATTTACCCGCACGGTGTTCTTTAGTTTACTATAAATTACACTTCTATGACGTTCTGTTATGGGTGGACAGGCTGAAAGTGTGAACAAAAACAGGTTCACTTCAACCAGGTATTCAATCAAGTTTTGAGGTTAAACATTGAGAGGTGGTAATTAGTGCTGCAACGCCAGATTTAATGCAGCTATGCCGGTCAGTGAAGGGAATCGTGTGGGAACTTAAGCAAAGAAGAGGTCTTTTAAACACCCATATTGGATTTGCGACATATGGATTTCTCAGACCAGGCCCTGATTTTCAAGTTGGGCAAGTTTAAAGAAGCCGACCTCTGGGTGCGCCTGCTTTCACCCGATCGTGGCGTGTATACGGCTTTTGCGTTTGGAGGAAGCCGCAGTATCCGTCGTTTTTGTGGTTGTCTGGATGTGCTGAATATCGTATCGGCTCGGGTTGAAGCATCGCGCACCAAGGAATATATGGTGCTCAGGGAAGCCTCCTTAATCTCCTGTCCCAGTCGTTTGCGTACTGATTTGGGGCGGCTGGGAATAGCGGTAAATTGTCTCAAATTCATGGAAGCCTTTGATATCCCGCCCGACAGCGCGGCCGTATCGTATCAATTGGTCAACCAATTGTTGGCTCTGCTTGAAGAGGACGACAGCCCACCGCCGCTGCTCCCCAATCTTTTTCGTTTCTGTTTTGCTTCTCTGCAGGGTTTTGCGCCGCAAATCAACACTTGCAGGATTTGTAAGGCTGATCTGTCCAACTTCTCTGACTATTATTTCCAGACTCTGGAGGGCGGTATTATTTGTCCGGAGTGTCTGCGTAAATCCCGGCCCGGCCCTTATGTGCGACTTTGTAAAGATGCTTTGACGGCTTTACAGATTGTGCAGCAAGGACGGCCCCATGCCTGGAAGCATATTGATTTCGGATTCAATCGTGAAATGCGGGCGCAATGCGCTGATGCAATTGACGGCTTTATTCATTATCATGTGGGTCTGGCCTGGCAGGGCAACTATTTCAAGCGGATCTGACCGGAGTTTCAAATACGCTTGTGCAAAGGAACTTTTATATAGCGTCCCGTGTTTTAATGTTCGCAGAGTCGGACCGTCCCTTAGGCGCAATTCGCTTCTGTGAGCAGGCGAGCACTGTTTCAGGTGAGCTGTTTTCTGGACCCGGAATTGCAGCTACTCCATCAGCGGGCCAATTCTGTTTCTCCAACTAAAAGCACTTTTATGTTGGGCTCATGAAGTAAAATATTCCTGCGAATATGTGCTGCAATGAGCCGGGAGATTTTGCGGTCATAGGATCGCATATCCCAGAAGAGCAGCGGAACATTAGAAAACGCTGCCTTTGCAAGATCATAGTTGACAAGATCGGAGGAGACTGCAGTGATGCCGGAATTGTAGAATTGCTTCTGTAACTCGCCCATTGCTTCCCGCCAGTCTGGGCCGGAAGGTGGGGTGAAGTAAAAGCTGGTAATTATACCTTGATTGTGAAAGACTTCAAGCTCCCTGATTTGGGGAGATTCCACAATGATATGGTTTTTAAGGGAAGGGAATTCAGACATCAGGCCGTTCAGACGGGCCAGCCCTGCTCCTTTATTTTCATTATTGAGGTTTTTGAAGTCAAGCCAGATGTACACATCCGCCTTGTTCGCCAGAACGCTGAACATATCATGCAGGCTAGTGTTGTAATCCCTGTTGTCATGATCTACATTAAACGCATTTTTTTTGCTGTCATACCAGATATCTATCTCAAATCCCGCGTATTCAGATAAATAATATTCCGCTCGCTCAGTGCTGTTTACCCGGTGCAGCCATATTCCGTCTTCAAATTCCGCAAGGGGTTGTTTAGGCTCATAAATCCGTTGCGGGAAGGAGTACGCTTCTCCTTTTCCGGTGTAATACATGACTTTCTGATACAGGGAGATTATACCTGAAGCAAGAATTATCAGAAAGAGCAGGGCGGTGCAGATCAGAATGTATTTTTTGGTTTCAGGCGAAGGGAGATGCATATTTTATCCTTTGCCACCAGCCGGCTAATGTCAGTTTGGCGGTACAGCCTATTTAAAATGACTTATCTTATCCTGTGAACGCGGCTTCAGCTTCGAGAATTGCTTTCAAACTAAAGGTGTTAATTATTCGGGAAACAGCAGGTCATAGTCTGTACCGTTAATAATTCTTTTTTCCGGGATAAAACCTTCTGAGAGGATATCCTTGTTCGCTTTGTAATCATCAAAGCTTATTCCGGCCAGGGTCATTAGAGGGTATATCAGATCATCCGTTTGCCATGGCCTGGCCGTATAGTTTTTCCATTCTTTAAAAATTCCCGGGTGCGCTTTTTTGAATTCATCGGAAAGCCAGATGATAAACGGAATTTCAAACATATATCTTGATTTCGCGGCTTCTGTATGGCCTGTGGTATAACCGTCTTCATATACGGCCTCGCCATGGTCTGAAAAATATAAAAAGGCGGCCGGGCGTTTCTCTTCTTCCAGCATCAGGATTATCTGTTCCAGAAGAAAATCAGTGTAGGCGACGCTGTTGTCATAATGGTTGATTCCTTCAATTTCCTTTTTCCCCAGTGAAAAGTTTTCAGCGTAGGGTGGAGAGTCGTTGAAGCGGGCCCTGTCGGCGGGATAGCGGTTGCTATATCCAGCGTGGCTGCCCATAAGATGGATTATAATTGCCAGATCCTTTGTGGAGGAATGCGTTGCCAGATTTCTTCGCAGAGGTTCAATCACAACGCCGTCATACACGATGGGTGAATAGAATCCATCGAAATTGGTCTTGGTTAAAAAGAATACTTCATCAGCTTGCATCATAATCCGGCTGGAGGTAGGTGAGTCATGTATTCCCCATTGTCGTTGGTTGGAGATTACAATAGTATGGTAGCCTGCTCCCTTGAACATATCTATGACAGTACAGCCCGGCTCATCGCCCTCATGATTGGCAAAGGTCAGAGCTTTCTGTAAAGCCGACACTGTGTGCGAGTGGGGGGAAATAACATTGGAAAAAATCAGGAGTTCTTCCTCGCGGGCGGAAAGACAAGGGGTGGTGTTCCGGGCATAACCGTAAACGCCGTAATGATTTCGTCCTGAAGATTCCCCGATAACAAACACAATAAGCCGGCCGGCTCCAGTTTCTTTTCGGATACCTGTTGGGAGACGCCTTTCCAGATTTATCTCTGCCAGAAATTTTTGCTTCTCAATATATTCGTTTTTGCATGATACAACAAAATCACCGAGATAATTCAACTGTAAGACCTCTTGAAAACCCTTGCTCAGGCTTCTGCTCCCGACAATCGCCAGAATGATCAGCGCGGGAAGCCAGGCTCCTTTGAATTTCCGGGGACTCCGGGGACGTTTTTTCAGGCTGAGAACAAGAAATGGGGCGCCGGCGATAAATGGGACAAGCGCATGAAGGATAACGTTTGCCCCGATGAACTGTTGAGTAAACTCCCATACCTCAGCGGCATTTGTCTCCTGAGCGACATTGACCAGATATGACATTATCGGAGCATTATAAAGCGTTGCGTGAACCCAGTTCGCACCTGTAAAAGTGGCCACAAGAAGATATAAGAAAACGCTGTATAGTTTCCCCGGCCAGGACGGTATCATGGCAGGAAGCAACAATAGCATTGATAAGTAAGCTTCTCTCCGCAGATACTTCAAAATATAGGTTGTGGTATTTGTGGAGTAAAGAATATATCCGTTGATTATTGCCATAATCTCAAGGCAGGCAAACATCAGAAGCAGGAAAGGTATTATAGGCCCAATTTGTTTGACAGATGCAGAAATTTTACTTTTAACTTTGCGGTATGTGTCGGACATGAGTTTCCTTCTTTTAGTTAACCGGACTGATTGTGTTAAAAACGGCCCGTCCGGCGCCTAGCAAAGCCGTGGTTGCACGAACCATTAGCGGCGTGTTCCGCGGAAATCGCCGGTCGGCGATTTACAAAACGAGTGAAATTTTGAGTATATGCTGTCTTTGGGGGGTAATTTTCGGACAAAGTCCGGAAACATGGCGAAAAGGTAAACCTTTTGGACAGGGAGGGCTGGAAAAGATTTTAGAGATTTTTGCTTGAAATTTAAAAAATTATCCGATATTATACCAATATTGTTGGGGATATTGAGATGGCGAAAAGGTTTACTTTTTCACCACCTTATTTCAGTTCAATTGCCTGGATTTCTTGTGTAATTTAAGCAGGTTAGCTTCCTAATGCCATTTGCTCTGTTGGAATTAATATAGTGCGGAAACAATCACCAGCCTGTCAATCCTTTGTGTTATTATCAGTCTCCATACCAAGATTGTGTTTGCTAACTGTTCATAGTTTGTGACAAGTCATCATCGTCCACGGGATTCAGACAAGTTCTGCCTGTCATAAGGCGGGAATGCTCCTAAGTAATCCGGTAAATATTCCAGTGAGGTTTCCTGCATCGTTACCGCACAGCCCACAGCTCAGACACCATCCGTTCTGTCACCATTAATCTGTAGCGGCTGCTTGTCTTTGCCGGTTGCTGCTGTCCCGTACCCGTGTGCCTCTGCTTGCTTTAAAGTCTGTGTTTTTTAGTTGTTTTATTCCTTTTCCCGCGCTATATAACGTCTTTGCCGCTGGCAATGATTGTTTGACCAGACCAGGACTTTCCAATATCCGGCGCTTGCATGAGCTGTGGTGTTAGGCCGGACTGAGGCGGCCGAGAGTTAGCTTGGTATTATGGTATGTCGGTCAAAGAGGCCTGAAGCAGCGCCAAGACGGTTCAGACGGGTTTGCGTGGAGTTTGTCAACTTGGTTTGAAAACAGCGGCAGTCAGTTTCCCGGCTTATTCGCCGTTGTATTCGGGACGCTTGGAGCATCTGGTTAATCTTTCGGAAGTCATGTAAACGGATTCCGGCCGGGGACTCCCCACCGGCGTGGCGGCAAAGCCGCTGGAACGGGAAAACCATGTTATCGGCACGTTGATTCACATAAATCGTCTGTCGGCGATTTATGAAAAGCGTTGTAGTTATCTGCATATTGAGGTAAGCGATGTATTTTCAAGACTTGATCATCACATTGGAAACGTTCTGGGCCAGCCGTGGCTGCGTGGTGCACCAGCCCCTGGACGAAATGTGCGGCGCGGGGACCTTTCACCCGGCCACCTATCTGCGCTGCATCGGGCCCGAGCCCTGGAAATCGGCCTATGTGCAACCCTCCCGGCGTCCCGGCGATGGACGTTACGGCGAAAACCCGAACCGGCTGCAACACTATTTCCAGTATCAGGTCATTTTGAAGCCTTCTCCGGCGGACGTGCAGGATCAGTATCTAGACAGTCTGAGGGCCATCGGCCTTGATCCGGCTGAGCATGACATCAGATTTGTGGAAGATGACTGGGAATCGCCCACCCTTGGGGCTTGGGGCCTGGGCTGGGAGGTCTGGCTTAACGGCATGGAAGTGACCCAGTTTACCTACTTCCAGCAGGCCGGGGGTATAGAGCTTTCCCCAATCAGCGCGGAGCTTACCTATGGGCTGGAGCGCCTGTGCATGTACCTTCAGCAGAAAGACTCTGTTTATGACCTCATGTGGAATGAAAACGTCACCTATGGTCAGATTTACCACCAGAACGAGGTAGAGCAGTCTAAATTCAATTTCGATTACAGCAATCAGGAGATGCTGTTGCGGCATTTCGATGACTATGAGGCGCAGGCCAAAGCCCTTTGCGAGGAAGGGTTGCTCTGGCCCGCTTACGACTTTACCATGAAATGCTCGCACACCTTCAACCTGCTTGATGCCCGCGACGCCATTTCAATCACCGAGCGCATGGGGTATATTCTGCGTGTGCGGGCGCTGGCCTCAAATGTTGCCCGTCTTTATGCGGAGCAGCGCGAGAATATGGGATACCCTCTAATCAGGAAATAAGGCTGGAGTTAAGAAATGGCAGATTTTATTTTGGAAATTGGCACGGAGGAAATCCCTTCCCGCTTCCTGAGCGGTATGGAGGAAGAGTTGGTTCAGGCCTGGAAGAAGGTCTTGCACGAGCACGTTCTGGAATATGAGTCGCTGGCGGCAGTTTCCACCCCGCGTCGGGCCGTGGTGAGCATTAAGGGGCTGGCGGAAATGCAGCGGGAAAGTGAGGAGATTGTGCTGGGCCCGCCGCTGCGCGTGGCCTTTGCCGCGGACGGCAGTCCCACCAAGGCTGCAGAGGGGTTCGCACGTACCCAGGGCGTGCGCCTGGAAGATCTGTTTACGGAAAAGAACGATAAAGGCGAGTATCTGGCCGCCCGTATCCGCAAAGGCGGACGCAGCGCCGGTGAAATTCTGGCGGAAGTTTGTCCGCAAATCATCAGCGGCATGTCCTTCCCTAAACGGATGCGTTGGGGGTCCAGTCCATTCCAGTACGCGCGTCCCATTCACTGGATTGTAGCCTTGCTTGATGCCGCGGTCATTCCGTTCAGTGTAGCCGATATTGCTTCCGGCCGCCATACCTGGGGGCATCGGGTGCACTCGGAGGGACGGATTGAAGTGCCGTCCGCGCAAGCCTATTTCCAGGTGATTGCGGAAAAGGGAGCGGTGGTGCTGTGTGGAAAAGAACGCCGTAAAATAATCTGTGAGCAGGGTGATCGCCTGGCCGCCGCTTTGGGTGGACGAGTGCTGTGGAACGATGATCTGCTCACGGAAGTGCAGGGGCTTTGTGAGCACCCGGTGCCGATTATCGGGGACATTCAGCCTAAGTATCTTGAGCTGCCCCGGGAAGTACTGCTGACCAGCATGGAAACTCACCAGAAATGTTTCGGTCTGGAAGATGAACACGGCAAGCTGTTGCCGCATTTTCTTACTGTGCTGAATATCGAGCCAAAAAATATGCAAACGGTAAAGCAGGGTTGGGAGCGGGTGCTTACTGCCCGCCTGGAAGATGCCCGCTTCTTCTGGGAAACGGATCTGGCCGTGCCGTTTGACGCTTGGCTGGCTGCTCTGGACGATGTTATTTTCCTGGCTCCGCTGGGGAGCATGGGCGACAAAACCCGCCGTCTGGAACAACTGGCCCACTTCATAGCCACAAAAATAAATCATCCCCAGCCCGAGCAGATGAAACGGGCCGGACGCCTGTCCAAATCCGACCTGGTATCCGGCATGGTGGGCGAGTTTGCCTCCCTGCAAGGAATAATGGGCGGTATTTATGCTGGAAAGAAGGGTGAAAGCGATTGGGTTGCCTGGGCCCTGCGCGAGCAGTATATGCCGGCCGGTCCGGATACTCCAGCTCCCACCACGCTGTGCGGTGGGGTGCTCTCCATGAGTGATAAGCTGGATACGCTTGTCGGGTGCTTCGGCCTGAACATGATCCCTACCGGCGCGGCCGATCCCTATGCTTTGCGCCGGGCCGCCCTGGGGATTATCCGCATTGCCCTGCAATTTAACTGGCGCTTTGACCTGGCTGAATTCATCGCCAAGGCGCAAAGCCTTTATGGTGAGGTGAACTGGAAGCTGTCCGCTGAGGAATCGCTGCAGAAGTTGCTGGAATTTGTGAACCTGCGTCTGAAAAACTACTTCACTTCTCAAAAGGGCTATGATGTGGTGTTGGTGGAAGCGGCTCTGGGTGCCGGTGCAACCGATATCTGGGCGGCCAATGCTCGTCTGGAAGCCTTGGCTCAATTTGCGAAGGGCCCGGAATTTGAGGCGTCTGTGCTTACTTTTAAGCGAGCAGCCAATATTGTACGCAAGCTCTCTGCGGCTGATGCCGCGAAAATAAACGGAGCCTTTAAGCAGGAGTTGCTTGTTGAGCCGGCCGACAAGGCTCTGGCTGCAAAGCTTGCTGAACTGGCTCCGCGCTTTGAGGCCTTGTGGCGGGAAGATAATTTCTCCGCGCTGTTCGGGTTGCTTTCAGAGTTGCGCCCGGTGGTGGATGCTTTCTTTGACCAGGTAATGGTCATGAGTGATGATCCGGCAGTGCGGGAAAACCGGCTCAATCTGCTGAAATGTCTGGTAGATCGCTTGGGTAGTCTGGCCGACTTCAGCGCTTTGCAGATATGATAACGGTATTGTTAACAAATCCTTTCAGAATGCAGTCACCCCGGGGTTGACAGCGCTTTCAGGGAGTTAGCAGCCTAAAATGCTTTAAAGCATTGACAGGGCATCATTAGTAGTATAGAAAACTACCTCAATTGTTTTGCAGCGTTAATTTGAAAAATATCGGAGGATTTTTCCTTGGCTACTCATAAATCAGCTATCAAGAGGTATAAGCAGAGCCTTCGTAATCAGGCTCGTAACCGCGCCGTGAAAACCCGTTTGAAGAACGTAATTAAAGATGTACGTCTTGCTGTTCAGCAGCAGGATAAAGATGCGGCCGCGCAGGCTCTCCGTACGGCTACTTCTCTTCTGGATAAAGCCTCAACCAAAGGGGTCATTCATTGGAAGAACGCTGCCCGCAAGATTTCCCGTCTTGCCCGTTCTGTTGGTAGCATTGAATAAATCCTGTGTTATTTCTGCCCCAAACCGGAGCGCACAGATTTCATAATCAGGTCCGATATCGTGTAGTTAACCGCTACATGATATCGGATATTATGTGTGGGATTGACAGGTTCCACACGGAAAGAGCTGCGCTTCTGGATAGTGTGTGGGTAGCGGCAAGAAGTACATCTCTGTTTTTTAGATCTCTTACACCCACCGGTATGAAATTCCTTCCGGTAGTCCTATCTGTTACTTCATTGGTATTTAAATTAATTTTATACCACTGTTTGTCGGGAAGCATTGCTTTAGCCCTTTTTGTCTTTGTGCAAGAACGGCTTTTTTCGTTGTTAAGCATTTTCAAGACTTCATGCCTGAATCACCTCAGAATAGAAAATAGGGAGCTGTTAAATGCAGGAAAAATATGTATGGAAGAGCAATCTGAGATCTGAAATAGCTTACTGGGAGTCCATAATAAATGGAACTTTCCACATGAAGGAGCGATGTGAATCGTTCAAAAAAAGAGCTAAGGGCGTTGACATCTTACCGGAATATCTAGCTCAATATATCACCGAGGGAACGCGTATTCTAGATCTGGGCTCCGGCCCCGCTAGTGTTTTAGGGGGGATATACAATGGAAAACGTCTGGATATTACGGCAATTGATCCGTTAGCAGAAGTGTATAAAGAGTTGTATGCAAAAAATGATATCCAACCGTTGGTTATACCGGAATTTGGTTTAGGCGAAGAACTGCCAAAATATGTAAAGGGGAAATTTGATTTCATCTATTCCAAAAATGCATTGGATCATTCATATGACCCGATTAAATGCATTAATAATATGATATCTCTTTGTAATAAAGATGGTGTTATTTTTATTGAGGTATCTATAAATGAAGGGTTACGATTAAACTATAGCGGATTACACCAATGGAACTTTATGCCCCATTCCCTTGGTGGTAAGGCTGGTATTGTGGTTTGGAATCGGAACAATACAGCCTATTTATTAGAGTCTGAGCTGACGGCTGAAATTTCTTCATTGGAGGTTTCTATAAGAAGAACATGGGCTGGTATAAAAATAGAGGTCTGATTGCTCTTATCCTGAAAACTATCAACGCTATCTTTGAATATTTAATTAAGCTGACATATCGTTGGGAAGGGTTGAATGACCCGGCTTATTATACTCGTACGATATGAGCTCAGTTTCCGGAGTGGATGCCAACCAGACTGGGCAGATTGCCAGATGCAGTCCATATTCTCAAACTGTGACAGATATCGGTTTTATCTGATAAGGGAAAGAGATTTTCTTTATGGGCTGAACAGAAGTTGATTTGCCTGCAGCCGCAGTTTAAAATACAAAGTGACTGCCTGCCGAGTATTATTAATAATGTGGAACGAGCCATGAGATTTTTCTTTAAACGCAAACAACAGGCGGCTAAGCTTAAAGCCGTGATCATCGGGGCCGGTGAAGTAGGGATGCAGGTGGCCGATCATCTTGCCTCTGAAGACAAAGATGTAGTGCTTATTGATACAAATCCCAGCGCCTTACGTGAAGCCGCCGAAAGCATGGATATAAAAACAGTGCAGGGGCCGGGAGATTCTCCGGTAACCCTGAAAGAAGCTGGGGTAGAGCGGGCCGACCTGGTACTGGCGGTTACCGACTCCGACGCCACCAACATCATCGCCTGTCTGTTTGCAAACAAATTGTGGCCGGAGGCAGTGACTCTTGCCCGTATTCGCAATGAAGATTACACCAGAGGTCAGGAGGATCTGATTAACGGGGTACTTGGCATTAATACCTTGGTGAACCCTGAACGCGAAGTAGTGAAAGCCATAGAGCGGATGCTTTCCCTGCCCGGCATTCTTGAATACAACGAATTCGCCGACGGACTGGTGAAGATGGTCAGTCTGCAGGTGGATTGCGGCCCCATGGTTGATTTGCAACTGCTCAATTTTTCTAAAGTCGTTCCTGAAGACATTATTGTGGCGGCTATCGAACGGGGCAATCAGTTGATTGTGCCGTCCGGGCAAGACAAGATTATGGCCGGGGATATCGTGCATTTTATGACCCTGCCTGGGAATATGCGGGTGCTGCGTCGGGCCAGTCATTACTACGATCAGGACCCGGCCCGCTCTGTTTTCATCGTGGGGGGGGGAAACACTGGATTTCTTCTGGCCAAGTACCTGGAAGAAATGGGTTACAACGTCAAGTTGGCGGAAGTGGACGAAGCCCGCAGCCTTTTTCTGGCGGATCAGCTTCATGACACTCTGGTTTTGCGCGGCGACGGCACAGATCGGGTCTTCCTGAAAGAAGAAAATATCGGTGAAATGGACGCGATCGTTACTCTGACCGGATATGATGAAGAAAACGTGCTGATTGCTCTGCTGGCCAAGTCTATGGGGGTAGGTCACGCTATTGTGCGGTTGAATAAAAGGGAATATCACCCCCTGGTTGAGACAATCGGTCTGAGGTTCTATGTTAACCCGCGCACTGCGGCGGTAAACAGCATCTTGCGCTATATCCGGCGTGGTCAGGTCATGGCGTCGGTTATTCTGGGCGACGACGAGGCCCATGTCGTAGAAATCATTGCTCAAGACGGTTCAAAACTGGTGAATACGCCCCTGTTTGAGCTTGGCCTGCCTAAAGGCTCACTGGTGCTTGCTTTGGTAAGAGCGGGAGAAGCGATTATTCCCACCGGCCAGGATGTGATTTTGCCTGCCGATCGGGTGATTATACTCGCGAGCCACAAGGTTATGGGACAAGTGGAGGCGTTTTTCGCCCCGGTTCCAGCCCGGACAGACCAATAAAAATTGAGGGAATATGCGGCTCAAAGGCGTTTTCGGCATAATCGGCATGCTGCTTCTGGTGGTTGGGGTGTCTACTCTGATCCCATTCGCAGTGGCACTTTATGAGCATGAAACCAAAGTCGCCTGGAGCTTTCTGGCAACCATGACCTTGATGGTTGGCGGCGGCGGTGCGTTGAGCTTCTTTATCAATGGCAAGAATATTGATGAGTTGAGCTACCGTGAAGGTATATTTACAATGGGGTGTGGTTGGCTCATGGTGTGTATCTGCGGGGCGTTTCCCTATCTTATTTCCGGGGCGCTTGTTTCCGTGCCCGATGCACTGTTTGAGTCATTTTCCGGGTTCACCACCACCGGAGCCACAATAGCCCCCAGTGTGGAGGCCATGCCCAAAGGCATTCTGATGTGGCGCGCTCTTACGCATTGGTTGGGGGGGATTGGGATTATCGTGATGTTCCTCTCCATGCTGCCGTTTCTGGGGATAGGCGGAGTACAGGTGTATCGACTGGAGTTGCCGGAGTTTTTCGGAGAGAGGGTCACCCCCAGGGTAAAGGAAACAGCCAAGGTGTTGTGCACCGCCTATTTCCTGTTTACCTTTGTTTTGTTCTGGTTGTTGTTTCTGGGCGGGATGACGGCTTTTGACGCTGTTTGCCACACTTTCACCATTGTGGCCAGCGGAGGCTTTGCCAACTACGACGACTCAATGGCTTCTTACACCAGCCCTTTTCTGCAATGGGTGATGATAGTATTCATGTTCCTCACCGGTATGAACTACGCCGTTCATTTCAAGTTGCTGCAGGGAAAGCTGAAAACCCTGTTGCGCGATGAGGAGTTTCTGTTTTATCTGTTGCTGGCAGCCCTGTGCACGTTTATCATCAGCGGGTATCTTGCGCTGCAGGAAGGCAGCCGCTTTTCCGGGAGTATGGAAGGGGCCTTCCGTACAAGTGCCTTTCAGGTGGTATCCATTATGTCCACCACCGGCTTGTGCACGGCAGATTATACCCTCTGGGCAATGCTTCCGCAAGCTTTACTGCTTGTGTTGATGTTTGTGGGCGGCTGCGGAGGCTCCACTTCCGGCGGTTTTAAATGTATCCGGGTTTTATTGTTGCTGAAGTGTGCTTATAATGAATTGCTCATGTTGCTTCACCCCAGGGCTGTGCGCCGTTTTAAGCTTGGGCGGAGTCCAATCTCCAATGAACTGGTCGGTTCCATTCTGAATTACCTGATAATTTACCTCTGTGCACTGTTGATTTGCGCCCTGCTGCTCACAGCTATGGATCTTGATCTGTTAACTGCATTCAGTTCGGCCCTTTCCTGCATAAGCTGTGTTGGCCCTGCATTCGGTCTTGCCGGAGCCGCCGCTGATTTCTCGCAGTTTCCGGGTTTTGCTAAAATTGTTTTATCACTGGTTATGCTGCTTGGGCGTATAGAAATTTACGCTGTTCTGGTTCTGCTCATGCCTGCTTTCTGGCGTGAGTAACAAAGGTTCAGTCTTTAAAGCCTTTTCAAATCGAAATGTCTGTTTGGCGGAAAATTCGATTTTTCTGCTCATTTACGGCACTGGAGCCAATGTGTATTAACCTGCTGAAAATATGTAAACATAGTTGAAGCTGCCCTGCCTTGATTGACAGCTAGTCTTCTTCGTTTATTAAATCCGAATAGGCCGGATATGACTTCGGCTCAATATGCGGGAAGCAGAGGATCTTACTAATTGACTAATATTGATCTGAATACCATTCCCACCACTCCGGGCGTGTATATGTTTAAAGACGCCCAAGGGCGCATAGTTTATGTGGGCAAAGCCAAACAGCTCAGAAAGCGGGTGAGTTCTTATTTTCGCGGGCAAAACCGACATTCGCCTAAGACAGCGGCGATGCTGGCGGTTGCTGAAAATCTGGATATTCTTTCCACCAATACTGAAAAAGAAGCGCTGCTGCTGGAAGCCAGTCTGATTAAAAAACACCGCCCCCGCTATAACATAGTGCTCAGAGACGACAAGCAGTACCTGTTATTTTACATCGATAAAACCCAGCCATTCCCCCGCTTGTCCATTGTGCGCCCACGCGCTTCTTTGAACTCCAGCGAGCTTAAAAATCAGGGTAAGAAGTCTGACGTCAATTCCCCCGAGCCGGGGCTTAGTGAAATTCAGCCGGTTCAGGCCGGTAAGGGCAAAGGAGTGTTTTACGGACCGTACACTTCCGCCTTGGCAGCGCGGGAAACCTGGCGGATTATTCACCGTATTTTCCCGTTGCGCCGGTGTAGTAACCGCAGTTTTAAAAATCGGGTGCGCCCTTGTCTTTATTATCATCTGGCCCAGTGTCTGGCGCCTTGCGTGTTGCCGGTAAGTCCGGCTGAGTACAATTCTGTGTTACAACGGGTAGAGATGTTCTTAAACGGCAGATCGTCGGAACTGGTGGAGCAGCTCCAGCAGGCTATGTATCAGGCTTCTGACAATTTAGAGTATGAGACGGCAGCTAAGTTACGCGATCAGATCAATGCAGTTAAACAGACTCTGGAAAAGCAGAGCGCGGTACTGCACGGGGTTGGTGATCTGGATGTAATCGCTCTGGCGGAAATCCATTCCACGCTTGTGAAGGAAGAAGAAAAGAAGGAAGACTGCCTTGGCTTGGGAATTCTGTTTGTGCGGCAGGGACAGGTGCTGGGCGGCAAAACTTTTTATTGGCCCGGGCTTACCCTGGCAGAGGGGCCGGAGGTGTTGCTGGCCTTTATCACCCAGTTTTATGACAGTGCTGGCTTGATTCCGGGGCGCATTCTCATTCCTTGGGAGCCGACCGGTTCTCAGGAAGATGAAGTCGGCCCGGATAATCCGGAGGGTGAGGCAAACCGTGTTGAAGATGCTGCAGAAAACCCGGACGATCTTGCTCTTGTGCAGGAGTTTTTAAGTGAAAAACGCGGAAGTCAGGTGTATGTCATCACACCGCGTAGTGAATTGGAAAAACGCCTGGTCAGTATGGCGGCGACTAATGCCCGCGAGGGAGCTCACCGTTCTGTCAGAACGGATATGGCCGCTCTGTTGGCTGCAAAGCTGGATCTGCCCAATCCTGTGGAGCGGATTGAGGCGGTTGATGTTTCTCATACCGGCGGCAAAGAAACCAGAGTAGGGTTGGTTGTGTATGAAAACGGCCAGCCCATACGCGATGAATTCAGGGCTTATATCATTAAAGATGATTCTGTTAGTGCGGGCGACGATTACGCGGCGCTTGCGCACTGGGCCGGGCGACGGGCTGCAGCCGGGCCGCCATGGCCGGATTTGTTGTTGATTGACGGTGGGCGGGGTCAACTGACGGCAGTGGACAGAGCGTTGGCCGACGCGGGACTGGCCGGACAATTCGGGCTGGCCGCCATTGCCAAAGCACGCACGGAAGAGGGGCGGGCTGACCGGCGGGCGGGGAATGTGTCCGATCGGATTTTTGTTCCCGGTCGGGTCAACCCTTTGAATTTCAAGCCGGGCGCGCCGGAATTGCTTTTCCTGCAGAGGATCCGCGATGCAGTGCATGATCAGGCCATCGGGAAACATCGGCGTGCCCGAGATAAGGCGGCTCTGGCCGGTGAACTGGTGCGTTTGCCCGGGGTTGGCCCGAAAACCGCTAAGCTGCTTTGGGATAACTTCAACTCCCTGCGGGAAATGGCTGAAGCCACAGAGGCTGAATTGGCGGCTCTGCCCGGGATTGGTAAAAGCAAGGCGGCGTTATTGCGGCAGGAGTTGCAGAAATTCAAGTAGCGGACTAGTGCTTCCAATAACGCTGCAGGCATGTATCTCCGGGCAAACAGACTGCCGGATGGACAGGTTAAAGTGCGGCCAGGCGGCGGGCTGCTGAACCGGCTGGGTAGATTTGAGACTGTTTGTCTGGAGCATTTACGCTTGAGATGTTGCACATGTGAATAATCGCATTGCTGGTATTTGCTGAAATCGTTTTTATGCTGAACTACCGATGCTGGCGACTGTAAAGACAGCCACTTAAGTATATTAACTTCGAAGTTAATATACTTAAGTGGAGCAGCTTGATAAAAAGAAAAGAAGATACCTAAAGAATAATGCGATAATGCAGATAATGAATATATTGGAGAAGATCTGGAGAAAATTGAGTAAAAATCTGATTTGACTTGTTAAGAGGGCGGTTCTCCGCTATCAGGAAAGTTGAATATTGTATCCGGCGAGTATTATTCGGTGCTATTTCAGAACTGTAAGGCGGGGGATCAGCAATGCAGGCAGCTAGATGGGCAGATAAACGCATAAACGGGAAGCCCGGTTCTGCCTGCTTAGATGAGCAGTCGGGGTTGAGCAGGGGCTCTCGATGCTTTAGCTGTACAGGGCGTCAGGATAAGACGCCGGTCCTGACCTGCCATTTAATGTGGGGTTCAGCCCTTTGTGCCTGACCCGGTCTGCTTGGTTCGGAGTGCTGAGGGGCGTGTTCAATTTGGAAAGAGCATTTGCCGGTACGAGCAGTTCAGCACGATTTTTGCTACACACAATGCATCGCCCCTTATACCGCGCCCGCTCAAGGCATAGCGCGGCTTTCGGCGTTTCCCTACCTCAATTCAGAATTAAAATGTTGCAGCCTGAATCAGCGTGTCCCACGCATGGACTGGCTTTTTATTTGTGCGCCCGGCACACAAAGTCGAAGGTTAAGTCAACTTCTGAGCGACGGGCGCGCAAGTTGGACAGAGCCGCGTTCTTGCACACCCCCCATTGTAAAATGCCTTGCCGTCCCCTAAGCGCGGCGTCTTGCCCCGCGTCCAGGCAGACTGCTCTGGGGTACGCGCCATGATGCTTACTCTGAACCACAACCTCACCGCCAACACCACCGCCCGCCACCTGAGCAACAACTACTCCCGTCTGGCTTCATCCGTAGAGCGCCTGTCTTCAGGCTTGCGCATCAACCGCGCGGCCGACGACGCGGCCGGTTTGGCCATTCGCGATCTGATGCGCACGGAAATCGCCGCCCTGCACCAAGGTATGCGCAACGCCAACGACGCAATCTCCCTGCTCCAAACCGCGGACGGCGCCCTGGCCGTAATCGACGAAAAGTTGATCCGAATGAAAGAACTGGCCATGCAGGCGGCCACGGGCACCTACAATTCCGATCAGCGCCTGATGATCGATTCGGAATTCCAGGCCATGGCCTCTGAAATCGAACGGATTGCCCGTTCCACCCAATTCAATGGGATCAGGCTTCTGGACGGCTCGCTTTCCG
>CALUZB010000024.1 GCA_944325195.1 uncultured Desulfovibrionaceae bacterium | reverse complement strand
CAAAAGTTTGTTCAGGGTGTCTTCCGTGATGGACTTTGCGCCGGTTGAGCCTAAGGTGACTCCTTCCCGCCGCGCAATCTTTGAAATGGCTTCAGCAAGCATCTTCCTGCCGGGCTCATACTCTGATTCCACGCGGTTCATCTCAGCGCGGATAGACGGCATCAGTCCGCCAAGACCAACGGCGGAATCTTCAGCCGGCAGATATTGAAACAGTGAAGCTTGAAGCATCTCGCTTGTCCTTTTTCCGGGAACCCGGCCTGTCGGCTGTCCAAAATAACCCCCTGACAGGCATTGACCCGCAAATGGCAAGCGGATAAAGTATGGTTGTAATTGGGATAAATTTTTTAACCGCTTGCAAATTCTTTCTAGCGTAAAAAATTAAGTTTTTTCAGCTAAAATAATTATGCAAAACTTAATTTTTTATTCACCTGAAAATCATTAGTTTTTCAAGGCAGTTATAGAATTTAACAAGCAAAGCTTGACGCAAAACTTCTAGCTCCGAACTTTTGCCTATGAATACTATTGGTGAACGAATTCTATTGGTGCGTGGAAAGATGAAACAATACGAGTTCGCTGATATCCTAGGAATAAATGCCAACACGCTTCGCGCTTATGAAAATAATCGCGCTATGCCTAATCATAAGATTTTATACGATATTTGCGTCAAATTTTCAGTTTCCACAGACTGGTTAATTCTAGGTGAAGGCCCAATGTATAAAGGGGAAAGGAGTCAACCTGATGATTTAAAAGGACAAAGTGAAAGAATTAGCCATTTAGAAGAAAAAATAGCTACTCTTGAAGAGCGGTTGATGGAATCACAAGCTGAAACCATACGCGCATATAAGCTGGCTACAACCCGCATGCAGCCTGAGTCTGATATCCTTCAAAAACCGGATTCTATAAAAGTGGAGCATGCCCCGGTCAAACAAATTTATTCAGAGTCCAGTGCAGACGAAAAGCTTTAAAAAACTAAAGCCTTGGTGTGCAAAAATCAGCACGCCAAGGCTTTCAGTCATTCTCATTTTGGATGAAAAAAGGCCCTGTAAAACACCTAAAAAGCCTTCCCATTCTCAAACCTTTCTGAAGGCGGTTTTCAGGGGGCTTGACTTCCTTATAGCCCGCATCAGTCCTGCATTCGGAGTGCATTCGTCCTATTGATCCCGGAAGGTGTGCCATTCTCATCCTGCTTGAGGGCCTACACGCATTTTTCCTGCTCAGGCATCATGCCGCTCCGCCTCAAGGCCGGAGGGAGAGCACCGGCGGGGTGCCGGACAGAGAGGACGCTGCCGGAAGTAAGCTTTCGGGGGACGGGAAGGAAAGGTACCGAAGGGACAGGGACGGGCTGGGGCAGAGCTCCCAACCGCCGCTTGACTTGGCGGCCTTCCTGGGCTAAATAGACAGCTTTGCGCCCGTAGCTCAGTTGGATAGAGCGCGGCCCTCCTAAGGCCGATGCCGTAGGTTCGATTCCTGCCGGGCGCACCAGCCGGTAAAACCACATGCAGGGTGACGCAACCGGCTTTTCGGCGGCGCTCCCGGGCTCAGCGCCGCATTGCCGCTGAAAAACCGGCCGACTTCCCCGTGGCGGGCCGGGAAAAAGCGGCTCGACTTTCCGAACCGGCCGTACCGACTGTTACGGCAAAATCAGACGGGAACATATCAACTTTCAAGTTGAGCCGAAATTCCTTTGGGCTCTGAGCTCTCGGCCTTCAGGCCGGACAAAGCCCCACCCCGCGCCTCTCGGGCGGGATATCAAACGGGGCGGCAAGCCCCGGAAGGGGATACACATCTTCCCAAGCAGATGACACAAGTTCCTTCCGGGCTCAGCGCCGCATTGCTGAAATCACTCACCGAAAGAGCGGGGGCGTTTCGTTCACAGCGGCTTTACCGCCACGGCCTTAAGTTTCAGCGGTGACGGAAGCTGTTTCCGCTTCAGATTTGAATGAGACGGCTTCTATTTAAGGAAGGCAATCACCGCCACGATTAAAGCCGTTTGCGCCAGCATTGTGCCGATCATCCATTTGAGGATTTCGTGCTTGTTGGCTTCAATCTTAGTTTCAAGCCGCAAAATATCCGCTTGGGTAGCCAGCTCTCTGGCCGCCAGCATTTCCTCAAAAGCGATTTTCTGCGCCCGGGCAAAAGCCTCCGCCTGCTCCCGGGGCATTCCCGCTTCCTGCAAGGTCTTGCTGTAATTCAGCGTATCAAAGGTTATGCTGTTCATCATCCTACCTCGTGCAATCAATATAACCATTCCCTTGCGCAAACACAAGCGGCTTGCTCTGAACCGGCTGCACGGCTGCCGGTTGCGACATGCGGCTTAAAACGGTTACAGCAAGGCCGGGTTCCCCGGCAATACACCCCGCCTGAAGCGTCTTTACATCCGCTTTGCTCCGGGCCGGGTACATTTCAGGCAGAATTTACTGGCCTTAAAGGCAAACCCGGGATAAAAGCGGGGAAGGAGCGGGACATTTCCGATCAGACGGTGTATTCGCCTGGACTTTGCGGCCGTCCCGAACAGGACATGAAGAAAATTCCCATTGCTTTCACTGTGCTCGCGCTGGGAACCTGGGCGCTGGGGATCATTCTCAATCCACCGGCCCCCACCCCCAGACTGATCAGCCGTGAGGCGCTTTATCTCACCGGCCTGCTGTCCTATGGCTTTATGGCCATGGCCGTTGTTATTGCGGCCAGACCGGCCTGGGTGGAGCGTGTCTTCCAGGCCCCTTTAGACCGCCTGTACGGGCTGCACCGCACGCTGGGGTTTCTGGCTCTCGGCCTGGCGGTGCTTCACTGGGCCACCAAGCCGCTGTTGCGCCCGCTGCTGGCGCTGTTGCCCCTGGAAAATGCACCGCGGGCGCCGATGGCTGCGGTAAGCGGGGACGGGTTCAGTTTTGAAGCTTTCTGGGCGGCCTTACGCCCGTTTGCGGAAACTTCCGCGGCGGTTTCCACGCTTATTGCTCTGGCTCTGGGCGCTCTGGTCTTTGTGTCCTGTCTCAGCTACTCAAAATGGCGTCTCCTGCACAAAGCCTTTTCCTGGATTTTCCTCCTGCTCACCGTGCATACGCTGCGCCTGGCGGACCCGGCGGACTTTTACACCCCTTTCGGCTGGCTTATCCTGGCCACAGCGGGGATCGGCTGTCGTTACGCCGTCGGCATTCTGCTCCGGGGGGCCGGCCGACAAAAGAGCGTACCGGGGAAAATCAGCTCGGTTGAGTCAACTTCGCCCGGCCTCACTGTCCTGCAAGTCAGGCCCGAACGGGCGCTTAAGGCCTTGCCGGGCCAGTTTGCCTTTCTTAAAAGCGCGGGACAGGAAAAACACCCCTTTTCCATTGCCGGGAGCAGCGCCGATGGAACCCTGACGTTTATAATCAAGGCCCTGGGCGATTACACTTCCCGGATCGTGCCCGCCCTGCAGGTGGGGGAAGCCGTGGAAATTGAGGGCCCCTGGGGGGATTTCATTCCCGACTACCGGGCAGAAAACCAGGTATGGATTGCTGCCGGGGTTGGGATTGCCCCGTTCTGCGCCTGGCTGACGGACGCCGCATCTGCCGCACATGGCCGGATCCGGCTTATCTGGTGCCTCAAAAACAGGGCCGCGGAGCCCCTGCTGAACAGGGTTGAAACTCTGGCCGCGGCGGCAGATGTGGAGCTGCTGATCTTTGAATCCGGCGGGGTGCGCTTTGACCCGGAAAAGCTGTTCGCTTCCGGTCTGCCTGACCTGGTGGCCGTGTGCGCGGGCTTACGGCTGGCGGCAAGCGTGCGCACGGCGTTTTTCAAAGCGGGCGGCAAGGCGGACCGCCTTAAAACCGAGCAATTCAACTGGCGGCGTTAGGGCCTTTTTCCGCACAACGAAGGGCTTGCGCAAAGGCGCACAGAATTAAGCGGCTTGTCCAGGCTTTGCCCCTAAGGCGCTTCCGGCAACGCCGCCGCGCCGGGCCCGACTGCCGCAATGGTTTCCACCCCCCACTCTGTAAGCGCGCCGGAAATGAACGCGCACACCTGCTCGTGCTCTTCCCGGCCTTTTCCCGTCACCTGCAGGGGTGCGCCGAACCGGAAATGCACTTCCCGCTGCGGGTCAATGGGCCCGGCGTCTTTTAAAAACCGGCCCATGCCCCACACATCGGTTTTAATGGCCACAGGCACAATCAACGCCCCGGTGCGGCGGGCCAGTTTCACCCCAATGGAGTTGAACTCGGCCAAATCAAAGTGAAAGCTGCGGGTGCTTTGGGGGAACACAATTACCGAAACGCCCTGCTCCAGGCGCGCGGAGCCTTCCTTCAACACCACGGTCAGGTCTTCCCGCGGGCTGGTCCGGCCCACCACAATCGGATTTCTGGAGCCCAGCACCTTGCCGAAAAACGGATACTTCATCAGACTGGCCTTGGTAACAAAGGTCACCGGGCGCAGCGGCTCAATCAGGCACGGCAGAACAAAGGTTTCCAGCGTGCTCATGTGGTTGCCGATGAACACGCAGGGCTGCTCCAGTCCTCTGATATGCTCAAACCCCTCCAGATAAAAGCGCGCGCCGCTCAACTCCAGCGAGCGCACCGTATCCAGGCTGCTTTTCACCCAGGCCTCAGACGAGTACCCGCCCCGCCCGGCCAGCCGCCCGGCACTGACCACAATGGAGATGAGCCGCAGATAGTGGGTAAACGACGGCAACAGGCGCGAAAAAAAGCCGCTCTGCCCGGCCGGGGTAACATAGCTGTTCAGTTCGCTGATCGCTTTCAACAGATTAGACATGCTCCAACCCACCGTCAAACTGGTTTCACACACAGGTAGAGGCGGACTTTGGCGCCCCTCGTTTCCGGCGTATCCGCGTTTCCCGCACGCCGCCCCCGGGGCGGTTCAGTCCGGCCGGAGCTTTCCGGCAACCGGCTCTGACCTGTTTAAATATCGGAAAATGACTTTGCGATACCTTTACCTATTTTCAGGGGAAGTTTCAAGCCTTTCCTGGCGGAAATTCAGACCGCCCCGGTCCAGGCCGCGCCCGGCGTCGTAAATGCCCACCACCGTGTCAATCACTTCCACCGCGCGGGCGCGCCGGTAATAGCGCACAATGTTCAGAAAGTCGGCCTCATATTTCTGCCCCTGCCAGCCGCCGCAAATATCCACCACCAGGCTCCGGGCCAGACACAGGCAGAGGGGATCAATGTTGCACTGGCGCACCAACTCGCGCCCGGCCACGCTTTCCGGCAGATAAGTCTTGGCGAACGCCCGGCTGACATCAATGCGCCCGATGATCATATCGGCATGGGGCAGAGCCTGATAGGCCACAAACGCCTGCGGGGTGAGCGCGTTGTCGTCGTCGTGAAAGATAATCCGCTCCCCCCGGCTCGCCTTTAACAGACCGTGCCGAATGGCGTTGCCGAAATCATGGTCTTTGGGAAAGTCGAAATAGCGCACAAACGGGTAATCGCGCACCCGCACGCCTTTTACCCCGTCAAACCCGACGAGCATTTCCACCCCGCCGCCGCTTCCGTCCAGCGGCAAACCGGCGGCTTCCGCGGCCAGCTTCACCGCGTCAACGGCCTGGGCCAGAGCGCGGGGCCGGTCGCCCCGGCTGGGGGTGATCAGGGAATAACGTGGCCGCTCAGGGCTCAAGCGGGAATTGCTCATGGTCTTGTGTTTCCTTGGCGGAAGAGGGTTCAACGGTTGTTGCCCCCAGCGGGGCCGGGGACGCCTGGGGAGCGGCCGTGGGTACGGACCCCGCCGCTGCCGGCGCCGGCGCTCCCGGTACAGACCCGGCCGAGTCGGGCTGAGCAGGCCCGGCGCTCTGCCCGTCCGGTCCGGCCGGGCGGGCACGGGCAGGAGCGGCAGGTCCTGTCCGCCCGGTCTGCTCAAGCGAACCGGCCGATTCTACTGGCTCCGTGGCTGGGGGCGGCTGAGGCCCGGCGCTCTGCCCGGCCTGTCCACTCCGCTCTCCAGTCGGCCCCGGAGCGCTGAAATTCAGTTTATCCAGTTGGTTGCGCCCCGCGCTCAACCGCTTCCACCAAGCAGTAAGCCGGGCTTCATCGCCGTAGCTTGTGGGCTGATAAAACTGCATTCCGGCCACGGCCTCGGGCAGATACTGCTGTCTGACCCAGCCGTCCGGAAAGTTGTGGGGATATTTATAGCCCTTGCCGTAACCCCAGGATTTGTGCATGGCCGTAACCGCATTGCGCAAGTGCAGGGGAACCGGTTCCGGGCCGTTGTCGCGCACGGTTCTGGCCGCTTTGTAATAGGCCGCGTAAGTAGAGTTGCTTTTGCGGGCCAAAGCCAGATACACCACGGTTTCTGCCAGAGGAATGAAGCCTTCCGGCATCCCCACGAATTCCACGGCCTGCTGACAGGACACAGCCAGGGTCAGGGCGTGGGGGTCGGCCAGTCCCACATCTTCCGAGGCGGAGAGAATGAGGCGGCGGCAGATGAAGCGGGGGTCTTCCCCGCCCTCCAGCAGACAGGCCAGATAATACAGGGCCGCGTCCGGGTCACTGCCCCGAATGGATTTGATCAGGGCGGAAGCCAGCTCGTAGTGACTGTCGCCGTCGCGGTCGTGACGGATCAGAATTTCCGGCAACAGGGCCTTGAGCGCGCCCGGCCGCCGCTCTTCAGGCGACAGGCCCACAAGATACTCCAGCAGATTGAACAGGGTGCGGGCGTCGCCGTGGGCCAGATGCGCCAGCATTTCGCGCGACTCCCGCTCCAGAGAAATCTCCAGCTCCTGCAGACCGCGCTCAAGCAGCGCGAGCAGCTCCTCAACCGTCAACGGCCGCAGGCGCAACACATGCAGACGCGACAGCAGTTGCCGGGTGACGCTGAACGACGGGTTCTCCGTGGTAGTGGCCAGCAGGGTGATCTCGCCGCTTTCCACCGCCGGGAGAAAGAAGTCCTGCTGGGCCTTGGAAAAGCGGTGCAGCTCATCCAGCACCAGAATATCCACATTGGCCAGCGCGCGGCGCAAACTCTGCAACCCCGCTTCCGGCGCGGAAATGCGCAGCACCCGGTCGGAGCGGGCCCGGGCCAGCAACAGGGCGAGTGTGGATTTGCCGCAGCCCGGCGGCCCGAAAAACAGGAGACTGGGCAGACGCTCCGCCTTCAGCAGATTGTTCAGCCGCGCCCGCAAATGGGACTGACCCACAAACTGCTCCAGGGTGTCGGGGCGCAAACGTTCCGGTAATGGTCTTAAAATACTCATGGCTGTTTGAATAACCGGGGGCACGCCTCCGGAAACGGATACAGATTAAACCGGCCGGGTGCAATCGCCCGGGAATATCGCCTGCAACTCCCGCAACATGGCGGTGTCCCGCGCAAACGGGGAGCCCGCGGTGGTAAGATAGTCGCCCACCATTACCCCGGCGGCCCCGGCCGCAACCGCAAGCCGATCCCACTCGCCCAAGGCCTGAGCGCGGCCGCCGCACAACACAATTTCCCGCCCCGGCTGCATCAGGCGCAGGCACGCCACCACCCCCAGCGCCTCTGCCGCCGTGATCCGGGGGGCCCGCTCCAGGGGCGTGCCGGGCACCGGCATGAGGAAATTCACCGGAATGCAGTCCACTTCCAACTCCTGCAAGGTTTCAAACAACTCAAACCGCTGCTCCCAGCTTTCGCCCAACCCGAAAATGCCGCCTGAGCACACGCGCAACCCGGCTTCCCCGGCAATTTTCACGGTGTTCACCCGCATTTCATAGGAATGGGTGGTGCAGATCTGCGGGAAAAAGCTCCGCCCGGTTTCCAGGTTGTGGTGATAGCGGGTAATGCCCGCGGCCTTCAGTTGCCGGGCCTGCTCCGGCTCAAGCAAACCCAGCGACGCGCAAAGCTCAATGGGCACGCTGTCGGCAATGCGCCGGGCTGCCCGGCAGACGGCCGCAAAATCGCGCGGCCCCGGTCGGGCCCCACTGCTGACAATGCCCATGCGTTCAACCCCGGCCTCGGCAAGGCAAACCGCCCGCTGATAAAGCGTTTCTTCACTCACCAGAGCGAACACCGGCGCGCCGGTCTGATGCTGAGCCGACTGGGCGCAAAAGGCGCAATCCTCACTGCACCGGCCGGATTTAGCACTGATGATCCCGCAACTGAACAACGGCCTGCTTCCGGGCACTACCCCGGCCGCCCCGGCAGCCCCAGTCGAACCAACCGCCCCGGCGGCCCCGGCCGCGGCCAACAGGCCGCGCAGGTGACTGCTGACAAACGGCACAAGCGCCCGCGCCTCGTCCCGCAACAACGCGCGCCCGGCTAAGGCGGCCCGGAACGCGGCGTACACCGGCTCCGGCATGATTTCCCTTTCCCGGTTCATCTCAAATCACCTCCGCCGGCTTAAGCTTCCGGGGCATTGCTTCCTTGCGGCCTTGCCGTCTCACTGCTAAAAAGTCCCACAGCCGGAAGCACAGCCGTAATCTGCCCGCCCCGGAAAACCAAAGGGCTTTTGCCTCTGCCGTCGTCCTGTCCACTGCTTAAAATATGGTAGAAAACCTGATTTGTTTTGTCAACCGCCGCCCGTTCCGCCCGGCAGCGCCGCTTAATTGCCGGAACCCAAACCCGCCTTGAACCGGTTTTTACATATAAATCAATCAGTAAGGCGGTTAATAATCCATCTCCCGACTTATACCTTGAAAATCCCTTTATTTTATAGCGAATATACTGTATGGTACGGCGGTCGGGATTGCAATACACATTACCGACCCCTTAATAAGGACACTGCCCCCCGTTGCAGCTGCGCAAGGAGTGGTGTCTTTTACCTGTCGGACGCTGGTTTGGCTGAAATCTATTCGGCATTCAGCATGGTTACGTTAAACGGAAACACTTCCGCAAAACGCGGGATAAAGCATTGAAACTGCCCGCCGGGCCGGTGTTTATACGCTGCTGTGCCCGGAATCCGGGTCCGCACCCGCTTATTACAGGTTTATACAATCCAAAGATGCTCGGCATCACCGGTTTTCTTGCCGGTAAAAGTCACAACAAGCAAACAGCATTCAGAGTTGTAAAGAGAGGTGTGATATGCGTTTTACTCTGCTCACCAGGTTATTACTGTACATCCTGGTACCGTCCGTCATCGGTCTTGTCACTGTCACCGGCATCAGCAATTATAAGGCGGAGGAAGCACTTGACGCCCAGATAAATGAGGAAATGAGCCTGATTATCAATCTGCAGCAGGAACAACTGGATGCTGTGACGGCCCAGTTGTTCGACATCATTGACAACAGCTCCCAGTCACTCCGGCTTGTGAATTTGCTGAAAGAATACACTCAGGACAAAAACTCCGCCCGACTGGCCGAATTGCGCGCCCCGGCCCAAGACGCGCTGAAAACCATGATCGAAAGCTATGATCTGGTGCAGAATGCCGGGCTGATTGCCGCGGACGGAACCGTGCTGGCGCATGGAACCGAATCGTCCGTGGGCACTTCCCGGGCCGGGCGGAACTATTTCAAAGAATCCATGCAGGGAAAAGACTGTTCGGAAAGCCTGATCTCGGCTACTACAAACGAACTGACCACAATCATCTCCGCCCCGGTAATGATTGACGGCAAAGCGGCCGGCGTGCTGTTCGCCGACATCGACACCTCCGCGCTCGCCGCCCAGACAATCAGTATGATCAAAGTGGGCAATACCGGCATCTGCTACATTTACAACAACAACGGGGTTATCCTGATGCACCCCGACCGGGAATTTGTGGGCGGCGACGATTCAAAGGAAGCCTGGACCCAACAGATTCTGAAAGAGCGCAACGGACATCTGACCTATAAATGGGGCAACAGGCACAAGATAGCCTACTTCCGGGAAGTGAAAAACATGGACTGGATTCTGGTACTGGCCGCCGATCAGGAAGACCTGTTGCAGCCCATTACCAAACTGACCCACAATAATATCATCCTGGTCATTGCCACCGTATTGGTGGTTGGGGTGATCATCTTTCTGTCCGCGCGCGGCATCAGCTCCACGTTTACCGAAGCCGCCCGCTATGTCACCCATGTGGGCAAGGGCAACCTGGACATTCCGCAGCATATGCAGAACGCTATTAATAAAGCAAGTGGACGCCGGGACGAAATCGGGATGCTGGCCCGCGGCATAGACAATATGGTGGCCGGTATCCGTAAGCTTTTCGCGGAAGCGGAGCAGAAAACCAAACAGGCGGAAGCAGCCTCTCAACAGGCGCAGGAAGCCATGCGGGAAGCGGAAGAAGCCCGCAAAGCCGCGGAAAACGCCAAGCGCGAAGGAATGCTGGACGCCGCCTCACAACTTGAGGCGGTGGTAAACGTCATTTCCTCCGCCTCTGATCAGCTCTCCGCCCAAATTGAGCACTCGGAGCAGGGCGCTGAGGAACAGGCCGCCCGCGCTTCAGAAACAGCTACGGCCATGGAGGAAATGACCACCACCGTTATAGAAGTGTCCAAAAACGCAAGCGACGCGGCCGATCTTTCCGCCCACACCCGCGAAAAGGCTCAACAGGGCGAAGAAATTGTCCTGAACGTGATTGAAAGCATCAACAATGTCCAACGTCAATCAATGAAGCTGAAGGAAGATATGACCGTTCTGGCGGACAATGCCCAATCCATCGGTCAGATCATGGGAGTGATTTCCGACATTGCGGATCAGACCAATCTGCTGGCCCTGAATGCGGCAATTGAAGCCGCCCGGGCCGGTGAAGCAGGACGGGGATTTGCCGTTGTGGCCGACGAGGTGCGCAAGCTGGCCGAAAAAACCATGGCCTCCACCACCCAGGTGAGTGCAGAGATTGCGGCAATTCAGAAAAGCACCGCGCAAAGCATGGAGCAGGTGGAATCGGCCGCCCACAATATTGATGCGGCCACAGAACTGGCCGGACGTTCCGGCGACGCGCTTAAGGAAATATTGAGCATGACGGACAGCACCGCCGATCAGGTACAGGCCATAGCCGCCGCTTCCGAACAACAATCAGCGGCAAGCGAAGAGATCAATAAGTCCGTAAGCCAGGTCAACGCCATTGCGGCTGAAACCGCCGGAGCCATGCAACAGGCGGCGCAGGCGGTAAACGAACTGTCCCGTCAGGCTCATGTGCTTAACGAATTGATTGAAAAGATGCGAAAGGCCTGACCGGCGGGGAGTATGGCTCATCTGCCAGCCTCTCTTGCTTGACAATCGGGCAGAGTGTACTAAGAATAGGCCGTGCACCCGGAAATGGCGAAGCGTCCCGCTTCTTCTTTTGTAAGTTTAATGTTAATTAATAATTCAGGAGGAATATATGGCTAGAAAATACATTTATTTTGAAGATAGAGACCATAGAGAGACAGTCGTCTTTTTAGATGATATTGTCATTTTGGATCATGTTGACCATGAAGATAAAATATACATGAAGTTGAAAGACAGCACCGTGTGCGCCATCGAATGTTTAAGTGACGATGAGGACTCAGATATGATAGCCGATGATGTATTCAATAATATCATGGCGTTCGTTGAGGATACAAGAAGTAAGCTGAGTTACAGCAGCAGATACTGTATTATACATTTGAATCTTTAATTTAACAGATATCCCAACTCCATGTGTTATAAAAAGCTTGTGTTACAGGAACCGGGGTTAAAGTTATCAGTTAACCGGCACTAGAAGTTTAGTGAAACCGGATTATCAGCAATTTCCTATAGGTTAAAGGGGTTAAGTGAAAAGCGACATACTCTTTGCTTAACCCCTTAACCCGGATACTGTTTTCATTTTGAGAGGATCAACTGCTGCCCGGTTACAGGCAAAATACCTTGTCAATCATTATACCGGTGCACAGCCGACCATAAAGGATTTTTGATGAACAATACGCTGAAACTGGGCATCGTGCTTCTGGGTATCGGCTGTGCGGGCTTTACCTGGCTGCTGTTATATATGAACGCATATTATCCGGCCGCGCTGCTCGGTATGCTCTCCCGGCAAGGCCATACCTTCTCCTTAACCGCCGCGCCCGCCTGGCTCTGGGGCGGCCTGGCCATTGCCCTGCTCCTGGTGGTGAAAGGCGCCGCCACGATCGGCAGAAGCACGAACCGAAAAGAGTGAGCCGCGAAACGCATCACCGCGCCGGTGCGCATCGCGTTTATCTGAAGCTTTTGTGATTTACCCCTCGGCCGGGCGGGCCAAAGCCGCCCCACCCCGCCCGTGCGGGCGCGGTTCACTCATCTGTATTGCCGTCTCAACCCGGCCGGGCTGTCACAGACAGGCCACAGGCAAGCGTTTATCCCCGCGTGCCATACCTGAATATGACTTGCCCGAAACGCCACTCGGCTGAGCCCCGGCAAGCTGCGCGGCAGACTGCGGCCGCCCGCTCCGGCGCAAGTTGTGCCGGTTCCCGGGCGCAGCGGCGGCCCGAACCCGGTTCCGGAAACAGGTGGGGTAATTACCGGACGCGACACGGAAAGACCCGGGCGATGCCGCGCCGGCACTTTCCTGCAAGTGTTGCGGCCCGGCCTGTGCCCCACCAATTCCCTGTCTCAGTATCCGCTTTATCCGACAACTGCCGCGCTCCCCGCTCCCAAGTCTGCGGACACGGCAAAAGCCCTGCTGAAGTCGCGCCGCAAGCCTTTTATCAGCAGGAGCAGTTCAACAATCCAAACCACGGCAACGCTCGAAAAACGCCGGTCGCCCGCCGATCGCCCCGGTTCAAACCGCACAGCCGGAGCCCGAACCGGACATTACCCGCTGCAATCTCCCGGAACGCCGTACCGGAACGTCGAAGCGGTTGGAGTCCGCCCCCACCCCCGCAACCGGCTCAGCCCACCCAGAAAGAGGCTCCGGCAACGGCAAGCAGGGTCCCGTCCGCATTTTTCACTTCCGCTTCCGCGCTGATAATTGTGCGTCCCCGCCGCACCAGTCTGCCGCAGGCTATCAGCTCGCCGTCCGCCGCACCGCGCAGATAACGGATATTCATTTCGATTGTGGCGGTAGTCTGCCCCGGTTCCAGATTGGCGATTACACAATGCGCCATGGCCTCATCCGCCAGAGTGGCCAGCACGCCCCCGGCCACTTTTTTCGCGCCCTGCAGGAGCAGAGGCGTTACCGGCAAGCGCAATATGCACTGCTGCTGCCCGGCGCACTCCACCCGCACGCCCAGAGTATTGAACAGATTATTCACTACCTGCCCCTGTTTGCAAACCTCTTCAAGATAACTCATCTGAAATCCTTTATGTTCTGTTTTAAGCCGATCGGCCCCTGCACCGCCGAGCTCAGGGTATTTTCAACCGGAAAGGGCGCATCCACCCCCTGAGCCGCGGTTGAGTCCGCGCTTGACTGCGCGGTTGAATTCGTGGAAACGCCGCGGCGTTTTCCGCCCTCACAGCGCGGGCAGTTGCCTGGTGCAGCCGCCGCCCGCGACTGCTGTTTATAAATGCTTTGAGGCGGCCGGGCAGTCGCGCCTCTCCCCCGCCCTTCCGTGCCCGGACGGAAAACCTGCGCGGCCGCGGCCTGATTGCCGCTTATCCCCCGCTCCGCCCGAATTCCGCCAACATGGCCAGCAACTCCGCGGCCACAACTTCCGGCTTCAGGTCGTGCAGGCAGAACACGCCCCGGGCGCATTCATTTGCATTGCACGGCTGGCAAGGCGCGCCCAAAGCGATATTTCTGTGCCGGGGCGACGGATAGTCCCAATATTTATCGGTTGAGCCCAGCACCGTGAGCGTGGGAGTGCCCACAGCCGTGGCCATGTGTCTGGGGGCGGAGCAGTTTCCCACATGCAGCACAGCCCGCCGCATACAGGCCGCGGCCTCGCGCAAACTGAGCAGCCGGGGGGAGCGGAGCAGCGCCTGTTTGTTTTTCACCCCGGCAATCAGCCTGTCTATGTCCGCTTCCTCCCCCGGTCCGTACAAAGGCAGGAAGCGCACATCCGGCGCCTGGTCAGAGCACAGGTCGATCAGGCGGGCAAAATGCCCGACCGGCCAGAGCCGGGTAATGCGGCGGTGCGTGGGGTCAAGGGTAATCAGGCGCTGATTTGCCGCCAGCCCGCTTTCAGCCAGCAGACGGTCGGCCGCGGCCTGTTCGGACTCGGAGAGGTACAAACGCGGTTTTTCGCCCGTCCAGCTTATGCCCAACAACTCGAGAATACTGGCTTTTTTCTGAGCGGAGTAGGTCCGGTCCGGCAAATCCAGCCAGTGGGTGTAGAGAAAGCGCCGATACCAGGGCGGGGTATAGGAAATTCTTAAGGGTGCGCGGGAAAAGCCCACCACCCACAAGCAGCGGGGCAGTTGTTGAAAATCAACCACCAAATCAAATTTCTGAGCAGCCACTTGCCGGTAAAAGGCAATTTCCTTGCCCAGACTGGTCAGCTCTTTCTTGTCCACCGCCCAGATCCGGCTGATATGGGGGTTGCCCGCCAGCATCGGAACGCATTTCTTTTCAGTAAACACATGCAGTTCCGCCGGAGGAAAGCGCTGTTTCAACAATTCGATCGCCGGGGTGGCCAGCAACACATCCCCAATCTGACGCTGCTGCAGCACCAGAATTTTACGGATATGGGCAAGCCGGTCTGGGGAAATCCGGTTCATCAATACTTCCTTTGTGGTTTGAAACCCAAGCCGTGAGGCGGACAAGCCTTCCCGCGCCCTTTTGGGGGACGGACAGACCGGGCGGGCAAGACCCGCTGCTGAGTTCACCCCCGGCCTCACGCATCGCGCGCCCTTGCGGGCTTCGCCGCCTTATTCCGTCAAACATTCCTTCATGATTCGGAACGCGGCTTCCCGGGCATAAGGGCCGCGAAACACTCTCCCGCAGTCGGTTGTTCAAAAGCGCCTCAAAACCGCTTACAGCTTGGGAGCCTGCCCGGACGGCGCGCCTCTGTCGCCCCCAGCCTTGGGCACGGAAACGGCAATCCAAAGCCATGAACCGACTACCAGCCGCCCGGCCGCCCCATGCCCGGACAACCACCCCGGCCCCCGGGCCGGTTCAGGCGGGAGCAGCCACCACGGTTACGGCCCATAGCCCCCGCACAACCGCCGGCCAGCGGACAGGCGGCCGGCACATCGTTTTTCGCCACAATGCCCGCGGTAACCGAAAGCAGCTTCCGGGTGTTCCCGGAGCCGCACGCCGGGCACGGCTGCGCCGCTTCGTCCGGTCGGGGTACCAGAACTTCAAAGATTTCGGCACAATCGCCGCATTCAAATTCATATATCGGCATAATCCGCTCCTTAAGAGCATTTTCAGGTTGAAAGCTCAGCCGTTTCAGGCATTATCCGCCTTCAGTCCCGCGAAAAACGCGGTTTTCCGCAAAACGCCCGGCACGGACGTCCTTCCGGGCAGACCGCTCCCGCCGTCTGCGCCGCCACCCCCCGGCAAACAGGGAGCACAAGCAAAGCAGCGGGGCAAAGCCGGGACTTCAACCCCTTGACCGCGCTTGCTGGACAGTGCCCGACGCTTACCCGCGCATCTATTCCCGCAGAACGGAGTTTCCGGGTTGCGGGCGGCGCTTCACTCCCAGCACGTTGGGCAACAGGCTCAGGCCGCCCAACTGCAGCAGCGGGGAATACTTCCCGGTCCACACCTCTTTGCCGGAAGCAGTGTTCATCAACATTGCCGCCTGATACCCGCCCTCTACATACATCAACCGCTCAATGCCCAGAGGCGCCGCCAGCACCCCCTCCACAAAGGTCTTTACCGTAACCGGCTGGGCCGAATGCAGGAACAGAATATTGCCGTTCACGTCCTGCCCAACCGCGGCAATGCTGAACGGCCCGTTGGAACCGTTCCATAAGGGAGCGCCTTCCGGGGTCATCAACCGGTAATTCTGTACCACAATCTGATAATGGGGAAGCATTTCCTCCCAGTCATCGCGGTAACGATCCAGCACCGCGGCCCGCGGCAGTGCGCTGCTGTCCGGCCGGGCCACAAAAAAAGCCCCGAACGCATTGACCACCCGGCTGTTGTTGGCGTGAGCGGCGCGCCGCATATAACCGGTGCTGGTCCGGCCGTCCGGCAGATACATGCTGGCGTTGATGGCGGCCAGCAGGTCGTATTGCCGGGACCAGTCGTCAAGGGTACGCGCTTCTCCGTGCTCCGAGGCCATCAGCAATTCAAAATCAACCTTTGCGGGGTTGAACCTTAAAGCAACCACGTCGGACTGATTGATTTCACTGCCCCTGTAGCTTAAGGAAGAGAGGGTAAAGGAGCAGATCTCCATTCCCGGCTCCAGCATCGTCCAGTTCAGGGTATCGGCCGCGCCGCCCAGGGCGCTCAACCCGTAAAGCAGCAGGCCTGCGCCCAGCGCACAAAAGTACTTAGCTAAATCAGCCCACATTTGCACACTCCACTTGTACATAACCAATAAGACTTTACGTCAAAATCCGCTCAAGGGCAATTCGCTCACCGAAGAATGTGCGGATAAATTTGCCGCGGCAAGAGCCTCCAGGCCGCACTTAAGCCCCAGCCCGCGCCGCTTGGGCCGGTATCAAACGGGGCGGCAAGCGCGGGCGGGTACGTTTTTTTCTCCCCGCCCAAGCGAAAGGACAAAAGCGCCTTCCGGGCCTTGCTGCCGCATTGCTTACAAATCATCCGCTCACACAAGGAAAAAGCTTGCCGGATTGTTTATATCAAGTTATATTGATATCGTTATATGTTGAAAAAAATTCAGCTTCAAGCTAAACTGAACCATTATCAGTCAAATTGCAGGGGGAACCGATGAAAATTTCCAATAAGCTCAAATCCCGCCAACAACCATTTTGTTCTCTTGAGTTTTTCCCGCCGCGCGAGCGCGAACAATGGCCCGCCTTTTTTGATATTGCCGGGCGTTTGCGCGCGGCCGCTCCCGAGTTTGTGTCCATTACCTACGGCGCGGGAGGTTCCACCCAGGACAATACCCTGGAAGTGGCCCGTCATCTGCACTCTGAGCTGGGATTTGAAACCCTGGTTCACCTGACCTGCGTAAAGTCAAGCCGGGAAAAGATCGATGCTTTTCTGAACAGTCTGGCCGACGCGGGCATCGAGAACATTCTGGCCTTGCGGGGAGACCCGCCCCGGGGTGAAAGCTACGACTGGTCCGGGGCGGAATTCCGCTACGCCGGAGATCTGGTGCGCTATGTGCGCGACAAGCACCCCAACTTTGAGGTGGGAGTGGCCGCTTACCCTTACCCACACCCCGAGTCCGGCTCGTTCCAGTCAGACCGCCGCTATACCCAGCAGAAAATCCAGGCGGGCGCGAGTTTTGTAATCACTCAACTGATGTTCGATGTGCGCGAATACTTCGATCTGGTTGAGCGCCTCAACTCGCTGGGCATCATGGTTCCGATCATTCCCGGAGTTCTGCCGGTGCTGAGCCTGGAGTCGCTGCGCCGCACCCTGTCCATGTGCGGGGCAAACATGCCCGGCAAGCTGTACTTTCAACTGGAAGAAGCCCATAACCAGGGCGGGCCGGAAGCGGTAAAGGAAGCGGGCACCCGCTTTGCCGTTGAGCAATGCCGCAAATTGCTGGAGTGGGGGGCACCCGGCGTGCACCTCTACACCCTGAACCGGGCGGAAACCTGTCTGCGCATTGTGGACGAGTTGCGCGCCTGCGGAGCGCTGCCCAAGCCGGAGTAAACCGGGCCCCGGGCCGGCCCGGAGAGCGCTTTGCGCTTCAGAATACGCTGCCGGCTGAACGTTTTTAAGCTTGAAAGGTTGATCCGTTTAATGCGTGCGCCGCCGGGCATTTCGCGGAAGAAGTGCGCTCTTTCCGCTCGTTTCCGACGCGGGCAGCTTGCTTGTGCAGTTACCGGGCAAATCAGCTTTTAAACCTGATTCGCTTTGGGAAAATCACGCGACGCTGTTTGGTTTAAGGCCGCTTTCGCGGCATTGCAGCCCTGCATCTGACAGATATTGTCCGGGCCGAAAGCCTCAGAACAGGCGGCGACCGGTCTGAAAGCGCTTTCGCGCCCGGTCCCGCTCACCAGGCGAACACTTTGGCGCAGAGCACGGTCAGACCGCCCCAGACCGCCCACATCAGAATGCAGCCGCCGATTCCGGCCACTCGGATATGCCTGAGCAGGGCCCGGATTTTTTCCCCGTTCCAGTCAAGCTCGCCGTTCTGCTCAACAGCCGTCCCCTTTCCGGCCGGTTTGCCCGGGCCCAGAAGCGGCTTATCCTTAACCTGTCCGAAATACACCGCCCGGCCGCCCATCTGGCCGTGATGCAACCAGGCGGCCGCGGCCATGCCGTAACCCGCGTTGGGGCTTTCCATTTGCGCGGCGTCCGTCCGCACCCGGCAGTAGCCCGGCCATTTCCCGGCGTGCGCAACCAACCCGGAGAACAGCCATAACCAGACTACCGCCAGCCGGGCCGGTAGATAGGCCAGCAGATCATCCAGGCGGGCCGACGCAAATCCCAGATAGCGCCAGCGGGCGGTGCGGTAGCCCCACAGCGAATCCATGGTGCTGGCGGCCTTATACACCCACAGTCCCACCGGGCCGCCCAGCAGCAACCAGAAAAACGGGGCCACTACCGCATCGTTGAAATTCTCACTTAAGGTTTCAGCCAGGGTTCTGAACAAGGTGGGGCAATCGGCCTGTGAGACGTCGCGACTGACCAGCATGGCCACGGCCTGCCGGGCTGCGGCAATATCGCCCTGTTCCAGCACAGCCAGTGCGTCCCGTCCGGCCTTGAGCAAACCGCCCAGAGCCAGTCCGGCATAAGCGAAATAGATTGACGCCAAGCTTCCGACCAGCGGCAGCTGCTCCAGCCCCCAGACCGCAGCCCCGCTTGCACTTAAAATCAACACCAGGCAGACGCCGCCCGCCAGGAACCCGGCCTGCAGCTCGGCAATGCCCGGCAGACAGACCAGGCCGCGGGCCTCAAACCGCCGCGCCCGCGGCTCCAGCTTGCGGGCCAGCCAGGCCACGGCCTGCACCGGATGCGGAAAGTTGCGGAAGTCTTTGAAAATCAGATCCAGGCCCAGGGCCGCCAGCGGCAGAAGCAGAGTGAACCGACTCATGGCCGCTCCCGCCTGTACGCCTGCTGCAGGTTGCCCCGCCCGCAACCCTGCAACCCGCAATTCGGCAAACAGCGGTTTTGCGGCCCGCCGGCCAACCCGCTGCCGATTATCTGCTCATACAGGGCGGCATATTTTTCAGCCATCTGCCGGGCCCGGAAATGGCGTTCCCAGCTCTCCCGCCCGGCCCGACCCATTTCCCGTAACCACCCCGGCGCGCTCAATATCCGGATACTGTTGGCAATCAAAGCCGCTTCATCACCGACCGGGGCAAGCAGACCAGTTTTCCCCGGGCGGATCTGCTCCGGTATTCCACCCACACAATAGGAGCTGACCGCGGTTCCCCCGCTCAAGGCTTCCAACACCACCAGCGGGTGATTGTCCGCCAGCGACGGGTAGATCAGCAGATCCGCCGCCGCCATCAGCAGGGCCATTTTCTCCCGATCCACATAGGGCCATTCAAACAAGTCCGCGTCGCGGTGGTGGCGCATGGTCTCCCCCCCGACCATGAAGCCCACCGCCGCGGGCACAGCCCGTTTAACCGCTTGCCAGATGTGCGGCCAGCGCGCCGCCCCCTTCAGCCCGGCCAGCACGCCGCCATGCGCGGTGAACAGCACCATTCGGGCATTGGGCATCAGGCCCAGGCGTTGGCGCGCGGTTTGGGCATCAAACGGGTTCGGCTCCACTCCATTGGGAATGACCCGGCAGGAGCAGCCGCTTGCCTTTTTCAGCCGCCCGGCCAGCCAGGCGGAAGGAGAAACCAGCCAGGCCCGCAGAGCGAGCAAGGCCCGGAGTTGGGCGCTCTCCCCTGCTTCCTCTTGGAGCGGCACGGAACTGTCCGGCCGGAAAGCCGGGGGACGGGCGGCGGGAGCGGCGCTGCACGGCGGGTAAGCCGGCGGACCGTAAGGAGTGTCCGGATTATCTCCAATCGAGGGGCTGGGCGGGTAGTTTCCAGGCAAGCGCGCCGCAGGGGCAATGGCGGGAAAATTGCGTTCAGGCAAAAGGCCGGGGCCGTCGAGCAGACCGGAATCGTGCAGGGTGACCACCACCGGAAAAGCAGGGGCGCCCGCGGCTTTCAGACTGGCACAGGCAAGCGGCCAGTCCGCTGTGGAGTGCAGATGACAGAGCAGGGCCAGACCGGCGGTTTTCCCCAACTCGGCCGGGTCAAGCTGCCGCAGACTGTTACCGCCGGACAATGCCGGATTTTCCGCTTCTCCGGCCACTCCTTCCCCGGCCGCCGCCTCTGGCGCGGCTTTACCGCTCTCCGCTTCCGCTCCGCAACTTTCCGCAACCGCTGTCTCTGTTCCCCGGATTTCCGCGGCTTCCGCCCGCATCGCTTCGGCTTCCGCAGCTTCCGCTCCCGTCGGCTCAAAATCACAAATCTCATAGGAGTCGGAAACAGACCAGCCCAGAGCGGGCAGTTCCCGGCTCAACAGTTGCCGCACTCTTGCCGCGCCGCCGTGTTCAGCCAGCAGACAGTGCTGATGCGCCCTTTTGTTCATCTGACCCCTTTACAGCATTTTCCGCGCCGGAGATTCTTGCCGGAACAGCGGGAGCGCCCGGCTTGCGGAAACTCCCTCCGACGCCGCCGCTCCGCTCACTCGACAACTTCCAGAAAGTCATGTTTTAACGCCCACAACACCAGATAATCAGCCTGTTCCCCGTCAAGGCCCGCTGCCTGCAACGCCGCGCTCAGGGCCCCGGCTGAGGTGGGGCGGCGGGCAAGGAACATCAGCTCCTTTAACCGATCCAGGGGGAGCCAGCTTTCCATGCCCTCATACAGAACCGGGTTTTCCCGGCCCCGGTAAAGCGCTTCCCCGCTGCGGCTCCACACCACCGGCAAAGCGTCGTGCAGTTGGGCGCTGAAGTGTTTGCCGAACAGGCGGCCGTATGAAAGATACAGCGGGTGCGCACTGCCGGGCGGAGCAGCGGGAAGGGGGCGGTTTGCCAGTTGTTCCCACATGCGCACATAGCGGGGAATGAGCTTGCTCCAGGTGAACCCGGCGGCAACTCTTTCCCGACCGCAGCAGCCCATGCGCCTGCGCAAATCCGGAGCGGCGATCAACCGGGCCAGACAACGGGCGGCCTGTGCGACATTCACCACGCTCTCCTGAGCAAAAAACAAATGGAACCGACTGTCATTCCAGAAATGGGCCAGCAAGTCACAGGCCTCGGTGCGGCGGGGGCCGAGGCTCGGAACCAGCAAACCGGTTTCGCCGTCAATCACCAGATCGCGGTAACCGTCAAAATCACTGGCAATGACCGGCAAACCGTAGGAAGCCGCTTCCAGCAGGGTGATTCCGAATGTCTCCTGCAGATTGTCCACCAGTGAGACAAAAATATCGGCGGCGGCGTAAAGCGCGGCGCGCGCGGCGTTGTCGGGGCGGGGCACAACCGTCAGATTAATGCCGAGAGCCCCGGCGAAAACTGCCAGATGATCCGCGATTTTGTCGCCGGAGTCAATCCAGCCGGCCAGAACCAGCCTGACCCGGTTCAAATCCGTCCCCTCCCGCCCGGCCCGGCTTAACGCCCGCAGCAGCGGAAGCATGTCTTTCTTGCTGCTGTGGCTGATCCGGCCGATATAAAGCAGCAGAACGTCATCGGCGTTCAGGCCCAGCGCTTCCCGTTTTTGGCGGCGCAGGGCGGCGATGTGCGCGGGAGCGGGCAAATCGGCCGTTCCCAGGGGAATTCTGACCAGTTCCGGCTGAACGAAATTTTCAGGCAGGCGGTAATTGGCGCGCAATTGCTGAAACGCTTCTCCCACCACTGCTTCTCCGGCCGCTGAAGTGACCACAATGGCGTCGCGCGCGGTGCAGCCGGGCCAGATATGTTGCAGGAATTCCGAATGATAGCGGGCGTAGCTTAAGGAATGAATTACCCCGGTAATGGGGAAAATATGTCCGGCATAGCGGTTGCGCAAAGCCGCCAGCGGCACATAGCCCACAATCCAGTCGGAGAGGTGGAACACGCTGAAACGGGTTGTGCGCAAAGCCGCCGGCAAGTCGCTCCACAGGCCGCAATGAACAGCCAGTTGGGGGAACTCGTCCTTCAGACGCCCCTGCACAGCGGCGAGCTGGTCCGGACCGGCAAGATAAAAATGGTACCGGTCGTAAGGATTGGCCTTGAGCAGGGCGCGCAGGAAATTTTCATTGGCCACAGTGCGGCCCATTATTTCCCCGCCCTCAAAAAAGGGGTGTAAGCTGGCCCAGATTCTTTTGCCCGGCATAAAATGGTGGTTTAAGGGCCCGGCTCAAGCCGGGCCCGGTTTAACTGGATTAAACGATTTATACTCACAAGCAGAACACAAGCGGCTGCTTTAAGCACAGGCCACTTCCCAGCCGCGTCCACCAGCACCGGCACGGCCTGAGGCACTTATATTCCAACTCAAAAGTCCGACTGCCCTCAACTACGGTAGGCGTGGCAGTAAGGTTTGAAGTCAATCCAGCACCACGTGTTGCCGGCGCAAGATGACAACTCGGGGCCTTATCCTTTCAGGCCGGGCAACCGCTGTCGCGCCTGACCGAAGCAATCCGTTTTCAATTGAACTGTTTAAAGGATCTGGCTCAGGAACTGAATCAGGCGCGGGTGTTGAGGATTTTCATAGAAGTGCTCCGGCGGCCCTTCCTCCAGGATCTCACCTTTATCCATAAACAGCACCCTGTCGGCCACTTCCCGGGCAAACCCCATTTCGTGAGACACCACAATCATGGTCATGCCCTCACGGGCCAGGTTTTCCATAACATTCAACACTTCGCCGATCATTTCCGGGTCCAGCGCCGAGGTGGGCTCGTCGAACAACATGATCTTGGGATTCATGGCCAGAGCCCGGGCAATGGCCACCCGTTGCTGCTGCCCACCGGAGAGCATTCCGGGGTAAACATGGGCTTTTTCAGAAATGTTCACTTTTTCCAGCAACTTAAGGGCCATTTCCTCTGCTTCTTCCTTTTTCATGCCCTTCAGGTGCGTGGGGGCCAGAGTGAGATTCTGGAGCACGGTTTTATGGGGAAACAGGTTAAAGCCCTGGAACACCATGCCCAGGTTCTGCCGGATCAGGTTAATATCCTCATTGGGGTCGTTGACGTTTTTGCCGTCAACAATGATTTCGCCCCGGTCAATCACTTCCAGCCGGTTAATCGAACGCAGCAGCGTGCTTTTGCCCGATCCGGAAGGCCCGATGATCACCACCTTCTCTCCGCTGCAGATATCGGTTGAAACATTGTTCAGAGCGCGGAGCTGGTCGTAGAACTTATAGACGTTTCTGATCCGGACTATCGGCGCGCCTTTGCCCTGCTCGCTCCCGCAAACGGCGGGAGCCGGATTTTCACCGCTTACGGGGGCCACGGAATTATTTGTATTCGTTGTCGTTGTCATAGTAATTCAGTTTAGCCTCCATAATGCTCACCCCTTTGGAAAGAATCAGGGTAATGATGAGATAAAGCAAAGCCACCAGTCCATAGGCTTCAAACGGCGACATGTTGCTGCTCACATACTCTTTGCCGCGCTGCAGAATGCTGGTCATGGCCAGAATGGACACCAGCGAGGTATCCTTTAAAAGCGCGATCGACTCGTTGCCCACCGGCGGCAAAATGGTACGCCAGGCAAGGGGCAGCACAATCAGCCGCATGGTCTGGAAACGGTTGAACCCTAACGAGCGGGACGCCTCAATCTGTCCTTTATCAATGGCGTCGATGCCGGCACGGAAAATTTCTCCCATGTAGGCACCGTAGCAGAACCCCATGGCAAAGGCCGCCGCCAGCATGTCGGGGATAATGAAAAATCTTCCCACCCCGTAATAAATGAAACAAAGCTGCACCAACAGAGGAATGCCGCGCACGACTTCCACATAGAAAGAGGCGATCATGTTGATTACCCGGTTTTTGGACAGGCGTCCCAGACCGGTAATCAGCCCGATGGGAATGGCTATGCCTATGCCCAGAAACGTGAGCTGAAAGGTAACGATCACCCCATCTTTAACAAAATTCAGGATATCCCAATATGGGGCAGGCCGCAAAACAATGATTGAAAAAAGAGCAAGCAGAGCCAACGTAATCGCCAGCGACCAGGCGGTTACCAACCGCTTGTCACTGGGGTCGGGAATGTTGGCTCCATCTGTGACTTCAATTCTGGGAGTGGGAAGTCTCAGTTTTTCCTTAGTAGTCTGCATGCTTCCTCCAAGGCACTGCCCTCGGTTCCCCTGCATATCCGAAAACAGTCAGGCTATATGCACAAAAACAACACATTATTACATGCATACAGCGGGGAAGTTTCCCCGCTGTATGCAGTACTGACAACTAGTTCAAAACTTCGCCGAACCACTTCTTCTGAAGCTCGGCTTCAACTCCGTTTTCCCTGATACGTTTCATGCCCTCGTTGAAAATGTCGCGCAATTCGGTGTTGCCCTTTTTAAAGGCAATGCCGCATTCTTCTATTTCCGCGTCTTCAAGAATGAACGCGATTTTCAGCTTATCGGCATACTCTTTCTGCTTGAAAATGAAGTTGGCGGCAACCGGCTCATCGCACACCGCGCCGTCAATGCGGCCGGAATAGGCGGCTTCCACGGCCATGGTTACGTCGTCATAAGACTTGGCGTCCACATCTTCCATTCTTTGAATGGCAAAATAGCCGGTGGTGCCCACCTGACCGCCCAAAGTCAGACCTTTCAGCTCTTCAATGGTCTTGGCGTCGTTGTCTTTGGAAAGAATTACCGCCTGCTTGAATTTAAAGAAAGGATCGGAGAACTCCATGGTCTTTTTGCGGTCATCGGTAATGGTTACGGTGGAAGCAACCGCGTCAAACCGGCCGGTATCGAGACCGGCAAAAAGGCCGTCCCACATTACGTTCTTGAATTCAACGTTAATGCCCATTTCCTTGGCAATGGCTTTAACGAAATCAATTTCGTAGCCGATGATTTCCTTATCGGGTGCCACATACTCCATGGGGGGCCAATTGGGGTCGGTGGCAATCACATAGGTCTTGTCTGCGGCAAATGCCTGACAGGCAACCAAGGTCATTGCCAGGGTCAGCACAACTTTCTTTAACATAATCACTCCTTAAAATAAGATGATTAAAATTGAACCCGGCGCATATACTTAAGCGGCAACACTGCAGTAAAATCCGCACAGCTTTCGGCCGGGGACCTTCACGGCGCTCGGCTTGGAAAGCCGCTCGCTCTACCTTGCCTCGCCGAACCATTTTTTCATCAGTTCGGCCTCAATCCCCTTTTCCCGTACGCGCTTAAGTCCTTCATTAAAAATATCCCGCAACTCGGTATTTCCTTTCTTGAAAACTATACCATATTCTTCCACTTTCGCATCTTCAATAATGAAGGCGATTTTCAGTTTTCCGGCGTAGGTTTCGTTCATCAGCACGAAACTGGCCGCTGTGGGCTCATCGCACACTACCCCGTCGATCCGTCCGGAATATGCTGCTTCTACGGCCAGAGGCAGAGAGTCAAAAGATTTATCCGCCACGCCCTCCATATTCTGAATGGCGAAATGTCCGGTAGTGCTTACCTGCGCGCCCAGAGTTTTGCCCTTTAAATCCGCGGTTGACTCGGCATCGTCATCCTTATGTAAAATAACCGCCTGCTTGCACTGATAAAACGGATCGGAAAACTCCATTGCCTGCCGGCGCTCATCGGTTATGGTCACGGATCCGGCCACAACATCGAAACGCCCGGTATCCAGGCCGGCAAAAAGGCCGTCCCACTGCACATTCTTCCATTCCACCTTAAAGCCCATTTCTTCGGCAATGGCGTTTACCAGCTCCACTTCATAGCCGGTGAATTCTTTTTCCGGGGTCAGAAACTCCATAGGCGGCCAGTTGGGGTTGGTGGCCACAATGTAAGTTTTTTCCGCCGCAACGGCATTACCCGCCAGCAGCAGAGCGAGCAGCACCGCCAGAACAACCCTTCTCAACATGAAAGAACCCTCCTTAAATATACCCCTGTCAGTGATAAATCAGGCATTTAATTTATTGAGTAGAGCCCGCCAAGTCAAGCACTAATTCCAGTTTAGGGCGATATCGCCAGATATTTTCCGTCCGGTTGACGCCGGATTATTGACCGGAAACGCTAGGCAAAAATTTCCATTCCGCACAGCTTCCAAAACCTCAAGCTGTAACTACTATAAATCACAGGATATTTTTAGTTTGGCATTATCATTGCTAAGCAGAGAGCAAGACTATCCATAGGAGGGTAAATAGATGTCTTTGGTCGTAAATCACAATATGATGGCAATGAACGCCGCGAGGAATTTGTCTACTAACTACGGTCGTCTGTCCAACTCCGTACAACGGCTTTCGTCCGGATTAAGAGTGAATACCGCCGCCGACGATGCGGCCGGTCTGGCCATTCGCGAGTTGATGCGCGCGGATATCGCCACTTACAACCAGGGCGTACGCAACGCCAACGACGCTATCTCGCTGATTCAGACCGCGGACGGCGCCTTGGGCGTAATTGACGAAAAACTTATCCGTATGAAAGAGCTGGCTGAACAGGCTGCAACCGGTACTTACAACTCCGACCAGCGTCTGATGATCGAGTCTGAATACCAGGCCATGGCATCGGAAATCACCCGTATTGCGAATTCAACCAAATTTAACGGCGTATATCTTCTGAACGGCGCCATGTCCGGCTGGGATCACGACGGCTCCGGCCTGCAATCCACCGGACGGATCAAGATCCACTTCGGCTCCGGCAACAACTGCGCTGAAGACTACTACTACTTCCGTATCGGCACGGCAACCGCGTCGGCCCTCGGGCTCGGCAACCAGGGCGTATCCACCCGCGCCGGGTTCGCCATTTCCACCCAGTCGGCCGCCCAGCACGCCCTTGACGCGATTAACCTGGCAATTATTTCCAAGGACAAAATCCGCGCTGAACTCGGCGCCATGCAGAACCGCCTGGAAAACACCATTTCCGCTTTGCAGATTCAGGCTGAAAACCTGCAGGCCGCTGAATCGCGCATCTCCGATGTGGACGTGGCCACGGAAATGACGGAATTCACCCGCAACCAGGTAATGACCCAAGCGGCGGTAGCCATGCTGTCTCAGGCCAACTCGCTGCCGCAAATGGCTCTGCAGCTTATCCAGGGCTAACCTAAACGCGGAAGATCTCCGCTACGCTGAAGCCGGCTGAGCGCAAACGCTCCGGAAGGGTTGAATTTCAACAGATTTCCAGGGGCTGCTCACCAGGCACAGCGATCTGCTTTAAGGTCAAATATCTTGAAGACCAAAGACGTAAAAGCGGGAAGGAGGCTCCCCTCCTTCCCGCTACGGCTTGCCGCCTGCAGGCTCCGGAGTCTGTGTCTTCAGAAGTCGGCCATGAACAGCTTTTAAGCCCGGACAGACGGGCAAAGCTGAGACAAAATGGTTGTGCGCGGGTTGAAAATGCGGCTTGCGGCGATGCGCTCTATTAAAGATCTGCCCCATAAATTCTGACCGGCAATACAGCCGTTGAGCACTGAAGCAGATGCTAGGCCAGCAGCTCCAGGGCTTTGCCCGCTGCAATCTGTTCAGCCTGCTTTAAGGTAGAGCCCTGCGCGGTAAGCGTTGTGCCGTCCGGCAAAGTCACGGAAACTTCAAAACATTTTTTGTGCTCGGGCCCGTGCGTGGCCAGCAGATTATACTCCGGACGGGTTTTGAAGCGCTGCTGGGTCAGTTCCTGCAACAAACTTTTGTTGTCTTTACTGCGCTCGTTATACCTTACGCCGTCCCAAACCGATTCGGAAATGTCTTCCAGCACTTTCTGTGCCGCCTCAAAACCGCCATCCAGAAACACCGCGCCGATAAACGCCTCAAAGGCATTGGCCAGCAAAGTCAGACGCTGCCGCCCGCCCTGGCCTTCTTCCCCCTTGCCCAGGCGCAGATACCTGTCCAGACCGATTTCCCTGGCCCGTTCAGCAAGCGCAACCCCAGACACCAGCCCGGCACGCATGTGGGTAAGCTCCCCTTCCCGGCAGGCTGAAAAACGGTTGAACAACTCTTTGGAAAAGAACAGACCCACAACCGAATCGCCAAGGAATTCAAGGCGCTCGTTGTGCGCAACAGCCTGATCCGACTCGTTCACATAAGAGCTGTGGGTAAGCGCCGCCTGCAACAGGCGAGGATTGCGGAATTCATATCCAACCTGTTTTTCCAGCCCCTTTAATTCATTATGCCAATTGTCCGTTGTCATCAAAAAGCCTCTGAAACAATTTAATATACGATATAATCTGCTGATATAAAGTTTAACCTATAACCTTAAAAATACAAGCGGAAATAAAAATTACCGATTATAGCTTACAGTAAATTACCTTAAGCGTAATGGTCCCAACGCTATTTCCGTTTTTGACTACAGGCTGAGGAAAAAAAAGCGCATTTTTTTGTTAACTAGGTCTTGCCAATTTATCCAGGGTCGGATATTAACAGAACCAAGGGAAGAAAAGTTTCGGTTTCAGTCTGTAAGAAAACAGACCCGCATTTAATTAGGGGAATGCGGTTGCCGGGCTTCCGCTCTATGCACCCACCTTTCCTGCGTATAGGGAAAAGGTTTGTTTTTGATAAGGTATTATTTTGGGTTAACCTTATTTTTAAGGAGGCATTACAATGGCTAAAATTATTAACTCTTGGAACGAGTGGGATCCGCTGAACCTCGTGATCATGGGCCGTCCTGAAGGTACCAATATGCCCGCCCCCGAGCCGGCATGGTGGTATGA
>CALUZB010000023.1 GCA_944325195.1 uncultured Desulfovibrionaceae bacterium | reverse complement strand
CGCGGCGGGAAGGAGTCACCTTAGGCTCAACCGGCGCAAAGTCCATCACGGAAGACACCCTGAACAAACTTTTGCAAAGCGGGGATGAAGGACGAGACCCGAGCTTGAAGCTGGTTCTGTGCTTTTGCCTTGCGACAAAGGATTTCAGTCCGCTTCGTCCGATTTTCAAACTGGCCGGGTTGGTAGTTATCCCCAAAGATGACCTGCGTTATCTGGAGTACGTCAAGACGTGCGACGCATCGTTGAAGTATCTGGCGCACGGCACAGTGAAACTGGCCATGCTCAAAATCAGCGGGGGAGACGCCCCGGACGCATCCGCTCTGGCCGCTCTGGAAGCCGCCGGAATCTACCCGGTATAACTATCTATTTAGTCAGGAGATATCAATGCTGGTAAGCTTGAAGAATCTTTTCAACCCCGGGCAGGTGGCGACGTCCTTAAGCCTGTTGCCGGATTTACAGACCACGGTAATGGACGACTTTTTCAAACAGCGCCCCACGCATCCCAGCCCGATGGTCGGCCTGGACATGCTGACCCGCACGGTAGGCACTATCCCGGTAGTGAGCCGGGAAGGCCAGGCCATACCGCTGGGCGGGGATGAGCGCGACATCATGTTTGTGGCCCCGTTGCCTCTCAAGCCGTCGGTGAATGTGACCGCGGCTGAGCTGAACGACTTGAAAGCCATGTTCGGCGACGCCCGGACTGTGGAGCAATGGCGGGCCAACAAACTTGACCGGTTGCGCCGGGTGGTGCGCGATACCACGGAAGCGATGGCCGCGGTAACGCTGACCACCGGGAAGGTGAACTGGCCCAAGCGTCTTTCCGGCGGCAACGCAACCTATGCGATTGATTACGGCGATCCGCTTACGTTTACGCCGACAGCCAAACTCACGGCGGACAGCAAAATCCGCGAATTGTATCAGAATATTCTGCAGCCGATGACCCGACTGCTCAGACGCAAGGGCGTGGGCGGCCGGGTGGAATTCCGCTGCGGAGAAGACGTGTTCGCGGTATTGCTGGATATGGCCGAGAATTTTCGTTCCACAGCGGACAGAACCATCAGCGTGAGCCTGGAATCCGGGGCTGTACGGGTAGGCGGCTATACGATTAAGGAACTTTCGGAAACCTATCCCTCTCCGGAAGACGGGGAGCTGATTCCCAAACTTGACCCCAAGACCCTGCTGGCAGTTGCCGCGGATGCGCCGGGCATGGTGTGGTATTGCGCGATTGATTCCATTTCCGCAAACAATGCGGCTACGCAATTCCATGTGATTCCGGAAAGGCTTCCCGGCGACACCGGCTATCAACTGATTGCCCAGAGCAAGCCTTTGCCCGCCCGCAACCTGACGCTGGATTGCGTGCATCCGGAAGAGAAGCAGCAGTTGATTGACCCCATGGAGGAATATCCGGGTTTGGGCACGACCTTTTCCACTGCGATTATCAAGGGTGTGGGGATATCGGCTGAATTGGGAAACTAGGCGGCGGCGTCCCGGACGGCTGGGAGCAGGGCGACGCCCTGATTATGGGCTGGCTGCACGCCCGCCCGGAAAACGAACTCGACGCCTGGAGCAGGAACTGGCTCAGGCCAAATGGCTGGAAGAACGCTACTTCAGAACCCTGGCCCGGATAATCCACGGCAATAAAGCCGTGCGTTGAGGAAAGAACAGTGAAAGGGGGAAAGCACAAGGGAGAATCTCCCTTGTGCTTTCCCCCTTAAACCTCCTTCCTTAACCCGTATAAAGGGGAGGACATTGACTTTCCGCGGAGCGGTCACACAGCAGGCCGGGGAAACCGTCTTAACTGTTGAAATCCAGAGCGGCCTGAGTCAGAAACCCTGAGCGGGTAAGCCCCGCCTGAGCGGCCTTATTATCTATTGTTTCCAAAGTTGGTCTATTTGTATATGGATAAAAATATATATTCTTTTTGACAGTATGGATAAAAATATATATTTTATTTTTGACAGGAGGGCGCATGAAGCGGAAAGACCTTCTGAAACTGGTTAAAGCGGCTGGCTATGAGCTTATTGAAGGAGGTAACCATACTCTGGTTTATAAAGGGAAAGCCTGTGTGGATGTAATTCCCAGACACTCTGAAATCAATGAGTTTACTGCCAAGGCAATTATCAAACGCCTTGGACTGAAAAAATGAATATGAGGGGAGAGGCCGCTTTCTCACCTTATTCATCAGGAGGATATATGCAATATTATTGTCTGGCTTTTGTTCCCGCGCCGGAAGGAGGGTATGCCATATTTTCTCCAGACTTTCCGGAAATCACTTCACAAGGAAAAAACATTTCAGACAGTATAGACATGGCTACTGACGCATTGCGTATTATTGCGGAAGAATATGCTAAAATGAAAAAAACGCTCCCGGTTCCTTCCACTCTTGAAGAGGCGAAAATAAAAATGAAGGCTGAACTTGAAGAACTGGAAATACACGTTTCATTGGATACTATCCTGTATCAATTTATTCCTGTGCCTTCCGCAGATATGACCCTTGTCAAAATTTCAGCGACATTCACCCGGCATACTTTGGATATTATTGATAATAAAGCAAAACTGCACGGCATGACGCGTAGCGGGTTCCTTGCGGCGGCGGCCCTGGCGTATGGATGAAAAATGGGAGCGGTCATGACGCTCCTACGCGGAGCGCCCGGCATGGGGGAGAGGAACGCCCAGCATGATATGGGGCGTTCCTTTTTTAATTTTGCACCCATTCTCATTTTTCTTGAAAGTTTTTACGCACAATGCGCGGAGGCGGGCTTTTTTAGTTTCCACTGTTTGCCCGGCGTTGCGCGGCTGGGGTTTGCATCGGGTATATTCCCGCCATGATCGAAGGCATAAATATACGCTGCAACATCGGCCCTTTTTAAATCCTGCGCTCTCCCGCAATCAGCCTGGTTTACCGGCGGGCGGCAGTGGTCAGTCGGGCGGAAATTACCGTATCCGACCCGGGCGCGGAAATCGGCGGGGCCCTGCAAACCGGCATGAGCGTTAAACTCCGCTTCGGTTACCGGGGCGAGGCCAATCTCTGGCACGAGTGGCATGGTACGGTTTCCGGCCTTGAGCAGAGCGGGCCGGACGCCCTGTCTGTGGCGGCTGTGGCCGCGGCGATTGCCGCAATTGTCGTTGTGGTGCAGGACTTCATTACCTGGTTGAACGGCGGCAAGTCCGCTCTGGAAGATTTATGGTCGGTATTCGGAGAGGCTGAAGAGGTCAAGGCTTCTCTGCTGGCTGCTTGGGAAGGGATTAAGCAGTGGTTTGACGGTATCCTGGATGTACTCAATTCCATTTGGGAAATCATTAAATTCATCTATACCGGTGACCCCGAGCATCTGTTGGCGGCTTTGGAAAGCATCAAAGAGGGCTTTTTAAAAATCGGCGACGTGTGGAAAAGTATACTCAACTGGGTAGCTGAAAAAATCAAAAATCTGTTGCCCGATTGGGTCAAAGAGCTGCTCGGCATAGGCGTTGACGAAACATCGCCTGAAAACCGTGCGACTGCTTGGAGCGACGCGGCTGCGGCGGTATCTTACGGCCGGGGCGGCAATCTCGCGCAGCCGGTTAACAATACGGTATCCAATACCCGCAACACCAGCTACGTGTACACCGACCCGGTGACCGGGGCGGTGGAAACAATTCTGTTCACGCGGCCGGAGGAATTTCCGGTGAGCATTGAGGTTACGCTTAAAGCCAACAGCACCACACCATCTGACGTGGTTGCCCGTGTACAGGCCAACATTTACGCGGATTTTTACGGGCAGCCTTACCCCAATAACAACGGTACTGTTCATAACAACAACCCTACCAGGATACCCATAGGCGCAACCGTTTACGCCAGCCGTTTTTTTTGCCCGGCCATTAACGCGGGCGCAACTGACCTGATCGGCGTGCAAATAGGGCAAAAGGACGGCAGCTTGGGAAATGTAATCAGCTTGCACAATGACCAATATCCGAGCCTGTCTATTGCCGATATCACTGTGATAGTCCAGGAGTAAGCAAACATGGACAATTGGCGTGAGACGATCATCAGTCAGTATGACAACAGCCCCCGCCTGCTGGGCGTTGTGGCGGGTGAAAATTCAGTCATCGACCCTGCAGTTGATATTCGGGCTTTCTATAACGAGGTTTTTAATCCGTTCACCGCGAGCGGCTGGGGCCTTGATTGTTGGGGGCGGATTGTGGGGATAGACCGGCTTATTACCTTGCAGGGGAGTGCGAAAGCTTTCGGCTTCCGCGGTTCCGGCCTGCAACCGTTCAATCAGGCTCCGTTTTACAGTCCCAACGTAACCAGCAATTACCGACTGGAAGATAACGCTTACCGGGATCTGATTTTTTTGAAAGCCGCGATCAACATCAGCAACGGCAGTCTGGCTGATATCAATCGAATAATGGCGCAGTTGTTTAAAAATCGAGGCAAGGCCTGGGTAATTCATACCGGAACCATGCAAATCCGGTTCGGCTTTGACTTCAACCTGTTGCCCTACGAGCGCGCCTTGCTGGCGCGGGAAGATGTGCCCCCCAAACCGGCGGGGGTTGGTTTTGACGTTTATGAAATTCCTAAGGCCAAACGCTTCGGCTTCCGAGGCAGTGGCCTGCAACCATTTGGACAAGGCACTTTTGCCGGGAGACCACAACATGCCTATACCGCAAATACCTGATTTTCTGCCCCAGGTGCTGGGGCAGAACGCCGATGTTTTTAACATTCCCATGACATCAAGCACAACTGACCCGGCTGCAGCCGGAGCGCTCAACTATGCCACCGGCTGGCCCCAGATTACCGCAATTGCGCCGGAAGCGGGCGGGCTTGCGCCGGAACGCGAATACTTCAATGCAGTGAACAAATTGTTTTCCCAACATCTGTTCTTCCAGCAGTCCGGGGGCGTGTATCCGTGGAATGCCGGGCTGAATTATCTGGCCGGCGCGCATGTTTTGGGCAGCGACGGCAATGAGTATATCGCGCTTACCCCGTCCGGGCCTGACGTCCCGGCGGTGGGCGGCAGCGGCGTGGTCGGGCCGGTTGACCCGGTTAACGACACTACGGGAGTGTGGGGAAAGACAGTATGGAACCCCGCCCAGCTCTTGCCCGCTTATCCTCCCACATTCCTAACTGCTTCCGGCGTCTGGACAGCCCCGGAATCACGCTATTACTGGGTAACCGTGGTGGGCGGCGGCGGAGGCGGCGGAGGCGGCTATAACCTGAACGATTACCTTTATTCAGGCGCGGGGGGCGGCTCCGGGTATATCAGAAAAATGACGCGCTGGTATAACAAAGGCCGGACGATTGATTTTGTGGTTGGCGCGGGCGGTGCGGGGGGAGCTCCCGGTTCCGACACTACAGGCGGCGGCAACGGCGGTGACGGCGGCGACAGTGTATTTGATGAGCTGATCGCTCAAGGCGGTAAGGGCGGCGGAGCGGGACGGTTCCAAGTGTCAACAATAGCCGGTATAGGCGGCGTCGGCAGAATCAGCGGCCCGACGTCCAGATACGCCCCAAACATGAGCACAAACCAGTATATCGGCTATACCGCGGCCGACGGTTATTCTGATTTGTCGATAAGTAGAACAGCTTACGGCACGGGCGGAATAGGGGGCACAGCGCAAAACAACAACAGCCAACCGGGTGGCGCGGGCGCATCGGGAGCGGTGATTATTGAGTAAAAGGAAGGTGAGGTTATGATTTATGCAGTTATTGAGAATAACACGGTAGTCAATATCATTGTGGCGGATGAGCAACTGCCGGGCACCATGCCCGCGCAAGCGTGGACAAAAATCGGCGACAAGCTGACGGAAAACGGCGAATTGCCGCCGGAACCCCAACCGGAGCCGCTGTCCGAGGCAGAGATGAAAGAGCTGCGCATAGCGGCAATCAAATTGCGATTGCGGGAAATTGACCTGGAATCAATCCGCCCATTGCGGGCCAAGGCGGCTGGAACCGCCACGGCGGAAGATGAGGCGAAATACGCCGCTCTGGAAGCCGAAGCGGAAAGCTTGCGGGCGGAACTGGCCGGACTGGTGGAACAGGCGACGGAGCTCGCTGAACCGGAAGACGCGATGCGCAAAGAGGCGGACAGCCCGACCAGTTCAAAAATGCCGCAAGCGGATTGATTTGAACAGCCCCCGACCTTGCCGGAAGGGGGCTGTTTTGCGATTATCCGGAATAGGCCTGCGCTGCCTTCACAAGGTAGGCGGAGCGGCTAAGTCCGCGGGAGCGGGCCGCGCGGTCTATCTGTTTGATAATATAAAGCGGAACAGTGATGTTGACCGGCACGGTTTTCTTCTCCAGAAAATCAAAGTTCACGTCAACCAGAGCCACAGCGCCGTCTTTCGCATCTTCCGAAAACAGCGTATCTTCCAGGGCCGAAGGCGTTGGGACGCACTCCGCCTCTTCGCCGTCATAAAAGGTTTCAATCGCCTCCTGAACATTGGACAACGCCTCGTCAAGAGTGGCGCCGCCGGAAAAAACGCCGGGAAAGTCCGGCACAATCACTCCATAATTCGAACCTTCATCTTTATGGATAATTACAGGATAACGCATAGATAATACTCCTATTTCTTTCCACAGTCGCCCCCGCCTCAGGGCAGCCTGATTCCTGTCTGCCGGGCAATCGCCTTAAGAGTTCCGAGCGGAATGTCTCCCTTGTGGCGATGCACCACGGTCACCCGGCCGTCCGGGTGAACAAGTTTGTCGTGGTTGCGGCCGCCTTTATTCACAAACCCCGCTGCTTCCAGCTTTTTTATAAGTTCCTTGGCTGTCATGGATTTTTTATATACATAATGCGCATACTTGTCAATAAAAAAGTGCGCATTATGCGCATAAAAAAGACCCCTTGTAAAGGGGTCTTGAGCGACTTTTTCCCGGCATAATCGGGATAGCAATAAGCTTTGAACTATGTATGTTTTTTGGCGACTTTATAGGCTTTATGGTTTAAGTCCAACCATATCAACTTGAAAATATTGTGATGTCTGACGCCGAAAAGCCTGGCTTTACCGTCAAGTTCAAGTTGCCAGAGGGCCTCCTTGTCAAGATTAAGCTCTTCAATCAATTTTTGAAATCTCTTATCCAGACGGGTTGTATCCTCCCACGCGTGACTGCTGCCGGGTTCAGCTTCAATTTCTTTAAAACTTTTTCCTTCAAAATCAAGCAGTCGTTTACGATATTTGCTCAGCTTTTTGAACGTGCAACGCCATTCTTCGGGGGCGCCTTGGTGTATTTTGTTGAAATTCCAGCCTATAGGCAAAGCGAAACCGTCAGGAGATTCAGGATTTTTCGGCGTCCTGCGTTTTTCTTCTCTCAGCTTGGCCAACTTGCGTTCTTCAGGTTGCAAGCGGGGTATTAATCTGTTTTTTCCCATTAAATCAGACCGCTAGACCGCTGTAATACTCCGCAATTGCGATATCGCTGATGGGTGTGTTGCAGCGTTCTCCCGGTTCGCAATCTCCCCGGGCGTCCAACCACGGCGTTTCGGAATGGCTCAGCGCTACAAGATACTGCGGGCTTTTATTGCCGTATTCTTTCAAAACAAGGTCAATATTCGATTGCTGGCGTTCTGTAAGTCGGCTTACGTCTGCTCCCGGGAAATTATCCGGGCATAAAAAGGAACCCCGGTGAAGAGCATACAAATCAGGAACAACCGGGCCGTTTGCCCAGGCTTCAATGCGTTCCGGGAACAAAGGGTCTTCGTCCCAGACGAGCGACCATGCTTTGCAATAATACACCAGCTTCTGAAGCTTAATTGTGGAGACTTCTCCCAGATGATTGCGTATATACTGCGCCACGTCGCAAACGTTAGCCATTTTAGTTTACCTCCTTACCTTATTTAAAGATAGTTATATGCGCTCCATTAATCAAGCCCATGCACAAAAACCTGATTTTGTCAATAGGGTTTGCAGAGGATTATACTATACTTTTATCTGAGCAAACGGCAGGAAGCGTTAGAAAATGTCCGGCAACGGGAAAAAGCGTTTGACAGGTTTTAAGAAAGCCCCCGGTTTGAGGCCGGGGGCGTAGGTAGGACAAGGCGAGAACTAAATGGACAGGTTAGAGCTCATCAACGGCTTGCATAGCTCTGACGGTATGAACGGCGGCGTTAAGGCTGCATATAGCCGTGTCCCAATGTTCTTTGAAGGCGTAGCCCATTTGTGCGATTGCGCCGCCTTTTCTGAGTTTGGCGGGGTCATATCCGGCCATGTGCTTGCGTTGCATGAACAGGGCAAGCTCGTCAAGCTCCCTGAACGCCTTGTCCATGCCGCGCCGGGCTTCTTCCACACTGGCGCGGACGCGCTGGAAAACGTCGCGGTCATTGAAGACCGTGAGCACCTCAGGCGTGTCGTCCGGAACAAGCTCTCCCCCGGCAATGCCAGTTGTTGCATTTTTTGCAACAGTTGGGGAAGGAAGGGGCTTAAGCGCCTTGACTTCCATGCCAATCAGGTATTCCCGCGCTTCCGGCATCAGTTTGGCGGGCAGTTGGGCGTATTCGGCGATTTTGAAATGACGGTTGAACCGGCTCCAGATTTCGGAACGGGCCTTGCCTTGTACCGCCGCCGGGTGGGTAGAGAGCTTGGAATCCACCAGGGCTTTCAACTCCGCACGCAAGGACGGGGTGAGCGTGTCGGGCAACGGTTGCATATTTTGCAAGGGTTGAGCCTCAAGCCGCTCCCGCATGGCGTTAAACGCGGCGATATAGGCCAGCTTGATTTGCAGGGCTTTTTTGCCGGTGTAGCCCATGACCAGCAACACAAAGCCATCGAAATAGACCGTGTACATAGGGCGTTTTTCGCCTTTGGCGTCGGTATATTCAACCAATCCAAAATTGGACGCGTTGAATGTTTCCGGGGTGTTAGCGATTAAATCTTGAATTGACCGCAATACATGTGGGTGTTGTTTGCCGAAATGTTCAGCGATTTGAAGAGACGTAGTGGCCGGGCGGCCGTTGATAAGGGAAACGCTGGGAACAAGGTTGGCTTGTGTCATTATGACACCTCCTCTTTGGTTTTCTTATTGGAGCTTTTTGGGATTAAAAACTCCGGGTGCTAAGAACGGCCAAAGAGGAGCCGCGGGCATATTCCCCAGAAGGTATTATATTAGCCCACACCCGGAGTAATTGCAAAATTATGCCACAAGTAAAAGTAAAAAACAGACTTGACTTTTTCTTGAGGCGCAAAAAAAGCCAAAACTACGGGTTGGCCACCGCTCTTTGTGGTGTTCTTAGGCACCGTACAATGACCAAAGCATAAAGCAGAGGAAAAGTCAAGCGGTAAGATAAGAAATATGATTGGTGCTGAGCAGGCGCAAAGGCCTGCCCAGCACTGAAAGCGCCTCCGCTCCAATCGGAATATAAGCCCGGTATGAAGCGCGGTTTTACGCCTTGTCGTAATACGTTACTACCGCCCGCAAGGCGTCTTCAAATTGATAGATATCGCTCAAGCTTTCTATCTTGTGCTTCTCTCCTTTCTTTTCAGCATCAAATGTTTCCAGATATTTGACGCTTGCGGCGTTGAAATGCATACGGCAAATAGGACGGGTGTTTTTGTTATCCAGCAGCACCCCGCAATAGCTTTGGGTGTCACGCATGACTACCCGTTCCGGGTCAACCACTTTGCTCATAATCGCCTTGATAATCGCAAAGCCTTCCAGCTCTTCTTGTGTGGTTTCAATGCGACTGTCTTCATCGGCATCAGTCATTTCTACCCCTTCGATTGGGGATTCTTTTTTGGTAGATGCCGCAAGAGCACTTTTAAGCCGGGCGTCAACCTGTTCAGCAAGAAACTCATTAAACGCCCGCTTGACATAACCGGCATATTGCGTTTCTTTTTTCTCTTTCCGGGTATTTTTAATTTCAGCGCAAGCCAGAAAATAATCAATAAAACCGAGGTCAGGCTCCTCAAGGTTTTTTGTCAAAGCCAGCTTGACCTGACGGTTAAATTTGAGTTCATTCACCGTTTGCAATGTTTTTTCAAGGTCAAATTTCCCTTTATAAAGTTTACGCAATTCCGGAAGAAGAGTGGGGTCAATCTCTTCCAGGTTGAATTCCATGAAGGGGGTTGTATCCATGTTTTTACCGTCATCTCCAGTTGAATAAAAAAGATAACGGATACCGTCAGTCAAAATTCCGATGCTGGCGTTCAGCGTTACAAAGTAGCGTTGCAACTGCTCTTTTTTGATATCGTCCAGAGCCGACCCGCAACATTTGCACTCAATAAGCATAATGGGCAAATCGTCCTGCATGATAGCATAATCCACTTTTTCACCCTTCATGCCGGCCACATCAGCCACAAACTCCGGAACTACTTCCAGCGGGTTGAACACATCATAGCCAAGTTCTTTGATAAACGGCAGTACAAGCGCTGTTTTTGTAGCTTCCTCAGTATTAAGCCGACCTCTCATCTTTATTGCGCGTTCTCTCAGTGCTGTAATCGCTTCTGCAAAATCCATAACCCCTCCTTCCTGGAACCAATTGTTTTATTATTACAACTTCTCTGTTCCAGGGGTACCATATAAAGAGAGCCGAAATCAAGACAAAAGGCCCCGTACACGCGGGGCCTTTTGAGATATCCACAGATAGACGGGCAAAAACGCTATTTAATTCGAGTAAAAGGCCATGGCATCTTGTCACCTTTTTCGAGAGTCACTATATTGTCATCGTCTTTAAAGGTTACGATCAATTCATCGCCGTTGTCTATCTTAATTGTAATACTGTTTTCATCTTCCGATTGCACTGTAAAGGATTGTTTCTCTACCTTTTTCCCCAAAATAGCGGACATGGTTTTGGCGTCAGCATCAAATTCGATAACAAATAAACCTCCGTCCCATTTGCCGTTTAACCTGTCCAGATTGCCTGAATCGCCGCTGCAAGCAGTCAAACCAAATACAAAAACGAAAACCATTCCGATAAAGACGGACTTCATACACTTTGACAATTTCATCTGTTGCCTCACACTATTATAGTGTTCATCTACTTAGTATTTTCTATAAAAAGCCGGGAGCTGACGCCGCTGAAAACGGCGGCCGCTTCTCTCGCTCCCGGCCGGGCATGGCAAGAATTTCTACTCCTCTTTCTCCATCAGCAACAAATATCCGGCTCCAAAAGTCCAAAGCCCCAGCGTTACAATTAACGCCACTAACTGTAAAATTCGCATGAACAAGTTAGTGGTAGAATGAGCTAAAATTTGATGACAATGCCAGCCCATGGCATTCTCATTAGAAATGGTGTCATCCAAGGCTTTTCTGGGATTTGTGCATAATGCCCCGATTAGCCCGCCCATAAGCGCAATTCTGATTACTTTATTCCTTTTCATGTTTAACTCCCTCCTCTTTTATTGGCATTTTTGTAAATTTGTTAGTCGATCATTGTTGACACATACGCATCAAGTTAGATGATTGTCAAGCGAATTAAAGGGTAAGATGAAAATCAGTTAGACGGGATATTTATTAAGCAAAGTAAAAATGGCGTATAAAACGGCGTACAAAAAAACAGATGGGTTTTATAACACTTTGAAGATACAGAACAATCTAGAGATGCTTTGACTACGCCGATGAACCTTTTATTTTTTAAACAGTTCGCTGTGACTGCCTGTGCGCACAAGATGCAGCTTGTCATCAGTTATGCGATAGATGAGCAGCCAGTCCGGCTCAATATGAATGTCCCGGTATCCTTTCCAGTTCCCGGTAAGGGCGTGATCTCTGAACGACTCCGGCAGAAGCCCGCCTTCCAACAGACAGATAATGCAAGCGCGCAATCTGGCCATGTTCCTGCCGCTTTTTTAACGTCGCGCTTGAAGCGCGTGGAGCGAACAGACGTAAGCATTGTCTAAATCCCAAGATCCTTGAAAAGGTCATCGGCATTTTTAAAGGCCTTGCCGCCGCCGTTTTCAAGTTCCCGCATCGCATCAAGGGTTTCCTGGTTGGGAATGCGCAACTCAAAAGGCAGAGCCTTGTCTTTGGCTATGGCGGTAAGGGTCATTCTGACGGCGTCGGATACGGTGAGCCCCATGTTGGCCAGCACATCCGCTGCCTCCTGCTTAATTTTTTCATCAATTCTGGCCCGGACAACTGCGCTGTTAGGCATGGTCTTAACCTCCTCTATGCAGATAAATATATATGTAGCCCGTTTGAGCTACATGTCAAGTTGTAAACTTTAAAAATGTTGGGACATCTTAAAGGTGTCGTCCTTACTTTGATGCAAACAATCTAACCAATGAGAACAGACATGGAAGACAAGGATTATCTGTTGGCAGCGGCCCGCGAAGTCCAACTCCAGGCAGAGGAAGGTTACGCTGTGGAGCTGGATCCGGAACTGGCCGATGCAATGGGTGTGTTTGAGGAAACAGCGGTGAGCGCTGAAGATGTGGAAGCGGATATTCTGAGCCGGAGGGAAGGAGAATATGAGTAATACTTCCCAAAAGCCTGATAAGAAAGCTTTTTATGAAGAATTCGCTGAAAAGGTAATCGAGATGCTGGAGCAGGGCGCTGCTCCGTGGCAGAAGCCCTGGACTGCCAATCAGGATCTGGCGCCTCACAACCCGGTTTCCGGAACGGTTTACAGAGGCGGCAACCGCCTCTGGCTATCCATGATGTGTCAGGAAGATCCGCGCTGGATGACCTTCAACCAGGCGTCGGAAGCCGGTTATAAAATCAGGAAAGGCAGTAAATCCGTTCCGATTGAGTTTGCGACCTTTGAGAAGCGGGTTGATGTTTTGGACGAAAACGGCAACCCCGTGCTGGACGAGAACGGCAAACCGAAAAAAGAAATCATTAAGCTGGATAAGCCGATTTACCAGCAATTCCGGGTGTTCAACGGCTTGCAGATTGAAGGTCTGCCGCCGTTTGAGCCCGGCAAACCGCTTTATGAGTGGGAACCTCTGGAAAAGGCGGAATCCATACTTGAGAAGTCCGGCGCGAAAATCAGCCATGACCAGGCGGACATGGCGTTCTACAGCCAGTCCAGCGACGAGATACATCTGCCGCCCAGGTCAAACTTTGATGCGCCGGATAAATACTACGCCACAGCTTTACATGAGCTGGGGCATTGGACGGGGCATGAAAGCAGATTGAAGCGGGATATGAGCGGGCCGTTCGGCAGCGAAAAGTACGCAAGAGAAGAGCTGCGCGCGGAAATAGGTTCCTGGATGCTCGGGCAGGATATCGGCATCGGGCACGATCCCGGCCAACACGCGGCGTATGTTGAGTCCTGGATTAAAGCGCTTAAAGAAGACCCGCTTGAAATCATGCGGGCCTGCCGTGATGCGGAACAGATCAAGGACTATGTGCTTGGTCTTGATCTGGATATCCAAAGGGAAAAGGGCATGGAAAAGACGAATGAAATCAGCCCTGAAGAGAATAAACACGAGCCTGTCATTGAGCGCGAGTCTCGCCCGGCCCCGGAAAAAACCTGGCTCTATGTGCCGCGCAAGGAGAAAGACCTGGCCAAGGCAGTCGGCGCCCGCTGGGATAAGGAAGCCCAGCTTTGGTATGCCCCACAAGGGACGGATATGAGCCGACTTGAGCGCTGGAGCAGGCCGCCGGGGCGGGTTAACCTACAGACAACGCTTGACCCACGGCAGGAGTTTGCGGAAAAACTCGCGGAACTGGGCCTTGACCTGAAAGGTGAACTGCCTGAAATCAATGGTGAAATTCACCGGGTTCCACTGATTGAAAAGCATAGTAAAGCTGGAGCGTATTGTCTTTATAGTAATGACGGACGTCCGGCAGGCTGGGCGCAGAACTTTGTGTCCGGTGAAAAAGTCAACCTGGTTGCCACCGGCGTGCGGCTCTCCCCGGAAGAGATGGAATATCAGAGACAGGCGCAGGCAATAAGGCGGCTTGAGGCCGATAAAAAACGCGAACAGATGCACGACCTGGCCGCGCAGCAGTGTCAGGAGTTTTTCGCGAAATACTCCCCTGCCTCGTCCGGACATGCTTATTTGCAGGCCAAGGGCGTAGAAGCATTTGGGCTTAAAGAAAGCCCGTCCGGCAAGGAGCTGCTGGTGCCCCTGCAAAACAAGGACGGGGAAATCCGCTCTATTCAGTATATAGCTGAAGACGGCAGCAAGCGCTTTGAATCCGGCGGTCAGAAAAAAGGCTGTTTCCATATGATCGGCTCTGCCAGTGAAAACAGCCCCAATGTCCTGATCTGCGAAGGTTACGCCACTGGAGCCAGCCTGCACCAGGCAACCGGCTTACCGGTGGCCGTGGCTTTTGACGCGGGCAATCTTAAGCCGGTGGCTGAAGCGCTGAAGGAGAAATTCCCAAGCTCCACGCTCACTCTCTGCGCCGATAACGACCACTCCAACAAGCTCAATGTGGGCCTTGAGAAAGCCAAAGACGCCGCTCTGGCCGTAAACGGCAAGGTGGTGTTTCCCAGGTTCACGAGTGAGGAAATGAGCCGGGGTCTGACAGACTTCAATGACCTGCACCAGGCGCGTGGCCTGAAAAAGGTGCAGGAACAGGTCTTTGAGCAGAGCCTTGGCAAGACAAAGGCCAACGGTGTGGAACTATGACGGATGAGCGGATTGTTGAGTTGTTCGGGGTGGCGTCCGCTTAGCGGACGGTTGCATTAACAGCGATAGCGCGGATGCCGGACTAACGAGGGAAACGTGCAGATCCAGTAATCCGCAATGCTTTTCCACCCCGACCAGGCGGGTATGACATGGCGCGGGATTTTAAGCAAGGGCGGTGTAATGCCGCAATCCCTGCGCCGGTCATGCTCCAGGAAGGAGAAGATATGAAACTGATGATTGTTGAATCGCCTGGCAAGGTGAAGAAAATACAAGGTTTTTTAGGCTCAGACTGGCGGGTACAGGCCAGTGTGGGCCATGTGCGGGATCTCCCTATCAAGGAAATGGGCGTGGCCGCCCCGGATTTCGTTCCGCAATATGTGGAGACGGAGCGGGGTAAAGAGGTGCTGGCCGGTCTGGCCGCCCAGGTTAAACAGAGCGATGAAGTTTATCTGGGCACTGACCCCGACCGGGAAGGGGAAGCCATTGCCTGGCATTTGCAGGACGCCCTGCATCTGAACAACCCCAGGCGGGTGACCTTTGGGGAAATCACTGAGAAAGCGGTGAAGGCGGCAATCGCCAGTCCGCGCTCCATTGACGACAACCTGGTGGGCGCCCAGGAAGGCCGCCGGGTGCTGGACAGGCTGGTCGGCTATACAGTCTCCCCGTTGGTTTCCAGTGTATTGAGCGAACCGGCCTCCGCCGGGCGGGTGCAGACGCCCGCCTTGCGTCTGGTGGTGGACAGGGAGCGGGAAATCCGCAATTTTCAGGCAACTACCCACTTTGGAGTGGAAGCCCTGTTTGAGGCGGTGGAGAACGTGAGCGCGGGCTGGAAGGCCCTGTGGAACAATAAAAGCTGGCTTCCGGAAGACGAAAAATACTTCCTGGATAAAGCCGCCGCTGAGCGGATTGCAGGCTTACGCAAGTTTGAAGTCACAGACTTCACGGAAAGCGAAAGTCGTTCCGCGCCGCCCACGCCGTTTATCACCACCACCTTACAACAGGCGGCCAGCAACAAGCTGAAACTCAGCCCCAAAAAGACAATGGAGCTGGCCCAGCGTCTATATGAGCAGGGACATATCACCTACATGCGCACGGACAGCCCGAATTTAAGCGTTGATTTTGTCAACGCGGCCAGGGTGTTCTGTCAGGACAGGGGCTGGCCGGTGCCGGACACGCCCCGCGTCTGGAAAAGCAAGGCCGGAGCCCAGGAAGCGCACGAGGCGATCCGCCCCACCCATATCGAGGTGGAAGAGGCCGGGGAAAACGCGGACGAAAAGGCGTTGTACGCGCTGATCCGGATCAGAACCCTGGCTTCTTTGCTGGAAGACGCGGTTTTCGCAGTGCGTCTGCTTCAGCTCAAGGCCGAGCCTTTGGACGGTAAAGACGTGCTTTTTGAAGCCAAAGGCCGGACGCTGCTTACTCCAGGCTGGAAAGTCCTGATGCAGCAGGACGACTCCGAAGACGAGGAAGGGGAAGCGGAAAACGCCATTCCGGCTTTAAAGCCGGGCGCATTGCTCACTGCCCGGGAAAGCAAGCTGCTCACCCAGAAGACCAAGCCCCCGGCACGCTACACTGAAGCCACCCTGATTAAGAAGCTGGAAGCCTTGGGTATCGGCAGACCGTCCACCTATGCGGCTATTCTGGATAACATCATGAGCCGGGGATACATCAGGGAAGAAAAGCGGCAGCTCACGCCGTCTCCCTTGGGTGAGCGGCTGGTTGACGCGCTTTACGGCCGGTTTTCGTTTGTGGAGTACAATTTCACCAAAGACCTGGAAAACGCTTTGGACAGCATCGCCGCAGGCAAGGCCGCCTATAAAGACGTTGTAAGCGCGGCGTATCAGGTTTTAAGCGCTGAAGCCGGAAAGGTGGAAGCGGAAAACCTGTATCCATGCCCTGATTGCGGCAAGCCCATGCGCCACAAGGTCAAATCCGGAAAAGACGGCTACGATTTCTGGGGCTGTTCCGGTTATCCTCACTGCACCACCACCTGTGTTGACGACAACGGGCGGCCGGGGGCGAAGCGGGAAGCCAAAGCGCCAGAGGAGCCGTCTGAGTTTGATTGCGAAAAATGCGGCCAACCTCTGTTCCACCGCAAAGGTGAAAAGAACGGCCGGGCTTATGACTTCTTTGCCTGCTCCAACAAGGATTGCGGGGCCACCTTTGACAACGTGGACGGCAAGCCCACAGCCAGAACCGGCAAGCCGCGTGAACTGACAGAACACAAGTGCGGGAAGTGCGGCAAACCGCTGTCCATTTATGAAGGCGTGAGTAAGGCGGGCAAGCCTTACAAAAAGTTCAACTGTTCCGGTTACCCCGACTGTAAGCAGAGTTACTGGGTTAAAAAAGATGGTACGCCGGATTATGATAAGCCGTTGAAGTAATCAAGTATTATAAGGAGTTATTGAATGAACTCACCTCAGGATTTTGAGAGAATGATAAAGCATTGCAATGAAAACGAAGCTAAACCCATACAGGGCAGGAAGGGAAGCCTTCAGGCCCAGGAAAATAACTGCGATTACTGTAATAACCCAATATTGTTTGCCATGCAGGATAATTACCATCAGTTCAGTATGGGATTGATCACCATATTGCAATGCCTTAAATTGGCTGAAGATGAAGGGCATATACCCAAACTGCCGGGCGATTGGTGGGTACAGCTAGCCAATCGCTACAACCTGGAATTATGATGTAAGAATGAACATCTTCAAACTTGAGCCTGACAGCAGCCAGTATTGGCCATTAACACACGAGATCTACATTAAAAAAACAGGAAGGGAAAACCCATACTTCTCCAAAGGGACTGATGGCAAAATGCGTCATTACGCTGTTTGCCCTGCCTGCAACAATCCAATACAGCTGATAGGATTTGTGAAACAGGCTGGCGAAGAAAATTTATACGCCAGGCATGTGCCCAAATCCATACTTGGAGTGGCAACATACCGGCAAGCAGCGTATGACTGCTGCCCTCTTGCTGCAAAAAATAAAATCCAATCAGAGAAGAGTGCGAAGAAGTCGGCAGATGATGACCTGGCTCCCCAGATACTACGCCTGATTGCAGAGCATTTCGACAGGATTATTTTAGTACTCCAGGAGTCTATTGGTATATTTATAAGTCCCAAATTGGCAGGAGAACTGCTTGACGACTATCTCGCAGAAGAAGCTTATAATTACAAATACGCTTCTTTGTTGAATATACCCTGGATGCTGGCATATTTTTCGCGGTCTAAATCTCTGGTTGGGCGCGTGTTTTTTCATGATGATATGAAACAGGCGATACCGGAGCATATTCCCCAAGCTGTGTTCTCTGGTAACCAATTGGGAATGCGGGGCAAAGCATTTATTAAGGTGAACGTATACTTCTCAAGCCATAATATCGAACCCAAGGGTAACACGATAGAAGAATCAATGGATATGGTAATCACAAGTGAAAAACGAGGGCAGCCGTCTGTAGTCTTCAGGAAAAAAGTGATTTTTGATTATAAGAAGTTCAACCATTTGTTGAATATTCCTGAAGGTAAAGGGCAGCGTAATCATGCACTTCTTGACGTGGCAACAAAGACACTGAGTCAACATTCACTTATAAAAATTCAGGAGCAACTATGCCGGGATTTATGAGCAACAACACATCATTCACCCTCTGCCGGGCGGACGCCGCCAAATTCAATGCGGACGCTCTGCGCAAACATGTTTTCACGCCGGAGGTCAATGCCGACGGCAAGCGGCTCGGCTGGGTGGGCCTGGGCGATCCTCTGGATGAGGATTTTGCATTTGGCATCGAGCACGGCGAATACGCCGCCTTTTCCCTGCGCCTGGACACCCGCTCGGCTTCCGGGGCCGCTGTGAAGCTCCAGCTCGCGGAAGCAATCCGGGAAGCAGAGGCCGCCGGGAAAAAGCTCGGCGCCAAACGAAAGAAGGAGCTGAAGGAAAACATCGTGGCCGCGCTTACCGCCAAGGCAGAGTTTGTCCCCAGCGCCACGGACTGCCTCTGGGACTTGAGCCAAGGCCGTTTGTTGGTAGGAACCGTTTCAGCGAAACAGCTCCAGGCGGTGTTCGGACTGTTCAAGACGACTTTCGGCGTTGAACCCATGCCCGCAGCGCCGAAGGCCGACCTGTCGAAGATCTTTGCGCAGATCTGTCGCAAAGGCAGTTACCAGTGCAACGGTTTTACCATCTCACCGTTCGGTTCGGCCAGTCTGGCCACACCCGGTCAGGCGGCGGACAAGGCGCTTGTGGCCGTGCAAAACAACCTGAACGCCATACTCTCCGCACTGGATGAAGGCTTAAGCATTCAGAAATTGCGGATTGTGGCCAGTGCGGGCGCAAACCCGGACTTGAACCTTGACTTCACCCTGGACGCCGGACTGGCCGTCTCCGGCCTGCGTCTGCCCAAGGCCGACAAAGACGCCGATCCGGATGCGGAGTTTATGCTGAAAACCGATACCTGCTCCAGTGCGGCTGACCTGGTGGAAGCGTTGGGGGAATGATTTAAAGACCGGCTGATCGGATGGCCCGGTCAGCCGCTCTTATGCTATACTATTGATTCGGGTTAGCTTGTAGGGTAAATATAAAAACACACAAGGAGAGAATTATGCCCGTACTTAGTGAAACTCAGAAAGAAGAAATTCTTGATGCAATTTACAAGGCCGAATTGGCTGGAAATAGAGAAGAAACCCTTAAGCTAAAAATGAAATTACCCCTAGCACCCCACTTGGCAAAAGCCGCTAAGAAACTTTGGGGAAAGGAGTTCTTACTTACATCTGGTTTTGACTTAAGTGCGGCAGAGGCAGCTTATGGAAAAGACTGGTTACAGAATTGAACTTCTTGCAAGCCTTAATAAGGATTGGGAAAATTTTCAAGATAGGGAAAACTCTGAAGTAGATAAGAAATTTAAAGCAGGGCTTTCTGAAACTGTCCAGATATTTAAGGAAATCAGAAAAAGCAGAGATTTGGATTTGATTTTGGATTTAGAGCTGCTTACGCTTGAACAGGAAAAGGACACCTTTGGACGGCTTGATCCCAGTTCCAAGCCCAGTTTGGAAAACGCAATTCAGACCTTTGCTTCAGATGTGAAAGGAGCTGTTGAAGTTGTAAAAATTCCGGAAAAATATCAGGCGGCTGCGTTGACTCACAGCTCCAGGCGATTATATAACGGTGTCCCCAAAGATGGCTTTCATGAAGCCATTAACTCTCATATAACCCGCTTGGGAAATCGTATCAGAACTGTTGGGCTTTCTGTTCCGGAAAAGAATCTCCTGATGGCTCGGCAGGAAAATATGCGGGAGGCCAAGGAACTTTATATTGAACTCCAGCGAAAAGCGCTGGGCTTGAAAGAGCCTGAAAAGTCTGTTTCCAAGGGCATGGAGTTATAGTTTCCTGCACTACATGTGAAGAATTACTACCTAAAGCTTTCCCAACCATTTTCTCTTCTTTGCATCAATCAAAAAATCTGGACATTCAGAAGTTACGTTGCAGCCATGGACTTGAACCCAGGCTTCACCCTGGGCGCCGGGCTGGCTGCTCTGCTAGACAAGCATATAGCTTATAAGTTAAATATGTAATTAAGACGCCATGCTTTCTAAGGATGAAAGAAAAGAACTCAATAATGGAGCAAATAAAATGACATTTATCGAAAAAGTAAAAAAAAGTTATCAGATGGACATATTCGTGAGGAGTCTAAGGAGTTCTTTGAGGATTTTTTGAATGCTCTTTTAGGCAATCAGGTATCTGCCGGTAAGGTAATGTTATCTCTTGCAAGATTTCCTTTTTTTGTTAGAGAACATATTTTTTGGAAAAAAATGGAACGCTTCCTTGATGGAGTATTTTTAAGTAATGAAGATCAAGCAAAATTCTGTGCAAAACTGAACGAAGATGGAAAGAAAGAAGAAAATGCCACGCGGCTATTGGCGTACATTGAGAAAGCGGAAACAAATCAAAAAATTGACTATATTATAAGTGCAACTCGAAATTTTATCATTGGAAATATTGAAAAAGATATATATTTCAGAATATGCCATGCAATAATGAATACCATAGATGAAGACTTGAAGTTTTTGGCTGATAATATTGATATGGAAGACATACCTGAATCACTATATACCAGAGGTCTTTTATCGTCTGGATTGTTGTACCAAAGCATTATAGATGGTAATGGAGAAAATAATGCATATTCTTTCACTGAAATTGCTTATCTAGTAGATGAATATGCCGTTAGTTATAATAATGTAGAAAAGTATCCAAATACTGGCGTCTATAACAATGAATCATACAAGACTAAAGCCAATCCAGTACGAAATTTGATAAGGTCTATGTCATGATGTAGTTCTCATCCTAAAAAACAAAAATTTAATCAATATTTTAGAGCTATAAAAATCCCTTGGGGGGTCAGTATTCATACAAATTCTGTTACTATGCCTTGCGTTTTTTTCATAACCTTTTTTCTAGGGTCAAGCACAATCTGATTATCTTTAAGTATTGCCTTATTCCCCCATTTCGCGCGGGCGTACAGCTCAGCAACCGCTCTGGCTTTTTCGTCATTACTGAAGCAAATGGTCTTGCCGTTGTCCCGAATGGTTTTGCCGTTTGACAAAGTAAAGATTACCGTACCCTTGTTGTCGATGCGGTGCTTCAGGCCCGCAAAGTCCGCATTACCCCAGGCGGCCTGTCGTTCAGCCAGCGCCTTCATTTTCACTATGGAGAGCAGGGCGGTTTTCTCTTCCCGCAACAGCTTGTCGTTCAGCAGGATTTCCTTTTCCCTGTCCGCCCACTTGCTGCCGGGTTGGTAGTCCTTCTCCGGCTCCACCACTGCATCTTTGGAGCGGAGAATGGCCAGGGCGGTTTCGTTGCCCAGTTCCTCAGCCTGCCAACGTAAAAACTGATTCCAGGAACTGTAGGGGTACTTCTGTTTAACCGCCTCTCTTTGTCGGCCATATTCAGCGGCCAGCCGATTAGCTGTATCTATCTTCTGGTTGACCCTGGAAAGGCGGATCAGCTCGAATTTCCCCCGCATGGGCAGAGGCAGTTCTTTTATCCGACTTCTTTCCCGCTCCCATTTGGCGGCAATGGCCTGCTTCTCCAGATGCTCCGCCTTGCTGACCAGATCCAGCAGACTGATTCGCTCCGTAATCCCGGCCTGATACTGTTTAAACAGTTGCCCCCGGCCTGGTATCTTTTGCAGCGGCCGCCGCGTATAGGTCTGTTCCGGCTTGATCGCCAGAGCTTCTTCTCCTGGTGCCTCATATGCTCCGAAACGCCTCTCCAGCCTGGTTTTGGAAAAGGAACGGTCAAAGTTGCTCGCCTTGACTCCTTTTTTTCCGTCCTGACTGACCAAAGCCAGCCCATTGCCCTGTAGCTTTATAGCCATGCCGTATCCGGCCAGGGCTTTATGTACGTCCTGCCAACCTTCCGCTTTCTCCAGTTCCGCCATAATCTCCGGTTTATGGCGTTTGGCATAGCCGTCAAAGCTCTCCTGACCGGTCTGCGCCTCCACAGTGGCCGCTGCCGGAATTAAGGCGGGATTGTCCGGCGTGCGCTCCTTTTCCCGGCCATTGTCAATCTGAAGGCCGTATTTCAACTCCAGCGCTCGGCAGAGCTCGTCGCGTTTGCGAAAATCCCGATAAGGCTCGTGCCGGGTCAGTTTTTCCGGGTGAATCATATTATAGGCCACATGCATGTGGATATTCGCGGTGTTCTGATGCACCCCGCAATGCCGCTGATGTTCGGAAAAGCCCAAAGCTTCCGCGAACTCTTTCTCAATTCCCCTGAATATCTCTAGGGTGAGCTTCGCTTCATCTTCCGGGCGAAAAGAAATCATCAGATGATAGGTTTTCTCTTTGCTGGTTCTGGTGTTTAAAGCCTGAGTGTCTTTGACTTCCTGAATGGCCAGCTCGTAATCGTCACCGGCCCAGCAGCCCTCACACCAGGCTATGAGCGACTTCTCCCCGGCGTGATCCGCGTCGGCGATATAATCGGCCAGCCGTCCGTAATTGTCGTTTTGGGGCTTGCAGGCTATCCGCTTGCTGATCATCTTATCAGATCCTTTTTACCGCCGCCTTCAGCTCCGCCTGAGCCTGGTCTATCTGTCTCAACAGCCTGTAAACGGCGGATTTATCCGCGCCCTGGCCCAGCGCCTGCTTGAGCAGGCCGCCCAGACGCCCTAAGTCGGCGTTAATTTTGAGCAGTTCCCGCCTGGCTTGCTGATGCTCCAAGCTCGGCACCTGATAGCCTGATGATACCCTGGCCACGAACCTGGAAAGACTTAAGCCCGCGCGCTTGGCCTGCATTTGGATTTCTCCATATTCCTGTTCGGTGAGGTATGCGGTCACCCTCTGTTTTTTGCTCGGCATAAATCCTCTCCTGCAGGCCGGGGAAACCGTCTTAACTGTTGAAATCCAGAGCGGCCTTATTATCTATTGTTTCCAAAGTTGACTTGGGAAAGCTCACTGTTGCCCTGACCGGCGTCATATCCACATCCGGGGCGCGGAAAAGCTGAATGGACGGCTCTCCGTCCGGAGAGAGGGGTCGCCTTTTTGAGCGGAAACCCAGGCTTTTATCGCTTCAAGTGATGACGGCGCGGGCATTTGCCTGCGCGCCTTGGCGTATTCTTCAACCGTAATGTTCAGCACGTCAGAACCCATTACCACGCATTCCTCAATGTTAAAAGGCATGAAAAATGCCATGCTGTCGGGTGGCGTGGCCGCCTGCGGTTCGGTGTTACGAGCACCTTCAATTCCCCTTTACGCCGGAACGGCCGGATTTATCAACTGATTTTTCACGAGAAATGAGAACAAAGGCCTGGGCGATTTCAGAGGAATGAATTTGGTTAGGCAGGCGGGGGCAGGCACGCCCCCACCGAGCTGTGCGGGGGCACAGCCCACGGCCTCCGGCGCGGGGTAAACGCGCCGGTTCGATCCGCTGCCTTTAGTCCACGCGCGGGACGGGAAAAAGGTAACAGCGAACGGCCTGAAACACAAGAGGTTCCCAATGCCAAGAGCCGAAAAGCAACCGGAAAGGGAAATCCGCTGCGTCCAGTGGCATCTGGAGGAGTTTGTGCGCTGTTTCAAGTGGGCCCTGGTGGCCCGCGACGAGTTTGAGCGCCTGAAAGCGGCCAATCCCGACACCCTGACCGATATTCAGCGGGCGGCAAGGTTTTATTATCTGCATCAGGCCGGGTTCGGAGGGCGGATTGTTAACCCCAGCTACGGTTACGGCATAACCAGCGCCCCTCGATTAAATTTGTTGCGCATTGAAGAATCTTTATCCGCCGCCCACCTGCGCCTGGCCCGAGTAAACGTGGAGTGTCTGCCTTACTCCGAGGTAATTGCCCGTTATGACGGGGCGGATACCTTCTTTTATATCGACCCGCCTTACTGGGATTGCGAGAACTGCTACGGCCCCGGCCTGTTCAGCCGGGACGACTTCACAAAACTGGCCGACCAACTGGCCGGGCTTAAGGGCAAATTCCTGCTCAGCCTGAACGACATCCCCGGCGTGCGCGAGGTGTTCAAGGCGTTCCGGCTTGAAGAAGTGCGGACGAGATACTCCTGCAGCAACCGCAAAAACGTGCCCGCCGGGGAGCTGTTTATCAGCAACTACTGATTACAACCCTGACAGCTACGAGCTGCCGGGGCATAGAACCGAATAATGAGAAAAGCAGGGATTAACCCTGCTTTTCTTCAGTCTGTGATTTTCGGGTGTATTTTTTACGCGGCGGCCCGGCCGCCAGGGCCGCCCGTTCTTCCGGCGGCAGGCGGCCAAGCAATACCGCCAGGGCTATTGCCGGGGGCGGGGCCGAGTGAATGCCGTGAATCCAGCGGCTGGGCATGGTGGGCGAATAGCTTTCCCCGGTAAGTTTCTCCACTGCCCGGCAGAACTGGAGCGGTTTGAGCCCGGATTGCTTCAGCGCCTCGGCAAAAGAGATTATTTTCCCGGTCATTGCAGGGCCTCAATCAGTTCAGCGGCCAGCATGTCTTCTATATGATGTTCAACTGTATCTGTGCGCAACTCCGAGCCGTTCCACATTTTTGCCCGGTGCGCGCTGCCCTTCATCCATTCCTGG
>CALUZB010000022.1 GCA_944325195.1 uncultured Desulfovibrionaceae bacterium | reverse complement strand
CGACCGGATAAGTCTTATTCCCTTTGACAGACTGACTGATTTCTTTAAAGAGAGTCTGAAATGACGGTAACTAAGGTGGGCGGCCCTGTTTCCCGGAACCGCCCGCAAGCCTCCAAAGTCATGGGGCTGACCTTGAAATGCATGTTCCCCCTTAACTCTTGTGCTATATTGAGCAATGGTGTAACTCCCGGTCTGGATATTGCTTATCCGTTTTATTCCCGTGGTGAATTGTGGCCCGTCGGATTTAGCCCGGCGGGCGTACTGCCGGGTAAACCTGAATTGCAGGAGGTTGTTTATGAGATTAAACAAATGGATTATGCCGGTTGCTCTGCTGGGCGCTTTGCTTGTCGCCCCGTCCGCGGCGCTGGCGGCGCCGCGTTCCTTCCCCACCCCGCAGACCGTGAGCCCGCAGTTGCAGCAACTGATTGGGGCTGAACCGGCCCCGTATTGGGATATTCACCCCCAAAGCGCCGCGGAATGGAAAGATTGGGTAAGCAGCATGGCGGAAAGGGCAGTGCAAGGATTGCCGAGCTTGCGCGAGAAACTGGGGGTCAGCGTCTCCCCGGGCAATATCGGCGGAGTTCCCGTATTTATCTTTACCCCGAAAGATTTGCCGGAAGCCAACCGTGACCGTGTGCTGCTGAATCTGCATGGCGGCGGCTATGTGCTTGGCCCGGGCGAGGCCGGCACACAGGAAGCAGTGCTGATGGCCGGTATCGGCAAGTACCGGGTAATTTATGTCGATTACCGACTGGCACCCGATTTCCCCTATCCGGCTGCTATTGACGACGCCATGAGCGTATATCGTGAATTGCTTGAAACAACTCCCGCCGATAAAATCGGCGTGTTCGGCACGTCCACAGGCGGCGGCATGACCCTGATTTTGGCGCTCCGGGCCGGGGCGGAAGGGCTGCCTCTGCCGGCGGCCCTTGCAGCGGGCACCCCCTGGACGGATCTGACCAAAACCGGCGATTCCTACTTCACCAATGAGGGGGTGGACAACGTGCTGGTCAGCTACGAGGGTTGGCTTGGCGATGCCGCGCGTGTTTATGCCGGTGAGCACGACCTTAAAGACCCCATGCTCTCGCCGGTTTATGGCGATGTAAGCGGCTTTCCGCCAACCCTGCTCACCTCCGGTACCCGCGATCTCTTTCTCAGCAACACGGTGCGTATGCACCTTAAGCTGAGAGAAGCGGGCGTGCCCGCCGATCTGATTGTGTTCGAAGGCATGTCCCATGCGCAATATCATATGCTTGGGGATGCGCCGGAAACGCAGTTCCATTTTCAGGAACTTGCCCGCTTTTTCAACCGCTGGCTGAAGTAGCTCCAGCCAGCGGGGTCTGTCGGCTCCGCACCGGGCAGAAGAGCCGGCAGTTTGTCAGTTTTGCAGTATTGTTATAACTATCGGTAAAAACTGTCTTTTTTGGAGCCGGGTCAAAAAAGTTTTACGGTAAAAAATTTTTTACTTTTCGCTTGCCTTTTGTTCGGCAAAAGCATAAAAGAAAATTGAACAGCGCATTGGCAACAATGCACAAAATCAAAGGAAGGTAATTTTAACATGAAAAAACTGCTCTCTTTAGTAGTAGCTGGTGGTCTGTTGGCGGCTTCCGCCTCCATGGCTTCCGCTGCCGACATTAAAGTGAAGGGTAAGTTTGATTTTGGTTTCGGTCTGTATGACGGAACCAGCTTCACCAAGCACAGCGGTGAAGAAAACTTCGATGCTCTGCAGCGTTTCCGCACCCAGATCGATTTCATCGCCTCTGAATCCCTGAAAGGGGTAGCCGCTTTTGAAATCGGCAACACTCATTGGGGTAACGGCGGCGGCGCCACTTGGGGCGGCCTGGGTGTTGGTCACGGTACCGGCGGCGCCATGGGTGCTGACGGCGTGTCTGTGGAAGTAAGACACCTGTACATCGACTGGCTGGTTCCGCAAACCGACCTGCAGGTGCGCATGGGTGTTCAGCCCTTTGCCATGCCCCGCGCTGTAATGCGTTCCGACGGTGAAGACGGCGGTTACATTCTTGACGACGATCTGGCCGGTATTTTGCTGTCCTACAACGTCAATGAAAACTTCGGCGTTAACCTGGGCTGGTTCCGTCCTTGGGACAGCGATATTGGAAGCGGTCCCGATCATGCCAACGGAACCCGTTTCGGCAGCCATGATGAAATCGACCTGTTCGCGCTGACCCTGCCCATCGAAATGAAGGATATGTTCAGCTTCACCCCTTACTTCATGTATGCTGCTATCGGTGATAATTTCGAGGGTATGTATGGCCCGGAATATGATGCGGCTACCGACAGCTGGTCTGGCCTTAACATCGGCGGTTCCGGCAATCCGGCTACCTGGTTGACCGGGAACGGTGGATTCGGTGACGACGGCCAGGCTTGGTGGGCCGGTTTTGCTTTTGACCTGTCCTATCTGGATCCGTTCGTAGCCGCTGTTGACTTCACCTACGGCAGCTATACCGCTGATGATGTGGCTTCATCTCTTGCTAACGGTCCTGCCAGCCCGGATCGCGACGGTTGGGTGGTAATTGCCAAGTTCGGCTACAAGCTTGATTACTTCACCCCCATCCTGTTCGGTTGGTACGGATCCGGCGCTGACCTGGATGGTGGTGACGGCTATGACGGCCTTATGCCTTATCTGTCCCCCGACTGGGGTCTGACCTCTTTCGGTTGGTCCAACGCTCATCCTATGGGACGTGAATATCTCGTGGGCGCCACTCCGGCCGGCACTTGGGCTATCGGGCTTGGTCTTGAAGACATCCGCTTCATCGACAACCTGACCTCCCACCTGCGTGTTGCCTACTTCCGCGGTACCAACGATGTGAATAACTACAACAGTGCTGCTGAACTCGCAGGTACCACTGATGCTTTCCGTGAATACGGCATGCTCGATACCTCCGACTGGGGTATGGAAGTTAACCTGGACAACGTAATCAACATCTATGAAAACCTTGATATGTTCGTAGAACTTGGTTATGTTCATGTAAGCCTTGACCATGAACCCGCTGACTTTGAAGACAATGCTTGGAAGGGTTATGTCGGCTTCTCCTACTCCTTCTAATCATAGAAGAGTTATAAGCTGATGCGCTGAACCGCCGGGAATCCTTATGGATTCCCGGCTTTTTTGCATGGACAAACCACTGGCCAAGCTGGTGGTTGCTTATTTTGTTCAGGTGGCGATACGGAGTTTGACGGTATGCAGAGCCTGTACCGTCAGATTTATCGCTGATTTGTTTGAGCATGTGGCTGTTCAGGGGCCGGTATATCCGGAATGGACAAATTGCTCATCGGAAGTTCCTATTATGGTTAAGAGCTTGGTTGTGAGCCGATAGGTCTCCTGAGGTGGACTTCTATTCAACGGAATCCGGTGGGGAGGGGGCTGCCGCCCAGTGTGGGGTAAGCGTTTTCGGACTTTGCCTTTGGGGTGAAATGCCGCTTTGCAGCCCCCGCCGGAGGCTTTGGCGGGTTTCCCAAGCGCTGCAAAGCGGAAATCTCAAACGCCCCTGGTAAAACTCAAATCTTCTGTTTTCCTTTCCTTAACCCGTTAGAAGGATTTCCCTTCCTTCCTTCCTTCCTTCCTTGTGGGGCAGGCAGATCGCGCGATAGTCAGATCTGACTGTTTATCCGCAACTGCGGGTTCAGACACACTAAACCAGGGCGGGAAATCAACATATCATGTAGCTCACTCTTGTCGGCAGATGTGAATTGCCCAATAGCTGTTCAGATTTTTGTATTGCCACTTGGACTTGCCAAATCTACAACCCGTTGAAAAGATTGGATAAATTTCTAAATATCTATTCATATATAATTTTAAGTAAAAATTTTTTGATTTCAGTTGCTTTTTATAGGTAAATAGATTATCAGTATAGCTATGCACATGTGCGAGACTACATCACTATTTACTAAGGAAGGTTCATAATGAAAAAGATTATGTCTGCGGTTGTTGCGGCCGGCTTTATGCTGGGTAGCGCCTCCATGGCGGCTGCAACAGATATCAAGGTCAAAGGTACCTTTGATTTTGGTTTTGGCTTATATGACGGCACTAATTTCACCCGCCATGATAACGAGGAGAGCTTTGACGCTTTGCAGCGTTTCCGTTCGCAAATTGATTTCATTGCTTCAGAGTCTCTCAAGGGTGTTGCCTATTTTGAAATCGGCGATACCCATTGGGGGCATGGCGGCGGCGCTACCTGGGGAAACTATGGCACCAACGGCGCCGGACGGGGCGCGGGCGGAGCCATGGGAGCCGATGGAGTGGCCGTGGAGGTAAAGAACCTGTATATCGACTGGCTTGTACCGGAAACTGATTTGCAGGTACGCATGGGTATTCAGCCGTTTGCACTGCCCCACGCGGTAAAACGCGCGGATGGCGAAGCGGGTGACTATATTCTTGACGACGATCTGGCTGGGATTTTGCTTTCATATAACTTCAATGAAATTGTAGGCTTAAACGCCGGTTGGTTCCGCCCCTGGGATCCGTACCTTAACGGAGAAGCCGCGGAGCCGGGGTCACCCTGGGAAGGCCTGGAAAGACATGATGAGATAGACTTGTTCGTGTTGACGGTTCCGATTCAGATGCAGGAAAGCTTTTCGTTAACTCCTTATGGAGTATACGCCAACGTGGGCAGAGTGGATGGTACCGCTGAATTAAGCTGGGATCTTGACCCCAGAGTGAGCAGTATCGGCAACTGGCTTTCCAGAAACGGGCAGTTAGGCAAAGGCGGAGACGCCTGGTGGGTCGGCGCCGCTTTTGAGCTGACTCACTTTGATCCGTTCGTCTTTGCGCTTGACTTTACATATGGTCAGTACGATTCCGATGCTGTGTACGGCCGCAATGTAACTTACTACGGACAGGACGGCACTGCCTACAGCACCCCGCTTGGAAACCAGACCAAGCGCGACGGTTGGGCCATTATCGGTAAGTTGGGATACAAGCTTGACTACTTTACCCCCATTGTGTTCGGTTGGTACGGCAGCGGAACCGACAACCTGTTTGAAGACGGTATGGATGGGGTAATGCCTTATCTTTCGCCTGACTGGGGCTTGACTTCCTTTGGCTGGTCTAATGCTCACTTTGGCGGACGCGAGTTTGTGGTTGGGGCCACTCCCGCCGGCACCTGGGCAGTTGGCGTTGGGCTTGAGGATATCCGGTTTATTGAGCGGCTTACCTCTCAGTTGCGCGTTATGTACTTCGAAGGCACCAACGACATCAATGATGTTCCTCAGGCCTGGTATGATGCCGGCGTGCGCCGCGGCGACTCGTTCCGCTATCTGGGTCTGCTGGATAAGGATGACTGGGGAATTGAAGTCAACCTTGATAACGTGATCAACATTTATGAAAACCTGGATATGTTTGTTGAGTTGGGCTATATCCGTCTCGACCTCGACCAGGCTCCTTACAACTTTGAAAAGAATGCGTATAAAGGTTATGTAGGGTTCACCTACTCCTTCTAATACTGCATGTAACCATCCAGACAGCCGGGGCAAAGCGCCCCGGCTGTCTGTGATTTAATAGAGATAAAACACACCGCCGGGATAAAACTAACGCCCGGCGCTACCGGCGAATGTTCGCCCCAAGCCCGACTTGAACTTTTAAAGGCCTGTAGCTGGCGGCCTTGATTTCAAACCGCTGAATTGTCCGCAAAGAAGCGGACCTGTGCGACGAAGTGGCTGAAATTTGCCACACTATCGGGTTTCTACAAATATGCTCAAAGATGATTTGCATCATTGCAGCCGAAGCCCGTTGCGCTTTAAGACTTCCCCGGGCGGCTTGGGGCTGCTGCAATCCTGTGGATGCCTGACATAGTAGACCCGATTGGCTAGGGGAAAGCCGAACCTTGCGGACAGTAGAGTAGGGCAGGGCTCCTTGCTAAGCGTTTTTTAAAGCTGAGTCTCTCATTGCATTAAGCAGGCAATGCCACTTGCAGATTTGTTGGGCTTGCGGTTCCCAGATCCAGGCGCTGAATCAGAGCGCCGCCAGACAGAGTGACTTTGAAATTTGATTTGTTTTAAGCACTCTCAGGTTCATTATCATTGTTCTGACTGTAGTTTTCTGTTGAACCCATAAGTGTGCGCAATGCCTTAAACAAGGCACGCGAGCCGGATTTATCCTGCTTTTGCATAGCGTTTCCAGCAAGTTGGCGAAGCAGCTTGAGTTCTGCCTCTCTTTCTTCAGGGGAGAGATCTGGACGCGATTCCGCCAGCTTAAGCTCCAACTCCCGCCAGATACCAGGAGTGCTTTGCAGAATTTGGTCGCGCAACTGCTCAAGCTCGTGAAAGCGGGCTGTGTGCAGGCTGTGAGCGGCTTTCAGCCGGTCTAATTCCGCAGAGATTTGCTCACTGTTTTCAGTCCGCATCAGTCTGCCGATAAACTGCAGTTGCCGCCGCCTGCCTTCGCGGCTTTTGATTTTACCGTGTTCTGAAAGTGCTTCCAGCAACTGGGGGGAAATGCTGAAACTCCGCCATAGCGCAGGGGACAGCCTGGCCAGCTCTTCTCCCAGTTTCTGCAACGCAGCGCTTTGTCGTTTCAATTCAGAACGACTGGGCGGCTCAAATTCGGGGAGAATGCTGTTTGTGGATTTTTTGTGCATGGCGGTAACCTAATTGTTCAGATCCTCAACATGCACGCCATCGTCAGCTCCGTTGTCGGGTTGGGGCGGGGCCAGCAGGTTATTCTCTGTTTCATGCAGAGGCAAGCAGACATTATCTGCGGTCAGAGCGGCATGAAATGCCCTGACGCCTTCAATGCAGCCTTGGCGTTTACGTTGATTTGGAATTTCCTTACACAAGTCCTGTCCCGAATTTGAGGCGGTGTTTGCCTTCAGCTCAGTCACTTCTGATTGGCATGTTTCGAAGTCCGGAAAAAGCGCGTCGCGCAAGGGATAATACTTTGAGGCTCGTCCGCAGCCGTCAAGGCAAGAGCTGTAGCTGTTTCTGGTCTGGGTTCCACTGTCGTAACAAATTTTCAGACATTCGGAAAATGGATCTTGAGTGTCCAGTTTAATGTTGTCTGGTGTCCGCCACATATCGAACAGGGCACAACCACCGTTTAGGAAAGTAAATCCTAATACTGATACAACAAGAAAATAAGATAAGCTTTTAGTTTGCATGTCCGGCGCCTTAATTCCAGAACCCCGGTAAGGAGAAAGATACCCCAAAGCTTGTATCATCACTGTCCCAATACATTTTCCCGGAGATCATAAAGCATTGATGTATATAGTCCAGGCTGATTTGATATTCCAAAGGCCTGTGTTGATCCAGGTCATACCAGTGATCAACAGTAAGAACAAACGGCTGGAAGGCGGTTAGGTTTAAAATGTTGTGTAACATGTTGATTTTGTTTTGATAACGCCCCCAATACACTTCTTCCCGGCTGAGTATTCCTTGGTGCAGCAAATAGGCTTGGCGTTCATCCACATACTTACGCTGACGCCAGTATTCGTCCGGTTCATTGCGGAAATCAAGAGCGGTAGTCCACGAACCCCATTCCGGCATATGGAATGAGATGCTGTGGTTTTGTCTGGTGATGTCGCCTGTGTATGATGAGAACCAGGAGCGTGATTGCAGGCTGATGTACTGAGCCGGGTTTATTTCCAGATCAACAAGCAGATCCGTGAACGGGCGGGTGGGGTACTCGTCTCTGGAGTCTGTACGACGGTCTTCCTCAAAGTCAAAGCCGTGTTCAAGGCTGAGTCTTAAAAAATCCAGATATGACGACTGCTTAATAGCATTACCTTCCGCATCCACGCCAATGCTTTCTTGTTTTACCGATAAAACATTGGTAAGGGAATAAGTGATTTCATCGCTCACACCTATTCGATCTGTCGAGTCATAATAAGGCAGATCATATTGATTTTGATCGGCTACTTTATAATAGTTTATCCGAGGCTGAATGCTGTGGCGCATGGCCTGCCATTGACTTTTCCCTGTGTTTTCCAGAGTTGCCGTCATTTCCTTGTTAAAATTATACACCTTGGCCAGTTCAGTGAACGCCGTGACTTCAAACTCCGGAAGTGAGCGGGAGGTCTTTGTATTGCTACCGTCCAGCGAGATGTTCCGCCCATTGATATTATAGGATATACGTTCCGTAGATTCAGTTTCATATTGAGTTTGGCGGAACCCCACAGCCGGTTCCAGAGAAAAATATTTAGTGGTAATCGGCAAAGAAACCCTGGGATAAATATCATAACGCTGGCCGGTGGAGCCCTGAGGCCGGTAGAAGTTCACTGCCTGGGCCTCTGCAGTTAACTCAAAAGGCAGATTATCGAAAATTCTGCCTTTGTTGAGGTACATATTGAATTCAGGAAGCTTCTGCGCAATGGTATCGGTGGAATGTGCCGCATTGCCGTGGCCCAGAGCAGGATCTTGTTCATAGCGCATTCCGGCATAAAAACTGACTCTTTCCCATTCCCGGAAAAGCAGAGCTTCACTTACCCGGTTGCTTGACCATGGGTTCAAGTCGCGGCCGAACAAACCCAGAAGAGTATCACTGTTATCGTTATACATACCGGGACGATTGCGGAACTCCCGCAGAAAATCCTGATCGGAAGTATAGTCAAGATTAGCTTTCAGACGCCAACGGCTGTTGGTAATGGTACCGTCATACATGCCACGCAGCCAGAAGCGTTGTTCATTGGTACGACGCAGGCCATAGATAGTGGGATCATTGCCTGTATCCGCATCCCAAAGCCAGTCCGCCCGCAACCATACTTCGTCCTGGGTATCGGGTCTGGCCCAGTACTCTGCTCCCATCATTACGCCGCGGCTGGTCATAATATCTGTGTTCAGCGTGAGGTTTTGGCTTTTATCTATATCGATAAATAGGGGGACGTTCAACATGGCTCCATTTTCATTACTATAGCCCACATCAGGCACCAAAAATCCGGTTTGTCGCTCTTTTTTCGCGGGCAGAATCATGTAAGGGGAATAAGCAACCGCCTGGTCCTTTACTGCGAAGGAGGTGTTCCACAGTCGGGCGTATCCGTCAATTTCCACAATGGCTTCATCGGCGCTCATTGACCATGCCGGCACATCTCCATCGCAGGTGGTTACTTTTGCTTCTCGAAAGCTGTACATATCGCCCCAGTGCTTGTTGATGCGCTTGCCGGAAAAATAGGCATGGGGGCCTTCCATAAACACCATGCCGTTTTTCAGCCAGCCGATTTTATTGGCTATGTCAAACTCGGCTTCCTCTGCATTCAGGCGGTCTTTCCCGAAGTAGACCTGAACATTACCCTTAAGATAAACCCAGCCGGTTGCTGCATAGTAACGGGCATAGTCGGCTTTAAGATATTCTTTCCCACGATGCAACTCCACATTGCCTTCAGCTTCCAGAACCTGATTGGTACTGTAGCCGGTAACCTTGCTTGCCACCAGATCCCAAGTTTCTTCCGGCTTGGGAGCCGGCGTGGACGGGGCAGCTTTGGGGGCCTGCCATATATTCACTGTGTTGTCGGAGCGCGGTGTGGGGCTGCCCGGCAAGTCGTCTCCACTTCTGCCGGCCGGGACAACTCCGCTTTGCACATTGATCAGCGGACCCCAGGGGCTTTGTCCCTGCTCCAAGCCCGGGTGGCTGGTGCTGGGGGCTGGGGCCCCCTTAACTCCGAAGCCGAAAGGCTCCATTTCTTGGGCGGACGCGCTTTCAACCAAGCAAACTGTGAGGCTGAGTAACAGTAAGGAAAAAATCATTGCCCGGCCAAGGGAGAAAACACATGCAGAACGGGATTGCGGACGCATCCGGCAAACGGTGTACAAAAATGATTTTTGAGGGTAATGTGTAGTCATTGGCACTATCCGGCAGCCCTTTGGCTGGTGCGTGCATTTCAATTATTTACTTAGGCTTCCAGGCCTCATCGGTTGTCTGTCGGCATTTTTAACACAGCTTGCAAACCAGGAAAAGGTTTGGACTGATAAATAATCAATTTTTAAATTTATGAACAGCAGAAATAATGAACCGCGGAGCATATCCGCATTGGACACGGCCTTACAGAGCCCGGCTGGGGTGATAATCAACCTGGACGCTTTGGAAAGCAATTACCGCTATTTATGCAAACACACAGGCATGACCCTGATGCCGGTGATCAAAGCTGATGCCTATGGGCATGGAATTGTGCCGTGTGCACAGCGTCTGGCTGCAGCCGGTGCCGGGTGGTTTGCTGTAGGCACAGTGGCCGAGGCCGGGCTGTTGCGTGAAAACGGCATCGGGCAGCGCCTGGTATCTTTGTTGGGCTGCCTTACTGCCGCTGACATAGACTTGGCAATCAACCGGAAAGTCATTCCTTTTGTGGGGAGTTTCGAGCAGTTGGCGGCTATCTCCGCCCGGTCCGGGAACAATCAGGTGAAAGTGGCGCTGAAGTTCAACACCGGTATGAACAGGCTTGGTTTTTCGCTTTCAGAAATGGGCGAGCTGATACAGTGGCTTGCGCAGCACCCTGGAGTTGAGCCAGAGCTGGCGGCATCGCATCTTGCATCTGCTGATGAAAACGGCGGCATTGAGCAAACTGACAATCAGATTAAGACTTTCAAAATCATAGCGGAAGAATTGCGCCGTAACTATCCATTGATTAAAACTTCCTTATATAATTCCGCCGGACTGCTGGCCCATGCGCATAAATTCAAAACTGATCTGGCGCGTCCCGGGCTGGCTTTGTATGGTTCAAACCCGCTTGCGGGCACAGATTTAAACCAACCGGGAACAGACACCGCGCTGAAGCCGGTAATGCAGGTTTGGGCTCCATTGGTGCAGAAACGGCTGTTGCGCAAGGGGGAAGGAATCAGTTACGGCGCTACGTTTATTGCTCCGGATGATATACATGTAGCTATTGTGGCCGTTGGGTATGCGCAAGGGTTCAGTCGCGGTTTGTCGGGCAAGGCGGAGTTGAATATCCGCGGCGTCCGTTGCCCTGTGCTTGGGCGGGTGTGTATGCAACTGGTGGCCGTAAACATTAACGATGTGCCGGAAGCGGCTGAAGGCGAGCGTGTATGGATTTTGGGCGGTCCCGGAGCAAGACCGATCAGCGCGGCAGAGTTGTCTGCATGGTGGGGAAGTATTCCCTATGAGGTTTTTTGCCTGCTGGGTTCTGTAAATGCGCGGGAATATTCATAACTGCCTTGCACCGGGCCATTATGTGGACTGTTGTGCTTCTCTTTCTGCACACCTGTTTTGTGAAGGATATTGCTTGACAGCTCTATTCCAGATATATATAAAGACAAATTGTTCTTCGCTCGTGCTGAAGGCACGGGCCAAATGAAAGACCATGAGGAGTGTTTTATGAGAAAGTTTGAGACCTTGTTGCTCATTTCTCCCGAAATCCCGGTGGAAGCCCGCGAGGCCACCCTTGAAAAAATCAAGGAGCTGATAGAGCGTTCTGAGGGGCAAGTCGCTGAAGTGGATATTTGGGGAATGCGCGATCTGGCTTACCCTGTCCGCAAGCTTCAACGCGGTTATTATGTTCGCTTTGAGTACACTGGTCCCGGAGCCATCGTCGCCGAGCTGGAGCGCAATTTGCGCATTACCGAAGGCCTTTTGAAATTCCTGACTGTAAGGTTGGATGAGCAAGTGGAAGGAGGGGTAAATTAATGAGTTTCAAGAAGAAGTTCAGCCCGCGCCGCAAATTCTGCCGGTTTTGCGCCGATTCAGAAGTTCCGTTGAACTATAAGCGTCCGGATATTCTGCGCGATTTTCTTACTGAGCGCGGCAAAATTATTGCTCGCCGTATAACCGGTTGTTGCGCTTATCATCAGCGTCAGCTCACAACGGAGATCAAGCGTGCCCGCCAAATGGCTCTGTTGATTTATACTGCCACTCACGCCACAGATGTGAAAAAGAAAAGTGTGGTTTAAGGGAGGCTATTCATGAAAGTAATTCTCAGATCAGATGTAGAAAATCTGGGTTCGTTGGGTGATGTTGTTGACGTGCGCCCCGGCTATGGCCGCAACTTTTTGTTGCCCCAGGGCATGGCCATGTTGGTTACCGAAGGCAACCTGAAGGTGTTTGAGCTTGAGCGCAAGAAGCTGGAAGCTAAAATGGCTGAAATGCGTGCTGCAGCCGCTTCCTTGGGTGAACGGATTTCCGCAGCGCCGGTTAAAATTGTGATGCGTGTTGGCGAAAATGAAAAATTGTATGGTTCGGTAACCACTGCAATGATTTCCGAGGCCTTGGGTGAGCAAGGCATTGAAGTCGATCGTCGCCGTATCCTGCTGGATGGCCCTATTCGTTCTTTGGGTGAGCATCAGGTAAGAGTGCGTTTGCATGCCGATATGATGGCGGACCTTACTGTGATTGTTGATGCTGAAGAACGCCATGATGAGGGTGTTGTTGCAGAAGGGGCTCCGGTTGCAGATGAAACAGTCGTCGAGGAAGCTGCCGCAGAATAGACTTGCTGCAGTATTCTTTGTATATGATTAACAAACCCGGTTATAAGAAAGAGGGCGCTCCCACTACCGCTGATAAGCAGGCGGGCGGGAGCGCTTCCGCTTCCGGGAAAGATTTATTGGGCCGGGTTCCACCCCACAGCGCGGATGCAGAAGCCGCTGTGCTTGGGGCAATTCTCAGGCGTGGTGATGCCATTCACAATGTAGCCGACATCATCAAGGCTGATGATTTTTACCTGCCCACCCACCAATTAATTTTCAGTGCCTTTATCGATCTCCTGAACAAAAAACAGCCGATTGATGCGTTGACTGTGGCCGAGAATCTGATTTCCCACGGGCAGTTGGACGAGGCTGGTGGAAGCATCTATCTGGCCGAGCTTCTGGATGCAGTCGTGTCGGCCGCCAATGCGGAGCATTACGCGGAAATTGTGCGGGAGCGTTCATTGCAGCGGAGTTTAATTAATACCTGCGCTGATATTATCGGTAAGAGTTACGATGCTGCCGACGTGGAAGAGCTGCTGGATGAAAGTGAGGCCAGTATCCTGTCTCTTTCAGATAAGGCGGGTGATAAAAGTTTTTCAGACGCCAATCAACTGGTCAGCCAACTTCTGGATGATTTTGCAGAGCGGATGAACAACCCCGATTTGATTACGGGGGTGACTACAGGTTATCAGAAACTGGATGAAATGACTGCCGGAATGCAGAATTCCGATTTGATTATTTTGGCGGCCCGGCCTTCAGTGGGGAAAACCGCCTTTGCCTTGAACATGGCTCTGCGTGCGGCCTTGCACCAAAATACGCCGGTAGCAGTATTTTCACTGGAGATGTCCAAAGAGCAGTTGATGACCCGTCTGATTTCCATTCATGCCCGGGTGGAGTTGAAACGTTTGCGCAGTGCTCAACTGAATGATGAAGATTGGGCCGCTCTGCACACTCGCTTGGATACTTTGCGGTATGCTCCTATTTACATTGATGACTCTTCCGCTCTGTCTACCCTGGAGCTGCGTTCCCGCGTGCGCCGACTACATTCACAAAAGGGAATCGGGTTGGTGGTAATTGATTATTTGCAGTTGATGCGCTCAAGCCGTTGGCAAGAATCGCGTGAACAGGAGATTTCAGACATTTCCCGCAACCTTAAAGGACTGGCCAAAGAACTTAATATTCCAGTAGTAGCCCTGGCCCAGCTTAACCGCAAGGTTGAAGAGCGTGGGGATAAACGTCCGGTGCTTTCCGATCTGCGCGAATCCGGTGCAATTGAGCAGGATGCAGATGTGATTATGTTTCTATATCGTGACGCGGTATATAACAAGCGCGATGATAATCCGCGGAAAAATGTGGCCGAGGTAATCATTGGTAAGCAGCGTAACGGACCTACCGGTTTGGTTGAGCTGGCCTATGTCAGCGAGTACACCGCTTTTGAAGAACTTACATTTACACCGCCGCCGCCCTCGGAAGAGTATTTCTCTTAATATTCGCCAAGCTGAATTTGCCTGATACTGAAGTTGTGCCCTGAGCCTATCCCTCTCAGAGCAGATTCCTGTCTGGAGCAAACAGGTCATGTATGGGGCTGAAATATCGTTTCCAATGCTGTTTTGAAGGCCAAGAGTAATTTCTTGCCATTATCTCTCTCAGAGTAAAACGCTCAAGTATTGCTTCAGCACTTATATAGTGCACGCAAGATTCGTTTCTGGTCAAGCATAATCACCACAAATCTATGATTAGTCCATTACATCCCCAAAATATTCAGGGATGTTGCAGTGCGTTAGGAAAGCGATGGATTGAAAGTCACTCTCAGTGTACTCTGTACCTGTCAGGATACAGTGAAAAAGCTGAAGCTGAATAAAGGTAATAATTAATACTAATAGAAACTGTTCTTATATATTTAATTGGTTTTGGTAAGTGTATAATAAAAGCCGGGCTGCCAAAACAGCCCGGCTTGATTTCTCCCCAATTCCCAAGGAGTTTTATCAGCCACCAATAAGCTGCATTGCCATTTGCGGCAAGGAGTTGGCCTGGCTGAGCATGGCCACAGCGGACTGGGTAAGAATTTGTGAGCGCACGAACTCGGTCATTTCAGTGGAAACGTCTACGTCAGAAATACGGGATTCCGCCGCAGAAATGTTTTCAGCCTGAATCTGCAGGTTGGAAATGGTGTTTTCCAAGCGGTTCTGCAGGGCACCCAGAGAAGCTCTGATCTTGTCCTTAGAAATGATCGCGTTTTCAATCGCTACCAGAGCGTGCTGGGCAGCAGACTGAGTGGAAATAGCGAAACCGGCGCGGGTAGATACTCCCTGATTGCCCAGACCCAGAGCAGAAGCAGTAGCAGTACCGATCTGGATATAGTAGTAGTCTTCAGAGCAATCGTTGGTGGGGCCGAAGTGAACCTTCAGCTTACCGGTGGACTTCAGGCCGGTACCATCGTGCGTGTCACCGGACAGAGCGCCGTTCAGCAGATAAACGCCGTTGAACTTGGTGGAGTTGGCGATACGGGTAATTTCCGACGCCATAGCCTGATATTCGGATTCGATCATCAAACGCTGGTCGGAGTTGTAAGTACCGGTGGCTGCCTGTTCAGCAAGTTCCTTCATGCGGATCAGTTTTTCGTCGATAACGCCCAAAGCGCCGTCAGCGGTCTGAATCAGAGAGATTGCGTCGTTGGCGTTACGCACACCCTGGTTCAGAGCAGCGATATCCGATCTCATCAATTCACGAATAGCAAGACCGGCAGCATCGTCTGCAGCGGAGTTGACACGCAAACCGGAAGACAAACGTTGAACGGAGGTGGAAAGATCGCTATAAGCGTTGCCCAAGTTACGAGCGGCGTTCATCGCCATTAAGTTGTTGTTAATAGTAAGAGACATAATATTCCTCCATGAATATTGTGCAATATGGGGTAATTATAAAGTCACCGCTTCCATGCGGTGTTTCACCCTCTTGTTGCTAGCCTTTTCGGAAGTTGCTCTGAAAACTATAGGGCTTTAGAAAAAATTTTTTACCTCAAACTTACTTGGGGTGGGCGTAATGCGAATTACAGAATTGAAATGAATAAAGAGATTGAAGTAATGAAAAACATTCCTCTGACTAGACTGCCGGAATCATACAACTGTTGCGGAGAAGAAGCGCCGGACCACTTGTCGAGGTGTGACTGGCTTTTCACATACAAAGGAATACCAAACAGGCACAGTAGGGCACCCTGGTTTATTGTGCCGGTCAGGGCAAGTATGATGCAGGCAATCCAAGTCAGCGGCCATACCAGGGTTTGAATGCGGGCGGAGTGCCTGCACCCTAGCCGTGATGCCAGAGTATATTTACCATGCAAGGGATCTGTTTCTATTTGAGGAAGGCTTTGGAAAAACAATACTTCCGCGCTCATCAGACCGACAATATTAGCCAACCAGAAAGCGCTCCAGGAGAAGCGGCCGCTCAGGGCGAGGTAGCTTCCGAAAAGCAAAAGCCAGCCCATGCTTACAAAAACCCCTACTTCTCCCCAGCCGCGATAACCGTAGGCCAGGGGCGGGCCGACGTAAAAAAAGCTGGCTGCGGCGCCAAACAGCCAACCGGGGACAATCCAGAAGCGCTGGGTAGCTATTGCCAGCGCCATGAACATCAAAAAAGAGAGTGCGTAGCACAATAATCCTGCAAATTTCAGTTCAGTGAGGCTCAGCAGGCCATTTAAAACCACCCGCGAACCACCAACGCTATTTTTGTTATCAACGCCGTTAATCGTATCATAATAGTCATTAAATAAGTTGGTGGCGCCGTGCATACATACAGTACCGGCCAGCAATAAAGAAAAAGCAACGCCGGTTTTGGGAGTGAAAGCACCGTTCTCCTTTAAAAACAGGCAGAAAGCCAGAATGGGCGGAATTATGGAGATGATGAAATAAGGTATGCGGAGAGCAGCACCCCAGATGTAAAGCGTGTAAGGTAAACGCATACCTGCAACCGACTAATATCCTGCTTCAGGATAACTGGTGAGTGGCTCATCTCCGTTAAGCCAGGCGCGGTACAGGCGCACCCGCTCATCAAATTCATGGCGTTTTCCGGATTTGATCGGCTCGTCGCGCGGGCTGGTCACGCTGGACGGGTTGATATATTTGCCGTTATGTTTCATACGGAAGTCCAGGTGTGGGCCGGTGGAATATCCGGTAGAGCCCACATAACCGATAATCTGGCCTTGTCTTACCGATGCTCCTTTTTTTATACCGGAAGCGAACCCGGACATATGCATATAGGTGCTTTCATAATTGTTCGGGTGTTTTATCACCACATATTTCCCCGCGCCTTTACCCCAGCCGGCAAAATTAACCGTGCCGCGGCCAATGGCTTTAATCGGAGTACCGGTGGGAGCTGCGTAGTCTATGGCCGGGTGGGGGCGCACTTCTTTGAAAATGGGATGCACCCGCTTCAGGTTATAGCCTGAAGAAATTCTGGTAAATGAAAGCGGAGCCTTAAGAAATGCCCGTTTCAAGCTTTCCCCTTTGCTGGTAAAATAACCGGCGCCGGCGCCGTCGGAAAAGTAAAATCCTTCATATGATTTGCCCTGGTTTACAAAATAGGCCGCAAGAAGTGGGCCGTATGACTTGAACTCGCCGTTCTGGTAGCGTTTTTCCACCAGAATAGAGAAAGTGTCGCCAACTCTTAAATCGCGGATAAAATTGATTTCGTATCCGAACATTTCACCCAAGGCAATCGCCAGAGAAGGGCCTTCCCCTGCATCGGCTATTGCCAGAAACAGGTTGGAATCGATAATGCCGTCCACCACAGCCAGTTGTTTTTCATAAGGAGTGACTTCAACTATGGCCTGATAGCAATTTTCAGCTTCCCGATTAATCACCAGTCTGCAGGTGTCGTCTATGACATATTCAAAACGGCACATGCCTTCTTCGCTGGAATAAATAGTATAAGGGTTCCCGGCTCGAATTTTGGCGGGTGAGTAAACATCCCGGCATTCATTAATAATGGCGTGCACTTCATTCATGGGGAGCCAGTCCTGCAGAATAGTGCTCATAGTGTCGCCGCTGGAAATCACTCCTTCAAAAACGTAAGGACTTTCGAGCGTGCCGGCCGGGTTGTTGGTATTTTCTGTTGTTGTGTCGGACTGTGCGTCTGAGCCTGGGGTATCTGGAGTCGTCGAGCTGTTTGTGAGTGCTGCCTTGTTGCCAAGTTCAATCAGTTCTTCCTGAGAGCGCTCTTCCGAGCAACTGCGGGCAGCGAAAACAACTATAAGTCCAATAACAAGCAGCAAAGCAACAAGCAGTACCTGTCGCCTTGCTGCGGCTTTTCTGGTTCTAACAGCTTTAAAATACAAATTTTTTTTCACACCGTTTCCTGAAGCTGATTTTCCCCTGTGGGATTTAGTGAACTATACACTGCCTGATTTGATATTGCCAGTTGATTTTAAAATAGTGGAAAAGGGGCTAAAGTTTATAAAAGGAGGACAAGAATAAACGAATATGGTTAATATTAAGTTAAAGCTTGCAAGTCGTAATCGCCGGTTTCAACAATTTCCGCCTCAACCAGATCGCCGGGTTTTAAGTTTTCTCCGCTGATGTAGGTAATGCCGTCTGCCTCAGGAGCTTGGAACCAACTCCTTCCAACCCACAGACCCGGCCATTCGCCTTGAGGAGCGTCCACTAAAATCTGAAGGTTCTTACCAAGATGCGCCGCTAAAATGTCTGCGCTGATTCCGGCCTGCATCTGCATGAGCAGTCTGCGCCGCTCCTCTTTGATTGCGTTGTCTATTTGTCCGGAAAGCGTGGCGGCCGGGGTGCCTTCTTCAGGTTGGTAAGTAAAAGCTCCCAGATTATGGAAGCGCATTGCCTGCACAAAGTCAAGCAAGTGCTCGAAATGAGTATCAGTTTCTCCCGGATAGCCCACAATCAGGCTGGTGCGCAAGGCTGCTTCCGGAAAAACTTCCCGGATAAGCTCAATGGTTTTAGTCGCGTTTTTAGCAAAAGGCCGTCCCATTGTAGCCAGAATTTCCGGATGAGAATGCTGTACCGGTACGTCAAAGTATGGGAGCAGCGGGGCGTCGAGCGTTTTGATAAAATTGAGAAAGTCGCGGGTGATGCCGCTGGGGTAAAGATACATCAGGCGCAACCGGGCCAGACCAGGTATGGCGGCTATCTTTTCAATCAGGCGGCCAAAGGCATGCTTGTCATGATTGTCCAGACCGTAAGCGGTCAGATCCTGAGCAACCAACACCAGTTCCCGTACCCCGCTTTCAACCAGACTCTCCGCTTCCCTGCAAAGGAAATCCTGTGTGTAACTGCGCAAAGTGCCGCGAATGGCTGGAATAGTGCAGAAGGAACAGGTATGCCGACAGCCCTCACTGATTTTTAAGTAGGCATAGGACGACGGTTGTGGGGCGATTCTGCCGGGGACGGTAGTGATGTTTGAGAAGCAAGCGCCGGCGCGTGTGACCAAAGCGTGTTTGATCAACTCCGGCCATGCCTCGAATTGATTTAAATTCAGCCATAAATCCACTTCCGGCAGCTCCGCGGCCAACTCTTCCACGCCATAACGGGCCGGCAGGCAACCGGCCACTGCCAGCAGCGGACGGCCTGTTGCCGGCAGTTCCTCAATTTCTCCGGCCAGCTCCAGAATGGTTTGCACCGACTCCCGGACTGCCGGCTGAATAAAACTGCAGGTATTAATAAATACCAGGTGCGCCTCAGCCGGTTGCTCCACCAGTTCGGCGGGCGCAAGCGAACCCAGCAGGTGTTCGGTATCGACCCGGGTTTTGGGGCAGCCAAGGCTGATAGGATAAATTTTAAGCACCATAATCTGGCTCAATAGTTTTTGGCGCTCCGGCAGGACGCGCGAGCATACATAACGGTTTTCAACCTAACCGATTTTTATGGACTGTCAAGATTATCTTGCGGAATGTGTTGCCAAACCGGAAAGATGTCTGATATATTAATATGACTTAAGCAATTTAACCCCCTTTTAAGGAGTGGACTTTGATGCAGGAACATTTCAATTATCATCAGGGGCAGACCATCAGCATTGCCGCTGTAAACGCGTTTATGCGCGGTGTATATCGTTGGATGGGCGCCGGTTTGGCCGTTACAGCCGTAATTGCCGGTTTGATGACCAGCTATCTGAAGGGTATGAACCCATATGAGTTCAACCAATTCATGGCCAGCTACGGCACCATGTTCATCATTCTGCTCGTTGTGGAAATCGGCCTGGTATTTGCACTCGGCGCTGCAATCCATAAAATGTCCGCCCCGGTTGCCACCGGCGTGTTTCTTGTTTATTGCGGGCTTTCGGGGTTAACGCTGGGAGTTGTTCTGTTCGGCTATACTTCCGGGTCAATTGTGTCCGCATTTGTAGCCACCACCGCTATGTTCGCCGGCCTAAGCATATATGGCATGTTTACCAGTCGGGATCTTACCGGACTGGGACCAATTCTGTCCATGGCGCTAATCGGACTGTTGGTGGGATTTATCGTAAATATGTTCCTGGGCAGCCCGGCATTTGACTATCTGCTGTGCGTGATTGGTGTGGTGATTTTCGCGGGGCTTACCGCTTACGATAGTCAAAAGTTGCGTCAGATGGGCGAGATGATGCCTCAGGACGATGCTGTGGCGGTGCGCCGCGGCACAATTTTAGGGGCCCTTACCCTGTATCTGGATTTCATTAACCTGTTTATTATGCTTTTGCGCTTGTTCGGCAACCGCGAGTAATGTTTGATTTGCCGTAAGTGGGGGTGAAAGCAGGCTTTCACCCCCATTTTTTGTTTTTGGTATGTTTGAGTTGCTCAATCTTTACAATCGGTTAGGTCCGCTGCTTAAGCCGGCCGGAATGCTCTACGGCGGGATTATGCGTTTCCGGCGCGGGGCCTACCGCCGCAAATCCCGGCAAACGTACAGGCCTGCCTGTCCAACCATAACAGTGGGCAATATCAGTTGGGGAGGCACCGGTAAAACGCCCATTACCGCTTGGTTGTTGAGTTGGGCGCAGCAGCAAGGGCTGAAGGCAGGCGTCCTTTCCAGGGGGTATAAAGGCAGGCCGGGCGTTTTGCCCTTGTTGGTTACGGCGGCAACTGCTCCGACTGCAAGTGGCGACGAGCCTTTGATGTTGGCGAAAGCATTTCCAGCGGCCAAGGTGTTGGTTGACCCCAAGCGGGCCAGGGCCGCCAGATACGCAGAGGCGCATTTTGACTTGGACTTGTTGATTGCTGACGATGCCTTTCAGCATTTGGCGCTTGAGCGCGATTATAATATTGTACTGCTTACCCTAGACGACCTGAGCAGTGAATGGAATAGGGTGATTCCGGCCGGTTCATGGCGGGAAGATGCTTCTGCCCTGCAAGATGCGCAGGTAATTTTGTTGCGCTTGCCTTCCCCTTTGCGTGAGCAGGATTTGCAGGATTTGTTCAGGCTTGCCGGTCAGAAACTGGGAGCAGGGCGTGAAAACGGCTGTGCTGTTCCTTTCTTTCCGTTTTGTTATCGGCCAATCGGCTTGCGTCGCTTGGGGAACTGCGGCAGCGGTAATGCTGTTGCTGTTCCGGATTTATCAGGCCGACAGTATGTTCTGTTTTGCGGGGTAGGGGCTCCACAAGGCGTACTGGAAAGTGCCTCAAGCTTTTTGGGGTATGCCCCTTTGAAGTTCGTGCCCTTCGCAGACCACTATCATTATACCCGTGAGGATTTGCTTGAGCTGGCCGGGGCGGGTATTGCTCTGGTCTGTACCGGGAAGGACGCTGTTAAGCTGGAGGCTGAACTGCCTGAGTTGGTGAATGCTTACCCGATTTGGGCCATTCAGATGCAAATTGAATTTCTGGAAGGGCGAGACACGCAAGGCAACCCCGCTGTTTTCCCTGAATTTTGGGAGCGAGCCTGGCGGGACATCTCCACTGCCCGCTCCGAACGAAAGAGTCGCCTATGAGCAGGCTGCTGCATTCCGGATCAGGCAGAGGTAAAGCTCGGGTATTGCAGGGCGGGGAGGCGCGTACTGAAGTTAGCCCTGAATTTTTGCTGGGTATATTTGAATCGGCTGCAAAACCGCTGCGAACAGAAGAATTGGTTGCCCGGTTTGGGCGGAGCAAGCTTAAAAAGAAGATTCTAAATGTGCTGGCCGATTTGCTTGACCAGGGCCGGTTGCTTTATTTGCCCGGCGGGCGTTATTCACTTCCTGCGGCGTTGAAGCAGGCGGTTGGGCGCTTGCTTGTACAGCGCGGAGGAATGGGGTTTGTTTCAAGCCCGGACCCGGCTTTGCGGGGCAAGGACATCTATATTTCTCCCGGTTGTCTGGGGTTGGCCTGGAACGGCGATCTGGTCAGGGTTGCCCTGCTTCCGGATCGGCGCGGCAAAAATCCGGAAGGCATTGTGCTTGAAGTGCTGGAGCGCAAACAGGCGACTATGCTGGTGCGGGTTGTGCGCCAGACGCAGTTGGCCCGTGGGGCTGAGCCCGGCGAAGTGCTGAGCTATCCGCTGGATCAGCGCCAGGCCCGGGCGATTCTTGCGACTGTGGGCGATTTGAAGCAGGAACCTCTGCCCGGCGATATTTTGAATGTGTTGCCCGGCGAGCACCTGGAGAACGGGCTTTGGCGGGCCAAAGCCCTGGTCAATCTGGGCAATGGCGAAAATGTGTCTGTTCAGGAGGCTGTTACTAAGCTATCCCATTCAATTCCTTACGAGTTCCCCCAAGCGGTTGTGGCGGAAGCTGCCGCCTTGCCGTTGGAGCCGTCGGACGATGATTGGGCTGAGAGCAGCGGGCGGGTGGATTTACGTCATCTTGATTTTGTAACCATAGACGGCATTCGCGCCAAAGATTTTGACGATGCGGTTTATGTGGAAAAGAGCGGAAGCATTTATACTCTTTATGTTGCTATAGCAGATGTAACCCACTATGTAACCCCGGGCTCCGCGCTTGACCGGGAAGCGCAGTTGCGCGGCAATTCCTATTACTTTGCTCAAAGTGTGGAGCCCATGCTCCCGGAGGTCTTGTCCAACCATCTGTGCAGCTTGCGGCCGGGACGGAACCGCTTGGCGATTACCGTCAAACTGCGCTTTTCCAGACAGGGAACTGTGGCGGGCCCGCCGGAATTCTGTTTTTCGGTTATCCGCAGTCGGGCCAGGCTCAGCTATGATCTGGTTTGTCGCGCCTTGGAGCAGGAAAATCCCATTGACCGGGCACTGTTGGGGGAGCTACTCCCCATGTTGGAAACCGCCCGCGACCTGGCCAGCGTTCTGCAACGGCAGCGGAAGGAACGGGGAGCCCTGTTCCTGGATTTGCCTGAAACTGAAGCCGTGGTTGATCGCACCGGAAAGGTGACGGATATTTACATTGCTCCTCATTATTTTGCTCATCAGATGATTGAAGAGTTTATGGTTGCCGCTAATGAAGCGGTGGCCGCTTTTCTCACCCGGAATCGGGAGCTTTTCCCCTACAGAGTGCATCCCCGGCCGGACGGGGATAAACTGACCGGGTTATATCGTACCCTGGCCCGCAGCGGCCTGGCCAAGGTTCCCCCAAAAGCGGGGGCAGAGGCCATTCCCAGGCTGCTTGATCAGGCTCATGCGCAGGGAAGCTCCTATGCAGTTTCCAATCTGGTGCTCAGAGCCATGATGCAGGCCTGTTACACCAGTGACCTGGAACCCCATTTCGGGCTGGCCTCGCCGTGTTACTGTCACTTTACCTCGCCTATCCGGCGCTATGCCGACGTACTGGTGCACCGGGCTTTACGCCGTGCGTTGGGCGGCGTCCGGAATGAGGAAAGTGGCGGCAAGCTCACCCGGCGCCGGGTGGATAAAGTTCTGGAAAGCATCAATGCCTGTGAAAAACAGGCCAAGGAAGCCGAACTGGAGTTGCGCAAGCGCCTGGGCGTGTTGTTTATGCTCGATAAAGTGGGCTGTGAGTTTTCCGGGCGTATTTCCGGGCTCAATGAATTCGGTATTTTTGTCCAGTTGGAGCGGACCCTGATTGAAGGAATGGTTCGTCTGGTCAGTCTGGGTGACAGCTTTGTGTATCTGCCCGATCGGCAGGAACTGGTGGGCGAATTCTCCGGCAAGCGATTCAGTTTGGGACGGGAAGTGGTGGTGCGCCTGGTTGAAGTGCATCTGGACAGCCTGGAAATCACCTTTGAGTTAGTGAAATGACAGCCGTACCTGATAAGATATTCGACACTATCATCGTGGGGGCGGGAGCCGCCGGGCTTTGTTTGGGCTATTTGCTGGGCAGGAGCGGCCTGAAAGTGCTTGTGCTTGAGGCGCAAGGGCGAGCCGGCAGGAAGCTGCTTTTAAGCGGCGGCGGGAAATGCAATGTAACTAATTTATCGGTAAGCGCCGACAATTATGTGGGAGCAAACCCTGAATTTCGGCAAACTGTGCTAAGGCGGCTTGCCCCCACTCAGGTTATCGCCTTTTTGAATGAACATAAAATTGCCTGGGAGGAGAGGGATTACGGACAGGTCTTTTTAAAGCAGGGCGCAGATCGCTTGCGCGACCTTTTGCTCTGCCTGGCTGAAAAGTATGGGACGACAATTGCTTTAAACAACCCAGTGTTGGGCGTTGGCCGGGAAAATCATTTGTTAGGTGTGTCCACTTCTGTAAACCATTATCGCACCAGAAGTCTTGTTTTAAGCACGGGAAGTCCGGCCTGGCCGGCCTCCGGCTCCAACCTGTCCGGCTATCTGCTTGCTGAGATGCTTGGGCACAGCATTATCCCGCCTAAGCCGGCGCTTACCCCTCTGCCTATGCCCAGGGGTTGGCCTTTGCAGGGATTAGCGGGCATTAATTTGCCGGTGCGCATTTTTCTGACTGAAGGGTTGAGAAGCCATAAGGAATATACTTTGCCGTTATTAATCACTCATCAGGGCATAAGCGGACCGGCGGCATTGCAGATTTCTCTACAATTGGAGGGTGGGGAGGAAATCGGCATTGACTGGTTACCTACCCATCATTGCGAGGCCTTGTTCAATCAGACGGGAGCGGGTAAACGCTTGCTGAGCAATCTTTTATCAGCCTATCTGCCTGCCCGTCTGGTCGCGGTTTTAATCCCCGACGAAATTGCCGGACGCAAGGCGGCAGAGCTTTCACGCGCTCAGCGCGACGAGGTTGCGCGGCGGATACATGATTACCGTCTGACCCCAAGTAGTCCTGACTTTTCAAGAGCGGAAGCCTGTCGGGGCGGAGTTCCGGCCGGAGAAATCAACCCGTTTTCTATGGAGAGCCTGTTTTGTAAGCGGCTGTTTTTTGCAGGCGAGATAGTGGATGTTTGTGGAGAATTGGGTGGATATAATCTTCATTGGGCATGGGCCAGCGCTGTGGTTGCAGCAAATGGGGTGGTTGAGCGACTTGAAGCCTGAGCTTTATCTGGACGCAGATAGAATTTTCATAGTGCAGAGGGTGAATTCAAAGGTTAAGTCTGTTGATTTGAGAATTTGCAGAGGATTAGAAATATTAAAACAAGCTGGCGAATGCCGCTTAATCTGGTTGACAAACTGGTAAATTGTCTATAAGTTAACACAGATAATTATTACTAATAAGTTGCAGAGGTTATCTTATGGCAAGTAATTATGAACATAACGAAAATACCGGAATTCAGCGACGCTTAACCAAGCAACGCAAAATAATTTTGGAAGAGCTTTCCAATCTGACAAGCCACCCCACAGCGGATGAGCTTTATCAGATTGTACGGCAACGTATGCCGAATATCAGCTTGGGCACGGTATACCGTAATCTTGATTTCCTTGCCGAACAAGGGCAGATTGCCAGAATTGAATATAGCGGCAGTCAAATGCGTTTTGACGCTTTTCTTGATCCTCATCAGCATGTGCGTTGTGTGAAGTGTGGTGCAGTTGGCGACGTATTCAACGGGGTTAAACTGCCTAAGGTTGCCAATATGGATGTACCCGGCTTTACTGTGACCGGCGCCAGGGTGGAGTATGACGGAATTTGTGAGCAGTGCGCTTCGCAAAACAAACAGAATTAGAGCATTCTGACATAGAAAACGCTCCGACAGCGCGAAGTGCTGCCCGCTGCGAGCGTCAGCCATTGACGGCTATGCCGCCGTAAGGGTGACGGCAGTACAGATGGGGATAGGCGGAATTTACTTTCGTCATTCCAGCCGAAGCGAGCGTCTCAAAATTAATCTGTTCTAGGCGGATAATCCGGCTGCAGGCCGGCTTTACATTGTCCCATTTAACAAGAAGGTTGAGGAATAATTATGAAAAGTTTGAAAGGCACTCGTACGGAGAAAAACCTGCTTATTTCATTTGCAGGAGAATCACAGGCGCGCAATAGATATACCTATTTCGCAAGTCAGGCAAAAAAAGACGGGTTTGTGCAGATTCAAGACATCTTCCTGGAAACTGCCGATCAGGAACGTGAGCATGCCAAGCGCTTTTTCAAGTTTCTTGAGGGCGGCGACGACTTGGAAGTTACCTGTGCTTTCCCCCCCGGTATTATTAAAGATACGGAAGCAAACCTTCTGCATGCAGCGGCCGGTGAACGACATGAATATGAGGAAATGTACCCCTCATTTGCCAAAATAGCCAGGGAAGAAGGCTTTAATGAAATTGCCGTTGTATGGGAGAAAGTGTGCGTAGCCGAGGAATTCCATGAGCGCCGGTTCCTGGATTTCGCCCGCAACGTAAAAGAAGCGCGCGTATTCACCCGCGAACAACCAGTTACCTGGCGTTGCCTGAATTGCGGATATTTGCATGAGGGTACCAGTGCGCCGGAAATCTGTCCAGCTTGCATTCATCCCAAGTCATTTTTTGAGTTGTTGAAAATTAATTGGTAATGGAAAAGGGCCGCAAGGCCCTTTTCCATTCCGATACACTTGTTTAGCTGTTTTCTATGGCTGTACTCTCCGGCTCACTCAGTCTGCTTACTTTCCCTGACATATTCAAATAGTTCGTGAACCCCAACATCCAAGGCTATCGCCAGCTTCTCTAAGGTTAGAAGCTTACAGGTGGCAATCCTTTCATCCTTGGCTCTGGCCACAGTATCAGGAGCCACTTTTGAACGAAACTGCAACTCCTCGTAAGTCATATCCATTTTTCCCATTAACACTCCGAGATTACTTATAAAAGGCATATTTTCTCCAGGCTTTTTTACTTGGATATAGCCTAGAAAAATCTTGACATGCACTTGGATATAGCCTGGAGGAATTTTGGCAGTCACTTGGACGTAGCCTGGTAAAAATGGACACTATTCATCCGCAACGTATTATTTTTCATCTCCGTTCAACCAGGCTGCGGCAATTTAAGATGAAATTTGTTGACTGTACTGTCTAATAAACAAATTCACATGTTTCAATTGATCATGGAGGGAAGTATGTATTGCTCTAATTGCGCTGCTGAAATGTCTGAAAAAGCAACAATTTTCTCCAAATGTGGTGAGCCGATAGGGTTGTGGCGGTAAGCCCGAAAAGTAAGGCGACCGCCTTGGTGTTGTGTATCCTTCCTGTATTTCTGGGTATAACTGGTTTTCATAGATTCTGTGTGGGGAAAATAGGGGCAGGAGTCAGGGCAGGATTGTATCAAAGTAAGGATGATAACTAAGCTCCAATTATTGGGGTTGCAATGATCAAACAATAATTAATGAATACTGAGTCGTCCTAACATAACATTAAAAAGTTTGTGTAAATTAAGCAGAAAGAGGAGGAATAGATGAAATATTGCAAGTTTTGCGGAGAGCAAATTGAAGATGAATGTGTACTCTGTACTAAATGCGGGAAGCAAGTAGAAGAATTGAAAACGAGCAATGCTGGGGTGGGAATTCCTAATATCATAATAAACAATTCCTCAAGTGCCAATGCCAATGCCACTATAGACGGCGACAACGTTGCACTGCGCGAAAAAAACAAATGGGTTGCCTTAATCCTTTGTATCTTTTTGGGTTGGCTTGGGGCGCATAAGTTTTATGAAGGGAAAATCGGTTTAGGCATATTGTATTTGTTGACAACCGGTATTTTGGGCATAGGCGTAATTGTTGACATTATAGTGTTGCTGTTCAAGCCCAACCCTTATTATGTCTGATTATTGTCCATGCTTGCCGGGAGTGAGCGAAGCAGCCGCTGTTTTAGCGGCATCAGCACTTCCGGCTTTTTATACTTTACCCCCCACACACACGACTTGACAAGTGGAGCATAAACCCATACTTTTCTTTATATGGGGCATCGCCGCCCCATTTATGTATATAGCTAGTAAAATTGTATCCTGAGTTCAGGGAAAAGGGCTTCTCTGCGGGATGCTTGCGGTCAAATATCTGCAACAACCCCATAACCGGCTTTGCGGCGATTGTTTTCCAATTTGCCCGGCCATGCGACCAAATATGCTGACTGCCAGAACCAGTTTGGGAGTGGTTTTTTTTCCGGCATTTGACTGGGGAATTTCACCCACACACCCGGAGAGGGAAGAGCGTCTTCTTTATACCCAAGACCAATTCAAGGAAGAGGGTATTTTTGATGTGCCCGGCATTGATGAATATACTCCGGAAGTGGGTAGTTTCGATGATGTAAATCGCGTTCATTTTTGCGTTCCCGATGCTCAGCGGATATGCGGCGCTTCGCATTTGGTTTCCTTGGGGGGTGCTATTCGGGCCGGGGAATTGGTTTTTTCCGGTGAGAAGCAGAAAGCTCTGGCTTTAGTGCGACCGCCCGGTCATCATGCCATGAAGGTGGTGCATGGCAACCGTGGTTTTTGCGATGTGAACATTACCGCCATAATGGTGGAATATTTACGCGAAAAATATGGCCCGATGCGGGTGGCGATTGTAGATACCGACTGTCACCATTCAGATGGAATAACCGACGTATATTGGAATGACCCCGATACTTTGGTTATTTCCATGCATCAAGACCCGCGCACAATTTTTCCGGGCACTGGATTCCCGCTGGATTTGGGCGGACCCAATGCCTTAGGGGCAACGATAAATATCCCTCTTCCTGCCGGTACGGGCGACAGCGGCTATATTTATGCGATTGATAACGTGGTTTTACCGATTCTGGACCGGTTCAAGCCCAATCTTGTAGTCAACGCGGCCGGGCAGGACAGTCATTTTTCAGACCCTCTTACCAATATGAATCTAACTTCCAGGGGTTATGCAGAAATAACCAGAGCAATTGATGCTGAAATTGTTGTATTGGAGGGCGGCTACGCTATACATGGTGCTTTGCCTTACACAAATCTTGCAATTGCGCTTGCTCTTTCCGGGTTGGACCCAAGCGGGGTTGCCGAGCCTGGGTTGACCCCGAATATTTTTCGCCGGGGCCAGCAAATCGGCTCCCAGCTTGAAGAAGTATGTGAAGAGGTGCTGAAGCTGGCATTTGACCCGCCGCGCGCCGGCCTGAAAGGAGATTTTGTGGACGGTTGGTATTCACGCGCCAAAGATATTTATTACGATACTGACCGCGTTACTGAGTCACAAATTGAAAGCGTCCGGCTTTGCAGCAACTGTCCCGGTCTGTTGCATATAGATAGTTGGTCAACAATAAATCCGCTTGCCTTCTGTTTACAAATTCCGCAAAATGCCTGTCCTCACTGTCGTGATTTGGGCTATGACATGTTTATGAGGGCTAAAAAGAATTCAAACTATCGCTACCTTAAGTTAATTAATCGGTTGGATAAGGAGTATTTGGAACAGGGATTTTAAGGTGGACAAACCTTGGTAAGTTCTCCGGCAGACTGGATATCGTTGGGGTTGTGTCTGCTTTGGGGTTACGGCATCATAACACTGCGGTTAAGTAAGACCCCCGGCAGAGCCGGGGGTCGCACATTATTCTTCATTATAACCAATAACGCCACCGGCAATGGCGCCTGCTCCCGCACCGATAAGAGCGCCCACAGTGCCGCTGCCGCCGGCTATGGCGGCAATACCGGCTCCGCCCAATGCTCCCAGTGCTCCGCCGCTCACAACACCTTGCTGGGTTTTAGTCATATTGGTGCAGGCCATCGGACCGACAGATAAAGTCAGGCCAATTATGCATAAAGTAATGATACGTTTCATTTTTCTCTCCTTAACCTTGAAATTTTAAATTACTGCTTTGGATTGAGAATTTCATACCAGAGCACCCGGCCAAGACTCAGGTTCAGCTTATCTGGATTTTCGGTGTAGAAGTTATCAATCTCATCCACGATTTGCGATGTGGTATGTCCGGAAAACTTTTCAGCCCAAGCTTTATCGAACACGGAAATAATGGATGACATATTGTTCTGCTGGCGCCATTTATCAATTTCATAGTCAATGGCAATAGCGTAATTAATACCCTCGATAAACGCCAGCTTTTCAGTATGCGCCGTTGCATTCCAGTCGTGGCCGTTGATGGAAGCAGAATATTTTACATCTTTGGCTTGGGCCATACTTACGCAGGACAACAAAAAAAGCAGAGAAAGAACAGCAACTATCTTTTTCATGATTCCTCCTATGTGCGGTATTGTAAGACTCGCTGTAGTGTTAAACATCAGAAGTTTCCGTATACTAGGAATAATCATCCAACTGAATGCGTTTGTCAATATTTTTATTGCCGGCAAATCGGTTGTATGCGCTAAGTTGTGTTTCCTTCCTGTCTGGTGTAATTAGGCTTATTTCACTTATTTGGGAGAATTATGAGCCTTAGTATTCAGAATGTATCCAAATCTTTCGGCGCGAATGTGATCTTAAATGATTTTTCTTTGGACATTGCCGATGGAACACGGCTTTGTGTGTGTGGGCCAAACGGTTGTGGAAAAACCACTTTGTTGAAGATTCTTGCCGGGGTAGAACATGCGGACAGCGGCAAAATCGGCATTCCCCGCACCGCTCGGGTGGGCTATGTACAGCAGGAACTTTCAGAGGATGATTTGGAGCATGTGCTGCTCGACTGGGTGTTGGAAGTTCTGCCGGACTGGAATGATTTCTGGCATGAATGGGAGCAAGCGCATCAGGATAACGATGTGCAGAAAATGGAAAAGCTTGCAGTAAGGCAAGCAGAGCTTGAAAGGCTTTATGGATATAACCCGGAGCATCGGGCGCGGACGGTGCTGTCAGGTTTGGGGTTTCAGGAAAGGAAATTCTCGCGCACCTTGGGGCAGCTTTCCGGGGGGTGGCGGGAGCGTGCCAAGTTAGCCCGAGTGCTTACTGCCGGTGCAGATATCCTTTTACTTGACGAACCGACCAACCATCTGGACCTGGATGCCGTTGAGTGGCTGGAAAAGTTTGTAACTGCATTTGAGGGCGTTTTGGTATTTGTTGCCCACGACTTGGTATTTATGGATAATGTAAGCACACATGTGCTTTATTTGGGCGGGGCAAAGCCGGTGTTCCGAAAGGGCAACTTCTCACAGTTTTTGGAAATTCAGGAACAGCTTGAGGAGCAACGCGAGCGCGAAGCAAAGAAACTCACTGAAGATATTGACCGCAAGTTGGATTTTGTGCGTCGTTTCCGGGCAAAGCCCAACAAGGCAAGGCAAGCGGCATCGCGTCAGAAGATGGCTAAAAAACTGGAGAAAGAGTTGGAAAACTACCGTCCGGAAGTCAAGCGTAAAGAGTTGGATTTTAAATGGCCCGAGCCGGAACGTTGCGATAACAATGTGCTTACGGCGGTGAATCTTGGCTATGCTTTTCCGGACAACGGTAAGGTGCAGTTCTCAGGTCTTAATTTCAATATTTACCGGGGACAGCGACTAGCCATGGTTGGTCCTAATGGTTGCGGCAAAACCACTCTGCTGCGGGTTATTGCCGGGGTAAGAGAACCCTCCGCCGGAACTTTAAGTCGGGGTTCCGGAGTGCGGTTAGGTTATTTCAGTCAGCATCAGATGGAAACCCTTAATCTGGAAAACACGGTTCTGGCGGAAATCAGCCGGCTCTCCGATCCCCGTACCACAAAAGAGGAACTGATGAGCGTGCTGGGCCTGTTTCTGCTTGGCCAGAACTATTTTGAACGCAAGGTGGAAAGTTTGTCCGGTGGAGAAAAAAGTCGCCTTTGCCTTGCAGCTTTGTTTCTTGCGCGTTGTAACTTCCTGGTGCTTGATGAGCCTACTAACCATCTCGATCTGGAAAGCCGTGAGACTTTAATTGAAGCCATAGAAAATTTCACCGGCACAGTGCTGGTAGTTGCCCACGACCGCCATTTATTGGCTCGAGCGGCTGAACAAATTTGGGAGTTTGCGCCCGACGGGCTTCGGGTGTATTTGGGTGGCTATGAGGAATACAGCCGCAAGCGTTCTGAAGCTGAGAGCAGCGGACGCCCTGCCGAGTCGGAACTGTCGCCCCGGCCAGGAAACGACTCCCAGGCGCGCCCTGTTTTAAGCAAAGAAGAAATAAAGGCTTTGCGGCGGGAGCGAGCGGAACTGCGTAATAAATTGTCCCGCGAGTATAAACCTCATCAGGACGCATATTCCAGACATGAGCAAGCACTTGAAAAGCTCATCTCCAGACAGTCGGAGGTGGAAGCGGAACTGGCCCGGCCTGAAGTTTATGCCGACGGCGAGCTCACTATCAAGCTTCTTGCAGAATTTTCAGCTCTTGGGGAACGGGTTGAACAGGTAATGGACGAAATGGAGAAGCTGGAAGGAATTTTGGCGGAGTTTGAAGCCAAAAAACAGGAGCTGGAGCAGATGCTCGCTTGAGCGGACACGCTCACGTAGTTGCCGGAGAGCATTTGTGGCGTTTGACGGAATAATCCGAGTGAGCAGCAAGTACCAGAGCAGATACCTTTCAAGTGAATATGATATGAAAAACATTTCGGTTGTAGCGGGCGTGATTTGGAATGCAGGACGATTTTTGGCCGCTCGTCGCCACGGCTGCAGAAACGGCGCCGGTTTCTGGGAATTCCCCGGTGGAAAAATAGAGCCGGGTGAATCTAAAGAAGCAGCTTTGAGCAGAGAGCTTAAAGAAGAACTGGGTATAGTTGTGCAGGACTTTCATTTTTGGAAAACGGAAGAGCATACTTACGCAGATTACAGGGTAACTTTATACTTCTTTCATGTAACCGCATATTTAAATGCGCCTGCACTCATTGAAGGGCATGACGCACTGGCCTGGGTACGCCCGAAGAAATGTGGCCAGTACAGATTTCTGCCTGCTGACACTCAAATTCTAATTGAGCTGAAGCAGAATTATCCTTTCGGACCGTGTCGGGAAAGTGAGCAACTTTAAAGTGGGGCAGGAGACGGCTGTGGGGTCGCCATTCGGCCCTGAAAGCCGCCTGACCAGAAACGAGAGTTTGACCAGTAATCTGCTTCAATATTTGGCGTCCGGACCCTGCTGCTGGTCTTGCAGACGTTATGGGGCGGCAATTTAGAAATTATGTTTCTTAAGATGCAATATTTCATGGAAACACAATAAGCAGAGGTAATTGCGCTTGCGGTGTCGCGGCCGCGATTGTTTGCCTATTTTTTAAAGTCGAAATTTTGTGGGGTTGAGCAGTCGTCAAAACAATTCCAACGGACTATCATGTCCCGACAACCATTCAGTTTCAGGAATGGATTTAATATCCTAGAAGTGTCTCTTTGCCGCTCAGGCCGGGCAGCAGCGGTTTGGGTCTGTTAGCTGTGCTCACCGGGTAATGCACTAAAAACATGCCGGCGAAGCTGTCGGTTTGCCCGTCCCCATTCAGCTTATACACCTCAACTCTGAACATGCTGGCAGTTTTATCTATTGAATAATGGCTTTCGAAATTATGCCTTTTCAAGGGAAGATTACATTCGCTTTTTCTGCCTTCCACTTGTACCCCGATTGCATTCACCCGGTAGCCGGGAATTGACCTGACCATAATCTGGTTGTGCGCGTGTACTACCTCTCCCCAGCCAATCTGTTTCAGCGTGCCGTCCACTTCCACTTCAACGCCGGCAAGTGAATGGTCAAATTCCATATAATCGGGGTAAATGCGTGATACCGGCCGGTTCCCGTAGTAAACTATATAATGTTCGGCATTTTTTGGGTTGGGAATCACAGTTATCAGCGGTGAGGAAGTTTTAAATTTCAGATTTTCCCCTTTTTTTGCCGGGAAGTATTTGAGCTCCGGCCTTAAGTCGTCCAACAGCACGGTCATTTGATTGTCAGGAAAATGCACTTCAAGATCATGGCCTAGGGCCAGGGTCAGTCCGGACGGGGTGGGATCGAATTTACGTTTGAACTCAATACCCATTTGCTCCATAAATGCTTCCAGCACCTGGATATGGTAGTATGCACGTACCGGCAGGCTGAAACTTTTGGATGCTTCCACCCCAAACGCCGGCTTGCCGTTGGTAATGGCAAAGTAGGTCAGGGTCTTTTCCATTTGGTGATCGCCCAAAGCTGTATGCGTGTTTTTCAGATAATACTTATGTTCCGGTTCAAGCAAACAGGAATTGGTCTGCCCCAGCACAGTTTCTGCAATGGCTTCCAAATCCCCGAAATTCTGCACGCTGATTGTGGCCTGGTCGATAATAACGCTTTGACCCCAACGTTTGGGGTTGCGCATGGAATCCACCCAGTCCGGCCTGTAAAATCCACTGCCGTCATGCATATTTAAAATTGCGTCCACTTGGGGCAGCAGAAGCAGGTTTTTGATATTGACAATTGTTTTGTATTCCGGATCGGATTCAGACAAAGCCGCAAACTTTCTGTTCATATCTCCGTTCGGCCCGCGGTCGTGCATAATGATGCTTTGAAAATTCAGATTGGGTACAACGATCAGGCGCCCTTTAGTTATTTCATAGTGCGTAACCAACAATGAGGCGGCGGAGAAAGCGCCCGGCTCATCTCCCTGAATTCCACCCACCACAAACAAAGTAGGCCCGTTGCCGGGGCCAAGTACATGCAGGCTGAAATCAAGAGGGCCGCGCTCTTCATTGCGGTAAGGAAGAAGGCTTTCAAACCAATCAGGCTCTTCTGCGGCAACGCGCGCAAGCTTTTGGGCGGAGGAAACTTCCATGGGGGAAGAACCTCGAAACGCACTTGTTTGAGGTGTTCCCGGGTTATGTCCAATCTGCTCTCGTACATCGGTTTTCGTTGCGAGTGTTTCAGCGTCTGCTTCCGGCCGGACTGAAGTGTAATAATCGGTACAGAGTAGCGTTAAAAAAACGACCAGTACAAAAATGCAGAAGCTAAACTTGAATAACGAAGAGAAAAGTTTTGCTTTTTTGCGGCACATAATTTGGTTGCTGGTTATAATGGGCGGGTAGCGCAAGCAGCGTGTAAATTCAATTATTTTCAGGATATACTAATAGGCGCCTTAGTTCAAGATACTTGTGCTGGCCTTTTTTTTCCGTTAAAATATTTTAATATACTGGCACTAAAGTCTGTTTTTGATTTGGTTAATTTATGAAGTCATCTTTACCGCTTACCGCAAAATATCGGCCTCAGCTTTTTTCCGAGGTAGCCGGGCAGTCTGCCGCTAAACATATTCTTTCGCGTGCGGCGGCTGAAAACAAGGTTGCACCGGCTTATCTGTTTTCAGGAACGCGCGGGGTAGGGAAAACCACCATAGCCCGCATTTTCGCTAAAGCTTTGAACTGTGAGCGGGGGCCCGCCCCTGAGCCTTGTAACTGTTGCGAAAGTTGCAGGCAGATTACTCAAGGAATTGCAGTTGACGTGCATGAAATTGACGGGGCTTCCAACCGGGGCATTGATGATGCCAAGCGCCTGAAAGAGGATATAGGCTACGCTCCGCTGGAAGGCCGCTACAAGGTATTCATTATAGATGAAGCCCATATGCTTACCCGCGAAGCGTTTAATGCACTTCTGAAAACTTTGGAAGAGCCACCGTCAAAAGTTACATTTATTCTTGCCACCACTGAGCCGCATAAGTTTCCGTCTACAATCATCAGCCGATGTCAGCATTTTCTCTTCAAACAGCTTAATCCACAAGAACTGCGGGAACATCTGAGCAATGTGCTGAAGCGGGAAGCAATTGAGTTTGAAGAGGAAGCAGTCAATCTGCTGGCGCGTCGGGCGGCTGGAAGCGTGCGCGACGGCATGTCTTTGCTTGGCCAGGTGCTGGCTTTGGGGCAGAACTCTCTTAAGGTTGCGGATGTGGAAGAGGTGCTTGGACTGGCCGGTCAGGATTTATTTCTTCAAATAGTCGATGCAACCGCGCGTCAGAATGTCCTGCAGATGTCCGGTGTGGTTGAGGTTCTGCTTGACCAAGGGGTTGACATGGGCTTTTTTTTGCGCGAACTGACCTTGCTTTGGCGCAATTTGTTCATGCTCCGGCATTCCGGAGAGGCTGCCCTGAAGTTACTTGACCTCAGCAGAGAGGAAGGACGCATTTGGATTGAGGCGGCAAACCGTCTGGATCTTGCGCATCTGCATGCCGCCTGGCAGCTTACCTTGGAAGGGCAGCGCCGGGTTTTAGCCAGCCTTGAGCCAGGTCAGGCCCTTGAGTTGCTGCTTTTAAACATAGCGTTGCTCCCGGCATTACTGCCTGTTTCCGGTCTGCCGGATACAGGCGGGAAAAGCCCTGTTAATTTAGGCGGCGGTCTGGCGGCGGCTCCGCAGACAGGGACAATAGGGGTTGGGCAGCAGACAGATGCTTCAACTGAAATAAAACAAATTGAAATGCGGACCCGCTCCACCTTAAATTCAAATCCTCAAAGAAGGATTTCTGTCTCCGAGGAGCAGACCGGCTCCGGACTTGAGTCGGCAGTCGAGGGAGCAGTTCCCTCTTCCGGAGAAAGCAATCAGATGATCAACTCAGCGGCCGTATCTGAATCAATGCCGAGCCCAATTGAAGATGCCATCGGGCTGAGGGCTGGTGATTTTGCACAAAATCCGGCGGATGTTCCACCGGATGAAGTGTTCCCGGAATTGTTCAACGGTTTGAATGGGAGCAGTAGCGGTACGGAATTGTCTGAAACAAGCCGGGCTTCCGGTCTGATGGGTAATCATGCGGATTTCCAACAAGTTAAAGAGAGTATACTTCCGCCGGTTGGCTGCCGAATGGACGCTGGTGAGGCTGATGCGGAGAACGGTGCTGAGACCGCCGCTGCCAAGCCGGTTTTTGCTGATTTGGCTTTGAAGGAGACAGAGCCTTCTAATTCCCGTCAACCCAGGGTTGAGAAGACTGAACATAAGCGGACTGTTTCGCCTATTCAACGGGGCGAGGCCGAAGAGCCCGGAAACCCAAAAGAGGAAAACGGCGATGCCTCTCCGGGCGTGTACCTTTCAGAAGAACGGAATGCGGTTTTCTCCAACTCACTGGCGGTTTTGGAATGGAAAAACTTTCTTGAGTTTTGTCGACAACAGCGTAAGGGGTCGGCTGCGGAAGCAGGCTCAGCAGAGTCTGAAAAGGTACTGACTGCACCCCTGGAGATAAACGAAGAACAGGTGGAGGGAGTGAACCCAGCTTTGCTGGACAAAGGGCGAGGGGCAATGAATGAGAATTGCTTATTAATTGAATGCCCCAGCGACATTGCTTATGAGTATTTATGTCGTCCAGAGCAGCGCCGGTCCCTTTCCACGTTGGCGGAGCGGTTCTGGGGAAAAGCCGTGGAACTTAAAATTCTGCCTCCATTGTTTAAGGCGAAAACCAGGGGGGATTTGCGGCGGGAGGCCCAGGTTCATCCTGCGGTGATTTTGTTAAAGGAAAAAATGGGCGCCTACCTTTTGGATTGTGCGCCGGAATTTGAAACCTATTAGTACAAGGGTTGGGTATGTCCGGTTTGGGAGATATTTTGAAACAGGCCCAGGAAATGCAGGCTAAGCTTGCCCAGGTACAGGAAGATTTAGGCCGGCGGGAAGTGGAAGCAAGCAGCGGCGGCGGCATGGTTACTGCTGTGGCCAATGGGCGCCAGGAAATTTTGCGCATCAGGATAGATCCGGCGGTTTTTGCCGGCGGTGACAAGGAAATGCTCGAAGACTTGGTTACAGCAGCGGTGAATGCAGCGTTATCGCAAGCCAAGTCTGTGTTGGAGTCTGAAATGACGCGTCTGGCCGGCGGCCTGAATATACCTGGTCTGTTTGGCGGCGCCCCGGGCAGAGGGCCTACTGGTTACGGCGTTTAGCATGAGTTTGGTGACCTATGAACAAATTGCCGGCTCCGTTGCAAAACGTGATTAATCATCTGGCCAGGTTGCCGGGTATGGGCCCCAAGTCCAGTCTGCGCAGCGCTCTGGCGATTTTGAAGTTGTCGCAAAGTGACGCTCGGGATTTTGGACGGGCGATTTACAATCTGCATGATGAATTGGCTTTGTGCGCGCGTTGCGGCAGTCTTGCCGCTCAGAGCCCATGCTCCATTTGCGCTGACCCCAACCGGGCGCGTGATGTGCTTTGTCTTGTTTCCGAGTGGGACAGTTTATTGGTGATGGAGGAGGGCGGTTTTTATCAGGGGCAATACATGATTCTTGGGGGGCTGATTTCTCCTTTGGATAACATGCCGCCGGAAGCTCTGGAGTTGGAGCGTTTGCGGGCGCGACTGCGGGAAGGTGAAATCAATGAGGTGGTGCTGGCCCTTGGAGCCACGGTGGAAGCGGACACCACTGCCCAGTATATTAAAGACCTGATCTTGAGAGAATTCGTGGGAATCAGGGTTTTCCGGCTTGCTCAAGGCATTCCGCAGGGTGGCGAGGTTAAGCATATGGACAGGGAAACTCTGCGACAGTCGCTTAAATACAAGCAGGAAATCTGATGCGCACCTATTTTTTCATTCCCCCTTTGAATAAAGTCAGCGGCGGGCTGATTGTAATTTGTCAGCTTGCGGAAATTTTGCACCAGGCCGGTTGGGAAACCGCTTTGGTGGTAAAAGAGAAAGACCCGGTACAAAAAGCGATAGATGTTCCGGTGATTGATTGGAACGATTTTGAACTGGCCAAAAGTGATTTGTGGGTGGTTCCGGAGGGCTGGCCCAGCGCTTTGCTTCCCGGCTTGCAGGCCGGAGCGCGCAATTTGGTGTATGTGCAGAACTGGGCTTATCTTTTTTCCGCCATGCCGGAAGGCTTGGATTGGAACAGGCTGAACGCCGGGTTCTTGTCTGTGTCCACTCCAGTTGCGCATTTTGTGCACGATCAGCTCGGCTGTTATTCAGAGATAGTGCGCCCCGGGTTGAATTTGGAGCTGTTCAAGCCCGATCCCCAAGCCGGCAATGCTCTGCTGTTAGGCAGAGCAAGCGAGCGGCGACTGAAAAAAATCAATGTGGCCTGGATGCCGCGCAAGAATAAAGCCATTGCCATTCAGGCCATGCAGATTTTGGAAGCCCGGGGGCGCACCTCGCTTCCGATCAACTGGGTGGAAATTCACGACCGAAAACCCGATCAGGTAGCTGCTTTATTGCAGATGTGCCATATTTTTATGGGTACGGGTTTTCCTGAAGGATTTGGTCTGCCGCCGCTGGAGGCTATGGCTTGCGGGGCCATACCGGTTACCTGCACCGGCTTGGGGGGGTGGGATTATCTGCGTCAGGCACTCCCGGATATACCGGAAATGGCTGGTTTAAGCGGGCTTACCCCGCCCGGTTATTATTTGCAGGCGGGTGATTTTGGCGAGTCTGATTTGCCGGACGGCCCAAATGCGTTCATCGTGCCGGATGCGGACCCGATCAGTCTGGCCATAGCTGTTGAGCACGCGGCAAACCTGATTGCCGCGGGAGACCCTCTGGTGAAGGATATGCTTCAAAACGGACAACAGACAGCGCAAGCCCTTGGTTGCGAAAAGCAAAAGGAAAGAGTCTTGGATTTATGGGAGCGTCTGGCGGCTGAATAGTATAAGCTGCTCAAGTCGTCAGTCACAGCCTGAAGGGAATATGAGCAATAGAAAAGAGTTGCTCAAGTAAGAGCTGATGTTGAGTGTGTTTTAGACGTGGAAAGTTTCTGTTGTTGAAAGCAGGCGTTCAAGAGTGAAAGCGTGTGTAAACCGGATTATAAGTCGATTTTGGCTTACGTCCCAAGGTTTATGGTCAGGCTGTTTCTGCCTGCTTTTTTGCAGGGCCGCTTTTCTATCAGCTAATACTACTCCAAAGTAAACTCGTTTTGAGTATGCAATAAAAACCGGGGGCGCGATCTTAAAGCTGCCCCCGGTTTTTATTGATGGTTTATTGAGAGGCAGATTGTCTGCCTGCTGCATTATCCAATTTATTTACTGGTCAGTTCTTTACTGCCCAATACCAAGTCGTCCAGAATAGCCGGGTCGGCCAGAGTGGATGTATCTCCGAAGTTGTCGTACTGGCCGGCGGCAACCAAACGCAGAATACGGCGCATTACCTTGCCGCTGCGGGTTTTGGGCAGATTTTCCACAATCTGAATGATTTCAGGCGTGGCAATAGGGCCGATAATGCTGCGAACATGGGCGCGCAAGGTGCCAACTAAACTGCCGTCGTCTTCCACTTCATGTTTCAGCACAACATAAGCGTAAATGGATTGCCCCTTTAAGGGGTGGGGCATTCCCACCACTGCTGCTTCAGCCACATGTTCGTGGGCCGCCAGAGCGGCTTCCAGCTCGGCAGTGCCAAGGCGGTGCCCGGATACATTGATCACGTCATCCAGACGGCCAATAATCCAGAAGTCGCCGTCTTCATCCAGACTGGCGCCGTCGCCGGATTGATAACAGCCCGGGAAGCGTTCCAGATAATCCTGTTTGAACCGTTCTTTATCTTCGTATAGTCCGCGCAACATGCCGGGCCAAGGCGCTTTGATCACTAGATGACCGGCCTCGCCCGGGGCACAGGGTGAGCCGTCGGCCCGCAGAACTGCGGCGTCAATGCCGGGCAAAGCGGTTGTGGCACTGCCCGGCTTAAGGGTGTTTGCATAGGGAAGCGGCGAGATCATCAAGCCGCCGGTTTCTGTTTGCCACCAAGTGTCTACAATCGGGCAGCGGTCTTTGCCCACATATTTATGGTACCAGAGCCAGGCCTCAGGGTTAATCGGTTCCCCCACACTGCCCAGCACGCGTAAGCTGTTCATTTTATGTGCTTCCGGCCATTGGGTGCCTTCCCGCATTAAAGAGCGGATGACAGTGGGAGCGGTGTAAAGCACTGTAACTCCAAATTTGTCCACTATCTTCCACAAGCGGTCAGGCTGGGGATAGTTGGGAACCCCTTCAAACACAACCGTGGTAGCCCCCAGTGCAAGCGGGCCGTACACCAGGTAAGAGTGGCCGGTAATCCAGCCCACGTCGGCAGTGCACCAGTACACATCGTTTTGATTAAGGTCAAATACCCACTGTGTGGTGTGGGCTGCATAGGTAAGATAACCGCCGGTAGTATGCACCACACCTTTCGGCTTCCCTGTGCTTCCCGATGTATAGAGCAGGAAGAGTGTGTCCTCCGCGTCCATGGCAACCGGGGGGCAGCCAACTGCACAGTATGGGTTCTGCATCAGCTCATGCCACCAGAAGTCGTGGTAGTCGTTCATTTTAATGTCGGTGTTGCCCCTGTTGACCACAATGGTGGTGCGGCAAGTCGGGCAAGATTGCAGTGCCTCATCAGCGTTGGCCTTGAGCGGAATCTTCTTGCCGGCCCGGGGAACAACATCTGCGGTGATCAGCAGTTTTGCCCGGCAGTCATTAATTCTGTCGGCCAGGGCCGCCGCAGAAAAACCGGCGAACACAACTGCATGAATCAGGCCAACCCGGGCGCAGGCCAGCATGGCAATTACAGTTTCAGGTATCATCGGCATATAAATACATACACGGTCACCCTTTTGCAGACCGATGTCCAAGAGTACGTTGGCAAAGCGGGATACCTGGTCCAGCAGCTCGATATAGCTGAGTTTCAGCGGTTCCCCCTCATCGTCCGGCTCCCAAATCAAGGCGGTTTTGTGGGCGTTACCGTTTTCAACATGGCGATCCACACAGTTGTAACAAACGTTAAGTTTGCCGCCGCTGAACCAATTGATTTTTCCGTTGGCCAGGTCACAGTCAGACACTGTGTGCCAAGGCGCGTCCCAATGCAGCAGCTCTTTGGCCCGGGCGGCCCAAAACGCCTCTGGGTCGTTTTTAGCAAACCTGATCAGTTCTTCGCGGGCCTGTGGTCCTTTTACATGAGTTTCAGGCAATGCCGCCGGTGGGGGAAAGAGCTTCAATTCATTGGACATGCAAATCCTCCTTGCATAAGGGGCGCCCCTTAGCGCCAAAGTATTTCATCCGGTTTAAAAGAAATCCGCTTGGCTCGGTTTGGCGTAAATCTCCGAGCCGCTGTAAGCCGCAGTGCCGTCGGGCTTAAAGTTCATTTACGGCCTTTGTTGTTCATTCCACATCATTTGAGGAAAGTGTTTTTATAACCAATTTTTTTTAGATTATCGGGTTTGACTGGAATTGTCAAAATTTTTTGCGGGGTGAGTTCGGACCGGATTTAACGTAAACCATATTCAGTACGAATTCTGCCCGACCAGAGGACAGAACGACTTTGGGGAAGGGCGAGGAAAGGGAGTTGAGGCTGCTGATTACTCTCGACACGTCAATGCAGCATGTTGGGCACATAATGGTTGTTGCACCGCGTCAGCCGGGGGCGTGGAGCCCTCAGGCGCAATTCCCCCTGGGTTACCTGCGTCGGAGCGAACGTAGCTGCAGTTTAAATATAGTCCAAGCCAATTTGCTTTGCTTGTTTTCGGCCGGACAAGGCATTGCGTTTTCATGCGTGGATGTCAATACTTGTTGGGTGTTGGGGAACAGGCGGCTTGGACCTGATATAAGATTGACTGTAAGTAAAAAGGGGACCGTTTTAAAGCGGTCCCCTTTCCGGATTTGAGTTTGTAGCGAACTAACTGTTTTTCATTTCCTGAATAAGGCGGTTCAGAATTGAGGCCTGATGACTCAATTCCTGCACTGCCTCACCGGCCAGACGCATGGCGTCGGCTGTTTCAATGGAAATGTGGTCAATATCTTCAATAGCCCGGTTGATTTGCTCGCTGGTGGCCGACTGCTCTTCACTGGCAGCCGCAATGGCTCTTACCTGATCTGATGCCTGATCAACCAGATTTACGATTTCGTTCAGGGCTGCGCCGGAGCGGGCGGCCATCTCTGTAACTTCAGTTACCGTAGCCACTGAAGTTTCTACATTCGCCATGTTCTTGGCTGTGCCCTGTTGGATGCCCTGAATGGCTTCCGCTACTTCAGCGGTTGCCTTCATGGTGTTTTCAGCCAGTTTTCTCACCTCATCGGCCACTACAGCAAAGCCGCGCCCGGCTTCCCCGGCACGGGCTGCTTCAATGGCCGCGTTTAAAGCAAGCAGGTTGGTTTGATCCGCGATATCGGAAATCACATCCATTACAGCGCTGATGTCGGTGGCTTTCTGGCTGAGATCCGCCATTTCTTCCCGCAGTTCTTCCGAACCTTTTTGAATGCGTTCTATGCCGCCGATAACCTGATGTACAATTTGAGCCCCTTCCTGGGCCTTCGTTTTTGCCTGTTCAGAAACACTGGCGGTATCGCCTGCATTTTTGGCCACTTCCAGAACAGTTGCATTCATTTCTTCCATGGCTGTAGCTGTTTCGCCGGTGCGGGCAGCCTGCTGTTGCGAGCCGGCCTCGGAATGCTCTACCTGAACGGAAAGCTGTTCCGATGCGGCGGAAACACTGGCGACTACGCTTTCAAGCTGGTCTGCCGCATCCAGCATACCCTGCCGTTTTGCCTGTTCGGCCTGCTTACGGGCTTCGTCTGCGTCGCGCATGGCGGCAAGGGCTTCCTGCTCTTTGGCGGAAGCTTTTTCTATGGCGTCCTGGACATCAGCAATACGCTGGCGCAGAGTGGCGACCATCGTGTTGAGGGCATCGGCCAGATGACCCACTTCATCGTTTTGATGAATGTCCAGAGTATTATCCAAATGGCCGTCGGCCACCTTTTCGGCAAAAATCACGCTCTTGCTCAAGGGGCCGGTAATGGCGCGGGTGAGCACCAGGGATAGAATAATGCTGATTACAACGCCTGCAATCATGCCCACAATCAAAGTGCTCATGCTGGTTTGTGAAGTGCTTACGGAAGATGCACATAGATTTTGCACTTGTACTAAAGCTGCTCGGGCACTTTCCTGGGCGTTGCGCAACAGCGTCCCGGCGGTTTCACCACGTACTTTATGAATTGTTTGCAATTCTTTCCAGACGTTTACCAAAGAACGAAATTCTTGTTCATAAAGATTAGCGACCTCAGTAATTTCTTTGAGCTTCTGGTGAGAGTCTGCTCTAAGTACGGAAGCGTCAAGTTCTTGAAGAATTTGCATCATTGGTTTGAAGCTGGCCATACCTTGTTCTGCAATAGAAGGATCTTGAAATAATTGGGACTGCATATTACTTATGCGTATGGTTGAGCCCAAGTCCAACAATTTGTTGATCTGTCTGGTTTGGGTCAGACGACGGTTGATTTCGCTGATAAGGTCATTGTTGGCTATGGCTCTGTCCAGACGATTTTCTTGGTCTGCCAGCATATTTTCCAACAGACTTTTATACTTCTGGCCGGTCTCCAGGAGAATGATACGACGTTTTTTAAGATCTTCCTGTGCTTTTACAGTCTCATCTATCAATTGAGAGTAGGTTTGAAAAGCGGCGTTAATTTCATCCTGTTTTGCTTTGAGCGCCTTAAGCTGAGGATATTGGGCAACCAATTTATTGGCTGCTTCGAGTTCCGTCCGGATTGTTTCCTGCTCTTTTCTGGCCTCGTCTACATACTTAAGATCTTCTGTTCTGGCATAATTCAACATGCTGCGCCAGACTCCAGCTACCGCCCGGTCTATCTTTACGCCAACGACAAGTTCCGGCATATAAACATCGGAAATGGCCACAGCGCTATTTTCCTGATCATCCATAGCCTTAATGGCCATAAGGCTTAACAGCAGCATTATCAGTACAACCAAGCCAAAGCCCATTCCAATTTTTAAAGCCATTTTAATGTTTTTCATCTTTCTCTTTCCTTCCTCAAGCTGACCCCAATCCCTCTTTTTATCGTCATTTAAGCGTGTTAAGTTAGATTTGGAACCGTTTTGAGATGAATTATAAAATTATAAAGAAGCATTAGTTGCTCACCCCCATAGCAGAATTGGGGCATTATGTCCAACTATCAGATGATAAATCGGGAAATTTTCAATATTTGTGAGTGAGGAGAATAGTGCTGGACTAAACCCAATCCAATTTGTTATTTTGAGGTTAGTTGGATATATTCCCATATTTGTCACCGGTTTTGCGTAACCTTTGCGTTTGCAAACCAGAGGTGTGGGCGGTAAGGTAAAAAAGCCCGGTTTCGGGCGTTCAGCGGCATTGTGAAACAAAGGCATCAGCTTGAGTAATACAAATTTGCAATATATGTTCAGGCCGCATTCGATAGCTGTGATCAGTGGGGCCGGGAGCGCATCGGTTGAGAATGGAAATATAGTGGTGAGAAATCTGATCAACGGCGGCTTCAAAGGGCCGGTAATGCCTGTTTCTGACAAGGAACGGGCTGTTTCCGGTGTATTTGCCTACCCCAGTGTTGAAGATCTTCCTATTGCTCCTGACCTTGCCGTGCTTTGCGTGCCGCTTGACCGAGCCCCTGATGTATTGAACCAACTTCGGCACAGAGGCGCGCGGGCGGCCATTCTGTTGGCGGGCGGCCTTAGCGGGGTAAGCCCGGAAAAGGCTTCACAGATTAAATCAGATTTGCTGCGTGCGGCCAATTCTCCGAAAATGCGCATACTGGGGCCGCATTGTCTGGGGGTAATGGTGCCGTGGTTTCATTTGAACGCCACCATGGCCCACACTTCCATTGCGCCGGGGCGCATGGCGTTTATGTCGCAATCAGACAGTTTGTTTTCCATGGTGCTTGATTGGGCTAAAGCCAATAACGTGGGGTTTTCTCATGTTATCTCTTTGGGCGCCCGCATGGATATAGGCTTTTCCGATATGCTTGACTACCTGGTTACAGACAGCCACACTAAGGCGATTCTGATTTATCTGGAGCATATTGAAAATGCCCGCGAGTTCATGTCCGCCGCCCGGGCAGCGGCCAAAAACAAACCTGTGGTGGTGATGCGGCCAAGCAAGGCGATAGAGCGGTTGAAGGTGCGCGATATCGCCAATGCCGGCACTACAGAGTTCACCCCGGAAGAAGTATACGATGTCGCTTTCCGCCGAGCCGGAATGCTCAGGGTGCATGATATCGGCTCGCTGTTTCACGCGGCCCGTTCTTTGTCCAATCCCAAACCATACCGAGGTGAAAGATTGGCAATTATCACCAACGGATCTTCCGCCGGGGTAATGGCAGCCGATGCCTTGTTCGGATCAGGCGGAAGCTTGGCGGAGCTTTCCGACAACACTATCCGGGAACTGAACGGGTTGCTTGGCAGCAACTGGTCGCACTCAAACCCGGTTGGGGTGGTATACAACGCAAGTGGTGAAATTTACCGCCAGATTATGGATATTTTGTTTAGAGACAAGGGCGTGGACGCTATTTTAATGATGTATGTGCCGTTTGCGGGCAACAATCCGTTTGAAGTTGCCAAGGCTCTGGTAGAGCCGCTTAAAAAGTGCAAGCGCATGGTGTTGACTTCATGGATGGGCGATGAATCATCGGCTGATGCCCGGCATGAAATGGATAAAATCGGCATACCCAATTACAGTACACCCGAACAGGCTATTCGCGCGTTTACCTATCTGGGAGAGTACGCCCGCAACCAGAGTATGCTTAAGGAAACCCCCGATCCTCTGAATGAATCCGCTACCCCCGACCCGAAAGTGGGCAGAACAATTATTCGGCGCGCTCTAAACGAAGGGCGCGCCAGCCTGACCCGCCTGGAGGTGCGTCAACTGCTTGCGGCTTACCGAATGCCTTTGACTAAATCGACCTATCTGGAAAATGAAGAGGAGATTGGGACGAAAACCGCCAAAGCCGCTCAGGACATCGGGTTCCCTGTGAGCATCACCCTGGATGTTGAATTCCGTGGTGAGGCGGAGCCGGTTCAGCCTATGAGCGGGCATAAACAGTATGCGGTGCATGGCATATATTCGCAGGCATCGGCGGTTACTACCCTGCAAAACCTGCTGGCGGCAGCGGGAAATGACCCCTTGGTTCGAGAAGTTAAAGGCGTGAGCGTTCATGCCTCGAAACGCGGCATTTCCGCTCAGGAGCTTTTCATTGAAATGAAGCTCGACCCGGCGTTCGGCCCGGTGATCTATCTGGGGCACGGCGGGCTTCTGAAGGACGCCGTGAATGATAAGGCCGTGGCCTTGCCGCCCCTGAACATGTCTCTGGCCAGAGAGTTGATTTCACGTACCCGGATTTCCAAAGTGATGATTTCCAGTGAGCCGCCTGTGGATTTGGATGAGCTTTGCCGCGCGATTATACATATTGATCAGATGGTTATTGATTTGCCGGAAATCCAGGGTATTGACCTCAACCCGGTGTATGTAAGTGAATTGGGCGTGCTGGTATTGGGAGGAAGAATAGAGATAGCAGAAACGGAGCTTAGCGGCGAGGAGCGCTTGGCTATTCGTCCTTATCCGCGCGATCTGGAAGAATCGTTCACCTTGCCCAACGGCATGGATATAGTGTTGCGACCCATACGGGCTGAAGATGAGCCTGCGCTTAAGGAATTCATTGATGAACAAACCAAGGAAGACTTGCGCCTACGTTTTTTCAATGCCGTGCATACATTCGACCACAATGAGATGGCCGAATTCACCCAGTTGGATTATGAGCGCGAAATGGCGTTTGTGGCTACCTGGTTCCATAATGGGGCGTGGAGAATAGTGGGAGTGGTCCGCACGGCCACCACTCCGGATAATCACACCGCTGAATTCGGGATGATGGTCAGCAGTCAGCTTAAGCAACAAGGCTTGGGAAGTAAGCTTTTACAGAAAATGATTGATTATACCCGCAAGCGCGGTTCGAAAGTGCTGTATGCGGAAACCATGCGCGAGAATAAAGCCATGCAGGCCTTGGCGCGCAAGGTTGGGATGCGGGTTGAAGATATGCCCGATGAGCCGCAGGCGGTAAAGCTGGTAATGGAATTGTAACCTAGTTAAAACACTAACTAATTAACCATCAGGAGAAACGGATATGCTTAAGAAGATATTGATTGCTGCTTGTTTTGCTTTGGCCGTTTGTTTCAGCGGGGTTGCCGCGCACGCCCAAGTAGGGGGCGGATTCCAGGGACCCAGTGTCAGTGCTTCTACCGTGGAGCAGGCTAAAACTATGCGTGATGACACCTACGTTACATTACAGGGGAATATTGTCCAGCATCTCGGCGGCGACAGATACCTGTTCCAGGATAATACCGGGAACATCACTGTGGACATAGATAATCATAAATGGGCTGGTCAGAACATTACCCCTAATGACAAAGTAGAAATTCAGGGTGAAGTGGACAAGGACTGGAACAGCGTGGAAATAGACGTTGATCTTATAAGAAAGATTTAACGATTAGTAAACATTGCTTTTAGTTTGTTTGAGCGGGCGGCAGGAACTGCCGCCCGCCGCTGTGTCAGTACAGCCGAGAATAAAGTCGCCAATGCGAGTTTAGCCTGAACAGATCCGCTAAGTATAGCTGAAGTTGCGGCAGGAAATTAATGCTGGAGGCGGCTCATGCGCGCCGGTAATATCCTGTACGGGCACTTGCAATCCTGAGGATTTGCAGCCCGGTTAAGCAAATCCTTTGCAGTGCGGAAATGCTATACATGCAGTACTTTATCCTTCACTCCATTACTTTTGCAGCAACCAGCAACGCACATAATGAATGTGGTTACTGTCTGCATTCGTGGGGAGTAGTGGGGGCAATTCACAGAAACATCTGCGGAAGGCCTGCGGACATCTGGTGTTGAACGGACAGCCGATCGGCTTGTTCCACAGGCTGGGAACTGTGCCCGGTATGGTTTGAAGCCGGGTTTGCCTGTTCTGCCCGGTGGAAAGTACAATCAGCGGGTCTGTGCGTGCAACGCTATTGCATTTAACGCAATCTTCTCTCTGTCGGAAGGGCAGTCCCGGTATGGAAGCCATCAGCCCTTGAGTGTAGGGATGCAGCGGGGTTGCGAACAAATCTGGGGCCGTGGCCTGTTCCATAATCCTTCCCGCATACATTACGATAATTTCATCGGCTGTTTCACGCACTACCCCTAGGTCGTGGGTAATCAAGAGAGTGGCTGTGCGGTTTTCCTTAGACAGCCGGTTCAGCAAGTCCAGAATCTGGCGCTGAATAGTTACGTCCAGTGCCGTGGTGGGTTCGTCGGCAATGATCAGCTTGGGGCGGTTGATCAGGGCCATTGCGATCACCACCCGCTGTCGCATGCCTCCGCTGAGCTGGTGGGGATAGTCATTATAGCGTTCTTCCGGAGAGGGAATGCCTACCTGACGCAGTAATTCCACACCCAGTTGCCTAAGTTCGCGGCGGGGTAATTTGCGGTGGGCGGTAACCGCCTCTTCAATTTGATTGCCGATAGTGAGCACCGGGTTCAGGGCGGTCATCGGCTCCTGAAAAATCATGGACAACTGGCTGCCGCGCAGTTGACGCAGTTTGGGCTCCGGCAGTTCCAGCAGGTTTTCTCCCTGGAACCAGACCGCTCCACTGCTGATTTTGCCCGGTTCCGGCACCAGACCCATTAAGGCATAGGCAGTCATTGTTTTGCCGCAGCCCGACTCTCCTACCAGGGCCAGGGTCTTTCCTTCCTCAAGCATGAAGCTTAAGTTCTCTATGGCCTTGCCTTCAACGCGTCTGGATAGGCGCGGGTCGTTCTTATAAAAACTGACTGTAAGCTCTTCTACCTTTAACAGTATTTGCTCCGGCATTGATTTTACTCCGCCAATAAAAGATACTTCAGATCGGGACAGACCGCTTTGAGTTTTTGTAGCCAGGTCAGGGAAAGGTGCGGATATTCCCGGCTTAAATGGTGGGCAGCCTTTCCCATAGCCTGATTAAACACTTCCAGACGTTCTTCCAGCAATTCCCGGTTTTTTATAACGTAACTTAGATGTAGTATAGGCGCTCCAGCCAGAATTGCTTTCGGCCCGGCAACTCCGGTAAGAATTTCATGCACCGGGTGAGTGAACCGGGTTTTCCCGGTGCGACGGAACAGGCGTAACTGATAATCCGGCCAGAGGCCGTAGCCCATGCGGAAGTGCCGGATATCCGGAAACAGGGTGAACCGGGGCAGGAAATACGCTTCGGCCGGTTGTTCGGCCACAGCCTGAGTTACAGCCGCCCAGCCAGCCGCGTCCAGACGCTCATCGCCGTCAAGGGCCAGCACCCAATTGCCGGCGCATAAGCTTAAGGCAAAGTTGCGTTGAGCCGCGAAATTTCCATCTAAATCGCGGTGACATTGTACAATGGGGCAGGCGGCGGAAAGGGGGCGGTGGAAAGGGGTGGGACTGTCCCAAACGATGACCAGTTCCCTGATGCCGGTGGGTATTTGCGTGCAAAACTCTGTTATGTCCGGCTCGTTCGGATGCAGAATGGTTAAAATTGATATTTCCTTGTCTGCGGACATCTGGAGCTCCGGGCCCTTTGTGTTTTCTGTGTGGTAAACGGGGTGACTGCGTTGGAACAGCTTCATACAGACTTGCAAATTTCGGGCTTCGGGGGCAGAAAGACCGGGGCAGAGGTAAAAAACGCTGTTTTCAACAGTCAGACCAACCCCGGCGAGCAGGGCAAGAATTGCCCGGGCGGAGGCGTCGAATACCGGAATAAAGGTGCCGGCGGCATTGGTAATATCCGACCAGGCCCGACTTTGTCTGAATGCGCGCGCACGCGGTATGTCCAAGTCGCAAAGGAATAAATTGTAGTCGTATTCATTGCACAAGCGTGCACAACTACCAACGAACATGTGATTGGCCACGCCGAAAACAACCAGATTTTTGCGGCCGCTTTTAGCCAGCAGCCGTTCCAGTCGGCTTAAATGTTTTTCTTCCGCCTGTCCGTCCTCGACGGAATCGCTGAAAGGGGGCGTTTGGTTAGCCGGACAGTTAATTCTTGCAGCCTCAGCCTTGCTATGTTCTCCGGAAGAGCCGCTGGGGCCACCGGCTTGGGCAGAGCGGGCAGGCTTCAGACTGTAAGCCATAACCTCTTCTGAATAGGCTTTAAGCAACTCGATTAAGACGGCGTCCATTTACGCCTCAAGTTGGCGGGTTTTACGCAGAATATCCGCATGAGCGGCATTGGCGTCGTTTTCCATTACCTGAGCGAATTGCTCCCGGGTGTAGCGCATGTGCAGCTTCATCAAATTGCCAAGGGCGTTGCTCATTTGGGAAGGATTGGTCTGGGCGTCTTTACCGGTGCGCTTGGCGTGGCGAACGGTAATGTGCCCCTGATATACCGGCAATTCATTTTCAATGGCGGCGCGCAGGTCGTGCTCCAGATCGTCATACTGGGAGGGGGAGTAACGCAGGTCAAAGCCGCCCACGCGGTCAAACACTTCACGTCTGAACAGATGACAACAGCCGGTTACCGAGGCGCAAGGACGCAGATAATCGAATTGCCCGAAGTTGAAACCTTGCAGTTGCAGGGAGGAAACCTGAAATTTGCGCTCAATCAGGTTGTTTTCGTCCATTTTCCCCTGACAGGGCAACAGGTGGAAATCGACGCTTTGGATTGTCATGTCGGTGTGCATGTCCACAATTTTGCAGCCGTAAATTCCTGCTTCAGGGTAGGCATGCATAGCCGCGCCGAACCGGCCCAGCCAATCAGGGGGGACAATGGCGTCGTCGTCCATATAGGCGAGCCAGTCCGCCTGTTTTGTTTCCGGCAGAGCGGCCAGCCAATTACGGGCGGCGGGCGCTCCCACGTTTACCGGCAGGGTGACAAGGCAGAGAGCGTCGCCCATGCGTTCTTTCCAGGACTTCAGAATTTGTGGGGTGTGATCGGTACTGCCGTTGTCAAGCACAAACACCCGGGCCCCATAACGCTCATTGTCGCAGACCGCAGCCAGAGCCTGGTTAAGGTGATCTGCCTTGTTCCAGGTATAAAAAAGAATTGCCCCTGTGCCTTCAGGCGCAACTACCCGGGCGGCCAGACCGCTTTCAAGATCAAACAGGCGCAGCAGACTGTTCAATCGCCAGGGGTGGGCAATGGCTACAGTTCGCAGAAGTTGCGCGGCCAGTTCCTTCTCATTGGTTTTGAGCAGACATTGAGCCTGTTGTTCCTGCCAGGTGAATAGAGGCAGACTGGCGGTTGCCTGGGCGTAAAGTTCCGCCGCCTGCTCCCAGCAACCTTTAGCGTAAACCGCATTGGCCTTGAGATACGCGGCAAGGGGGGCGGGCAGATCCGGATGACGCTCGATCTGATCCAGGAGCCAATCCGGCTGGTTTTCCATTATGCCGAAACCGGCAGCGTGATGCAGCCAGAAGATGTTGCCCGGTTCCTTATCGAGTTGTGTTTCCAGGTAGTTCAGGGTCTTGTCTGTTTCCCGGCGTTCCAAAAGGCGCATCAGGTAGCGCAGATTGTCCGGTTCTTTGTAGTGTGTGCGAAGCCACTTCAACAGGGGGTGCATAGTCTGGGGAATAAACGGGTTGACCTTTTCCACCGTTTCCACTTGGGCCGCAAAGGATGCGTTCAGCGGATCGGACTCGTAAGCGGCCAGCAGGATTTGACTGCCCAGAGCCAGAAATTCACGTTTGCCCTGTTCCGCCACCAGGTTCAGAGTTGCTTCCGCCAGTTCCGCCAGATGTACCAGGCCGGCACTGCCCATCAGCAGGCGTTGCCTAAGGGCTTGCGGCAGGCGGTTGAAGGGGCCGTTCCAGAAGTTGCTGTAAGTGGTTGCTGTATTCATAAATACTCCGGGTTCTGAATGCAATTGAGCGCCTTGCCGAAAAGCGCGGCATTACCGGCTTGCTCGTGTGGCTTGCGGGAGGGCGGCTTGTCCTTGTCAACCTGATGCCATGCAGCATCAGCTCTGCACAACGGTGTTTACCCGGCAATCAGCCACACTGGCGGCGGAAATATCCGTTAACTTACCTTGCTTTGAGCGTCCAGGCAATGTTATATTGCCTCTCAATGAATCTTTAATCAAGAATTGAGTGGTATGATTCAAGTCAGCAACAAAATCAGAACTCTGGAACAGGTTTTAAGCTTCAACCCGGCTTGGGCGTATGGTGCGGCAAGCCCGGCCGCCCAAGTGCAGATGCTGGTGAAAATCCTCAGCGCGGATCTGCCGGCGGCAAGCAGGGATATTTTATTGCTGGCGGCGCTTGGTCTGGCGCGTTGGGCCTGGGAACATCATCCGTTGAATCGGGATGTGCTGCGACTGTTATCAACTCTGGCGGAAGCCGGGGCGGATTTCGGGGCCTCTGGCGTTTTGGCCGGGGAAACAGCACGGGCCCTGGCCGGATTTCCCGGTGAAATTCCGGCACGGTTCGATAATCCGGACGACTTGGGCGGGTTTATGGCCCGACTTCCGGATTTTCCCGGGAAAGCAGCGCTTGCTCAACGACTGCTGGCTGAGCAGATGCTTGCGCATGACCCGGTGGGAGCTGAAAAGGCTGTCGGGCAGGTGGACGTCGGTCTGTTCGGTTTGTGGAAGGCTACGGCTGGCCTTGAACTGGCCTGGAAGCTGCGTCAGGAAGTTGAATTTGCCGGCTTGAAGCCGGTGTGGCACGAGTTCTTCTGGCACACCAATTTCTGCTTGGCACTACATGATCTGCTTTGTCCGCTCAAGCCGGTGCTAAAACTCGGCAAAGATACGCCGCTGCCCCCCATACTGCTTTACTCCTGGAATAAATGTGAGGCGCTGGCGCAAACGTTGGCCAGTTTGCGTGATTCCGGTATTGATGGCGCGCCTGTGTTTTTGTTGGATAACGGCTCAACAGACAACAGCCTGGAAATGATCCGGGGATACGAGCGCGACTGGCCCGGCCGGTTTACTCTGATTCATCTTCCAGCCAATGTGGGTGCGCCCGCGGCCCGCAACTGGTTGCTGTCCTTGCCGGAAGTCAAGCGGGAGCCTTGGGCTGTATTTCTTGATGATGATATTATTCTGCCCTCGGGCTGGCTGCAAGGTCTGTGTGCTGCGGCCAACCCAGCTTACGGGGCCGTGGGTTGTCGTATCACCGATCATATTCCACCTTTTGCCGTTCAGGCGGCTGATTTCCATTTGCTTGCTCCGGAAGAAGCCGTACACAGCTTTGAAGATCTGGACGAGAACATTTTCCCCTTTTGTTCCGGCATGGGTGAAACCGGGGAAGCAATGTATGCCTATACCCGGCCGTGTGTTTCTGTGACCGGTTGCTGTCATCTGCTGAATATGCGGGCGGTTGAGCAGGCGGGTGCATTTGACGTGCGTTTCAATCCCAGCCAGTTTGACGATCTGGAACGTGATTTGCGCTCAAGTCTTGCCGGTTATCCAACTTGTTATCATGGGCAACTGCAGGTGCGCCATATGCAGCATTCCAGTTTGCGCCAGGCCATGCGCGTGCCCCAGCAGGCGCATATAATGGGAAACAAAATCAAGCTTGAATTTTTGTTGGACGCGAAAAAAGTCGCTAAATTGCGTGAGGAGAACTTTAACCGTGTGAAGGCCGATCTTTTCCGCAAGTGCGCCAGAGTTGAACAGGCCTTGGGGGAGGTATGAAGTTTCAGATCAGTGTAATCATTCCGGTATGGAATTGCTGGGAGCTTACCTGTAATTGCTTGAAGTCTTTGAGAGAGAACACTCCGGGAGACTTCATGCAGGTTTTGCTGATCGATAACGGATCGGCTGATGAAACAGCACGTGTCCTTCCTGAATTCGGCAAACAGCTTTTCGGGTCTGCTTTCACGCTAATCCGCAACTCGGAAAACCTGGGATTTGCCCGGGCCTGCAATCAGGGCGCTGCAACTGCGGACGCGCCTTTGTTGTTCTTCCTGAATAATGATACATTAGTCCAGCCGGGTTGGCTGGCCCCACTTCTGGCCGAGTTGCGCCGGGATGTCCGGCTGGGGGCCTGTGGTCCGCTGTTGCTTTACCCGCAGTCAGAGCAGGTGCAGCATTTGGGAATTGCTTTCTCACCTACCCTTGCCACTGAACATTTGTATGCAAACTTCCCGGCCGCTCACCGGGTGGTGAAAGCGCGTCGCAGGCTGCAGGCAATCACCGGGGCGGCGTTTATGGTGCCCCGGGATTTGTTTAATGCAGCCGGACGGTTCCACGAGGGCTATATCAACGGTTCGGAAGACCTGGAATTGTGCGCCGGAATCAGCGCGTTGGGGAAGACACTGGCAGTTGTTCCCCAAAGCCGGATTGTCCATTTGGAAAGTCAGACACCGGGGCGGGCAAGCTATGATCGGGAAAATGCAGAGTTGCTGAATCAGCGTTGTTCCGGCGCTTTTGCCCCGGATTTGCACCGGCACGCCCGCCGGGACGGCTTTGACCTGGCCCTGACTCCTTGGCTGGAGTTGTTCATTTGTCTGCCTGCAGAGCAAGAGAGGGCGATGAACGCTGATTTTGCCCCCGGATTTTCAGGTAACATCGGCGCAGGCCTGGAACTTGCCCCGGGCTTATGGTGGGAGGGTGTACAGAAAGAGCCGTTATGGCGGACTGGCTATGAACTGCTGGCCGGATTTCTGGAGGCTAACGGGCAATACCGGGAAGCTTCCGGGGTGAGACTGTTGCAATGCAACTTTTTTCCTCTACTGCCATATTTCCGAGCATTGCTTCAGGCGGCGTCCCAGGCCGGGAATGTGGAACTGGCTGACCAGGCCCGGCAGAAACTCCAATTCATTGTTGGGCAGCTCGAAGATGTGGAGATTTTGCTCGACAAAGGAGAAAAGCTGAAAAGCTGGGCTATGCGTGCGAACGAGCCGGAGTTGGCGGCGCTGTACGCTGATTGGCAGGAAGGGCTGGCTGGAGAAACTTGACGGCAGACGTATTAGAGTGAAACAAGTTGGAAGCAATTGCTCCAGCGCAGCTCAGTCAATTGTTGAAGTCGTTTGATAAACAAGTCAGCCTGCAACCTGATCGCGTCCGTTATTTTTAGCTTGATACAGGGCCTGGTCCACCCGTTTTTTGAGCGTGTCGGGCGTGTCACCGGCCTGAAACTCCGTAACGCCGATGCTCACAGTCAGACAATGCCCATCTGGCAGGAAACAACCCTCGCGGGTAGCAAGGCGGATGCGTTCCGCGGTCATGCGGGCATCCTCAGCTCTGGTCATCGGCAAAAACAGCATGAATTCCTCGCCGCCAAAACGGGCGCAATAGTCGCAGTTGCGGCAGTTGCATCGCAGAATATCAGCAAAGGCCTTCAGAATTTTATCGCCTGCGTCATGACCAAACGTGTCGTTAATGCGCTTGAAATGATCCAGATCCGCCATCAGCAGACTGAATGTCTGCCCATAACGATTGCTGACGGAAACATACTCCTGCAGGCGATCTTCAAGAAAGCGGCGATTATGCAGCTCTGTCAGGGAGTCCGTCTGGCTGAGCCGGCTAAGCTCCTTGAGGGTTTGTTCCAACTCAGTACTCTTGGCCAGAAGCTCTTGTTCCAGGCGTTTCTGAGCGGAGATATCCACAATTGTTCCTACCAGGCCTTTTTCACCTGAAGCAGGCACACAGATACCTTTACTCCAATACAGAGTATGCCGCTTGCCTGTTGGAGTGGCATAGCTGGCTTCATAATGAACTTCCGTGCCGTTTTCAATAGCGTTCAGGTCTTCTCTCTGGTAGTATTCCCGCTCTTCAGGATCTAAATAATCAAGATCCAGCACGGTCAGGCCGTTCAGCTTTTCCCTCTGTACCTGAAAAAACTGCTCATAGGCCTTGTTAAATAGACAAAATTCAGCCGCACTGTCTTTAACAAAGATAGGGTTGGGCAGCTCATCAATAATTGCTTCCAAAAAATGCAGCTTACGCTCCAACCTCTCCAATTCAGCAAGCAGATCTACATTTGTCATATCTGATAGGGGGAATTGAAATTCCCTTGAGCAATTCTGAAAAGGTTTTCTATGATAGGGAGAACTGAAATGTACTACCATAATGACTCCTTTCAAAGGTACCCAGCTTACAGTGGGAACACATTAATTTATGGTCAGCAAGCAATGATGCGTTTATGGTATTGACCTATCAAAGTGTATATCCTGACAAGCTTAAGAAAATATTAATATGTAGTGCTGCCAAAAAGGAAGTACTGTTTCACTGTCAAAACTCCATAGGTAACAGACGTTGACTATTGTTGAGCAGTTGCTTAATCTTTAATTTAGCAATGGAAATGGCAACCACCCGTGGTTCTGTTTATAGGATATTTTTCTGTCCATGTAAAGCAGAATTATTGGTAAAAATTCTAGAAAATTATCCAAAGAAAAAGCTAAGTATTATCAGGATATTATCTTAAGTGCTTGGATAAACTTAAGATGAAACTTTGGAGGACAGAACTTTTACCCGATGAACACCTTAGGAGACAGGATTCGCATGGCCCGTGGGGGCATGAGCCAAGCGGCTTTTGCAAAGGCTCTGGAAATCAGTAAAGGATCGCTGGGGTTTTATGAGCGGAATGAAAATCTGCCCAATAGCGATGTTGTTATAAAAATCTGTTCGTTAACCGGTGTCAGCTTGCAATGGCTTCTTATGGGGAGTGGGGCAATGTGTTTAGAGGAGGAAGAACCTAAGGTAGAATATACTGCCGCTGAAACTATTGCTAAGTTAGAGGAAAAGGTCTCTTCCTTGGAGCAGCAACTCCTGGAGGCTAGGGCTGAGGCGATTAGGGCCTACAAGCTGGCCATATCTCATATGCAGACTGAGTCTGAGATTATCCAAAAAGCAGACTTCCAAAGAGCAACGCATACTCCAGCTAAGCAGGCTTACTCAGAGCAGCGTGTAGAGGAAAAAACTTAAAGTGAGAAGCTTGGTGTGTAATAATCAGCACACTAATGCTTTTTCCCATTTGGGATTAAAGAAGGCTTGTGAAACGGCTGGAAATCCTTCTCATCTTTCTCAAGGCTTATTTTAGGGGGCTTGACTTTTTTAGGTAGCGTCAGCCCTGCATTAGGAAGCATTCGCCTATTGATTTCAGTTGTGCCGTTCTCATTTTATGTGATAGTCTGTAATTACCATTGCGGAAGATTTGAAAAGTTCAACTATTGCAAAATCCTCTGTTATTTCAATGTGTTGCAGTAAGTATCAATAAAAAGGCAGAGATTTTAATCTCTGCCTTTGCAGTTAACTATTCTCGACTATATTCTTGAATGTGGTTTGTTCAGTTTCCGGCTGGCTCTGCTTCCTGAATGGAGCCGGTCGGCTGTGCAGTATCAGCGGACGGCGTTTGTAAAGAGCCGGCAGCCGGAGCATCCGGCTTGGGTTTGGGCGCCCGGGGCGTTCCCTGATGGCTGATTATGCCGCGGGACAAGAGCGGCGCCCGGTATTGCTTGCCGATATGCAGGCATTTTTTAGGACACACGGCAACGCACACCCCGCAGGCGACGCAGACCATTGGATCGAAAGACCAGATTCCGGCTTTACTGTCAACACTGATGCAGCGGGCCGGGCAGCGCAACTGACAGGCCTTGCAGAAGATACATTTATCAATTTCAATGTCCAGAGCACCGCGCACATTTTCAAAGATATCTCGTTTTACAAACGGATACAGACGGGTGGCGCTTCTGGTGAACAGATTTCTGAGAACGTTTTTGGTCATGTACATATTATTTCCCCTTTTATCTTTCCGTACAACTGATGCAGGGATCAATGCTCAGGGTGATTACCGGAACATCCGCCAACTCACAACCGCCCAGCATGGCCAGCAGAGGGGGGATATTGGCGAAAGTGGGGGTTCTTATGCGCACACGCGGCAGGTTTTTAGTGCCGTCGCTCTTCACATAATAGAATAGTTCGCCGCGTGGCTGCTCTACATTTGACCATGCCTCGCCCGCCGGCGGGTTACCTTTTACCGGTGCAGCCAGTTCCGAATCCGGAATTTTGGAGATACATTCGCGCACAATGTCTATTGACTGCAACACTTCCCGGAAGCGCACGGCGCTGCGGGCGTAGGAGTCGCAATCGTGTTCCACAACCGGCTCAAAGGAAATGTCTTTGATGGCGTCGTAAGCAAGCATACGCGAGTCAATAGCCCAGCCGCTTCCACGCAGGGTGGGGCCGCAGGCCCCCAGCGCGTAAGCGTCTTCCTTGGACAGATAGCCCTTACCGCGGGTGCGCGACTCCACAGTATAGTCTTTCAGCATGGTGCTCATCAGTTGCTTGAACTCTTTTTCCACCAGATCCATTTCATTCATGATCCAGCGCAGATTCTCCGGGCTGATGTCGCGACGTACTCCGCCGATGATGTTGGTGGAAATGATTACCCGGTTGCCGGCAGTGGCTTCCATGATATCCATAATGCGTTCGCGTACCTTCCAGAAGGCCAGAAACAGGCTTTCAAAGCCGAACGACTCAGCGTACAGCCCCAGCCAGAGCATATGGCTGTGCATCCGGTGCAGTTCTGACCAGATGATCCGCAGATACTGGGCCCGGGGCGGAATTTCCAGGTTATACAGTTTTTCAACGGCATGGCAGTAGGCCAGCGCATGCAGACAGGAGCAAATACCGCAGACACGCTCAACCACATAAATCATCTGATGCACATCGCGCACTTTAGCCAGCATTTCCAGGCCGCGGTGCACATAGCCGAGGTTTGGGATAACCTCTGTCACAATTTCGTCTTCCACCACCAGCTTGAGGTGCAGTGGCTCGGGCAGTACCGGGTGCTGCGGGCCAAACGGGATTATTGTTCTGGACATAACGTCTCACCTTATTCCTTAGTTCTTTTGTACGGCAGTGAAAGTGGCAAAGGGAGCGGTGATGCGCTCACCCTCGTCAAGTTCATCCAGGTTGGTGTAAAACGTGCCGTTATAATCAAGCACCAGTCCGTCAAAATCGACGTGAAACAAATCTTTTATTTCATTTTCCACCAGCAGGGCGCAGAATAAAACGCCGGAAATGGATGGAACCACTGTGCCTTTAGGGAAGGTAAGGCGTAAGTGTTTGATGTCAAATTCGGGACTGTGGAAATGATAGAGGAACTCAAGCTCGTTCTCGTTCAGATCAACAGCCGTAATGGTGACGAAGCGCCAGCCTTGTTTAATAATGTCGGATACCTGTTCGCGCACATTTTCCAGGCTTACTTCGGTTACGTTTTCCAAAGCGTTCATGTCATTATCCTCACCAGCGGCGTTAAGCCACATCTATTTCAGGTTTGGGATCTTCCGGGGAGTTTGGGCGTGATGCCGGGGCGCCTTCCAGCTTGGCTTTTACCAGTTCAAGCGCTTTGACCACCCCGTCAATTATCGCTTCCGGCTTAGCCGGACAACCGGGCACATACACGTCAACCGGAATAACTCGGTCAACGCCTCCAATCACGTTATAACAGTCGCGGAACATGCCGCCGCTCATTCCGCAGGTGCCGATGGCCACTACTGCTTTCGGTTCAGGCATCTGGTCATAAATGTTCTTCAGCACCGCCTGATTCCGTTTGTTCACCGTACCGGTAACCAGCAATACGTCGGCGTGCTTGGGGTTGCCCACATTCACAATCCCGAAACGTTCGAGGTCGTACACCGGTGTCAGGCAGGCCAGCACTTCAATATCACAGCCGTTGCACGAACCGCAGTCATAATGCACCACCCAGGGCGACTTCAAACGGCTTTTGTTAATTAGTTTATTGATAAGACCCATAGCAGTCTCCTGTTATCATTAATAATACAGCCAGAAAATGTTGACCAGAGCCAGTACCATGCCCATGCAAAGTGAAGTGCGCAGCATCCACTTCCAGGTCATGCGGGCGGAGATATTATCAATGAGAATTTCCACAAAATAGGTTTCAATGATAATCAGCACCACACCCACAATGCCGGTAGTCTGGGAGGTCCAGAACAGGGCGGTGATGCCGAGCAACAGCACCACTTCCAGCCAGTGTCCGATTTCCAGCAAAGCCAGTTGCGGCCCGGAATAATCGGTATGAATACCGCTGACGATTTCCTGGTGAGCGTGCCCGGAACTGGAGATATCGAACGGCGACTTGCGCAGCTTGATCAGCATGACAATCATCATCACCACAAACAACAGCGGCAATGAGAACAACAGCGGTTCCTGCACATTCATGATGTCGGATATGTTGAAGCTGCCGGCCGCCTTGGCCATACCGACAAATACCATTACCAGCAGAGGCTCATAAGCCAGCATCTGCAACAGTTCACGCTGGGCGCCGGTCTGGCCGAACGGCGAGTTCACGGTCATAGCCCCCATTACCTGAGCTACCGCACCCACGGTCACTACAAAGAAGATAAGCAGCAAGTCGCCCTGGAGGAAGAAGATAAACAGGGCAATAATCGCGGAAGCGAGGTAAATGTAAGCGCAAAGCACCTGCCAGGAATTGACGATCATCGGCGCTTTGCCCAGCAGTTTGAGCACGTCATAAAACGGCTGGAGCAGAGGCGGGCCATAGCGCGATTGCAGCCAGGCGGTAAGCCTGCGGTCAACCCCGGTGACAAATCCCCCTGCGAGCGGGGAAAGCAGCAACAAGATCAATGCAACGATCAGGGAGAAGATACTCAGTTCCACATTACACCTCCAGCCATGAGCGCAAGCAAGGTGATGGCAACCGCGTTGGCTGTGCCGGTCAGTTTGCCTTCGCCGAAAATATTAGACAGATAATAGTTCCCCATTGTCGGTGTAGTTATAATCCGCATGGGCCCGATAAAACCGGCCTCGCCGTCTTCAGCCTTAGCGTTGGCTCCGGAGAGGAAGGGATCCGCTCCCTGTAACTTGGATGCCTTTTTCGCGGCGCGCATGGCCCAGACGAACCCGGCGGCAATGGCAATAAACAGGGGGTAGACCGCAAACATTCCGGTATTATTGTAAAATGCTCCCAAAGCTCCCCAAACAGAGTAGCCGCTGTCCGGGCCCGCGGCTATAAGCGTGGCCGGCTTGACCAAGGCAGTATAAAGCAGCGGTGAAAGCAGAGAGGCCAGCACCGCCGTTATTGTCAGAACCATCAGGACAAAGCTGATCGTGCAAGGCTGCCCTTCACTGACCCGAACCGGACTGGGGGAACTTGTGCCAAGCAGCATCCCCGCCCAACGCCCCCAGAACAACACGGTAAGGGCGGAACCGAAGGCGAGCATACTGATAACAATGGGCATGGCAAAATTCATGTTCAAGGCTGATTCAATGGCCATCCATTTACCCAGCAACATGCCGAAAGGCGGAAGCATCATGCTGACAATGCCTATGGCGGTAATAACGGCTGTGCGCGGCATTACCCGATACAGGGCGCGCATGTCATCGATGTTGCGGGACTCAATGCGCTGCTCAATGGCCCCCACGCAGAGGAAGAGCAGTGCCTTGGACACGGCATGATACACAATGATCATAATGGCGGCGGCAATGGCGGCCTGAGTATTAATACCCGCGCAGGCGATAATCAGGCCCAGGTTGGCAATGGTGGAGTAAGCAAGCACTTTCTTACCGTTGCTCTGGCCCACTGCAAGAGCAGAAGTGGCCAGGAAGGTGAACCCGCCGAAAACGGCCAGAACTACCGAGAACCATGTGCCTTCAAACCCTGGAGCCAAGCGCAGCACAATAAACACGCCGGCCTTGACCATGGTTGAAGAGTGCAGCAGGGCGGATACAGGGGTAGGCGCAACCATGGCCCCGCACAGCCAGCTCTGGAAGGGCACCTGTGCGGATTTGGTGAACCCGGCAAAGCACAACAGGACAATGGGCATGAGATAAAGGGTGTTGCCGCTGGAAATCAGGGCAAGTACCGAAAGTTCGGCGTTTGCCTTTTTCAGCAACATCAGAGCGAACACAAAAGCCATGCCGCCAAGCATGTTCATCCACAAGGCGCGGGTGGCGTTGCGTCGGGCTTCGTCAGTGCCGTCATGGCTGATCAGCATGAACGAACACAGGGTGGTCAACTCCCAGAAGAAGAACAGCCAGAGCAGGTTGTTTGCCAGCACTAAGCCGTTCATGGCGCCCAAAAACATCAGCATGTAAAAGAAGAAGCGCGGCTGACGCGACTTTTCCAGATGTAGATGCTCCTCATGTACGCGCATATATCCCAGGGCATATATACAGATCAGTGAGCCGACAAGCGAGATGACCAGCACCATTATCAAAGAGAGGTTATCTGCAAACAGGCCAAGCTTGGGCAGAATAGGGGCGGTATCACCAACCCCGATAAAACCTTCAATATAAAGCATTCCGGCAATTTGGGCCGCAGCTAAACAAACGATAATCCAGTTTGTAAGTCGTAACCCGAGAATAAGAATCACCGCCATCAGAACAAAATCGAGCAGCAAAATCAGGCTGTCCACTTTGATCCCAAGCATGGTGTCGGCCGTGAGCAGGAATGCACCGGTTTTGGCAAGACACAAGGAAGCAATCGCCAAAATAACCCCGGTTGCAACAACAAGCGCTTTCCTGATTGAGCAGGCCCGGAAAAGAAGCACCAGCACCGCCGTCAGAATGGGGAGCGCAATGCAGGCAAAAGCCAAGCCATCAAGCATAGTCACCTCTAAACAGTTTAAAAAATTTTATTCGCTGGTCAATGGTTGCCCGCCGCTGGTCGGCACGTTTGCCATCAGGCATTCAGCATATATGATGCACGCCTGATTTATGCTGTGCAGACTCAAGAAATCTTTCACAAGGCTTTGGCCTCAAAAATTCAAAACCCCACCTTGAAAGATTTCAAATCTGACGGCATGTGGCATACGATGCTAACAACAGAGACAGGGTAAGCCGTGATTGACCAACTGCCCTCAACCACCGATTATTGGCTATCCTGCTTTTTAAATTTAGTCAATAGATAGGCTTGAAATTTTGTGATTTTAAGTACATGGATTGTGAGCAATCTTCATAAATTATTAATGGTTATATCTTGAAGATAATTGTGAATAAAATCACTATTTGATAGATGCAAATATATTAATGTTGCATAAATGATAAAGTATCCGATTTGGAAAAACCGGGCTTAACTCTTTTCTAATAATTGATTTAGAGGTATAGTCAACCTGTAGCTCATTTCATAAATTTGCCTGGCGGCCGTTTACACGGTTCACGTCGCTGAAAATCGCAGTTTTCGGCCAGGGGGTTTGCCGGTGTGGCAGATGAGAGTCTGACTTTGGAAGGCAGTTATGAAATGATTTTTGAATCATGTGCAACGCCTGAGCCTGATTTGCAACAATCGGCTGATAAACCTTGAAATGGACGTGCGAACGTTGGTTGCCGTCCTGTATTTGCGGATGAAGTGCCGTCATTTTTGGAGTTAATATGAAACGCATTTTGCCGATATTTTGTCTGAGCATTTTTCTCATAACTTCTGCGTGTGGAACAAAGGAGGCGGTGGACAGTGAGCCCACTGCGCCGGTGGGCACGGCCGAGCAGCCCTCTGTGACCTCTCAGAACGCTACGCAACCCGCCCCTGTTGTGATGCCGGGCGATGTTAAGCCGATTAAATCCCAATCAGAATTGAGTGATGCTGAAAAGCATGCCGCTTCGGGAGACGCAGCAGCCAACGCCAGTCTTGCCCTTTATTACTACAATGGTGGTGAGCCCATTGATGTGGATAAGGCCGCGCTCTACGCCAAAACAGCGGCGGAAGCCGGCGTAGTGGAGGGCAAGTATGTGCTGGCGGAGTTATTGCTGTACCATCGGGAAGATAAAGCGGCGGCAACCGGCTTGCGTATGGCCCAGGAAGCTTCCGAGGCAGGATACATTCCGGGCGTGGCCGCGCTTGGAAAATATTATTTTATGGGGCGGGTGGTACCCCGCGATGAAAATAAAGCCCGCCAACTGTTTGAACAGGCGGCTGCTCAGAACGACCCCAACGGCTTGTATAGCTTGGGGATGCTTTATGCAACGGGCGCCGGCGTGCAACAGAATTCGGCCAAGGCGGCGGAGTATTTTAAAAAAGCCGCTGACCAGGGGCTTGGCATTGCTCAGTTTGCGCTTGCCACGCAATATGCCAAAGGCGAGGGGGTGCCCCAGAATATTGACGAAGCGATCAGGCTTTACCAAGGCCCGGCCAATGCCGGCAACGTGCGGGCGCAAGTAAATTTGGCGACTATTCTGCTTGAAAGCAACAAAAATCCGGCAGAAGGCGTGGCCTGGCTACGTAAAGCCGCCAATCAGGGTTCTGCTCTGGCTAAGTTCTTTCTGGCCGATTGCTTGATTAGCGGGCGTGGCGTTGCAAAAAATGAATCTGAAGCCTTTACCTTTTGTAAACAGGCCGCAGAGTCAGGATTGCCTATAGCCCAAGGCTTTTTGGGTGAGCTTTATTTCCAGGGAATCGGCACGACAAGAGATCTGGAAAGGGCGGCACACTGGTTTGGTCAGGCTGCGACCTGGGGCGATACGGTGGCCATGTTCCGTTTAGCGGGTATGTATTATGAAGGTATGGGCGTAAAAAAGGATATCAACGAGGCATACTATTGGGCTGTGCTTGCCGAGGCTACCGAGCCGGTAGAGGAAACGCGCGGTATGCGCACAGGTATAGGGCAGCAGCTTAGTGAGCAGCAACGCAAGGCGGTTGAGCGCAGAGCCCAAGACTGGAAGCCTAAAACCATGCCTATGTAAGCGTTCCGGATAGTTACCTGATTATAACGCAATCGCGAGCGGCGGCGTAAGCTGCCGCTCGCGCATCAGCCTTCACCGTAATTATTTGTGCAGTTTGATAAAAACCGGCTTGCAATACCATTCGTCCGGAAAGTGAGAGCGGGCAGCTGCAGGTATTGTCTGGGTGGTGTTGTTGAGGCTAAGTTTTGTTTCCAGGGGCAGGCAAAGCTAAAGCGACACTTTCCCTTCCGGTCGGAACAATAATTCCGCTGTGTTTTGTTGAAATTGTGGACGGGAGTATATTTAGTTCAAACGGTTTTGTTTTCTCTCGTTCAGTATTGAGGTTTGGATAATGAAAAGAAGTAAGCAGATGACTTTTGGCCCGGAGCGGGCCCCGCACCGTTCATTAATGTATGCTTTAGGGCTTACCCGTGAGGAAATGGAAAGACCATTGATCGGGGTGGCTAACTTTGCCAATGAAATTGTTCCCGGGCACGTTCATTTAAATATCATCGCCGATGCGGTCAAAGCGGGAATACGGTCAGCCGGGGGAACCCCTATAGAGTTTCCCTGTATTGCGGTGTGCGACGGCATCGCCATGGGCCATGCCGGAATGCGTTTCTCTCTGCCAAGTCGTGAATTCACAGCGGACAGCATTGAGATTATGGCAACAGCTCACCCCTTTGACGGCTTGGTATGTATTCCCAATTGCGATAAATCGGTGCCCGGCGCCTTGATGGCTATGCTGCGTTTGAATATCCCCGCATTACTGGTGTCGGGCGGCCCTATGTTGCCCGGCGGAAGTCGTGATACTGATCTTGTATCGATGTTTGAAGGCGTGGGGCGGGTAAGCAAAGGAGAAATGAGCGCGGAAGAGCTGGAACATATGGCTGAAAACGCCTGTCCTGGTTGCGGTTCATGTGCCGGGATGTTTACTGCCAACTCCATGAACTGCCTGGCCGAGGCCATAGGCCTGGCTCTTCCCGGCAACGGCACTATTCCGGCGGTGTCGGCGGCCCGGGTACGCCTGGCTAAGCAGGCCGGCTCCAAGATAATGGAATTGCTTGAGAAAAACATTTTGCCCCGCGATATAGTAACGGAAGGAGCGATTCGCAATGGGGTTATCTCCGATATGGCCCTCGGCTGTTCAACCAATACGGTGCTGCATTTACCTGCTATTTTCGCTGAGGCGGAATTGCCGGTCAACCTGGATTTGTTTGACGAGTTAAGCCGGATTACCCCGAACCTGTGCAAACTTTCTCCTGCCGGACCTTATTATATGGAAGACTTGAATCGGGCCGGGGGGATTATGGCGGTGCTTTCTGAACTAAATTCCGCCGGTTTGATTGATACATCCGTGTTGACTGTAACCGGGTGCAGTTTAGGCGAAAATCTGAAACGATTTGAGACTTGCCGCCCACATATAGCTAATCGCGATGTGCTTCGGCCAATAGATGATCCATACTCCAAGGAGGGCGGAATTGCTGTGCTTAAGGGGAACATCGCGCCCCACGGGGCGGTGGTGAAGCAGTCGGCTGTTGCCCCGGAAATGATGCAACGCAAAGGACGGGCTAAGGTGTACGACAGCGGAGAGCTTGCGGCCACAGCTATTTTAAACGGCGAGGTAAAAGCGGGCGATATTGTGGTCATTCGCTACGAAGGGCCCAAAGGCGGCCCGGGAATGCGGGAGATGCTTGCCCCCACTGCAGCCATAGCGGGAATGGGGCTGGGCTCCAGCGTGGCCCTGCTTACGGACGGGCGTTTTTCCGGCGCAACCAGGGGGGCGTCTATAGGGCACATTTCACCTGAAGCGGCTGAAGGCGGACCGATTGCTCTGGTGCAGGACGGTGATGAAATTGAAATCAATATCCCCGCCCGCAGGCTTGAGCTGTTGGTAAGCGAGGAAGAACTGGCTAGTCGCCGCCAAAATGCAAGCCCCCGACAGCCTAACGTCAAGTCAAGGTTTTTGCGTCGGTATGCCCGTGATGTAGGGTCAGCGGCCGGCGGAGCAATAATCAGGTAAATCCTACAAGTGTTCAATCACAAATACATCGACTTCTTTGGGCGGAAACCGGAAGCTCCAGTTTCCGCCCATGCACTTATGGTAACGCGCAAGAAGCACTGTTAGAAAGCCTGATTCAAAAACAGCTTCCTGATGCGCTGGTTATTTAGTTGTAATTCAGAATCCCGTTCCCGGTGGGTTTTTCGATTTTGCCTGATACAGGTATGATTGGCTGCAACGAGCTATTTAAAGACAATATTCAGAATAAAATTCCTCTTTCCGAAGTGGCAGGAAAGTGTACTTCTCCGCCATGCTCTACGTTATCATTTTTTTAACCTAATAGCATAAAAAATCCCAATAATCAAACTATGCTGATAATCATGCACTCCATGAGTGTATGGCGGAGAAGTACACCTTTTTGTCGGCTCAAAGGAGTGTTTATGGCTTATAGATTCGATACAGAGCTGGAATTTTTCAAGTAGTTTTCAGGGCCGGTGGATTCAAATCTTATCAACTGACGGTAATAATCGTTAATGGGATTATGAAAGTCTTAATCGGCCGCGGGTTATCAATTGCCGGGAATGCGGCATTAACACGAACCATGACAATTCTCACAGGTCCGATAGGTTGGGCTATTACAGGACTCTGGACTGCAATAGATATTGCTGGCCCGGCATTCAGAGTAACCATACCGGCAGTTATTCAAATAGCCTATCTCAGGCGGAAGTATATATATGAAAAGCAGGCAGAGAAAATATCTTTTTAGCGCATATTGTGCTTGAGATTTTCGTTTCAGTACTTAATCGAATGCGTTGTAAGGACAGTCAGAGCGTTATGACCTTAAAAGCTTATAACGCTCCGGCTGGCCGAGAGCTGTACTGGATAAAAGGGGAAGGAATACTTCTGATGTTGCTACGGTTTGCAGGTACATCCCTTTTAAGCCGCACCAGGTATCAACGCAATGTGCCTGTCAGTAACATAGGAACGCTTAACCGCACAAATGACAAGCGGCCAGATGGGCTGTTGTCCCTGCAACCGGTTTCAGTTCAGGGACTTTCTCCCGGCAAATGGGCATGACAAATGGGCAACGGGGGTGCAGCGCGCAACCCGCAGGCAGATTAAGCGGGCTGGGCGGGTCGCCAAGCAGTTCTGCCCTTTTTATGGTACCAGCCTGACCGTCTGCGGGCAGACCCGGTTGGGAAGCCAGCAAAGCTTGGGTGTACGGGTGAGCCGGTTGTGCAAACAGCTCTTCTGTGTCGGATAGTTCTACAATTCTGCCCAGATACATCACTGCAATCCGGTCGCTCATGTGTCCAACCACGCCAAGGTCATGCGAGATAAACAGATAGGAAAGCGCGAACTGTTCCTTGAGATCGAGCAGTAAATTCAACACTTGGGCTTGTACGGAAGCGTCCAGAGATGATACCGGCTCGTCACAAACAACTATTTCCGGGTTGCAGATTAAGGCACGGGCCACAACCACCCGTTGTCGTTGCCCGCCGGAGAATTCGTGGGGAAAGCGGGCGGCCTGATCCGGCATAAGCCCAACTAATCGGAGTATATGCTCCACTTTTTTCTTTCGTATGGAAAGGGGAAGGTTGCTTTCAGCTATATCAAGCGGTTCACGCACGCTCCAGCCGATGCTGTGCCGGGGGTTAAGCGCCGAGGAAGAGTCTTGAAAAATCATCTGAACAGGCTGTTCACCCGGGCGTACTATTCTTTTATCGCGCAACAGCACTTCTCCACTATCAGGCTCAAGCAAGCCGGCAGCAATTCTCCCCAGCGTGGATTTACCGGAACCTGATTCTCCCACAAGCCCGAGTGTTTCTCCCTTGTACAGGGTGAGGCTGGCATCGCTTACTGCCCTCAGCAATCCCTGGTTGGCCAGCACTCCTTTTTTAACAGCAAAGGTTTTGGATATGCTTTGCAATATCAGGGCGGGTTCCTGCTGTTGGCGGGGCGTTGCAGGGGGGTGAGAGACGGACGGGGCGGCCGGTTTACTTGTCATTTTCATCACCGTTGGGTTTGGCTACGGCCGGGCCGCTGATTCCGGCTGAATTAAAAGTGGCCATCTGGTTGAATATAGCCGCTGAGCTGCGGATAAGGCTGATGGCTAAGGCCGCGCCTGTGCCTTCGCCCAAACGCATCTGCAAGTCCAGCAGGGGAGTTTCATTCAGGCGGGACAGTATGAGCGCATGGCCTGATTCCTTGGACTTGTGGCTGAAAATACAATACTCTCTTACCATGGGGCAGAGTTTCCAGGCCGCCACATAGGCGGCTGTGCTGATGAAACCATCCACTACGATCAACATATTTTCGTGGGCCGCCCCTAGAATGATGCCGACCAGAGTGGCAATTTCAAAGCCGCCGAAAGCTGCAAGAATTTCCAGGGCATCGCCATTTTGTTGTGCTGCCCGGTTTACTCGAAGCGCCTGATTTAAGACAGCGGTTTTGTGAGCAAGCCCGCCGGGCGGCAGACCTGCACCCACGCCTGCGATTTCTTCCGGCCTTAAATCAAGATACGCACAGAAAAGAGCAGTAGCGGCAGTGCTGTTGCCAATGCCCATTTCTCCCAGACCGACAGTGTTAAATTTTTGATCCGACGCCTTTCTTGCTAAGGTTATGCCGTGGTTCAGGCAGCTCCAGCATTGCGAGAGACTCATGGCCGGGCCTTTGGTAAAATTCGCCGTGCCGTTGCCGGACCGCATTTCCAGCAGCTTGGCATGGGGCTGGAAGCTCGGTCCGAAACAGCCTGCGTCCACAACCATTTGTTCTATGCCCAGTGAGTTGCACAGGACATTGATAGCGGCACCGCCGTTCAGAAAGTTCTCAACCATCTGTCTGGTCACTTCCGGTGGATAGAGACTGACATTTTCAGCAGTGACGCCATGATCGCCGGCTACGGTATAAATCAGAGTCGGATCAACGGCCAGAGGGCGTTTGCCCTGAATGCGCCAGATTTTTAGTGCAGTTTCTTCCAGTCTTCCCAAGCTGCCTACCGGTTTGGTCAGATTGTCCAGATAAGCCTGCCCCTCCCGGGTAAGGCCGGCGCAAGGCGGGTGGATTTCATCAATGAAATTATTCAGAACGGTTTTCATAACTTGTCAGCGGCGAATAAGCCCGAATTTTTTAAGTTTATATTGTAAGGTACGGCGGCTGATGCCCAAGGCGTCGGCCGTGCGTTCCCGATGACCGCCATAGGTCTCCAATGCTTTTTTCAAAGCTTCCAGTTCAGCATTTTCCCGCGAGCTGATGTAGCTCATTTCCGGGGAGTGCGGAAATGAGGCTGTACTACCGTGTTGTTCCGCTTCCGGCAGAGCCGGGCCGGAAACATTGTCTGTCGGCGGAAAACGGGTTGGGGTTGCAGGTTGCAGAATTTCCGCGGGCAGTGAATCTGGGGTGAGGATATCCGTGCGGGCAAGAATCAGGGCTCGTTCCAACACATTTTCCAGCTCCCGCACGTTTCCTGGCCAGGAATATCCGTACAGCGCGTCTAAAAAGGAGGGGCTCACTCCCTGGATCTGTTTTCGGTTTTTCCGTGAGAGTTTGTCGAGCAGGCGACTCACCAGAATAGGCAGATCTTCCAGACGTTCGCGCAGGGGCGGGGAAACAATTTCCAGCACGTTGAGGCGGAAGTATAAATCTTCGCGGAATGCGCCTTTAGCCACTTCATTTTTCAGATTACGGTTAGTTGCGGCGATGATGCGCACATCCACCGGCACAGAGTGTACCCCACCCAACGGTTCGACTATGCGTTCCTGAAGCACGCGCAAAAGTTTGGCCTGTAAAGGAAAGGGCAATTCTCCCACTTCGTCCAGAAAAATAGTGCCGCCTTTAGCCAGTTGAAAACGCCCGGGTTTGTCGCGTACCGCCCCGGTGAATGCGCCCTTAACATAACCGAAAAGCTCACTTTCCAGGAGATCCCCGGGCAGAGCGGCGCAGTTTACCTTGACCAAGGGGTTGTGGGCTCTGGTGCTGGCGTCATGCAAAGCTTGAGCGATCAGCTCTTTGCCTGTACCAGACTCGCCAAGCACCAGCACTGTGGCCTCGCTTGGTCCCGCCTGGCGGATGAAATCCACCACCTTGCGGATGGCTGGGCTTGAACCGGCTATTTCAACTGAAGGGTCGGCGTTTTGCAGTTTGCGTCGCAGGTTGTCGTTTTCCAGAATCAGCATGGAGTATTCCCATGCTTTATCCAGCACGGCAATGAGCTCATCGTTATCGGCCGGTTTGGACAGATAGTCGTAGGCTCCGCGTTTCATTGCTTCCACCGCTGTGTCTACCGTACCATGAGCGGTCAGCATGATTACCGGAAGCTCCGGGTGCATTTCCAGAATGCGTTTTAAGGTTTCCTGACCGTCCATGCCGGGCATGCGCATATCCAGCAGAACTACTGACGGGCGGGTTTCTTCCAGGTATTCCAAAGCCTGTTCTCCGTTTTCAGCTTCGTCCACAATCCAACCTACGTCTTGCAATACGGCCTGGATCATCATGCGATGGGAGTCTTCGTCGTCAACTACCAAAAGCCGTTTAACTCTGTTCGTTCTCATAATCACACTTCTTCCAGCGCTTGTCGTAAATCGGTTTAAGGCCGGGCGCGGTTAAGCGCGTCTGCACTCCGGAGCGGTCGGAGTCAACTGCCATTGCCTGTTTGCGCTTCAATATTATAGTTGGGAAAAAACAAGGAAACGGTAGTTCCTTTCCCGCTCATGGAGTCAAGGGTAATTTTCCCGTTATGCTCGCGTATTGTTTTATGAACCAGGGCAAGGCCAAGTCCTGTGCCCTTTGATTTGCCTGTATAGAACGGTTCAAAGGCCTGTTCTTTTTGTTCTTCCGTCATGCCGCTGCCGTGGTCGCGCACGGTAAGCCACACGCCGTCGCCGCCGCTGTGGGAAAGCAGCTCGATTTCCCGATTTTCTTCCGTGCTGTCGAGCGCTTCCAGGCTGTTAATGATTAAATTCAGCAAAGCGCGTTTCAGGCTGTCTTCATCTGCGAAAACTTCTTCTACTTCAAAGTCGCACACAAGGTGTGCGTTGGATTTTTCAAGGTCAAAACTGATTAAGGTTTTCAATCCCTCCACCATTGTGTTCAGATCGACCATGCGCGGTTCAATATGTTTGGGGCGGGCAAGGTCAAGCAGGTCCGTAATCACCCGATTAAGACGATCGGCTTCCAGTACCATTGTTTGGGCATATTTCTCTTCCGGCATTTCTCCTGCAAACTTTTTTGCGAAATATTGGGCAAATCCACGCAAGGCACTGAGCGGATTTCTGATTTCATGGGCCATGCCTGCGGCCAGAGTGCCTATGGTCGCCAGCTTTTCAGCATCGTACAGGTTTTTTTCCAACTCGCGAATTTCCGTGCGGTCCCGGATCAGGATGATCGTCTGTTTCTCTGTGTTTTCATTTGATGCAAGCGGCTGCACCAGAATTTCCAGATGTGCTCCGCCCAGTACACAGTGACGCCAGGCGCCGCTTGCCGTAACCTGGTCCAGTTGCAGACATTGGGAGATTTCAACAGGCAGGGTGCTGACCGTGCGCCCCACCAGCGACCCGCTGGGGGTTTGAAGCACTTTATGGGCTGCAGGGTTGGCGGCTTCAATTTTGTTGTGTTCCCCAAGCAACATCAGTCCGTCGGGGAGGCTGTCCAGCAGAGTGGCCTGAAAACGTTCCAGTACCACGGCTCGTCCGGCCAAGGCGCGTCGTTTCAGAAATGAAATTGACAGAACCCATACAGCAAATGCCGCCAGCAAAATGTAGATTGTTTGAAATTGCAGATTTTGCTTGAAGCCTTTATAAGCGGCCTGGTGTTTGGCTACGTCAAAAGCAACAACCAGATAGGCTGAATCTGTATTCTCAGGTAACTTGATGTCGGCAGGATGGCTTACCTGGCGCACATACACATACGCATTTTTGCGCCCTACGGACATGTAGCCGCCCCATTCTCCTTTTTCAACTATTTTTCCCAGAATTTCCGGTTCAAAGTGAAATTCGCCGGAAGCCGGGCCGGGAAGGGAAGCAATGATCTTATCTCCGGTGGAATCCATAATGCTTACAAAGATGACGTCGCCGTTTTGCTCAAGCTCGCGGAAAAATTCTGCCGTTTCCGGGGTGATGCCGGGAGCCTGGTTGGGATCGGCAAAATAACCACGCCACAAAGTGCTTTCCACTGCTTGCAGCACTGATCTTGACGCCAGCATAAGGTGTTCGCGCATGGCTTCTTCCTGGCGTTGGATGATCTGCCACAAACCGATAACCAGGCCCAGACCCACAATGACCAGCGTTATCACTGCTAAAAATACGGTGCTGCGCTCTGTATTTATTTCGGCGTCCATAGTTCTCTCCGCTGGGAACAGATTAGATATATTAATTTAAAGCTGCTGCTTCCCGCAAGCAGTGGGAAAGTATGGGGTATCTTGTTTATTCTGTATTACAGAACGTCCCGTGCGGCGGCGTCCCCCGGGGCATAGTCTTAATGTCGAAGCATTCAGGCCTGAATGCTCTGCACTGTTTCTCATAATCTTTGCCTGCAGATTATTGCAGGGCGACTTTGCCGACAATGAAGCCATTATTTGACCAATATTGCTGAAGTTATGTTCCATCCGGTTTATTCCGTACCCAGCTCAATCAGCTTGATAGGCAGTGTAATAACCCCGCCTATCAAATCAATCAAGCCGCCGCCGATATTGGTGAGGTTGTTGGTTACGAATTTGCCGCCGCGCAGGTTCACTTTCGGATTAGAAATTTCACCGCTGAGGGTGATGGGGAAAGCCACGCCGCCCATGCTCAAATCCATAACAATGTCAATTTGTTTATTTACCAGGTCAACTTTGCCGTTGCCCGCCATGTGGGCGGAAGGGCCGCGCATCAGCAGGTCGTCGGTAATCAACACTCCTGACTGCATCTTGGCATTTCCTTTCACGAAATCGAAGTTTACCTGCATGGGCCCTTCGCGATTACCGGCCGGTCCGCTGGTTTTGGAGCGTACGAAATAACCCTTGCCGATGTTGAAGGCCCACTGGCCGTTGAAAGCGGCCGGAATGTCGTCAGACGAGCGGGTTTTGCCGTGAATATCAAGGCTTAGCTCCAAGTCTCCGGCTGCGGAAACCTCTCCGCTGCGGGCAAGGGTTATCTGTTCAAGGCTGGCGTGTTCAAGTCGCGCGCTTATATCACTTATCAAAGCGTTGTTTTGACTGTGGCCGTTGAGACGGGCGTTGAATGTGCCGCCGCAGATAGTGGCGGTAAGCTCCGCCTGCAACTGTCCTTTGCCTGCAATTGCAGACAGCTTCAGATTTTCATTGGGAAGCTTCATATACATTAAGTAGGGAGTGGTCAGGGTAAGCTCAAAATTGTTGTTCAGCCAGTCGTCCACCGGCCAGGGAGCGGCTGGAGATTGGGGAGCGTCTTTCTTTTTATCCGGGAAATATGCGTCAAGGTCAATAGCATTGGCAGTAAGCTCAATCCGAGTTTTGTTTTCCGGGTCATACCTGGCCTCTCCCTGGAAGTGCATATAATCGAGTCGCAGTTCCAGGTTCTGGAAGTAAGTTTCAGAGTTGCCGTTTTGTTTGCTGGCTGAAGTGAATTGAGTTTTTAGTTCGGCTTCCCTGAGCAGTGGTTCGGGAACGCTTAACCCGCTTACCTCCATTGCAGATAGGAATTTTCGCAAGTTTTTAGTTGTTAAGTTGAGTTTTCCCGATATCTTTGGATTATTATTCAAATTATTTCCGTTAATCTCAGCCTTACCCCCTATCCCGGCAAATTCAAGTTCATCGATATTGATAGTGCAGTTGTTTCCAGCTTCTGAATATTTTACCTTACCGTTTATTTTGCCGGTTTGGCGCGTGTTGAATCCAAGGAAAGCGAGCCGGCTTGAAATTTCTCCGTCCAAACTCAGGCCGGGCAGCTCAATTTTGTTGTCCAGGCCTTGACTAACCTCTCCCTTGACTTGAAGTTTTAATTCATCTGTTTGCTGACTTGCGTTGATTTTTCCAGAAATCAGCAGTCGGGCATTTGCATTTTGAGCTTGCAGGTTTTGACCTTCCAGGCGGGCGTCAATGTGCATTTTTTCGAACAAATTGAAATTGCGTTTGCTTCTGTTCGGCGTTTTTCCTTGAGCGGCCAGTAATAAATTTTTGCCGTCGGCCTTCAGGTTCAGCCGCAGGTTCTGCAGAAAATCTTCAGGTGTGGCGGTTGGGCCTTCCAGGTTATATTCTAAATCAACCAGGCCGTTAACAGGCACTTCCCAACCCATTCCCGCCAGCAGGGCGGCAATGTTCACGCTGGAAAGCGTTCCTTCGGAAACTAGTGTGTAGTCATCGTTATCCAGGATCACGGTTTCCAGCAGACCGCCAGCCAGATCTGTGGCGCTGAGTTTCCAATGCACGTCCAGGGGACGGTTATGCATTTCCGCTTTGAAACCGCCTATTTTCAATGTGCGGAGAAGCAGGGTGTCCACCTCCAGAACCAGCTCTACCGGAGGGGTGTTTCCTATTTCCCCGCTTAAAAAATGCGGGGGTAAAAACTGGGGGGCGGGCGAGCTGAAACGCGGCGGAGAGTCGGGCGCGCAAAGGGCCGGAAAAACTACTTCCAGCGGCAACTCCGGGGTTTTCAAATAAAAGCCCAATTGGGGGCTTTCCCCCGGCATGAGGATTTTGCCGTTGCCCTGCCAGGGATATGGACCGGCATGTACATTAATATTATTCAGGAAAATTCCTTTGGGGCTGAACTCCAGCTCAAGACTGCCGGTGATTTGGGAAAGCATGGTCTGTGTTTCAGCAGACATGGCTGTGAGCGGGGAAACCCAACGCGGCAAGTCAAAATCGACGAGTTGAGCTGGGCCTTTCAATTGCCAGCTCATTTCCTGGTTTTCTGGAGTTTTTGGAGCAAGGTCCAGAGTCAGGTCGGCAGACAGGACGCTTTTTCCGGTTTTTAACAGTAAATCGTCCAAAATCACCAGAGACGTACTGTCGTTATGGCGCACATGCATTTTCACGCCGGCGTCAAAGCCGTATTTATCTTCGGCATTAATCGCGAGATCAAAGTCCAGGGAATTAAAATCAGTGGAGAAGTTGCTTGCGCTGAGTCTGGTGTTGATCATATACGGGGTGTCGTCAATAGGGATGTTTAGATCAAATGACAGGCTCATGGTGCCGAAAAACTCTTTAAGATTGATGTGTTCAAGCAAAGGCGCATACTTACCGTCGGGGTTCAGAACAAATACCCCGGCTTCCGAAAAGCTCACTTTTTTAAGCAGATTCCATAGCCGGACGATTGTTTCCGTGCTTGATTCCTCAACAATGACTGCGGCTGATTGAGCGCCGTGCCCCGCTGTTGGGCTTTTATGGAGCCGCAAGTTTTTCCCAGGAGCGGCTTCCTCTTCAAGTTTCTCCAGAATATCCCGGGTTATGCGGGGCAGTTCCCCGGGGCTGGAAAGGTTTAAAGAAAGACCTGAAATGCCCAGCCCGTCTGGTTTAAATTCTCCGTTGAACAGCTTCGGAATATCGAGATAAACAGCAAGCTGCCTGATTTCGAGATAAGATGTTGCGGTTGGGTGCGACGGGGCGGTTGGAACGTTCTCCGGGATTATTGAGTCAATACGATTGGATGCGTTGATAAGGTGTGCGTTTGCAGCAAGCGTTTCTCCCGGTGGTAGAATTAGTGTATTACTCAACAATATTCCCGGCTTGGGCAGAAAAATTATATGCACCTTTTCCACATGACATTCCACACCCAGTTTATTAGCCAGCAGGGTGGGGATGCGTTTGTCCAACTCCAGCATTTCAGCCAGGAAGAAATAAGCGAAAACAGTCATGGCCAGCAGGAACAGTGCCGGTATTAAGATGATTTTCAGAATTTTTTTGAATAGACGGCGCAATCTGTTAAGCATAAGAGAACAATATGTTGTGCCTAGGTCTTATTATCAAACAAAGCAGATCTTGCTGCTGCAAGCTGCTGTGTGAGCCGAAAATCGCAACCCGGCTCGAGCTTTTCAGCCAACACCAATTTGAGTTGAGTCGGTTTGTAATGTTTGGGTAGTTTGCATATCTACCTGTTTTCAGATACATTCACCATGCGGATAAATAACAGTACCAGGTCGGGCTGACCCCGTCAGGCTGTGAACTTTGATTTTTAATATAGCGTTTAGCCAATAACTTAACAAGGTTTTTGAGCGGGACTTATGAGTAAATTGCTTTGGGTGGGCAGTCCTTTTTTTGCAAAAGACATGGCGCGTTGCGGTTGGGATGTGCGATTGCACAACTTTGAGCATGCAGCTGTGCTGAACTGGCAAGATCTGGTTGAAATTGCTGACGGTCCGCCGGAAGTGCTGGTGGTTGCCGATAAAAGTCGGCCTCCTTTTGTGACCGGCATGGAAAGATTTCCCTGCCTGACTGTTTTCTATTGTGTTGATTCTCATATTCATTCCTACTATCCATACTATGCTCAGGGGTTTGACGTCTGTCTGGTAAGTCTGAAAGATCACATTCCTCGTTTCCGGAATATGGAGCTGACCAACGAACGGATCATGCACTGCCCCCCTTTTGCCAAGGATTTTGATTTGCCTCCTGATCCGGGTGCTTATGAAGCTGAAGACTTAAGCGTCCTGCTTGCAGCTTGGCCGCAACGGGACTGGGACTTGCTGTTTGTGGGCACGATTAATTCTGAAAACACACCGCTGCGTAAGGAGTTCATGCAGGCGTTGAGCCGGGAACTGCCGGGGTTTCAGGTCAGGCGCGGTGCTTATCGCAAGCTTTATCCCAAAGCACGATTGTTGCTGAACCACTGTGAGCTTGGCGATTTGAACTTCCGCGTGTTTGAGGCCTTGGGCTGCGGCGGCGCTTTGCTTACGCCCCTGGTTGGGCATGGCTTGACGGAAATGTTTGAGCCGGAGAAAGATCTGTTTTTATATGAGATGAATAATTATGCGGACGCCGCTCTGAAAGTGCGGAAGCTTCTGGATGACCCGGAGCGTTGCCTTGCAGCCGCAAAGTCCGGATTTGCCAGAGTGAACGCCTGTCATCGGGCAATTCATCGGGCGGAGGCGCTAAACAGGCATTTGTTCGGCCTGGCTGCTTCAAGCGTGCCCGACATGCGGCCTTGCGGTAAAAGCGGAATCGACTATCAGGGAGTAATCCAATCGCGCTTAAGCAGAGCCGGAGAGATTCATCGGAAATACTTGCGGTTCATGTACTTGCTGTTCGCGGAGAATATGCCTCAGTCCGCATTGCGGGCGGCGTATCTTCAGGCCGCCAGGTCATAATCGGCTCCTGTGGTCAGCAACGCATTTCACAAATCGTCTTGCAGACAACTTATGGGGGAATACTCCGTTGAAAAGCGTAGTTTCCGGTTCGTTCAGGGCGGTGTTATCGCTGTGTCCGGCTCTCGTCCGGTGACAGAAGTAGTTATGAAATGGTCACCCCCCCCCAATCTCAGTCAAAATCAGCCAGAATGGCGCCAAAGTGGATGTTGCCCAGAGCGTAATTTCGCCGATTGTTTTTGAGTCGCCACATGGCTCCTTGCAGTTCGGGTGAGGTGACCCCGTTGCGCACTGCTGTGTAGGCTTCCAGAAATGCGGCCAGTTCATCACACATTTTCAGAAGTTCGCCGTCCTTGGGGTCGAACTCGTCGCGGTTGTAGGCGGTGTGCAATTCGTTAAAATCCAGGCCGATAACCTGATTGTTGATTCTGGCGCAGGAACGGAACTCTGAACCCACTTCCAGGCCCAGCAGATAGGAAAGGCGGGCGACCAGTTCCGGGTGTCCGCCGGCCAGCAAGGGAGCGAACACGCGCGATTGCATTTGTTGCAGCTCGTAGTCGTGGAGCAACCTGTCCAGATCTTCTACCGATTTTTTGACAGGGGAAATGATATCTCTGGTCAACAGCTCCGGCAGATCGTGGAACAACCCGGCAAAAAAGTTGTTCAGAGCGCGGGCCGGACAGGCTCCCGCCTGGAGGCTGTAGAAATAGGCATAAGCGCCGACCATGAACATATGGCCCATTACTGATGTCTCAGGAATACGCGGGGTTTGCGACCAGCGCGCCTGAAATCGCAACTGTCCGCACAGGGCGGCGAAGCGGGCGAGTGGGGAACGTTTGCTCAAATCCGCATGTGGAGCTTCATAAAGCTCCGAGGCGCCGGGCAGGTCCAGGAATTCAACCGGCAGTTGCCGAAATGAAGCCTCTATTTCCGGTATTTCCTCATCAAACCAGTTTAAATCCCTGATAAGGTTGAATTCCCATGAGCTTGCGTACATATGGGCCGCATTGAGAATTTGTTCAGCCAGACTTGGCGACTCATTTTTAACCTTGTTTTCAATCCAGGCCTGGAAGCGTTCCCAGACTCCGCCCGGCAGCCCGGATAAAACAGGAGCAAGTTCGTCGAGCACCCATTTCGACAGGGCGGCATAGTGCTCGCGATTTTCTTTGATACGGTAAAATACCGGTGGTTTGATATCAGTGATAATCAAGCGGTAAAAATAGTCGAAGATGCCGCCCTCCACAACCTGTCTGGTAAGCTCTATTCTTTGCCTGTCGGAGAGTCCGGCAGAGTTCAGGGTAAGCAGAAGCCAGGCCACAATCATTTTATGGGCTTGTTTATCCACCTCAAACATATCCATGGGGCGCAGCTTGTCATTCCAGCGCTTCATGTGCGCCCCGGAGAAAATAAATTGCAGAAAAACCTTTCTTATTCCAGTCATCGCGTGTTCTTACCAGTAAGAGTTAGTGTAGAAGTTCCCAAAGTGGTTGCAGTTTTGTCGGGTTGGGTGTATATGACTTCAGCCGAATTGAGCGATTGCCTAATGCACTTTAAACTTAGCGAAATTAAACCTCAAGATGTTTTCGCAATTTAAGTCCGGCTACCCGTTACAAGCTCTCCGGCTTAATCTCAAGGTGAACCTGATCAAAACATGCAGAATCCGGTTCCATAAATGTCTTGAATCAGCTGAAGGTTAGTTATGCTATGAGTTGAGAACATGTCTTTTCAACTCAGTTATGGCGGTTTAAGTTGCCGCAGGGTTGTTGCGGCCAGCATTAAAACCTGTCGTTTGATTTTATGAACGGCGTTATGGTATTTTATGCTTGACATTGTTGAATAAACAGCTTACAAGCTTTCACTTTCCAAGCTTGTTAAGGAGCAATAAGGATGAAAACTTTTACACCAACGCCCAAAGATATCCGGAGAGACTGGTTCGTAGTTGATGCCAGCAATAAAACTCTGGGCCGTCTGGCTACTCAAATTGCACGCCGTTTGTGCGGTAAACATAAGCCCGAATATGCGCCTCATATGGATAACGGAGATTTTATCGTGGTGGTGAACTGCGAGAAAATCCGTGTTACCGGGAAAAAGCTCGATGATAAAGTTTATTGGCGCCATACTGGTTACCCCGGTGGAATTTATTCCGATACCTTGAAAGAAATGCTTAATAAAAAACCGGATCAGGTAATTATAAAGGCTGTGCAGGGTATGCTTCCCAAAAACAGGCTGGGGCGGGCAATGTTGAAAAAATTGAAAGTATACACCGGATGCGAGCACCCTCATGCCGCCCAAAATCCGCAGCCCTTGGAATTTGACTGCTAACGGGCTTTTGGAGAATAAAAATGAGTAATGAATTCAATTACGGTACAGGCAGACGTAAAAGTGCAACCGCCAGAACCAGGCTTTATCCGGGTTCCGGACAGATTGTTATAAATGGGCGTCCGTTTGAGGAATATTTCCCGCGTAAAACTTTGCAGATGATTATTCGTCAGCCCCTGCATTTAACCAAAATGCTGGATCGCTTTGATATCAAAGTCAGTGTGGCAGGTGGTGGTGTATCCGGTCAGGCGGAAGCCGTGCGCCACGGAATTTCCCGCGCTTTGTTGACGGTTGATGAAAGCCTGCGGGGTATGCTTAAGAAGGCCGGTTTCCTTACCCGCGATTCTCGCGCCAAGGAACGTAAGAAATATGGCTTGCGCAGCGCACGCGCTCGTTTCCAATACTCGAAGCGTTAATTATTATTATTTGTCGTTTGAAGGCAGGCTCATTTTGGGCCTGCCTTTTCAATATCGGCGGCTTGCAGCTTGAAAATCCCCATATAGAGTTACCGCCTGTAAAAGCGGGCGGGGTCATGAATGCCTGTGTGCAATGTGCTTGAGTTGCTGAATATGAATTAGGGTTACTTTGGGGGATCATTGATGAATGACTTTCAACCCGTGCGATCCTCTTTGGGCAAGAAAGTTGTCGTCTGATATCGTGTAATTTTGTACTACCAGATATTAAATCTTCTGACAGGCGATTTATACAATAAGTCCTGGAGATTTGCTTATGAACAATAATAATTCAAATTCTGCGTTGTCTGTCGGCGTGTCTGCCTTTTCTGAGTCAAAAAATATATACAACCGGGTTCGGGATAATGGTTGTGTTACTCTTATCGGCATGGCCGGGGCCGGAAAAACTACTGTAGGACGGGCGCTTGCCAAACACATGGGGTGGACCCAGGTGGATACCGACCACCTTATTGAGGCGGCTTACGGCACTAATCTCCAGGCCGTAACCGATATGATGAGTAAAGAAGAATTCTTAGATGTAGAATGTTCCGTACTGTGTAAAGTGGAAGCGGAGCAAACCGTTCTGTCAACCGGTGGCTCAGTTGTTTACCGCAAGGCTGCTATGGACCATTTGGCCGGTATGGGGCCGGTGGTTTTTCTGGAAGTGAGCACACCGATAATTCTGGAAAGAATAGCTCGTAACCCCAATCGCGGCTTGGCTATTGCTCCCGGGCAAACTATTGAAGATTTGATTGCAGAACGCTATGCTTTATATAACGCATATGCAGACTTTATTCTACATGCCGATGCTCTTGACCCGGATGAGTGTGCAAAAGCTATTGTAGATTGGTTGAAAAGCTAGTATGCTTAATCAATGATTCTAAATTATGCGTTGACCATAAAATCCACCAGGTACAGATTGGTTGAAGTCTGGCTTATTTTTGTGCTGTGCCTGCCTTTAGGTGGATTAGGTTGTCAACATTATTCTCCAACTCATTCCAGTGGCAACCCTTGGTTGTTGGAACAGCCGATGAGCCAGGTTACCAATACTCTTGAGTTTCAATATATCGGCTACACAGAAAGCGGTATGGAAGGCGGGGTAAAAGGTGAAGCCAGAATACCGGCGGGGGTGCTGCCGGAGTGGGCGGGCTATTATGAACATGCTGCTGTTGTCGTTTATGTAACCGATCAACGGGGAAGGATTGTAGAACAGCACAGGCAGGAGTATCCACAGGGTATGAAGGTTGCCGAGCCTCTGTATTTTGACTTTAAGCTCGACTCACCAGCGCGTTTGGACGACCGTACTTTTTACATCAGCTTCGGCTATTTCCTTGAACTTTCAGAATTTCCCCCTACATCTGAGCGGCACGGCCGGAAAATTATCCGCTATGAGGCGGGATATAAGTAGGTTTGCCGGCCTTGATTCCAAAATGCTGTGTATCTAGGAAATGATTGACATAAGCAATCGCTCAGATAATCTTACTCTCCCTTTTATTATTAACTAAGGAAAAGAACAGTTCCTATGAAAAGTCCAGTCATGGAACTTCAAATTATTCGTGGTTGATATATCGTAATAATTATACCCGCGCTACAAAAAGTACACATCCTATAGCGAATGGGAAATATGCCCACTCTTTAAATGGGGTTAAATTTTCCACAAAACACCTTTTCTTCAAGAAATGGTTCCAATTTACTTATATAAGCCTCTAATCAGCACCAGTTTCTGTTGTTTCAGTATCTATAAGTTCAATTTCCAAGTCATCGGCCCTCTCAGCTGTAGCATGGACCAGCCAGATTATTGATACATGCATACCCAGAGTTCCGTCACCAATCGTTATAAAGTCGCTGTATTCTTCTGTATATGTAACCCAAGCTTGTTGTGATTTGACCAATGCTTTTAATTTATTACTATTTTCATCATATTCATCGTTTGCTATCTGTTGTAATAACTTATTGTATGCAATATCCATGCGAGCTTTTTGCCTTGTATGCTCCTCAGCGGCACACATTCTCATAGAGTAATCGCTATAATCGCCATTCTTATCATTGGACTCCAGGCAAGCATCCCATTCAGGAAAGGTTCTTTTTTCAGCAAATGCAATGGACGAAACAGTAGGCAATAGAAATATGGACATGAGAATAAAAACTAAGGATTTACGCATGATTTCCTCAATGCTGTTTTAAAGTAGTTTTGTTTATCGTCGATCAATCACACATACTACCAAAGTTTTGGTACTGCCACGGCAGAATAAGGCACGAGTGCTTGTAAACAACGCTGATCGTACCTTTGAGTTCCTTTTTTAACTATGGACCTTGAGGAATAAGCTTGAGATATGGGATTTACCAGGTTAGTTTGGAAAGTCAAATAGCAATGGGGCTGAATCACTCTTATTATTGGTACTTAATTAATCTTCTGCAACCGGTAACTCTACACTGATTACCGCGCCGGAATCTATGCCGTTTCTGGCACGCACATAGCCACGATGATCGTTCACTATAGATTTTACTATTGTAAGCCCAAGACCGGTCCCGTCTTTCTTCTTAGAGAAATACGGCTCGAAGACTCGGTCCAGCTCTTCGTTGTTCAGTCCCGGGCCATTATCGGAAATTTCCACCAGAATAACTCCTTGTTCCGGCTTAAAGCGGGCAACAGTTGTCACTTCCCCGTTGCTGCTGTTGCGCAGGGCATCAGCGGAGTTTGCCATTATGTTGAGAAAAACCCGATGTAGTGCGGCCCTGTCCATATTGATTTCCGGCAAGTCATCCATGATCAAGCGCCATTTAATGGAGCTGTGGCTGTTGGCAAAAAGGAGTTGCAGCTCCTCTAACAAAGGGGCCAGATTATCCCTGCGTAAAGATACTTCCGGAAGCTTAGCAAAACTTGAGAACTCTTCAACCATTTGTTGCAGTTGTTCAACTTGGCTTACTATTAGTTTGGTGCATTGAGTAAAGGTGGGGTTATCCACCGCAGCCCCGAATTTGCGTTCCAGGCGCTGTGCCGACAGTTTGATCGGCGTAAGGGGGTTTTTGATTTCGTGGGCTATGCGCCGGGCAACTTCCCGCCAGGCCGCCATGCGCTGGGCTTTTTCAAGGTCGGTAACATCTTCAAAAATGGCTACCACGCCGTTAAAGGTTCCATCTGTTCCTACCAAGGCTGTTCCGGTGATCAGCAGTTTCCACTCCCTGTCTCTAAGAATTACGTTCATTTGAAGTTGCTGGGGCAGGCCGGGGGATCTGCGAATCTGTTCCAACAGTCTGGTAATAGTTTGAGCTTGCTTGCCGCGCAGTAAGTCTGAAGGATGTTTGTCAATGAAATTTTCCGGCTTAAGGCCAAAAATTTCACAAGCAGCTTTATTCACAGTGCTGATTTTTTCTGCAGTATTCAGCGAAATAACTCCGGCGGCAATGCTGTTTAAGACAGTTTCAATATAGTTGGTGCGCTCTTCCAGCTTCTCATTGCTGGCGATTATGCGACGGTTACTTTGTTCCAGATCGTCGGTCATGCGGTTGAATGATTGAATCAGAAGGGCTATTTCATCAGTTCCACTGTCATCGAATCGAATGGACAAATCTCCTTTGGCTATTCGTTCCGTGCCGTCCATTAATGCCTGTAAAGGCTGAATTAGTTGTTTGGAAAGGCGAAACCCCACCCACATGGCTCCCAGGGTAATTATCAGTGCAATTAAAGCTAGAAAAAAGTAAAAGGTTGTTTTGAAGGGGCGGCGCAGCTCTTTCAAATCTCGGTACTCTGAGCTGCCTCTGGCCAAGCTGTCAAGGCGGTATAGGGTGCCTTGCTCCAGGCGCAGGGAAAGAATCAGGAAGCTGTTTGGCCTGATTGAAGCGTTGGGCGGGGTAGGCAGAGGCTGTATGCCGAAAATGTAGTCTCCGTCCTGTCCGGGTTGAAAAATACTACGATAAGCATTTTCCGATGTATCCGTCCAGTTGATTCTGTTTCGGAGGTCTTGCCAGGCAAGCTCTGCATCGCCGTCGGCAGTCCAGTAACCTTGGGTTCCATTGGCTGTAAGCACGCCGATTAAGGCATAGGGGAGATCTTGTATGCGGTTTTTCAGATATTCCCCCATATCAGCCGACATGGGGTCAAGGTTCTGTTTTTCCACATCAAGCAGTATAGATTGACTCTGAAGCTGGAGAAATTCCGTGAATCCGTCAACATATTGTGCACCCACGCCCAGGGCCATTTGGATGTATGAATCAATGCGGTTGCGGAACCAGTAATCAACAGCGCTTTGAACTGCCCGGGTGGAGGCAATAAACATCATTGTGGTGGGTATGAGTGAAAGTAGTATGAAGGTAACTACCAGCCGAGTGCGCAAGCGGGAGCCGATAACCCCGCGACGTCGTTCAAGCAGTAACTTGATGCCGTTGCGAATGACCAGAAACAGCACTAATGCCAGCAACAATATATTGATGTTGAGCAGCACGAAAAAAAGCATTGACTCCACCCCGATCAGAGACAGGGCGAAGGTGGTTATTCCCACAATCAGGCAAAGGGCCAGCATACCGATTAAGAATTCAGTCCGTTTGCGCTTACGTTCAGTTTGAGTGACCGGACTGATCTGAATAATGGTGTGCGTTTCTTTAGCGTTTGTCATGTTTATACCGCTGTTTGTTCGGAATACTGCGGATGGATTGAATTTGGTCTACAAAAATGTTTATAGCAGGTTTATTTTAAAATTACACACTTTCAAGCCGTCGTTGGATTTTAAAGCAAATTACCCTTCGAATTAATTTGCGTGGGGGGGCTGCACAGACAGACGCCAGTGCCTTAATTGAGCGAAAACCACGTTCCCTCCGCAAAACACAGGCAATCAATAATCGAAATGTGTAACATGTAAAATGCATTAAGCTGTGTAAGGGCTTGCAGCTTAATCTTTTAGTCGTTATTTATGTAAGCCCTGCGGTAAATGAAGTTAAGCTCCTTAAACATCTGAGCAGGAAAATGTACTTTACGCGGTAAAATGCAATTGGGGCAGCCGTACCCAACTTAAATAATGATTTATTTCCGCCGTTGCCGCCGAAACAAGCGTCTCAAAAATAAATCTGCTCTATAAAACAACTTCAATCCGGTGTGTAAATCAATAATCAAACTCAAGTTCATATTCTTGTTTGGGAATCAACACGTCTGACCAGAAGAAAACATTCTTGCTCAACCAGGGGGGCATTTTTGCGTGCTTCAGCTCAAGTGAGATGATTGCGACGTAAGTTTCATCCTTTTCAAGTTTATTGAATTCCGCCAGCGGCATTTCGAGATTGCCCCAAGTGGCTTTCAGAAGTTCTTCAAGACTGTAATTGCTGATAAGTGCCCCTGACTCTGATAAAATAGTGAAATTGCGTTGCAAGGGGTCATAATTTAAATTAGAGGAAAATTCATATTCTGAAATCAGAGCGTCAGCCCAGAAAGTGCGTTTTCGGTAAAGTCTGGAATTGCATTCAATGACCAATCTGGCTCCATCCCGCAAGATATCATTCAGATATTGCAGGTTATCAATTCCTACGGTCAGGCGGGCGGTCAACATGCTTTCTTTGCTGGAAAGATAAAAGTTATTGAGAACAAAAACAGGTTGCGTTTGGCCTGAATCACCTAGCGTAACTGGAACATTTTCCGGGGTGGTCTGAGCGTGTGCCTTTGGGTGAAAGAATACTGCACACAGCAGGAAACAGAGCAACAACCAGGCGAAAGCCCCCCGGTGTTTATTGTAAGATATCCACATCATCTGTCCTGCAGATTATACATTCATGGCACACCAATAAAATGGAGGGCAGATTACTGCCCTCCATCATGTAAATGTTAAGCACTTAACCAGCCGCCGGCAAGTTGATATCCACTAACAAAGGATCTTCTTCCAGATCTTCCAGGAATTTATCCGGCTTCTCTTTTTGTTCCGGCACCATGATGTCGGAATAGACGTACTCGCGATAGCCGGTACCTGCGGGAATCAGGCGGCCGACAATTACGTTTTCCTTCAGTCCGCGCAGGTTATCTACCTTGCCGCGCAGGGCCGCTTCAGTCAGCACCTTGGTGGTTTCCTGGAAGGAAGCCGCCGAAATGAAGGATGAAGTGGTCAATGAGGCTTGGGTTATCCCCAGAACCAGTGATTGTGCTTGGGCAGGCTGTCCGCCTTCAGCGATAATCCGCAGGTTCTCCGCCTTGAATTCAGCTTTGTCTACCTGTTCATCTACCAGGAAGGTGGTATCCCCCGGATCAATGATGCTTACTTTCTTGAGCATCTGGCGCACAATCACTTCAATGTGTTTGTCGTCAATGCCCACGCCCTGGAAACGGTACACGTCTTGAATTTCGTCCACCAGGTAGGATGCGAGGTATTTCTCGCCTTTAATGGCCAGGATATCGTGCAATTCCGGATGTCCTTCAGTAAGCATTTCCCCTGCTTCCACAAAATCGCCATCAGATACGGTGATATGCTTTCCTTTAGGAATGAGGTATTCCTTAGGTTCGCCGGCCTCGGGAGACACAGTGATTTTGCGCTTGCCTTTGGTTTCTCCACTGAAGGAAACAATGCCGTCAATCTCTGAGACCACTGCAATATCCTTAGGCTTGCGTACTTCAAACAGCTCCGCCACGCGGGGCAAACCGCCCACGATGTCCTTGGTCTTTGAGGTCTCGCGCGGCTTACGGGCAATAACATCACCGGCCACCACTTCTTCTTTGTCGCGTACCATCAAAATTGCTCCAACCGGCAGTGAATATACTGCTGGGAGGTTGGTGCCTTCACGCAATTTCACTTCTCCGTTTTCATCAGTAATGGAAATTGACGGACGATAGTTAGTGGTGCGATACTCGATAATCGAGATAGTGCTCATCTTGGTTGCGTCGTCAGTTTTTTCCTGATAGGTCTTGCCGTCCACGATATCGGTGAATTTAATCACTCCGGCAAGTTCGGCAACAAACGGCTCGTTGAACGGATCCCATTCTGCAATCAACGTGCCTTTCTTCACTTCCTGTCCTTCGGTCACAAACAGCTTGGCGCCGTTGGGCAGCAGGTATTTTTCCCGTTCGCGTCCTTGTTCGTCCACAATGGAAATCTGACCGCTTTTGCCCAACACCATTACCTGACCGTCCCGGTTGGTCACACTTTTTACCCGTGACATCACCACGCGGCCAGCATGTTGGTTTTCAATGCTTGAGCGCTCGATTTCACGGGATGCGGTACCGCCGATATGGAAAGTACGCATGGTCAGTTGGGTACCAGGCTCGCCGATAGATTGGGCTGCAATGATCCCCACGGTTTCGCCGATATTCACCATATGGCCGCGGGCGAGATCTCGTCCGTAGCAGTGGCAGCAAACGCCCCGTTCAGATTGGCAGGTGAGTGGCGAGCGGATAGACACCGAGCTGATGCCGCGGGAATCGAGGTCTCTGGCTATTTTTTCGTCAATTAATGTGTTGGCTGGATACAGTTCCGCCTTAGTTTCAGGGTCATGGACCGGATAAAGCAGCACGCGCCCCAGAATCTGTTCGGCCAGGGGCACTTTGATGTCGCCACCTTTAATTACCGGGGATACATCAATGCCGTCCACAGTGCCGCAGTCAAGCTCAGACACAATTACGTCCTGGACCACGTCAACCAGGCGACGGGTAAGGTAACCGGAGTTGGCGGTTTTCAGCGCGGTATCAGCCAAGCCTTTACGTGCCCCGTGAGTGGAGGTGAAGTATTGAAGTACCGTCAGACCTTCGCGGAAGCTTGAGGTAATAGGCGTTTCGATAATTTCCCCGGAGGGTTTGGCCATCAGCCCGCGCATACCGGCAAGCTGTCTCATCTGGTCCTGGTTACCGCGCGCGCCGGAGGCGCTCATCATATATATCGGGTTGAGGGAAGAGTCACGCACTTCCTTTCCGGTTTTGGGATCAACCGCAGTGTCGTATGAAATTTCCGCCATCATTTCGGAAGATACGTCCTGAGTGGCGCGGGTCCACACGTCTACCACCTTGTTGTATTTTTCAGTTCGGGTAATGATCCCGTCGCGGTATTGCTGTTCGATGCTGTCCACTTCCTGCTGGCTGGAATTGATGATTTCCTTCTTGCGGTCGGGAATGCGCAGGTCTTTCACCCCAATGGTGATGCCGGCAATAGTCGCGAATTCATAGCCGATATCTTTAAGGCGGTCACACAGGATAACTGTGGTTTTGGCCCCGGCTTCGGCGTGAGCTTCGCCCACCAGACGGGCAATGGCTTTTTTACTCAGCACAGTGTTCACGTTGGCAAACGGGATGCCCTCAGGCAAGGTTTCCCAAATAATAATTCTGCCCGGGGTTGTATCTACAATACTTCCGTCTTCCATACGCACTTTGATTTTAGCGTGCAGAGCCACAACTCCGGCATCGTAGGCCGCGATTACTTCCCATGGCGCACAGAAAGTCATGCCTTCGCCTTTTTCAAAGGAGCGGGCAACAGTCATGTAGTAGAGACCAAGCACTATATCCTGGCTGGGCACGATAATCGGGCTTCCGTTTGCCGGGGACAGAATGTTGTTGGTGCTCATCAGCAATACGCGGCATTCAATTTGGGCTTCAATGGATAAGGGAAGGTGAACAGCCATCTGGTCGCCGTCGAAGTCGGCGTTATAGGCCGAGCAGACCAGCGGGTGCAGTTGAATGGCCTTGCCTTCCACCAGCAGCGGTTCAAAGGCCTGAATACCCAAGCGGTGCAGAGTGGGGGCGCGGTTCAGCAGAATGGGATATTCACGCACCACTTCTTCCAGAATGTCCCAAACCACCAGGTCTTCGCGTTCCACCATTTTCTTGGCGCTCTTAATAGTAGAAGCCAAGCCCCGTTCTTCCAATTTGGAGTAGATGAACGGCTTGAACAATTCCAGGGCCATTTTTTTGGGCAGACCGCACTGGTGCAGTTTCAGTTTCGGCCCTACTACAATTACGGAACGCCCGGAGTAGTCCACACGTTTACCAAGCAGGTTCTGCCGGAAACGGCCTTGTTTCCCTTTAATCATGTCAGACAAAGACTTAAGCGCCCGCCCGTTGGTGCCGGTAATGGCGCGTCCGCGGCGTCCGTTATCGAACAGGGCGTCAACCGCTTCCTGAAGCATCCGTTTTTCGTTGCGGATGATGATTTCAGGCGCGCCCAGTTCCATCAGTCGTTTCAAACGGTTGTTGCGGTTAATTACCCGGCGGTAAAGGTCGTTCAGATCGGAAGTGGCGAACCGGCCGCCGTCCAGCGGCACCAACGGACGCAACTCCGGCGGAATAACCGGAATTACTTCCAGAATCATCCATTCCGGCCTGTTATTGGAATCAATGAACGCCTCAATTACTTTAAGCCGTTTGGTCAGCTTCTTTTTCTTAGTTTGCGAGCGGGTGGCCTGTGATTCTTCCCGCAATTGATTGCGCAGTTCTTCCAGGTTGATTTCTTCAAGCAGAGTACGCACGGCTTCAGCACCCATGCCAACCCGGCAGGCTTCTTCGCCGTAGCGGTCAACTACCTGCAAGTACTGATCTTCTGAAATAACCTGCATTTTAGACAGATTAGTCTCACCTGGTTCAAGCACAATGTAAGAGTCGAAATAAAGCACCTTTTCCAAATCAGCCATGGTCATATCGAGCAGGGTGCCGATTTTGGACGGCAAAGTTTTCAAAAACCAGATGTGTGCTACCGGGGCTGCCAGTTGGATATGGCCCATACGTTCACGGCGCACTTTGGAGGCAATTACCTCAACCCCACATTTTTCGCAGACAATGCCGCGGTGCTTCATGCGCTTATATTTTCCGCAGTTACACTCATAGTCCTTAACCGGGCCGAAAATTTTAGCGCAAAACAGACCGTCGCGTTCCGGCTTGAAGGTGCGGTAGTTGATGGTTTCAGGCTTTTTCACTTCGCCGTACGACCATTCGCGGATCACTTCCGGAGAGGCGATTGAAATCTGAATCGCCTTTAAGTTCTTGATGTTTGCGATATTGGCCACGTTGCTTGAGGAGTCTCTTATGCTGAACAATTCATCCAAACTCATATTGTATTCCTTTTAAATAAAAGGTGCTTGCTAATGATGTTTTTTGCTGTTACCGCCGGGTCGATCACTTTTCTCACTTTTCATCGTTGAAGTCTTCCGGCTCAGCCGGTTCTTCCTGTTCCTCGGAGTTGTTGAACATATCGTCGTAATCATCATTATCGTTGTTGTCATCAGCATATTCTTCACTGTCGTCAACGTACACTTCCGGCTCAACAAAGCGGGCGGACAGCGAGCTTTGCTCTTCTTCGTCTGCCAGGCGGTTGGCTTCCAGAGTCTGCTCAAAGAATTCCATACGGCGACCTTTTTTCTTTTCTTCTTCCTGATGCAGGGTCACGTCAAGGCCAAGCGACATCAGTTCTTTCACCAACACGTTAAACGATTCAGGCAGACCGGCTTCCAGGAAGTTGTCTCCCTTTACGATCTTTTCATACATCTTTACACGACCGGTCACATCGTCTGACTTGACAGTGAGGAACTCCTGCAACAGGTAGGCTGCGCCGTATGCTTCCAGGGCCCACACTTCCATTTCCCCAAGACGCTGGCCGCCGAACTGGGCTTTACCGCCAAGCGGCTGCTGGGTGACCAGTGAGTAGGGGCCGGTGGAACGGGCGTGGATTTTTTCGTCAACCAGGTGGTGCAGTTTCAGCATATACATAATTCCGGTGGTTACCCGGCTGTGGAACGGCTCGCCTGTGCGGCCGTCATAAAGGGTGGTTTTGCCGTCTTCGGGTAGACCGGCTTTTTCCAGCCAACTCCAGATTTCATCTTCCGAGGCGCCGTCGAACACCGGGGTTTTGGAAACAATGCCTTCGCGCAGTTTAAGCACTGCCTTGCGCAAGGTTTCGTCATCCATGCCGTCCACCATTTCGTTGATTTGCTTGGAGTCGAACATGGCTTTCACGTCATTGCGGACACTCTGCATGGCCGCGCCTGAGTCAATCAGTGCCGCCAGTTGTGCACCCAGTTCTTTTGAGGCCCAGCCAAGGTGCGTTTCCATAATCTGGCCGATATTCATACGTGAGGGAACGCCCAGGGGGTTGAGCACAATGTCCACCGGGGTACCGTCGGCAAAGAAGGGCATGTCTTCAATGGGCAGAATATTGGATACGACCCCCTTGTTTCCGTGACGGCCGGCCATTTTATCGCCCACCGCCAGTTTGCGTTTGACTGCGATGTAAACCTTGATCATCTTGATCACGCCGGGGGGCAGATCGTCTCCTTCAGTGGCTTTTTCCCGTTTAGAATCATAAAGCTCCTGAATGAAAGCAACCTGGCGATCGTAGTCGTTGAGGATTTTAGTCACCGCGTCGTTTACAGCCGCACTTCTGAACACTCCAGCCAGTTTCTTAATCGGAATATCGGCAAGAAGTTCTGCACTGACCTGAGCTCCGGCCACGGCGATCACGTCGCCTTTTTTATTGCCCGGAATATCCTGAGCCAGGCTGTCACCGTTGGCGATGTCCAGAATGCGTTCACGGACTACGTCAGACAGGGCGTGGATATGGTCGGCTTCTTTCTGCCCGAGTTTATCCAGCTCGTAATCTTCAATATTCAGAGTGCGTTCGTCTTTGTCGCCGGAGCGGCGGTTGAACACTTTCACTTCAATAACCGTACCCTCAATTCCTGGCGGCACTTTAAGTGAAGTGTTTTTCACATCGCGCGCCTTGTCTCCGAAAATGGCGCGCAGCAGTTTTTCTTCCGGGGTGAGCTGGGTCTCGCCCTTAGGGGTGATTTTGCCTACCAGAATATCTTCAGCCTTGACATTGGCGCCAAGCCGGATGATTCCGCTTTCGTCAAGGTTTTTGAGAATATCTTCACCCACGTTGGGAATATCGCGGGTGATTTCTTCCGGGCCGAGCTTAGTGTCGCGGGCTACTACTTCAAATTCTTCAATATGCACGGAGGTGAAGGTATCTTCTTTCACGCAGCGTTCGGAAATAAGAATGGAGTCTTCAAAGTTATAGCCGCACCATGGCATGAAAGCCACGCGCAGGTTTTTGCCAAGCGCCAGCTCTCCTTCCTGAATACCAGGGCCGTCTGCCAGGATATCGCCTTTTTTCACCACCTGTCCGGGCAGACAAATCGGCTTCTGCCCGAAACAGGAGTTTTGATTGGACTTGTGATATTTCTGCAGGGTATAGGTATGCACGCCGCCGGTTTCTTTATACAGAGAAGAACCGTCAGCGGTAGGTTCGTAAGACACGATGATCCTCTCAGCGTCCACAAACCGGATTACCCCCGGGCCTTCAGCAATGATGCAGGCGCCTGAGTCTTTGGCCACGTCGCCTTCCATGCCTGTCCCCACCAGGGGCTGTTCATTGCGCAACAGGGGCACTGCCTGACGCTGCATGTTTGATCCCATCAGGGCGCGGTTGGCGTCGTCGTGTTCCAGGAAGGGGATCAGGGCGGCGGAAATGGACACCATCTGGCTGGGAGAAATATCCATCAGGGTAATTTCTTCCGGCAGCATGGTCAGCACGTCGCCCTTGGTTCTGGCAGTGAGGTAGGGGCTGGTGAAATAACCATTCTCATCCAGCGGGGCATCGGCCTGAGCGATTACCTCATCGTTTTCCGCGGATGCGTCAAGGTAGATCACTTCATCGGTTACCCGACCTTCCTTCACCACTCGGTAGGGAGTTTCAATAAAGCCGTAGTCGTTGACCTTGGCGTAAGTGGTTAGCGACACGATCAAGCCGATGTTCGGCCCTTCCGGTGTTTCAATGGGGCAGATACGTCCATAGTGCGATGTATGCACGTCACGCACCTCAAAGCCGGCCCGCTCGCGGGTGAGGCCGCCGGGGCCGAGCGCCGACAGGCGGCGCTTGTGGGTAACTTCCGACAGTGCATTGGTCTGATCCATGAACTGGGAAAGCTGGGATGTGCCGAAGAATTCTTTCAGCACGGCGGCAACCGGTTTCGGGTTGATCAGGTCATGGGGCATCAGGGTGGAAACTTCCTGCAGACTCATCCGCTCTTTAATGGCACGCTCCATGCGCACCAGACCGATGCGGTATTGGTTTTCCACCAGTTCACCCACCGGGCGCACGCGTCGATTGCCCAGGTGGTCTATATCATCGGCCGGGCCGTGGGTATCTTTAAGGAAGGTCAGCGCCTTCACCGCCTGGAGAATATCTTCATCAGACAGAGTTTTCAGATCAGGCGGTTCATGCAGGCCCAAACGTTGGTTGAGTTTGTAGCGACCTACCGGAGACAGGTCATAGTAATCGGAATTGCGGAAAATATTGTCAAAGAAAGTGGCCGCTATTTCCGGGGTGGGCGGTGAGCTGGGACGCAGGCGGCGGTAAATTTCCACCTGAGCCTGAATGGTATCTTCAATTTTATCTAACACCAGGGTGTCGCGAATGGAAGACGACGTTTCCGTGCCGCGGGTGTGCAGCACCACCACCTTTTCAATCAGGTTTTCACGCAGGTTCCCGAACAGGTCTGGGGTGATTTCGTCAGCCGCCTGGGCCATGACTTCCCCGGTTTCCGGGTGAATGATGTCTTCCGCCAGGAACAGGCCGATAGGTGTGTTCGGAGCTACTTCAATATATTCCACGCCGCTGTCGGCAAGCTGGCGCCAGGCCTTTTTAGTAATAGGACGGCCTTCTTTGGTTACCACTTCGCCGTTTGCGTCCAGAAGGTCGGTATAGGCAAGCTCTTTACGGTACAGATCCTTGCGCACTTCCATAAAGGTCTGCATACCTTTAATCTGGTAGGTCTCCTTTTTATAGAAGTAGTTGAGAATGTCTTCCTTGCCCATGCCCATAGCTTTGAACAGAATAGTGGCGGGCATTTTGCGGCGACGGTCAATGCGCACATAGAGGATGTCTTTATGGTCGTAGTCAAAGTCAAGCCAGGAACCGCGCATGGGAATAATCCGGCAGGAATAGAGCACCTTGCGGCTCGAGTGGGTTTTACCTGAATCATGCTCGTAGAGAATGCCGGGAGAGCGTTGTAATTGGTTAACGATAACCCGTTCTGTACCGTTGATGATGAAAGTGCCTTTTTCAGTCATCAGCGGTACAGTGCCGAAGTAAATATCCTGCTCTTTAACATGTTCAACACTGCGGTTGCCGGTAGTTTCATCTACGTCAAACACAATGAGCTGCACTTTGATGCGGATAGGAGCTTCATAGGTCAAACCTTTGCTGATGCATTCGCTCTGGTCATATTTGGGCTCGCCCACTTCGTGACTGACGTATTGCAGGCTGGCCGTGCGGTTAAAGTCTTCTATAGGGAAAACGGAACGGAATACCGCTTCCAGACCTTCATCCGGGTTGCGTGCTTCGGGTGACACTCCTTCCTGCAGGAAGCGCTTGTAGGAATCCACCTGCAAGTTGAGAAGATGGGGCACTGAAAGGGCTACGGAAATTTTACCAAATTCTTTGACAAGTTGAGTCATGAATTATACCTCGAGAATTGACCGGTTAGCACACAAAACATGCATTTATACCGCCTAGGGCCGGTTTAAAGGCTGGATAGCCGGAATCCGCCTCAGGTCCGCTTGCTGAAAAACCTGTCTACAAGCTGAAAAAGCGAGCCCACGCAAAGGGTTGCTCGCAGTTCTGAAAGGCCGATGTCCAGCAAATTTTTTATAGCTATAGGCAACTGACCACCTTTGGTTGTGATTCAGCTGAAGTTTAAGGCACAAGTAGGTCTACATATAACAAACAAACAAAAATAGCAAGGGCCTTTGATTGTTTTTTGGTAGATTATAAACTAAGTTCGAATTGATAACCGGCAAGTGTAGTTTCAGATGATGGATTGTTTTTGGTAATTGTAAACCGGCGATTGCTCTGCTTAGCCACGGCCGTCATTTGGGTGAATATTTATAATCTGGAACAGAATTAGCGGTTGACATTTTAGTTCCGCAACAGAATACCGGGCTGCGGAATTTGACGAATTTTCCGCAGCCCCAAGAGAAGCATACCCAGGCGTAGGATATTACGGCTTGAAGCCTCAATCAAGCAGTGATTGTTCAAGGTTGGGAATAGCTCCCCAGCCACTAGCTGAAGTATTTTACCCCGCCCGCAAACAGTTTCTGATTGAAGTCTCCATACGCATTGTTGATCAGCAGTCCGGAACCGGAGCGCTCCGTATGGCCCATCTTGCCCAGAATGCGACCATCGGGAGAGCAAATGCCCTCAATTGCAAAATCAGAGCCATTGGGATTGAACGGAGTTTCCAGACTGATCGTACCTTTCAGGTCAACATACTGGAAGGTGACCTGCCCGTTTTCAAACAACTGCTTTAATGTCGCGTTGGGAGCGGTAAAACGGCCTTCGCCGTGCGATACCGCCATCATATGTATATCACCTACCTCATGCAAGGCCAGCCAAGGCGATTTGACCGACGCCACCCGGGTGCGGACAATCTGGGAAATGTGGCGGCCGATGTTATTATAGGAAAGAGTAGGGGCGTTTTCGTCCAGATTCCGGATATGCCCGAACGGCAATAGACCGGTTTTGACCAATGCCTGGAAGCCGTTGCAAATACCCAGAATCAGGCCGTCGCGGTTATGGAGTAGGTCTTCAACTGCGTCGCGGACTTGGGCATTGCGAAATACAGACACAAAGAACTTGCCGGAGCCCTCTGGCTCGTCTCCGGCGGAAAAACCACCCGGCAGAACCAGAATTTGTGAGTTGCGAACCAGTTGGGCGAACTGCTCACAGGATTTTTGCGCATCGAATGCGCTTTGGTTGCAGAAAATGAACGGCTCAATCGGGGCGCTGCCGGCCAGCTCAAAGGCGCGCTTGGTGTCATACTCGCAGTTGGTGCCGGGCAGGGCGAGAATTGCCACCCGAGGAGCGGGCACGCTGGTTTTAGGATAGGCGTAGTTGCGTTCTTTCCAGTCTTGCGGTTCAACAAAAGGAGTATCCTTAGGGCGGGCCGCAGGCATGGCGCGGGTTGGGAACACGCTTTCCAAAGGTTCTTCCCAGACGGGCAGAAGTTCGGTGAGTTTGATTTTTTCGCCTTTCCACTCCAGAGTGCCGCGGTTGTTGGTTGTTCCGATTTGTTTGATCTGGGGCAATCCTTCCAGATCAGCGTCAAGGAACCCTTCAATAATCACTGAACCGTAAAGTGGGGTGGTCAGTTCTTCCAGAGTCAGATCCGCATTCAGGCTTACTCCGATCATGTTTCCGAAACTCATTTTGCACAACGCCTCCACCATACCGCCGGAACGCACACCGTGGGCAGCGGGCACTTTGCCGCGTGAAATCAGTCGGTTCAGGGTCTGCATATTGCGTTTGAATTCATCGAAATCGGGTGTGCCGTCGGGGTAGAGCGGCGCGCGCAGCAGATAGACCGGACTGTCCACATCTTTGAATTCCGGACTGATGATATCCACTATATTGGCCGGTGCTGCCGCAAAAGCAATGAGCGTAGGAGGAACGTTGAGTTCACGGTCGGAGTCTTCCGCCCTGAACGTACCGGACATGGAGTCTTTTCCGCCGATAGCCGCCAGTCCAAGGCGTTTTTGGGCGATCAGCGCCCCAAGCAGAGCGGCGGTTGGCTTGCCCCAGCGGGCGGGGTCAGTGCCCAGACGTTCAAAATATTCCTGCAAACTCAAGCGCAAGTCTTCCAGACGGGCTCCGGTGGCTACTGCCCGAGTTACCGCTTCCACCACTGCAAACAGGCCGCCGTGAAACGGGCTCCATTCCGCCAGGAACGGGTTGAATCCGGAACTCATTACCGAAACAGTGCTGGTTTCCTTGCCCTGCACCGGGATTTTGGCCACCATGGCCTCAGTGAAGGTGTTGGCGTATTTGCCGCCATAGGGTGTCAACACGCTGCCCGCGCCAATAGTGGAGTCGAACATTTCCACCAGACCTTTTTGCGAGCAGACGTTCAGATCGGAAAGAATTGCCTGAGTCGCCGCCCGCAAGGTGCCGGAGTCAGCTCTCGGCTTGAAATATGACTGTGGAGCGGGTTGGGTAATGACTGCCGCCTGACTGCGCGGTGCTCCGGCGGAGTCGAGGAAGTCTGCAGCCACATTTACCACCACGGCATCTTTGTCGCGCATTACCAAACGCGGTTCCGCAGTAACTACAGCTACCTGAGTGGCTTCCAGGTTTTCCCTGGCGCAATGCTCCATAAATGCGGCCTTATCTTCCGGGGCAAGTACCACAGCCATGCGCTCCTGTGATTCAGAAATGGCTATTTCCGTGCTGTTCAGCCCTTCATATTTTCGGGGTACCAAGTGGAGATCTATTTCCAGACCGGGGGCCAGCTCGCCAATAGCTACGGATACGCCGCCCGCACCAAAGTCGTTACATTTTTTGATTAACCGGGCAACTTCCGGTTTGCGGAACAGTCGCTGAATTTTATGTTCTTCCGGGGCGTTGCCTTTTTGCACTTCCGCGCCGCAGGTGTTGATACTGGCTGCGTCGTGTTCTTTGGAGGAACCGGTGGCGCCGCCGATACCATCGCGGCCGGTGCGTCCGCCTACCAAAATCACCACGTCGCCCGGGGCCGGACTTTCGCGGCGCACATGCGCCCGGGGGGCGGCCCCTATAACGGCGCCCACTTCCATGCGCTTGGCCATGAAGCCGGGATGATAGTGCTCCTGCACATAGCCGGTGGCCAGGCCGATTTGGTTGCCGTAGGATGAAAAGCCCCGGGCTGCCTCTTTGGTAATTTTGCGCTGAGGCAGTTTGCCGGCCAAGGTCTGCTCAAGCGGCGTGCGTGGGTCGGCCGCTCCGGAAATGCGCATGGCGTGATAAACATAGGCGCGCCCGGAAAGCGGGTCGCGAATGGCCCCGCCCAAGCAGGTGGCTGCGCCGCCGAACGGTTCTATTTCTGTGGGGTGGTTATGAGTTTCATTTTTGAACATTAACAACCATTCTTCCGGGCCAGTGGAGGTGCTCACCTCAATTACCACACTGCAGGCGTTGTTTTCTTCGCTCACTTCCTGGTTGGTGAGCCAGCCTTTTTTCTTGGCCCAGCGGGCCCCGATAGTGGCCAGGTCCATTAGACAGGGGGGGCGGCGACGGTCGTTTCCATACAGAGTCCGGCGCATGTCCAGATACGATTCCAGGGCCCTTTCCAGGGCGGCCTTGTAGGGGCCGTCCTCGATGCGGATATCGGTTAGTTCTGTGTTGAACGTTGTGTGGCGGCAATGATCCGACCAGTAAGTATCCAGAATGCGGATTTCCGTTTCAGAAGGGTCACGGTTTTCCCGGTTCTTGAAATAGTCCTGAGCGAATGCCAGATCTTCCGGGCTCATGGCCAGTCCCCAGTCTTTGCGCATTGCTTCCAGGTCAGTGGCATTCATGTGAATAAAGCCGGTTACAAACGGCACCGCCGCAGGCGGTGGGAAGGCTTCCTGCAAGGTTTCCGGTTTTTTCAGGGCGGCTTCCCGCTGATCTACGCTATTGATCAGATAAGCCTTGACCTTGGCGAACTCCGCGTCGGAGATGTCACCACACAGCACATATACCTTACCGCAGCGCACCCGGATTGTTTCCGCGCGGCTTGCTACTTTCAGGCACTGGGCGGCACTGTCGGCGCGTTGATCATATTGGCCCGGCAGATATTCCACCCCGAAGATCCGGTCGGTGGGTTGCTTGGGAAATTCTTCCAGATAGCAGTCGTCCACCATGGGCTCGGCGAACACAGTGGTCAGACTTTCCTGAAGCTGGGCTGCATCCAGCCCCTGCACATCATAGCGATTCAGTATGCGCACTTTGCGCAAGCCGGCCAGATGCAGGCTGTCTTTCAAGTCGTTGAAAAGGGAGCGGGCTTCTGCCGCGTGTTCATGCCGTTTTTCAACAAAGATACGTTTAACTTGCATTCTGTGTTCCTTGAGTTTTTGCTGTGGACAAGTATAACGTTTTTAAAGCCCCTATCATCAGCAGCCCCGAGCAAGAGGATTTTAAAGCTTAAGCTCAGCCCTGTTGCCAATTCGATCAGATTAGGGCGCGTAGTGCCGGACGGGTCAATTGTCAACTATATTTACCGTTTGCTCTGCAAAGAATATTGAATATTATGGTTATTCCACGGTCACGCTTTTTGCCAGGTTGCGCGGCTGATCCACATCGCAGCCAAGGGCAACAGCGATCTCATAGCTGACCAGTTGCAGGGCCGGCAAGACGAAAAACGCTGCCAGAGGCCCGTATGATGCCGGCAAACGCCAGATCTGTTCAGCTTTAATATCGGTTTTGGCATTTGTAATGGCTACCACTTTGCCGCGACGCGCCTGCATTTCCTCAATATTGGACTTCACTTTCGGGAAGAGAGGGTCATCCAGGGCCAGGGCAAAGGTAATCAGCTCCGGGTCTACCAGTGCAATGGGGCCGTGCTTCATTTCCCCGGCCGCATAGCCTTCAGCGGAAATATAGGCCAGTTCCTTCAGTTTAAGCGCCCCCTCCATGGCCAGGGGGTAACAGTGTCCGCGTCCGATGAAGAATGCACGTTTGGTCTTATGATAGCGCTTGGCAAGGGCAATGGCCTTATTGCGCATGGTGGGCAAAGCCAAGTCTACTTTTGTGGGCAGATTTTTCAATGCCCGGATCGCTTCTTTGAATTGCAGCTCGGAAATGGTTCCTTTCTTTTGGCCCCAGTATAAGGCCATGAGGGCCAGACAGATCATTTGCGAGCATACGGCCTTGGTTGAAGCCACGCTGATTTCCGGTCCCGCTTGGGTGAACAGCACCTGATCCGCCTCACGCGCCACCGACGAACCAACCACATTGCACAGACCAATAACCGTGGCTCCCAAAGATTTTGCCAGTTCCATTCCGGCAAGGGTGTCGGCAGTTTCGCCCGACTGGCTGATGGCCAGCACCATTGAATCCTTATTCAGAATCACATCGCGGTATCGGAACTCTGAAGCGATTTCCACGCTTACCGGCAGTCTGGCCCACGACTCGAACAGATATTGTCCCCAAAGTCCCGCGTGATATGAACTTCCGCAGGCAACAATATGCAGACGCTCCGGTACGGGCAAATCATCGAGTTCGGGCAAATTGACGGTTTGGTGTTTGCGGCTGCGTCCGCTGGGCAGGGCGCCGGTAAGGCAGTCGAAAATCACTTTGGGTTGCTCGAAAATTTCCTTGAGCATGAAGTGGGGGTAGCCGTCTTTCTGGGCTGCCTGCATATCCCATTCAATAGTGGTGATTTTCTTTTGCACTGGCGTGAGGTCAGCCAGGCGCAGTACCTGCCACGATTCACTGTCTATTCTGGCGATTTCCCCATCGTCCAGAAAGGCCACATCGCGGGTATAAGGCAGGAAAGCGGGAATATCAGAGGCTACGAAATTTTCGCCCTGACCAATCCCCAGCAGCAGAGGGGCGAACAGACGGGCGGCATAAATCACCTCCGGTTCTTCCAGGGAAAGCATTGCCACCGCATAAGCCCCCTTTGCCTGGCGCAAAGCCCAAGCAAACGCTTCCAGGCTGGATCCGGTATGCTTGAGCCCTTCAGCAATGAGATTTGCCAGCACCTCGGTATCTGTTTCTGAGGCGAAAGTATAACCTTTGTTGGTCAGCTCTATTTTCAGCTCTTCAAAATTTTCGATAATGCCGTTATGGACAATAACAATGCGGTTGTCACTGCTGCGATGGGGGTGGGCGTTGCGTTCAGCCGGCACCCCGTGGGTTGCCCAGCGGGTATGCCCGATGCCGGTATGAACTGATATTTTCGGCATAGCAGCCAGTTTTTCGTCCAGGGCATGCAGCTTGCCCTCGGCACGTACGGTGACAATTTCACCGGAGTTGATATATGCTACACCGGCGGAATCGTAGCCACGGTACTCAAGCCGTCGCAATCCTTCCACTATGCAGGGGATAGAGTCCCTGCGGCCTGCATAACCGATAATCCCACACATATGCTGTCTCTCGTAATAACAGGAACGCTGATTAACCCCGGAATTCAAGGGGCGGTGTAATCGCGTATTAACATTTGACGCCGCCTTATTAACTTAAACTTATACTTCTTCCGGTTCCGGAACACCGGCAACAAGAAACAAAGCGGCAGAAAAGCCAGCCTTCATCAAGTCGAACACTACTCCGGCCTGCAGTCAATTACAACAATCCTGTGGCTTCAGCATTTACCGTAAGTCCTGCTTTGTGTTCTGTTATTCATTATGGGTTTGTAACCCCAAGCCTTAAGCGGTTACGACACCGCAGGTTGGTCAATTGTTAAAAAACTTTTGCAACCGCGTCCAAATTTCCCGGTACGCTCCAAGCACATCCCCCAAGTCTTGCCGGAAGCGGTCTTTATCCAGCTTGGTCATGGTTTCCTTATCCCAGAAGCGGCAGGTATCCGGTGAAATTTCATCAGCCAGCATCAGTCTGCCCTGACTGTCCAGACCGAATTCCAGTTTGAAATCCACCAGGATAATACCCAGACGGTCAAACAGCTCCGTAAGCAGGCGGTTGACTTCCAGGCAAATCTGCTTGATCTTGCTCAACTGTTCATCTGTGGCCCAGCCGAAGAGCACTGCATGGTCGTGGATAATCAGCGGATCACCCAACTCGTCGCTTTTGTAGCAGTATTCCACCAGCGGAAAGGCCAGTTTAAGGCCGTCCTTAACTCCCAATCGTTTGACCAGCGAGCCGGTGGCGATGTTACGCACAATCACTTCAACCGGGATAATGGTCATGCTGCGCACTATCTGATGGATATTGTCCACTTGGCGCACCCAGTGGTTTTCAACGCCGTTGTCGGCAAGATATTTGAACAGGCACGAGCTGATTTTATTATTCAGTTCGCCTTTGCCTTCCAGAGTATCTTTCTTTAAAGCGTTGAAGGCGGTAAGCGAGTTTTTGTATTCAACCAGCAATTCAGCCGGGTTATCTGTGGAGTAAATGCGTTTGGCCTTGCCTTCATAAAGGAGAGGTCCTTTTACGGGGAATTGATTGTCCATGACAAAATCCTTGGCATTGTTTAAATTGACGTTACTTTAACAGCCTCTGCATGGCCGCTTTGGTGTTTTCCATACTGCCGAACGCGGTGAGGCGGAAGTAACCTTCGCCGGAGGGACCGAAGCCCGCGCCCGGAGTACCCACAATATTGTATTTGTTCAGCATCAGGTCAAAGAAATCCCATGAGAGCATGTTGTCGGGGGTTTTCAGCCAGACATAAGGCGCGTTAACACCGCCGAATAGGGTGTGCCCGGCGTTTTTCAGGGCGTCACGGATGATTTTGGCGTTGTTCATATAGTAGGCAACGTTTTCCAGCACCTGCTTCCGTCCTTCCGGTGAATATATTGCTGCTGCGGCTTTCTGTACCACATAGGGACAGCCGTTATACTTGGTACTCATGCGGCGCGCCCAAAGCGGGTTCAGCGGCGTGTCTTCCCCGTTGGGGCTTTTTGCCGTAAGTTTGTGAGGCACGACCGTGTAGGCACAGCGTAACCCTGTAAACCCGGCGGTTTTTGAGAAACTGCGGAATTCAACCGCAACTTCGTCTGCACCCGGAATTTCATAAATGCTGTGCGGTACGTCGGGCTCGGAAATGAACACTTCATACGCGGCGTCGAACAAAATGACAGACTTGTTTTCACGTGCGTATTCCACCCAGCGGGCAAGCTGGTCCCTGGTCAGGGTGGTGCCGGTGGGATTGTTGGGGTAACACAGATAAATCAGGTCGGGGCGGCGTTGCGGCAGAGCAGGTTCAAAGTTGTTTTCAGCCGTGCAGGGCAGATAGATGAAGTTGCTCCACTCGCCGTTGGGCTGAAGTTCGCCCCCCCGGCCAGCCATGACGTTGGAATCGACATAAACCGGATAGACCGGATCGGTAATGGCAATGGTATTATCCTGTGCGAAAATCTCCTGGAAATTGCCCACGTCGCACTTGGCGCCGTCACTGATGAAAATCTCATCAGGGTCAACCTTAACTCCACGCGCGGCAAAGTCATGTTCGGCAATCAATTCGCGCAGGAACATATAGCCGTGATCCGGCCCGTAGCCTTTAAATCCTTCAGGGGCGCCCTGCTCGCGCGCCGCCTCGCACATGGCGTTGATTACTGCTTGAGGCAGGGGGCGGGTGACGTCGCCTATACCCATTCGGATAATCTGAGCATCAGGATTTTCAGCGCTGAAAGCCGCCACCCGACGTGCGATTTCAGAAAACAGATAACTGCCCGGCAGTTTGAGGTAGTTGCTGTTGACGAGAGTCATTGAAAGATCTCCTTAAAATATTGCGAATTGCCAAGCTGTTTGACAATGGTTAATCAGTTTCGGAGCTTGCGGAGTTATTCCCACACGCCGGTGAACACGGTTGTGGCCGGTCCATCAATAAATACATGATTGGTTTGTTCATCCCACTCCACAATCAGGTCGCCGCCCAGCAGGTGTACAGTGGCTTTGCGGTTGGCTTTTCCCGCCAGCACCGAGGCCACCAGGGAAGCGGACGCGCCGGTGCCGCAGGCCAGAGTTTCTCCGGCGCCTCTTTCCCAAACGCGCATCTTGATATTGTCCATATCCGGGTTTTCGATGAATTCCGTATTGGTGCGGCGCGGAAACAGCGGGTGATTTTCAAACTGCGGCCCAATGGCGGGCAGATCAAGCCCGGCAATATCCGGCATGGGAATGACCAGATGCGGATTACCCATGGAGACTGCCGTGGCGGTACAGATTTGTCCGTTCGCGCTGATTTCCTGCCCGATAAAGTCTTCGCCGGAAACGGTCATGGGAATGAGTTCCGGTTTGAGTTGCGGCTCACCCATGTCCACCCGAACACTGGTTACTCTGCCGTTTTGTACAGTCAGATCGAGAATTTTGATCCCGGCCAGTGTTTCGACCTTTAGGGTAGTCTGATTGGTCAGGCCGTTATCGTACACGAATTTGCCCACACAGCGAATGGCATTGCCGCACATTTCCGCTTCCGAGCCGTCGGAGTTGTACATCTGCATCCGGAAGTCGGCGTCTTTGCCGGGACTGGCCGGACCGATAAGCACAATACCGTCGGAGCCCACACCGAAATGACGATCGCTCATGGCGCGGGACAGGGCAGCCGGGTCATTTACAGTTTCTGTGAACAGACTGATATAGATATAGTCATTGCCTAAACCGTGCATTTTGGTGAACTGCATAGTAAAATCCTTATTGTCTTCAGCAGTGCCGTTTTAAACTGCATACGCTTTTAGAGAGATTAATTCAACCAGAGCATTTCCTCATAGGAAGGCAGCGGCCAGCGGCGGTTGTCCATAATTTCTTCCAGGGCATCCGCTTCCGCCCGGCAGGAACGCATGCGCGGCAGTACATAGTCGCGGGCGAAACGGGCTGCTTTTATGGGTTCCTCAATTGTATTGAGTTCATTCCATACTGCTTCCAGTTTATCCAACTCTTCGATTAAAGCGGTAGAGTGGCTGCGCAAGCGGGCGAACACCGTTTCTTCCGGCATGGGAGTGTCCGTCCCAACAACCTGGCGGGTGCTGAGGATTAAATCAGCCAGATCTTTCTGCCATGATAATACCGCCGGCATAATACTGGTGCGGCCCAGTGAAAGCGCAACCTGAGCTTCAATGGATACAGTACGTACATAATTTTCAATCAGGATGCCTTGACGGGCCAGCAATTCGCGTTCCGACAGCACCCCGTGTGAGCAGAACACCTTCATCACATCGGGGCGACTGTATTGCTCAAGTGCCACCACGGTGTTGCTGTAATTGGGAAGGCCCCGTCTCTGCGCTTCTTTTTTCCATTCTTCAGAGTAATTATTCCCGTTGAAAATAATCGGTTCATGCTCTTGGAACAGACGGGCCAGCAAATCCTGTACGGCTTTAAGCAGGGGAACGCCGGCCGCTATTGATTTTTCCAGATCACTGGAAATATCGTCCAAGGCAGATGCAACTGCGGCGTTTAAAGCGATGTTTATGGGGGCCACCGACTGTGAAGAGCCGCCGGCTCTGAATTCAAAGCGGTTGCCGGTAAAGGCCATGGGGCTGGTACGGTTTCTGTCGGACACGTCTATGGGCATAGGTGGCAGAATGGACACGCCGATTTCCATGGTGCGACTGCCCCAAGAAGGCGAACCATCCTGTTTGCCCGCAATGGCTTTGATTATCGAGGTAAGTTGTTCGCCGAGATATACCGACAGAATAGCCGGAGGGGCTTCATGCGCGCCCAGACGGTGGTCGTTGCTGGCTCCCACTGTGCCTATGCGCATGGTTTCAGGGTGTTTGTGCATGGCCCTGAGCACAGCGGCCAGAAACAGCAGAAACTGGGCGTTGTCGCGGGGGGTGTCGCCCGGTTCCAGCAGGTTATAGCCGTTGGAATCGCGCAGCGACCAGTTGTTGTGCTTGCCTGAGCCGTTCACTCCGGTGAACGGTTTTTCGTGGAAAAGACAGGCAAAACCGTGGCGTTCAGCTGTGGTGCGCAGCACTTCCATAATCAGCATATTATGATCGGTGGCGATGTTGGCGCTTTCATAAACCGGAGCGATTTCAAACTGGCCCGGGGCAACTTCATTGTGTCTGGTAAGCACCGGAATGCCCAGGGCGAACAACTGATCTTCCGCATCTTGCATGAAGGCCATCACCCGGGAGGGAATGGCGCCGAAATAATGGTCTTCCAATTCCTGACCTTTCAGGGGGCGGGCACCGTAAAGGGTGCGCCCGGAGAGAATCAGATCGGGGCGCAGCATATACAGGCGGCGGTCAATCAGAAAATATTCCTGTTCAACTCCGATCATTACCTGTACCCCGGTGACGCTGGTATTACCCAAAAGACGCATCAGGCGCACGCACTGGTTGGATAAGGCGTCTTCCGAGCGCAGCAGCGGAGTTTTGCGATCCAGTGACTCACCTGTGTAAGAGTAAAACACGGTTGGGATGTATAAGGTACGTCCCAACGGCCCTGAAATCAGGAAGGCGGGTGAGGTTGGGTCCCAGGACGTGTAGCCGCGCGCCTCAAAGGTGGAGCGCAGACCTCCTGAGGGGAACGAGGACGCATCCGGCTGGCCCTGAATGAGCATGTCGCCGGAAAACTGACTGATGACCTGACCGTCTGAAGTGGGGGTAAGAAACGTATCGTGTTTTTCAGCGGTGGTGCCGGTCATGGGTTGGAACCAGTGGGTGTAGTGAGTGGCGCCGCGCTCCATGGCCCAGTCTTTCATGGCGCTGGCAATTACATCGGCGTCTGACGGGTTCATTTGAGCGCCGTTTTTAATGGTTTGCTCCAGACGCTGGAACACCCCTTTGGGCAGGCGTTCGCGCATGGCGCGCATATTGAACACATCTCTGCCGAACATATCGGAACGTTGGGTGTTGCTAAGCTCCGGTTCCTTGCAGGGGGCAACAGCGAGAGTCTCGGCAATTTCCTTGATGGCGTGTTCACGCGGAGTAAAAACCATTGAAGCAGCTCCTTGATAACGATGAAAAACATTGTTGACCTGTGACCAACGGTCAATACTTAAGGCATTTCAAAGCAAATGAAGTTTTATTGGGATAGTTGCGGGCTGGAACGGGTTCCCGGCCTGCCGCGGCAATTTATACGCCGCGCCTTGCATTGCATTTGGAAGCCTTCAAACGTGTTTTGAGACGGTTTTCCAGGGTATTCCCGGGATGATCGGCTCATTTGCGTCTGTTATTAAGCAGTTGCGCAAAGAGAACTTGTACACTTTTTTTTCAACTTTAGCCATAGTAATTTCAGAGTGAAAATCGCTGCGGTGGCTTCAGAACGGGTGTTGTTATGCGGAGGCACATCGGCTGCGGATAAAATTAGTCCGGCACTCTATTATTATTGCAGTTGGAAGGGGAAGCGACCTAGTTGTTCAGCAGTTCCAGCAGCATTTTAGGCAGACCGTTGGCCTGAGCCAGCATAGCTGTGGCGCTTTGGGTGAGGAGTTGGTTGCGCACAAGCGTGGTCGTTTCCGTGGCCACGTCCGTGTCGGAGATGCGCGACTCTGCGGTCTGCAAATTTTCGGCTTGAATGGACAGATTGCTGATTGTATTTTCCAGGCGGTTCTGCATGGCGCCTAAGTGAGCCCGGATTGCGTCCTTTTTGATAATCGCCTCATCCAGACGGGGCAGGGACTTCTGGGCCAGTTCCTGGGTACTGATGGAAATGACGTCGCCATCGCCCATCTGCTCTTCCACACCCTCCGGCAACAAGCCGGCCTTGGGCATATTGTCCCACTGCACCTGAATATCGAAAATGCCGGTTCCGGAAACAATCAACAGCAGGTCTTCCGTAACGGTGTCTATGCTTACCTTTTCCTTGGTGCGGTCGCGGTCGCCACCCAGATCCGCCCAGTCTATGGACTGTTTGTTGCCGATCAGCCAGGAGTAGTCGCCGCTGTAGGTGATATTCATGGCTGCGGCCTGACCGTCGCGCTGAAAGGCTTGGGTAATGCCGCCGTCAAGCGTCCAGGTGTCTTTAGTCACGGCTGGGTCCAGCCCGCTGTTGAATGTGCCCTGCATGGCCGGCTTGCCGGTGTCGTTGGCCTGGCCGGGAAACTTGTAGTTGCTTGAGAGAAAGCCGTTTTCCCGGGTCATGAACTTAGCTGCGTCGGCAGGGCTGTTGATTTGGTTCTTCTCCCAGGAAATGTCGTTTAAGGCCGGGTCATCGCTCACCTGGGTGCCGCAAAGGTGATAACCGTCGCGGGTGAACAGTTGAATGTCGTCTTCCCAGCCGGGCAGACCGTCCACAATAATGCTGACGTTCTTACTGCCCTTGGGGATATAGGCCATGGAAACAGTGCCGGACGAGAGGCTCTGCTGTTGATAACCCTTGTCATTTGCACCGGGTAGTTTGCCCAAAGGGAAAATCACTCCCTCTTTCACCCCGGTTGCGGTCAGGCCAACCCCATAGCGTAGGCCCAGCCCAGTGAGAGTGGCATCGTCGATGTTCAGGTAATAATAGTCCTCTGCCGCATCATTGTTCGGTCCGAAATGCACTTTCAGTCTGCCTGTCGCCGCCAGCTCTGCTCCGTTGTGTTCGCCGGAAAGCGAGCCGTCCAGAAGCCTGATCCCATTGAATTGGGTGGAACGGGCAATCCGTTCGATTTCAGAGGCCATGGCCTGGAATTCCGAATCGATCATCAGGCGCTGATCGGAATTGTAGG
>CALUZB010000021.1 GCA_944325195.1 uncultured Desulfovibrionaceae bacterium | reverse complement strand
GGCTTGCATGCCAACCCCATGCTTTCGGCCTGTTTCTGGGTTTCACAGGCCGCCGGACAGGTAAAATAAACGGGAAATCCTTTTTTCTGGAGCCCTGCTGCCAGGTAAAGCGCCTGTCTGGTTCCGCCGGAAAGGATTGTTGACGTAGTTAGAATTATTATATTCATTGTGACCTCGGGGGGGGTGACGTCCATATAATATGTTGTATTTGCTAGCTATTAACCGTTTTGGTGAGGTTAGTCTACTTAATATAGAGGGGGCAGGAAGTAGCAAAGGTGGTAGATGCGGGCGGGGTTTAAATACTTTAACTGCATGAAGAATTCATTGAGGTTGGTAGAGAGAGGCTTAATCAAACTTAATTCCGGCTTTAGCCAGCCCCTGAAGAACTTTTGAAGAAAATTCTTCATAAGGCAGGTTGTTTTTAATGATTATATCACCTTTATTTCTGAAGTCAGGATAAATTTTTTCCAATCTGCACAGCGCCTTGATGCACTCTTCCTCATTATGAAGAAAAGCGCCAGCAGCCAGGTGAATTAATGAGCCCCAAAGGTTATGGGGCATATTGATTTTCTGGGCCTCAGTCAGGCTGCCCTCATAATCGTCCTCAAGGTATTTTTGCATGGCGTGGGCAAAATGGCACCAATCGGGGCAATTCATGCTCAAGAGCATTATTCTTTCGGTCAGTTCAAAAGCCCTTTCCCATTCTCCCGACAAAGCATACCAAGAGCCCACAGCGCTCAACGCATTTGTGCTTGAGGGGTTGAGCTCAATGGCACGTTCGGCGCAATGTTGAAACTTGTTGAAATCCGTTCGTAGGAAATAGTTTAGAGCCAGGGCCATGTAAGCGAGCTGACAGCTTGGATCATGGTTGACAGCGGCGGTGGCCATTTGAAGCGATTTTTCCAAAGCGTTCTCTACTAGGCCGTAGCTCCACTGGTGTCCTGAAGCGTAAAGATCGGCCAGCATTGCTAGAATAGGAATATTGTTCGGACTGCCTGCATGGGCTTTTTCCACACTAGCCAGCGCTTTGATGAAATCTTCTTTATTCAGGACGGCAGTCCAGTGGTAATAGAGTAGAGAGGCTTCCTGAATGCTGGAGGTTGCATGGGCTCCACTGGTCATTTCTTTTAACAGGGTTTGGTTAATCAGCCCGAAATCATCAGCTATGCGGGAAACGATTGATTGTGCAATGCTTTCCTGCACTTCCAGCAAAGATCCGGAATCTATTTCCGCATCGAATTTTTCCGCCCAGATATTGTACATCGACGTCGTATCCACCAGCGAGGCGTAAACCTCAATGATGTTCTTTTCAAGCTGCACGCTTCCACACAAAATAAAGCGGGCGTCCAGGTTGAGGTCTTTTTCCAGGATTTGTTTGAATACGGCATTTAATTGAAGCACTTGATCGTAGTTAACCACCTTTAGGTCATAAAACTTAGTTAGATGGATACTGATGCAGTTACTCAAACCTTTAACAATCGCTTCTGCTTCCACAGCCTTGTTCACATTAATGAAAGGCATAAGCATAATGCTGGTTTTGTGTTCAGCTTGCGGCACTTTTTGAGGAGAGAAGGAAAACAGCTGATTGTTGGGATGATTGTTGCTTTCGGGGGAGACAATTCTGGAAAAGGCAGCAGCATACCCGCCTTTAGGGATCTTAATGTTGATTCTGGCTTTGGGATTGTGCAGGTAAAAATGCTCAAGCTTATTGCGCAGTCGCCCTGCTTCCGTGCGCACTAACGGGTTGGTATTGGGATCAAATTCTTCACCAAGCCCGAAGACCTCCAGACCAATGGTATAGGCTTTTAAGTCCTGTCCTTTGGCGTCTAAGGTGCGCTGAACTACAAAGGTGAGGAAATCCCTTAAACGGGGCGAAGCTTGAAAATCACTGCTTTCAAGAATTTCTGTCAGTTGAGCATATACTTCTTCCGGCCGGATTTTCTCACTTGTTGACATATCAAGTTCCAATTCTGTTCTTGTAAGTTTTCTGATTCATAACAGAATTTATCCTGTTAATGTACCCCCCTCTGATTTCAGGTCAGAGGGGGGGCCGGCACGCAAGTATACGAGTACTTTTAACTTAAGTTAACTGCTCCGGCGAGGCTTTTATTGATTGGGGAAGTAGTCTTCCAGGCTGCTTTCTCTGTAAATATCCAGAGTATTGCAATGCAGCGAACCGCCAAACGGAACTACTTGGTCGAAGGGAACCGGCACGACTTCAATGCCCATTTTATCGAGTTGTTCCATGTAAGCAGTTTCGTGACCTTCCACGCAAATGGTATTGGGGCCAAGCGCGAATGTGTTCATGCTGATCCACTGCGGTCCGTACATGCCACCTTCCTTACCGGGGTAGCAGAAGCTGATGTCAGCGTTATATTTATGTACAGGACCGGCGGCTTCCACAATTTCCCAGTCGTTTTTACGGAACAGTTCAATGATTTCCTTGTTTACAATTGGGGATTCCGGACAGGTAATCAGCAGTCCGGGGCGGACCATGGTGAATTCACAGTCAATATGCCAGGGCTTGCCGGTGTGACCGCCGCGGAAATCAAAATATACCGGGTGCACTCGGATACCGCGGGCGGCGTAGTGACGGGTTACCCAGTCAAGCCCGCTTTTATTCACCACTGCCGAGGTTACATTCCAGAAAATGTCCTTACCGGCGCGGGCGGCATCGGCTCCATCCCACAGGGGTTCAACTTCGGTAAGTTGCATCCGCATATTCATTACACCGTCATCAATTTGTTCCTGGGTCCAGACATTCTGCACCAGATAATCGTAGTTTTTCACATAGCTGGCTTCAGTGAGTCGCGGCTTGGGCGCTGAGCCCCAGAGGAATTCCGGGTCTTCCTTGAAATAGCGTTCGAAAATCGGACGCAGGTTAAGGTATTCATAATAGCGGGAACGGTGGCTTCCGGCAGTTTCCAGAATTTCATTGCCTACCACAATGAACACGTCGCGCGGGCAGCAAATGCCACGCATATTCAATTGCGTCCAGTCAGGGGTAGATACCGGGATGGGTGAAAGCATAACCGGGTGCAATACAACGCGGTCAACTTCAATCCCCCGCTTTTCAAGAATTTTTACAAAGTTCTCTTGCTGTTCACAGGCGCGTTCAGTCATGTCTTCCGGAAACATGCCCCAAGTGCCCAGAGGGAAGCCACCGTGCGGGTTGGGGTAAGACCAGTTTGGTTCTGGAGCGGGAATTTGTGTTCCCTTGGCCCGGCCTACGATAACACGCTTCAGAGGTGCCCATTCATCCCAAGAATTAACTATTTTAGCCATGTTACACTCCTTATGTTAAGGTTAGATATTTATTTGATTAAGTGCGCTGAAAACGCTGGCTTAAAATAACTGCTCCTAAAACGACGACACAGGCCGCCCATTGTAGGGGAAGCATTGTTTCCCCAAGCAAGAGCATACTTAACAATACCCCGAATATCGGGATAAGATTGGCGAATGAAGAGAAACGGGCAACCGGTATACGGGCCAAGGCATATGCTGAGCAACCTTGAGCGCAAAGGGTTACGCAAATGCCCAGATACAGGGTTGCCACAATGGGTTCCCAATTCAGCTCAGTGGGCAGGGTAACTGCATCCAGACTGAGCATGGGCAGGAAGATCAGACTGGCGATCAAACTTTGGAACCACAGTACTACAGGAACAGGATAGCGCCCCTTGAGGAAGCGCAGAATGACTACAAAGGCAGCCGCTCCGCACAAGGACATTACCTCAAACATGTTGCCTAAAACCGGATTAGCGGCATGTTCGTTGGCACCACCAGCCGCTGTAAGCAGAACCACCCCACCCATGGCCACCAGAAAACAGATCACCACAGGCGCAGTTGTTTTCTCTTTAATAATCAGCCAAGCGGCCACCGTGTTCAACAGCGGGTGCAGGGCCCAGACCATGCTTGCTTGGGCAGCGGAAGTATACTTCAAGGCCATAGCTTCAAAAGCAAAGAAGCCTACCGGGTCACACAAGCTGAGCAGGATCAGCAGGCCGAAATCACGCTTTGAATAAATTCTGGGCCGGAATTTAATCCACACAAACGGGGTTAGCACTAAAAGCGCTATAAGCATGCGCATACATACCAAAAATACCGGATGATACTCTGTTACGGCTATCTTACCCACGGCCATGCCGCTTCCCCAAAGCATGCAACCTAAAACCAGGATAATGAAGGCGAGTTTTGTGCCCTGCTCCGGGGTTTCCGGGATTACCGCGGTGGTAGATGACGATGCAAGTGATTCTTTGTTCATATCTTTAGTCGGGTTAGAGTGTGAGCTACATCGGTGAAGGGAGTCAGGGAGTTACTCCCTTCACCTGGTTACATTGCCGGGTCGAGTGGGTTATGAGGGATCCGGCTCGAGTTCAAGCTCAATTGGTTTGTCGATTTTCTGAGTAAGCAGACTGACAATAACCATTGCGGTCAGCGATACCAGCGGGCCGCCTAAAGTGAAATAGTACCAGATATCGTCAGTTGAACCGATGCCTTCAACGCTGAAGCCTTTAAAGAAGCCGGCCACTCCAATACGGAACGCGGCACCGGCAATCAGTCCGGCGATGGCTCCCCAACCATTGGCTTTTTTCCAATATAAACCAAGGGTCAGGGGGATAAACAGACAGGATAAAATCAGGTCAAAACCAAGGGAGGTTAACAGATAGGCTGAGGGCAGTCCGATGGCGATCATACAGGCGATAATGCCCACAACAACAATGACCATACGCGTAACCTGCATAAGCTTGTGTGAACTCATCGCAGGAAAGAAGATATCCTTGATCAGATTTTTGGAAACAACCCCGGCCAGAGCAATGTTGGCGGTGGCTGCGGCGGACATTACCGCTGCCAACACGGCCCCGAGAAACACTACTACCAGGGGAGCGGGCATCAGGTTTTGGAATACTAGGGGGATCATTAATTCCGGGTCTGTCTCGATCATGGCCTGATCTACAGTTCCGGCGTCAACCAATTGCATGGTGGCGGCGGTGAGCACAATAACAATAAGAAATACAATCATATAAGCCACTGCCGCAACCAGAGCGGAGTTGCGGGCTGTGCGCCCGGTTTTTGCGGAAAACGCGCGCTGCATCAAGTCCGGGCTGGCAATGGAGCCGAGCCCGATAGTGCAGAGTGCACCAAGCCAGGGCAGCCAGGCTGAAATTGAGCCTTTGTCGGCGGGGAAGAAGTTCAGTTTTTCCCTGGGGATATGGGCAATGAACTGATCCAAACCGCCGACCATGCTGATTGCAATGGGGGTGAGTATGAACAGGCTGATGGTGACAATGCCCACCTGAACGATGTCGGTGAGGCATACTGCCCAAAGCCCGCCAAGAATGGTGTAGGTACAAATAACAGCCATGGCGATGATAATCCACATTTCAAGTGTGTAGCCTATAAGCGCTTGCCCTACTTTTGCAAAGGCGATAACCTGTACAGCAATCCATACGGTGAAGGTGACTCCCATAAGCAGAGTGGCAATCAGACCGGCTTTGTTGCCGTAACGGCGGTAATAGAAATCGCCCAATGAAAGCAGCTTGAGTTGCCATAATTTGCGCATATAGAAAAGACCAGCCAGAATCAGGCAGCCGGCGGAGCCGAAGCTGACCAGAATGCCGTACATAGCGTTGCTGTCCCAGATGCCTAAAGCATAGAATGTTCCGGGAACCCCCACAATTACTGTGCCGCCCAGCCAGCATGAGGTGAGAGTGCCAGCGTTGAACGCAACGCCGAATTGGCGGCCGCCCACCAAAAAGTCCTCTGCTCCTTTACATTTATTCTTCATCAGATAACCGACGAAAATAATGCCCATGAAATAGGCTAAAATTCCCAGTAAAACCCCTGTACTAGCCATATTGCCTCCTCATTGATATAATTAAAAAAATACGTCCCTATGAACCTGCTTGACAAAAATGTCAGGTAGATATTCGCATAATTCTTATTAATGGTAAGTGTCTTACTGTGAGTGATGTTTATAACATTTTGTTATAAACAAACCGGGCATGAAGGCTCAGTTTTAAGCCTGCTATCGGCTTACTGCGTTCTATAGGCAGGTAAATCCTGAGGAGCGGATTAGGTTGACAGTTTTAGATTATTGACTCTTAACCGCGATAGGGCGAGCAGTGCGGCTGCTGGTAGTGGCTCATTTGTTTGGAGTTTTTCCTGTTCTTTTGCGCTTGCGATTATCGCTTAACAGCGGGGTTGCGCCTTCAATGATCTTATGTGTGCGGTGTTGACAGTCTGGAGCAGCGCCGGAGTATGGATATACCAATGGTGAAATGTTCTATAACCTTAATTTAAGTATAAAAAACCGCGGGATATCCCGCGGTTTGGATTAAATGTCGGAGGTTAATCACAGAAGAGGAATTAGTGTCTTGTGGAATATTCCGCCTGAGGTCAGCCGCCTGAAACGTGGATTTGCAGCCTATGCTTTTTCCAAAGCCTGTTCCAAATCTTCTAAAATATCATTGATATCTTCAATGCCGATAGACAGGCGCACCATTTCAGGAGCCACGCCGGCCATGCGTTGCTGTTCGTCGCTCAGCTGGGAATGGGTGGTGGAACCCGGGTGCAGCGCCATGGATTTGGCATCACCCACATTTGCCACTTGCAGGAATAGCTTAAGCGAATCAATAAACCGTTCTCCACCGGTACGGCCGCCTTTAACTCCAAAGACTACCATACCGCCACAGCCTTGAGTCAGATATTTTCGGGCAAGCCCATTGGACGGGTCTTCCTTCAAACCCGGATAGCGTACCCATTTTACCTTTGGATGTGCAGCAAGATATTCGGCGACCTTTTGGGCATTTTGACAATGGCGTTCCATGCGTAAGGGCAGAGTTTCCAACCCTTGCAGGAACAGCCAGGCATTGTCAGGCGAAAGGCAGGCCCCGATATTGCGCAACGGTACTGTGCGCATACGAAGTGCAAAAATAGGAGCGTCCTTGAACGCATCGGCCCAAACCAGCCCGTGGTAGTTAGGGTCTGGTTGAGTATATAAACTAAAGCGCGGATCATTCCAGTCGAAGTTGCCGCCGTCAATGGCAATGCCGCCTATTCCCGTGCCGTGTCCGCCAATCCATTTGCTGCAGGAGTGGATGATAATATTAGCGCCGTATTCAAACGGACGCAGCAGAGCCGGAGTGGTGAAGGTTGAGTCCACAACCAAGGGCAGATGATGTTTCCGGGCCACTCCAGCAATCAGTTCCAGGTCAGCCACGTCTAAACCCGGATTGCCGATGGTTTCGGTGTAGATCAAGCGGCTTTTATCAGTAACAGCCGCGTTAAGAGCGGCTTCATCATTAAGGGGGACAAGTTTGCATCTGATCCCCAACTGAGGCAAAATGGCGTCAAACAAAGTGAAAGTGCCGCCATATAAGTTGCTGCAGGAAATTATTTCATCTCCGGCTTGAGCCACATTTATCACAGTATTGAATATTGCGGCTGTGCCTGATGCCGCGCTTACCGCAGCTGCCCCGCCTTCCAGCAGGCTTAGTCTTTCTTCAAGCACATTCATTGTAGGATTGCCCAGGCGGGTGTAAATATTCCCCGGCTCTTTGAGGCTAAACAGGTTCCGGGCGTGCTCCGCATTTCTATAGGAATAAGAGGTTGTGCGGTGAATGGGTAGTCCGACAGAAAGTTCAGTAGGATCGGGCTGGTGCCCACCGTGAACGGCAATAGTGCTTAAACGATACTTTTTCATGATGGTGTCCTTTGTCCATTGTTATTTCCCGGTTCTAAGCGGCAAGGCCTGCAAGTCTTCCAGGTTGAACGGAGTTTCCTGGTAGACATAGTGGTTAAGCCAGTTGTTGAAAAAGAGGTGGGCATTGGCCCGCCAGCTCACCTGAGGTGCACGTGTCGGATCGTCTGCCGGGAAGTAGTTTTTCGGAATGTGGATCGGCAATCCTTTGTTCAGATCCCGGAAGTATTCTGTCGCAAGGGTTTCAGCGTCGTACTCCCAATGACCGGTTATAAATATCTGGCGCCAGTCGCGAGCCAGCACAGTGCATACCCCGGCTTCCTCGGACTCCAAAACAATTTCCAGGTCTTTTACCTGTTCAATGTCGCTGCGCCTTACTTCAGAGTGGCGCGAGTGTGGAATATACACAATATCGTTAAACCCGCGGAACAGTGTGTCTTTTGGAGCATGATTGACATGTGGGAATACCCCGAACATTTTTTGGGGCAGATCATACTTGGGAATGCCGTGGTGGTGCCACAGACCGGCCTGGGCCCCCCAACAGATGTAGATGGTTGAGAACACATTGGTCAGGGAAAAATCCATAATAGCGCAGAGTTCATCCCAGTAATCCACTTCTGAAAAGTCCAGTTGCTCCACCGGGGCCCCGGTGATGATCATTCCATCATACCGCTTGTTGCTGATACGGGAAAAAGTGGTGTAGAAGCGGTCAAGATGCTCGCGTGAAGTGTTTTTGGACTCATGCTCTTCAGCCCTGACCAGAGTAATGTTAACCTGCAGAGGTGAATTTGACAAAAGGCGCAACAATTGGTTTTCCGTTGCGATTTTAGTGGGCATGAGGTTGACGATGGCAATTTCCAGCGGCCTGATATCTTGCTGGGCGGCTCTCTCTTCAGTAATGACAAAAATGTTTTCTGCTTCCAGGGTGGCTGCGGCTGGCAGATCCACCGGTATGTTAATCGGCATATGCGGGCTCCTTTAGCTCTTGGCATAAAATGCTTGGCAGGCAATAAACTCAATATCGACAATCATCCGATGCAAAGCACGCGTGCATCAGTTCCATAGCAAAATAATTATAGATTGGTGGATTTTTATATTTCTGCGGTCGCCCGCATGGGGGGCATTTCAACAGCGGCTATGCCTTTGGGTAAAAGCATAATATCGGCAAGCGTAAGCGATTTAAGGTGAGAGCGAATGCTTTCATCCAGCCCTTTCCAGAGATTGTAGGCAGAACAATTTTCAATACGCGGGCAGATAAATGAACCGGCCACACAGAGCACAGGTGAAATGTTGCCTTCCAGGCACTCGAAAATTTCGTCCACCCTGAATTCTGAAGGAGCAGCAGTTAAACGATAACCGCCTTTTACTCCACGTACGGAATCAAGAATTTTTAAGGGGCGTAGTTTCCGCACAATTTGCTCCAGGTATTTCAATGAGATATCTTCCGCATGGGCTACCTCGCCCAATTGAGTAATCTGGGAAGGGCCTTTCAGTTTGTATACCCTTCCTAAATAACTTAAGAATCTGATCCCATATCGGGTGCGGGTAGAATAACGCATACCATTATACGTCCTCATATAATAGATAGCGCAATATATCCGTATTCTCGCCTTTTGGCAAGAGCAATTACCTAGCGCTCCCGTATGTGCTCAGTTTTCAGTTGCCCGCAGGCGGCAAGAATGTCTTGCCCTTTACTTTGGCGCAAAATGGCTGTTATATTTTTGCTCCATAAATATTGTTCAAATTCAAGTACTTTTTGAGGCGTGGGAGCGCGGTAGGGAAGCCCTTTAGCGGGGTTATACACAATCAGATTTAATTTTCCTTTCACCATTGACATAATTTGGACCAGACGTTTGGCGTCAGCCAGACTGTCGTTTACTCCGCCAAGCAGAAGATATTCAAAGGTCAGACGCTCACGCGCTTTGAGAGGATATTCCTGCAAGGTTCTCATCAGGTCAGCCAAATCCCAGACAGCAGCCTTAGGCATGATTTCTGCTCTTTGTTCCTGAGTTGTGGCATGCAGAGAAATTGCCAGAAAAGCGAGCCCGCTTTCTCCAAGTTCAACCAGCCCGCGCTTAATGCCACAGGTGGATACGGTAATTCTGCGAGGTGAAAAAGAGAGCCCGTTTTCATGATTTAAGGCTTTCAGGCTTCTCATTACTTCCTGCAAATTCAGCAGGGGTTCGCCCATGCCCATGAACACCAGGTTGCGCAGAACCGGGTTTTCCGGGGTATCTCCCAAATACTCGCGGGCAACTAAGATCTGACCAAGAATTTCAGCCATATTCATATTGCGCTCAAATCCCATCTGCCCGGTGCTGCAAAAAGTACAGGCCATGGCGCAACCCACCTGGCAAGAGAGACACTGGGTCATTCTGCCTTTAGAGCCGGGAATCAGTACTGTTTCTACCAGCGCTCCGTCGCAAAGACGCAATAAAAACTTAACAGTGCCGTCCACACTTTCTTGGCGGCGTTCAACCTCCGGCCATACGATTACAGCTCTTGCCGCCAGTTCAGCACGCAATTCCTTTGAAATATTGCTCATTTGTTCAAACGAGCGCGCCCCTCTTTGCCACAGCCACTTCCAGACCTGCATGGTCCGGAAAGAAGGCTGTTTCAACTCACCGTTGATCAGCTCTGCCAATTGGTCATAGTCTAAATTTAAAATATTAATCATAACAGGCTAAATGTTTTGTACCGTGGGGCGGTTCCCAGCGCGGTAACTGGTGCATCAAGTTTTAATGTCTTTTGAGTGCCCGCCGGGCACAGGGGGGAGAGAGCCCGCAGTTAAAGTTCGGCGTTGTTAAAACGATCTGTTGCGTAAAGTCTCTTTAGAAACAATGGTCATACCTATGGGCATTAAAGCAAGGCCTGCAATTTTGAAATGCTGCAGACCGAAAGGAATGCCGATTATGGTGATGCAGCAGAGTAACCCAGAAAAAAGGTGGCCGATAGCAAGCCAAATTCCGGCAAAAATGCACCAAACGATATTTCCGATAGTTCCCAAGGTGCCTGTTCCTATATCCTTCTTACCGGTGAGATGCTCCCGGCGTACTGCTTCCCGCCCAAAAGGGAAGAAACAGAAGTTCGCCATGGTAAAACACGCTCTGCCCCAAGGAATTCCGATTATGCTCACAAAACAGAGGACGCCGTAAAGACACCAGGCAATGCCCAGAAACACTCCGCCGAATAAAAACCAGATTATATTACCGAGGGTACTCATATCTATCCTTTTGGTTTGATAAACCATTAACTTTTACAGTTTAAAATCCCATGTTACTTTAAAAGCAATCTACCCGCTTCAGCATTTCATTTGTGAAATGACTTCGCCCCGGACAGGGGGTCCGGCGCAGCGACAAAGCTGGAGTGAACAAGTCGAAACCTCTGTCGGCTGGATAACTCCGAGCGCCTGACGTATCAGTCAAGTGGTTCAATCCGGGAAAGAACCATTGTGCTTACATTCAGTTCACGGCGCATTTCAAATTTATTTAAAGCGGATACCGGGTCAAGCTTCTCCAGGTTGTTGAAATCTGTTTGGGCCCATTCAGTCCGGTCTATTTTTACACTTATCAGGTAAACCGGCTCACCGGATTCCATTTCCGGCGTTGTTTTTGCTTCAAGATGTGTGTCTTTTTGGGAGGATCCAGCAGCGCTTTTTTTAGTACGTTTTGTTTTCGGCTCAGTGTGAGCTGGCTCCGTTGAAGGCTCCGGCTCTGTATAATTTTTGCAAAAACCGGAAAGGTAAAGAGTGTCAAGACCTGGAGTTGACCAGAAAGCCGCAGATGCCGCCAGGAAAAGCAAAGAATGGACATGACGGACATAACGTTCCTGTCTGGCGTAGTGGGACATGAGACCGCGTTCAAGAGTGACGCCGTCCCGGCCTGTTTTCCAGGTTTGAGCCGGCAGGTCCAACCAGCGGGGCAAGTCGATATCCAGATGTAATTCCTTACAACCATTTTTGAATTCCCAACTGGCGTTGGTCTCTCTTGGCCAGTCAAAGGCTTCCAAGGCCAAGCCTAAAATGGCATCCTGATCCTGTGCTGCTGAGCAAGTGTCATTCCACTCTTTTAAAAACTCCTGCTGATTTTGATCAAACTCTGTTTTTCTTTTTTCCCATTGGTCGATACGCTTATTGTAGTCTTTAATCCCTTTGATGCGAAGAGCAAGCATTGCAATTGCCGCCGCTGCCAGGCCGGCGGCGAGTAAAAACGGTTGTTCCGAGTTCGGCAGAGCAAAGCATGCCAGCAGGATAACTGTAACCAGCCCGAAAAACCACAGGCGGCTTGTAATATATTGGTCTGGGTACGGCTCAAAAAATACTTCCGGGTGGATAACGCGGGGCGCATCCGGAGCAGCAGCTTCCAGATGCACGTCAAGCAAAGTTTTCACATCACTGTTCATGCGGTTGATTTGATCGTTCATGAAAGCGCGGAAGCGTTCGATATCTTTAGTCATGTGAACCAGGCGGCGGGTTTTGCCGTGGTCGATAATGCGTCCGTCTTTCATTTTAATGATCAGAAATCCTTCTCCGTCTAAGCTCAGGTTGGCGTCATGTACTTTGGGCTGAAGCGGCGGCGGCGGGTTTTCCCGTCCAGGCAGGTTTGCTCGATACCATAAAGTTGAGCCTGGATACCCGGTTGAATGATACAGATCGCTACGCTTAAGCGTTTCTCCTGTAATTGGATCAAGATAGAGAAATCTCCCCTTATATTGAGTTTCCAGCAAAAAACCTTCCCGGATTTTAAATGTTTTATCAAATCTATGCGTCATTCCAGGCGCCTCCTCTAAAACCGATATAGTCTATTGCAGTAAAGGTATCAGTTGTATGTTTGACAAATTGTTATTGATAATCAGCGTATATTTGGTATTACGTCCGCCGTCCCGGCTACGTTCCAGAACTCCAAAGCCGATTAAATCGCGGATGTCCCGCAAAGCCGTATCGGGCGAGCATTTTACATATCTGGCATAAGCGGAAGTGGTGATTTGAGATTTCGAGCTGTCCAGCATGTGGTGGAGAATATGTTTCTGGCGTTGATTAAGGGGTAATTCGCTGGCAGCCTCCCAGGCCAGAACTTTTTCAAGAACCTGTGAGAAGACCAATAAAGATTCATCTACCGCCCTTTCCAAAGCTTCAATAAAAAACAACAACCACGGTGTTATATCCAATCCATTTTGTAAACTTTGTTCAAGAATGTGTTGGTAGTGTTTGCGATTTTTCTGCATTTGCCCCGGCATGGAATAAAAATGTCCGTGCACATCTGTGTAACGGGACAGGATGCTGTCGGCCAGTGCCTGAGCGAACAGAGCATTGTGCCGATCGAACGGGCGGATGGCCATAAACCACAAATAGCAGAGTCCTGCTTCCAGCACAGGGTGGATGGCATACTTGGGCGGAAGCGAATTCCTGGCTTCCGGGGCCAAGCAGGGCAGGTTATACCAGGCAATGAACCTCTGCATATTTTCTGTAAGGCAATGCGGAGCTGGCGGCTCATAAGCTGTTTCATTCCGCCCCCCCGCGAAGGCTTGCTTCACGCTGGTTAGAGCGGTGCGCCAGGCTTCTGAAATTTTGAATTTAACTCCGCCTGATTCAGATTGGGAAATATAAGCATTCCAGGCAAACAGTCGTTCTGCAGAAAGGGGCAGTGCGGAGTTCTTCACGGCATCGCACATCAGATTGGCATAACCTTGGCTGAAATTGTCAGGCTCTCCTGTATCGCCGATATTAATGCCGAGTTTTTGGGATAAAGCCGAACGGACGGCTTCACGCTTCAGCTCAATGCCTTCAAAGGAAGCGTTCATCATAATTTCATTAGTCAGACTTTCCAGTTCGGCTTTAACTTTAATTTCAGGGGCAAGCCCGCTTAATTGGCCCAGCAGAATGCCGTGTTTGTGAGTGGCTTTAACTAAAGGGTCCAGCAGAACCAGCATGTCCCACTTGAAATTGGGCCAGTCCCTTTCCTGGTGGATAAACAGCATTTTGCCCTCCTGCTCCCGAACAGGTGATGTGTAGAGGGATTTAACAGTCCTATACTCTGTGAGCCACTTTACTTATTTTTACATCAAAAGCAATAGCAGTAGGATTGTGTTACCGGGGGTTGGAAGTCAGCTTTCTTAAAACTAAAAGTCAGATTTTAAGATTAGCTTTTTTTTTAAGCTTAGTTTAAAATCAGAAGGAGTATTATGCTACTAGAGGATTTAAATTCTGCAGGGAGAGAGGCTTGTGAGCCGAACACCACTGGTTTGGCTTGTATTGTGTTTCTTCAGTTGTCCAGCCGTTTGTAGGCGGCGGGTAAGAAGAGCACTACTTTGTTATCAGGAAATATTCCGGTTTGGTGCCATTCTTTTATAACCAGGATTCAAGCAATGTCTGAAAAAAAAGCGCAACCTTTGGTTTCTGTAATTATGAACTGTCGTAACAGCGCCGAGTTCTTGCGTGAAGCAATTGATTCCGTATTTGCTCAAACCTGGACTGCCTGGGAAATTATTTTCTGGGATAACCAATCCGATGATGAAAGCCCGGACATTGCTAAAAGTTATATGGCGCGGGAAGATGGTGTTTTGCGTTATTTCCGGGCCAATGCCGTAACTTCGTTGGGAGAAGCCAGAAATTTGGCTATAGCTGAAGCTTCCGGCAAATATCTGGCTTTTCTCGATTGTGATGATTTGTGGCTGCCGGAAAAGCTCGCCCTTCAGGTAGAACTATTCGAGCGTAACCCCGAATTGGGCCTGGTTGCTACGGATGCAGGCATACTTAAAAACGGCAAAGTAATTTCAAGTATGTTTAAAACTGCCCGTCCTGCCAGGGGGCGGGTTTTTGCACAACTGGTAAACGCCGGCTGGATTGCCATGTCTGCTGCAATGATTCGGTTTGAGGCGCTGAAGAACCTTGGGCAGTGGTTTGACCCTGAATTTAATGTTGCGGAAGAAGCCGATCTGTTCTACCGCATTGCCCATGATTGGGAGCTCGATTTTGTTGACGCGCCGCTCACGGTCTGGCGGGTGCACGAAAACAATACCACGTTTACCAGATTTGAACAGTTTTCCGATGAAACACGGAAGATTTTAACAAAATTTGAAATTTTGTATCCTGATTTCCCGCAAACATGGCCGGATCTGGTTGCGCTTTTGCAGCGCCGGGCTGCTTTTCAAAAAGGAGTCGCGCTTTGGCGTAAAGGCAAAGGAGGCGAGGCGCGTCGGGAAATCGCCCGCTATCTCTGTGGGGCTAAATTCATTGCTTTCTGGCTGCTTACATGGCTTCCCGGGTCTTTTTTTGATGTGCTGGCCAGAGCATATCTCAAGTTGCCGAAGTTTATGAGAAGATGATGGAAAATTATGATGTGGCGATAATCGGCGCCGGCCCGGCCGGTGCAGTGCTGGCCCAGAGGCTCGGGCTCAAGCGCAAAGTCGTGCTGGTGGATGCCCGGCCGATGCAGGCTCCGGCTCGAATTTCTGAGAGCCTGTGCGCCGGTCCGCATTATCTGGAAAAATGCTGTGGCGGGTTGCTGGCTCCTGATGCCAGAAAATGGCTTTCCAACCGCGGCTTGTTCCTGCCTGCTTCCGTGCTTGACGGTGTCCAGCCCGACAACTTGCGTGCTCTTGATTTAACCGGTAGCTTGGAACGCCTCTACCCCACAGAGTATATCAATTTGTCGCGCAGCAGCTTTGAAAAGTGGTTGCTTTCCCTAGTCCCCAGAGGTGTAGAGACTTTTTATGGATATAGGTTGAAAAAAATAGAACGGGAAAAGACCGGCTTTAAACTCCGTCTGAGTTCCGGTAATAACGCTTCCGGTTCTGTTATTGAACTCCGTTGTCGCTTTCTGGTTGGGGCCGACGGCGCAAACAGCATGGTGCGCCGTTTTCTAAACCGACCGGCCCGATCGCAGGCGGCGTATCTGGCTGTTCAGGATGTTTTTCCCGCTGAAAGCGCTGATGCTATTTCGGGTGCAGGACTTTTTGAAGAGTATGTGGCGTTTTTTCACCCCATGCTCACAGATTTTTACGGGTGGATAATTCCTAAAAGCGACCAAATTATACTGGGTATGGCCATGCCGGCATGGGTACGTGAGGCCAAAAAGGCAACTGTCCATATGGAGCTTCTAAAAAAAATGCTCAGGCCGGCCGGATATGACTTCAGCGGTTCCTTCCGGCGTTCGGGCTGTTTGTTGCTGAGGCCGCATCTGAGCGATGTTTTTTTGGGAGACGACAGCGTTTTCCTGATTGGGGAAGCCGCGGGGTTTATCAGCCCCAGTTCTGCGGAAGGTTATTCATATGCCTTTATTTCCGCCGACAACCTGGCAAATGCGATTTTGCGCCATGATCATGTGGCTAAGGTAAGGCGGGCTTATGCCGTGGCCTGTTTGAAGATGCGGGCTAATATTCTGTATAAATTAAGTAAATCGCTGATCATGTTTTCTCCATCTATCCGTCAGATGATAATGTACAGCGGATTGTTTGCTAAAGTTTAAATGATTGTCAAATTGGTTCGCAGGCATTCCAGGGCGCTGATCTGGACGCTGTTCGGTTTGGGCTCTGTAATCTGGCATCTGCCTTTAGGGGCGGTGAGTATTGTGGCTGTTTTAATGCTGGCCGGGGTGATCTCTCTAAGAAAATGGGGAGTTCTGAGGCAGTTGGCTTCGGCATATGTGTTCTTTACCTTGTTATGGGCCGGCGGTCGGGTAGGATTTGGCCTTTATAACGGTATGGAATTTAATCAGGCTGTTTGGCTTGGTTGCGATCTTGCTTTGCGGGTTTCAGTAATTGCTGCCTCTGGTGCCAGCTTGTTGCTTTTGTTTTCTCCCTATGAGATAGCCCGGGAAGTCGGTTTGAGCTTGCGAAAGGTCAGCCCAAACCATTATTGGAAATTATCCCTGGCCCTTTTAGTCATGCTCAGCTTTATTCATACAGCAATGCTTTCCTGGCAAACGCTCCGCCAAACAATACAAATGCGGGCTGGAAAGCTCCATGTTTATGAAAGGATTCGGCTTACAGGCTGGGCTATGCTCCGGTTGCTTTCGCGTCAGACTTGGGAGCGCGCTCTTTGTATTGCGGGCAGAAATCTTGACCGCCCGGAAGCTTGGGATTGACAGCCGGTTCAATCCATAGAACTGATTTCGTTTAAGCGCGCTATTTAGCGGCTGCTCTTTCCGTATTCTCCGCCAAGGTCAGCCGGAGCCCGGATTAGATACCGGGCATTAGCTGATGATGATAAACCGGAGATTAACTTGGGAAATAACTCTCAAATTAAAGCACGTCCGTTCTGATGCTTAACAACAGATAATCTGTCATGCCCTCACAAGAGGCTATGGCTGTACAGCCTGTCCGGAGTACTTTCACGTCATATTTTAGGGCAGAATATTCAGAGGCACCCTGTACAGCCAGTCATCTGAGTTGGTTGCACCAAAGCTTTCCCAGTTGTCCCGATCTTTTTCGTATTCGTCATAACGGGCTATGCGTGATTTCAGTCGGTTGATGAATGCAGTTTGTTGGCCCACGGGCATGTTATACCAATCTTCCTCAGTCATGGACAGCACCTGGCTTTTATACGGCAGATCATCGAGGAATTCGCCCAATACACCCAGTTGTTGTAAATTCTGGCCGGGCTTGAGGGTGAACATGTTCGGGTCACGGCTCATCTGGGCGGAAGCGGACAGGATTGACTGGAAAAAGTCTTTCGAGTCGGTTTTTTTGGTGCGCTCCGCGTTATCCACAATGATTTTAAGCTGCTGCTGCAACGCGCTCAACTGGGCTTTGGACAGGAGCACGGCTACTTCAACGGAAGGTGTGTTGTGGTTTTCCGCCAACCGGGCCAGGTCCATGTCGGCGATCCAGGAATTGACCACATGAGGGGCGCGCACCTGGTTTTTTTCGCCGAGATACTCCAATTGCATTGAATACCCCAGGTTTTCGGCAATCCAGCGTCCCTGCTCAGCCGGGCTGTTTTCAGGTTTGGCGGTTGGGCGCGGCAGCTGGGTATTTTCCGCGGTACGTTTTACCAAATCTACAAAAACTTCTCCCATAGAGCTTGCAAAAGCGCTGAAAGCACGACGCCCTGAGTCGGAAGAGGTGGCGTTAATGCCCACATAGGATGTTTCTCCACTGTCAGGCATACGTGTGAGACGTTGATATTCGCCTGTTGCATAGCTGTGGTTGTTTTTCCCACCGGGAGTTTTTATATGCACTGCCACAATTTTAATGCCTTTGGCTCTGGCCATATCCGCCACTTCCTCACTGCCCATGCGGGTTGTGGCGTATTGATCGCCGGCTTCCAATGGGCCGGCATCTGTAATCAGCATGATTACTCTGGACTGGTAATTGCTCCAATTCAGCTTCTCAATAGCGGTTATCAGACCGCCGTAGGAATCCTCGTTAAATGTGTGGGTAGACACACTGGCCTCGCGTACTTCTGAAAGGGCTTTTTCCAGTTCTTGCCTCTGATTGACCTGCTTGAACTGCGAAACGATTTTTGTATCATATTCAATCCCGGGGCTGGCCGTGAGACTGGAGCGAAAAGCGACTACTGCTATTCCGACCTTGTCGTTTACCTTGGATTTTTCAACAGCATCATAAATTGACCGTACAACCTGCAGGCTTTGCTCAATATAGGGGCGCATGGAAATAGTTGTGTCAATCACAAAAGCAATGCCTGTTTTCAACGGATCTGTGTTTGCCACTTCGCCTTGGCCGTTGGCAGAGGCACCGCCTGTAGGGCCGACGGCGGATCCGGGGTCAATGGATGCAACCTGTAAGAACTTCACTCCCTCAAAAGGATCTGTCCAATTGAAAATCGGCATGATGTAGAACCGACTGCGGGCAACCGCCCCCTGGTCTCCTTGCGGCTCTGCAGCCAGAACCGGGAAATCGGCCGGTTTTTCGCCTTTTGCAGCGTAATCGTTGAACTGCCGGGCCAGCCGGTTCAGCTCAGACCCGACGTCCGCACTCGCTCCCACCTGCTCAAGGCTGTCTGCACTGTTGAAAAAGAGCACCGGGGCGCGACTCGTGCGCTCAGTAAAGAGCAGGGTAAGGGCCTGGTTCCAGGCCGATGTTTTTGCAGCGGGCAACCAGAACATATCGGCTCCGCCTTGGGTTGAGGGCGAAACTCTGAGCCAGCTTTCTCCGTTTATGTCTTTGCGTTCATAGACATAATAGACGCTGAACGGCTTCACTTCTTCGCCAGCGTTGCTTGCCGGGGCAGAGTGTGCTTTTGCTTCCGGGTGGACAATCACCCGTTGGAACAGGGTCTTTTTGCCGTCCATGAGCAACGGCTGTTCTACAGATTGAGCATATGACGCCAACGGGGGAAAATATGCCCCAAGCATCAGAAAAAACAACAGAAGGGATGTTGTGCCAAACTTCATAATTACTCCATGGAATCAAGCAGGCGTTGCGCTTCCGAGTCGCCTTCAGCGGCGGCGGTTTGCAACCGGGTTTTCAATTGCTCGAGAGCCGGTCCGGCCGACTGCCAACCGTTTTTCTTGGCTTGAGCATACCAGTAAACGGCTTGGGCGGGATCTTTTTCTATACTCCCGGTAGGTGCAGTCAGGTTGGGATCATAAAACTGTCCCAACAGGAACATTGATTCGGCATCGCCGCGTTGCGCTAACTCTTCGCGCAACAGGAAATTAGCGTCGGCGTTGTTTTCGTCCAGAGGCAGAATAGTCAGGGCGCGGCGGATATCATCATCGCCGGGAGAGTCGCGCAAAAGGCCGCGCGCCATTTGCAGCGCTTCCAGATTTGCAGTCTGCCCCGATTCAATCGGATCAGGCTCTGTCAGAGCGGGAACCTCTGCGTCGGCTGTAGCAGATTCTGCTGCGTTGGAAGCGGTCATATCTGTGGGCATCTCATCATTCAGCCCTGTGAGCATGAAAGTTAAAATTCCAGCCACAGCAACGAGTATAATTATGCCCAAAGTAATCAACAGTGGCAGCTTGCTGTTCGCAGGTCTGTTTGAGTCAAGCTCCGGCGGCAGGGAAATATAATCGTCGGGTGGATTATCCGGTATCTGGAGATTTGAAGTGGGAGCCGAAACAGATTGCTCCGAAAAAGGTATGGTGGAAGCCAACTCCTGGACGAGTGGGCGCACTTCCGGTTCCGGGGTAACCGAACTTGCCTGCATTGTTTCCGGCTTAGGGGCTTCTGGTTCCGGGGTTGTTTCAAACCTGCCGAATTGAGTATGCCCGCTGCTTATGGGGGAAGGCATAAGCTGGTTGCACACCAAGGCGCCGCTTTTTTCAAATTCCGGAAGGATTAAAGTAAACCGGTAGTTTTCCAGCGCTTCAAGATTATCCACTACCTCCGGTCCCACCTCAAGAATGAGTCGGCCTTCATCAAAATAAAAAGCATTGGGGGTCAGTCTGTTTTCAGCTTGGGCCCACTGGCCGTTACTCAGATATTCGCCCCGTCCGGGACTTTCGATGATGAACTGGGGCGTTATGTCGCCCAGGCTGATGGGCAGGGAGCCGGAACGCGCGTTTAAGCTGATCCGGGCGTAGCCAGGCCCTTTCAGGGGATCATTTTTAATCTCTATAATCAAACAAGCAACCTCCATGCCCTGGCGATCAAGGTCTTTCGCCGGGAGCATTACTTCAAAAGCATAACTGCCGTAGAGGCGTAAGCCGATTTATTTGAAAAGCGTTTTTTAAAGTTAACCTGCCAAAATGCTTAAAAGCTCGCCCAAGCGAGAGTTCTCAATAACGTTGAAATCCGCTCCGCTATAATCGGCGTTGCTCCGGGCCAAATCGAGGAACGCCGCCAGCCAGTCACGGTAAAAATCACGGTCAAAGGCAGCTTGGTCTTCCGGCAATTCAGGGTAGCCCTGTACTTCCGGCACGGGCTGGAACAGCTTGAACCATTTGCCGCCTATTTCCACTTCGCGTTCTTCTTCAAGATCGGGCCGAAATCCCAACCAGTTCACATAAGAATTGATAAGATTGGCAGCCAGGCTTACCTGCTTCCAAACCAGCTTTTCCCGGTTGATATTGTGGTAGCGCGACGCTTTTCTGATGGCTTCCTCCACCTGTTTGCGCAAATGTAATCTGGCTGCCCCTTCAATAATCTCATGTACAAACTGCCCGAATTCCTGAGCCGGAAATTTATAGCATGATTGGGCAGTGCTGTTTTCTGCAAGCGAATGCAGATGATCAATCCAGGTCTTTTCTATGGACAGAGCGAAGTGCCCGGCTTCGTCTATCGGTAGGTTATGGATAAGTTCCGGCAGAGAGTTTGCTGGAGGAGCAGTTTTTTCCGTTTCAGTTTCAGAGTTTTCCGGGGATAAGTTTCCGAACAGTTCTTCCAAGAGATCATCTGCCGAGGTGCGCGCACCCAGGCTTGCTTCTGAGTGTCCATTGTCGGGGTCGGCTTCAGAGGCGTTCTGATTTTCCAACTGGAAGTAGAGATCATAGTAATAATCATCGGACAATTGCATTTCAGACAGCAATTTTCCAAACCGTTGCTCCTGCACGTTAACAGCCAGATAAGCCGAGAGATGTCTGGCAAGCCGGGTTTTGGCCTTGCGTTCCTCTTCCCGGTCATCGCTGCGCCAGTATGGCGATAGGCGGTCATAAATCAGCCTGCTTTCGTGGCGGATGCGGTTTTCCAGTTGCTTCAGCTTTATTTCCGGGTTGCACAGGGGGCGCAGACTGTCGCGCAGGTAGGTTATCCCCCCGTCTCCCAGACTCATAGCACTTTCCCAGGCTTTTTGCGGGTTTTTAAAAAATGGCGTGACCTCTGCAGAATTGATGAACCCGTCATACAACCCATTGATGTATTCTTCCTGATCTTGGCGGATTGCGATTTCAAGATCCCCCTCATATTCAAAAATGGCTTTCGCCTTGAAGTTGGGGTTGCGCAGCCAGAACAGGTTGTTGAACGGGCTTCCGTCCCAGTCCAGGGGCCAGTCATACTGCTTTCCAAAGAAATCGAGCAGGGAAGCGTGCAAACGGTTTTTCCAGCGCCCTTCCGCTGTGGCTGAAGCGCCTTTTTTCTCTTCAAATTCCATATCGAATTTGGTTAAAACCAGGAACAGGGCCTTATCTTTGCCTTGCCTTTCTTCCGGGGTATCACCATGGGTTGCGCGCACCCAGGCATCGATTACGCTTGGCAGATCCTGCACTTCCTGGTTGCCCGGGCCGATGCAAAGCAACATGCTGCTCAGTTCGTTTTCCGCACAGTAGCGTTCAAACAGGTAAGAGACCTTACCGCGTAGGAAAAAGCCCTGCAGAGAATCAGGTTTGGCGATTTCCTGCCGGATGTTTTTTATTTTCAGGCGGGAGCGATAGCCGGGAAAGTCCAGCAGATCCACCTGCTCAAAAAAATCGTCAGGCTTGTTCGGCATCACTATTGTGAGTTCGGCTGTAAGCGCGGTGACCAGATTGCGGGTAAGCGCGGCGGACTTACCGTTTTTAGTCACCAGCTCGATCCGGTCTTCACTTCCTGCTTCATCGGCATGGCCGAGGCCGGCTAAAGTGGCTACATCAATAATGCTACGTTCGCGGGGAATCAGTGCATCAAGCCCACAAAAGGCTTCAGAGGCTCTTCCCAGAGTGTTCAGGGCGCGTACCAGCTCAAGATAGAGCTCTGTGAATTGTTCAACGCCGTCCCAGATATGCGCGAAAAGCCGGGCACGGTCTTCCAAATTCAGTTTCGGAGCCAACTGCACAGCGCGGGGCCAGAACGCCCGTTCAAGAGGATTAATCCGCACGGAAGTGGAAAAGCGTTGTGAGACATATTCATGCAAGTCTTCCAAATCGTCCTGATCCAGGTCCGGCAGTGGAGCAACTGAGGCCTTCTTCCCCAAGCTATCCAGACTGGCCCGGATAGCTTCAACGTCTGGTAATTCTTTGTGTTCTCCGTCGGAATAAAAGGTATTGGCGATAATTTTCACAATATCCGTTTCCGATAACAGCCCGAGACGTACCGGGTGTTCTTTGGGGGGGTGCTGCGGCGTGAGGGTAAACCGGGTGACCAGGCCGGTGGATTCTTTACCGCCTTCCGGGTTGATATCTTTGATAAAGTCGTAATGCACTCCCCCGAAGTCCGCGAGCAGGGAACCGTTCTTATCACGGGCAAGGGCTGATATGAGATAGGATTTGCCGGCCTGACTGGGACCGAACACGCCCACGCACATTTTACGCAAAGCCGCGGCTTCGCAGCGGCGGAACAAACGGGCGCCCCTGCGCAGGCGGTTAAGCAGAGGGTCGGACTCACTTTTTACTGATTCGCGGTTGTCTTCAACCCAAGCTTGGGCCGCTTCAAGTGTGGCCGCCAACTGTCTTGCCCGGTTGGACAGGGCGATGTCTGTCTCTGGCATAGGAACTCCTGTTCCGAAATAAGCTGGTTAAATATTTTCCAGCACGCCTGTATCCAGCCAATAACCTTCCTCTTCAGACAGAGTTTGCAGGCGTACATTCAAATCGCCAAGGCCGGACGAGCCGTCGCTGCGTTCTATATCTACAATCGTCAGCTCGCCCTCATCTCTCAGGTTGGCGTTATCCCTATCAGCCGGATTGGTTTCATCTTCTTCCCGCATGGTAAACGCCAGCGTAACTTTGTATGGACGCAGATTTTTAGCCCGGGCAATAGCTTCCTGACTTGTGTATTCCAGACTGTACAATCTGGTGGTAGTCCAGCGGGAGGCCGAAAGTTGCCGGAAACCGATTGCCATGGGAGTATTAAATTCCACCGTTTTAACCAGTTCAACTTCAGCGGGGGTATCCACATCCGGTGAAAACCAGACGCGCGGAGCCAGAAGCTGGCCGTTTTTGTCCAATTCTCCAATAAACCTGGCGGTTGATTTAAGTTTAAGCGAACTTGTATCGAATGAAAAGCCCTCCAGATGTCCTTCGGCCAAGGCGCATACAATTGCTCCGGTTACCACAGTGGTTTTGGGGTCATCGATGTAACCCAGTGAATTTGCGAACGGGTACCAGTTGCCCACGCGATATTGATGCATGGGAATAACTCGGTCCGGCGGCACCGGCAACTTGGCCAGAGGGGCACCCGCTACGCTGGGCCAGCAGGATGGACGTCCGGTAAGCAAAAGCAAGTCGCAGCCATAGATATGTACTACTTCACATAAGTCAGCAAGGATCTGGCCGATTGTCTGACGGACGGTGCGATCGACTTCATGCAGATTGACAGGCAGGTTAAACTCAAGCAAACTGAATTTTTCTGCTTCAGCGGGGTCCAGCCGGGCAAGCGCGCTGCGCAGGGGCGCTTCCAGATAGGCAATAACTTTGGCCGGCGGAATAACCGGCAGGAAATCTTTCAGTCTGCATGAATAGGTGGCGCTTCCCGACTCCAATTTGGTTTTTTCATAGGCTTCCAGAATTCCCAGTCCTGCCGGCATGGCGATTTGACGTACCCATTGCCCCCGCAGCATTCGATCCTGTTGGGTCTGGCCGGGCGAGTCTTTAAACAGTCCGCCCAGGATATTGCGCACATCGTGAACCCCTGCTGCCTGCAAATTGTTTCGAATAGGGCCAATCACATGGTTCTTGATTACAGCGCTTAAAATATCGTCGCCAGCGATGTTGAAGCCGTCTCTGAACTCCAGCTTGGGGCGAATGCGGGCGGTGGTGGCTTCACTGCCCAGCACTTCAAAACTGGTGATGGACAAATCGGTAGTGCCGCCCCCTATGTCTATACTGGCTACCCGTAACGATGAGCCGTTCAAACCGGGACGCTTTCGGCCCAGCAACTTGAACAACTCGTCCGCGTCTCCCTGGAATTTTTCAATCAACTCGTTATAAATATAAACAATCTGGGTGCAGGTGGCTTCATCCCAGTCACAGCGTACTTCCGGCGACTCACGCCAATCCGGTGTTTGGCCCGTTACCCGCTCGGGGCGGGTCGGGCGGAGCCATTGCTTCCAGTTCAGACATTCCCATACCAGTTCAACGGCCCATTTTGCCCAGCGCTTGTAGATTTTCTGCTCGGCAATAGGCATTGCAGTCGGAACAGTCAGGATAATCCGCCGCAGGTGGCGCGGTAAATCGGGATATTCACGCCCGCCCCGCACTTGTGGACTGTTAATGGTGACCAACGCCTGCATGAGCACTTCCGCCAGCAGAAACATCATTAAAGAGCTTCTGGTGAATCTGGCTTCAAAAGCCACTTCGTCCTGCTGATTGCGTAAAGAGGGGTAGCGGGCTTTATTGGCCGGGGTCAGGCAGGAAAGCGGTGTGCCCTCTTTATTGACATGCTGGATGAAAATGCCGCGGGTAGCGGTGGGTTCAATCTGCCCGTCAGAGTATTCGCCGTTGTAGCGCCACTGTTGCAGGCGGGCGCGTTCATCCCATAAGTAACGTTTCGGGCTGGACATGCCGGTGCTTCCTTCCGCGCCGCGGGCCTGCGCACAAAGCCGTGCAGCCTCCGGGCCCACCCTGACCGGGGAAGGCCAGATAAAGGCCGGAGTTTGTCTCCCCGAGCGGGCGGAAAGGCGGGCATTGCCGAAAGTGGCTTCGGAAAATTCAACCCGCGTTTCAATCGGTTCGGCGTAGCAGTTCTCCGGGGCGCTCAAGTCGCGGATTTGCAAAAGGTAGGAATCGTTCAGGCTGGTGGGACGTTGGGGAATGGTTTCCACCAAAAGCCCGGTCATGCGCGAATTCCCCAGATCCAGCACCAGATCCACTTCTATGGGCAGGCTGTGTGCAGGGTCACTCACTTTGATGTCGGGAAATATTGCGGCCAGATGCAGCGCCTCGAGCAGGGTAAGGTAACAAGCCATATATTCCATTGCAGGCGCAGTAAAGGTTGCGGCCCGGGAGAGTTTGGCTTTGGGATATTGCTGACGGTAGGAATTATAGACGCTTTCCAGCCAGGCATCAACCCAGCCCTCGTTCAGGAACCAGGCATTATCACGCTCGTGGTGGGCAAAGCGGAAGAAGGCATTTTCCGAAACATTTTGTTTACTGAGTGCAAAATAGATGTTTTGGTTGGGGCCTCGTTCTTCCACGCCTGTGTCGAACGCCAGCGTAACATCATAGAGCAATGGTTCACTTGGATGAGCCTGAGAATGGGGAGCGACGTCGCCGCTTGAGCGCATTGCCGCGTCACGCCGTTTTACCCTGATGCGAGCCCAATTGCTGGGGCCGCATTCAAATTTTTGGGCCTGGTCAGGCCAGCGCTCCGGCTTCAAACAGAGAAAAGGTGCAGGCAACCAGACCCCGTTAAACAGCTCGAAGGCTTGGCGGGCGTCCACTTCATATGATAATTCCGCAGCCTCTCTGGTTCCGGATTTGAAATGCTGCTGAGAGGGAGCGTCCCAGACCAAAGGGAAAAGATTCCAGGGAGTAGGCGGCCCGTTTGGTTCGTTTAAACCAGCCTGGTTGTGGGCCGGCACAAGGGGTGCTTCCAGCCGAGGCTCTTCTCTGAACGGTTTGCGCAGACGAGCCAGTGGCTCTGCCTCAAGGTCAACCACTGCGTCGAAAAATTGTAAGCAACCACCGGGAATAACGCTGATTATTTTGTTTGCCATAATTTTACTCCGGTATTAATCCCCATTCTTATCCTAAAACCCGGTTTTACGCAATTACAGCAAGTTTAGAGTATTTGGACATGAAAATTACCTGTAAATGATAAAATGCCTCTGTTATGGGGGACTTCGCTTCCCATCCGTGGGGTTTTCCCCGGCACGGTTTTTATCAGCCCCAAAAATAGAAAAATCAAGTACAATCTGCTCAGGAGCAATCACATTTCAAATGCTTTGTGGTTTTATCTCTTGTCGTCAAACTGTTACAGAACAGCAAATCCAACAGTTAAGCAATCATTTGAAGTATGGAATACTGTTAGGTAATTTAAGGGTCATTTGCGCCTGAACACCAGCTTGGATGTACCGCCTGTTTCAAATCTGCTGGAGCATTGAGCCACTCCACTCGCTGCATTTCTGCAGATAATGGTTTCCTGAATACAGGTGCGCGGCCGGAGGGGCGGCCTGTCTTTAATTCGCAGGGAGTTACCATTCAGTTCTCCTTTTGCTCCACCCACACAAATTTCACGCCCGCTTCTCCGTTCGGAAAGCACGCCTTGACCGTTGCCATCGGCGTCAAAGCAATAGACCAGGCGTTGCTGGGTAAGGGCATTGCGCCCCGGTGTACCCTGGGCGATTTCCGCTTCCCAGCAGCCTTCTAGAAAAGCTAAGTCGTTTGAATTATTCGGAATTTCTAAATAATCGGTTTTGGGCTCCGGGACTTTTGGGGTTTGAGGCAGCGGTTTCCTTTCAGGCTGTGGTTGGGGAGCAGGGGGCGGATCGGGCGGAAGCTCCGGTAAGGCCAACTCCGGGAGCGGCGGAACAAGCTCTTGCGGCTCGAGAGGCTTTTCTTCCGGCGCTGGAGGGCTTACCGACTCCGGGGTACTTTGGGGGGATTGTTCCGGCTTGCGGCATTCCAGCAACCGAAGCTGATATTCGTAGCGTAAGCGTTCCAGCTCTGCCCTGAGCACCTCTTCCCGTCCCTGCTCCCGCAGAATTTCCGGTCTGAACCCAAACAAGGCGTTCATATCCTGATTTGTGGCGTTGCTTGCTGGCTGAACTGTCCTGCTGCAGCCGCCTTTTGTGAGAAAGCCTGTCCCAAAATAAAGCAGCAGGGCCATGAGCGCGGCCCCAAGCAGGAAGGCCGGGAACAGTAGGATCAGCCGTTTGCCGGGGGCGGGTTCCAGGCTGGTGGGAGCGGTCTCTCCCCACCCAGTATGTTCCGCCCTTGATCTTGCCGGATTGTCAGGATTGTTTTCCGGGGACGGAATGGGAGCTGCGGTTGGATATACTGCCAATAATCTGGTAAGCTCTTCCCGGGACGCATCGTTTTGAGAGGGGAGATAGCCCCAGGCAGTGATGACCGGTTGGCCGTCAAAAAGGTAAACATATTCCTCACCTGGAAATGCAAGGCAGTTCTCCAAAAGTGTGCCGGCAGTTATTGCATTACTGTCTTGCCCGTTTTGCAGTTCCCGGGCCAGATTGAAGATATCGTGTTGCAGGCTGAACAGCAGCCTGCGAGCTTCTTCTTGAGTTTGTAAAGGCAGATCTGTGAATTTGACCGGCTGTGCGGTAATGCTGCTCATCTCCGGCAGATGTGCGTACCAGTCGACATTCTCTCCGCTGCTGTCCGGGATTGGTTCGGCCAGCAGGGCCAGGTGGGCAGCAGTGAGCCTGCTTTGCAAAATCCGGGCAAGTTGTTCATAGCAGGCAATGGCCCGCACGCCTTGCCAGGCAAGAGGGCGAAGGTTAACCGTGTTTGTGGTGGTTATAAAAACGCGTCGTTCCATTGTGTTGTGAGCTTGTTCATATCGCTGTTCATCTTGAGGCTTGCGTTTTTAGCAGGATAACGAGCCCGCGTCATTTCCGGATTTCCCGGAATGGAACCGGTCCCCATTTTCTGCGGCTTTTCCCTTTGGAGCGGCCTGAGCAGACAGTATCGCCGTTTTTATCTCTAAAGCAAGTTACATGATTACCGCGATAATTGTTTTTATCCGGGCACTTTGCACCATGGTCATCAATTTCCAGTCGGTTTCCTTTCATGCGGGCTATGGCCGAGCCTTCACAATTATGCATCGGCTTTCCACCGCGTTTATCCAGTTCTGTAATTTTAACCCGTCCTTTGCCGCTGGCGTCAAAACAGTATTCTATAATAATCGGTAGGCGGTTATTCACGTTAATCAAGCCTGTGGGGGCATCCCAGCACCCCTGAAGAAAAGATAAATCCTGTGGGTCTTCCGGTATTTCCAGGTTGTTTGTTTCTTGCTTAGGCGGAGTGGGTTGTTCCGGAATTTGTTTCGCATCAGCGTAGGGAACGGCCTCTGGAGCAGACTCGAATTCGGGCAGCTCCGGCAAGGCCAGCTCGGGAACTGGCGGCACTTCTTCTTCAGGTGGAATGTCCAACGCTGGACTGGGCGTGGAATTCCCTTGTATTTGAGTAATATCCGGAGCCGGTTCGCATTGGGCTAATCTCAATTCCAACTCGCGCCTCAGCCGTTCCAGTTCCGCCCGTAAAGCAGGCTCCAGGGCTTGTTCTTGAATTAATTTATCGGAAAGCGTGCGATCTTCCGTAGCATTTTGCACAGGGAGCGGAGCACGTGTGCAACCGCTGGGCACAAAGTCAGCCGGGTTAATAAAATTCAGGAGAAAGAGCAGCACGAGTGCTCCCACCAGAAAAGCCAGTAAAGCCCAGAGGAGCGGAAATTTATGAACCCTGTCTTCTGTCTGAACTGTAGGGGGTTCCACCCCTGTACCGGCTGCATTGGTGGAGGATGTTGGAGTGTTGGCTGCAGCCGCATAAACCGGAGCGGCGACTGGGCGCAGCCGGCTCAGCATTTCCGGGCCGGCTGCGGCCGAGCCGGAAGTAAAACCCCAAGATGCCAACACAGGGGAATTGTTTACTGTATAAATGAATTCCTCACCTGGAAAGGTCAGGGCCATTTCCAACAACACTCCGGCAGTGCGCTGATTGCTGTCCGGGCTGTTTTTCAGGGTTTGCGATAAGTTATAGATGTCCTGCCCCATGCAGGCCAGTTGTGCGCGGATTGGGTTTTGGAGATGAGGCGGCAGGTCAACCAGTCTGGCCGCCTGACCGCCCAATTCATCTGATTGGTTGGGAAGCGTGCCCGCTTCAGAGCCTGGAGGCAGGAAATACCAGTCTGCCTTACGGTGAACGTCATCAGGCAAAGGTTGTGCGAATAAGGCGCCATGTATTGGGCTTAAATGGGAAGTGACCAAGCGCCGGATCAGCTCAAAACTGGCGAAAGCATCGGAGCCTTGCCAGGCAAGGGCATGGTGCTCATTTAAGTTTGTGGTGGTCAGGTATATACGGTTTTGCATGTTCTTGTTAAATGACTTGGAGGTTAACGATCGGTGCGGGTAAAAGGTTTATCCCACCAGTTTTTTCTGCCGGAACGCTCGCCTACGCCTGTACACAGCGCCTTTGACTGGTCGGCATTGCGGCAGTTGATATTTTCTCTTTCATAGTTGGAACCGTCAGGGCAGCGTGCACCCAGATCCTGGATATAAAGTTTCCCGTTGTTGAGTCGGGCGCGTGCTCCGCCTTTGCAGACCTGCACTTCACGCCCTCTGCGATCACGTTCTGTGAGCGTAATCGAGCCGTTTCCCTGCTTATCAAAACAATATTTCACGGAAATAGGCATATTGGTGCGGCTGCTTTTCAAACCGGTTTGGGCATACCAGCAGCCTTCCAGAAAAGACAAATCTGTGGGATTATCCGGAATGACCATGATGTCGGGCTGGGGTTGAGGTTTTGCCTCCGGTTTTGCTTCCGCCTTGGGCAGAGTCGGTTTTTGGGGAACCGGAGTTGGGTCGGGCGGTAATTCCGGCAGGGCCAGCTCCGGCAAGGGCGGCGCCGGTTCGGGTTCCGGCTCAACTGGGGCCGGTTCTATCGGTTGTTCGCATAACCCGAGACGCAACTCGTATTCTTTGTGCAGGTAAGCTAATTCGTCGCGCAGGGCTTTCTCCCGTCCTTGAGCCCGGTACAGTTCTTCCAGTTTAACTGGGTTTGGGGAAACCGCTTCCGGTTGCCTGCGGGTGCAGCTTGTAAGCCCGGAATCACCTGATGCCCCAGCGTATGGCAATAACCAAAAAAGTAAAAACGCTGTTCCTGAAACTGCCAGCAGAAAGGCTAACATTGCCCAAGGGAAGGGGAATACATGTCGGATGACAGTTTCCCCGGCGTTGCCCCTTATCGGGAGTTCCGGGGCGGGAACAGCTGTTTCGCCCGGAGCGGCAGCGGAAGTTTTGGGAAATTCTCCCTGTGCGGAGCGGGAGTGGTCCGGCATGTCCGCCCTGTTTAGCTCAGCGTCGGCACTTTCTCCCGCATCTGTCGATGCCGATGCGGCCAACAAGCGGGTAATGGCGGCCGGCTCTACTGTTGCATCAGCGAGAGCACACCCCCAGCCGACCAGCAAAGGGGATAGGTTGCCGTCGTTGCTTCTCAGCGCATATAAATAATCTGGAGAGGGGACGGCAAGGGCCAGTTCCAGCAAGTTACCGGCAATCAACGAATTACTGTCGTCTTCCTGTTTCAGGCGGGCGGCAAGAGCAGCCGCCTTATTATGGAAAGCAGTCAAGTCGGCGCTCACCTTTTCCTGTTCAGCCGGTGAAAGTGTGCTGAAGAGCAACGGTGTGCCTGGAGCTTTGGCGTACCAATCAACAGCCTCTTCTCCGTTTACCGGTTCTGCCAGGATTGCGGATTGCTCATCGCCCAAGCGCACTGACAGAATGTGGATCAGTTGGTCATAGGCGGATTGCGCCGTAATCCCTTGCCAAGCCAGCGGTCTGAACAAATGATGAGGGGTGCTGACGATAAAGGTGTAGGCCATATTTACATGAGTAAATGCTTTAAACTATTCCTCAACAACCGCGCCGGAATTGTGACGGGCCAGGAAGCTCAGCACATCGCGCGAACCTATGCAGAAATTGGCTTGTCGGTTACTTTCCTGATCGGGCTTGATCAGGGTGTTGATTCCCACCACACGGCCGTTTTTATCCATTGACGGGCCGCCGCTGTTGCCTTGCGATATCTCTGCTGTGTGGACAATCAGTTGCGGAGTATCGTCCACAACCATACTCACCACACCCTCACTGTATACAATTTCCGGTGCCGCTGTTTCATCGCCTTTAAGCAATGCGGCAAGTTTTGGGTCTGCCGTTGTGATCAGGCCGGGGTATCCCCAGGCGCTCACCCTATCTGTACGGGCGATTTGGGTGGTGAAGGTCAGGGGGTATATTGCAGCCGCCGCCGGATCTTCCAGCTTAATTACGGCGAAGTCTTCCCCGGCGTTTTTACCACAGGCAACTACTTTGCCCGGGAGCAGTTTGCCCAGGCTCTTGTTTATGATATAAAAATCGGTGTAACCGTTCACCACATGCGCGTTGGTCAAAACCAGACCGGGGGCGTAGAAAAAACCTGTTCCCATTTGCCCGTCATTTCCTTTTGTTGCAAGAACCAGAACAGTTGCCTGCTCTGCCAGCGCCGCCAGGGTTTCAGGTTTTTGCAGGTTTTCCGGCGCTTGCAAGGGCTCAATCGTGGCATTGGTTGGGGGCACTGAAAAGTGTTTGGGGCCGCCGGGATCGGCCGGCAGTTCCATATTTTCAGGCGGAGGAAGAGCTTGACCAGGCCCTGTTTCAGAGGGGGTTGGGGTGTCGCGCAAGGGGGCGTAAGGTTCGGATGTACAGACATCTCCGGCCAAGAGGGCGCGGAGACGATCAATCTCCGCTTGCAGTCCGTCATTTATTCCTTGCTGGGCTTTGAGCAACAGCTCTTCCTGGCTGGTGTCCGGTGCTACGTCGGCAACCGGTTTGCGCCCGCAACTGCCGATCAGGTAGCCCAACAGGACGAGTAATGCCCCTAGAATTGCCCAAGCCCAAGGGCGGTGCCACCAGGGGCGGTTCTCGGAATGGAGCGATTTTTTTGTGAAGGTCTGGTCGTTGCTGTGCATGGCCTGTCTGCTGGATGGTTTGCCCGACGATTAAATGCGCCGGGGCAGTTTGGACTTATTAAGCTGGAACAGATTAATACATTGGTTTAAGCGCTGCGAAGTCACGGTCGTGGCTGCCTTGCTTTCATCTATGGCAAGCAGGAGCGTCGGCGCGACATTCCATGTTAATATCTATTCCCGCGTATCGGTATTCAATTTCAAGCTAAACGCTCTAGGCGTCAATTCCCATTATATCATGGGCATTCTGGTCGAATACGCTGATGGCTGTTTCAGTGGCTGCACGTTCCTGTTCGAGAGCAGCCTGACTGTTTTTAAAAGCAGCGGTCTGTTTAGCCATCTGGTCAAGCTCGGGATCGGGCGAGGCCTTGGGTTTGGCAGCGGGCTTGCTTCTGTTCTTTGTTTCGGCGTTCGCAACCGTGTACACCTGTGGGTCTGGGGCAGGCAAAGCGCGTTGAGAGGCTTCCCAGGCCAGGGTATCGCGATATTCTTTGTCTCTGGCTGTCATATTTATAGATACATCATCAAGTATGCCGGCAGTTTCCAGCAAGCCGTTTCTGATTTCCTGATAACGGGCCTCAAATTCTGCTGCAGTAATGCGCTTATTCTTGAAGTCATCGCGGGCTGTGTTGAAAGCGGCTTCATAACACTGCCTAGCTTGGGCGGCCGCCGTTGCAACTATATCCATTTGGGAGGTATCGGCATTAACCGCCTGGGCGTAATTGGCAAGGCGCTCTTTAATGTCTGTTTCAGTTTTATGTTTGGAAAGCCCATATCCTGCAACTGCACCCACAGCTGCTCCGGCGGCTGCGCCTGCGACAGCGCCATACCCCTTACCTGTAGCTGCATAACCAACCAGTGCTCCCATAACCGCCCCCATGACTGCGCCGGCTCCTGTGCCGGTCTGGACGTTATCTTCTCCGGCCCGCAATTCAGCGATAGGCGAGTAGCAGTTGGGGTAATAGTTCACTTCTGTAATTTGCTCGCCGTATTTACTGGCGCAACCGCTAAGTAATAAACCAGTCGTGATGAGTGTAATAGAAAGTCTTTTCATGACTTGCGCTCCTTGCTCCTTCCGTCAACCCGGTTAGATTGAAACAATACGGCTTGATTAGCATATTCAGCACGTAAGGGACGTCACAATATTCCTGATTCCAGATTACTATTCAATTTTAAGACAGTCAACATAGGGGAGCTTGAAAGGCTGCTTAAGCACTGTGAGCAGGTCAGACGACATAAGCGGGATTGGTGAAGGCGAGCTCCGCTATACACTATTCAAGCATAACCCACAGCGCAAAAGACTATAAGCTTCAGAACTGCTTGGGGAAACAGGCAATAGCCCCGGAAATGAGGCTAAAGCAAGCAATTTGTGGTCCGGGCACGCTTGGGGAGAGAGCCGGAACAAGTGAAAGCTCATAGTATTTCTCTTGCCTTTTGTACGTCGAGCTTAATTTGTGCTATAAGTTGAGCCGGAGTATTGAACCTGGAGGTAGGGCGCAGAAAACTTTTGAAATGAATACGAACGTTTTGCCCATATATATCACGGTTAAAATCCAGAATATGCGATTCAAGTGTCTGGTTCAGCTTGCCATGAGTGTGTTCGAAAGTGGGATTGGTACCAATACTGACTACCGAAGGCAGTAATTTGCCTGCAACTTCTGTATATGCAGCATATACGCCCGGACAGGGTATCATGCCCCCACCCTCTCCGGGATCGTCCTGTAGCTTTTGTTCGTCTCCAAAAACAGACATATTGGTGGGGTATAAACCGGGGTGAACATTTAAAGTCGGAAAGCCGAGTTGTCTGCCTAACCCGCGTCCTCTTACCACATATCCTTCCACAAAATGATTGCGCCCTAAAAGTGGTGCAACAAGTTTGACGTTTCCTTCGGCAATGAGTTTACGCACTCTTGTGGAGCTGACAACAGAGCCTCCGAACAGCACAGGGGGGAGTTGTTCAACTGAGAAGTTCAAACTTTTACCCATGTTTGAAAGTAGGGTGGCGGAGCCGCGTCTGCCTTTTCCGAAAAAGGAACTGTAGCCCATGATTATCTTTTTGGTATTCAGCGGACCAGCCAGAACTTTATGAACAAAGTCTTCCGGCTCCAATGCTGCAAGCTCATTGGTAAACGGGAGCACTACGGCAAAATCCAGGCCCATGTCGGCAATAAGTTCCAGTTTTGTGTGCATGCAGGTTATGATAGGGGGCGTTGTTCCCACTACCTGCAAGGGATGTGGATAAAAAGTAATTACAACAGAAGCTGAACCCTGCTGGTGTGCGCTGGTTACAACATGGTTAAGCAATTTTTGATGTCCGAGATGTACTCCATCAAAATTTCCCCAGGTTACACAGGCACCCTCAGATAAATGCGGCATTAAAGGGGGGGCGGAAATAATTTGCATGATAACAACCTGTACAAGCCGGATTTTATCAGCAGCACCAATTTATTGTCTATGTGGAGTGGTTCAGCCTAAGTCTGATATTTAGTTCTATCTTAGCGGGCCGCATTATCTATGAGTTAAATTGAGGATATCTGGTTACATCAATTGGAGCTATTATTCAGTCCTGGCTTAGACCAGGTAAAAATCAGGGGAAGAAAAAAGCCTCTTCCCCTGATGCTGTCAGATAACCTAACGTTTGTATTGGAAACACTATTCATGTGTTGAGGAAGCTATATTAAGACGCATAATCGCCCGGTTAAGCGCAGCATGAGCTCTTGCCAAATCAACATCCTGTGCCTGTTCTTTAAGGCGTGCTTCTGCCCTTTCTTTAGCCCGAGCCGCCCTGTCCACATCGATCAAATCTGCCGGGGTTGCTGCATCTGCCAAGACAGTGACATTATCTTTTGTAACATCAACAAAGCCGCCGCTTACAAATACATTAACAGTGCGATCTTCTGTTTTATAGGTCAGACAACCAGTGCGCAGCGAGGAAAGCAGGGCGGCGTGGCCGGGGTAAACCCCGAAATCGCCTAGAGTGCCTGGTATGCCGACATAATTGACTGGCGCATCAAACACAATATCATCGGGGGTTACAATTGACAGGTGAATGCCCTTTTCCATACTCTACACCTTTAGCCTTGCTTTTGACGCTTTTCGTACTTGGCTACCGCCATTTCAATGCTACCCACCATGTACAGGTCATCTTCCGACAGATAATCGTAATCGCCAGCCAGAAGACCTTTAAACGCCTTAATGGTATCTTCCAGTTTAACATAGGCGCCCGGATAGCCGGTAAACACTTCTGCCACATGGAACGGCTGAGACAGGAAACGCTGAATACGGCGGGCACGTCCAACGACAATTTTATCCTCATCAGATAGTTCATCCATGCCGAGAATGGCGATAATATCCTGCAAGTCTTTATATTTTTGAAGGACTTCCTGTACCTGACGGGCCACTGTGTAATGCTCTTCCCCTACTACGTTGGGGTCAAGTATTCTTGAGGTTGAGTCAAGCGGGTCAACCGCCGGGTAAATACCAAGTTCGGCGATCTGGCGGGAAAGAACCAAGGTGCCGTCCAAGTGTGAGAAAGTAGTGGCCGGGGCAGGGTCGGTCAGGTCGTCTGCAGGCACATATACCGCCTGTACAGAGGTGATGGAACCTTTTGAGGTTGAGGTAATGCGTTCTTCCAAGGCGCCGAGGTCGGTACCAAGTGTGGGCTGGTAACCCACCGCAGAAGGCATACGTCCCAGTAGAGCTGACACTTCTGAGCCAGCCTGAGTAAAGCGGAAGATATTGTCAATGAACAGAAGTACGTCCTGGTTTTCTTCATCACGGAAATATTCCGCCACAGCCAGAGCTGAAAGTGCTACACGAGAACGCGCTCCGGGCGGCTCGTTCATCTGACCATATACTAGAGCGGCTTTTTCCAGAATGCCGGCTTCTTTAAACTCATGGTAGAGGTCATTGCCTTCACGGGTGCGTTCACCAACCCCCGCAAAAACGGAAAGGCCACCGTGTTGCTTGGCAATGTTATTGATCATTTCCATCAAGATAACAGTTTTACCAACTCCCGCGCCGCCGAACAAACCTATTTTACCACCTTTGGGGAAGGGGATAAGCAGGTCAACTACCTTAAGGCCGGTTTCAAGTAATTCAACTTTGGTATTAAGCTCCGTGAATTCGGGAGCCTCACGGTGAATTGGGTAATATTTTTCAGAGTTGATTGGGCCCGCTTCATCCACAGGCTCGCCAACCACATTGATAATTCGCCCTAATGCTGCTTTGCCTACCGGAACCTGGATAGGAGCCCCGGTATCTTTGACTTCCATGCCGCGCACCAAACCGTCAGTGGAGTCCATGGCAATAGTTCTGACCACGTTGTTACCCAAGTGCTGAGCAACTTCACAGATCAGCTTGGGCGCATGTTCATTATTGATATTATTAATTTCTAAGGCATTGAATATATTGGGCAAGTGATCCTGGCTGAATTCAACGTCCACAACTGCGCCAATAACCTGAGAAATTCTCCCGATATTGTTTTCCATAACTATCCTTCCTTATCCGTTCAGGGCCTCAACACCGCCCACTATGTCTATAAGTTCTGTAGTAATAACAGCCTGTCTGGTTTTGTTGTACAAAAGCGTAAGACTTGCTGTAATATCGTCACAGTTGCGAGTGGCATTATCCATCGCATTCATGCGCGCGGCGTGTTCAGAGGCTGAAGTATCTAGCAGGGCGCGATGAATTTGGACTTTGACGAAACGGGGCAAAAGTTCCGCCAGAAGCACATCGCCTTCAGGCTCATAAATGATATCCCCAGCCTGCACTTCATGGCCATCTCCTTCTCCGGGGGCAGTTGGAGTCTCATTGGATATTTCCTTATTGTGTGAAACAGGTAAAATAGTGAGTGAGCTCACATCTTGCTTGGCAATACTGATGAATTGACCATAAATGATATTTAATTCATCGATTGAACCGTTTGTATAAGCCTCAATAACCTGGTTTCCGATGTCAGAAGCCACACTCCAGTTTAAGGAGCCCATCTGATCTGTAAGCGCAAGCCCCTGTGGCCAGCCGGATTTGCGGATAGAGTCCACACCTTTGCGACCGATGCAGTAAAACACAGGTGTAGTGCCCGCGTTTTCTTTTTCCCGTGCTAAATGGTAGGCGGCGGAAATCAAGTTGGCGTTGAATGCCCCGGCCAGACCACGGTCAGATGTGACCAACAGAATACCGACATTCTTAATTTCCTCCCGCTTTTGCAAGAGTGGATGAGTAGTCCCGCCAAGTTGCCCGGAGAACTCAGCGAGCATATTATAGAACTTATCGGCATAAGGCCTGAATTTCTCGATCCTTGCCTGGGCACCGCGCAGCTTAGCCGATGAAACCATGTTCATAGCCTTAGTAATCTGCTTGGTCTTTTTGACCCCGGCAATTTTCATTCTTACGTTCTTAAGTGACGCCATGTGTGCGCTCCTGACCCGGAATATTAATTAGTTGGATTTAAAACCCTGCTTGAACTCTTGAATAGCATCACGCAAGCGTTTTTCGATATCCGCGTCTATTTCCTTTTTAGCTTTGATATCACTCAGAATATCAGACTTGCTGGAGCGCATATATTCCAGGTACTCTGTTTCAAAACGACGCACATGTGCAACCGGAATATCATCCAAATAACCACGAGTAGCAGCAAACAGTGAGGCAACCTGCTCCTCTACCGGCATGGGCTGGTATTGGGGCTGTTTGAGCAGTTCAACTAATCGGACACCGCGATCAATTCGCGCCTGAGTGGCGCTGTCAAGATCTGAACCGAACTGGGCAAACGCAGCAAGTTCTCTATACTGGGCCAAGTCCAGGCGAAGAGAACCGGCAACTTGCTTCATTGCTTTAATTTGAGCTGCCCCACCCACGCGTGATACGGAGATACCTGCGTTAATCGCCGGCCGCACGCCGGAGTTAAATAAGTTCTGCTCAAGGAAAACCTGACCATCAGTAATGGAGATTACGTTAGTTGGGATGTATGCAGAAACGTCACCGGCTTGAGTTTCAATAATCGGCAATGCCGTCAGAGAACCGGCCCCAAGGTTATCGCTAAGCTTGGCTGCCCGCTCCAACAAACGGGAGTGGAGGTAGAAAACGTCACCAGGGTAAGCTTCACGTCCCGGAGGGCGACGGAGCAGCAGGGACATTTGTCGGTAAGCTACGGCCTGTTTGGAAAGGTCGTCATAAATAATCAACGCATGCTTACCATTGTCACGGTAGTGCTCTGCCATAGTGCAGCCGGAATAGGCAGCAATATACTGAAGCGGAGCCGGGTCAGCCGCAGTGGCCGAAATAATGGTGGTGTATTCCATTGCTCCATACTTACGTAAAGTATCGGCAACCAATGCCACTGTGGACTTCTTTTGCCCGATGGCTACATAGAAGCAATGTACGTCAGTATCTTTTTGGGCCAAAATAGCATCAATGCAGACTGCCGACTTACCAGTTTGACGGTCTCCAATTACCAACTCGCGTTGACCACGTCCAATCGGGGTCATTGCATCAATGGCTTTGAGACCGGTCATCATAGGCTCATGCACAGATTTACGGGCAATGATACCTGGTGCTTTCAGCTCTACCGGGCGGAATTCCTCAGCACTTACCGGACCAAGCCCATCAATGGGCTGACCAAGTGGGTTGAGAACGCGTCCCATAACCGCTTCCCCTACGGGCACGGAGAAGATGCGCCCGGTACGTTTAACCGGATCGCCTTCTTTAATATCCACGTCCTCGCCAAGAAGAGCAACGCCCACGTTGTCTTCTTCCAGGTTCAGCACCATTCCCATGATTCCGCCTGGAAATTCAAGAAGCTCCATGGCCATGGCGTTCTTTACACCATACACACGGGCAATACCGTCGCCTACATACAGCACTGTGCCGGTTTCCGACATCTCCACGCGCTGCTCATAGCCTTCGATCTGCTCTTGAATAATTTTACTGATTTCTTCAGATCTAATCTGCATGGCCCTACTCACCTCTTTTCATATTTTCCCGAAGGATGTTGATTTGCGCTCTGAGGCTTCCGTCGAGCGCACGGTCGTCAATTTTAAGTATCAAGCCGCCAATGATATCGGGGTCAACACTGAAATTCATAGCCAGTTTTTTACCAGACTTAGCTTCCAGGCTGCTTCTGATTTCCGCCTGACGTTCAGAAGTAAGTTCTACGGCCGTGATCAGTTCACTTCTGACTATACCCGCCATATGATCAAGCATATCATGGTAGGCAGTTGCTATATCTGCCAGAAGTGGCAAACGCCCTTTTTCCAAAAGCAGACGACAAAAATTCTTGGCCGTTTCACTGATGCCGTTTTTTTTAAGCAGACTGTCTAGAACTTTGCCTTTTTCCTCAATTGAAAAAATCGGATTAGCAAACAGGTTTGTAAGCTCAGGAGAAATATCCAAACACTCTTTCAGAACCTCAAGGTCCCTGCCGATTTGTGAGAGATCCGCCTTCCCCTTGCCCCGGCCAATATCAAAAAGAGCCTGAGCATACCTTCTAGTGGCAATGTTGTTACTCAATTGAGCACCACCTTGTTGAGATATTTATCAATAAGCTTTGCGTGCTCTTCTTTTCCAAGCTGCTTTTTCAACAGCTCTTCACAAGCTTCGGCAACCATATCGGCAACCGATTCACGTAAATTATCCGCTGCCATTTTTGCTTCATTGTCAACAGCAAACTTAGCCTGCTCTGTAATTTGAGCCGCAGTAGCTTCAGCCCTGGCAATGATTGCATTCTGGATATTTTCACCTTGCTTACGATATTCAGCCAGAATTGTTTCGCCTTCAGCTTTAAGATTGGCGATATGGCTTTCCACTTCAGCCAAACGACGCTCCGCTTCAGCCTTTTCCTGCTCGAGATTCGCAAGGTCTTCAGCAATTTTTTGGCGGCGCCCTACGTAATAATCACGGACCCGGCGCCATAATAACCAAATCATTATGCCGGCAAACAGCAAGAAATTTATAATTCTGAATTTAAGGTCTTCCCAGGAGGCCTCTGTAAGGTGACCAGCAGCTAATGCCGGGGTGGACATTAAGAAAAGGATTATTACAGCTCCCCAGATATATCTCATACTGCTTCCTTAAATTTAAGCTCGTAAGAGCGGTGGCAGGTGGTTTGATTAAATTGGAATTCGAGCTTATTCAATTCCCAAACCGTTTTCCTGTCCGGTTATCCCAAACCAGAAACTCCCGGGATTAAGCGAGAATTTTACTGGCAGCCTCTTTAGCAAGGTTGGGCACATTCTGCCGGAGTTCAGTCATGGCAGCTTCAACCTGAGCGGAAATTTCCGCCCGGGCCTTTTGCAGCCTGGCCTGCGTGTCGGCAAGCGCAGCCTCAGTAATTTCACGTTCGCGGGCCAAAGCATTATTGCGAAGCTCTTCACGCTCCTTAGCTGCTTTCGCCCGATAATCAAGCAAGGATTTATTGTAGTTTTCAAGTTTATCTTCAGATGTGTCACGGGCGGTGTTTATCACACCCTGCATCTGAGCCATTGTTTCCTTACGCTGTTTGATTATCCTACGTATGGGATTAATCAGAAGGTAGTTCAGGACCACCATTGTGATGAGAAAGTTTACAAACTGGATAACCGCGGTAAAATCTAAATCTATCATGATATTGTCCCTGTAGTATTGGAAACCCCGTTAGGCGGGGTGAGCAGCGATACTACCTTATTAAGCAGTTTGCTATAAACGTCCCTGTTAATAACCATTGTTAATGATTATTGAGGGGCATAATAGTATAGTATGTAAGAAATGACAAGCCCTGAGTTTATTTTTCCCTCAGGCTATGCCGGCGGTAAAAATGGGCTTTATTGTAAAGACTCCTTTATTGCAGGCCATTCTTGGTTATTTACCGCTAGGGACTCCTCTGTTTTATCGATATTTCTCATGCACAGGTCGCCGTCAAGCATGGCCCCTTCTTCCATTACCAACAGTTTGGTGGATAATTTGCCTTGCAGGGTTGCTGACTTGTGCAATACAGCCTTACCGTTGACAACCACATTCCCTTCAATTGCTCCGCTTGCTACCAATGCGCCGACTTTAAGCGTGCCTTTTACATTGGCGCCTTGCCCTACAATCAGAGTGCCTTCAGATGTTATATTTCCGGAGAAAGTGCCGTCAATTCGTACTGCTCCTTCAAAGGACAGATCTCCTGTATATATGGTACCGGAGCCTAAAAAGGCGTTAATTTCGTCTCTGGCCATAGAAACCTCACTATCGATTTACTATTTACTTTTAAATACGAAACGACGTATACTTACATTAAGCACCAGGCCCACCAAGCAGAAATTTACCAGGGTGGAACTGCCGCCATAACTGATGAAGGGCAGGGGCATACCTACCACTGGCAGCAACCCAAGCACCATACCTATATTAATAAAAATTTGCCAGAAAAAATAAAAGAAGACGCCAATAGCTATATATGTTCCAAATCTATCTTTGGCGTCCCGAGCTATTGTAAATATTGAAAGCAGAAATAAGCAGAACAAAGACATCAGGAATACACACCCTACAAACCCCCATTCTTCTCCGAATACGGCTATCGCAAAGTCGGTATGCCGCTCCGGCAGATAAAGCAACTTGCTTTGCGGGCCTTCTAAAAATCCTTTGCCCCAAGTCTCACCCGATCCGATTGCAATCAGAGCCTGGCGAATATGATAACCGGCGCCTTGAGGATCATTCTCAGGGTTGAGGAAGGTTAAAATCCGTTTTTGTTGGTATGGATGGAGCATGCTCCACCACGAGGGCACGGCCCCAAGTTTGTAAAGCAGGAAATAGGCGAGGGCGCTGAGTGTAAATGTGCTTCCCATCAATGTGCATAACCATATTTTTATGCCTCTGAACAGGGTCATCCCACCCAGAATCATTAATATATTCAATGCCGTCCCAAGGTCCGGTTGAAGCAGAATTAGAGCTGCCGGAACCAGCCCTATACTGATGCTTCCCAGCAGACCTAAAGGTCCCAGGGGGCCTTTAGAGCGGGAAAGAACCAAAGCTCCCATAAGTAGTACACTTATTTTGGCAAGTTCAGAAGGCTGAAAGCTTAATATTCCCAGGTCAAGCCAGCGCCTTGCTCCCGAATATACCGAGCCAACCAGTAAAACAAGAATTAATAGAATAAGCGCTGCGGCATACAGGAATATGGTTATATTTTTGAGATGACGGTAGTCGAAGAGCATCACCCCAATCATTGCCAACATACCTACGCCGCCCCAAATCAACTGCTTCTGGTAGAAGTTGTTCAGTTGGATACCGCCTTCCAGAAGGCTGGCGCTTGCAGAATAAAGATTGACTATGCCTATCAGAAACAAAGACAGCATTAACAGCAACAGGCTCAAGTTAAGGTGAGCCAGCAAACGTTTATCCATGTGTTCTATCGGGTTTAACGACAGCATATTAAAGACGCATTCCGTTATTAGGGGTGATTAAGGTTGCTTTCATCAACAATGGCATGTTCGTAATCTTCCACAGCTTGATTGAGGAAATGCAGATAAGGAGGATTGCTTGGATAGTTGTCGTTCAGCAGATAGTTATAAATGTCTCTGGCGACCGGACCGGCAGTGGAGCTTCCGCCGCCGCCGTGCTCTACCATTACTGTAACAACATACGACTTGTCGCCTTTTTTTGCCCATGTGGTAATCCAGGCATGGTCACGGTGCTCATAAGCCATCTGGTGTGCTTTCAAACGTTCCTGTTCAATACGTCTTACCTGAGCGGTTCCTGTTTTGCCGCCCATAATAGCATCCGGACGGGCGATTACCCTTGCGGTTCCGCTTTCAGCAGTCATTTGCATTGATTCCACCAGAAAATTGCGTTCCTCTGGAGTTGACGGCAGTTTTCCCGTCACTTTGGGTGGTTCGGAGAGGATAAGGCTTGGCTTAAGCAGGTATCCACCGTTAATCAGGGCTGATGTATAAACTGCTATCTGTAGGGGGGTAACCAAAGTGGCACCCTGACCAATGGAAACGTTCAGAGTTTCACCGCGCTGCCAGGATGTGCCGGTGCGTTGACGTTTCCATTCTCGTGAAGGAACCAGACCGCCCCGTTCATAAGGGAGGTCAATGCCGGTCGGCTTACCGAAACCGCAGGACTTGGCGTAAGCGGAAATCTTATCGATCCCCACCTTATCGCTCATATGGTAGAAATAAACGTCACAGGAATTTATTAAGGCTGATTTCATATTCATGTGTCCATGGCCGCCTTTTTTCCAACATCGGAAATTGCGGTTGCCCATGCGATATTCACCGGAACAGAATACGGTTTCGCTTGGCTTTATCCCTTCTTTGAGGAATGCACCGGCAGTGACCAGCTTCCAGACTGAGCCGGGGGGGTATTCGCTTTGGATAGTTCGATTTTGCATGGGAAAACGGGGGTTGTTCCGCAGTTCATCCCATTGGGCGTTGGTCAGGCCTACTGCGAACGCGTTATTGTCAAAAGAGGGTTGGGTTGCCATGGCAATAATTTTTCCTGTGTAAGGTTCCATGACCACTATGCAGCCAGAGTGCTCGCCCAGGGCTTTAACCGCCAGTTTCTGCACCTGCAGATCCAAAGAAAGTGTGATGGAGTCGCCGCTTTGTGCTTCGCGGGCTATGGAAGATGAAAGGCTTATCCCGTAAGCGTTGCGTTCTTCCAGGGCCAGGCCTTTACGCCCCCGCAAGCGCTTTTCCATTCTGGATTCCAGGCCCAATTTGCCTATATCGTCGCCTAGGGAAAGGTCCGGATCCATTTCCATTTCCTTCTCGTTTGCCTCTGCAACATACCCCAGAATATGCGCAAAAAGAGGACCGTGCGGGTAGTTGCGTCGTGTACGCGTTTCAATGGAAAGCTCCGGCACATGCTGTACAAAGGGCTCTATTTTTGCCACTTGCTCCAGCGGAATATTGTTGATTAGTGAAATCGGCTCGTTGCGTTGGCTTTTCTGACGTTCCTGCTGATAACGTGTAAGCAGGCTTTCCGCTGAAATTCCTGTCCAGGCACTTATTTGTGAAATAGTGGCGGTAATATCAGGGCAGTCTTGTTGATTGATAATCAGAGAGAATGCCGGCCTGTTTTCCGCTAACAGGATGCCGTGACGATCTTGCAGAAAGCCGCGCGGTGCGTATATTTGTTTCTGATGCAGACGATTATTGGAGGCGCGTTGAGCAAATTCCGTTCCTTTGTGAATTTGCAGATACCAGAACCGCAGCACAAAGGTGACGAACAGGGCCAGAACCAGGCACTGAATAAAAATCAGGCCGGGTTTTGATGGCTGATAACCTTCTGCTTCAAGCTCGATTTTCATCTTGTTTTTCCTTCCCTCTCAAGAAATGCGCAAGTCCCCATAAAGGTGGAATCATCAGGGCCTGGATTACGCTCTCCACTCCCAGCCTGGTGAGGTTTATCTGTAAGTTGTGCAAATCGGCTATGGCGAACGTGAAGACGAAATGTAACAGCCCCATAAGCGATGAAACAAGGAAAATGAAAATAAAGTTTTCCGCTTCAAACAGCGCCCGGCCGCCGTAAAAAACAATTACTGCAAAGGTGTAGAAAAGCAGAGCTGAGCCGAAAGGAAGGGTGCCGACTCCCTCCTGAAGTAAAATAGCTACCAGGATAACCCAGGTCAATTGAACCGGGCGTCGTTCCTGTAATGCAATTATCACTCCAATCAGCAGGAAGTCAATGCCGGACAAAACGCTTTGCGCCAATATTCCCAGCAGGAAAAAAGCAACCCACCAGGCGATATTTTGGGTCAGTTGCATGTTCGGGACCGTCCTAGTTTACTGTTCTCGGTAGTGACGGCTGAATATCCATTGGCGGCTTTGAACTAATGGAGCGATCAGGAGATGGGACGGCGTTTAAAGGCAAAACCGGTTGCTTAAATATTTCCGGCGTTTCTGGGGGCGGGAAAGCCAGCTCGTCCGAAAACCGGTTAAATGGGTTTTCCTTGCGCCCAGCAGCTGGCTGCAGAAGCAGCACCTCTTCAAGTTCGTTTAAAGGCGCCAACGGCCAGGCCGTAACCGCTTGAAAGGGGGATGTATCGGAAGGTTGGGCACTTTCCACCCAGGCCACGGGAACGCCTTTGGGAAACAGTCCGTCCAACCCTGAAGTAACCAGGTATTCTCCAATCTTAACTTGGGCGTTGGGTGGGACGTAATATACCGTTAACGGTTTACCGGCTCCCTGTCCGCTGATGATGCCGGGAAAGCGTGTGTCCTGACTGACTACTGCAATTCGGCAGGACGGGTCATTGACCAAGAGCACTGTAGAAAAATGAGGGCTGGAGCGCAACACCTGACCAACCACTCCTTGTTTTGTTACTGCCGGAGTGCCGGGCAGGGCCCCATTGGAAAAGCCCTTGTCCAGAATTATTGAATTAAGCGCTGCTTGCGGGCCGACGCGTACACCGATGACTCTGGCGCCGATAGGAGTCCAGTTTGGGGGCGGGGAAAAGCTCATCAATTCCCGCAGCCGCTTCAATTCTCTTTTGTCTTCTTGCAGCGTGTTGATAACAGCAGTAGCATTTTCCAGGCGCTCGGCAAGAACATCGCGTTCCTCGCGCACATTGACCAGGTCTACATAACGGTTCCAAGTATCCGAAACCCCGGTTGCCAACCAATCAACAGGGGACAGGATAATTCCGATGACCTCAAGGCCTGTGTTTTCCGCAAGGGTGTCCAGGCAGCCGGTTCGTTCATTCCAGGTGTAAAGGCCAAGATAGACAAACAGGCCTAATACCAGGAGTATGAAGGCACGTTTGAGCGTCATCTGAACAGCATGGCCTTAAACATTGCTTAGTCTATGCAAACTTCTTTAAGAATGTGGATATTATCCAGGGCCTTGCCGGTGCCGATAACCACTGTGGACAGAGGATCGTCAATTACAGTGATCGGGAGGGACGTTTCCTCACGTAAAAGCTGATCCAGTCCTTTGAGAAGTGCGCCGCCGCCGGTGAGCACAATGCCTCGGTCAACAATATCACCGGCAAGCTCCGGCGGGGTTTGTTCCAGGGCTATGCGCACGGCCTGTACAATGCTTTCCACTTGTTCAGAAATGGCTTTACGCACTTCCTCCGAAGTAATGATTATATTTTGAGGGATGCCCGTAACCAAGTCGCGTCCTTTTACTTCCACTTCCTGTTCTGGATCCATAGGATAAGCCGACGCAACTTTCATTTTAATTTCCTCAGCGGTGGAATCGCCGATCAGCATGTTATACTTGCGTTTGACATGGGTTTTGATCGACTCGTCCATTTTATCTCCCCCCACACGCACAGACTTTGAATAAACTATACCGGACAGGGAGATGACTGCAACTTCAGTAGTGCCGCCGCCAATATCCACCACCATGTTGGAAGTAGGCTCTTGAATAGGCAAATCCGCGCCGATAGCCGCAGCCATTGGCTCTTCAATCAGATAAACTTCGCGCGCCCCTGCACTTTGAGCTGATTCTTTGACCGCGCGTTTCTCCACTTGGGTAATGCCTGTAGGTACACAGATCATAATTCTGGGACGAACCAGGCGGCGGGAGTTATGCACTTTTGAGATGAAGTGACGCAACATTGCTTCAGTAATTTCAAAGTCGGCGATAACGCCGTCTTTCATTGGACGAATAGCGTCAATGTTTCCAGGGGTACGCCCCAGCATACGTTTGGCGTCTGAGCCTACGGCAAGCACTACATTATTGCCGCGGGCATCTTTTTTCACTGCCACCACCGAGGGCTCGCGCAAAACTATGCCCTGGCCCTTCACATACACGCAGGTATTTGCAGTGCCAAGGTCAATAGCTAAGTCATTAGAGAATACGCCTAAAATCTTATCAAATATTTTTGACATGCTAAAGTCAGCCTTTTTATGGAAGCGGTTCTTAACGTGCGGGGTTCAAATAAATACTATGCCGAGTCAGCTTGACCGGATATGCCGGGAAACCCCAGCTTTCAAGTGTTCAGCCGACAGGCTCCACAAACAGGGTGCATAATATACTTTTTGTTTTTTCTTTTCTAGTCTTTTTTAGGAGCAAGAGAATATTTTGCTTACGGCGTATTTGCTGCGGAAAGCCCCGATGCAGATGCGGAGCTTCCGCAGATGTCTGTATTGCCGTAAGGTTAAGCAAAACCCTAGGAATTCTAATTTAGGCTCCAATCAGTATGTCACGCAGCCAGAGTAAGAAATATTCCCATCGTGACAAACTCTCCAATAAACAGGCCGATTGTCTGAGGACCTATTGCCCAAAATAGCTTGGCTTTGACGAGGCCAGTCATTCCCCCGGAAGTCATAATAAAACTAGGGTGCACCCAGTCACGAAGCAAGCGCCCAATGCACATGCCCACAGTACCTCCAATGGGACCAAAGATAAAAAGACCGCACCTCATCCAAAATGTAACATAAATGAGCTTATGCCCTGACTTTATAGTGTCTTTGGCGGCTATAGCGAAAATCAAGGTAAATATTACCGAAACAATTACGTACAAGAGCAAAGCTCTCTTCATTTGCTCGAACTGCTTTGGGCTTTGATTCTCCAGACTATTTTCATCCATAACTTTTCTCCTTAATTTATAGGTTAGGTTTAGAGTTAAATTCCTACTACAGAGGGATATAAATTTTTAATCCCGCTAGGAAAACCATCAGTGAGTTGCGGAGTAGCCGAGCTTGCTCAGCTCATCAACCAGATGTCCTCTGCCGCAGGAGAGCTCAATAATTTCCGCATGAGCCGGAAGATAACGCCTGATTGCCACCACAATCGCTTTTCGGGTGCTTCGTCCAAATTGGATGGTTGATGGCATAGATATATCTGTTTGAATGAGTGTTAAATCTTATATCGCGAGTAGCTATGACTTTACTCTGAGTAGCTATAGATACTCAGAAAAGAAAAATCAAGCGTTAAAGTGGTGGGATGGAAAATGAAGAAAAAATCGCTCGCCGCTTTATGCCGGGCATCATTAAATGTTACAGGCATCTGGCAGGGCTGTCTCAACAGCAACTTGCTGATAGTGTTGGTGTAAGCAAAGGGTTCATTTCCGCACTTGAAGGGGGACGAAGTGTGCCGAACCTGGATATGCTGGTTCAGCTTGCTGATGCGTTGCGGGTTAGTCCTGGTGAAATGGTTGACGCAATGGTTGCTGAAGCGGATAAAGCCATGCGTAAATAATGCGCCAATTACCCATTGCCGGATAATATACGGTAGATGGGTAAAGGATTGTATGTCGGGCGACTGATGCGGGCGTAGTGAAGTCAGTCTATGTTTTTCTCGACTACCAAATCATCTGTTATTTGGTAGTGTCATTTGAACATTTCAGCTAATGATGTTGTGAGGAATGCGTTATGACTATGGATAATTCCCCCTGGCATGTCTATTTGCTGGAATGCGCGGACGGTACGCTTTATTGCGGTATAACAAAAGACATGCAAAGACGCCTTGCACAGCACAATGGCTTGCTTCCAGGCGGTGCTCGCTACACGTCCGGGCGCAGGCCTGTGCGTCTGTTGGGGAGTATGGCGTGCAAGAATCGGAGTGAAGCCGTTAAAATAGAATTGCGGGTGAAATGTCGCTCGCGTGATCAGAAATTAGCATTTATGCTTGGTGCGCTGGAACGTATATGAGATGTAACTGCCAGATACGCTCCAACTTACGTTTTTAGAAGGAACAGGTTCATTGTTTACAGTCCTGCATTTTTAGGTATCTTACTCAATTTGACTTAATTCGTTACAAGCATGAGGTGGGAGGCCGTTTCCATTCCTGAAAACCGATAGCTATGTGCACCGTTCAGTGCTGGTGTGAACTTGCGACTTCGGGTTGTTGGGAGCGGGCTAAAGTTAGTGTTTTGGTCGGCACCAATTGGTAAAGTTTACTGGCTGTGCCTTTTGCTTAAAAAGAAAGGGTTACAACCTGTTAAGTTATAACCCTGAAATTCTGGTGCCGAGGGCGGGACTCGAACCCGCACGGGTGTAACCCGCTACCCCCTCAAGATAGTGTGTCTACCAGTTCCACCACCTCGGCTTGGAGCAGTTCTTACTAATACTTTATCACAAGCTTGGCAAGCTTTTTTTTTGTAAATATTTCAGCCAACGCGGATTATCGCGGCGGAGTTTACAGGAGCTGATTTAACTTCAGCTACAACGGCTGAGCCTTACAGCCCATTCATTGTAATACTTCCAAAGAGAGCGCTGTTTCTCCGCGCAATCAGCCAGTTCAAGCTGAATAAGCGGATATGGCTTGCCCCGATCATCGGTCTCTGCCCGTCCTTTTTCAATAAACCCATATCTCTTATAAAAAGCTCTTGCTTGTGAATTCTGTTCGTTGACATCAACAGTTATGCAGCCTTTTGTTCTGATAACAAAGTTCAGCAGAGCGGTTCCCACTCCCTGACGGTGAATGTCCGGGTCAACAAACAACATTTCAATATGCTTTCCATTCACTCCCACAAAGCCCAGCGGGTGCATTTGCATATTTAATGCGATCCAAACTTCTATATTGGGCAGAGCCTCTTTATCGACTATGTGTTTATAAAAGATAAAATCCTGTTCACTTAAAAATGTATGGGTCTTTTTTACCCCACGATGCCAAATGTCCAGCAAATCAGGATGAAAATTTCGGGTGTAGGGAACTATTTCAAAGCTTGTACTCATTTGTAGCTCCTGGTATAATTTTTCCATGCAATTTATTTCTTTCTCTTTTCCTAATATACCACATGTTAGCTGTATTTTTCAAACCAGACAAGAAGGTTGTTCTGGTGGTCCTTACGGGCAAGGCAATATTGCCTTCAATGTAGGCGATAAGGCTTCGGCTGTACTGGAAAACCGCAGTATGCTGTTGCAGGGGCTTAATATTGCAGCATGGGCTGAGGTAAACCAGGTTCACGGAGATAAGTTGGTGCTGGACGCGCAAGCAACCCCGCTTAACAACCCCTCACTTGTCTCAGCAGATGGCCTGGCCACCAGACAACCTGGTTTGGGGTTATTGATCAAAACCGCAGACTGCCAACCAGTTTTACTTACTTCAATTTATGGCAGGCATGTGGCCGCTTTACATGTTGGCTGGAAGGGCAATCGGATAGGATTTATAAAAAAGGCTGTTGCTGAAATTTGCCAACATTATTCGCTTTGCCCATGCGAATTGGCGGCGGTGCGCGGCCCTAGCCTTGGACCTGCTGAAAGTGAATTTGTGAATTTTGACCGGGAGTGGGGGCAGGAGTTCAATCCCTGGTGGAATCCGGGAGACCGCACAGTGGATTTATGGCGGCTTACCCGTGACCAACTGTATGAAGCCGGGCTTGCGCCTAACAATATTTACAGTTTGGATATCTGCACATATGCAAATCCGGAGCTGTTTTTTTCCTACCGCCGCGACAAGCCTGTTACCGGGCGTCAGGCTTCCATTATCTGGATAGGCGGCTGAGGTATTCTCAAAATAAAAATGGAAAACTATTGACAAGTTTAAATTGTGTCAGATTATTGACAGATAGTTGTTGATATGGGTATAGTCAGATGGAATTTATCTGAAGCCAGCCCTGATGCCGTTGCTTAAGTCAGCGGACGGGCTCTCCATAACTTACGATCGCAAGAAGGAGTCCGGGGGAGAGATGGCGATAAAAACAGACGGCATAATCGGTCAAAGCACGTCATTACAGGAAGTCTTCAGGGTTTTGAGAAAAGTGGCCCCAACGGATAGCACTGTGCTGGTTACCGGGGAATCGGGCACGGGCAAAGAGTTGATAGTCCGTGCTCTCCACGCCAATTCATTGCGCCGGGACAAACCGTTTGTGCCTATAAATTGTGGGGCCATTCCAAAAGAACTGCTGGAAAGCGAATTGTTCGGGCACGAGAAAGGGGCATTTACCCATGCCATCCGCACCAGGCCGGGCCGTTTTGAGATGGGAGACGGCGGTACGGTGTTTCTGGACGAAATCGGCGAAATGGACCTTTCTCTCCAGGTTAAAATTCTACGCGTATTGCAGGAAAAGGAAATAGAGAGGGTTGGCGGCAGTGGGGCGCGCAAGGTTGACGTGCGTCTGGTTGCCGCTACCAACAGAGATCTGGAAAAAGAAGTGCTTGCGGGCCGGTTCCGGGAAGATTTGTATTATCGTCTCAATGTCATTCCTATGCATTTGCCCCCATTGCGGGAACGCGGTGGGGATATTCTGGTTCTGGTAAGTCATTTTTTAAGTAAATTCTGCAAACAGAAAAACCGGGGGAACTTGAAGGTTGACGACCTGGCAATGCGGGCCATGGCCGCCTATTCGTGGCCGGGTAACGTGCGCCAGTTGGAAAATTTTATGGAGCGCCTCAGCATTCTGGTTGACGGCGATACGGTGGGGCTTGAAGATCTCCCCAGAAAAATTCTGGATGAAGTTGGAGATGTAAGCCTGTTGCCGCCGGTCGAAGCAGCCATAGAGCAAAAAAGTCTGATCACGCATGCAGTTGACGGTACTCGTTTACCGAAGGGCCAGGAAATTCCTGCTCAAGGGCGCCCGGAAAGCATGGTTCAGGCTGTCAGTACAGATCCGGCCTTATTCCGATGGCCGCGTATTTCTGACATGCAGGCGGAAAGTCAAAATCTGAAAGATTTTTTGGAAAGTATAGAAGCAAAGCTTTTGACCGAAGCGCTTGGTTCCTGCAACGGCGTGCGCAACCAGGCGGCGGAATTGCTTGGAATTAAACGAACAACCTTGATTGAGAAATTGAAAAAATTATCCATTGATTGTTAGCCCAGACAGTGGCCTTTATTTTGCATAGGATTGTGGACGGAATAACAAATCGTTTGGTGTGTTTGTGATAAGTAAAGCAGGAAATACAGCTTACTTGAAGGAGCTGGGGTTGGTTTTTACAGATTTGTCGCGTCTTAGGCCGATTCTCAGTCGATTGAGTCGAGTCCTGTCTTATGTGAAAATTCCTGCTTGGAACAATTCCACGGCTGAAGCCAGAGGCAACAGGCAAATGGCCAGGTTAGTTCTGATACTCAGTATTTTGTCGATTGGTTCATCAATTTTTCCCGGCATTGCTCAGGCTGCCGGTTGGGAATGGTCAAGTTTGCCCGGCCGGGAACGCGTTGTGGTTCAGCTTGACGCGCCGGACAGATGGAGTGTCAGCAGGGTTGGCACTACAACTTTAATGTTGCGACTGGAAGGAAACAATACCGATTTGCAGCCCGGACAAAATGGCGGAAACGACGCTATTTTCCGCACAATGCAAACGGCCCCTGAGGGTTTGTATCTGCTCACCAATACTAATGAATTCGGTTATATGGTTTCTCGCGACGGGGATAACCGGGTTCGGATTGATCTGTTTAACGATCCTATTGGCGCGCGCTGGCAGCCGCCGGCCGGAGCCCCTGAAAATCCTGTCGGCCTGAATATGCCGGGACAGGCGGACTCTCCGGCCGGGCTTGACAACGGGAGGGAGAACTCTGTGAATGCTGCTCCCCAGGCCCCGCGCACCCAGATTGACGCAATCATTCAGGCTCAACAACAAATGAGCCAGCCTGCCATGCCTGAACCTGGCCTCCCGGCGAGGCAGGCCTCGGCGGATACTCCGCTTGCTCCGCCGGCAGAGCAGGTACCAGCCGGGAGTTTTACTGAAGCAAATATAGCGGGTTCGTTGCAGCAGGTTAACCGTCCTGGACAAGCATCTGCTCCTAACGGGCCAACTCAGCAACCCGGCGGTTACGCGCAAGCCGGTCAAGAATCTGCCCCCGGAAATCCGACAGGGAGCCGTGCTGTCCAGCCTGCCGATGAGCAGGGGGCGCGCGGGCAAGCCGGTATTCAGGTGCAGACTCCTTTGTCTGTGGAACAATCTTCTGTACAGCAGCGTCAGGCGCTAAACCAACCCTCAACTGCCGGAGCGACGTCTCAAGCCGCCAATGGTCAATCTTCTGTCCAGCAGCAGGTTGTGCGGCCCGTTCAGAGTGGGTCTGCTCAAACCAGTCAGCCGATACGCCAGCGCCCGCGGCATACGCAAGCTGAGGAAGGAGATGGTTATTTGGTTGCGCCGATCAGCCCTGTTGCCCCCTTTGCGGGACAGGACCAAGGCGAAAATGTGCCTGCCCGGGGAGAAACTCCCGGTGTTCCGCCGGCTGCAGGCAGCCCTAATTTTCAAGAGGGGAAACTTATCCCTCTTGAGGAAAATAAAGACTTGGTTATGCGCCTTCCTGGTCCTGTTGAACCTGACGCGCAGGAACCGCCTGTGCAATATGACGAGGACGGCAATCCTATTGAGCCGCCGCCGAGCGTGGCGGAACTTATTGCTGAAGCCCAGACCAGCATTAGTGCAGAGCATTATGAAGATGCCCTGGATCTGCTGAGCGAGGCCAAGTTGCGCCCGGAAATCACCACTCAAGAACTGGAGGATGTGCTTTACTTAATCAGTGATGCGACTTTCGGGCTTGGAATTGACGATATAGCCGCTTATGGCGATAAAATTTTAGGCGTGTCGGAAGAAGCGCTCAATGCAAATTTAAAATCTGCTCGGGCTCCTTCAATGCTGTTACGGTTGGGTTATGTCAACCTTAAGATGGGCAATATTCAGGAAGCGGAAGCTTATTTCAATCTGCTTAAGCGCAATCATCCCAATGATGAGAATATCCCGTTGATTTATTACTACTGGGGCGATTACTTTTTTGAGAAAGAAAATTATCAGCAGGCTGCAGATCAGTTCCAGTACATTGTGCAAAACTACCCCGACTCCAAGTTCGTGCGGGAAGCGTCAGTTGGCTTGGCCCGTTCTTTGTATAAGTTGGGGTACTTTGATCAGGCCTTCCAGATTGTTGATTATATAGAACGCCGTTGGCCGCGTTTCTACATGGAATACCCGCCTATTCTCGAAATGATTGGGGATGCCGCCCTGAATATGGGAAAGCTGGAAGACGCCCGCAATCGTTATTGGCTGTATTATAACCTTGATCCTTCCGGTCCGGACGCTCCGGATATGCTCACCCGTATAGGCGATATCTATCTCCAGGAAAAAAGTACTGCGGCCGCCCGCGAGGTTTATGAAGAAGCCGTTCGCCGCTTCCCCAATCATGATGCCGGACTGATAGCACAAATGCGGCTTGCCGAGGAGGGAATATACGATGCTCCAAGCATTGGCGACATGTTCAGCGTGTTCGATCGGCCCTATTCCGAGTTGCCGTATGAAACATATTCCCGCATAGTCAGGGAACACCCTGACAGCAAGCTGGCCCCACTGGCTCAGTTGAAATTGGCTATCTGGTATTTGTGGAATAAACGCTATACCGAGGCGTTGACCGAGGCCACCACATTTGCGGAAAAGTATCCCGAGCACACCCTCTTGCCCAAGGCCCATGAAGTGGCGTTGGCTGCTTTCAGCTCTTTAACCGCTGATTCAGTTACAGATAAGGAATATGACCGCATTCTTCATGCTTGGGACCAGTTCCCGATAATCCAGGGGCAGGAGGAGGTTATCGGTGGAGAAAGCCGCCTGGCTCTGGCATACAGCGAATGGAGTAACCAGCGCAGCGCCGATGCACTGAAAACCCTTGAGCCGTTTTTCCGCGGTACAAAAGACTTCTCGTATGGTGAACCGGCCCTCAATCTTGCCTTAACCATACTGGTTGACAGCGGGCAATGGCAGGCTGTGGCCGATTTATATCGTAAGGTGGAAATGTGGGAACTTACTCCGGATACTCAACGTCAGCTTGACTACTCCATGGCGCTTGCTGCCGAGAATCTGAGAAATTACGATCAGGCAACAGTGTTGTGGGATAGTTTGCGCAACCAAACCAACATGCCGCCGGAACAGAAAGTTTACATGTTCTATTTTCTGGCTAAAGCGGCCGAGCGCAATAAGGATATGGAACAAGCCTATTATCTTGGCCGGGATGCTTTGCAGGGCCTGACCGGAATGGCGGAAGAAAACCCTGACAGTGCCGATATTCCCAAAATCAAAGATCTGCTTGCTATGCTGATGAACATTACCGAAGGAGCGGGGAGAATTACTGAAGCTCTGGATTGGCAGCAGCAATATGCAAAGTATGTAAGTGAAGACAGCCCGGATTATTTGGCCATGCGTTATCGCTTAGGACAACTGTACCGTCAGAATGGAGACAGGGCCCGCTGGGCTTTGGTGATGCAGGAATTAGTTGAGCGGGATCCCAATTCATTGTATGGGCGCATGGCGGCATCCGAACTGCGCGGCTCTCAGTTAAGCAATGATATCAACAGCTTTTTGCCGCAAGGCGCCAGTATGTAAGCATTGTCGGAGTCTGGCTGGAGAAAGTATAATCAGATCTGCCCTGGCTTGGGAGTAAAGTTGACTTGGGCTGAGCATAATTTCAAGGTTGGGCCAGCTAAGAGAGAGTTCTTAGCTGAATGAGATCAGTCCAGACCCAAAGGCACCTCCTTAAGCTCCAGCAAAGTAAGGTGCAGCTCGACTTCGTGCCTGATGCTGTCGTTTTCTAAAACAATAAATCCTGCACCTTGTTTTGCTCCGTCTAAAAACAGCTGTTCTCGTGGCGGAATTTCGCCATTGTCTGTAGTGTTGATGTGTTTCTGAATGATTCTGATTCGATATACCGTCTCCATATAGGTATAAATAAGTTCAGCTTCTTTCCAGTCGTCCGGGAGCAGGGGACGTAAAAACAGTTTGTTGCCCTCTTTGCGTACGCCCATTAAACTTTCAATTATTAACCGATACATCCAGGCGGCCGCACCGGTCATCCAACTCCAGCCGCCCCGTCCTGAATGGGGGAGCTTTGCGTAAACATCAGCTGAAAGCACATATGGCTCTACTTTGTAAGTATCTGTCTCTTCTTCAGTGCGGGCATGATTAATGGGGTTAATCATATCCAATAACTCCCATGCCTTCTTTCTTATTCCCAGCGCGGCAAATGCCATAACCGCCCAGACCGCCGCGTGAGTGTATTGTCCGCCGTTTTCGCGCACACCAGGCACATATCCTTTGATATAACCTGGTTCCAGATAACTTTTGTCAAAAGGCGGATCAAGCAGTTGAATGATGCCGATATCGCGGCGCAGCAGATGCTCCTCAAGCGACTGCATCGCCTTTTCTTGCCGCCATTCCGCTGTGGAGCCGGATAACACCGCCCAGCTCTGGCTGATGGAATCAATGCTGCATTCTGTATTTTTTGAAGAGCCCAGCGGAGTGCCGTCATCAAAATAGGCCCGCAAGTACCATGCGCCGTCCCAGCCATGCTCTTCCAGGCTGTCACGTAATGATTCCGCTTGCTTCAGACAAAATTCCGCGAATTCCGTATCGCGCAACTTGGCGGCCAAGTGCGCAAATCGGCGCAGAGTATGGCAGCAGAAGAAGCCAAGCCATACGCTTTCCCCTTTGCCTTCAATACCGACCAGGTTCATTCCGTCATTCCAATCACCGGAGCCGATCAGGGGGAGACCGTGTTCACCCCATTGAAAGCTGTGTTTGATTGCTCTGACGCAGTGCTGATAAAGCTTTTCTTTTATGCCGGAAGCGGCAGGAAGGTCATAATATGACTCTTCCCCCGGGTTAAGCGGACGTCCCTCGAGGTATCCGACCATTTCCAGCAGCACGCTGAAATCTCCGGTAATCCGCACATACCGTTCAACAGCCGCGGGCAGCCAGAGATAATCGTCAGAGCAACGGGTGCGCACTCCCCGATCTGTTGGCGGATGCCACCAGTGCATTACATCTCCTTCCGGAAATTGATGAGCTGCACTGCGCAAAAGATGCTCCCGTACCAGTTCAGGTGCAGCATAAACCATGGCCATGCAATCCTGCAATTGATCTCTGAACCCGAATGCACCGCCGGACTGATAAAACCCGCTGCGGGCAAAAAAGCGCGAAGACATAATTTGATACATCAACCAGCCGTTGGCCAGAAGGTTGGTGCTTTGACTGGGAGTGTTGATCTGAATGCGTCCCAGGGTCTCTTCCCAATAAAGCTTTATTTTATCCAGCTCTGTCCGGGCTTTGCGCACATCGGAGAATTGATTGATTAACCTTTGCGCTTCCGCAGCGTCGTTTGCTCCGCCCAGGATGAAAACCAACTCGCGTTCTTTCCCACTGTCCAGCTCAATGGGGGTCTGAATGGCGCCGCACGGATCAAATCCCGGTCCGGTGCGGCCGGATAAATTGGTTCGTTCCATAGCGGCGGGGTTTGCCAGACTGCGGTTCCGTCCCAGAAATTCGAGCCGGTCGCCGGTAATGGTGCGGTTTGGCACATCCACATCAAAGAACGCAACCCGACCGGGGAAATCCATTATATAAGGATTGCGGGCGAAAAGCGCTCCGGTCAGCCGGTCTGATTCTGTGGAGATGTGCAACGCATGTTTGGTGCGCAGGTCGCCCAACACCCACTCTACATAACCGGTTACAGATAAACTGCGCCGTCGCCCGGATTTATTTTTAAGGTTTAATCGATAAAATTTGACCGGAGCGGTCTGAGCTACATATACCCAAAGCCGACTTTCAATGCCCTGGAAGAGATGTTCGAATATTGAATAGCCGAATCCATGTCGAACAGTATATTCTCCACGACTCCCGGCCGGCCCGGGCGTGGGCGACCAGAAACTGCCGGAATCGTCGTCTCTGATATACAGGGCTTCACCGGAAATGTCACAGACCGGATCGTTAAACCACGGCGTAATTCGAAACTCATGGGCATTTTCTTTCCAGGTGTACGAACTGCCCCGTTCAGAGATAATGCAGCCGAAATTTTTGTTTGCCAGTACATTAATCCAGGGAGCCGGGGTAGCGGCGTGTGTTCCCAGCCGGATGACATATTCTTTGCCGTCTTGGCTGAACCCGCCATGCGGATTGGCAAACAGCAGTTTCTCGCGGGGCGCCTGTTCCGGCCGTTCTTCAATCTGATTTAAACCGTGTCGACTGAACAGTTTACCCGGTAGATTTGCCCGGGCTTTACGACGATAGACTTGTTCTTCCAGACTTCCGCCGGAATCGCTTACGGTAAGGCGTGCTGCGGATTGGATCATGAGTCGGTCTTCCCGGGACAGCATCTGAGCGGATCTGACGAAAATACCGCCGGGAGCGTCCATGATATTAGCGTCTGAGCTGGAAGGAATTAAATTGATGATCATGTCATGCAGATTTTGCCGATAACTGTAATCATCTTCATTCCAGATTACCAAATCCACGCTCAGACCTTTTAACCGCCAATAGGCATGGGCCTTTACCATTTGCGCTACTAACCTGATGTTTGAAGTATCAGATATCCTGACCAGAACTATCGGTAAGTCTCCGGAAATCGACTGGCTCCAAAGCCTGGACTGGTCACACTGATTGGCTTCAAGTACAGCTCGCTCGGCCCGATTGCTGATATCGGGATAAATGATTGCGGCGGTCATTTGCTCGTAAAGCAGCGCATCTTTGATGTCGACATTGAACTGGTGGAGTTGCATCTGGTTGTGGGTCCAGGCCAGATTAAACACCCGATCTGCTAAATGGTTGTCGCGAAACTTTTCAATAAGTCTGACACAGCCTTCGCGTTCAAGTCCAACTCCGGTTACCAGGTCAACAGTACAAACTTCGCCCGGGTTTAATGCAATATTGCAACGAATAGCAACTACAGGGTCTAATACCGCGCCCTGGCTGCCGGATAACGGGCCGTATTCATCCAGGGCTGCAGGACGTTTCAGGCTGCGTCCCCGCCCAATGAACCTGCTGCGATCTGTCTCGTAAGAAAATCCTGCAGCATTGCAGCCATGTGCAGCCATCATATGGAACATGTGCGGACTTCCCTCATGGCGTGAACGCGGCCTGCGACTGCAGATAATTGCCTGAAGCTCTGGCAGTACCTCGCTTTGTACAAACAATTTATTAAAAGCCGGATGTTGAGCATCGGCCATGGCTTCTGAAAGCACCACCTCGGCGTAGCTTGTCAATTCAACACTGCGCCGCATTCTGGAGCGATTGCTTACATGAATTCTTCTCAGCTCCACATCTTCTTCCGGAGAAACCACAATTTCAGTATATACGTCCAAATTGTTCCGGCGCACTTTGAACTCAGCCCGGGCGGCACTGAAAATTGTTTCATAGCTATCGGGTGAGGCCAGTACAGGTTGAGGGGCCGCTGACCAGAATTCACCGGTTTGCAAGTCACGAATATATACGAACATGCCGTCGGAGTCGGATACCGGATCAGCGTGCCAACGGGTAACTGCCATTTTTCGGTAACGGCTGTACCCGGTTCCACTGCTGCTGATCATTACATGATAATTGCTGTTTGACAAAAGCTGAACAGCCGGTTCAGCGCTGTTGATGTGTTTGAATATCCGCAATCTGTCTTCCGATTTCAGGGCGGGAGTGTCGGCATTATATGCAGACAGATAGGAAATAGTCTGTAAATGGTCAGGGGCGAGGCGTGGCATTTTTTCTTCTAAAAGCAGGGAAGCAGCCTTGAAATGAGGGTCGGCCATGAAACGTTTTTGCATGGGGTTATCCTGCAACAGACTGGTTAAAGCCAGAAAACTCATTGCCTGGTGATGAGCCATAAAGCTGTAGATAACCGCCTGATCACTGCCGCGCGGCAAGCGTAAAGCTGTGTAGTCCACTGCTTCATAAAATCCGAAACGGCCGCAGGCTCCCTTTGAGGCCAGCACCTGCAAATTTTTGCAGGCCTCGGCCGGCATGAACATCAGGGCCATTGCTGTAGCGTATGGAGCTGCCACATAGTCATCCGCCAACCCGCGTTTAAGACCAAGCCCGGGCGCTCCAAACGCCTGGTACTGGTAGTTGTAGGCGGCATCGCGCAGATTATAGGCAGATTCTGATATGCCCCAGGGCAGGCCACGTTTAAGGCCGTAGCTGATTTGGCGTTGTATTGCGTTAAAGCATGTCTCGTTCAGAATTGTGCCGTCAAAACCGGGCATTATCAATTCCGGCATCAAATACTCAAACATCGAGCCCGACCAGGACATCAGTACCGGCCGGCGCCCCCGGGCATTCATCATCCGACCCAATTGAAACCAACTTTCCTGGGGGAGCTGATTTTGAGCGATGGCTACATAGTAGGCGAGCCTTGCCTCTGAGGCCAGCAGGTCATAGTAGCTTTTGTCCAAACGGCTTTCCTGAACATTATAACCAATGGACAGGAGGCCTCGTTCCTTATCGTATAAGAATGAGAAGTCCATTACTGCCAAATCAAGCAGACTTTTAGCAAGCTGTTCAGACTGTTCCAGCAGGACTGCGGCGTTTTGCTTTACCACGCAAACATTATTTCGTATGCTTACCGGAAGATTTCCGATATCCATTTCAGCCAGGGCGCGCAAAGTGGGAAGTTGCATGGGCGAATCCGGGGCAAATGCGCCCATAGGCAGGGTCATGGAGTCAACGAATAAACACAGGTCTTTGCACTGGGCAAGCAGCATATCCAGCCAGAAAGCCGCCTCCGGACAAAACTCCACATTGATGTCGGAAGCAAGCTCATTCGCCAGGTTCAGCAACGTCCAAAGATCTGCGCTTCCCTGATTAAGTGAGGTTACAGGCCTGTTAAGCATTTCAAGCAAAGTCGTTTTAAAAGTCTGCCAACTTTTACGGGTTTGCTCTTCACTGCTCAGAGATTCTGTAAGAACTTGAACTGTGTCATACAGTCCGCTCAAGTATTGCCTGTCATAAACCGGCTGATCGGGAAGTTCAATCAGGCCTTGACGCAAGGTCAGGATATGCCCGGCAAAGTTCCCGGAATCTACAGAAGAAATATATTGGGGCGCAAGAGGACGCAGCGTTCGGGTGTCATACCAGTTGTATAAATGTTTTCGGTAACGCTCCATGCGGAATAAGGTGGCAATAGTATTGTCAAGTCGCTCCAGCAGGCGGTTAGTGCTTAGATAACGGAAGTCGTGGGCGGCCAGGTGCGCCAGCATGGAAAGACCTATATTGGTGGGAGAGGTGCGGTGGGCCACCACCAAATCCGGTTGTTCCTGCACGTTGTCGGGCGGCAACCAGTTGTTTTCTGCGTTCACATAATAGTCAAAGAAGGCCCAGATACGGCGATTAGTGCGGCGCAGAAATTGTTTTTCCTCTATACTTGGCTTGAACTCTTTTTTTACCCGGGGCCTGGACAGTTGCCAGGCCAGCAAAGGAGAGCTGAGCCACATCAATACAAAAGGCAGAGCAGGAATGGCTGATTGTGGGTGTTTCCATAACAGCGCCCCGCAGACAACGCCGATGAGAACCGCACCTTTCATTGCCCGGAAGTTGTCTTGCAATGTTTTAGGGCTGTTACGCTCGGTGTCGGCGGAAGGGCTCCACTGCAACAGGTGTTTTTTGCTGATTGTCACCCGCCACAGGGTACGCGATATTGCGTCCAGAGTGAACACAGCCTCATGCGCCAGCCAGACCAGAGTTAAAAAGGTGCGGAGCAATTGTAGTCCCAGATGACTGAATGCGGCTTCCACATGGCGAATCAACGGGATATCCGCAGGCTTATGGAGTAGCCCTATAAAGAAGTCAAACAGCGGCAAGGCGCCCACCAGGCTGAGCAAGGCCATGGTCCAGAACACAGGTTGATTAGTGCCGAACCAGCCGATAAGGAACATTGTCAGCAAGGCTGAGGGCACTAAACTGCGACGGAGGTTATCGCCGATTTTCCATAAAGACAGCACAGAAAGAACATTCATCGTTTTTTTGCCTGATTTCGTAGGCACCCAGGGTAAAAGCCAGGGCAGAAGCTGCCAATCTCCGCGAATCCAGCGGTGGCGTCGGGCGACATCGGCCGTATAACTGCTGGGACTGTCTTCAAACAGCAGTAAATCGGCAATCAGCCCGGAGCGGGCAAAGCAACCCTCTATCAAATCGTGGCTTAAGATATGGTTGTCGGGGAAGCGCTTCTCTACCGCCTCTTCGAATGCAACAAGGTCATAAATACCCTTGCCCACATATGAGCCCTGATTGAACAGATCTTGGTAAATATCGGATGCGGCATTGGTGTATGGGTCGATGCCGGGATCATGTGAAAGCAGGGAAGCATATTCCGTTTTCATGGCACTGACCAAGGTGGTGGCTACTCTGGGCTGCATCAAGGCATATCCGAAAACCACGCGTCCGCTTTTGGCATCTCTTATCGGGCGGTTTAAGGGATGAGCCATGGCCCCAACCAGTTTCCGGGCTGTGTCCCGCGGCAACTGGGTATCCGTATCTAGGGTGATGATGTAGCGAACCGGATAAACAACATTGTCGCCTTGCAACTGTTCCGGCTGATTAAGGGTATTTCCCTGAATCAGCATGAATTTTTCAGGATCTGCCTTACCGAGCAGTAAGCTGTTGAAATCCGCAAGTTTACCCCGTTTCCGCTCCCAACCCATCCATACCCCCTCCTTAGGGTTATAAACCCGGGGGCGATGGCACAAGAAGAAATAATCTACAGCGCGATGTGGGTATTTATTGTTTAAATGTTCAATTGCTTGTCGGGCCAGGTATAAAATATTCTGATCGCCAGGCATTTTTTCTTGAGCGGCGTCTTTAAAGTCGGTTAACAAGCCGAACTGAATATTTTCGTCTTGATTGGCCAGAAAGTGCACTTCCAGAGAGTTGGCCAGCTTTTCAATATCTGATTTGTCGCTCAGTATAGTGGGTATGACCACCAGGGTACGCATTTCCGGGGGCAGACCCTGCTTATAATCCATGCGGGGCATGAAGTCAGGTTTTACCAGACCGGAGATAAGCCAGTTCACCAGCTTTATGCCAAGTTGACTGGTGACGAGCAGTGCAGGGATAGCAGCTAAAAGCATCAGGCCTTCCGGCCAATGATTAAATCGTAAAACATGGAAAAACGGCCAGGCAAAAAGGATGGTAAGCCCGATAGTCAGACCGATATAAAACAGGAAGGCGCGCGCGCCTTTCGGGTTAATAGACAAAACTTCTTTTCTCGGCCTTTTTAATGCTTTGTTTTCGCTTAGCACGGCTTTAAGCGCTTGCTGCCCTTCGTCAATCAGGTAATAACCTACATGCCAGGTCACTTTGTCCGCAAAGGGATGCCTGATGCCCTGAGACAGAACATCTCCCGACAAAGCTTTATCCCCGGCCAAGCGTACGGCCAACCGGGCGATATCCAGCTCTGAAAGCCGGTAACGCCGGGCAAACTTTTCTACGGAATGGCGGTAATGATCGCGGGTGGCAAAGTCCATTGCTGCATAGGTCCCTGCCGGATCGCCCCGCAATGTTTGCTCTACCAGGCTTACATCTTCAACGAATTCCCGCCAGTTTTGAGCAGAGATTGTCCGCAATGAATTCAGGGTGTTGGACATACTGACCTGTTCGGCGGCCTGTTGCCGTGTATCCTGCTGAATCAGCTTGTCAGCGTTAAGGCCAAAGGGAGCAAGCAATTCTTCTATCCAGGTAAGCGGCAGAGTAAAGGCGGCGTTTTGCCCCTGCATACAGCGGGCCAGTTCAGCCACAAAAGCACTGGTCATGGGCGGGTTTGAGGCGGCCATTTCCGCAATAACCAGCACTACCCCCTTGCCCTCTTTGCCAACAGATTCAATCAACCGGTCCGCCCATTTTACGGCCAGATGCTGGTCTTGCCACGCGTTCATCACCCGGCTTGAAACCCTGCGTAAATTCTCGATCAAGGCTAGGCGCAGCACCAGGGGAATTGCCCAAAGTTCTCCTAAGCTCAACGGCACCTTAGTTTGATAAGATTTTACAAATCGGTTGAGCACACCAATGTCCAGTCGTCCGTCATTATGCGAAATATGCTCAAGCACAATATCATATACTCTGGGAAGTCCTTTTGAGGGGCCGCAGGCAAGCTGCGGCAATTCTTCAATATATTTCCGCGGCATGTTTCTTTTGATGGAGACAATTTGCTCTTCCACCAACCAGTAATTATCAAGCAGCCATTCCGCGGCCGTTTCAATTTGCGGCCCGGAGCGAGAGCCGGAAACAGCAGAAAAACGTTTGCGGCACTCCATCAGAATCTGTTCATTAGCGGCTAAACGTCGCAACAGGCGATCCGGTCGGCCCAAACCCGAAATGCGGTGCTCCTCAGCCAAAGTCCGGCCATACATTTCCATCTGCTCAGAGCTGAACAGCTCCGATTGCAAAATAATATCCGACGCCGGCGACTCGGTCCGTCGGGGGAAAACATAGGAACGCAATTTGCCGATAAGGTTTCCCGCACGGGTTCTGAATTCATGGAGCATTTCTACCTCTGGATTTTAAATTTTATACAAAGGCCGGAGGAATAAGTTAGTATAATCTGGTCGTTTGTCTGTTGTTTCGATAGCTTATTAAAAATACAGAATTTTTGATAAATTGTAAATACAGTTATTGTAAAGGGCAGACATAATCCGTTGTTCGGCGTCCGAATTTTTTAAAGGTGGAGTATGTAAATGGGTTAAAGGTTGGAACAGATTATTTTGAAGTTGTGAGCTTTTTCTGAACAGATGTTTGTCAGGGCCGCGATAAAAGCGAAGATCTATGTGCTTTAGACGTGCGGCCCTATGGTGAAACGTTTTTGGTGCGGTATCGTTTACGCTCAGGGAGCGGAGCTGGGGCAAACAAGAATGGCTGGTTAGTCCTGTTATGGTAGCGGCTGCACGCCACCCGGGTCAACTGCGGACGAGGGGAAGACGGGATAGTGTGGAATAGCTATGGAGCAATAGTCCGAACGTCTGTCCCTTGACTCATGCTCTTGTGAAAACCAGCGTATCAGCCCTATTCTTGATGCAAATCAGACACCTGAGCTTTAAGACAAGAATGCTCTAAACTCTTGTTGTCCCTACTTGCTTCGGGAAATAGTTTTCACATACACCTTCCCGATAAATATCCGCAGTGGAACAATGCAGGCCGCCACCAAACGGATAGACATCCCGAAATGGTACCGGGATTACTTCCTTGCCCAGCTTATCCATTTGTTCCAACTGATAGACTTCACTTGCCTCGACACAAACAGTCTTGTGATCCAGAACCAGACAGTTCATTGATAGCCAGACGCTGGAGAAGCAAAGTGGGGGTGGAGTCTTGTGCGCGGCGGGAGCAGCAATAACAATTTCCCAATCATTCGCCCTGAAAATTTCATCCAGGCCGGGAGCAAGGTGCCGGTTTGGGTTGTTGATGAATAATCCGGGATTCAGTGGAACCAGGGTTGCGTCAATATGGGTAGGAGATGCGTCAGTTGGGAAATTTAACGCATGCACCCTGTGGTAAGGAAAGTGGCGCTTGAGCCAGAGCATGGCCTTCCTGTTTGTGGTGAACCCATGGTAGCAGAATAAATCTTCCCCCAGCCGCATAATATCGGCGGCATCAAAAAGGGGCTCGTATTCAGTAGTGACAAAGTGAAGGTCGGCAACCATTTTAAGCCGTTCTTCCATTGTAATTCCCTGATGCAAATAGTCTTTGTAATAGCTTTTATCAGTCAGACGTGGTTTTGGTGCCGCTTCCCAACGCATTTCCGGATCATTATCAAAGTAGCTCTGAAGCAGAGGGCGATAACACAGATATTCAAACCAACGGGAACGATATGACATAGTAGCTTCAAGAATTTCTGAGCCGACGGTAAGCAGGACATCGCGTGGCGGCATACAGCCGAACATGCAGCCGGCTTTCCAGTCTGGAGTCCCGATTTCCTGGTTGAAGTCCAGCGGGGTGGGCCGGTCGACCTTTATGCCACGTTTGGTAAGCAAGGCAGCAAAATTGTCGAGCTGTTCATTTGCTCTGTCCACACTTTCTTGGGAGCGCGGTCCCCACGGCACTTTTCGCATGTCACTGTCTGTTGGAATTTTGGTTTCAGTGGCCGGTTCCGGTGCCGGGATGCAACAATTGTCGGCCCTTCCGAGAATTACATGTTTCAACGGGTCAAAATCATTCCAGGAATTTACTATTTTGGCCATATTTAATCTCCTATTTCCTTGTTTTATATTTTTTCGATAACGTCGCCGTTTTCATCGAAATGAAAACCATATTCATTTGAGGGGTTGTTTTTCTGAGTGGCGAGCGATACGATCCAGATTACTGCAAAGCTGACTATTGGAGCGGCAAGAGTATAAATATACCAGTTATCTGAAGACGAACATATTCCTTCCAGGGTAAAGCCGTTTTCAATACCGGAACCCAAGATGCGCACTGTAAGGCCCGCGATGATTCCGGAAATCGCTCCGGTTTTATTCGTTTTTTTCCAGAACATGCCGAGGGTCATGCAGGCGAACAGACTGGCCATAATCAGATCAAAACCAAAAGCCATAAGCAGATAGACATATTTCAGATTTAAGGCCAAATATAGAGAAATTATCGCGAAAAGCACAACACATAGTCTTGTGACCACAACTAATTGTTTATCTGTAGTTTGGGGTTTCAGAAAGTCTTTCCAGATATTTTTGGATACCATTCCAGCCATGGCCAGTAATGCGGAGGAAGCGGCACCCATCACAGCGGACAGGCTGGCTCCAAGAAAGAGAATGATCAGAGGCAAGGGCAACAGCTCCTTTACCATTACCGGAATAATGAATTCCGGGTCCCCATTTAGAGATGCGGTGTCAAGAGTGCCGTCAGAAAGCATAATCCCGCCGGTCAGGGCAAGCAGGATCATCAGGGCGCTGAGGAAGGTCTTTACTGTCATTCCGAACAGGGCGGAATTTCTGGCAATGCCGGGAGTTCTAGCTGCAAACGCCCGCTGCATAAGGTCGGGGCCAACTACCCCGCCTATGCCGATAAGAGAAATTGAAGCAAGCCAGGCCAGCCAGACATGCCCGGATGAAGAATGGGGAATTATCTGAATTTTGCTGTAATCCAGATTGGTGGTGAAGCTTTCCCAACCGCCGGTCAGAGAAATTGCGATTGGGACAAGTATTAAAATACCTATGGAAACAATGAATACCTGAATCATGTCTGTAGCCATGATTGCCCACAGCCCGCCCAGAACTGTATAGACAGAGATTACACCGATGCCGATGACTGCGGAAGTGAACACGGGCCAGCCCAGAAATGCTGAACAGACTTTGGCGAAAACCAATATCTGTACTCCAATATAAAAGACAAAGGTTCCGGCCATCACTAAGGTCACTAACACTCCTGTAGTTTTACCGAAACGCAGATAGAAATAATCACCGAGGGAAAGCAATTTTAGACGCCACAATTTGGGCATGTAAAAAATACCTGCTATTAAAAGGCAAAGAATGCCACCCAGAACGGCCATCGCCCCCCACATGGCGTCATCATTCCAGATGCCGAATTTAAGAGTGAGACCAGGCACAGAAAGTATCAGAGATCCCCCAAGAAAGCAGGCTGTCAACGCCATTGAATTCTGAATAAACCCAAACGAACGCCCACCTACGAGATATCCTTCCGCAGTTTTTACCTTTGATTTGACCAGATACCCGATGCAAATCATACAGGCGAAATACATCCCCACTCCAATATACACAGCAATCATGTTCTGCTCCATAAACCTTCTTCCCCTTTGCAATTTTAAAAAACCCCGAGTATATATGAACGAAACTATTTGGAGATATTCGGAGTTATTTCATATTTATAGCCAGGCTAAGGGATAAAGACATAATATCTGAAGTAACATACAGTATTTTTTACCGTAAAATGCAGTTGTTTCAGGCGCAGAGGCTATTTTTATCAGTCCTGTACCAATGTAGAGCAATCCGGGCTTTGAGTATAAGGTTGGGGCAGCCTATTTTTTCTGTTCGGGCAGTTTGACCGGACAAGGCATACTGGGGATATTACAGGTATGATTGAAAACTCTTTCCCGTCGGTAAATGACATACAAGAGCAGCTGGAGTTGGTTTTGAACAGCCCGGAATTTTTTTCTTCAGGACGTTTGAAGGACTTCTTGACATATATAGTCAATGAAGACTTGGCCGGGCGAGGAGAGCGGATCAAGTCCTATAATATCGGAGTGGAAGTTTTTCATCTGGGCAAAAATTTTGGTCCGTATGTGAATCCGGCGGTGAGGGTACATGCCGGAAGGCTCCGCATAAAGCTCGAAAGCTATTACCGGTTTTCCGGAAATCCGGGCAGAGTGCTGATTACTATCCCTAAAGGCAGCTACCGGCCACGGTTTAGCTATATTTCTCAAGCTGACTTGACTGACCCTCCAACTGTCGCCAAGGGGCAAAATCTGCAAGCTATACCTTTGGCGGCTGCAAATGAAGTTTCCACAGACGAGCCGGCCGCGCCTGAGCTTGAACAAAAATCCTATTTCAGCGGTTCCGTCGCTTGCCGTCCCTGTTCTGTTTATCACCCGTCTTCTGTTCTGGTTTTACCTCTTTCCAATATCTATGATGAAAAATCACTGGGCTCTTTCATCCAGGGACTGACTAAGACCTTGATTATGGAGCTTAACCGTTTTGAAGAACTAAAAGTTTTTACGGTAAAAACAGATTCAATCGGGCACCTGGACATCTGGAAAGAAGCAGAGAAGGTCGGCAGCAGATTTATCCTCAGCGGCAGCGTACATCTGGATGTTGATGCTTTGCGCTTGCATATAGCCCTTATTGATGCGCAAAGCCGCGAATATGTGTGGGCGGATAAATTTGACGGCAAGCTTCACGACTCCGCTTTTCATACCCAGGATACTCTCGCCAGCCAGATTGTGGCCAGAGTCGCGGATAGTTTCGGTTCGATAAACCGCACGTTATTCGAGGAGCAGTTGAAAAAAAGCGCCGGATAAATTGGACAGTTCAGAAAGCATGCTTTACTACCACAATTGGGCTGCTTCTCTGAATCCTCAATTTTTTCTGACAGTTAAGGGGGTGCTTGAACGGTCTTTGAAGCAAAATAGCCGTCATGCCATGCTCAAATCCATGCTTTCCGATTTATTTGGAATGCATTATCAATGGGGCCTTGAATTTATTGATGATGATCTGGAGCTTTCGTTGAAACTGGCCAATGAGGCGCTAGATCTTGACAACAGATGCCGCTATGCTCATTGGGCCAAGGCCTATAACTGTTTCTTAAGAAGAGACAGAGAAGGCTTTATGGAGTTTTCTCAATATGCCATGCAGTTGAATCCGCATGATACCAATATACTTACCGTCATAGGGCTGCATACGGTCTTGGCAGGTGAAACGGACAGGGGCATGGTGATAATCAATACTGCTCTCCATTTGAATCCCTATATCCCATGCTGGTATCATATTGCTCCGTCCGTAGTCCATTATCTTGCCGGAAATTACGAATACGCTCTGAACCGTGCGAAGTGTATCACACACAGCGTCAATTTATGGGGGTATGTGCTCCGCACTGCTGCTTACGGGCAGCTAGGCAAACTCACGGAAGCCGAAAAAGAAGTTATGCAAACTCTGAATCTGTATCCCACTTTTCGGGAAAAGCTTTCTACCATTCTGCCAAGGTTCTTTTACCAGGCTGAGACGGTTGACAAAATTATGGAAGGCTTAAAGAGGGGAGGGCTCGTGTTATAAACGGGCAGAAATCTGCCTGGCGAATTACGGGTTAGCCCCGCAAGTTCGATATGTAGTAACTGCTGCCCTGTGAGTGGTTATTTCATTTGCTGTGTTCAGTTTTTAGCCCCCGACTGCCGGAGCGTTTAAAAATCCTGTTTTCGGAATTTATGTTTGCCGGGGCTTTGTAAATAATTCAAGCCCGCGATTATTGATACCGAAGTCACAGCGTCAGTATGATTACCCCGCCGCCAGAATTTTGAGCACAGCCTGACAAAAAATCTGGCATCCTTTCCCTAATATGCTTTCATTGAAAGAAAAGCAAGGCGAGTGAAGAGCCTGTGAGTGCTCACTGCCTGCACCCAGAAAAAACAGGCAGCCGGGAACTTTTTCCTGGAAGCAGGCGAAATCTTCCCCGGCCAGAGAAAGTTGGGGCTCAATAATATGTTCCGGGGGCACGACCAAAGCAGCTGCCTCAGCCACCAACGCAGTGATTGCCGGGTCATTATTTACAGCACCATGGCCGGGCATATAATTAATTTTATATTCAACACCGTAGGCGGCGGCTATGCCGGCAGTAATACGCGATATTTCACGTTCCCAGTTCCGGTACACTTCCGGGTGAAATCCTCTGGTGCAACCGGAAAGTTCTCCTGCTTGCGGCATAACATTATAAGTGTGCCCGGCTTGTACATGACAAATCGAAAGCACGCCGGGTAAGGCCGGGTTCATATTCCTGCCGGCTTCGCGGGGTAAAATAAGTGCAAGCTCTGCTAGTGCGCTCAGCACATCATTGCATAAATGCGGCTGCGAGCTGTGCCCGCCTTTGCCGGTAAGGGTGATTTTAAACCGATCGGTAGCAGCCATTAACGGCCCGGCCTTTATGCCTATGCTTCCTTCCGGCACTTGCGGCCAGATATGGGTAGCCAAACAATAGTGCACGCCGGTTAGTACCCCGGCATCAATCATGGGTAAGGCACCGCCGGGTGCTTCTTCCGCCGGCTGGAACAAAAACCGTATGGAGCCTTTTAGCCCGCGCCCCAAGGGAGACGCCGCAAGCTCAGCCATAATCTTGGCTGTTGCCAGGACCATTGCAGAGTGACCATCATGCCCGCAAGCATGCATACAGCCGGGATGAATTGAGGCGAAAGCAAGCCCTGTGGCTTCCTGTACCGGCAGTCCGTCCATATCTGCCCTGATTAACAGGCATCGACCTGGTTGTGGAAATTTCAAGTCAGCTATAATACCGGTTTCAGCAATGCCGGTAAGCGGGTTGTAGCCATATTTTTCAAGCTCGCTTTTAATGAAGGCGGAAGTTTTATACAGTTTGAATCCAAGTTCAGGAATCGTATGCAAATGCCTTCTGAGTTCAATCAGGTAAGGGATAGCATCTGCTACTGCATTTTTTAAAAAAGTTTGGATTGTCATCAGAAATTCTCTTTTTACCTTCTATGGGCGGATAATTTATTGCAACGGCTGCCGGCAGCAACCAGCACAGCAAAAGAACCGACGGAAGCATAATATATGGTATTAAAATTATCCAGTATTTTCTATGTGTTGCAAGGTGACAGGAAGAGGGATTAAAAAAATATTAAAAAGCATCTTTACTTTTTTTCCATTATGTATATATTTCTCTTCAGTGGTGCTTCGGCATCTCCAGATGATTCTACGCTCGGACCTCAAGACTGCGGGCTTAATTGGTCGTGGTGTTGGTAGTTCGTGTAAGGAACCCCTCCCCGCTTGTATAGCTCTAGCGTACCCTGGAAGATAGAAAAAACGCATTATGCGAAAGTTTATTTTTTAATAAACCGAAGCTGGTTCTGTTTTTGTGTGTATACAGAGCCCATCAAACAGAGTTCGTTGTGCAGTAGGGCACAGATGAACATAATAATAACCAGTTTTTTCAGAATAAAGGAGTACATTATGAGTTTCGTATTTCAGCTTATCATTGCGGCCGGTGTGATGCTTGCAGGTGTGGTTATCGCTCATATCGCAAAAATCGGTGCCCGCTAAAAACTTAAACCCGGGAAGACCGCTGAGTACAGCACCTGAGGGTCTTGCCGAATAAGTGAACAGACAGGCGCAGCTGTTGCAGGCTGCGCCTTTTCTTTAGATTGTCGAATTTACAGATATATCGGTTCATATTTTGGACAGGTTTTAGGCCGGAATTAACAGATGAGACCTGTAGAGCGGATTGACTTCGAGATTGAAACTGTTTGAAATTTGCTCTGCTCTCAAGTTTCGGCAAAAACGTGGGAAAATGTAGTATGGGGGGGAGCTGACCTTGCAGTTTCCAGAATATCTTAAGCTAAAGTCCCAATTTTCGGGGGAGTTGTTTCCCCCTACCCCCAGACAGGGCATGAGCCCTGCTCCCCCGGTTCTGGTTCCGCTTCGCCGACAAATCCTGCAAAGCGGAACCAGTAATTGCAATGTCAGCTCAAGATGTCTTCCCCGCTTAAAGGAGTTAAGCGGGCCTTGATTGCTGATAAATACAGGCTTATCCCTTGCCAAATACGGGTTTGATACATTATCATACATGGAACTTGGTACTGTCAGCTAAGTATGGTATTTAAAAGATTAGACAGGTTCAAGCAAGTTGCAGTAATAATATAGTCCCGGCGCGTCGCGACCTCGTCGCCTTATATCTGGCGGCTGCAACCGCATTTTTTATAGCGGTGGCCTTTAATTAAGCCTTGAGGATGGCAGTCATGAGCGGTGGAAATATCGTCCCTATATCCATTGCGCCGTTGGGCCTTATTGAAAAAGTCGCCCATGACGCGCAGGTTATACCCGCCAGCCAGCAAGCTGCCGTTCAGCAGCAGGCCGTGGAAGAATTGCGCCGTGAGCAGAAACAGGTTCAAAAGCCGGAAAAAGGCGATACGGTCTTTAAAGTTGGGGATGAGCCGGAGGAAAAGCGCAAGCAAAAACGCCAGGCCGCTCAACGTGAAGGGGAAGATGCCCCGGAGGAAAAGCCTGATGCGCCAAGTCGCCCTTGGGCCGGACATTTGTTAGATGTTAAAATTTAACTGCCGTATTTTTGAAATATAGTCTTTATGGAAATTATATCATGGATTTTGATTGGAGCCAGCGCTGTTGAGCTTATCTTCCTCTTGATTTTATTTTGGTTTTTTTCGCGGCTCAAACGTTCGGAAAGTTTATTGAATGAATTGCAGGCCAATCAGGAGAGGCTGCTGGCTAAACTTGACATCAACTCTCAGTTGGAGCAGGAATTGATGGAGTCATTTGATGATCGCCAGCATGAGTTGATGCAGCTTGACAGTCAACTGGAAGAGCGCATTCAGGAATTGAAGCGTTTGCTTTCAGAAGCCAAAGGAGTAACGCGTTCCCCTGGTTTGTTGCGTGAGATAATTACCTCAGGATTTAAAGCCGGGCGCAGTAAAACAGAACTGGCAAAGTCAACCAACCTGTCCATTGATGAAGTTTCGCTTATTCTAAGCAAAAACAATTTATATTAGTCATTTTAAGGAGCATTGATGCCGGAAGAGCCTGCTCTGTTAACGATTTACCCTTTGGGCGGGTATGGCGAAATCGGAATGAACTGTACCCTGTTGGAAACAGCGCGTGGTTGTGTTCTGATTGATTGTGGACTGATGTTCCCGGAAGATTACCACTTAGGGGTTGACGTGGTCATTCCCCGTTTTGATATGATTCTGGATAACGCCGACAAGCTTTTGGGAATTATGCTCACTCACGGACATGAGGATCATATCGGCGGTTTGCCTTGGCTCGTGCCTAATCTGGCCCCGGGCACTCCGATATATGGCTCTGCATTCACCCTGGCTCTGGTTGAGCACCGTCTGCGCGAGCATGAACTGCTCGATCGTGTGCGCCTGATGCCGGTAGAGCCGGGACAGCGCAAAACTCTTGGCGATATTGTTTTTTATTTTTTCCCGGTATCACATTCCATTATCCAGGGCATGGCTTTGGGTATGGATACGCCTGCGGGGCGAATGCTCCACACCGGTGATTTTAAGCTTGACCCTTCTGATTCCAAAGGTTGGAGCACCGATGTGGAAGCTTACCGCAATTTCAGTGTCGATGGAATTACCTTGCTGATGAGCGATTCCACTAACGTAGAAAAGGAAGGTTTCTCTGTTTCCGAAGCTATGGTGGCCGGTGCTTTGGAAAATTTGTGCGCCCATGCGAAAGGGCGGGTGATTATAACTTTGTTTTCCAGCAATATCCAACGTATCCAAAGTGTATTCAATATTGCTGCTGTTACCGGACGTAGTGTGTTGGTGGAAGGCAGAAGTCTGGTAAATAATATTCAAATAGCTATTGATCTGGGCATATTGCGCCCGCCCAAAAGCATTTATCTGGAGCTTGCCGAAGCGCCTCAGTTTGCGGACAGCGAGGTGATATTACTGGTTACAGGTTCACAAGGTGAGCCGATGTCGGCGCTGGCAAGAATTGCGGCTGGGGAGCATAAACAACTGATTGTCCATGAAGGCGACACTGTAATTATGTCGTCACGTTCAATCCCGGGAAACGGGCGGAATGTTACCAAATTGATAGACAAACTCTACCGTCAGGGCGCTGAGGTGGTTTATGACGACTTGGCGGATGTGCATGCCTCCGGCCATGCTCATAAAGAAGAACTAAAACTTCTGCTTAAAGCCACCAGACCCAAGTATTTTATCCCTGTGCATGGAGAATACCGACATCTGGTTAAACATGCAAGATTGGCCAGGGAATGCGGAGTTCTTCCGGAAAATACCATTATCCTGGAAGACGGCGAACCTGTGAGTTTTTCTGCAGAGGGCTTTCGCCGCGAGACGCGCATACCGGCCGAGTCGTTGCTGGTTGACGGCAAAGTGGTGGGAGATGTCGGGCGGCAAATTCTGCGCGAACGTCGCACCATGGGCGAAGAGGGGCTGGTGATTGTATCGCTGGTGCGCGATGCCGCTTCCGGCAGGTTGCTACATGGTCCGGAACTGGTCTCACGGGGCTTTATCTTTGAACAACAGTTCAGTCATATCCTGGACGATGCCGGGGATATCGCCGTTGAGATTGTGGAAAGCAATGCAGAGGCAACAGATGAGCAGCTTTATGAAAAAGTGCGGGTACCTTTGCGTCGATTTTTTCGCAGCGTGGTCGGGCGCAACCCGGTAGTGCTTCCAATTATCGTATCTGTTTAGAGCAGATAATTTGGAAGAAGCGCTGCGATATTTTGAGGTTCACACTATTCGTTACTCTATTCCGTGTTTTTATCCGGTTGCAGCAAGGTCCAGCTCTGCAGTCTCCTGTCAGCTATTGTTGTTGGTGTTGGAACAATTTTAAATAGCGGCATCATCACCATGCTGACCCAGTCATATTGAGAACCAAATACACTTTTTATGTAAAATGAGAACGCCAGACTGATCTTAGCGGTTTTTTCGATGCCTAGGTGAGCAGTGATTTTTCCGAAAGCTTCAGGCCGGCTTAGAGAATAGCCATTGAAATATTATCAATTAAGCTCATAAATCGTCGCCATATGTGTGAGTGAACTACTTGTCAAAAAACGCTTAGTCGCCTTAGTCAAGCATTTAGCTGGACGGTCATTTGTCTGATTCCAATGCTAACATGCCATCTTGCGATAGCTTCCCGCTTTATCAATAAACTCCTGATGCCAGAGCTCCAAAGACAGCAGCCCCCAGACCTTGCGGCTGAACTTTCCTTCCTTTTCAATGGCCTCAATGATCTTTTGGGTATTGAAATAAGGGCGGCCTATTTTTTCCTGAGTGAGAAAAATATCCAGGACAAATTCCCGCAAATCGGTTTTCATCCACTGATTAAGCGGTACAGGAAAGCCCATTTTATCTTTGCGCGCGGTAATGCTTGCCGGCAGAATGTCCCCGAAGCTTTTCAGGAGCATCCGTTTCAGTTCGCCATTTTTGAATTTTACATTCGGCGGAATTGTGGCCATAAATTCAATTAAGGGATGATCTAGAAACGGAACCCGTGATTCCAGCCCGTGGGCCATGCTCATCCGGTCTTCCACTTGAAGCAGGGCCGGTAGCAGGGTTTTGAAGTCAAAGTGGGTCATCAGGTCAAAATAGGCGGTGTGCCCGACATTGTCGCCCAGAAATATATTATTGAAAATCGCCTGAATATCGCGTTTAGAGCTGACAGCCTCTATATTAATTTCCGCTTCCAGATTCGGGGCGCGGTTGATCAGGCGGAAATAGCGGGAAGAAATGTCGTCAAACAATCCTTCTTTCCAAAAGCTTTGCATCAGCGGTTTATAATTGTGCAGGTTGCGCAGATTAGGAATAATCGATTCATAGGTGACAATGAAGTTACCGTTGTTCAAGGTGCCCTCAATGGCACCCTTAATGCATTGCTCGAAATAGGCCAGCAAATAGCGGGTGTATCCCCCGAAAATTTCATCGCCCCCCTGCCCGCCAAGCACTACTTTCCGGTGTCTGGCCGCCATCCGCGATACGCAGTATTGCGGAAAGGAACCCGGCCCGGCCACTGGTTCATCCAGATGATAAATCACTTTCCGAATATCATTGATGAAGTCCTGACAGGTGATATCTTCTTCATAAAGCGCCATACCATATTTTTGGGCCAGATCACGGGCGTACATGCTTTCATCAAAGCCATCGCAACAGGTAAACTTACCGATAAATGTCTTAAACCCGCCGTTTTCCCCGCTGCTCCCGCCCCCGGTATGTCTGGTGGCCAGAGCACTGATAATGCCTGAGTCAAGGCCGCCGGATACATAGGCCCCCACCGGAACATCAGCCCTCAGGTGTAGACGCACGGAATCCTCGAGCAGGGCCTTGCAGCGTTCAATAAAATAGTGCTCGCTGTGGTCCCAGTCCAGATTATAGTAAACTTCCCAGTATTTACTGATTTTATATGAACCATCGCGGCAAAACTCAAGGCAGTGTCCGGGAAGCAGTTTTTCGATTCCCTTAAACAGGGTTGTTTCGTCCAGCGAGAGCTGAAAGGTCAGATAACTCTGGAAGGCATCCTCATTCATGCTGATGTCCGGCAGAAAAGGGAGCAGGGCTTTTGCCTCGGAAGCAAAATAGAACACTCCGTTTTGCCGTGTGTAATAAAGCGGCTTGATTCCGAAACGATCCCGGGCGCAGAACAGCGTACCTTCCGCCTCATTCCAGATGGCAAAGGCAAACATACCGCGCAGATGCTTCACGCAGTCTGGCCCCCATTTCTGCCAGGCGGCCAGGATTACCTCTGTATCACTGCTGGTCCGGAACTGGTAAAAATTACGCAGCTCTTCCCGCAATTCAAGATAGTTGTATATTTCTCCGTTATAGCTGATGCAGTCGCCATTTGGGGCCAGCATCGGCTGAGCCCCTGTGCCCAGATCGATAATGCTTAAGCGGACATGACCGAAACCAATAAAGCTTCGCGGGTGGACCCAGATCCCTTCTCCATCCGGGCCGCGGTGCTTCTGCAAATGGTTCATCACCTCCAGATGCCGTTTCGCGTTGGGATAAAAGTTCTTATCGATTCTGAAAAGTCCTGTTATTCCGCACATGATTATTTCTCCATTTCAGAGCAAATCAGCTTTTGATTTGCTTTAACTCAAACCGTCTGATTGTAAGATAATGGAACTCCGGCCCCCGGTATGGGTGGGTAAACTCCAACCTCATTTCCGGTGCGGAAGCCGTAAAGCTGATCTTGATTGGATTCAGCTCTGCCCTGTTTACTTTAAAATCCAGGCTTTTTCCTTGCTTTTCCCCGTCCTCAAGGATGCGACACTTAAACTCAAATTCATCCGCGCCAAGGTCCCCGCCGATTGAGGAAGGGAGCAGAATAAATTCATATTCCCTTCCTTGGATCAGACCGGATAAAGTCCATTCCCAGTTATTGTTGATCATTGCCGCTCCGATATAGGCGGAGCCCTGCCAGCCAAGATCCGGCGGTTCCAGACTGGTGCGTCCGTTCAGGTCAAATTTTAGGGGATAAAACATCGGTCTGTCCGGGCCGATTACCCCGGCCGGGTTGGCATGCAGGTACACCGCCTGCGTGCCCCAGCCTGTTCGTTCTCCGCTGAACGCATAGCGCTCCTGGTTCAGATAAACCGGAACCGCTTTATTGGCCGGGTTGCGCAGTTCCTCAAAGGACATGATTTCTCCGCTTGCAGCGTCTTTAAAATAAAGGCCATAGGTCGGGTCAAAGACTCGCCATTTACCGTCAACAAATATCTCGGTTACGGCATGCCCACTATTTTCCGGATAGTTTGCCAGGGACAGGAGACGCCCTTCAAGCCCGCAGGTTGTAGTCAGAGCGAGCAGAGCATTGGAATAGCTGCCGCAGGAGCCGATTCTTTCCAGAAGCACAGCGTCAGGCCTTCCACTAGATGGGACGCCCACTTTAAAACCGGTAATGTGCTCCATGAAAACCATGATTTTTTCAAAGTCAGTCAGGTTCTCTCCCCCCAATAAATGGGAAGCCAGTTCCCGGCAAAACTCCGTAATCGGGCTGCGGATAATCCGTAAGGGATTGGCCGGGTCTGCGGCGGAGAGCAGCGCCTTTTCCTGAAGTTGCCGGTCGCCCTTAAACCGGGTCAATTGGGCTGCGTCAAGGTTGAAGGATATTTCCGGGTAAACTGTCGGGCTATCAGGGGCTTGCGGATTCTTCCGAAAGGAAGAGGCGTCCAGCCGGATAAAGGCAAAGCTTTTATCTACCGGGATTATGAGCTTGCTTTCTCTGCTTGCGGTAAGGCGGAAAATGTCTTGATATTTGCGTTTTCCCGCGCTGTCTGTGGACCAGGCGTGGATAGTCTGCGGGATATACGGGCAGTTGGAAAAATCCAGCCGTATATATTCACAGTTCAGCTCCGCCCCAACGGAATAAAGCAGCTCCAGCGTATTCTTTTCCCAGTCTTCCGGCAGACTGAACACCTGCAGTTCCCGCAAAAGCAGACGCTGCTGGCCTGCGAATTCGGTAAAGCTGAAACGCAGGTATCTGATCGGTTGTTCGGAGAAGAGCAGGAACTCCTGTTTTCGGGTGGCGTCCGCTGTTTGCTGAGAAGCGGCGCAAACCTGTTTATTCTCATTCAGGGCTTCCACTTTCCATACAGAAGCGTAATTGGCGGCGTCAAGAAAAGTCAGTGTTCCCCCTAAATTTTTTACCGCCGGGTTCAGCTCTGCCGTAAACGACTGCCGGGATTGTTCATAAAATGCGGTATAATCGTTGTCAGGATTGCCGTCCAGGGCGTTTTCCACCCCAAAGCCGGGATAAGTCTCACCGGAAGCAACGGCCTTAACTGTGATTGGCGTTCGCGCGGCTTCGGTTGCGGAGTTCAGGCTCTTCTTAAGCGGCACGGGCTGGAAATTTCCCGGCTTTGCCGCCGTATTCAGGAGATGCCGGTTCAGAAAGAATTTATGGCGCTGGGCATATTGGCGGAAAAACCAATCGTTCTGCCCCAGGCTTTCCAGTTGCTCCACCACATATTTCTGATAATCCGGCCCCACAAACCAGCCCAGATCCTGAGGGCGAACCCGGAAGGCGGCTTCTTTCCACTGTCCATCGCCCACACACTCCAGAACGCCGTTGCGTAAATGGATAAACTGCAGTTCATTACCGTTGTGGATCGCTTGAGTTTTGAGAGCAAAGCGTCCCGCGGCCACGTCCTTGTAGCGCACGCGCAACACGAGTTCGGGAAAATCAAACCATTCAGAGACGGCCCAGACCGGCAGGGCAAGCTTAAGGTAGGCATTATGCCGGGAGCCGCCGGGCAGAGGGTTCGGATGCTTGGCGTATCCGTTGCTGAAGGCCCAGAAATCACCCTCCAGTTCCCATTCCGCGCCGGATATGCCGACCCAGGCGTTTTCCGCAAGCTCATTATCCGGCGTAAGTCTGACCGCCGCCTCATGCTGCGGGTCTTCAAGGGTAAATGAGGCGAACAGGGGCGAACGTTCGCCGGAAAGCCAGTCGATTTGCAGCAGAAATTCCTTTTTCGGGTTCTGGTCATAGCGCAGCCAGTAGCCGGCATCAAACAGAAAAAGGGTGTTCCGCAAGGTATTAAGCGTTTCAGCGCGGACCGCTTCGGCCTGCGGGTGTTTGGCCAGTTCCGCCGCAGTGGCCAGGTGCGCGTTCAGCACATGGGTGGCATTGGGAACTTCTTCCAGAAAGATGCCGTAACCACTTCCGGAAACAAAGCCGCCCTCCGCCAGGGGGAGTTGGAGCGCGTTCAGGGCCTGATTATAAAGCTCTGGCAAGCTGACGCCGGGAAGTTTCTTCTTTTCATCCAGGGCTTTTTTTAAGGCTTTCAGAATATAAATATGGGAAAAGGAGCTGGTCCAGGGGGCCTTTGTGACAATGTCATTATAGGCATTATCGAACTCAAAATTCCAGATCGCGGCCCCGTTTTTTATAACGGCGTGTTTCTGAAACCAGGGATAGGCGTCATCCGGCTTCACATACATGTTCAACATTTTTACGAAATCATATCCAAGGGCCTGCTGCGCAATCAAAAAAGGTTGGTAGCGCAAAACCCCCTTAGATGAATCCGGATCCCACAATCCATTTATAAAACGTGAATTTTCGTCCGGATAACCTTGCATGATTACTCCGGCATCATCTGTATCAAGATAGGGTAATACAGGCGTCTGTGTCGGCAATATCTGCTTTTGCGGTGTAACATAGTTCTCTGTTTTCTGATTGGCGGCCAGGTTGAAGTAGCCGCGGGCTTTTTCGGCCCAAGGAGCGAAATCCGGTTCAAGAAGGCTGAGAGCGTCCAGATAAAGCAGGTGTTTTTCCGCGTAAAGTTCTCCGCACCAGAAGCCGAGATCGGAGGGGCGCAGGGGAACGCGCCATTCCCGCCATTCCCCGTTGCCGGTGAGGAGCAGGTCACCGTCGCGCAATGGGCGGAAGGCCGGGCCGGGGGCCATGGAGCGCATTTCCACCACCATATTCCCCTGACAGATATCCTGATATTCCACGATCAGTTCGAGAGGAGTTGCGCGGGTATTGTCCGCCCAGTCTGAAGGCAGATGCAGATAAAAGTAGGTGCCGGGCGCATCCATGCCGAAGTCCGCGGCGGTCAGGGGATTGGGCAGATTCTCCCGTTCCAGTAATGGACGGAAGCTTTTTTCCTTTTCCACAGCCTGCCCCCAGTCGTTACCGGCAATGCGCAGTTTTCCGGTTGCGTCCTGTCCGGCTCCCACATCCAGCCGCACTTCCTTTTTGCTTTCCGGGTCATAAAGGCGGATAGCCGCAATGGGCAGGGGCGGAAGCAGCAGATTATAAGGGTCATTAAACCGGAAGAGCAGCTCTTCTTTTTTGGGGTTCAGGTCATAGCGCAGGGCATAGCCGGTATCATAAAGAGGAAGCAGGCGTTTCAGAGAGGCCGCGCCGCTCTGAAACGCTTCCAGATAAGCGGCTTCTTTGGTCAGAGTGTACAGCTTATTCAGCGCGAGCATGGCCCGCATATGCCCGTTCAGAATATGGGAAGGATTTTCCGTTGAAGACGGGATTTCCTCAAAGAAATAATGCCCGTCACGGGTAAAGAGCAGGCCGCCTTTGTCCAGTGGAGTCAGCAGGGCTTGCGCTGCCTGTTTGGCGGCATCCAGATATTTTTGCTCCTTAAGTTGTTCATAGCCCGCGCAAAGTGCTTCAATTCCCACGGCCTGACCGAACGCGCTGAACCAGGGCGCCTTGATTGTAACGTCATTATAGGTGGAATCAAAATTGTAATACCAGACGGAGAACCCACCGGGAGCGGGTTTGAGCATTGTGGTCAGCCAATCGCAGGTATTACGCAGTTTTTCCGAGTCCGGTTTGATTTCTAAATTATAATAATCCTCTGTCCCGGCATAGGCCAGGGCATATATGGCGATCATTGCCGGGTGACAGGTTTTTCCCACTTTCTTGATTTCCATAACGGGGATACCTTTTTCATCAACATGATGAATTGCGTTCTGCACGTCAGTTTGCGCTGGAAGCGCGAATAGCGGTTCAGAGCTTGCGGTAAACAAAAAAAGCATGGCAACATACAGAAAAACTTTATTTCTTATTCTCATAACCTATTTCCCATCAGAGTTATTTTCGGGGGTTATTTTCCGGATAAGCTCTAGAAAATGTTTTGCTTCATGGTCCCAACTGAGCAGGGCTCTGGCCTGGCAGAGAATACGGTGATCCTGTTCAAGATCTCTGGACAGCATGTTACGCAGAGCCTCCGCTACCTGTTTCGGTGAGTTCAGATTGGCGATCATTCCGCCCCCGCCGATTTGCCGGAGGATCTTTTCCACCTCAATCAGCTCATTGGAGAGAATGGGCAGCCCGGCCTGAATAAATTCAAAGAATTTATTCGGCATACAGAATTTAGTGTTCAGGTCGATTACCCGATAGGGGATCACCCCGAAATCCGCGGAGGCTGTATAGCCAAGCAGCTCCGCCTGCGGAACCTCTTCCAGAAAATGTACTTTGCGGTTGAGCAGGGCCCCGGCCATCTGTTTAAGTTCTTCCTGAAACTTTGGGGCAGTTGGGCCTAAAAAGACCAGATGCGTGTTTACCGGGTTGAGTCTGACAAACCCGGCCAGCAGGTTTTCAATATTACGGTCCGGGATAATACCGCCCTGATAGAGGATTACTTTCCGGCCGGCGTCCAGATTCAGAAGTTGGTGGAATTTATGTCCCCGCTCGATATTCTCCACCTTGGTTACGTTATGCAACACTATCGGTTTTTTGATGTCGTAATATTGTTGAAACAGGGCGGCAATGCCGTGGCTGACGGTGCTGACCTGATCGCAATCATGGATGTAATTCCTGGTGATCTGGTGCATGATACGTTTCTGGGTGGAGCTGAAAATACGCTGTTCCGGATAAAACTCATGCGAATCAAAAAGCAGACGGCAGCCCCACTGCCGCTTTAACAGAGCGGCGGCTTTCAGGGCCGGCAGATCCTCCGCAATAATCAGCTCCGCCGGGTAATTCCGGCCCGCTAAGAAAAAGGCCAGATTAAAGGGCAGAGGGTACTTGATGCTGGGGCAGCGATAATGCAGGCGGCAGAGCGCGTGGTAAGCCAGGTTGCACAGTGTAGCGGAAATTGACTGCGGCAGGAACTTAAACCAGCGCCGGCTTAGATATAACCCACGCTGATAGAGCCAGTAACATCTGCAGTCCGGAACAATGTGTTTCTGGCCCACTCTGTGAATAAAATAGCCTGTTTTTTCTTCCAGATGGTCTTCTGAATCAAAAGAAAGGGCAACAACAACCCCGCTCCACCCGACACGGATCAGGGTCTCGACTTGCTGCACAATGCGCCGGTCCAGCTTTTGATCGTGCGTGATTACCAGGAAATGTGGTTTCCCGTCATCAGCCGGTCGGCCTTTGAGATTGGGCGCGGCCAGATTTTCAATATCGTTGCGCCAGCCGGGCCAGGAACGTTTAAAGTTATTTATAATCGGAGCAAGGTATTCCTTCTGCTCTTGCAGTTCTTCCGTTAAATTTAAAAACTTCCCCTGCATCCGGGTATTTTCAGTTTCTGTCAGGCTATGACGCAGCAGCAGATATTGATCCAGGATAGCTTCATGGAGCACTTTGGAGTCATAGCCCGTGATGGCGTTATTAAACCAGGCCGGGATTCTGAAGCCGCGACCAGGCAGGGGAGTTGGGCGGGGGTAAGTATGGATTACTCCATTGGCTGTAAATTCCAGATAGCAATATTCCCCGTTTGCTCCGGTAAGGAGAAAGCTGTTTCCGTTTTCCAGGGCGAAGTGGGCCTTTGTTTTCTGCCCATCAACAACGAGCGTGATTGCGCTGTCCGGTAAATCGGCAGGGCGTCCTTCCTTTCTGAACAGGGCAATGCACTCATTCCGCAGCGGCGGCAGAAAAAGCGGGTCTTTTGCCAGTTCCGCGATCCCCGTATAATATGGGGTTGTGTCGAGGGTAGCGGAGGGGTTAACAGAAGCCTTTTCCCCGCAGACCGGGCAGGCGGCTTTATCCCAGGACGTGTGCAGATGGAGTTTAGCCCGGATTTCATATTGATAAAGATCGCGAATGTCATGCTCAGACCCGGAATAGATCAGGCGTTCCGGCGGAAGCGCCTCACCGAACAGACCGAGTAACTCTTTTACCCCAAAGGAGCGGACATGCCGGGTAATGTGGTAAACTGTGCCGCAATGGGCACAGCAGGTCATCCCGGCCCGCAGGTTTTCCAGAAAAGGAACTGTGACCAGAATATATTTTCCGGATACCCGCTGCAACTCAGCGAGCGCCTTTCGCAGCGTTGCATCCGGCAGGTGTTCCAGAACGTCATTAATCATCAGCAGGTCAAAAGACGCGTCCGGGAAGGGGATCGCGTCCGCCGTACCCAACTTCTTTTCAACCCGCACGCTCTCCAGTGCCGTGCGGCTGATATCCACCCCGGCGCAGGCATAATTCCCGGCAAGGGCGTTAATCACAAAACCGTTGCCGCAACCCACATCCAGAATGGACGTTACGTCATCCGGAATAAAGTGAAGGATGTCGTTCAGAACATTTTTCTGATATTCAGCGACATCAGCCCAGAGCGCGGGCTGATTATAATAGTTTTGTCCTTCTTTATAGTTCATGTCTGCTCTGTATGATTTGGGTTAATTTATAAACGGTGGCGAGAGATAAGTTCTTTTACAAAGGGATCAGCGCGTCGGTATGTTCCTGAACGCAAACTCCGGAAAAAATCGGTTCTTTTTCTTGGGATATAACCTGAAACTCAATTTTGCGATCAAGCAGATGGTATGCCTCCGGCTCAACGCCATTTTTCGGATAGCGTTTAAAAATTGCCGCTGAAGCGATATAATAGCCGGCCCCAAGCCGCAGGGGGGCAAGTTTAAAATGAAAACTCCCCCTTCCTGCTTCCAGAAGCCCTGTTCCGTTCAGCTCTTTAAGTTCCCGCCAGATTTGCATGGCGACCTGCCCGGAGGGCAAATAGGCCGCGAACACGAAGATCGGGTTTGTAAGCTGAACCCGCGTCTCATATTCAAAAATGATCTCTACAGCGGACTTCATCTCAAGGGTGAAAACATCTTTGCCGCCGGAATGGAAACGCACCTTTTTAATGCGGCATTCCCCACTTCCGTATTCATCGTCCGCTTTTTGGGAAACAGGGGCTTTTGACTGACCAGCTTGCTCTGTTTCCTTTGCTTTTAAAGTAAAAGTTGCTCTGACCATCTGCTCGCTTCCGGAAAGTTTCAGCGTATGCGCGAGGTGATAGCAGTCTTCAGTCGGGTTGTAATATTCAAACAAGGCTTCCCCAACAGCTGTATCCAGATATTCCAGGCTTACGGAAAGTTCCTCAGGCCTGTAATCAGCTTGGACGATAAACGCCCCCATCGCGTTTCGGCTTGCGGACAAATCAACGCGGCGATGCCAGCTCGCGGGACCGTCGCCCAGAATAGCGCTCCAGCCTTTGCTGTTTTTATTCAGGTAAAGGAAGGCTGCCTGAGAAGAGTCGAGGTCCTGCGGCATCCCCGGAGATAGTTCGGCTAATAGGTCCCCCCGATAATAGAAGGAAAGTTTCCGCATCGGAAAGCTGATTGCCGCCCCCTCTGCAACGCTGAGTCGGAAGTTCCAGCAAACGGAATAATCCACATCAACGGATTTGCGGGTTTCCAGTCTCTTTTCATTACGGATTTTCAGGCGCAGTTCTTCCCGTTCCCGCACATGGGCAGAATAGGCTTTAATCACGTCCAGGGCTGGGCCGTCGGCGCGCAGCAAGCCGCGGTCTATCCAGATACAGCGTTCACACATATTCTGAACACTGGCCAGATCGTGACTGACAAAAAGCACAGTGGCCCCGCTTTCAATGGACAGATGTTTCATCCGCTCAACGCATTTTCCCGCGAAGTAAGCGTCTCCCGCCCCCAGCACCTCATCGATAATCAGGATTTCCGGCTTAATGGCCGTAGCGGTGGCAAAGGCCAGACGGGCATACATGCCTGCTGAATAATTTTTGACCGGCTGATCGATAAAATCTTCCAGTTCAGTAAAATCAATGATTTCTTCTTCACAGACGGCGATTTCCCGGGTGGATAGATTATTATAACCAAGCGAGGCGCGGATATTTTCACGTCCGGAAAAATCGGGGTGAAAGCCGATGCCAAGCTGCATTAACGCCTGAATCCGACCATCAAGCCGCATGGTTCCTTCTGTCGGGAGCTGGGAGCCGATCAGCGTTTTCAGCAAGGTACTTTTGCCCGCGCCATTATGGCCGATAATCCCGACACGTTCTCCTTTCCGTATGCTCAGGTTAATTCCCCGCAGGGCCCAGAATTCCTGATACTGCTTTTTTTGCCAGAAACAGAGCCGGTTCAGGCCCAGGGAGTCCAGAATTTTTTCCCGCCGGGAATTATAGAGCTTATACATTTTTCCCAGGTTGGAAGTCTGTACAGCAATGGAAGCAGAGTCAGCATTCATCGGAAAACAGTCCTTTCAGGCTCTTAAAGACAAAAAAGCCAAGGTAAAACAGTCCAATGGTTATACCGAGAAAGATCCAGAATTCCTGCCAGGGGAAAACTCCGCCCAGAAGCACAACCCGATAAAGGGAGATCAGATAAAACAGCGGGTTGAAATACATGAAGGGCATCAGATCCGGGGGAACCATATCAACGGTGTAAGCAATGGGAGAGATCAACATCAGAAACAGGGAAATTACCGGGATGATCTGCCCGATATCCTTAATAAATACATTGAGCGCGGAAAGCAGCCAGATAAGTCCGAAGCAGAAAAAAATCTGGAGCAGGATCAGCGGTAGAACCAGGAAATTAAACATGGAAGCCTGACCGGTATATAGTAGCGCCCCCTCGAGGAGAAACAGGCTGATCAGCAGAGTCGGGAGAGAGGAAAGCACCGCTTTAACTGGAATCAGCTCAACCGGGAAGAGGGTATTCTTGATCAGGGTGCTGTTGGCGATGACGGAAGTTACGCCCTGGCCCAGCGTGTCAGTGAAGTTCAGGAAGGGAATCAAGCCGGCAAAGATCAGCAGCACATAGTCAAAGGAATGCAGCTCATTAAAACGCACCTTGAAAATGGCCACATACACTACCGCGTAGAGGGCCAGGAAGAGGAGTGGATAAACGGTCAGCCAGGCCATACCCATGCAAGTGCCGGCATAACGGCCTTTAATATCTGAAACCGTTGTGCGGCGCAGCAGGTAGCGATAACGCCAGAATAAAGAAAAGGGTTCGGTAAAGAATTTCATCAGATCTGATATACCTCGTCCAGAACCCGGATCTGACGCTCAAAGGAATAATCCCGGGCGGCGGCCTCCAGAGCGCTTTTGGTGAATTCTCCCCGCTCAATGCGTTTCTGCATTTCCATTATGGCCACGGCGATTTCCTCCGGCGAACGCATGGTAAAACAGGCCCCGTTCTGATAAAGCTCCAGAATCCGGTTCAGCTCAAGCAGCCGGGAAGAACAGATCGGCAGCCTTGCTTCCAGAAACTCAAAAAATTTGTTCGGCGTGCAGAGGCAGTTGTTTTCGCAGGCATCACCCAGGTAGGGAATGATTCCGAAGTCCGCCTGTCTGGTCATGGGCAGTAATGCCGCTTGCTTCACGCTGTCCGCGAAATGCACATTGCTCCCCGCAAGTGCTCGTAGTTCCTTTTTCAGCGGGCCGTTACCCAGAATGAACAGGTGAAACTGTTTTGGAAGCAGGGAGAAAGCCCGTACCAGATTTTCCAGATTGCGGTTCTCCGTAAGCGAGCCCTGAAACAACACCTTAACCGTATTTGCGGGCAGTTCTGGACAATGAAATAAGTCCTGTATCTTCTGACCGCCTTCCTCCGCGATCGGCTCGGCACTGTTGTAAAGCACATGGACCCTGTTCAGCCCATACAGTTCCCGCATCCGCCCGGCAATGGATTGATTCACCGTAATCACGGCGTCCATGCTGTGGATAATCCATCGCTCTCTCTCCAGAATATAGCGACTGACTTTCAGGTTGGAGTTCTGAAATGGGGTTAGCTCGTGAGAGTCATAGATCAGCTTCACCGCCGGGAAACGCTGTTTCAGAAAAAGGGCGTATTCCGCCAGACGCAGGTCATGAATATGAATAAAATCCGGCGTTATTCCAGGCATTCCGCTTTTGCGCAGCGCCTCCAGCCGGGCATAAAGCCTGCGATCCATAAGTCCGATCAAAAAGGCATAGCAGGGCAAGGCCAGAGAGACGGGCAGAGTGAGTACAGCCCGGCGAATCCGGGCATTCAGACTTCTACCCTGCGCTGGGGGCCCAGGTTGCCGGGGGGCATATTCCATCAGGCAACGGATTTCCGGTTTAAGTCCCGCCCCTTCCAAGCTGACCGGGGTGGAAAGGAAAAAGACCTGATGTCCTTGCCGGGCGAGGTAATTCATTTCACCGCTGATGCGGCGGTCCATCTCCCCATGTCTGGACAGATGCAGGATATTCATTGCAGATCATCCAGAATGGCGGAAGCTGTTTTCTGCCAGTCATGACACCCGTCTTTCCAGGCGGGATTATGGTTAGCCGCAAGGGCGTCCTGCAATGCCCTCTTCATGCTCTCCGGGTTGCCGTACTGATAGCGGAAAAACTGATCATCAGGGGGCGGGGTGTCGATTTTATCCGACACAACCACAGGCAACTGACAGTAGCGGTATTGCTGCATTTTCAGTGAACAGCCCAGGGTACTGAGCAGGTCCGGATCGGCCATGCGGGTATACAGACCCACATCCGCAAACTTGATATATTTCAGTGTGTCGTGATACTCCATGCGCCCATAATAAATGATATTTTCCCCGAGAGCGTTTTGAGCAAGCGGTCCGATTATATGAAACAGAACTTCCGGAAAGGCCCGGGCCGCTGTTTGCAGAAATTCGTAATCAAGATGGGACATGCCGACAAAAACACAATGTTTGCGCCCCGGCTCCGGCGGATAGGGGTTAACTGTCTGGGCATCATAGGCGGCGGTATCAATGCCGTGGGCATGGGTAAAGACGCGGGGATGCCCGGCAAAGCATTTCATCATGGATTCTTTCGGCACACTGATCAGATCAAAAAGAGGGATAATTTCCCGCTCAATCTGTTTAACTTCAGGATGCAGAGAACGCATGGCGGAAAGAATATCTGAAGCGCGATAGATGTGTTTTGCCTGGGGGGCAATCTGCCTCATCCGGGGTAAAAGACAGACTGCGGAGCAACTTTCATACACAATCAGCTCCGCTTCCTTAAGCTTTGCCTCCGCCTGACCCAAAGAACAATCAGCGTATTTTCTTACCATACCCCCGGACAGACGATCCAGAACAGGAATAATCAGGGTATGGGGGTGCAAAAGGGTAAAATGCAGAAAAGAATACAGCCCCGGTCCCTCTTCCCACAATTTGCGCAAGGGCCGCCCGGTTTTCAGACGGGCATCTTTACGCAGAACGGAAAATAAAGATAATCCGGTAGTAATGAAGGTTACCTCGTTACCCATTTTCCAGAACGCGTAGGCAAGCTGGTGAAAGCCCGCCTTATTCGGCGTTCCCCAGGCATGATTTGATAAAAATACAATCTTCAACTTATCCCTTCCGTCAGCGCATTTTATGTTTGAAATTATCGCTTAATGGCACAGTTTGTCTTGTGACAATTACCCGGCGCTACTTTTATGAAAATGTGCGCAGAGCGTTTCAGGCTTGAACCGTACCGGTTTAAGCGTTCTCCGTATGGGAAGATCGCTCTAGCCAAACCAGCGTTCCAGCCTATCCACAATTTTTTCGCAGGCGTGTCCGTCTCCAAAAGGCTGATAATTTGGATCAATCACCTGTTTGGCGGAGAGTTTTTGCAATATTTCAGCAGCGCGGGGCGCACACATCTGGTTCCGGTTGTCAACCAGAGTTTCCGGCCAGACCACATGCTCAAATACTGTAACGCACTGCACGCCCGCGTAAAACGCTTCGCATTGCAGGCCGCCGGAATCCGTCACCACACAGGCGGCATGTTTAGTCAGGGTGATGGAATCGAGATATCCTACCGGAGGAAGCAATAAAATCCGCTTAAAACCATATTCCCGGTGCAGGCGTTGGGCCCGTTCCCGATTGCGGGGGTGTACGGGGTAGATTGTGGGATAATCAAGTGAGTCAACAGCCCGGAAAATTTCCAGCAGGGTTGAGTCTTCAGCCGTATTTTCCGCCCGGTGGCAGGTCATATAACAATATTTTTCAGGAACCCGGATCAGGGCATTGTCATACCCCCTGAGCTCGCTTAACGCCTGCCTGGAATTTGAGGAAAAATGTAGAAAGGCGTCATACATCACATTGCCGACAAAACAGGCGCGTTCTCCCAGATTTTCCCGCTTCAGAAATTCAAGGGCGGATTTTGAAGCGCAAAAAAGTAATGTGGAAAGATGATCCGCCGTAATCCGGTTCACTTCCTCCGGGTTACTCATGGCGCCAAGCCGGTTGCCTGCTTCCACATGGATAACCGGAATATGCAGTTTGACTGCGGCCAGCGCCCCGGCCAGAGTGGAGTTGGTATCCCCATAAAGCAGCAGGGCATCCGGCTTTTCTTCCAGTAAGACCTTTTCAATGCCAACCAGCATGGCCCCGGTCATTTCCGCATGGGAACCGCCGGAAATGCCGAGATTATATTTGGGGGCGGGGATATTCAGTTCCGTAAAAAAGATCTCAGACATGTCGGAGTCAAAGTGCTGACCCGTATGGAGCAGGATTTCCTGAAACCGTCCCTGAAGAATCCGGGAAAGGACCGCCGCCTTGATAAATTGCGGGCGCGCTCCGATAACGGTTACAATCTTCTTCATCAGTAAGAAATCCTCTCCATCAGCCGGATGCCGGAAATTACGTCCGCCTTGCTTGGGAACATATTGAACTGTTTTTTGCGATGTATTCATACATAGTGTTATGGCCTTTGCCGTACTGGTGATCGAGCTTGATATTCAGATCCGGCTTTTCCATGCCTTCCACATTCCAGAAGTCAATCTGGTTCAGGTTCGTACCGGAGAGGCGGATTGTTCCATTTTGGGCAATCAGCGTAAATTCGGTCAGGAAGTTTGTCTGATAAACGTCAACTGTGGCGTTGATGCTCCCGATAGTCCCTGACTTGAAGCGCAACACCGCAGATATGCTGTCATACACGTCAAAGCCCCGTAAGTCAGAGCCAAGCCCTTTGTATGATTCCACCTCACCAAAGAAATAGTGGAGCATATCGACATAATGGCTGGCCTGGGTATAGAGAACTCCACCGTCAAATTCCGGGGTACCGTGCCAGTCAATCGCGAAATATTCATCGTTACGATTCCAGAGGACGTTACAGATAAATTGATGGATTTTGCCGAGCCGGCCGCTGTCAAGCAGCTCTTTGATCAGTCTGACCAGGGGGTTGTAGCGGTTCTGGAATACCGGTAAAAGCGTTTTCCCGGCTTTCTCCACCCGACGGTATACCTCGAACGCTTCGCGTAAGGTTAAGGAAATCGGCTTTTCACAAACAATATAGGGGATATCTGTCAGCTCTGCGATATTGGAGACGTGGCGGGGGTGCAGGCCGGATGGGGTCAGAACGCTGACAATATCCAGCCCCTTGCCGTTCAGCTCCCGATAGTCGGTAACATACGGTACGCCGAGTTCTTCGGCAGTCGCTTTTGCCATTTCCGCATTTTTGTCGCAGACATAAGCAATCTCCAGGCCGTCAGTATCACGAATCGCTTCAATATGGCGTTTGGAAATTCTGCCGCATCCAACCAGTGCAACTTTTTTCATTTCTGCCTCCTTTATAAATATCCCTTAATTTTGGCGGCAATAGAGCAGACTTCATCATCAGTCAGATAGGGATGTATCGGTAGACTGAGCACTCGTTCACACGCGGCTTCAGTTGCAGGAAGGCTGTTTTCCCCATAGCCGCAATAAGCGAATGCCCTTTGGTGATGCAGGCCGCACGGATAGTAAACCACGCTGGGGATGCCGTCTCCCTTCAGTTTTTTTTGTAAATTGTCACGCTGGCCCCGGTCGTTACACAGAATCGTATATTGGGCCCAACTGGAGCGGTAACTTTTCTGAACCGACGGAGTACGCACCACGTCCTTCAACTGGCTGGTGTAGAGTTCAGCAACATGATTCACGGCGTCGAGCTCATACTGAAAAAACGCGCGCAGCTTGGGCAGTAAAACAGCGGCCTGAATGCTGTCCAGACGCGAATTGCGCCCGATCCGGATATTCTCGTACTTTTCCCGGCCCTTACCGTGTACGCAGAGAGAGCGGAGCAGCCGCATTTCTTCTTCATTATCGGTAAAGATCGCGCCGCCGTCCCCATAACAGCCAAGTGGTTTTGCCGGGAAAAATGAGGTTATGGAGGCATCTCCGAAAGAACAGGCCGCCTGTTCGCGAATTAAACCGCCGAACCCCTGGGCGGCGTCTTCCAGAATTTTCAACTCATGTTCAGCTGCAATTGGGAGAATCGCGTCAAAATCAGCAGGTTGCCCGAACAAATCCACCGGAATGATCGCCTTCGGGGTGTATTTCCCCTCAGCCTGGACTTCCGCGATCGCTTTTTTCAGACAGTTTGGGTCAATGTTGAAAGTTTTCAGATTAATATCCACAAAAAACGGCCTGGCCTCAAGCAGGCTGACCACTTCCGCTGTGGACATAAAAGTAAACGAGGGCACAAAGACGGCGTCCCCTTTCCCGATACCCCAGACGCGTAGAACCAGCTCAAGCGCGTCTGTGCCATTGGCGCAGCTTATACAGAACTTTCTGCCCACCGCTGCGGCAAGTTCCGTTTCCAGTTCTCTGACTTTTTTACCGGAAATAAAATCGGCAGAGCGAATTACCTCAGCAATTCCGGCATCAATCTCATCTTTCAGGTTTTGGTATTGTGTTTTTAAATCTCTGAATTCCATCACTTTCTCCGGTATACGCATTTACAGCAGCCCATGCTTGATGATTTTTTGTCTGATAAATCTCATTCTTAAAAAGCAGGGGACGCCTCGTTCAGGCCCTTTTCCGGGCGGACTGTCGCCCGCCGGAGCCTACAGCCTTCCGTCTGCCTGTTCTTTGGGCAAAATGCCTTTGATATCGTAAATAATCGCAACATCCCGATACAGTGAGCCAAGGTCCAGACTGGAAAACTTTTTGTGGGCTACCGTGACTACCACTGCATCATAAAAGCTGGATTTCAGCTCTTTAAAATCCTTTACCGAGCTTATGCCGTAAACGGCCTTTACTTCGTCAGGGTCTGCCAAAGGGTCCAGGATTTCCACGTTGCATCCGAATTCATCCAGTCTGTGCGCCACATCCACGGCGCGACTGTTCCTGATGTCGGGGCAGTTTTCCTTAAAGGTTATACCTAGTTGAAGTACTCGCGCCCCCAATATTCTTTTGCCTTTCCGGATCATCATCTTGACAATCTGTTCCGCCGCGTAGTTTCCCATACTTTCATTGATGCGGCGTCCGGCCAGAATGACTTCCGGCATATACCCGAGAGACTGCGCTTTGTGCGCCAGATAATAGGGATCAACGCCGATACAGTGCCCGCCTACAAGGCCAGGCCTGAATTTGAGAAAGTTCCATTTTGTACTTGCCGCGTCCAGCACCTCATGGGTATCGATACCGATCAGATGGAAGATTTTCGCCAGCTCATTGACAAAAGCGATATTGAGATCGCGTTGGCTGTTCTCAATCACTTTCGCGGCCTCTGCTACTTTGATTGAGCTTACCTTATGCGTCCCGTTCTCCAGAATGCTGTTATAAAGCAGGTCCACAATTTCCGCCGTTTCAGGGGTGGAACCGGAGGTGATTTTTAGAATTTTGGTCAGAGTGTGCTCTTTGTCCCCCGGATTGATGCGCTCCGGGGAATAACCGCAGAAGAAGTCCCGATTGAATTTGAAACCGCTGAATTTTTCCAGAATCGGGACGCACTCCTCTTCTGTGCAGCCGGGGTATACGGTTGATTCGTAAATAACAATTGCCCCGGATTTCATTACTCGGGCGACCGTCTCGCTTGCTTTGTATAAAGGCGTAAGATCAGGCCGACTGTATTTATCAACTGGCGTGGGAACGGTTATAATGAAAATATCCCGTTCCTTCAGGTCATTTGGACAGCAGGAGTACCGCAGATGCGTAGCGGATTTGAGATCATTTGAAGAAGTTTCCAGGGTTGTATCTATATTATTTCTAAGCTCATTCAAGCGCTTTTCGTTGACATCAAATCCAATGGTGTCAAATTTTTTCCCGAATTCCACCGCCAGGGGAAGCCCAACATAACCAATTCCAATGACAGCAATTTTGACTTCTCTGTTTTTTATTTTTCGCAACATTTTTTAGCTTTTTAGAGTACTAATTTTGGATATTTCAATTTGTTCAGCCGGGAAACGATGTCGCCCTTAATAACGTACGTTTTTCAATCTGTGCCACTAAACATTCTTATAGTGGCTACAAGCATTTTAAACGTATGTTTTTATTATTTAGTAAAGTAAACCGGCACCGGCGGAAAAGTACACTTTTCCGCCGGTGGAGGGCTGGGCCAGGAAATATCTGATTTTGACTTGAAATCTGGAAAATTATTGGTTATTAAAGAACGGAAGTCATGAATTAGACTGCGGCGGAAAAGTGTACTTTTCCGCCGGTATGATGAGCTTTATATTTGGGTAACTAAGTCAGAAAATTCCAGTTTGCCTTAAGCTTAAAAAATACTCTTTGAGCTGGTTGGTGTTTATCTTCAGTTGTCCCCTTTACCTTTTCAGTTCATCATAATAAAACTTACCTAAACTCAATTCCGGGGGCAAGGGAGCCTCCTCATCCAGATCCAGGCAGCGGATAATACCCGGCTCCATTTCCTTATATCGGTAACCGCTCTCCGGGCAAAGCATAATCCCGGTGGTGTCAGGGTTTTTAAGAATATGGCCATGCCGACTGATCCAGGCTGTTTGCCTGCCGGGAACGCCGACAATCATGGCGTAATCTGGAACATCTCTGGTTACAACGGCCCCGGCTGCAATAAAAGCATAGCGACCGATGCTGATGCCGCAAACAATAGTTGCGTTTGCCCCAACAGTCGCGCCACGCCGGATCACGATTTTTTCATAGAGAGAATGGCGATTGACTTGGCTGCGCGGATTGGTCACATTGGTCAGAACACAGCTTGGGCCGAGAAAGACATCATCTTCCAATGTAGTGCCGGCATAAACGGCGACATTATTCTGAATTTTGACATTATTGCCAATGAGCACATCATTGGCAATGTTAACATTCTGTCCGAGAACACAATGCGTTCCTATTCGGGCTCCCTGTTGGACATGGCAGAAGTGCCAGATTTTTGTTCCGGCCCCAATCAGCACATTGTCATCAATATATGACGACTCATGTACAAAATAATCGTTCATCTTTGCTCCTTTTCTTTTACGCAATTTAACTGTTTAAGGTATGTGTTCCCTTCAGCAAGGCTTTTATTGTTTAAGACTGGAAATATCCGCTGGCGTTAGTGACGCTACGGCTTTAAAGTAAAATTGTCCAGGCTATGTTCTGATATTCTCAATATGCCTGATTTCAATAAAATAACTTATCTTTATACCGGCAACCTAAAAGAAAGCTCAACGAGCTTTCTTTAAGGCTCCTCACATCACTTCTCTTAACTGCTCAGAAAAGTTTTTATATAGTCAAGTGGAACTTTTTCAGCAGAAATGTCAGTTTATAGATCAGTTTGTCGGGAGTTTGTTCAGCATATTCAGCCCATCACTAGTTCTTTCAGGTCGCATCAGTCCTGTGTTTGCGGTGCATTCGACCCATTTTTTATTAAGCGCTATACTCTTTTCGTGATTCCAGACGGTGTATTTCCCCTAAACCCTTGCCATCTTACCTGGAAGAGCTTATTTAATAACCCAAATATGCAGATTATTTGAAGGATACGCAATGTCCAAATCACTAATCATTGTTGAGTCTCCAGCCAAAGTCAAAACCATCAGTAAGTTCCTCGGTAAAGATTTTACGGTCAAAGCCAGTGTGGGGCATGTGCGCGATTTGCCCGCCAATTCTTTAGGGGTGGATGAGGCTGATTTTGCGCCTCAATACGAAATTATCCCGGGTAAGGAAAAAGTCGTGGCCGGGCTTGAAGCGGCAGCGGCCAAAGCTGATACCGTATATCTGGCCCCGGACCCGGACCGCGAAGGTGAGGCCATTGCCTGGCATGTGGCTGAGCTGATCCGGCCCAAAAACAATAATATCAAACGTATCCAGTTTAATGAAATTACTTCCCGGGCAGTAAGAGAGGCTATTGAACATCCCCGTGAGCTTGACCCGAATCTGTTTGACGCGCAGCAGGCGCGTCGGGTGCTGGACAGGCTGGTGGGCTATAAGATTTCGCCCCTGCTCTGGAAAAAGGTTAAACGGGGCATTTCAGCGGGACGGGTGCAGTCTGTGGCTTTGCGTTTGATTGTTGACCGCGAACATGAACGCCATGCTTTTGTGCCGGAAGAATACTGGCTGTTCAACGTCTGGCTGAAAAAGCATGAAGCCAAAGCAGAGCCTTTCAAGTGTGATTTGAACAAAGTTGACGGCAAAAAACCGGTAATAGACAGTGCGGAAAAAGCTTTGGAGATGGAAGGCCGTATTAAAGGTAAACCGTTTGTCGTTTCTGATGTGCAGGAGAAGGAGCGGAAAAAAGACCCGAAACCGCCGTTTATTACTTCTACCCTGCAACAAACTGCAAACCAGCGCCTGGGCTATACGTCTAAACGGACTATGAGTATTGCACAGCGCCTTTACGAGGGGGTGGAGCTGGGCAGTCAGGGTACAGTGGCCTTGATTACCTATATGCGTACCGACTCTGTGCGTATTGCGGCGGAGGCGTTGGATGCTGCTCAAAAATTTATCGTCAATACTTATGGGAACGAGTATGGCGCCCCCGGCGGCAAACGGGTTTTCCGCAGCAAAGGCGGGGCTCAGGATGCGCACGAAGCTATCCGTCCGGTTGATGTGAATATTCTGCCGGATGAGATCAGAAGTCTGCTTACCCCGGAACAGTACCAATTATATAAACTGATCTGGACCAGGTTTGTGGCGTCGCAAATGGCTGCTGCCCGCTTCCACGATACCGTTGTGCTGATTGAAAACGGACCGGCTGAATGGCGGGTAAAGGGAGAGCGAATTCTGTTCCCCGGCTATTTAACAGTATTCAGCGCCAAAGATGAAAGTATTCTGTTGCCCGATCTGAAGCAGGGAGAAGAGCTGAGCCTGGAAAAAATGACCAAAGAGCAGAAGTTCACTCAGCCGCCGGCGCGCTACAACGAAGCATCGTTGGTTAAGGAACTGGAAGATAAAGGGATAGGGCGGCCTTCCACATATGCCAGCATCATTTCCACCTTGCTGGACAGAGAATATGCCGTATTGCAGGATAAGGCCTTTGTGCCTACCGATCTCGGTACTGTGGTTTGTGAATTGCTTAAAGAACATTTTGTGAATCTGATGGATGTGAGCTTTACGGCTAAAATGGAAGATGACCTGGATAAAATCGCCGTTGGCAATGAAAACTGGAAACAGTTGCTTGGGGATTTTTCCAAAGGGTTCAACCAGACTTTATCTGAGGCCAGCACCGCCATGCAGGCGGTAAAAGCAGGAGTGCCCACAGGACTTTCCTGCCCGGATTGCGGAAAGGACCTGATAATTAAATTTGGAAAAGCCGGTGCGTTTGTGGCCTGTTCCGGTTACCCCGCCTGTACTTTCAGCAGTAATTTCGAGCGCGGAGAAAACGGTCAGATTATTTTAAAGGAAAAGGAACAAGTGGAAAGAGAAAAGGTGGGGACTTGCCCGCAATGCTCCGGTGATCTGGTTTTGAAAACCGCCCGCACGGGCAGTCGGTTCATCGCTTGCAATAATTATCCCGACTGCACTTATGCCAGGCCCTTTTCCACAGGTGTGCATTGCCCTAAATGCGAGAATGGTTTTCTGGTGGAAAAAAGTTCAAAGCGCGGTAAGATTTTTTACGGCTGTGACCAATACCCCAATTGTGACTATGCAATGTGGGACTGGCCGGTAGATGAAACCTGTCCGGCTTGCGGCTCTAAGGTGTTATGTCTGAAAAACAGCCGTGGAGCTAAACGCATTGCCTGCCCGGAAAAGACTTGCCGGTATTCCAGGCCTGTGGAAGAATAGTCTCCCTTGTTTTAATGGACTAACAACATTTTTGCCAATTTTTTCAAAAGATGTTATGCGAAAGATAATACTGAGCTGGAGGAAGCTTAACTCATGTCCGCCACTTTAAATAATTTGTCAAACTTCAAGCCCTTTTTGGGTCTGGCCTTTTTTGTTCTATTGGTTGCCGCGCCAAATACCGGGTTAGCCGCGCCGGAAATAAACCTTGAAAACGATAAAACACAGCCGCTGCGTCAATTCAGCCATGTGCTTGATCTGGTTGAGCAGGAGTATGTGGATGAAAAGAGTCGTAAGGAGATTATTGAAGGGGCTGTCCGCGGTATGTTGCAATCACTCGATCCCCATTCCGTATATCTTACTCCCGATGAATACAAAGAAATGAGTGAGAATAATTCCGGGGAATTCTTCGGGATTGGAATTGAAATTTCTGTGGAGAATGGGCAGGTGACAATTGTGTCCCCTATTGAAGACACCCCTGCGGACAGGGCCGGTCTGAAAAGCGGTGATATGATCCTTGCTGTGGATGGTCGCCCCACTCAGGAAATGACCAGTAATGAAACTGTTGCTGCTATCCGGGGGCCTAAAGGCACTACGGTGGAATTGTTGATTCTTGATAAAAGTTCGGCTTCTCCGCGCACTGTAAGTATAGTGCGCGACGCTATTCCCATGACCAGTGTAAAAGTGCGCGAGCTTGAAGAGGGTTATTACTGGGTGCGTATTACCCGTTTTATCGGGCGCACAACCCAGGAACTGACTGAAGAGCTGCGTAAGGTTGTAAAAAAGGGGGAAATCAGAGGCTTGATTTTAGATATGCGCAATAACCCGGGTGGCTTGCTTGATCAGTCGGTGCATGTGTCAGACATGTTTCTATCCGATGGCGTGATTGTTTCCATGAAAGGCCGCAGCGACAAATCCAACCGCTCTTATTCCGCTTCTGCCCAGGCCGGAGATATTGTTGCCCCAATGGTAGTGTTGATTAACTCCGGTTCAGCTTCCGCTTCTGAAATAGTTGCCGGCGCTTTGAAAGACCATAACCGGGCGTTGCTGGTAGGGGAACGCACTTTTGGCAAGGCTTCTGTTCAGGACGTAATTCCTTTGCCGGACGGTTCAGGAATAAAGCTGACAGTTGCCCGTTATTATACTCCTTCCGGCAAGTCCATTCAGGCAGAGGGGATTGTGCCTGATATCGAAGTTCCCTTTGAGCCAAGCGTGGAAAAAGACCCCAACGCGCCCAATTGGCAGATAAGGGAGCAGAGTTTAGCCCATCATCTGGAAGGGGAAGGCACAGCAACCAAGGCAAAGCCCAAGGATGCTGAGGCGGAAAAATTCCTGTCTCAGGATAACCAATTGCGCCTTGCATTGCAGTTGGTCAAAGGACTTCCCAGATTTAAGGAAGTGAAATAAGAAAAGCCCCGGCGTTGGTCGGGGCTTTTTTACAGCTTAAGGAATCAGATAAGCGCTTTGTATGGTGTACCAGCCTGTGGAGCAGTTAGCCCCAATCAGCCCGGCAAAGGTGGCGATACATGCTGCAATAATTAAAGCCAGAGCGGCTATCGCTGCAGCCTTTGCGGCAGCCCGCCGCAGTTTATCTGCTTTTTCCCTGGTCTGGTCGGCAAAATGCTTTAATTGCAATTTTGCTTCTTCCGCCTGCTCGCGGGCATCATTCATCAGCTCTTTTGCCTTGTCAACAGCTTTGTAATAAGCAGATAACGCATTATTTACCATCTGCTCGGCTTCGTCACGCGGAATATTTCGGTTGGCGGCCAGCGTATCAATTGCAACATTCTTATCAAAGTCTTCAGTTATGTTGTTGAGGCGAGCTTTTTCCTTACCGGCAAAATCGGCAACAATCTGATCAAAGTTTGAAGGGTTGAGGCCTATTCTACGTACCAGACACTTAATGTCATTTTTTACTTCCCAAAGTTCCGATTTGATATGTTCAGGCTGTAAATTCTCCACACCTGTGTCGCGTAGTACGGAAATTACCTGTTCATTAAGCTGGTCATAGTCCAATTGTTGCAATTGTTCCTTCAGCCCCTCCACAGCTTTCCCTGCAATATTCCCGGCCACATCTACAGCATGCTGCCCCACGGCTCCGGCAACTCCTGCGGCTCCACTGCCCAAAGTGCGCGCGGTGTTGCCCATGCTGCGCACAGCCGCTCCAACAGTATAGCCGCCGAAAAATACTGCAACTACTGATACAGCGGCCCAAACCAGAAATCCATGCTCAAGCCCGCGTTGAGCGGCAAATAACCCGGCTACGAACCCGCCGGCTGCCATACTTATGATAACTGAAACAGCAGACCAAATGCCAAAGGTAATTCCCAAGCCAGAGGTAGGATCAGCCGATTTCGGGTCAACCACTTTAAAGCCCAGAGCCACGCCGATTATCGTCATAATAATCGAAACAGCTAAAGCGGTCACAACCCCAGCAAGCACACTGCTCCAGGAAGCCCAACCGAAAGTATATATAAGTTGTTCTGATAACATGATAACCTCCTATCAGATTTTTATAAAATAATCTATATAGGATAGTTCATCAAGATTTATTTTGATGAAGTCGTCCCGCTCAGGATACAATTTGTTAACTATGTTTAAAACAGTTAAAGATTATTATGAGTTATCAATAGACAACACAAATGAAACGTGTAAGCTACAGTATGACACTTATGTTTTTTTGGGTTTTGTGAAATATAGAGCGTTACGGGAATATACAAATCGAAAACCCCTGATTCGATTTCCCGGATAACGGATGGGATAGGCGACGGCTTAATTCAACAAGATAATAAGTCCCTCATGTGGGGGATTCAACATACTGCCGAGAAACAGCAGGAAATAAATTAATAGTCAACGCGCCTCCTTGTTGGCTGTTCTGCTCCCCTAGCCCGGCATGTTTTAGCACCACCGTCCAGCCGTGCCTATCCCATATTTTATTCTTAGTTCCTGCTATATGCGAGCCTTGGAGTATTCACAATATCAGCACACCGGCTGAGGCTGTCCTGTGAATTTGTTCCTGCAGGGATTTATGGTTGTCAATGCCTGCTCAGAAGGTGATCCTGACTTTACAGTGCCAATGCAGCTTTCAGTGCTTCCAGATCTGAAAATTGAATGTGAATGAAAAACATATTCCCTGCAAACCAGCAGGGCAATCTGAATTCCCAGATGCAAAGTCTGGATAATTGCTTCGTACACAATCCAGACGTTCCGTCCGCCGGGCAATTAAAGCAATTTTTGCTCCCTGCCCGGCAAGGCTTTTGCAAATTGCACGCCCAAACCGGAAAAAGCTCTACAAATAACCGCAGCAGTTGAATATGAGCACAATCTATAATAGTAAATAGGCAACAATCTCTCTACGGCATTGCCTGTAAGACGTCTATACTCATAGTCCTAAGGAAGATCGGACTTTTTTGAGGAATTGGTCCCTGAATAACCGGCAAATCCGGCCGGCAATCCTTTTACTGAAGGTGCAAAAGGGCGCTGAATGGCGCCCTTCCAATCTAAATTTGAGTGTCTGTATTTTCAAAACTGCTGAAGTCAACTTTACCTTTTTTCAAGCGGAATGCGAAAATCAGGCCGATGATGCCGATTACCAGCATAAATCCGGCCAGACACCAAATCATCATCAACATTCCTTCAAAGGGGGAATAGATAACAAGCATCCCAAACAGAACGCTGATTATGCCTGCAAGCAGCATTATCCACCAGCGATCAACTGTTTTGCGGAGACTTGCGCCCATAAATATTTCGCTTATACCGCCGAAAATGGCCCAGATTCCAATCAGATAAACCAGTACAATCATGGTCAGGCCCGGCCAGGCCATAGCCAGCAAACCTGCCAAAATGCCGATAATGCCAAACAGTAAATAGGGCCACCAGGTTGCGCCCTGTTTGTGCAGGCGCCAGCCGGAAATAAGGGCGGCAAGGCCTTCCAGGAAAGCGAATACGCCCCAAACCAAGGCTAAAGCCCACGCGGTGGCTATGGGGGAAGCGATGGCTATTATTGCAAAGATGATTGCAAGCACCCCGCGGAAGGCTATCCAGCCCCATTGCTTTGCCAAATTTTTCTGCCATTCTGTTACGCTAAGAGCCATAAGGAAATCCTCCTTTTAGTCAGCTTTTGCCAAAGCTTTAAGAATAACAAACATCTTATAAAATACCACAGGCAGATTTTATGTGCAATCCTAATTATATGTAGCATGCTATAGCTTTATAAGTATCTGGTGTGAGTGCTTCAGCCGTTTTTAAAGTGTAAAGACAGTCCGCTTCCCTCAGAAGTTAAATCAATTAGTCTAATCAGCGCCCACTTGGAACGGGTGGTGGATATTCTGCAAGTAGGAAACAGGCGCATTATGCGTCCAGGTTCCGTCCGGTTTTAAGGCTATTATTGCATTTTGAGGCGGCTTCTGATACGGCTCGCGTTTGAGTTGAGGCTACTTATGAACAGAACAACCGGAAATATTTTAGGAATGACCGCTCTTTTAATGTGGAGCACCGTTATAGGGCTGATGCGTTCAGTAACAGAGACCTTTGGCGTAGCAGAAGGCACGGCGTTAATTTATACCTTGGGAGCGCTTTCTATTTGTTTGAAAAACGGCCTTCCCAAGATAAAGCAAATGCCGAAGGCATACCTGTTTGGGGCTGGGAGCGTTTTTATTTTTTATGAAATTCTGTTTTCCCAAGCAATCGGCATGGCGTCTGATGCGCGTCAGGCATTGGAAGTAGGCATGTTGAACTATTTGTGGCCCTGCTCCATTGTGGTGATGTCCATTTGGATTAATAAACAGAAAATGGGGTGGCTGGTCTGGCCCGGTACAGGCGTTGCAATTATAGGCTTATACTGGTGCATCGCCTCCGGCGGCGACGTGACTTTCTCAGGACTGGTAGCGAATTTTTTAAGCTTTCCTCTCCCTTACATTTGCGGTTTGCTGGCGGCGCTCACCTGGGGTGTGTATTGCAACTTAAGTGCCCGCTTTTCGCAAGGGCACAATGCCATTCCGGTGTTTTTCATCGTTATTGCCGCCGCTCTCTGGGTAGGCTTTTTCTTAAGAGGCGGTAAGCTTACGTTTCCTGGCGTCGTGCCGGTCATCGAACTGGTTGTCGTAGGTCTTATTTTTGGAATATCCTATTCCATGTGGGAGAAAGGAATGTATCACGGCAACTTTATGATGCTTGCCATGCTTTCCTACTTTAACCCGGCACTCTCAATGTTTTTTGCATCTACTTGGCTTGGCGCTCCAACTCCTGTAGGCTTCTGGGTTGGGGTTGGCCTGATTATCTTCGGATCATTTCTTTGCGGGCTTGCCCGGCTTAGAGGCAATAGATCGGCAATGCGATAAATGACGAAGTTGTTTTCCTTGTTGTTTAAGGAGTATCGACAGTTGAGTGCTGATTTTCTGGATAATCATAAGGAGTAAATATGCACCAGATCTGTGCCTGGATATCCACATTCTTCAGATTAAAAGAAAAAAATACATCAATCAAAAGTGAGCTTTACGGGGGGCTCACAACCTTCATGGCCATGTGCTATGTTGTGTTTGTGGTGCCCGGTATGTTGGCAGATACAGGTATGCCGAGAGAAGCTGCAATTACCGCGTTGATCTGCATCACAGCGGCGGTTACGCTTGTTATGGGCCTTTGGGCCAACTTTCCTGTAGGGGTTGCTCCCGGACTTGGGATAAGCGCATTCTTCGCCTATTATGTATGCGGAACTTTGGGGCTGCCCTGGCAAACGGCGTTGGGGGCTGTTTTCATCTCTGGAGTGGTATTTCTTATTCTTACGATTACCAGGCTGAGGCAAATGATCATCAATGCCGTGCCCATGGATTTGAAGTATGCTATTGTGGCTGGCATTGGGGCGTTTATTGCTCTTATCGGTCTGAAAAACTGCGGTATAGTGGCGGCGCACCCCCAAAATTTTGTGACATTGGGCAACATTGGCGCTCCTTCTGCTTTACTGGCCTTACTGGGAGTGTGCCTGATCAGCGCAATGATGGCCAGGGGGATAAGAGTGGCCATTCCATTAGGAATCCTGATTGTCACTGTCATCGGGATGTTGACCGGACAGGTTACGGTCCCGTCTTCCATTACAGATATAGTTACTTTGTCCGTGCCCAGCCCCGCCCCGTTGTTCGGCCAGCTTGATATTGCAGCTGCTTTACAATATGGCCTGGTGTCCATTATTTTTACGATCACTATGGTTGACCTTTTTGACAATATCGGCACATTGATCGGTCTTTCCCGCAAAGCCAACATTATGGATGACAAAGGCAATACGCCCGGAATGGACAAGGCCCTTGTCACCGACTCCGTCGGGGACATTGCAAGCGCATGTGTGGGTATGCCTACAGTTACAGCCTATATTGAAAGCGCTTCCGGCATTGCCGCCGGCGGGCGTTCCGGACTTACCGCAGTGTTTGTCGCCATTTTCTTTCTGCTTACACTTTTCTTTGTTCCTCTGGTTGCCCTGGTGCCCGGCTTTGCCACTGCCCCGGCGTTGGTAATTGTTGGAGCTCTAATGATGCAGGAAGTGGTGCATATCAATTTTAAAGATTTCAGAATAGCTTTGCCCGCTTTCCTGACCATAGTGACGATGCCGTTTACGTTCAGCATCGCCTCTGGTTTCGGGTTTGGATTTATCAGCTATGTGCTGCTTTACGCACTCAGCGGCAAAATACGTGGAGTCAGTCCGATTATGTGGATTATATCCATTTGTTTTGCCGTCAATTTTGCTTTGCGGCCTGCCTAGTAAATGCACTACTGCCGAGTTCACGGAGGGGGCATGCCCACATATCCGGCATTCCCTCTTTCAGGGAAAGAGTTTTTGCCCCAGCGCGGAATGGATTTGAACCTGTAGCGGGTGAAATTGATAAAATCAAATAATATTCCGGGATGTCTCTGCTCATGGCGGGGCAACCTGCATAGCCTCTGTCCGCCGGTTGCCCCAGTTGCTCGGAGAGTGGGCCGGCTGTTGATTGAACCATAAAGATACAAAGGTCAGTGTTGCCCGGGGGGGGGGTGTTGCCTAAAGGCTTTGCTTCAGTTAGGATAATATCGTTCATTAAGGATAAACGCATTAGTCAGGAGAAACCATGTTAGCAATCAAATTTAATGATTGGTTGAAGTTGGCTGTGTTAAGTATCTTTGTGTTTGCAGTTTCCGCATGCACAGGACAGCAGGTTAATCTTGTTTATAATCCGGTGGGCCCCAGTATGGGCGCTGCAAATGAGTTGCCTGCGGTGATAATTGAAGAATTCCAGTCCGCTATGCCTCAACAATCTGTTGGCGAAAATTCTGATGGCGAGCCATATACCGCCACTTCTTCCCCCACGGCCTGGGTCAGTGAGGCGTTGGCCGACGAACTGGTACGGCTTGGTGTGAGAGCAAGCTACAGCCCTTATACTACGGCTTCAAGCTATGTGATTAAAGGGAGTCTGGATAAGCTCTGGATTGAGCAAACCGGCACGGCCCAATATAAAGTCAAAATTGCAATTACTATTCAATTACCCGAAAATAAAAATGGGGTGACCTTCAAAAAAAGTTACAATGCCGAGCAGAGTGCGGTGATTGTACCAACGGATGCGAATTTGTCTGAACTGGCTGAATCCACATTAAGGGACTTGTTGGTTCCCATGGCTCAGGAAATTAAAAATCAACTGCAACTGATGTAGGTTGAAATGGGCAGAAACTTTACGATGCTTTTCCGGACACTGCTGCTGTCGGCTCTTATTTTCCAGGGACTTCCCGGTGTCTGTTCCGGCCAGTCCGTTTCCATTAATGTGGAGGCTCCTGAATTGGCTGTTGATTTGCTCAACCCGGACGGAACTCTGAATCAAAATCCTACCTTGTGTTCAGATACCCAGGCTTTTTCCGGACGCCTGTCGCCGGAAGCTGCATCCGCTATTGCTGAAGCGCGCTGTCGTGTCCGTCTGCTGGAAGGAGCTGTCTATAATCTTAAAATTTCCCCTCTGTTAAGTTCCCTGCAAACTGAAAGCACTCCGTTGAACTACGGAAGCATTGCCCAAAGTTTAAGTAGGATCATGATTGTGGAACAAGCTGATCCTGCTTCCGGGGAAGCGGGGAATCAAATAGCGCTGGTTGTTGAGCTGACGCCGCTTTATCCGGATCTTTCCACTGCTATAAAAGCAGGAATAGCCGATCAGGATTTTCAATATTTGCAGGCCCAGGCTCTTGCCCTTGAAAAAGACAGCTTATTGGAAGTTGAAAGGCTTCTGCCCCAAGTCCTCAACGATGAGTCTGACGGCAGCCTGTTAAAGAAACATTTGAATCGGCTTTCTGCTCTGGATTTGTGTCGTCGATATTTGGAGCCGCCTAAAAGTGCATTGCCCAATAGTGAAGACAGAGTTCAGCAGATAGAACAGGCTATGAACCAGGCGGCCAGGTTGGACCCCAGCAATCCGCTGGTCTTCTGCATTCTGGGCGCCAATCAGCTTCAGTCAGGACGAACCGCTCAAGCAGTAGCGTCTTATTCGCAGGCTTTAAAATTCAACAATGCTTTCCTGCCAGCTTTATCCGGGCGCGGTACAGCTTACCTGCGCCTCAATCTGATTGACTTGGCCTTGGCTGACTTCAACCAGGCGATAACTCTTAATAAAGATAATCCCGCTTATTATATGGCCCGGGCTTCAGCTCTGCTGATGAGGGAGGATTTCCCTGCAATGTGTCAGGATTTCCGCACAGCTTGCGGCAAGGGCGAGTGTGAGGGGTATAACTGGGCAGTGAACAGCGGGCACTGCAAATAGACTTTGTTTTATTCCTGTCCAGGTTGCGTTCACAGCCTTTGTGGAAATTCTATAAAGGCTGTGGCAGCTTCTGATGCCCGGCAGAGGGCTCCACATGGTATGATTCAATCCGTGGCCAGCAAGCAATTCAAAATCAATGACCGCTTTGAAATGACATCTGTTTTAAGCAGACTGCGATTTAAAATTCATAGCTTATGGAAAGTGAAAATAGATTGGAATGTCCGTAGGATTTTGAATTGTTTACCCCTGTCCCCGCATTTGAGCTGTAATCGCGTCCGTTGGCGTCAATGTAAGCATATCCCAGATCAAGTCCCCAGTCACCCCAAGAGAAACCCAACCCGGCACTGTAAATATGGCGTCCATCGGTTGGAACCAGATAGTCTTCGTAAGCCTCGCTCATGGGAGACTGGTCGTAAATATATCCGCCGCGCACACTCAGCCAATCAATCGCCTGATATTCTATGCCGGCGTTTAAGCGCCAGCAGTTTTTCCATTCCTTTCGACTTTCATTTACCCCCATATCAGGCGGCATGTGGATGCGCAAATTTTTAAAACTACTCCAGCGGGTCCAAACAGCACCAATTTCAATAGAAAGTTCAGGAATAGGGGTATAAGCCAGCCCCATGGCCACAGATTCAGGCAAAATAACTGTTGAGTGCACCTCGCCATTCTTAAAGTAATTTTCAAATGCCAGATCTGCTAAGGGTTTTCCTGCGCTCGGGCCTGTGTATTCACGTTTAGTGAATTCGATGTCACCATATGCTTTGACTTTAATCTGACTGTGGTACGATATGCCGAGCGCCCATTGTTCGTTGAACTGATAATGCGCTCCAAAATTAAATCCGAACCCAAGATCATTGGCATCCTGAATGTTGCTGTCCACATCCATTCTTCCGTCAATCCCGTATGGAGCAAGCGAAATCGGCGCCCGTTTCTACAAATCCAGATTTACATAAATTGCTTCCACTCCGGCTGCAACCGATAACTCATCGGTAAGCTTAGCGGCCAGGTTGGGATTCAACGATGCTGAAAGCAGGCTGACGCTGTAAATATTATAGCGTCCGGGCCAATCCTGCGGATATTCAAAACCCAGGCCGAAACGGGTAAATTCTCCTATTCCGAAGGTAAGCCGGTTGTTGATTTGATGGGTGAAATACACGTGTGGTAAAAACCAGGTGCTGTCTTTCAGATAAGTTTCCGCAGCGTTGTCCCCAAGTATTTCCGTGTGCATTGAACCGGTCGGGGTAACAGATGTAACTCCCAACATCATATGTGTGCCCGGCAGGCGAGTCAACAAGGCCGGGTTATAAGCCACGCAGGAAGGGTCTGGCTTTCTTGCCACCATTGCTCCTCCCAACGCCATTCCTCTGGCCCCATATTCATATAAGCCGTACCCCTCGGCCCAGGCTGTATTCCCGAAAAGACACATGATAAAACAGATCAACCCCAACCTGAGGCCTGAGCCGTCCATAAAAACCCCGATTTCCCTTGCTTTGCCAATAAGGAGGTTAAAAAGTTTAAATGTGATAGGTGTTTATAGATATAAAACATCGAATTTTTATCTTAAATCCAGCTATATCCCCACGAACATTGAATTGTTATGCAATTTTCTGCTAAAATACAAGTCCTGGAAGTCTTTTATGTTGGTCTTATCGCTAAGTTTTGGTCCGCCGGAGCGCTTTTACACTTTATAATGAGCTGGTAAGATTATGAAATGCGGCTGTTGATAATTGGTTTGCAGCCTTTTATTATTGTTCTTACACCTTTGCTTATGTAACTCTATTCAAATAAAGCAAGCTTTATCTCAAATATGGGACTGGAAATTGTGTCAATTGGGTTATGGTGTAATCATCTTTATATCGGTAAACGAACTCCAGCTGCCTCTCAATTGACTTAGTACAAGTTTTCTGTGATTATCCCGGAAACTGAGTATATGTATTTCTTTTAACAAAGCATCTGAAAAGCATGTACGTTAATGTAAATTGCGCCACATTGCACGGGGTGGACGCGATTATGGTGAATCTGGAAGTGGACCTGACCCGTAAGGGACTGCCCGGATTTACAATGGTAGGCCTGGCCGAAGGTTCGGTGCGCGAAGCCAAGGAACGGGTTTTTTCCGCTCTGAAGAACTGTGGGTATAAACTGCCACCAGCCAGAATTACTGTGAATCTCGCCCCGGCAGACCGCAGAAAGCAGGGCGCGGCATTTGATCTGCCGCTTGCGCTGGGGTTGCTTGCAGCCAGCGGGAATATCGAGCCGACACAACTTGCCGGAGTTTTTGCATGTGGAGAACTGTCCCTTGCCGGGGAATTGAAGCCGGTACCGGGAGTTCTTTCCATGGCTATTTTAGCCAAGAAGCTGAATGCCGAATCCATTATTGTTCCCTGGAATAATGCAGGGGAAGCCGCGGCTATTTCTGGTCTGAAGGTTTTTGCGGCAAAAGATCTCAATCAGGCAGTTGGTGCGCTTTCCGGGAACTTGGCGGAATATCTTCCTCCTGCTGAGTGGGATGCAGCAGTTCCCGTCGGATACCCCTTTGATTTTTCCGAAGTCAAAGGTCAGGAGCATGCCAAGCGGGCCATTGAAATTGCCGCGGCGGGCGGCCACAATATTTTATTTGCCGGTCCGCCTGGAAGCGGTAAGAGTATGCTTGCCCAACGCATTCCCGGTGTTTTACCAGATCTGCTGTTTGAAGAGGCCCTGGAAGTAAGTAAAATTTACAGCATCGCCGCGGAAAGTGGGGAGTTTCAAGGAATTTCCCGCACTGTTGACGGGCAGGTAAGCGGACTGATTCGCGCCCGCCCCTTCCGTTCGCCTCATCATACCATATCATATGCCGGCCTTGCCGGCGGGGGCGGAATTCCCAAACCAGGAGAAATTTCATTGGCGCATTGCGGCGTCCTCTTTTTAGATGAGTTGCCGGAATTTCCCAGAGCCGTGCTGGAAGTGCTTCGCCAGCCGCTTGAATCCGGTGAGATCAATATTTCAAGGGCGGGCAATTCACTGAGTTACCCGGCCAGATTTATGCTGGTAGCTGCCATGAACCCGTGCCCATGTGGTTATCTTACCGATGAAACGCATACCTGCACCTGTACCCCAAAGCAGGTTCAGGCCTATAGAGCCCGCTTGTCAGGCCCTCTGCTTGATCGCATTGACCTGCATGTTGAAGTGCCGGCAGTTGCCTATAAAGACTTACGCTCATCCACTCCGGGGATGAGTTCAGCGGAAATGCGGGCTAGGATTCAGGCTGTTCGCGATATCCAAACAAAACGCTATGAGCATTGCAGTGCAACCACCAACTCAGAGCTCTCCGGTAAGCTCCTGGAAGAGTTCGCCCCATTGGGGCGGGCAGAGCACGATTTTCTGGAAACAGCGGCTTCCAGGCTGGGGCTTTCGGCCCGCTCCTGCACCAGAATAGTCCGTATTGCAAGAACCATAGCTGATCTCGAGCAGCAGGCTGATATTCATACCCAACATATTGCTGAAGCAATAAATTGCCGTTTTCTTGACCGGGTAACAGGGTAGTTCTGATTTCTGGTTGTGTATAGCGGACCTGTAATTTCTTCACGCTCTTTGACCTTTACCCATTGAAATGCCCTGTTTGATGAGGGGCGTAAGGCGAGAGTATAATAATGGAAGGTGAGAGAAATCATTTTGCATTCCCCTTTTATACTTTCAGTCTGAAGATAGCCTAAATACTTAATGGCTTTCCAAGCCGCACTCTGCCTGGCTGAGCCTCGTCCGGGCTTAGGCTCGTTAAGGAAAAGAGCTCAGGGGCTTGACACAATCTGTCCGGCAAAGTAACATCTATGCAGTAATTAGTAACACGACAAACAGGCTGAAGCTGAGGAGACACAATGCATATTTCCGAAGGGGTTTTATCTGCCCCGGTGTTGGTTGGCGGCGCGGCATTAACCGCTACATGTCTGGTTATTTCCACACGCAAGCTGCAATCGCAGGATATCCCCAAAACAGCTTTGCTTTGCGCTGTATTTTTCCTTGCCTCGTTATTGCGTGTACCGCTAGGCCCCGGTAGTGCCCACTTGGTTTTGTGCGGGCTTATGGGCGCACTTCTGGGTTGGGGGGCATTCATCAGTATTTTTGTAGCCCTTTTATTGCAGGGAATACTCTTTCAATTCGGCGGCCTGACTACTTTGGGAATCAATACCTTTAATATGGGCGCTCCCGCTGTCTTATGCGCTGCTTTACTGGGGCGGCTTCTTGCGGGGAAAAGTCATGTGCTTGCCAGCACCGCCGCTTTTTGTATCGGCTTCGGAAGTTTGTTGCTGGCTGCTTTGCTCACCGCTGTTTCATTATATCTTTCTGGCTCTCATTTTCTGACCATAGCCCAAACTTTGTTAGTTGCCCATTTGCCCATAGCCGTGATTGAAGGGGTGATTACAGCGGCTTGTGTTTATTTTTTGCGTAAAGTTAAACCTGGTATGCTGCCTTATGCGAAAGAGCGCGTTCAGGTCTAGGCCGAAGGGGGGGTAAAAGCGCGCTTGTTCGAAAGTTTTGCAGAAAGAGTGAGTGTGGCTTAGCGGCCTACTTGAGGGGCACTCTTAAAGTGAACTTACTTGGTGGAGGGAGAGTTGCACTTTGAAACGTTTGCCTTAGGCGATTCTTTCATTCATCGGATTGACCCGCGCATTCGGTTTGTTTGCGCTCTGCTGTTAGTCTTCACCCTTGCCCTTATTCAAAATTTCTGGTTGGCTGCAGCCGGTCTGTTTCTCGGCGCAATCTTAACAATTATGGCTGCATTGCCGATGTTCAAAGTGGTGGGACGCCTGGCTGCTTTAAATGGTTTTATGCTCATTGTCTGGGTGTTACTGCCGTTTTCCGTGCCCGGCGAGGTCCTATTCCGGCTGGGGCCATTTGTCGCTACCTGGCAAGGCTTTTGTTTAACATTATTAATCACCGTGAAGTCCAATGCAATTATTTTGACCAGTCTGGCGTTGGTTTGCACCATGCGGGTCATTACCCTGGCACGGGTTCTGGAGGCTCTTCACTTCCCCGGGAAAATCTGCCAGATCCTTTTTTTCAGTCTGCGCTATTTTCAGGTTATTCATTCTGAATATCACCGTCTGTATGAGGCAATGACCGTGCGCGCTTTCAGTCCGCGCACAAATCTGCACACCTTTAAGACTTATGGCTATTTGATCAGTATGCTTCTGGTGCGCAGCCTTAATCGGGGGCAACGGGTGTATGAGGCGATGCTTTGCCGCGGATACTCCGGACATTTTCCTGCTTTGCGGCAATTTCAGATAAAACATTCAGATATAGTGGTCCTGTTTTTCGGCACAGCCCTAACCATTGCTTTTTGGGCTCTGGAGTTTTACTGTAAAGGCCAGTAGCATATAGGCTTAAGATATCCAGTTATGATTGAATTGAGTAACATCACTTTCTCTTACCGTGACGACGGCAATGGAGAGCGCCCCATATTCAAGGAGTTTGATTTCAGGCTTCGGGCCGGAGAGCGCGTGGCTGTTGTTGGAGCAAACGGCTCCGGCAAAACTACATTGTTGCGTCTGATTATGGGACTGGAACGCCCCCACGCCGGAGAAATACGTATATTCGGGAAACAGCGTAAACTTGCCTCCGATTTCGCGGAAGTGCGTCGCCGCATTGGATATGTGTTCCAGGATGCGGATGACCAGTTGTTTTGCCCCACTGTGGAAGAAGATATTGCCTTTGGCCCCTTAAATCTTGGGCTCAGCCCAAAGCAGGCCCGCAGCCGCGCCCGGGAAGTGCTGGCCAGGATAGGTCTTCCTGATTATGGGCAGCGCGTTACCTTTAATCTTTCCGGAGGGGAAAAAAAGTTGATTTCGTTGGGCACCGCTCTGGCGATGCGCCCGGAACTGCTTATTTTGGATGAGCCGACAGCAGGGCTCGATCAATTCGCGGAACAACGCCTTGAGTCCATTTTGAATGAATGCGGCCTGCCTTTCCTGATAGTGTCGCATGACCCTGATTTTATTGACCGCACAACTGAACGGACAGTTAAATTGGAAGCTATATATAAGTTAACTCAATGCCGGACCGGCAGATGAGGATTTTACAGTTGGAAAATTTAGGTGTATCGTAGGCATGAGAAACGCCTATGGACGAAAAAAATATTCCTGCCAGAATTGAATTGCTTTCTCCGGAGCTGCAGAACCAAATTGCAGCCGGAGAAGTTGTGGAGCGCCCTTCCAGCGTTGTAAAGGAGTTGGTGGAGAACAGCCTGGACGCGGGAGCCACCCAAATAGACGTTTGCCTTGAACAAGGCGGTTTCGGGCTTATCAGCGTTGCTGACAACGGACACGGCATCGCACCCGACGAGCTGGAGCTGGCCGTAACCCGGCATGCCACCAGTAAGGTGAAGTCCTATGCCGACCTTATGGCCATATCTTCCATGGGTTTTCGGGGTGAGGCTCTGCCCAGCATCGCATCAGTTTCGCAGTTTAAACTGACTTCGATTTCTTCCTCTGGGGAAAGTGGGAGGGCGGAAGCGGTCTGCATTGAAATTGAATATGGAGAGATTAAAAACCGGGCCCCGGCCGCTTTGCCCCGCGGGACTCTGGTAGAAGTGCGTGAACTTTTTGCAAATGTGCCGGCAAGGCTTAAGTTTTTGAAAACCCCGGCAACGGAGCTCAAGCGCTGCCAGGAGATATTAAGCCGTTTGGCTTTGGCCTGGACTGATGTGGGCTTCACTTTGAGATCTGGCGGCAAGGAGTTGAGCAATTTCCCAGCGGGGCAGACTTTGGCGGAACGTCTGGCTTTACTTTGGCCGCCCGGTATAACGGATAATTTAAGCGAGTTTCGCTTTACCAGTGATGGCCTGACGGTCTGCGGTATGGCTGCAAGTCCGGAAGTGGCCCAAGGGCGCTCAGATCGAATGTTGTTTTATGTCAACGCCCGTCCCGTGCAGGACAGGTTGTTGATTGCGGCGGCCCGAGAGGCCTACAAAGGCAAGTTGCTTGGCCGTGAATATCCCCAGCTTGTTCTGTTTCTTGATTTGCCGGCGGAAGAAGTGGACGTGAATGTGCACCCGGCTAAAACAGAAGTGCGCTTTTTGGATGAGCGTTTGATTTTCAGTGTGGTGCGCCGTGGTGTTGCTCAAGCTTTGGAACGCTTTGACCCATTGGCAGGGGGTGGACAACAGCCCGGCCCTGTGGTTCACGCCGTTGCGTGGGAATCACTTCCTTGGAATGGGGCTGGCCGTGCTCCTTCAGATGAAGTTGAATTTCCTGTGTACGGAGCGACAACTTCCAGGGCTGATTTTTGGGGAGAAACAAGGGTAGGCAAAGAAGAGAATATGGCTGCCAGGCCGGTTATGCCGCCAGCAACTTCAAAGTTATTTGACATTGATGATGAGATTACTGAAGCGGCACAGATTGACTTTACACCTGCATTCCCAGGGACGGGGGGCGACTCCAGAATCAATTCAGCGCCTTATTTGCATGAGCCCACCGAGCAATTCAGCACCCATAGGAAATATCAATCCAGGAATAATCAGTCGGAAGAGCTGCCGGAGTTTGTCTATTTGGGGCAAGTCGGGTTGTGCTACCTGCTGGTGCGCATCCAGGAAGATTTGATAATTTTAGACCAGCATGCAGTGCATGAGGCGATTTTATATTCCAAGCTCAAGCAGGGCGCATCAAAAGGCCAGACCCAATATCTGGCGTCGCCCATTACTGTGCCATTGCATCAAAGTGAGTTGGAAGCCTATGGACGAATTGGTCGGGAACTGCCTGAACTGGGCTATGAAATAGAATTACATTCTCATAAAAGCGAACTGGTCTTGCTGGGCATACCGGCCATGCTCAGTGCGTGGCAAGCTAAAGAATTGGTTGTCAGTGCTCTTTCAGGGCAGGAAGAGAGCTTGCATGAGCTATGGGCGGGCATGGCCTGCAAGGCGGCGGTGAAAGCGAACTGTCCCCTGACTGTGGATGAGGCCGTTGAGTTGATAAAAATCTGGCTTTTAACCCCCGCAGCCCGGTATTGCCCGCATGGAAGGCCAACCGGTATTAAACTAGGAGTTGCAGAACTGGAGAAAATGTTTAAGCGTAAGTCGTAAGTCCAAGTCTCCTCTGACAGTCAGGGGTAATAGTCTGATGTAAGTAAATGAGTATATCTGGGGTTTGTTGTTTTCCACTTCAAAAATATTTCATAAAATTGTAATTTAGATATTGACTAATTTTGTTTCTTGAGGCATAAAGAGGACCTTCGTTCGCATGGAGCTTTGAATGAACAGCTCGAGCGGATTTTTTGACAATTAAATAGCGAGTTGGGGAACGTTTTAAGTTATAGAGCTTAGAGCGGGAATACGTTAGTGATATTTGAGTTAGCGTAGTTTATGAGAATAGGCTATGCGGCTCTGGTTTAGTGTTT
>CALUZB010000020.1 GCA_944325195.1 uncultured Desulfovibrionaceae bacterium | reverse complement strand
TTTAAATAAAAAGACATCTTTTTGTATTTTGTTTTTTTTTTATAAAAAAATCCCCTTGTCCGGTCCCCCCCCCCCCCCCCCCCCCCATGCGTTTCGCGGAAAAACTGCGGTTTTCCGCGAAGCGCAGGTGTAATGATTGAGATGTATAACTTTTCAATCTAAGAATGTTTAAAAGAAACCAAGCGGTTCTTCAGAGTAACCAACCAGGATGCATTTGGTTTGCTGGTAGGAATCAAGAATCAGTTTATGAGTTTCGCGTCCGATGCCGGAGGTCTTGTAACCGCCGAAAGCAGCGTGCGCGGGATAGTTGTGGTAACAGTTGGTCCATACCCGGCCGGCCTGAATTGCCCGCCCAACCCGATAGGCGATGTTTGCACTTCTGGTCCATACCCCAGCGCCAAGGCCGTATTGGGTGTCGTTGGCAATGGCGATAGCTTCAGCTTCATCTTTAAATGTCGTTACCGAGACCACCGGGCCGAAGATTTCTTCCTGGAAGACCTTCATTTTGTTGTTGCCGAGCAGGACGGTGGGCTGGATATAGAACCCTTTGCCCAGTTCACCGCCGTGATCAAGGCAGCAACCACCGGTAAGTACCTTAGCTCCTTCCTGCTTGCCGATTTCAATATAGTTAAGGATTTTCCGCTGTTGGCTTTCCGATACCTGGGCGCCTATCATGGTGCTGGGGTCAAGTGGGTTGCCCACTTTGATGTTCTTCACTCTGGCCAAAGCCTTCTCAATGAACTGCTCGTAAATTGATTCCTGAATCAACACCCGGCTGGGGCAGGTGCAAACTTCACCCTGGTTCAGGGCGAACATGGAGAAGCCCTCAAGGGCCTTGCTGAGGAAAGAGTCATCCTTGGCCATTACGTCTTCAAAGAAAATGTTCGGCGACTTGCCGCCAAGCTCCAAAGTTACCGGAGTGATATTCTGGGCGGCGTATTTCATGATGCTGCGGCCTACTTCTGTAGAGCCGGTAAACGCCACTTTGGCGACCCGCGGCGAGCTTGCAAGGTATTCTCCGATTTTACCGCCGGGGCCGTTAACCACGTTGAGCACTCCGTCCGGCAGCAAATCTCCGATCACTTCCATCAGCACCAGAATGGAAAGCGGCGTGGCGCTGGCCGGCTTAAGCACAATGCAGTTGCCTGCAGCCAGGGCCGGAGCAATCTTCCAGGAAGCCATGAGCAGGGGGAAGTTCCAGGGAATGATCTGGGCCACCACTCCGAGCGGTTCCTTGAAATGATAGGCCACATTGTTTTGATCAAGATCGCTGATAGTGCCTTCCTGAGCCCGGATACAACCGGCGAAATAACGGAAATGGTCTACGCAAAGCGGCATATCCGCAGCAGTGGTTTCGCGAATGGGCTTCCCGTTGTCCCAGGTTTCCACCATGGCCAGCATTTCCAGGTTTTGCTCCATACGGTCGGCAATGGCGTTCAGAATTTTGGCGCGTTCTGTGGGACTGGTAGCCCCCCAGGCGGCCCGGGCTGCATGGGCGGCATCAAGCGCCAGGTCTACATCTTCCGTACCGGAATTCGGCACCTGGCAAATGGACTGTCCGGTGATCGGGGTAATATTGTCCACATATTGTTTGTTTAACGGGGGCACCCATTTCCCACCGATAAAATTTTCATATTTCGCTTTCAAATTGAGACCGTAGGCCTGGGGGGTAATTTTAGACATAATTGCTCCTTGGGTGATATTAGTGATTGTATAGGACAACACTCCCCGGCTTCTGCTCAACGTGTTTTTGTCCGGGGCATATGTGTATTAATTCACATATTAATGGTAAATTTAAGGTTTGGCAAGTATATTCTGTGGAGATTAGAAGTTATTTTGATAAATGCTTTCAATTGCAGTAGTTACAGGGAGATTTGAACCCCTTTACCGCTTTGGGCGCGGTAATCTGAGCGAATTGCACATGGATTGTTGCCGGTACTTTCATCTGGCCGATATGATAAAATTGGGGGTGAAGTTCGCTCCGTCTTTTTTGGATTAAAACTTTGAGCTGCTCTAGCCCCGTAATATTTAAAGACAGTTAATCCCGAAAAACAGCATTTGCTTCAGGGCGTAAGAGGCCGGGAATTTAGTTATCAACTTAAAATAAATCTTGCCCAAGCCTGATTAGTTTCTTACAAATGAGTAATTACTGAGTATCGGGAGTTGGCATGGCGAGCAAACAAGATGTTGCAAATGAAGAAATAAACAAGAAAGAACCGCCGGACAAAGCGGTTATCAGCCAGGAGAAGCTGGACCAGATCGACAAACTGGTAACCAGACTGGAAAATACGGGCTTACAAGACTACATTAAACTGTCGCAGCGCACTTGGAAGATCCTGTTCATGAACCTGCTTTCCGGCATTGCCAGAGGGCTTGGGTTCACGCTTGGAACGGCAATAGTTTTGACTGTAGTTTATAAAATCGTCAAGTATATGATCCAGATGAACATCCCCTATCTGACCGAGCTGCTACAGGAAATAGTGGCTGTGGCCAATGGGGGTACTCCTTTATAGGAATATTTATGAAATCGCTTCAAGAACTGATTGAGCCGAATGGCGTTTGTTTCGGCTGCGGACAGAAAAATTTGGAAGGATTGCAACTTAAAAGCTTTACTGACCCTGACGGAGTGCATGTTGTAGCACATGTGTCTCCGTCTCCGAAATTCTGCGGCTGGCCTGGATTGGTTTACGGCGGCTTTCTGGCTATGGTTATAGATTGCCATTCCAACTATACCGCAATGTGGGCACATTACCTGGCTGAAGGACGCGACATTGGGAGTCTGCCTAAAATCAGATGCGTTACCGGGAGTTTGGGAGTGAAGTATATCAAGCCAACACCTTTGGGAGAGTTGTTAAAGCTCAAAGCGCGTATTGAAGGAGATGTGGGGCGTAAAACCCGCGTGGTTTGTGAGGTGTATGCCGGGGAGGTACTCACGGCGCTGGGCGATTCTGTTTTTGTGAGGGCGGATCCGGCTTTACTGGCTGAGGCTGTGGGCCGGTAAGGTTGAGTATAATGAACAGGGGGTATGAAAGTTGTCGGCTTTTTTTGGCTGTTAAGTTAAGCATGCAGGTAAAGGAAAATTTATTGCAGCTTAAGGCGGCGGTTCCTGAGTATGCCGGTTTGAAGTGGACATGTGAGCAAAATCTGCATTTGACTTTGCGGTTTATCGGCGATTGGCCGGTTGCCGGATTGCCTGTTTTAATCAGCTCTGTGGGTAAACTAAGATTTAAGCCTTTGGAACTGGAGGTTAAAGGGCTGGGCCTGTTTAAGCGGGCGCAACAAACCATACTTTGGGCTGGATTTGCCGAAGCTGCCCTGCTTCAGAGGTTAAAAACCGAGTTGGATCAACTTTTGGAAAGCGGCTGTGCCCTGCCTGGGGAAAAGGGAGCCTACACGCCGCATATCACCTTGGCCAGACTTAAACGGACAGGGGCCAGTCTGCCCTCACAAGTAGAATTGGAAAAATTGAGAGTGCAGGCGCAAGGACAGAGTTTCGGCAAGTTTTCGGCTGCCGGTTTTAGCCTATTTAAAAGTGAACTACACCCGCAAGGGGTCAGACATACTGTAATCCATGATTTCCCGCAGAATATCGACTGAGTTTGTCGGGCGTCCGTTCAAAATGTCTCACTCCGGTTGCACATGGTTGGCACTTGGTATATGACGGTTCGGGTCAGCGTCAAACAGGCTATCCGTCCGCACACTATTTTGCCGGGGATAGATTGATAAGTGCTTCTCTATATAATTTTCTTTCGGCACAAGGCATTGCAGATGGCCGGCCTGTCATTTTGAAAATGGATCTCGACTGCTTTTTTCGCCCCTATATGCCGGTAGTTTCTGCTGTTGAGGCGATAGCGTCGAAGTGCACTGTTGCAAACTCAGCCGCCCTATTTTTGCTCGCTGCCGCCGGCTTCGGGCTGTGCCAGCGGCAATTCTCCAATCTCTTCCGACAGTTTAGGAATGCTTTCCACAAATCTGATAAATACGGATTGTTTTACCGGATCGTCAAAAGATACGGCAAAGGAAAGCCCGTCACGCAGCCAAGTTGCATATAACACTCGTTTTCCATTCAATCTGGCGAGCACATCAGTGCCGTCAATGTTAAATATTTTTTCATTGAAGCGGCCGTGGATATCGCTGATGTCCTGGTTGCCCTGAGCAACCCGGTAGTTGATTTTCAACTTACCTTGGGTATGGTACAAAATTTGAATAGCTCCACCTTCAATTGTGGAGATTGTTTTTAATGAATATCCCCTTGGCAACTGCTCCGGTACTGGGCAATGAAAGCCCGCTGCGGCAATTGCTTCTTCAATACTGGAGTATTCTTTGATTGGAACAGGCGGCAGTTCTGCCGGTGGTTGTTGCGGCGGAGTATCGTCACAGGCGCTGAACAATAACATTAAAAGGCTGAAAGCCAAGATCCGAAACTTGGTCACGGAAGCACCTCTAAATTTGTATATAATCTGATGCGGGAATTTAGCCTCTCTTCAAGTGGAATTCAAGTGCTTGCATAGTTGTTAAAAAAGATGTTTGTTCTCTTGGAGGAGTGATAGGCTTGGCTTTAAAATGGGTAAACGAGGTGTCAACGATTTACTGGAAGTTTGTATGTATCAGCAGAATGTGCAGTTTGGAACAGCTGTAACTGCAGCTAAGCTGAAAGAATAATATTTAACGGCTGCATATAACGGCAAGGTCGGCTAAAAAGTTCTCAATTAGTGCTGAGATAGCAAATAACTGTTGACAAGCTTTCGGTAATCGCGTATCAAATGCCTCACGTCGGGATGTAGCGCAGTTTGGCTAGCGCACTTGAATGGGGTTCAAGGGGTCGGAAGTTCGAATCTTCTCATCCCGACCAGTAAAATTTCAGGCACTTGTAACTTATTGTTGCAAGTGCCTTTTCTGTTTCTGCCGCCCACTCTTACTTTTCCGATAATTATATGTGATGATTGAGTGCGGAACTTTTATGAGATGTTGAGCATTTTGCTTTCGTAAAATGGGAATGAAGCTATGCCCGCTTGTTCCAGCTTACTCAAAACCTGATTGTCCTGATGACTGGAGGGGGGATATCAGCTATCAGCTTTATCAGACAGGAAATGAAAGTTTTTAGGCATTGTGTCCACTCTTAAAATAGGTTGCAGGCCATGATTATGTTTAATGATTTATGGAATTTTTAGTGAATATGGTTTATCTTATAATTACGGAAGTCTTTCTGACTTGAAAGCAGAAGCTCCTTCGATAAGTGGCTTCTAAATGTCAGGCTTCAGTCCGGCTCGGTGGTAAAGCAGGTCTGAACGAGTTGAATTAAGTTTTCACAGGTAAATAATTATTTGACAGATGATTATTGGAAATAAGTCAGCATCAACTCCAGCAATTGGAGTTATTCAGGTGTCAGAAAGCAGAGCCTGTGTAGGCAAAGTCCGACCATACTGTTGAACAACTTGCTGAATGAACAATCTGAGTTTGCAAGATGGTATCGGATGATGAAATTTATGCCGATGCTTTTCTGAAGCACATATATCGCAATGGCTGATTGAAAGTCTTTAACCTTGCGCTTTGACGATTAAGGAAGCTGCAGTTCATTTGTGGGTTCAAGCGCGATTATTGCGTTGCTAAGCGCCGGAGCGAGCGAGTTCAATTTGGAGAATATGTTCCAGGAAGCTGAGCCGCTTTGAGGCTCGGGCAAGACATCAATCAATGAGGAAATAAGAGTATGAAAAGCTATTCTAATTCTATATATAAAGTGTATGGGCTGGAAACTGAGTATGAGGCATTGAGGCGGCGGCAGTTGAAGATTGTGGCCTCAATCCTGATCATAACCCTTCTTGGGTTGGGATTGACGCTTCCCTTTAATTAACGGTTAGAACCGGCGGTATATCGGAACAGCGGTATTGAGCGGCGTAGTTAAATGCCTGCACTTGCCTGAATGCTTATGCAATATGGCCTTGACCCGCTAAAAGTTATGAGCCAACTTGCCGGTAAGCCGCTGTTGAAGACTCCTTTGCTAAACCTGCCCGGAATCCAACTGATCCCGGGCAGGTTTAGTGTTGATTTTCCAAGTCAGCCGCCAGGCGGGGAAGGTTTCTGAAAGATGTTCCTGCCAGGTGTGAAAGCCGTTCCTTGCGTTATTGCGGCTTGAAGGCCGTGCGCATATCTGTTTTAAAGCATGGCTGTAGCAATGGCTTCCTGTGCACTCGGCCACATGCGGACAACGCTCAGCCAGAGGATTGTTATGCCCAGGCCGAGTTTCAATCCCATGCCCAGAAAACGTCCGATAAAAGCGCCCCAAGCGGCTTTTATCGCTTCATTGTGGGGACGTTTGCTCAACATTTCAAATACATAACAACCAACGAACGCGCCTAGTAAGGCGCCAATGAGCGCTCCGAATCCGAAAAACAGTGGCAGAAGTAATATCGATCCTATAATTGAGCCGATTATACCGCCAATGTTGCCTTTGCCGGTGCTCCCCATTTTTTTACCGACCTTGAGTTGAATAACCCATTCCAAAAGTTCCCCCACAGCCGCTATGGCTACAAGAATGATAAAGAAGGTTACTGTGAGTTCATGAGTGGAGCTGGCGGGACCAATCAGTTTCCAGAGGAGCAGGAAAATGATTGCAATCCAGTTTCCCGGCAAGCTTATAATTTGCAGTAAGATTGCCGCAAACATAAATATCATGAATAAGATAACTAAAAAGTAGTCCATTACAACCTCATTGTTTAAATTTGTTGATTAAGTCATGTGGAAAAATTATTTTGTCGTTTTACTCCGGGATAAGGGGGATAATGAGTTGGTAAGCCTCGTCAAAATCAAAGTTTTCGATGTTATTGCGCAGAAGGCTTAAGCTGGCTTCCGGCAGAAATGTTTTCAGGTCGGGCTCTATTTCATGGAAAAGCTCCACTGCTTTGGCATCGCTTTCATATAACATGTTCTTTAAAAGAGCCAACTTTTCTCTTTCGAAAGATCTCCCGGCAAGTTCCGATTGCTTCTCTGGCGTAGCGTTTTGATTCGTTTTTTTCAATGCCCGGGTTGCCTGAGCAAGGCATTGGTCAAGGGCATGAGCAAAGGCATTGATTTTTTCTTTTACCTCCGGGCCTTTAAACTCCCTGGAAGAACGCAGTAAATGTTCGAGCTCCTTGGAAGTTTCAAATAAACCAGTCATGCCTAAATTACCGGATAAGCCTTTGATCGTGTGGACAAACAAAATTGCATCTTCCGGTTTTCCGGCTTCAATCAGCTTGCTCAGTTCCAAAGCCCTTGTGCCATACTCCCGGCAGAAGTGGGATAGTAGCTTCAGATAAAGGGGTACATTGCCGGCAACTCGTTTCAGTGCTTCGTTAATTGTAAATTCCGGCAACAAATCGGCAAGGTCTGCTGCATCGGAATTTGTCTGGGCACTGATATCGTCATATGTTTGGGAACTCCATCTGGTCTCACTTTGTTCCGGGGCATAGTGCGAGGTCTTTTGGGGCAGCGGCTGTGGGACACTGCCCAAAGGCATTTCTTCGGGGTTCAGTTCCACTTTTCCCAGCCAATATGACACCTTTCGGTAGAGCGATTCAATATCAATAGGTTTAGAAATATGGTCGTTCATTCCGGCATCAAGGCATAGGTCAAGCTCATCCTGCATGGCATGGGCAGTCATTGCAATTATCGGTAAGTTGTTGAAATACTCGTCGGATCGGATATTGTGAGTTGCTTCCAGTCCATCCATCTCCGGCATCTGCAAGTCCATTAATACAAGCTCATAGGGTTTGCGGCTCCCGGACTTTGTTTCGGCAAGCATATCCAATGCTTGCCGCCCGTCGGAGGCAATTTCCACTTCGGCGCCTTTGGAGCAGAGCAGTTCATGCGCCACTTGTTGATTGATGATATTATCTTCAACCAACAGAATGCGGCTGCCGGAAAAAGCGGTGTTGTCTTTATCTGCAGGTTTGAGGGGTGCAGGGCTGGGAATATCAGTTCCGGCCAGACTGTCATGGATAGTGTTGTAAAGAAGAGAAGGACTCACCGGTTTGTGCAAAAAGCCGTCAATCCCGCTGCTATTCGCATGATATAAGACTTCACTGCGCCCGTATGCTGTGACCATGATTATCACCGGTGGAACGGGCAGGTCCAACTCTCTTATCTTTTTTGTTGCTTCAGAGCCGTTCATTCCTGGTAGTTTCCAGTCAATAAGCAGTACTCTGTACGGGTTTTCCCGGCTCATGCGCTCAATTTCCTTTAAGGCCTCTTCGCCGCTGGAAACCGGTTTGGGGTGCATACCCATTTTTTCCAACATTTCAATGATAATTATTTGAAAATTCTCATCGTCGTCTGCTACTAATATGGGAAGCCCGCTCAGCTCGCGCCTGCACTCTTCCGTTTTTTGAATACCTTCGGCTGCCAGTCCAAGCCGAACTTCGAGTTCAGCGGTAGTGCCTTTCCCTTCTATGCTTTTGATTATGATGTCGCCTTGCAGCATTTGTGCAAGATGCTTGCTGATCACAAGCCCAAGCCCTGTGCCCCCAAACTTGCGCGTAGTTGAATCATCTGCCTGACTGAAGGCTTTGAAAAGCTTTTTCTGGGCTTCCTCGCTCATGCCTATTCCGGTGTCCTGCACTGAAAAAAGCAGGCGTACGGAATCTTCAAGGAGTTCTTTAACGTTGCAGGTCAGGGTGATTTTACCGTGGCTGGTGAATTTGACGGCATTGGACAAAAGGTTAATCAGAATTTGTCCCAGGCGAAGGGGGTCGCCTTTCAGAGAGCGGGGGACATGTTTGGTGACGATAAATTCAATGTCGAGGCCCTTTTTCCTGGCCTGAGGAATGATCATATTGGCGATGTTGTCCAAAATATCATCAAGCTTGAAGGGGATGTTTTCAAGCTTTATTTTACAGGCTTCTGCTTTTGAGAAGTCGAGAATATCATTGATTATTCTGAGCAGGTCATTAGCTGAACTGTAAATTTTACTGATGTAATTATGCTGCTTTTGAGTCAGGTTGGACTGCAGAGCAAGATAGGCAAGCCCGATGATTGCATTCATCGGGGTACGGATTTCATGGCTCATGTTGGCCAGAAAGGCACTTTTGGCCTTGTTGGCGGCATCTGCTTCTGTTTTAGATTTAGTCAGTTCCTGGTTGCGTGTTTCCAGGGTTGTGGCCATCTGATTAAATGAATTGGCAAGATTCTTAAACTCCCCTCCGAATTTGCTGATTTCAGTTCGCGCTCCTAGGTCTCCTTGCTTAAAACGGGAAGCCACGTCAATCAATCGATCCAGAGGGCGCACCAAGGTGCGGGCGCTGAACACCAAGGCAGTAAGCAGAGAAATGAAAGTTCCCAGCACAAGCAGGAGCAGGTTGCGACGCAGGCTTGCGGACTCTGTGGCGGTCAGATCGCTTTGGGGAATGTCGATTAGAACATAGAAAGGCAGATTACTTTCCGACGGAATGCTCAGTTTTTTGAAAATAACCAGATATTCCTGCCCCTGTGTTATCAGATAGTAATGACCGGAATCCTTTTTCTGTCTTTTCAGCAGGGCAAACTCATTGCGGTCCATCCATTGGGGGGTAAGACTGTGATCCTTGCTATTTCCGATAATATATTGGCCGGGCGGCTTTACGAAGCGCACCTGGATATGTGGGGATACGTCTCCCCCCAGTATCTCCTCGTGGAAGCTGAGAGGTACACTTGTCAGCAAGGTTGCATTCTGCTCTTTGAGCGGCAGGGCAGTATATACTCCGGCGGCGTCATTATCCGACAGCACGAAATCGCCGACAACAAATCTGCTTTGCTGTTCTGCGCTTTCCAACAGACGTTTTTCAGAGGTCAGCAGTGTGGTCGGGCCGTCTGCTGTTGAAATGACCTCTCCGTTATTCCTAACAAGTTTTATATCTATAAAGATGCCGTCGTCCACCAGGTTTTTAAACATACGGGAAATCGGCTCAGGGCTGGGGGAAGTGAAAATTCCGCTTAAAGATAGGGTAAGCATCATATCTTTACTGCTTTCCAGACGCAAAGACTCAAGTGCTGCAAGACTTTCGGCCAAACCGGCAAGCCGGAGCTGGGCTTTAGAGATTTCTTTGTTGCTGCGGTCGTATGCGGAATACACAAGAATCCCCGCTACCGGAATAATTGCCAGCAGTACAATTGCGGTAATGCTGTGCTTTATGGACCAATTAAATGATTTTAACATAGAAGCTGCCCAGTGCTTGCAAACGAAACAGGTTTAAACACGGCGAAGCCGTTGCCTGTATCTCCGCCCGCTGTTTAACTGTAAAGGCGTCCGTATGAACGGCAAAACCCGGAATACTAGAGAAGTGGATTATACCAGAGTTATGGAATTTACGCCATAAGCTTCACTCCGTTGAATTTAGGCCGGAGGGGCCGGCTTTTTCGGAAAGAGCCGGTAGTTGTTTCGTCGCCTTAATTATAAAGCAATGCTCTGCACAGTTATGCTTGCTAAGCCATGGAAGTTGCGGTAAATTCTTTATATGTTGAGATTTTCTAATCCGATGCGCTTAAAAGCATTTTTCAAAAAGAAAGCTGGAAGCGGCAAATTCAGACTGACCTTGCTTGCCGTTATTTTGCTGTTGCTGATTATAGGGATTTCCTTTTGCAAAGGGACTGAGCGGGTTGACTATTTAACTGAAACCGTGCGTTTGGGCAACATTGAGCAGAAGGTTACGGCCACAGGCCAGGTAAGCGCGGTGCAGTTGGTGGATGTTGGCGCGCAGGTATCCGGTCAGATAGAGACGCTTTATGTTCACTTGGGTCAGGAGGTGAAGAAAGGCGACATGGTGGCAGATATTGATTCAACCACGCAGGAAAATGATCTGGCCATCAACAAAGCCAAACTGGAAACTTATCAGGCCCAGCTCAACTCCCGCAAAATAGCTTTGAAAATTGCGCAAACCCAGTATAACCGGGAGCGGAAGTTGAAATTGCGCGACGCGACTTCTGCCGAGCAACTTGAAAATTTCCGGAATGAGCTTGCCGCTGCAGAGGCCGCAGTAATTGAAATGGAATCGTTGCTTAAGCAGACTCAGATTGCGGTAAACACCTCTGAAGTAAACCTGGGCTATACAAAAATTTCCTCTCCCCTTGACGGGGTGGTTGTTTCTGTGGCGGTTGAAGCCGGGCAAACTGTCAACGCCAACCAAACAACCCCTACGATAGTTCAGATTGCCGATCTTTCGGAAATGGAGATCAAGATCGAAATTTCTGAGGGCGATATCACTAAAGTGAAGCCGGGTATGCCTGTTTCCTTCACCATTTTGTCTGAGCCCGACCAGATTTATGAAACCACTTTAAAATCCATTGACCCCGGGCTTACCACGCTTACGGACGGAACTTACACTGGAACCACCGACGCTTCCACGGCCATTTACTATTACGGCAAATTGATAGTCCCCAACAATGAGGGCAAGTTGCGCATCGGCATGACCACTCAGAACACCATTACCATCAGCAGTGCGCAGGATGTGCTGGTTGTTTCCACTATGGCTATTTACTATGTGGAGGGCCATGCTTGGGTGGACGTGTTGCAGAAAGACGGAAAGATCGTCAGTAAGCAAGTCACAACCGGTCTTTCTGACAATATGAACACGGAGATCGTTTCCGGTTTGAGCGAGGGTGAAGAGGTGGTGCTGGCCAGCATGACCCAAAGTGAAATCGACTCTTCCGCTTCCGGTGGACGCCGCCCCCGGATGGGGCTGTAAGGCAGGGAGCGGAAAAATGAACTCCTCTGCCGGTGCGCCGGTTCTGATCAGTATGAAAAATGTGAACAAAGTGGTTGGCGAGGGCCCCAGCCGCTTTCAGATTTTGTACGATATCAACCTGGAGATAAGGCACGGTGAGTTTGTAGCGATTATCGGGCAGTCCGGTTCAGGGAAATCCACTTTAATGAACATCCTTGGCTGCCTTGATCAGGTCAGTTCCGGCTCTTACCTGATCAACGGGGTGGCGGTGGCCTCGCTTTCCCCCAATGGCCTGGCGGAGTTGCGCTGCGACACTTTCGGCTTTATTTTCCAGCGTTATAACCTGCTTTCCACCCTGAACGCGGTGGATAATGTGGCTCTGCCCGCCGCCTATGCAGGCATACCGCATCTGGAGCGTTGCGCGCGCGCCAGGGAAATTCTGGGCCAGCTTGATATGGCCGATAAACTGGGCAGTTATCCCAATCAGCTTTCCGGCGGGCAGCAACAGCGGGTGAGCATCGGCCGCGCTTTGATGAACGGCGGGGAGGTTATTCTGGCTGATGAGCCCACTGGAGCCCTGGATTCGGGCAGCGGGGAAATGCTGATGTCGATCTTACGCGATTTGCATCAGCGCGGGCATACCATTATTTTGGTGACTCATGACCGTCACGTTGCCGACTATGCCAACCGGCAGATTGAAATTCATGACGGCCGTATCCGCAGAGACGAACAAACCAAACCGGAGAAGTCGGTTCAGGTTGATCTGAAACCGGAAAGGCCGGCGGCAAATTCTTTGCGCTTTTACCGCGATCAGTTCTGGGAGTCGGTGAAAATGTCCACCCAGGCGATCATCGCGCATAAAATGCGTTCCCTGCTGACCATGTTGGGCATAATCATCGGTATTGCTTCCGTAGTATCGGTTGTGGCGCTGGGCAAGGGCTCGCAAGAGCGTATTCTGTCCGATATCCAATCCATGGGCACCAATACCATCAATATTTACCCGGGGCGCAACTGGGGCGATATGCGCTCCGGCCAGGTTCAGACGCTCACGGTGGACGACTCCAACGTGTTGGGAGCGCAAAGCTATCTGGCCAGTTCAACTCCCAACTCGTCTTCCGAAGGCATTCTGACTTATCGGAATATTTCCCTGTCCGCTACTATTAACGGGGTGGGTGAACAGTATTTTGATGTAAAAGGGATAACGCTTGCCAGCGGGCGCTTCTTTACCGATCAGGATGTACGCCGGAGTGCGTCGGTGGTGGTGATTGACCCCAACACCTGCGATAGCTTGTTTCCGGACGGCAGCGACCCGCTGGGCAAAATTATTATCTTCAATAAACAGCCGTTGGAGATCATCGGACTTACAGAACCGCAGGAGACGGTATTCGGCCCCAACGACAGGCTTCAGCTTTGGGCGCCTTACACCACGGTGATGAATAAAATTACCGGGAACCGGCATATCAGCTCAATTACCGTCAAGGTCATGGACGGGGTAAACTCTCAAGTGGCCGAGAAAAACCTGATCGCTTTGCTTACAGCCAAGCACGGCACGCAGGATTTTTTCACTCAGAATACCGACAGTATTCAGAAAACCGTGGAAAGCACAACCGGCACCATGACCCTGCTGATTTCCTGCATCGCTCTGATCTCTCTGGTGGTGGGCGGCATTGGGGTAATGAATATCATGTTGGTATCGGTAACCGAGCGCACCAGGGAAATCGGGGTGAGAATGTCCATCGGGGCCAGGCAGTATAATATTCTGGTTCAGTTCTTGGTGGAAGCTGTGCTGATCTGTTTAATCGGCGGGATCAGCGGCATTCTGTTTTCCTTTCTGGTGGGGTTCATCTTCAACCAGCTTGTGGAAAGCTTTACCATGTCATTTTCACTTGTTTCAATAATAGTGGCAATTGCTTGTTCAACCTGTATCGGGGTGGTGTTCGGTTATATGCCGGCGCGCAATGCTTCCCGCCTGAACCCCATTGAAGCTTTGGCGAGGGACTAGCGATGCATAAAATCGGATTAGCGACCTGTATCGTCCTGATATTTCTGAATGCTTGCAGCGCGGTCGAAATGCCGCCGACTCTGGATGCGCAACTGGGCTATACCGCGCAAACCGCTGAAAGCTATATTGCCGATGTGAACTGGTGGGAGATATATAATGATCCTCAGCTTAATCTGATTGTGGAAACGGCGCTGGCCAATAACCTTGATCTGGCTCAAAGCGCGATCAGTGTGAACCGGGCGCTTTACCAGGCCAATCTGATCGGAGCGGATCTGGTTCCTTCTTTCAGCGGAGATCTGAACGGTTCCGCCCGAAAGAACATCCGGCACGGCGGCGCTTCAAACCGTACTGTGGGCGGGGAGCTGGCGGTGAGTTATGAGCTGGATCTCTGGCGCAAGCTGGCCGATGCGGCCGACGCGGCTGAATGGGAATATGAAGCCACAGTGCAAGACCTTGCGGCTGTCCGTTTGAGCCTGATAAACAACGTAGTGGCCGCTTATTTTTATCTGGCGTACCTTAATCAGGCCATTCAGGTCACCACCGACTCTCTGGAGAATTACCGGCAGATAGAGCAGATTACCAGCTCTAAATACAGTCTGGGCAAAGTGGACGCGCTGGAGCAGGCCCAGGCCAGACAAGCGGTGTTGAGCGCGGAAAACAGTCTGATCAATTTGCAGACGCAGGCCAAGGACTATGAGGAAACCCTGCGGAATCTGCTCAATCTGCACCCCGGGGAAAATGTGCCGGGTGGGAACTGGGAAGGCAGAAACTATCCTGTGGCGCCGTTGATGTACGATTTCCCGGACTTGCTTCTGGTGAATTCACCGGGGGTGGAAATGAATGTGCCTTTAGCTGTTCTGGCCAATCGGCCCGATTTGGCGGCGGCGCAAAATCGGGTGCGTTCTGCTTTCAGCGATGTGCAGGCTGCAAATAAGGACTGGCTTCCGGAAATCAGCTTGGGCGCCGGGCTCAGCTCTTCAGCCGAGCGGCTGGGAAGCGCCTTTTCAGCCCCGGTTGCGGCTGGAACAATTGGAATCAGTCTGCCGTTTCTGGATTGGAACCGGGTGTACTGGCAAGTGAAAATCTCAGAGTCGGATTTTGAAAGCCGGGTGCTTGATTACGAACAGGCAATCACCACTGCCCTGAACGAGGTGGATAAGTTCTACTATCGCTATTTGCGCGCGGCTGAAAGCCTGCGCGCCATTCAGGCCCGATACGATTATGAAGTTCAGATCAGCGGGTATTATCAGATAAGGTATGACAGCGGGGCTGCTGAGCTGTCCGACTGGCTGGGAGCCCTGAACACGCAAACTCAATCGCAGCTTGAACTGCTCAATGCCAAGTACACACAAATCGAAAGCGAAAATGCACTTTACCGGGCCATGGCCGGGCGTTACACCGCCAAAGCCGAACCCGCCGGAACCCCGCTTTAAGTATCTTTTATTCTGAGTGGAAATCATAAGCCGGGATTTACATTGAAGTTCAGGGCTTGTGTTCTGCACTGCCCGGGCTTTTGTTTATTAGACCATTTCAATTCTCTATTCAGGTAAATACTCATAGACATGACTACAAAAATCGTGCGGTATAGAGTTGTTGCAAATGTTTACCTGCAGGTGATTTTCATGGTCTATGAAGGAGCGGGATTTAGCAGCCTGAAAGAGCAATTGGTCTGCTGTGGTTTTTATCGTCGCGGGGAATATTTATTTGTATTAAATATTGATTATTATATATCAATTATGCTATGTTCATATTAAAGAGTATTTGTGTTGGAGTCCAGTCATGTTGAAATGGGCAATTATATTTTTAGTCATTTCCTTAATATCCGGTGCACTCGGCTTTTCTGGAGTGGCCGGTGTTTTTAGTTTTCTGGCCAAGGTGATTTTTGTTTTTGCTCTGGTTCTATTTGTTCTGGCTTTGGTAATGGCTTTTGTAATTTTATAAATTGCGAAACTAAGCACTCCTTAATGTTGCCGCACCATCCCCTGAAAAGTAGTCTCTGCTGTTGTGGAGGCTACTTTTTTAATTCAAGAATTTGTACGGAATGAAACTGAATCAGCTTAAGATATTGGAAACTATCGAGGTATAGTCAGGCTGCAAGTGTGCAGGAACAAGTGCGCCGGGTATCATGTTAATAGGATTATCGAGTCCCCGAACCGGTGTATAGCTTGGGCCGCAGAAATATCTACGGCCCGGCATTTATATGGCTAACTGTAGGTGTATATGTAAACAATGGGAAGCAGCGGAGAGCCCCCAGCAGCCGTCATTGTGACATTGAGTCCTGACGACTGGGCAAGCAGTGGGACTCTTTCCTCCGACTGTTCCTATCGATTGCATATAAAATATCTTATATAGATAATTATGTCAATAGCAAACAAAATTATTTCACTCCTTGCCGGAAGTCACCTCAATCTCACTTTCTACAATATCGGTAGGCATAAGTTCAGTATTATTGTCTGCTTAATATTCATCAAGCTCATTCTAATCAGCTTGACAAAATGAGGGTAGTATGATTTACTCTAAACAGTAACTATTACTATTTAGTTTGTGCTAGGTAGAGGCAGTGCCGGAGCTTTGACGCTGTGCGATATAACCTATCACCTAAATTTAGGTACATCAGGAAATTGAACAGCTACTACAGCTTGCAGGCTGAAAGTTTCCGGTGAGCTTGTCCAAAGTATAAGTTCATTGAACAGGCAGTGGATTATCAATTGCAACCAGAAATACTATTTAAGGAGATTGTCTATGACTGAAACAGTATCAATTACAAGGCTTAACATCCAATATGCACATCGCTTTCTGGGGTATGAGGGAGAAGCCCAATATCTGCATGGTCATACCGGTATTCTGACAATCGAAGTCAAGGGTGAGGTAAATGATAGCAACGGATTTGTTTATCCATGCAACAGCATCAAGCGGATTGCCTGGGATTACCTGAAAAACTTTGACCATGCGTTCATTTTACAGGAAAACGATCCCTTATTACCTGAAATTCTAAAGGTATATGAGGGGCAGGGCATCAGAAACGGAGCGCCGACAAATACAATGTTAGGACTGCCTTTTGAAAATGAACTCGGCAAGGCATATCCGGAATGCCGTTTAGTGGTAGTAAAGAAAGTTGCGACTTGTGAGAATTTAATAGAGCTGTTTTACTCTTTATTAAAAGACAAACTCAACATCAGTAAAATGACTTTTGTTTCTGGGGATAATGCAGCATCGTTCACTTATCAATAATCGTCTGTAAGCAGGCCGGTGGAGCAAGTTTAATCCACCGGCCTTGTCGGTATTTCAAAGCCTTATTAATTGGGTATTTATCTATTTTGAATGACAATATACCAGCTGCCGACTGGTTTGTTACAGCCCGGCAGCCTGAATGTGGGAAGTTATTATGTTCAAACGTGGGGGGGGGTAATGGCGGGATATGCAGGAATCGAACCTACGGCCTCAGCCTCCGGAGGGCTGCGCTCTATCCAACTGAGCTAATATCCCGCTTAAACTTCCCTAATATAGTTTGTTTGCTGCTTTGTCAAGCAATTGCTGATCAGGATTAAATTTGTACACTTTAGAGAAGGCTAATCCAATGACTGAAGTATTAAATAACCATGATTGATCAGGAGGTTGCTATGCCCATAGTTGTTACTTGGAACGGGCATTCCAATTTCATGTTGGAAGCCGATGGGGTCAGGATTTTGATTGATCCTTTTTTTGAACATAACCCAGCCGCCCCCTATGGCTGGGAAGCGCTTCCAAAACCGGATTTAGTGCTGATTACCCATGATCATGCTGATCATACCGGGCAAGCTGTGGAAATTTGCAGTAAAACCGGTGCAATGCTGGGTTGCATTGTGGGCACTGGGGAAAAATTGTCTGCAGCTGGAGTGCCTCAGGAACAAATAATCAACGGCATAGGGTTCAATATCGGGGGCACTGTGCAATTATCCGGTGCAAGCATCACCATGACAGAAGCCTTCCATTCCAGCGAATCCGGTTTCCCGGCAGGATATATTATCACCATGCCGGGTGGGATTAACATCTATCATGCCGGAGACACCGGTATCTTCGCCAATATGAGGGGGTGGGGCGAGCTGTATCCCATAGATCTTGCATTACTGCCGATAGGCGGAGTTTATACTATGGACGCTCGTCAGGCTGCGGCCGCCTGCGCTTTGCTCGGCGCTAAGCAGGTCATTCCCATGCATTACGGCACGTTCCCGGTGCTGGAACAAGGCCCCGAAGGATTTGTGAAAGAGTTAGCCGGGGCGGCCCCGCAATGCCGTCCCATCATCTTGAAGCCGGGAGAAAAAGTTGTGGTTGCATAAAATCAGTCTGAAGCTTCTCGTTTAAGCGCATACAAGCAAAGCTGCAAAGCGGATCAGCACAAGTAAGTAATGGCGTTTTTCCGAAAATCAGGTTAATAAGATGCTCAAGGGCAAATGCTGGACTTGTATTTAACGCCCTTGCAGTTCAGCCGGTTTAAAGCAACAGGGCCCTCTTGTGCCGATTTCCCGGTGGATTGAATCCGTTTTGTTGAATAGAGGACTTTGTTTTTTAGGCTGGGAGATAGTGGCTGTTTAAACGCAGGACCAGGATGCGGCTGTTTAATCCGGGGACCGCTGAAGCATGGGATGTGATATCGCCGCTGAATGGCTGAAGGCGGGGAATAAGCTTAAGAGGGGTATATGAAAATTCAGTTTTTAGGAGCAGCGCAAACCGTTACCGGCTCGTGTCATATGCTGGAGGTAAACGGAAAAAGATTTGCAGTGGACTGTGGTATGCACCAGGGCGGTTCAGGCATTGAAAGCCGTAATGAAAATTTATCTGCATACCGTCCGGAAGAGATAGACTTTTTCCTGATTACCCATGCCCATATAGACCACACCGGCTTATTGCCGTTAATGGTCAAACATGGGTTTAAGGGGGAGATTTACTGTACTGTGCCCACGGTTGACCTGCTTGAGATAATGTTGCAGGACAGTGCCCATATTCAGGAAATGGAAGCTTCCTTTAAAAATACCAAAAGCAGCAGAAAGGGTGGCGAACTGGTTGAGCCACTGTACACCCAGGAAGATGCCTTGGCAGCTCTTAAATATCTGCGCGGCATTGAGTATGATCGGGAATTTGAGCCTGCTCCCGGTATTAAGGTCAGGTTTCGCGATGCCGGACATATTCTGGGCTCGTCCTTCCTGGAGATGCAAATTCTGGAGCAGGGCAAGGATAAACCGGTACGCTTTGTTTTTTCCGGCGATCTGGGGCGCCCGAATTCCCTGTTGATGAGCGATCCGGACATTCCTGCGGAGACAGACTATCTGTTTGTGGAATCAACCTATGGCAATCGCAATCATAAAGATGAAGGTTCCACTTTAGATGAGCTGGCCCAGGCGATTGCCTATAGCTGCAAGTACAGGGAAAAAATAATCATTCCGGCGTTCGCATTGGAGCGTACTCAGGCGATACTTTACAGCCTGAATCAACTTCGGAAGCAAGGACGCCTTCCTGATATTCCTGTGTTTTTAGACAGCCCTTTGGCAATCAGAACCACCGAGATATTCCGCAAGTATCCGGAATATCAGGATGAGGAAACCCAGGCCCTGATCGCTGCCGGGGATGATCCTTTGGATCTGCCCAATTTACGCTATGCCCTCAGTACAGCGGAATCGCAAAGCATCAACGATTTCAGCGGCAGCGCGATAGTCATATCCGCCAGTGGCATGGCCAATGCCGGACGGGTACGGCATCACTTGAAGCACAACCTCTGGCGTGCGGGCGCAAGCATTGTCTTTGTGGGCTATCAGGCCATGGGAACTCCGGGACGTAAAATCGTGGATGGGGCCAAAAGCATTCGTATTCTGGGGGAAGACATTGCGGTAAACGCGAAAATCTGGACAATCGGCGGTTTTTCGTCTCATGCCGGACAAAGTGAAATTATCGATTGGGTGGGTAAGTTTGTAAAGCCGCACACCAAGGTTTTCCTTATTCACGGGGAAGAAGACGCCCAGCAGGACCTTGCTGCTTTGATTAAGCAAAAGTTTGAAGTGGAAATTTTCATTCCCGAGTATCTGGAAGAGGAAATTCTCGAAGTGACCGGCGGGCTGGCTGTTGAAAGCCGGCCGGCAGCAGCTGTTGCCCAGCGGGTGGATTGGGACTTCCTGCTTGCCGATACGGAAAGCAAGGTTGCTATGCTGCGTAAAAAGATTGAGGAAGTATCCGGGCGACCTTGGCTGGAACAAGCGGATGCCCGAGATCGGATTGTTGAACTGAATGGCGAATTACTTACTCTGCTTAGTCAATTGTAAGTGCGGAGCATTGCTGAATGAGGATTATCTCCGGTAAATTTGGCGGGCGTAAGGTAAGAACCTTTTCCAGTGAGGGGATGCGCCCCGCAACTGCCCGGTTGCGTAGCGCGCTGTTTTCCATGCTGGAGTCGCGGAATTTGCAGTGGCCGGGTCTGCTGGTTCTGGATTTGTTCGCCGGCAGTGGGAGTCTTGGTTTTGAATGTTTAAGTCGTGGAGCGGATCAGGTGCTATTTGTGGAGAATAATCCCCAAGTGGCTGCAGTGATCCAGAAAACCGCCGCTGATTTTGGAATTGAGTCAGGGCAGTTGCGCATCAATACCGATCCTGTCGCCCGGGTTCTGGGTAAACAGCCCGGGCGGAAATATGGTCTTGTGTTCATTGATCCGCCCTATGCTGAAAATATTGTGCCCGGAGCAGTAAAGCTGCTTTTAAAAAACGGCTGGCTGGACCCCGGCGCTTTTATTGCCGCTGAGGTTGAGGCCAAACCGCAAACCGGAAAGCCTTTGGATGCGGAAAATCTGTCGCCTGAACTGGAGTTGCTGGCAGATCGGGCTTACGGTCAAACCCGATTGGTTTTGTGGGAGTATGTCTGTGCCGAGTAAACTTGCAATTTATCCTGGAACTTTCGATCCCCTGACCAATGGGCATGTCAGTTTAATCCGACGGGCGTGTGAGATTTTCGACCATGTGTTGGTGGCTGTGGCAGTCGATACCCATAAAAATCCGTTGTTTAGCGCTGAAGAGCGCTTGGAGATGATCAAAGAAACTTTCAGAGATGAACCGGCTGTTTCAGCAGAAATCTTTAAGGGGCTGCTGGTCAATTTCGCTGCGGAGAAAAAAGCGCATGTCATTGTGCGGGGGTTGAGAGCTGTATCTGACTTTGAATATGAATTTCAGCTCGCCCTGATGAACCGCAAGCTCAAACGCAAGATTCAGACCATTTTTTTAATGACCGATTATCAGTGGTTGTACATCAGCTCCACCATTATTAAGTCAGCAGCCAGCCTGGGGGGGAATGTCATGGAACTGGTCCCCGCGGCAGTGGAAAAACGTCTGACTGAAAAATACCGTGAACCTGGCCCGGCCGCTGCGCTCTCTTAGAACGTCTGCAATTCAAGCTGATGGAAAGAAGAGATATTAAACAGGTAATCTGCCTGGTGGGGCCTACCGGATCCGGTAAAAGCGGACTGGCTTTGCAATTGGCCCGGAACCTGAACGGAGCAGTGATTAATATTGATTCCCGTCAGGTATATTCCGGGCTTGCTCTGATTACCGCCCAGCCCAGCCGGGCGGAACGCGGGCCCATACCGCATTTACTTTATGGCTTTTTGCCGCTGTCTCGTAAAACTACAGCCGGTCTTTACAGCAGGTTGGCGCTTGAGGCGATTGATTTGTGCTTCCGATGCGGCTTCCAGCCGATATTGGTGGGTGGAACAGGACTTTATCTGGATGCCCTGGTAAACGGCATTGCTCCTATCCCCCCCATCAGCAGGAATGTGCATGAATACTGGCAAATGCGCCTGCAGCGGGCCGGCATTCGCCGTCTGCATACAGAACTGGCTCAAGTGGACGCTGAATATGCAGCTAAAATCAGTAATAATGACCCACAGCGGGTTACCCGCGCTCTGGAGGTTTGGATTGGAACGGGGCGTACTCTATCCTGGTGGCACCGCAGGCCGGTATTCAGGATACCGTATCCTGTGCTCAAGTTGGGTGTGCGTACGCCACTTTCAGGCCTGACTGATGCCTTGGCGGAGCGAATTGAGGCAATGCTGGCCCAAGGCGCTTTGACTGAAGTAAAAACCGCCTTGCAGGCTGCTGATAACGGGAACATGCCGGGGTTTTCCAGTATCGGATTTCAGGAACTGGCCGGTTATTTGCGCGGCGATATGTCTATTGAGGCGTGCAAGGAGCAATGGCTTGCTGCTACCAGGGCCTATGCCAAGCGTCAGCTCACCTGGTTTAAACGCGACCAGGACATTCGTTGGCTGGAACGCTCTCCGGGTGATTCCCTGACTGATTTGACCGAGCGGGCGTTTCAATATCTTGCTCTGTCTGGTGTGCGCACTTAAAGCGTTATTTGGCTGCTGATTGTCACTGAGCGACTGTGTTTAATCTGTCAGGTTTTTCCCACTTGAGCCGGCTGCTTTTGTTGTTGCGCTGGAAGAGGGTTCGGGTATATTTATAGTTATGTTGATTAGACAAGATGAGCGCAATAAATGGATATGACTGTTGATACCATAGCGGCAATTGCCACCGCCCCTGGAGTCGGCGGGGTGGGGATCGTGCGCATAAGCGGCCCGGCAGCTAAAGCTCTGCTTCATGCCGTGTTCAGGCCGGGAAATCCGAAGTTTAAAGAGTTTAAGCCATGGCTGCTCCATTACGGCCGGATTGTCGATAGTGAAGACAACATATTGGATGAAGCGTTGGCGGTATATATGCCGGGGCCCAGATCTTTTACCGGCGAGGACGTGGCGGAACTACACTGCCACGGCGGCCCGGCGATTTTACATGCCGTGTTGGAAGAGTTGTTTAGGCATGGTGCTCGTTTGGCCGGTCCCGGAGAATTTACCCGGCGGGCTTTTATGAATGGACGCATTGATCTGTCCCAAGCCGAAGCCGTGGCCGAAGCAATTGCCGCTCCGGGCAAGGATGCTTTAATTGCTGCTCAAACCAAGCTGCACGGCGGTTTGTCCGGTTTGGTATCAGAGTTGCGTTCGCGCCTGTTGGATTTACGGTCAAGTCTGGTTTTGGCGGTGGATTTTCCTGAAGAGGAACTGGATATTGTTCCTGTGGAAAAGATTAAATCCGATCTGGAAGCGGTGCTGGAGCAAATAAAGACATTGCTGGCGGCGCATAAGCGGATGCAGACTTTTCGGGAAGGGGCCCTGGTGGTGATTGCCGGGCAGGTGAACGTGGGAAAATCCAGTTTGCTTAACGCCATGCTTGGGCGCAATCGGGCTATTGTAACTCAATATCCCGGTACCACCCGCGATTTTTTGGAGGAAAATCTGCTGATCGACGGTTTGCCTGTTCGCTTGGTGGATACAGCCGGTCTGCGCAGTACCAATGATGTTGTTGAGCAGCAAGGCCTTGAGCTGGCAAGGGAATTATTTGCGCAGGCAGACCTGATCCTGATGCTGGTGGATATATTGCGGGGCCCCGCACAATATGAAGTGGATTTACTCAGTCAGTTTGGGCCTGATAAAATTATCGGCGTGGTCAATAAGTGCGATCTCGCGGAATCCCAAAACCGGTTTTGGCCGGAAGGAGATGTAGAGCCGGTTTTCTGTGAGCTGCAACAAAGCCTTACCTGGCTGAAGATCTCGGCTAAGTTCGGGCAGGGAATTGACCGGTTGACCGCCACAGTGAGAGAACGACTGCTTGATTTAAGCGGCGGGCGGGTAAAACTGCCTGAAGCGGCTTGGAACATTGCCCCCAATTTGCGCCAGGCGCAGGTTCTGGAAATGGCGCAGACCGAAGGCGAAGGTATAATTGCAGACCTGGATCAGGAAGTGCCGTATGATATGATCGGGGTACGGGTTGAGCTGATGTCGGCTATCCTTGCTGAGGTCAGCGGTGAGATTGCCTCGGATGATGTGCTTGACCGGATATTTGCCGAATTTTGTTTGGGCAAGTAAGTATGAGTAAGCTATGTTAGTTCAGTATAAATCCATACTTACCCAAATAGAAAAACGTGGAGAATCGGTTGAACGGCCGGCAAGATCGCATTTGTCGGCCAGGCTTGAAGAGGGGGGCCCGATTGATCCCTTAAATACGTTCCGTCGTAAATTCAGCAATGAAGAGATCAACAGGTTTCCGGCCTACCAATATTCGGGTGAAATCGTTCTGGTCAATGATAAAAATGATTTGCCCACAGCTCTGGAGGCTTTGGAACAGGAGTCTGTTTTAGGGTTCGATACGGAAAGCCGCCCCGTATTCAGCAAAGGAAAACGAAGCAATCCACCGTCTTTGTTGCAACTTGCGGCCAGTGACAAGGTGTTTATCTTTCAGCTTGGCTGCATCGGGTTTGATAGGGAACTGGCTCTTATTTTGGAAAATGCGGCAATGCTTAAAGCCGGAGTGGCTGTGCGGGATGATATCCGGGAGTTGCAACGCCTGCATAACTTTCAACCGGGCGGATTTGTGGATTTAAGCCAAGTTGCCAAGCATAATCGTCTTGAAACACATGGCTTGAGGAATATGGCGGCTAATTTTTTTGGTATGCGCATATCCAAGGGGGCGCGTTGTTCCAATTGGGCGCTTAAAACCCTCAGCCGGAAACAACTGCTTTATGCCGCGACGGATGCCTGGATAAGTCGGAAACTCTATTTTGAAATGCAGACAAAAGGTTTAAAGTTCCTGCCATGAGTATAAGCAGCGGCAAAACCATAATTTCAGATTACTCGCTGAATATGCTGAAACCCGGCGAGGGTGAAGCGGGCATAGTGTTTCTGAGCGGCGGCTCTGCCTTAGCGGCGGTAAGCGAGCACTTATCTAAGTGTCGTATTCCATCTGTCCACCTGATAACCCCTTTTGACTCGGGCGGCAGTTCCATGCCTTTGCGCGCGGCATTTGACATGCCTGCGGTAGGAGACATCAGAAATCGCATTTTAAGTTTAGCTCGTATTGACCTTGTGGGGGCGGCTTTGCCTGAGCTGTGTTCCATGCGGCTGGATAAATCAGCGCCTGAGTATGTTTTGAGAAATCAGATGAGAGCTTTAGCGGCCGGAAGGCAGGCGATCATGTTGCGTCTGGAAGACGCCCGGCGCGGGCAGGTGACGCGCTGGTTGGAGGCCTTTCTCCGTCATATGCCGGACGATTTCAGCTTAAAGGGCGCAAGTATCGGAAACTTGTTGATTGTGGGGGCATATCTGGCCTTGGGATGTGATTTGTATGCCGCTGTACATGAAATTTCCAGTCTGCTGCAGGTAGAGGGCACGGTATTGCCGGTAGTTGACGATGTTTTGCATCTGGCGGCAAAGCTGACCGATGACAGGGTGGTTGTGGGGCAGCACCTGATTACCGGTAAAGAAGCGCCAGGCTTGACTGTCCCAATTGAAGAAGTATTTCTTACTCCGGCTTGGCCTGGAACCGATGCAACGCCGCGGGTGGTTCGTCCCGGCATAATGCCGGAAGTTGCCCGGCTGATAAAAACTGCCAGTTGTATTTGTTATCCTATGGGGTCGTTTTATAGTAGTTTGATTGCCAACCTTCTGCCTAAAGGGGTGGGTACGGCGATCAGCCTGTCCCCCTGTTATAAGGTCTATGTTCCTAACGCAGGCCCTGACCCGGAAGTGCATCATCTTTCTGTTGCCGATCAGGTTGCAGAGCTGTTGCGTTACCTGCGCCAAGACACTGGGGAGCAAATGCCGGTTAATAAACTGCTTACGCATGTATTCTACGATAGTGGCATAGAATATTCCGGCGGAGTAGAGGTTGAGCGTATCCTTGATATGGGGGTGGATGTGGTTGATCTCGACTTGATTTATTCCGGTTACAGCGGTACTTATTTTGAACCGTATTTATTTCTACGCTCCTTATCGGATCTTATTTCGTTGAAAGACTGATTTGCTTCTAAGTCAAAATCCTACAATCGCAGATTGCTGTGAAGCAGGCTTGAGTGTAGAAGACAGCTGTTTACATCAGCTCTGCTTCCATTAACCTTGATGTTTTTGTTGCGTCTGCATGGCATCCCTGTTTTTATGTGACATATAATGGAGCTGTTTGTCTGCAGTGGGTCGGTTGGGGTGATGGTCAGTAAAGCAAACAGGATTGTAGTTTAAGGCAACATATCTATTATTAGGGGAATTCTGTTCCGCCAGTACAGTAAAGGTTAAATCAGTTACATTGCTTTGTAGATATGACGAAATAAGTTGCAAAAAGTGAATTTGCAGTTTAGCCCGAAATATTTAATCTGTATATCGGGTTTAGAGGCCAAAAGAAATACAATCTGACTGTATCTCTGGTTTTAACAGTGTGGAAGTCGTTATAGCATTTCGTGCTTTAATGATTGTGTGAAGAATTGTCTTCAGCCATTGTCAACAAGAATTTTTAAAACAGAATTACCGGCAGTTAGAGCTAAGATATTCTGAATAGTAAAGATAAGGAGCCGTTGTTTTTTATGCACAAATGGCCTTGATTTCCTGGAAGAGGAAATCAAGGCCAAAATATATAGTGAGGCTTAAACAAGCCTACCAGTTATTTTTAGGTTTAATGCGGGCTGCTTTCCCTTTGAGGGCGCGCAGATAGTAAAGGCGGCTACGGCGTACATGCCCTTGGGATACCACTTCGACGCGATCTATAAAAGGTGAATGCATCGGGAAAATTCTCTCAACACCGACGTTGTCAGAGATTTTGCGAACTGTAAAAGTGGCATCGGTAGTGCCGCGATTGATGCGGATTACGTTTCCCTGGAACACCTGAATACGTTCCTTTTCCCCTTCAATAATTCTTAAGTGAACTTTAACGGTGTCTCCGGAACGAAATTCCGGCAGGTCCATACGCATGTGTTCGCTTTCAATTTCTCTAATCAGGCTCATTTTATATCTCCAAATAAAATAAATACTTGCTGTTAATCCAGATCGCCGAGTATTCGGTCAATAATAATTGCGCCGGCCATACGCACAGACAGGTGATTATAACTGTCCAGGTAGCGTAAGGGGGGAAGCATTCCCTGGCATTGCTTTAAAACCAGAGGCGATAAGCCTTGGCTTGTGCCTAAAAGGAGAAGCACCGGCCTTTGTCCCAAAAAACGTCGGACTTCTGTAAAACTAACATCCCCCGGCCCCTGGGCGCTTGAAGCCAACAAATAAGGGGGTTGCCCACATATCTGGGAGATTTCCTCTACAGCCTCTTCCACGCAGTTCACAGGGATTATGCTTTCAAAAGCCATAGCTCTGTGAGGATTAGACTGCCCCCCCGCTCCGCTTGTCCAGTGCGTAATAATCTCATCAAGCAAACGTTTCTGGTCAGTTAGCGGGGTAACAATAAAAGCACCGCCCATGCCATAGCTGCAGGAACAACGTGCTATATCGTGAATATCCAGATTTGTCAAAGACACCGCTACACTTTTTTTCTCACGGTCCAGCACCGGGTAGTGGACCAATGCGACAAAAAGATTGCGCCCCAATCGTTTTCTGGGTAGTTGCTTTAATATAAAAATATCTTGTTGGTCAAAGAAATTCTCTTTCAGCATTTCCGGCTGCATTTTCCAGGTGGCTTCCAGGGACTTGGCCCGACGCCAGCGGGAGATCATGGCATGATTGCCGGAAGTGAGAATTTCAGGTACTTTCAGGCCGCGATATTCCGGCGGACGGGTATAATGCGGATATTCCAGGAGTCCATGTGAGTAACTCTCGTCATCGCCGGATTCATCGTGCCCCATAAAGCCGGGCAGTAAACGGCTTACAGCCTCCAGCACTCCCAGTGCAGCAGTTTCGCCGCCGTTCAGGACATAGCTTCCGATAGAAATTGGCGAGATGGGGAAGAGCTCAGTCAGACGGGCATCAACCCCCTCATAGCGTCCGCAAATAATAGTGATGGATTCTTCTTTTGCTAGTGAACAGGCCATTTGCTGGTTGAAACGGTAACCGGAAGCAGCCATTAATAAGGTTTTACTCTCTCCGTTGTTTTGCCTGTCAATTTCTTCCAGAGTCTGCACCAATGGGTCAAGCAACATCACCATTCCCGGGCCGCCGCCATAAGGGCGATCATCCACACTCTGATGCGCGTCAGAAGTAAATTTGCGCGGGTTATGCAGGTGGACTGTAATTATGCCTTCTTCTATCGCTTTGCCCAGCAGGCCGCAACGCAAAGGCGATTGAAAGAATTCGGGGAAGAGGGTCACAATATGGATGTGCATAATCCCATGTATTCCAGAGAGCGATATGGTTGAAATGTTGGCGCGTTAGCTGTGGTGTCTTATTCCAACCGCTATCCAGAGACCGATATTGAACAATATACTCAGGAACACAGCAGCGGAAGCCAGATCTTTTCCGATTTTTGCCAGCGCGTGTTCCTCTGTGCTTATCCGGTCAAAACAGGCTTCTATGGCCGAATTCAGAAGCTCTGCTACCATTACCACTGTCCAGGCCAGTAATATCAGTACACCGGAATGGAAGTCTATTCCAGACGAGGGAATCACTATTAATAAAATAAGAAATACAATGGCTTCCTGCTGAAAAGCCCGTTCAGTGGAAATAGCTGTCCGTATTCCGGAAAGAGAATAGAGAAAGGCGTTAAACGGTTTTATAATCAGCCAGTGTTTCATAGTTGACCTCGTTAAGCTAAAATTCCTCATTGGCTTGCTGTATGGCATTTATCATCTGCTCAGATGAGCGGCGTGGAGGCCCCCATGCAGGCAAGGAGTTTTGAGCTGTCATACCTTTCAAGTTTTATTCTGCCCCCAAAGCTGCGTTAAAAGCAGAGCATACCTTGCCGCGGTGGGAGTGTCCCGTGCGGATAACTGTTTTTGCCGTCATCAGAGACATAGTGCTGAAACAGCAAAGACAAACCCTGACTTAAACAGCTAACCTGACAACAGTAGTAAGAATATACTTGAGCGACAAGGTTGACGCATTTGTTATGGACGCCAGCCTCAGTGCGAATATAGGACAAACAACCATTTTATACAATAGGCCCGATTGCCGGTGGTAATTAATGTCCGGCAATTTTATATTTTCTCAGTTTATACTGCAGCAGACTTTTCGATATGCCCAGAAGTTCTGCCGCTTTCACCTGTACGAAGTCGGCGCGTACCAGGGCACGGCGGATAACTGCCGCCTCAATCTTTTCCAGGGCATCGGCCAGATCCAGTTCAACCGGCAATAAATCCACAGCACTTTTATATTGGGTTTCTTCATCGCGTAAATCAGCGGGCAGGTCGGTAACATTGACCATCTCTCCACTTGCCAGTACCATACACCGTTCGACTACATTTTCAAGCTGCCGGATATTGCCCGGCCATTCATAGGCGGTGAGGTAATCCATGGCATCGGGGGAAAAGGTTTTGGCTGGAACAGCGTTTTCCTCAGCATATTTTTGGGCGAAATGAGCTGCAAGCAGGGGGATGTCTTCCCGGCGTTCGCGCAGTGGCGGCACTTCAATGTGGACCACGTTCAGGCGGTAGTACAGGTCTTCCCGGAACCGCCCCTCTTCCACTTCTTTCTCCAGATTTTTATTTGTAGCCGTTACAATTCGAATATCGACTTCAACTTCTTCATTCCCGCCAACCCGTTCAAATTTCCTTTCCTGCAGCACCCGCAACAGCTTGACTTGCAACTCCGGGGAGAGTTCTCCGATTTCGTCCAGAAACAGTGTACCGCCGTCAGCCAGCTCAAAACGGCCGCGCCGCATGGCAACTGCCCCGGTAAACGAGCCTTTCTCATGGCCGAACAACTCGCTTTCAAGCACGCCGGGGTTCAGGGCCATGCAGTTTACGGAAATGAACGGGGCTTTTGCCCGGGGTGATGCAAAGTGAATGGCTTTGGCAATAAGTTCTTTGCCTGTGCCCGACTCGCCGTAAATCAGCACGGTGCTTTTTGCAGGCGCGGCTCGCTCCACCATAGACAGCAGCTCTTGAGTGGCTTTGGAGTGGCCGATGATCTGGTTAATGCCGAATCGATTTTCCAGATTTTCCTGCAACAGGCGGTATTGTCGGTGCGCTTTAGCCAGAATGCTTGCGTTTTGCACTGCCAGCAGTAACTCGTCATTGGAAAAAGGTTTGGTGATATAGTCGAAAGCACCGCAACGCATGGCCTCAACCGCTCCTTCAATCGAGCCGAAGGCAGTCATGATCAGAACCGGAATATGGGAGTAATCGCGCTTCACATGTTCAAGTATTTCCTGTCCGCTGAGCCGGGGCATTTTCATGTCGGTGATAATGATGTCAACTTCAGACTCTTCAAGAAAGGGCAGAACCGTTTCCGGATCATTGAGCGCGGTTGCCTTATAGCCCGCATCTTCAAGCACTGCCTGCAACACCAGCAGGTAGTTTTTTTCGTCGTCCACAATCAGGACATGGGATTGCTCGTTCATACTCGTACCTCTAAACTTTGCAGACGGTTGCGCAATGCCGCGTTTTAAACTTCCTACGCTACCCGGCTCAATTCCTTTGATTTTCAGGTCTTCCGGCTTTCGGCAAGGTGATGCATACCTTGGCTCCCCCTGAGCTTTGGTTGGAAATGGCTATTTCGCCGGCATGGCTCTGAATGATGCTTTGCACAATAGCCAACCCCAGACCTGTTCCGTCTTCTTTAGTGGTAAAGAACGGGTCCAGACCGCGCAAGAGCGCTTCATCAGAAAATCCGGGTCCGTTGTCGCTGATGCAAAGTTGGATTGTGTCGCCTTGTTCTGCTATGTCCACGCTGATTACCCCATCCTGTTCCATTGCCTGGCTCGCATTGGCCAGAATATTGTACACAGCCCGGTAAAGCAGATCTTTGTCTCCCGAAACCCATACACCGTTATTGTGGTTCGGGAAATGCTCATTGACTTTGATATTGTTCTTTTCCAGCGTATTCCCCAGAAAAATCAGCGCCTGGTTAATCAGGGCCAGTAAATCCACCGGCTGGGGGGTAAGCAGTTTAGGGCGGGCGTAATCGAGAAAGTCGGTAATGGTTGTCGAAAGGCGGCATGATTCATCGTAAATGGCCCCCAGCAACGCGGCACTGGTTTTATCTGTGCTGTCCTTTTCGTGGCGTCGCAGCAGATGTTCTGCGGTGGAACGGATAATGCCCAGCGGGTTGCGGATCTCATGTGCGATGCTTGATACAACCCGGCCCATGCTGGCCAGTTTTTCATTTTGGTGCAGCTCGCGTTCGAGGCGTTCTTTTTCTTTGACTCGTGCTGACAGAATTTTTTCCGTGCGCCTGATGAAAAGTTGGAGTAAGGCAAACAATATCAGGGAAGACACGAATGCAAGTGCCAGGATTGACCATTGGAAACGGATAATTGCTTCGTAGTCTTCAGTTATATCCTGGCTGAATTCCAGGATATCCAGTTTCGGACCCTCGTCTTCAAAGGAAAGCAGACGGTTTTGAGTGCCCAGCGGATAAGTTACCCTGAGCATGAATGTGCCAGGTTCGGGCGAGAGAGCAAACATGGATCGCCAACCGGGAAGGTTGCTGATTACCTCAATTTCCGGCTGATCGGAGTTGCGCACCCGCTCCACTGCCGGTGGCGCGAGATGACGTTTTCCCATTTCACTGCCGAAGTTGGAGTAAGTTACGGTAGAATCCCAGGAGAAAATGCGGGTGGAATCTATTTTCGCGCCTTGGAACACCGAACCGAGCACCTGTTCAAGAGGTTCAAACGCAGGGGCACGATCAGACAGTTGCAGAACGCGACTGCCCATGGCGAGGGGGATGGAATACCTCCGGTAAATCTGATAATCAGCACTTTGGGCAAGCAAACTGCCGAAGTCTTTTTGCTTTTGCAGGAGAATGTCTCTTGCGTGGTTGGTAATCAGCGCTGAAAGCACAATGTTGCAAGCAAGTATCAATACCAGAGAAATCCAGGAGAGAAAGCGGATTATCCCAATTGAAAACTCACTGTTCTCTTTATTTTTCGGGGTCACTTCATTGCCTCACAAAATAGTCGGGGAAGCGTCCGATGCGTTCATCTGCGTCCCAGCGGTATATTCACGTTGAGCAGTTCTCCAAAAGCGGAGTCAGCTTTTATCGGATGTCCTGCATTGCCTGGAATTCGCATGTATGGACACTTGGCTGAAAAACCTGATTGCAGCTTCTTGTCCGGAATCAGAAGTCATTATAAAATTACATCTGCAGAATTCCCGGCAGTCAGAATTCTATTGCAAGTTCAGGAATGCTCCTGAACTTGGCAAGCATCTCTTTCTCTTCATTCAAACCGGCAGACCCGAGACTGGCTTTGGCCAGACGTTTTCCAAGCTCAACCGCGGGCTGATCCAACGGGTTGATTTCCATTAACCAACCGGTAAACACAGTTGCAAGCCCAAGCAGGGCTATCAGCTTACCTGCATTGTATTCGTCGGTTTCAGCCAGACGCAGTTCCAGCAAGGGCGTCCCCCGTTCCGCCAACGCCATGCGCGAGCCGAGAGTTTCCGCAAGCAACAAATCTTTAAGGCTTTTATCGGCCAGATATGACCAATCTTCATCAAGATGCGCGGGGAAGCGCCGTCCCTCAGGCAACCCGCTACTGCTTACAAACAGGCAGGCCTTATTCCCGGGACCGTCCAGAAACATTTGCAGCAGCGAATGCTGGTCGGTAACACCGGTAGCCGGCAAGGGCATGGAGCCTTTTCCGGATTTACCCAGACTTTCCGCCCATAGTTGAGCAAACCACGGCCCGAACGTTGCCAGCTTGGGAACATAGGTGAAATAAATAAGCTCATCAAGGCCCTGGTCCTGCATGGCCTTGGCCCAAACCGCTAAAGACCAGGCCGGATGAGTATGCAAAGCCTCCTCCATGGCTTGGGGCGTTTGGGCTTGATTTAAGGGATTAAACAGGTCTTTGGCCCCTTTAATCAGGTTTTCCCAGTGCAGGCCCAAGAAAAGGGCGGGGACAAGGCCCACAGCGCTGAGCACTGAGTAGCGCCCGCCCAGCTTTGCCGGCACCGGCAGAGCTGTAAGGCTCAAGGCATTGGCGTTTGCCCGCAGAAAGCCGTTGTCTTTATCAGTGACCAGCAACAGATGTTGCTTATAATTGGAGCCGAGCTTATTCCTGAGCCACTCTTCCGCCAGGAAGTATTGGGCCATGGTTTCAATGGTTCCGCCCGACTTGCTGATGACTACTACCAGAGTCTGTTCCGCAGGAAGGCGCTCGAACCATTGCGGCAAACTTTCCGGGTCGATGTTATCCGCAATCCACAGATTTTTCGCATTGGGGTCATTGTTATGCCCGGGCCAGTCCTGTTGCGGGTAGAAAGCTTTCTGCAGAGCTCTGGCCCCGAGGGCACTGCCGCCTATTCCCAATAAAAGCATGTGATTGAAGGAACAGATATGAGCGGCCATTTCTTTTAGCTGAATGGTCAGTTCTTCAACATAACTCATGCTTACGAACGGCAGGTTTCGGTTCTGAAGCTCTGAGAACAACCGCTCAGCTGTTACTTGAAGTTGCGTGCAAGCCGGCCCGGTGTCTTTTGCGGGGGCGCCCGGCATTGTATATGGACATGGCTTATTTACACAATCAAATGGCCAGGCATGAGTCCAAACCAACTGACTTTTATTATTGTGGGGCATCTGCCCTCCTTAAATAAAGATGATAAGGCCCGGCCTCCCCGCATTGGTTAACCACCCAGATAAGGGGATAATTTTTCCAGGGCCAAATTGAGAGTTTCTTCATCGGTTGAGTACGAGAGACGTAAACAGCGGCTGTCTCCAAATGGCGTGCCGGGTACCAGGGCCACGCCCGCTTTGGTCATCAGGTGCGTGCACATGGCTATATCATTGGGAATTTGCTCGCTGAACAGTTTGGAGATATTCAGGAAAATGTAAAAAGCGCCGTCCGGCATAGGGCAACTGACGTTTGGCCAGAGCGAGATGTAGTTCATGGCCAAATCGCGCCGTTGCATATAGACATTGCGCATCTGCTCTACAGTGTCATAAGGGCCGGTAAGTGCGGCCAAGGCAGCGGCCTGGGCCAGCGAACAGATGTTGGAGGTGCTTTGCCCCTGAATGGTGGACATTTTGGCAATCAGTTCCGGCGCGCCTATGCCGTAACCTACCCGCCAGCCGGGCATGGCAAAACTTTTGGCAAGCCCGTTTACTATGAACAGCTGTTCGGAAAATTGGGGCAGTAAGCGGGAAAGGCTGGACAGTCCACTGGGCAGATAGCACAATTGATCGTACATTTCGTCGGAGATTACGAAAATGTTCCGCTCCATCGCCCACTTTGCCAGAATTTCCAACTCTTCCTGGCTATAGCAGGTACCGGTGGGGTTGCCCGGAGAATTCAAGATCAGGATTTTTGACTTGGGTGTATAAGCCCGCTCCAGATCAGAAACAGTAATTTTGGAGTTGGGTGTTTCCGGTCGTACCGGCACGGGTGTGCCGCCGGCCAGGTGAACCATATCCGGATAACTCAGCCAGTAGGGGCGGGGGAACAGTACTTCGTCGCCGGGATTAAGCAGAGCCATGAGCAGGTTGAACAGCACCTGCTTGCCGCCGTTGGAAATAATCACACATTCGCGAGGCAGAGCAACATTGTAAACCCGTTTGAAGTAAAGGGTAACTGCGTCTTTAACCGCCGGCAGGCCCGGCACAGGCGTGTAGGGGGCTCTTCCGGTTTGAGCGGCTTCCACAACTGCATTCACCACATGCTCCGGAACTGGAAAGTCCGGCTCTCCTAAAGACAGGCTGATAATATCATGCCCTTGGCTGCGCAATTCAGCAGCTTTGGCACTGACCTCCAAGGTGGCGGAGGGAGCGATAAAATCCATACGGTGGCTGAAATTCATTACAAACCCTTAAGTTTAAGATTATTACCCGAATAAGCTATCAAACTCATTGCGCTATGTAAATTGCTTAAGCGCAAATATTGTTTTAAACTTGTACCCGGGCTTGATTATATGAACAATCCTTTGGTGAAGTATGCGACTCCCTTGCTCGAGGGGAGATTCCTCCGGCGTTATAAGCGATTTAGCGTGGAAGCGCAAATGCATGGCCAAGCAGTCTGGGTACATACTAATAATACCGGGGCCATGCAGGGGTTGCTTGCTTGCGGTAACCGGGTTCTGGTGTCGAAAGCCGCCAATCCCGCCAGAAAAATGGCCTATACCCTTGAATTTATTGAAGCGGAAGGCGTGTGGTGCGGGGTGAATACCGGTATGCCGAACCGGCTGCTTAAAGCCGCCTTTGAGGCCGGGGAACTTATTTTCGCCCGGGATTATACTTGCTTGAAAATGGAGTGCGCTTTGCCGGCGGAGCTGTCTCTGCAAGGGGAGAGTTCACGGCTGGATGCCTTCTTCAGTGGCGGCGGGCAACCGGATTTGTGGTGCGAATGCAAAAACGTCACTTTGGTGGAAAACGGTGTTGCCCGGTTTCCGGATGCAGCCACTTTGCGCGGTCGGAAGCATTTGCGCCAGTTAATGCGCCTCAGGTCTGAAGGTTTGCGCGCTGCCTGCTTTTTTCTGGTGCAGCGTTGTGATGCAACCGCCTTTGCCCCGGCAGCCGCGATAGACCCGGAATATGCCCGCCTGTTCTGGGCGGCTGTGGACAACGGAGTGGAAATGTATCCATATACAACCACTATATATGAAGACGGGCTTGACCTTGGCGCGATCATACCGTTGAAAAGGGATTAATTTTCTTCTGATCCCTGGTTGGAGCTAGTGCGCCTGTACTTATCTTAACTTACTTTTGCTTTATTGTTTCTAGCGGTTAGTTCAACCAGCCACTCTTCAAACTGCTTACTCAAAAGATTAAGATTGCATTTTTCTTCACATGCTTTGCGAGCATGGTGTTTCGCGGCCAGAAGTTCTTCATCGCTGAGAGCAAGTGCTTTACTGATGGCTTCGGCAAATACATTTTCATCTGCTTCATACGGCAGCAGATATTCCTGTAGTTCGTCTGGCCACACCTCATAGTTTCCTGCAACGCTTCTGCATATTGGCATTAGTCCTGAACTTAAGGCTTCCAATAGAGTATTCGGCAATCCCTCCATCAGGGAAGCTAGCAAGAAAATATCCGATTCTGCCAGAATAGAGTCAACATCGGTGGTAAAGCCGTGCCAAATAACCTTGTCCTGCAATCCTAGTTTGTTGGACAGGAGTTTTAATTCTTCCTCATGGGTTCCGGTGCCTACAATGTGAAATTCCAAAGGTTGTGAGGAGATTTTGGCGATTGCTTTAAGCAGGGTATCATGGCCTTTGTCTGCATTCAACTGCTGGGTTGCGACTAAGCGGCGAGGGCTATGAGTTTTCAGTTCTTCTGTTCCAGGAACTTTCCCATTCAAAATAACTTTTACACTGTCCGCCTTCACCCAAGGGACGGTCTTCATAAAATATTCCCCTATATATTCAGAGGAGCAGAAAAAAATGGGTTTTAAAAAATTGTGCAGGATTTTATATTTGAGTTTGGGGAGCATGTCGAGATGTGCGCCGATATGCTGCACTACTGGAATTCCGAGTAGACGTGCTGCAATGCCGGCTGTGGTCATGTCTTTGCCCACATTTGCGATCAGCACATTTACATTCTGACGCTTAAATTCCCTATAAAAATAAGCAATGCTTAAAGGGCTGTAGTCTACACCAAAATCGACTTTATGAGTATGAAATTGACAGGAGTTAGATTTACTCAGAAATCGATCATCCCGGGCGTAAATAAGAACCTTGTGCCCTGACCCTACCAGTTTTTCTCCAAAGCTGATTGTATGTGTTTTAACGCCGCCCCACTTCTTAGTGGAATTGACAAAAGCTACAGTGATCATCAAACATCTCTTAGTAGTTAAGTTTTACAGCAATGTAATGATGTGCAAGTATATAATAATAGCCAAAAGCAATCTATATAATTTTTTTATTTTTTTTGTTGACAAGTTGAGAGCAAAGGCGTAAATACCACCCTCACGTCAGTCACAAAAAGCTGACCAAACAAAATTCAGACTTTTGGAGTCTGAGGCTGAGATGAATAAGCTCAGAGTTATTTGACAATTAATAGGTGAGAGTAGAGAGAGTTCAAGTAGAGAACAAGTAAGTAAGGGCAACAGGCGGATGCCTTGGCGCTGATAGGCGAAGAAAGACGTGGCAGGCTGCGAAAAGCCTCGGG
>CALUZB010000019.1 GCA_944325195.1 uncultured Desulfovibrionaceae bacterium | reverse complement strand
ACAGACAGACAGACAGACAGACAGACAGACAGACAGACAGACAGACAGACAGACAGACAGACAGACAGACAGACAGACAGACAGACAGACAGACAGACAGACAGACAGACAGGTATAATCTGGGGTTGGGCCAAACCTGCCCTGCTTTCAGCAAAATGTTTCAGGACTGTTTTTATGAACAACCTTCCGGCTGGTTCAGAAGTGCCTGTTCAACTCGTTTTGCCTATCTAACATACTGAAATTATTGGAAAAAGTCAACAACTATTTGCTGATTTACAGCATTCTCAAGAGCTTATTGCTGATGACAGCACCGGATTCACCCGGTTCTGCAAACCTTGGTTTGTGTCCAATTTGCATGAGCCGACAGTCTGTGCAAAATTACATGGGCCAGTAATCATTGTCCCAGCGAGGCAAAAGTCTTCATGCGGGCATGGCGCCCACCTGCAACGATGACGGCAACCCTATCATGTGAAGCAGTTCACTCTGTTTTTATACTATACCGACTTTAATCATACTGCTTGCAGGATCCCCCCCCAAGATGACACTAGCAAACATCTTGCGGGAACGGCTGAAGTCGTTGTCAAGTAGATTGACCCATACCACCGGCCAGTTGTCTGAACGAGTAGTAGTTATCTGCCTGACCAACGTTCAGGCATGATAATTGCTTCGTTGCATATCAATTGTAAAACACGGAATTTTCTCACACGCCGGTAGCCGCTGAAATACCTTACGGAGGTATCTGTTGCCGATCCTGGCCTGATTGGCAGGGTTTAAGTTTTGCTGCAGCCTGCCGATATAGATTTCGGAAGGATTTGCCGGACTGAATCAGCTCTTGCCGCAAAGTGACGAAGATGCCCTTTATATTCCATTGGGAATACAGGAGGATTATAATGGAACTTATTGTAAGCACATTAAACAGGCCAACTTCTGAAGATTTGCTTGAACGCATGCGTGCATCTGGAAGCGACCTGCAGGAGCAGGCACTCGCCTCGCCAGAAGACACTGTAAACATATCTGCTGAAGGCCGGGCCATGCAGCAAGGAAGCGCTGTTTCCGGAGCCGGTTTAAACAAAACAGGGCAAAGTGATGGGGAAGAGCTTAACACTGCCGCCGATACCAAAGAATTCATTCAAAGGCAGATTCAGCAACTCAAACGCGAAATTCAAGAGACGGAAGCTAAGTTGGCCAAGGCCATGGGAGGCGGAAATACTGGCTCCATAACAGGCAATGCCGAGGCTGAAGCCATTCAGGCAGAGCTGGATATGCTCAATCAACAGCTTATGGTACTCCAGCAGCAGTTGATGGAAATGTCTCAATCCGGTGCAGGCGGCGTTGGCGGCATCAGCGTCGGCATAGGTGGTGCTGCAACCGGAGCCAGCGGCCAAGGTCAGCGCATCTCAGTCAGTGCCTGAACCGCATCTGGACAGACTTATCTACCGCTGACCCGACATACCCAAACGACGGCAGTCCGGTTCTTCGCCTTACATCAATCAGGCTTGCAATCACCAGGCTGCTTCTTAATCACAACGCTGCTGCATTCAACCGGTCATGGGGTATGCAGCAGCGCGTTTAAACATGCCCACACTGCTGTTCCTCACTGAGTAATTTGGTACGCCAGCTTCGGCGGGAGCGACGGAAAGTGAATCCGCTTAGCCAGGTCGGGTTGTCGTCATCCGTAGGGTGCATCACCGCCAACGGTTGACGTTCGCGGCAGGGCGCGCCTGTCGCAACTTTGCAGTCACTTGCTCTAAATAGCGCCGCCAGAGCTTCCCTGACCATTATTCTTTGCTGCGGAATCGCCGCGGGCCTTGCGCACGGCCCGGAAGTCATCCAACAGGCCCACCAATTTCTTGTAGTTGCGTCTGATTTCCGCTCCATAGGCCGTAATCTCGGTATCTTGAGGCTGGATGTAATTTTTGATCAGGTAGCGATCATTGAGCATCTTTTCCATCAGACCGATCATGTGACAGACCAACGGCTCAAAATAGTTGCTGATTTCAAATTTCAATTCTTTAAGCAAGGCTATGGCTTCCTCCAACATACGGCCATAACCGATACGCTCTCCTTTTAAACTGCGTCGACTGATGTCCTCAAGCAAACGCACCTTTCTGGCCTGTTCGATATAGTTGAACTTGGCCCAAACCTCCTGGTGCAGCTCGCGTAAAGACTCAAAGGCCGGATAGTTTTCCGGTGCGAGCAGATAATTGTCCAGCACCTTGGCGATATTGCCGAAAAACTCATCGGAGTAGCCCACAATTCTCACCTGATGTTTGGAAAGCCAGGCATAAAGAAACTTCAGTCTCTTTTCTTCCGTATCAGTGTTCTCCACTACCTCTGTGCGTTTGAATACGGTGCGACCGTAATATTCGCCTCTCACAATATCATTCAACCGCAAGAAAAAGTTGGTATTATCCTTAATAATGTTATAGGCGAACACTTCCCCGGTAAGCGGATGCAGCACTTCCTGCTTATCTACCGACAGTGCGCGTTCCTGACGGATATTATCCGGGTTGAACTTGTGCTGGTGATAGGTCACATGCAAGATCACCGCCCGCCGCTCCCGGTCGAGAAACAAATTGCGCTGTTCCAGGCTGTTGATTGCATCTGCCTGGTCCGGATCCACTTGTACCAAAGCAAATTTTTCCACCTTAGGATAAAGACTGTGTCCGCCCAGATTGGAAATTACGGTTAAGCAGCGGTCGCTTTGTCCCAACACAAAAATCAGGAAACGCTCTCCGATTTTATGCAGCCGCCGCGCGAACAAAGCAGCGGAAGTGCGCCGCTCAGAGACTATGGGGAAGCCATACAGCTCCATCAGGTACTGATAGACGAAAAGGCGGTTATACTCGTAACTTTCATCATCATCTACCCGGAACTTGCCTATTCTAAGGCCGAACCGCTTGATTTCCGCATCAAGATCGGAAGGGAAAGAGGCATATACACCGGCCAGATAAAAATGCCCGTCCCTGCCTCTGGCCAGCACCTGGGCCCGGTCCATTTCAGCAAGATATGGCAAAAGCTCAGGAAAAAGGGTGATATCCGTAATATCCTGCCGGGCGAATTTAGCGCGGAAAGCCTCATGCTGCTTTTTAGCAATACGCCCCAGCACTACGCTCAGATTGGTGGGAAGATTGGTCTGAAGGTTGAAATAAGAGCCCTCTTGCGGCAAAGACAATTGACGCGGCTCGTTTTTAGGATGCAGAATATCAAACTGGAAGATCTCTTTAAAATAAGATATCTGTCGGTCAAAGGCAACCAGACTGAAGGCGGGAAGCGACTTATGCTCATAAGCATCCGCCTCAAAAGAGGGTAGAAGTTCCCGGTTTTCCACCAAAGGGTAATCTTTCAATTCCAGAAAAGGTTTTACCAGATAGTGTTTGATATATAAATATTTCAGGAATTCTTTAAGCTGAGCCAGTTCGCTGATTCGGCAACTCTCATTGCCGTTGGCATCTTGTTGAAAAAAAGACCTGAACTCCGGGCAGTTATGAAATATTTGCGTCCAGTTCCCGATCTTTTTCATTAATGCCACTTTACCCCGGAATGAGTTGACGGAAGAAAGAATTTGCGAGATAAACCACCGGAACGTTTAAAAGTTCCGGTGACTGAGGGAGTGGTCGCCCGCACGGGATACCGCACCCGATGTTTCGCTCGGGCCGCGCCGGCGTCCGATTATTTCACAACGCCGGAAAAAGAGATATACTCACTTCACCGCAGCTTGAGGGCATCACCATCTTTAGAATCAACAGTTTCAAAACGGAGCTGCTCTGTGTGTAGTATACACTTTTTCAGCTAAATATCCAGGAATAAATAATCCTGCTTGAAATTGCTCTTGCCCTTTTTCAGATAGTAATTAAAAATGTCAGAAGGTTTTTCAAACTCTATCCGGCTATTATGCAGCCCGGCATGTCATATAGGCATTGCCGGCAACTTTGAGGAAACATGGATAACGCCTTACAGATAATTATGGATCATGCCGCTGCCGGCGCCAGACTGCGGGAAGCCTTCTTCAAAAAAGAGGGCGCCAGAATTGCCGCTGTAGCGAAAATGATGGCTGTGGCTCTGGCCCAAGGTAATAAAATCATGTTCTGCGGCAACGGCGGATCCGCTGCAGACGCTCAGCACATAGCCGCTGAACTGACCAACCGGTTCATGATTGAACGCCCCCCTCTGGCCGGTATAGCTCTGACCACTGACACTTCCGCCCTTACGGCCATTGCCAACGACTATAATTTCGATTTTGTTTTTTCCAAACAAGTCCAGGCGCTGGGTCAACCAGGTGATGTGCTGGTAGCCATTTCCACCTCAGGAAACAGCCGCAGCATCATTGAGGCGCTTATTGCCGCCCGTGAGCGTGGCATCGTGACTGTAGGTCTGTCCGGGCGCAAAGGCGGAGAGATGCCCCCGTTCTGCACTTATCTGCTCAACGTGGAAGCTGAACACACCGCGCTTATTCAGGAAGTACATATTTCCGCCGGGCACATGCTTTGCCGACTTATTGACTATTATCTGTTTGAAAATGTGGCTGAAATCACACCCTTATTGCATAACAGTCAAGAACATTCCGATTGATACATTCCTGACTCCAGTAGTCTGATACTGACAAACTGATGCAGACCGCAATACTGAACGATTTCCCTAAAATGCTTACCCTGGCCACAAGGGGCAGCCCTCTGGCCTTATGGCAGGCCCGGTTTCTGAAAAACAAAATTATTGCTCTGTGCCCGGACATAGCTGTCAACTTCCTGATCGTCAAAACCAAAGGTGACAGATTCCAGGAGCTTCCTCTGGCGGAAATCGGAGGAAAAGGACTGTTTGTAAAAGAAATTGAGCAAGCCCTGCTGGATTGCCGGGCAGATCTGGCCATCCACAGTATGAAAGACATGCCCATGCACCTGCCGCCGGGTCTGAAAATAGGCGCAGTCCTGGAACGCGGTCCGGTTGAGGATATGTTTCTGTCTTTCCGCTATACTGATTTCTCACAACTGCCGGAAAAGGCCAAACTAGGCACTTCCAGCCTGAGAAGGCAGGCGCAAGCTCTGGCAAGGCGCCCTGACCTACACATTGTCCCGCTGAGAGGAAATGTTGCAACCCGCATATCCAAGCTTGCCGCAGGCCAGGTGGATGCAATCGTGCTTGCTCGAGCCGGACTCTCCCGACTGAATATCTCAACACCGCACTGCATCGCTTTACCCTGCTCAATCCATATTCCGGCGGCCGGGCAGGGCGCGCTTGGGGTGGAATACCTCGCCGCCCGCCGTGACTTGGACTTATTGCTCCACTGCCTTGATCACCCCGAGACCAGAAGCTGTGTAGCAGCAGAGCGAGCTTTCGTACGCGAGCTTAATGCAGGCTGCCACGCGCCGGTGGGAGCGCTTGCCCGATTTGAAAACAACACGCTTCACCTGCGAGGCTTTGCCGCAGCCGCAAACGGATCTTGCCGCATCAGCCTGAGCGCGGGGGGCGACCCGTCCGAACCGACACGACTGGGGCGCGCGCTCGCACTTAAAACACTTAAAAAAGCAGTTGAATTCGGATTAAACTACCCAGATAACGCACCACCTGCTCCAAAAGGCTGACTGGAGCAGGCAGCCCAAGACAAACAGAATAATTTTGCAGCAAGCTTACTGTATGTAAAAAACCGGTCCTAAAATCCAACGTGTTCCATATAAAACTCAAGCTGCACCGGTTCCTGAATTGAACTAAAATTTTCTGGACAATCACGCCCAGATAGAATAAAAGAACTGGCTATCATTTCCGACCGCTGCTCAGTACAGCTAAGGATTTCAATTGTTATTCAAGTCAACCGGACTTGTAGGAGATTAAAATGGCTGTTCAACAGAACAAAAAATCCGCTTCCAAAAAACGTATGCGCCGTTCACATCATCACGTTGATGTGCCTTCTGTAGTTTATTGCCAGTGCGGCGAACCCACCCTGCCCCACCGCGCTTGCACAAAGTGTGGAAATTACAAAGGGCGGGCAATCATTCCAGCCAATGACTAACGACCCGGTTATAATTGCCGTGGACGCCATGGGCGGCGACCTTGGCCCCTCTGTGATTGTGCAGGGGGCCGTTGACGCAGCAATGGAAGCCGGGGTAAACGTCACCCTGGTAGGCGATGAAGGCCGTGTTACTGAAGAATTGCGCAAACTCAGCTTCAATGAAGAGCTGGTAGGTGTGGTGCATGCGTCAGAAATTGCGGAAATGAATGAAAAACCTTCCGATATTCTGCGCCGCAAAAAAGATGCTTCTATTCAGGTAGCCAGCCGTCTGGTGAAAGAAGGAAAAGCCCACGGCCTGGTAAGCGCGGGAAATTCCGGAGCGACAGTTGCCTGTGGCATTTTTATTTTAGGGCGCATTCCAGGTGTGGATCGCCCGGCTCTGGCGTCAGTTATACCCACTGAGAAAGCTCCCTGCGTAGTAGTGGATGTCGGCGCCAATGTCGACTGCAAACCCCACAACCTATTGCAGTTCGGCCTGATGGGATCTGCTTTTTCCAAGGGCATTCTAGGAGTAGAAAACCCGCGCATTGGTCTGCTTTCCATAGGAGAAGAGGAAGGAAAAGGCAACAGCCTGGTTAAAGAGGCATACGAGCTGTTTAAAATGGCCGGGAATATCGGTTTTGTCGGAAATGCCGAAGGGCGGGATCTGTTCACGGGCAATTTTGACGTGATTGTGTGTGACGGATTTGTAGGCAATGTGGTGCTGAAACTTTCCGAAGGTTTGGGTGCTTCGTTCGCGCATTTGTTAAAGCGTGAAATACTGGACTCTTCCCTATTGACCAAAATCGGATCTTTCCTGACCAGAGGTGCATTTAAACGGTTTTCCCGCCTGCTCGACTATGCCGAGTATGGTGGGGCTCCTTTGCTTGGTCTTTCGCACATTGCTTTAGTCTGTCATGGAGCATCTAATGCCAAAGCCATCAAAAGTGCAGTAAAAATGGCTGCCACTTACGTTCGCAATGCTACCAACGAACACCTGATAGCCAGCATTACTGCAACTGAAGAGCTTACTGATTTCAGCAAGGCATCAAGTTAAGCATAAACAATTTACACGTTAAGCGCTAAACACGTGTGTACTATGCTTTGCCAAGCTCGTAACGCTGACGGAGCGTCAGATATGTATGCTGTCCGCCGCATTGCCCGGACCTCCATTCTATTTTTGCGCTAAGCGCTTATTGCTTATTAGAAGCCGTCATGTTAAGATAGCAATAAATATATTCGTTTTTCCCGGAGAGGATTACCGTGCCATACATCAATGGACTTGGGAAATATGTCCCTGAAAAAATTATCGACAACGCTTACCTGGAAAAACTGGTTGAAACCTCTGATGAATGGATTACATCCCGCACCGGCATCAAACGTCGCAGAATGGCCGCGCCTGATGAAATCACCTCTGATTTGGCCTATAAAGCCAGTCTGGCGGCTCTTCACGATTCCGGGCGCAATGTAACCGATATTACCCATGTATTTGTTTCCAGCGCTACGCCGGATGCCCTTTGCCCAATTACAGCCTGTGTTCTTATCCGCAAACTGGGTATTAAAGGGGTAATGGCTTTTGACTGCAACGCCGCTTGCTCAGGATTTGTCAACGCACTGCAGTTGGCGTGCTACACCGCGAAGGCAGACCCCAACGCGCTAATCCTGGTCGTGGCCGCGGAAATTATGACCAGAAAAGTTGACTGGAGTGATCGCTCAACCTGCGTGTTGTTCGGAGACGGAGCGGGCGCGGTGCTTGTTTCACAAAACCTTCCTCCTGATCCAAAAGGATTTACTGCTGAAATCAAAGATATACTGGTGGATACCGATGGAGAATTCAGTGAACTGATCGCTATCCATGCCGGAGGTTCACGCGAACATTACACGGTAGGTACCCCGGTTAACCGTGAATATTTTATCCGTATGGAAGGCCGGGAAGTGTTTAAACAAGCAGTGCGCAGCATGACCAGCGCCTCGCAGACCATTCTTGAACGTAATGGGCTTAAAATTGAGGATATTGCTTTGGCCATCCCGCACCAAGCAAATGACCGAATCATTCAGGCTGTGGGCGACCGGCTGAATATCCCGGAAGAAAAACTTTTCAGTAATGTATCTGAATATGGCAATACGTCGTCAGCCTCAGTTTCTCTAGCTCTGGCTGATGCCAGAAATGCCGGCCGAATGCCGGCCGGGAGCACTGTGTTACTTACGACCTTCGGCGGCGGCTTTATTTGGACAGCAGCATTACTGAAGATTATCTAACCTATTCCGGTACTCCCAACTAATCCCCGTTTAAACGGGGATTAGTTGCTTTGATGTAATATTTCCACTCCTTGAAAGCAGATCAGGTGCTCAGGGCTGATTCAAGTCAAGTTGTTACGTCGAAACGCCTGAGGAGCCAGCTCCCATGACTAAATCTACCCTCTTATTGCGGCAGACAACACAACGCGGCACTGCAAAACGTGCGGCCAAAACCCGCTTATGTTTGCCGGGTTCGACACCAAGTCCTCTTCCGCTTTACCCTTCCCTTGCCTCCGATATATAAAGTACTATCCGGCTTTATGTCATTCAAGTCAAAGGCAAAATCATTATGGAAGAAGTAACTGCAATCAGCGCTTAATCAACATTTGAGCCGGCAAATTCCTGTTTGCCTGCGGAACCTGCAAACCAATCTTCAACTCATGATTGATTAAAATCGGTCCGGTAAGATTCATTACTGTTTCTTCCGGCTTGTTTGGCGGAATAAAAATAGTTACCAGAACTGTAAGCTGCTCGCGCCTTTTAACCTGCAATATTTTCTGCTCCGCATCTCCGATTTCAATCAGGTACTCAGGGTAAAAGGTATAGGGGTCGGTGACCAAAAGACCAACCGAGGGAGTGCTGAGGCTTTGCAACATCAGAAAAGGAAATTCTTCCCGCATTTGCAAAAGCGCAAACTTATGTTCCGACTCAAACCCGATCAGCCCGCGCGGAAAATTAACCGCCTTGTCCAACGAAATTTTCTGCTTGCCAAGCCTAGTTTCAACTATTTTTTCCATAACTTTGCAGCTGCTAATAAGTCGGACTGGCTTGTTTGCAAGGCCAGCCGGTTTTGCTCGCGAATGCGCAAGTATACCTCTTCGCGGTAAACAGTCATATCATCAGGCACATCGAGACCAAGCTTAATTTGCTTGCCCTGTACCTCAAGGACGGTAATTTTGATATCATCGTCGAGATAAATGCTCTCGCCCGCGCGTCTGGTTAAAATCAGCATAATATCTTACTTGGTCATTCAATAAATCCAAAATACAACTCGCTGTTGAGCAACAAGATTAACTCTTCCAGCAATTGGTTACAATCCGCCTTAAAACGTTCCATCTAAGACTGTATTCTTATACACCAGCCTGATGTAAACAGTGGAGAAAAGCGCTGCAGCAAGCTTAAACATAACTTTTACCCTGCACCTGATTATAATGTTAAAATGCTCTAAATAAAATTGAGCAGGCTGAGCTGCATCAACATAGATGAAGACTTGAGCACGCTTTGATAAACCAGTTCTTGCTGAGCTATCTTGGTCATCAACTCAATGTAATCGATATCTTCAACAGAAGACAACGCCTGTGTTTCCGACTCGCTGATTGTTTCAAGGGTTTGCTGAGCAACTGAAGCCCGGTTCATTCTTCCGCCAACAGTGGCTTCTTTAGTCAACAGTACCTGATGCGCCGCCTCCAGGTTCTCCAATTCTCTCTGAAAGCCTTCCTGGTTGCCGTTTTCGGCGAAAGCAATCAGGCGTCCCATTGTTTCAAATAAGTTCGCTCCGCTGATGGAATCAGCTGCAGTGGGATAAGTACCATCAGGATCTGAATAGATACCGCCGAAAATCTCTTTACCCACATTATTAACGGTCAGAGACTGCCCTTTTGCAATATCCAGACTGATGTCCGCCCGGCGGGAGCGAATAAAAAACTGATCACCCTGGGCCAGTCCGCCTGCGCCGCCAAGATTCAAATAACCGCCCGGCACCAGCAGACGAGTATCTCCGGCGGCGTCAATATTCCCGGTGTTTCCCTGAACCCATGAATTGCCAGCGTCAGTACTGTAGGAATAAGTCACTACGTCGCCGGCAACATTATCAATGCGCACGGCCACTTCTCTAGAGAAGGAACCCTGGGCTTCAGCGTTGACCCCGGCCGCTCCATAAGAATCCACCCAGAGTTTATCGTTGTCATCGCCATAATATTGAGCGGTAGGATAGACCCAAAGCCAAGTGCCGTTGTCGTTTTCATTTAAATCATCAGGATCCACCGCCGTAACCGTTTTGCCTGCAGCGTTATGCAGCACCACGCTCAACCCATCCAAATCCATCTGGAAACTCGGACCGGCTCCGGCCGGCAAGTTGCCGGTTTCCCAAGTAGTGCCGCCGTCTTTGCTGTAACGGAAATCGAGACTGTCGGCACCGATTTCTCCGGTGCTCAAAAACTGTACCACCACACTATGGCTATTGTCGCCCGTTACTTCGTAATCAACCCCCTCCAGATTTTCATCATAGCTCATGGCGTTCAGAGCCTGCTGATAAGGGGTAGCGGAAGTTTTATGCCCCGCAAAAATATACTGACCGTTATAGCTGCTGTTGGCAAGGGTGATCACCTGTTCGTAATATTGACGCAGTTGCGAGGAAATCTGTTCCCGGTTCTCCGAGGTGACTGTCCCGGTCGCTCCCTGCAGGTCCAGCGTTTTGGCTTCAATAATCATATTACTGACCTGCTGCAACACGCCGTCTGCCAGCGTGAGCCAACCTTTGGCGGTGTTGGCGTTAGCATGATAATTATTCAGACTTTCCAACGATGCGCGCAAGTCATAGATATTCGCCGTACCGGCGGGGTTGTCGCTGGGCCGATTCACCTTCTTCTGGGTGACCGACTGCAAATTGGATTCCGTCAATGCGGCCAAAGAATTGTTGCTGTGGGTCACAATATTTCCGTAAATAATGCGTTGAGTAACGCGCATAGCTTATCTCCTCTATCTTAAAATCGAGCTCAACTTGATTTTAAGAGGTCATGAGCCTGAATACAGTTTCAGCTCGTTCCCGTGGTCCACGGTTTTTCTGCAGCGACTTTACCAGGCAGTGTTCATAACCCCCGGTCAGGCCAAAGCAGCTTCTGTTTTTTCAGCCGCTGCTACTCCTTCAGCCCAAGCAGCGTCTGGTACATCTGATCTGCTGTAGTCACCAACTTGGCCGCCGCCTTATAAGAATTCTGATATTTAATCAGCAAGGTCAGCTCTTCGTCCAGGTTCACCCCGGCGACTTCAGCCTGACGGGCGTCCAAATCGCTTGCCAGCGCCCCTTCATACTGCAAAGTATATTGAGCCTGGCCGGTGTCGCTGCCCACCCTACTGACCAGAGTGCCATAGTAGCCAAGCAGAGTACTGTTACTGCCGTGCTTGCCGCCATAGCCGGGGATCCACACTTCCTTATCGATCAGACTGGAAATAACCCGGGCCACATCGTTATCGCCCACGTTGCCTTCATAACCGCCGTTGACCGCGCCTGCGCAAATCCGATCACTGTTTTGAACCACAACTTCATTAACAGCAATATTTGCGGAGCCGTCTCCAGTGAAATAAGTGTTCAGGCCAAGGGCCGCCAGCAACCCGCTGGTGTCGCCCCCCACAGCGAATTGGAAATCTTCCGAAACAGTGTTAATCACCAATCTGTTATCTTGAATAGAAGCGTTAAGGTAAGTACCGTAACCATTGTTAACAGCGTCCCGCACATTTTCAAGCGAGTGATATTGCGGGTCGAAATTGGTGGAGCCGGGCGGATTCACAAAACTGAAATCCAACGTTCCGAAAGCACCATTTACCAGTTCTCCGGAAGCCGTGTCATAGACATAGAACATGACGTTGCCCGACTGCATATAATCATGGTAGCCCAGCCCGGAAGTATAGCTGCCCAAAGGAATATCGGTTTGCTGCACCTTGTTGCTGCCTTGCAGGTAATCGTTTTTGACAACCCCAACCCCCTGAGAGTGTTCGCGGTTAACCTGCCAGATCAGGTTTTTGGCGAAGTTATTCAATTGGGCTCGATAGTTACCGATATCGTAGTCGCGCACATATAGATTAGCCGCCAAACTTCCCCCGCTTAAGCGCGAAGTATTCTCTGTGCTGTTGTTCAACAATTGGGGAGCAATGTTCATGGGCTTTGTGGTGGGAGTGATCCAATACACTGAGCTTTTAGGAACAATCTCATAGCGGTCACCCACGCTGAAATCTCCAGTGCCGTCAAAATAGATATCCAGCCCATCCACATTGGCCATATTGTCGCTGTCAGTGGCCGTGAAAATTCTCTCCTGACCGTTTTCATCGGTCAACCAGGTATTCCCGCCATCAAGCGACACCCGGTACTGGGCCGTCCCTACTCCACCACCGCTTACAAACTCAAGCGTATATTCGTTATAGCTACCCCCTGAATATTTCGCCACTCCGTCGTATGTGGAAGCAGGATCAATGCTGTACTTAATGGACTGAGGCCCATTGTATGAAAGAGAAAAGGCTGTAATGTCCTGAACCAGGGTGTGGCCGGCCTTCGTATAAATTGTGTAGTCTCCGCTGCCCCCATTCACAATATCCACGTCAATATAGGTAGATAATTCCCGTACCAGTTGGTCTCGCTGGTCGAGCAAGGTGTTGGCATTGTTTTTGCCCGGGTCATCGTAAACATTAATCTGCCGGTTCAACTCCGCGATCTGCTCCAGCAGACTGTTTATGGAGTCCACATCCTGACGGATGTAGCTATCTATCCGACTCTGAAAAGTAGCCAGATATTCTTCGGTCTGGCGAATGGAGCTGGCAAGATTCACACCGGACGTCACCACACCCTCCCGCACTGCCTGCTTATCGGGGGAGGCGGCCAGAGAGGACCAGGAGCTGAAAAACGTACTGAGCAGAGAAGAAATGCCGTCAGTATTTGCTTCATTAAACACGCTTTGAATGGATTGCAACAAATTCAGTTCCGACTGGGCCCGATTTTGCGCTGCATATTTCTGCAGATAACTTTGCTCAATGAAATAGTCGAAATGGCGCAATACCTCTTTAGTATAAGCGCCCTGCCCGATCTGGCCCGGGTTATAGTTAAGGGCATGAACTTCATCAATATTCGGAGTCTGCCTGGAGTAACCGGGCGTATCCACATTAGAGATATTATTACCGGTAATGTGGATATTGTTCTGGTTACTGATCAGGGAAACACGCCCCACGTTGAGCAGCGAGTTGATAGTAGGCATTTAACACCTCCCGGAGAGCAGGGCCGCCGAGGGCCGTTGCTTATCCATGGCGCCCCTGGGATTATAAGTATCGGCTTGTTCAGGCACTGCATTGGAATAAAAGAAGTCCAACAACTCCTGCCCCTGGTCGAGCAAAGCCAAAGACAACTCGGTGTTCTGCGTCGACTGCCGGGCACAGGCCTGCTCCACGCCGTCCAACTCCCGGGCAAGAGCCAACATCTGCTCTTTTTCCTCAGGCGGAAGCATCCGGGCATATTCAGTAACCCGCACCCCCTGCAAAGCTCTGATCACTTCATGACGCTCGCGGTGAAGCTGGCGGATCAACTCGTGAATGGAAAACTCCATAGAAGTCACGTCATCCATCCGGCGCTCGGTAAGATAGGCAAATTCTTCCTTCAGTAACGCCAACAACAAATGCATCCCTTTGGTTTGGCGATTAAGGTTCCCATATATCTGTGAAAACATGCAAATACCTCCACACAGCACCCGGATTTCAGGCAATATTTTGACGCCCTCTACACTAATCAGCTGAACAAAGGCGGGCGTTATCATTTAGTTAGAACTCCGGGCATAGCCATTATTGCCAAGCCTTTGCCTGCCTAATAAGCTAGCAAGAATCGTGCCCAAACTATTCCTTACGTTTCGTATAAACCACATAAACCCGTGTACCCCCGAATGCTGTTTGCGCAATTCAAAGAAATGAGGTAGGGGAATAAGCATCAAACTTCCGAAACGAGGTGCTTATGCTGCACTGGAAAGAGTCCATTCTGCCTGAAACCGCAACCTTGCTGGATGTAATGACCAACCTGAACCTTACGGGAACCAGGATAGTTGGCATTACCAATGCCAAGGGAATTCTGTTGGGCATAATAACCGACGGCGATTTGCGCCGCGCTCTGATTGGAGGACACACAGCGGCTACGCCTGTGAGTGCGGTGATGCGCCGTGAATTTATTTCCGCCCGCGCTGATACCCCTGACGCGGCTATCGTCCGCCTGATGCGGGAAAAAAGTCTTCTGCAAATTCCGGTGCTGGACGATACCGGCAGACTGGTTGACCTTAAATTTCTGGCTGATCTTGCCCTACCGCCCCAACGCGCCAACTGGGTGGTGCTGATGGCGGGCGGCTTGGGGCAACGTCTTCTACCGCTTACTCAATCAACTCCCAAGCCCATGCTTAAGGTAGGCGGACGACCGATCCTGGAGAATATTCTCGAATCATTCATTGAGTATGGATTTCATAAGTTCTTCATATCAGTGAACTACCTATCAGAAAAAATTGAGAATTATTTTGGAAACGGGGCAAAATACAATGTTGAAATAGAATATCTAAGAGAAAAATCCAAGCTGGGTACAGCCGGAGCACTGTCTCTGCTGCCCGCCGTCCCCGACCTTCCCATAGTAGTGATGAATGGTGATGTACTTACCGGACTGAACTTCGCCGCCATGCTCGATTTTCACAACCTTAACCAGGCCGCAGCCACCATGGGTGTGCGGGAATACAGTTGGGAAGTGCCTTACGGTGTAATTAAAACTGAGGGCAACCGGCTTTCCGCCATTGAAGAAAAGCCAGTGCAGCACTACTTTGTGAATGCAGGGATCTATGTACTTTCACCGGAAGCGCTGGCAGAAGTTCCGGCCACAGGGACCATGTTTGACATGCCCTCTTTATTTGAAAAGCTGATGGCTAAGGGCAAAACCGCCGCCGCCTATCCCATTCGCGAATACTGGCTGGATATCGGACGCCCCCAAGACCTGGAGCGCGCCAAGCAGGAATACGCAGAGCTGTTTGGCACGGAAAAAACTGGCCGGGAACAAAGTGAGGAAACTGCTGATAAAGGGAACGCCGACGGAAAGTCTGTTAGCGGTGCATATATCCACAAAAAAGACGAAGGAAAACGCAATGTATAAGGGCTGCAAGATATTGGGGATAATCCCGGCCCGGGGCGGCTCAAAAGGCATTCCCGGCAAAAATCTACGCCAGGTTGCCGGAAAATCTCTGCTGGCCTGGACAGCAGCAGCAGCCCATGCCTCCGCATATCTTGACCGGGTTATCCTTTCATCGGAAGATGCACAGATTATCGCTCAAGCCAAGTCCATCGGGCTGGAAGTGCCGTTCGTCCGTCCTGCCGAACTGGCGCAGGACACCACTCCCGGAATTGCCCCGGTGCTGCACGCCATTAAAGAACTTGAGCGGGACGGATACAGCCATATCGCGCTGTTGCAGCCAACTTCCCCCTTGCGCCAGGCTTGGGATATAGATGGAGCAATAGCCCAGTGCATTGATGCGGCCGCGCCAAGCTGTGTGAGCGTATGTGAAACACCCCACCCACCCGGGTGGTTATTCCGTATAAACAACGAAAACAGACTGCTTCCCCTGCTGGACTCCTCTGCCATGCCGGCCCGTCGTCAAGACGCCCCCAAAACCTTTCAACTGAACGGAGCGGTTTATGTAGCCAGCACCACGCACCTGCTTAAAACGAAAAGCTTCATCTGCCCGGAGAGCGTTGCTTTTGTAATGCCGCAGGAACGCTCGCTGGACATTGACGCAGAAACTGATCTGCTCTTAGCGGAAATACTGATAAAACAGGCGGCACAGGCACTGCCCCAAATTCAGACGAAAACAACCGACGAGTAATAATGTGGGATAAACATACCGGCCTGACCGGATTTGTCCATACTCGCCGGAAACTGCACCCAGATTACAGATGCAAATAGATAAATGGACATCCCAACCCTATACCACCGGTCTTCCTTTCGGCTTGTTCAGCCATGCGCACCGTAAAGTTGTAGACTCATCAATATCCGTAATTGAATTTTACTCATAGCCCTACACTTACCGGCAAGGCAGTATCAGTTACAATCCCGGGCATTCACATACTGTCCGGTTATGTACGGGAGCTCAGGCCGGCATAGCCAGACAGCTCCATTTATAAATCATCAGCAGCATCAGACTTGCGGCGTCACCTCACCCAAATGTGTCTTCATAAGTCTGTACAATTCATTGATGTCAATTGGTTTCGCGATATGACCGTTCATTCCCACTGCAACAGCGTTCGCCACATCCTCACTGAACGCGTTTGCAGTCATTGCCAAAATACGAACAGTTTTAGCATCAGGGTGAGATGAGGATCGAATGGCCCGTGTTGCTTCATAACCGTCCATAATTGGCATTTGGATATCCATAAGTATCAAATCATAATATCCAGGCTGTGAAGCAATAAATTTATCCAAAGCCTCCTTACCGTTCTCGGCATTTTCTACAGTGGCGTTCACCATTGTCAAAAATTCCTGCCCAATTTCACGGTTAAACTCATTATCCTCAACCAACAGAACACGTTTACCAGTGAAATCATAATTATCATCAATAGTATGTGTTCCTTCGGAATTTGTGATGCCAAGGCGATACGTGGCGGACACCAATGCATCGTATAATGTGGAGGCAAAAAACGGCTTAGCTATAAAATCATTAACACCAGCTGCACGCGCCTCGTCTTCGATAGGGGACCAATCATAGGCACTGATAATAATTATGAGCATATCAGTACCCACAACCTCGCGTATCCTACGAGCGGTTTCAGCGCCATCCATACCATGCATCTTCCAGTCAATGAAGCAAACATCAAAGCCCTCACCTGCATCATGGGCTTCCTTAGCAAGTTCGACAGCTTCTTTACCGCTAAGGCACCATCGCACATGCAATCCCATTTTATTCAGCAAAAGAGATGCATGTTCACAGGTACCATAATCATCATCCACCACTAAAACTTTCATGGGCGGCAGAGTGTTATGTTTTTTTACAATAGTAGGCTCACTTAGGCCGAAGGGCAATTCAACTGTGAATGTAGTTCCCACGCCTTCCTTACTCTTAACGGAAATAAAACCGCCCATAAGAGTAACTAAATTGGAGGTAATGGACATACCAAGTCCAGTTCCGCCGTATTTAACAGATGTGGAAGTTGTTTCTTGCTCAAAGGGCTTGTAAATGCGTTGCAGAAACTCCTCGCTCATCCCTATGCCGGTATCGCTGATGATGAAGCGCATGCGAACATTATTACGCCCTTTATTGAGCTGCTGGATTTTCAGGCAAATGTTGCCGCCGGACGGCGTGAATTTAATGGCGTTGGATAAGATATTAAGCAAAATCTGGTTGAGACGCAATGAATCACCGAGCAAATCCTCCTCATCTACATCTTCCAGGAGGATCTCGAAATTCTGCTGCCGCGCCTGAACTTGCGGACGAACAAGATTATTAATGTTTCTGATAGACCTGTTCAGATTGAACGGTTCATGATTGATGGACAGTTTGCCGCTTTCTATTTTAGACATATCCAGCACATCATTAATCAGTCCCAGCAAATGACGGGAAGATTCAGCTATTTTTCCCAGACAGTCCTCCACTCTAGCCCGATCATTGATTTTGCTGATAGCGATAGTAGTCATGCCGATTATAGCATTCATCGGGGTACGGATTTCATGAGACATATGGGAAAGAAAACTGCTTTTAGCAGCACTGGCGGCATGAGCATTTTCCAGAGCCGCGCTGAGCGCCTGCTGGTGTCGGAAAGCTTTGGTCTGATCGCTTATGACTACAATACAACGTTCACTTTTACGAGCAACTTTATTGATGGGGTAAACATAAATTTTAAAAACTCTTCCACTGTTCTCAAGGTTCACATCCCGTTCTGCAGTTCCTTCAAGCGGCTCACTGCTGTTTAGAATATTTTTAAGCCAATCGGCATCAACGCCCGGCAGATATTTATAAAGGCTTTCCGGATCCCGGAGAAGTGCATCCGCTTCAATATCGATGATACGCTTGCTGTTTGAGGTAACATATTTAAAGGAACGCGCGTCGGCAGCAATAATAAAAATCTCATCCACATTTTGGGAAATCTGGTTAAACAGCCTTTCACGAACAGCGATTTCCCTGTTGCTGTCCCGCTCACGCTTATCCGCGTAAGCTAATGTAATGATAATGATACTGCCCAAAAAAATCGAAAGTAGAATATTGATCTTAGCACTATGCTCCATTTCTATTCTAACTTTCTGTATCTGCTCCTCGGCCCAAGAGGAGAGGGTATTAAGCGAGCCATACACAGCATCCACGTATGGCTCCACTTCCTGTTTGTAATACTTTACCGCTTTGTCATAACTGCCGTTTTTATCCAGCGCACGAGCAGCATCGCGGCGAGCACGGCGGATATCATCAAACGCTTGCTGCTGGGCAACCAACTTGTCCGGATCTCCTTGAAACAACTCCTTAACCCTTGCAAAAGAAGCATTCTGAAGTTTTTCCTGCCGCTTGAACACTTCTTCAATTTCATCGTAACTCAAATCCGGGGTAGCAAGCAGACCCGGCATTATGTTCTGCATTTCCAGTACCTGCGTTTTCATCTCTCGGGTTTCACGCAAAACTTCAACCGGGTATTTAACGATATATGCCGCCCTTTCATTAAATTGATGCATACTTATGCTGATAAAAATAACATAGGCAGGTAAAAGAATGTATAAAAGGTATTTCAAAGACAGCTTTTTTAACATGATTTTTCTTTCTAGTTGCAAATTCCTGAAGAACGATAACGCCGGCAACAGCCATGCATACAGACAATACAAATTAACCTTTCTGATTCATCGAGCATGCCGCTGGTATTTCTGTTACCAAACCCCGCATGAATACCCAGGCAGGCTCAGCTACCCTGAAAGTCTTACAAGATAAAGTTTGCCGGTAACACGGGAATGGTAAGCCAAATGCCTGATAAATCATCAAAGATTTAAATTTTACTTTTGATCTGCCACGTTTGTTTTATGGAGCTCTCTGATCTGCTGACCGATGCTCACTGCTTACGGCTGGACCGCATCCATATGAGTAGTCAATTGACAATCAAACTATATCGATATCCAGCAGCTTAATTACGGTATCGCCCATACAAATCAGTTAACCCAGCTAAAGCCGGGAATACAAAGCAGCTAAACATGCCGACTCATCGGCTCTACTAATTATTTGAAAGGAGCCGGTAAATAATACCAAATGATTTGCCCCTGAGGGGTAACCGCTAACCAAGCTTACCCGTTTCCACAATACAGCCATGGCAACACAGCATTTATTCTATGTCAACTTAGCAACATACACCAAAGAGATCTTCCTGATCACTTTTATTCAGAGAGCAGTATTTCGAACCAGTTTCAACTTCTCAACTCCAAACTGAACTGCCTAAAATATCAATCTCTCTAATTTAAGAAGAACATAAACGTTTTCTGTTTAGTTGTCTATGCAGATTTTTTCTCATCCAAGCCTGTTTTTCTGCCGAATCGCCATAAAACAAACAGAGTAAGGTTTAAAATCAGGCTTAACCCCAGACTGGCCTTAATCAACTTGCCGGCTTGGGTGAAGTCCGCCTGAGCTGTTATGGCTGCAGGAGCGGCTGAAGCAGTTCCTGCAGAGGTTGTGAGGACGCTGTGGTCAGCATCTGAAGTAATGCTCACCATAAATTCAGTTCGATGTCCCTGATTGTCCGACGCAACAACCATCCACTCGCCAGCTTGGTCAGGCAGAAACACCACCCGACCCAGCATATCAGTCCGCCCGGTTTGAAATTCGGTTTTACGGTCAGAGGGAGAATAGACCTCTACCTTGATAAACCGGGCAGGATCTCCCGTAGAATAAGTAAATAAAACCGCCGTTGCAGCGCCATGCCCTGAAACTTCACCCTCCAAGGCGTGGGCGAAAGCCCGCCCCGGCAACAGGACTACTAACATAAGCAAAAGATACACAGGGTATGCCAATTTCATTATCATCAGCTATTCTTCTCCATTCTTTAAAATCAAGAGGGGTATTTAACAAAAACCATTGAAATTTAATACTCTTTTCAACTCAACCCTGCAAGCAGAGCATCAGCCCAGTTTTTGCCGCACAGATGCCCCTTAATGTCACAAGTCAATAATTACATTAATCCGTCTTTCAGCCTGAATCAGACCTGTAAGCCATAAAACATTGCCTCTGGCTGAGCGGCCGCTATCGCAGCCGCTCAGCCTTCAATAATTTCTATGCTGCCCAGGTTACTCAACTACAAAAGTATAAGTCGCGCTGACCACCCATTTATCCACATAGGAAGCATCATTAACAGGCTCAGTGTGCCCTGCACGGATAAACCAGATGCCGGGCTGGTCAATCGGGAATTCAGCAATGCCTTCGGCGTTACTTTTTACGCTTGCCGTATAAGTATCAGCTTCAGGACTGAACCCGTCCCGACCGGCCTTAACCTCGGTTTGCAACGGCTTCCCTTGCCAAAGCACCCGGCAACTCAGCTTATCACCAGGCTTTAAGGCGGCGGGGTCATTCAACAGCACAATTTCCAGCGGATCCCCCACAATTTGCTCGGACAGGCGAGCAGACTCCACCCCAGCACCCTGCTTCAGGAGCAATTTGGCGAACTTTTCATACCTGCCCACAGATAAAACCTTATAACCCCGCTCTTCCAGTTCCTGGCGCCCCCCAGCCTGTACGTCATCAGTGGTGTCGCTCCAAAGTTGCGGCTTACGATGCCCCAACAGCAAATAAGCGCTTCCGTCTTCCGGCAAATCGGCCTGCAAGCTTTTGGCAACCTGATTCTCCTCAAGGCTGAGCGGCAGCCTTTTTAAATCGGCCTGCACGGCAAACAGTTCCACATCCTGCAACGGCTCCATTTCTTCGCTGACCATAAACACATGGGCCGCCTGGGCTTCAACCCGGGACTTATCCCCGACCTGAACCGGCTTGAGAATGAACTCATGCGCAAAGACCGGCGTACTCGCTATATTTGCTAAACACAATGCAAGCACCCCTGAAAAAATCCTGAGCGACCATTTCCGTCTCATCTGTTTTAACCTCTCCATAAATAATATCTCCTGTTTAGTGTTACGTTATTTATAAAACGTAACACCGGGTAACTAAACCAGTCAAGAGCTTTTACCACTAACTTAATTATTGCCAAGCCGCATGGTTTTAGATAAAAATTAAAATTTACCAGGGACGTAACCGGCCAACGCGCACAGCTTGGCTATTCATCTGTTCCAAACTCTGTTCCCAATTCACCCGCTCAAATCGGGCAAAAAGTCAAAGGAGTAAAGATGCTTAAGTTTTTCCGAACGCTTTGTCTGGCCTTGGCGCTTTCGCTGGGGGCAACCGCCGCTTGGGCGGAAACCATCAAAATCGGGGTAATGGGCCCTCTTACCGGGCCCTGGGCCAGTGAAGGCCGCGATATGGAGCGGATTGTGCAGCTCATGGCCAACGAAATCAATAATGCCGGTGGCATAAACGGTCATACCATTGAAATCCTGGTGGAAGACGACGGCGGTAATCCACGCACTGCCACTCAGGCCGCTACCAAGCTCACCACCTTGGGCCCTGTGGCCGTAATCGGCACCTATGGTTCGGCCGTATGCGAAGCCTCTCAAAATATTTATGACGAAGCCGGAATTGTACAGATTGCTACCGGCTCTACTTCTATCCGTCTTTCAGAAAAGGGCTTGCCCCGCTTCTTCCGCACTTGCCCCCGGGACGACCAGCAGGGGCAAAGCGCGGTTAACACCATTATGAAAATGGGCTTCAAAAAAGTGGCCATTCTGCATGACAATTCTTCTTATGCGAAGGGTCTGGCCGATGAAATTCAAGCCGGTTTAGAAGAAAAAGCCGCCGACAGTGTGGAAATTGTATTCTTCGACGCCCTGCGCCCCAACGAGCACGATTACAGCACCATTCTCACCAAGCTGAAAGGTATTGAGCCCGACGTAATCATGTTTACCGGCTATTACCCGGAAGCGGCCATGCTGCTGCGCCAAATGCAGGGAATGAACTGGTCTGTTCCCATGATCGGAGGGGATGCCACCAACAACGCTGACCTGATTAAAATCGCCGGCCCGGCAGCCACAGGCTATTATTTCCTCACTCCGCCCATGCCTGCTGATATTGATCCGGAGGGTTCAAAGGAGTTCCTGGAAGCCTATGAAGCTGCTTACGGCGCTGCCCCCAACTCGGTGTGGGCGATTGCCGCCGGCGATGCTTTTAAAGTGCTGGTGGAAGCCATTCGCAACGGAAATACCACTGCGGAAGATATTGCCGAATTTCTGCATACCGGCCTGAAAGATTATACCGGCCTTACCGGTGTCATCAGCTTTAACGAAAAGGGAGACCGTACCGGAGACCTTTACCGCCTGTACCGGGTAGATGAAAACGGCAATTTTGTAATTCAGCCATAAAACCACTTGCTTGCTCATATTAGTCAGAGCCCCGGTCATCACGCACATCAACCAACGCCGGGGCCTGACTAATCCTTTCAGCAGCAAGTGATTTCTCAAAGCTGCCCCCTATTTCCCGAATACAGCCTGCCCCTTGAACACGAACCGGATTACGTTCCCAACTCATTTTCCTTAATGAATACATCGGGGAAGCTCGCAGGGCTTTGACTTTTTCCAATTCTTTGTTATAGCAATGAACGTCGCCACAGGGACCATCTCATACAACTGTTCAATCAAGCTGCTGACGGCAGCTGCAATGCGTCCAAACCGGCTGGCATACCATTTTGACACAGGACTTAATATCAAACGCCCGGTCTTTCCCGGGCATTGGGCGGGTAGCATTCCCGAATTCGAGCGAAAAGCATGGAAGAATTCATACAGCAATTGATCAACGGTCTTGCGGTAGGCGGGATTTACGCCTTGATCGCCTTGGGCTATACCATGGTTTACGGGGTGCTGAAGCTGATCAACTTCGCCCACGGCGATCTGTTCACCTTAGGGGCATATTTCGGGCTCACCTTGCTGATTACCATGGGTATCGGCGACATGGTTCCCGGCCCACTCGGCATAATTATTGTAGCGGGCATGGTCATGGCCCTGGTGGCGATAATGGGCTATCTGCTCGAGCGGGTGGCCTACCGTCCCTTACGTAACTCCGACCGTCTGGCCGCCGTGGTCTCCGCTCTGGGCGCCTCAATATTCTTCCAGAACGCGATTATGCTGGTTTACGGCAGCGATGCTCAGGTGTACAACCTGAATGTCAGTGCCGCCGAATACTCTCTGCCGGTAGCCGGTATCAATATTTCCGCTTCCAGCATCATTATGATCGGCACATCCCTGCTTCTGATGTGGGGGCTGTACTGGTTCATCAACCGCACCCGCACCGGAATGGCTATCCGCGCTGTAGCTAATGACCAGGCCGCCGCTAAACTGATGGGCATTGACGTGAACAAAATCATTGCCTTGGTGTTCATGATCGGTCCGGCCCTTGGCGGTGTGGCCGGGCTTACCGTGGGCCTGTGTTACGGCAAAATTGACTACAACATGGGCTGGACCTATGGTCTGAAAGCCTTTACTGCCGCCATTCTGGGCGGCATCGGTAATATACCCGGGGCTATGCTGGGAGGTATTCTGTTGGGAGTGGTGGAATCACTCGGCGAGGCCTATATTTCCGGGGCCTGGAAAAATGCGATTTCCTTCTTCGTGCTGATTCTGATCCTTCTGTTCCGCCCCACCGGGCTGCTTGGGGAAAGGGTGGCCGATAAATTATGATTGCTCTTGACCAGCTCAAATCCACCCGCAACAGAAAAGCTTATTTCGCCCTGATCGGCGGCATCATTGCCCTGCTGGCTGTTTGTCCGCTGTTTTTAAACAATTACTGGCTGCTGGCCCTGAACAATATCGGACTTTATTCCATTCTGGCCCTATCTCTGAACATTGTATTGGGGCAGACCGGTCTGTTCAACATGGGACACACCGCTTTCTACGCGGTAGGGGCGTACACGGCTGCAATTCTGAATACAAATTTAGATATTCCGGTGCTCTGGCTACTGCCGGTTTCCGGCCTGCTGGCGGCTGTTGCCGCCCTGCTGGTTGCCTGGCCGGTGATCCGTCTGCGTGGTGACTACCTGCTGATTGTGACGATAGCCCTGGTGGAAATTCTGTGCATTACCCTTGATAATGATATTTTCGGACTCACGGGTGGCACCAACGGCATTTACGGCATTGACCGTCCCATACTGTTCGGCATAAAAATTTACAAAGAATGGCAGTTCTTCTATCTGATCTGGGGTTTTTTGGGTATAACAGTCATTTTATTCAGTCTGCTTGAAAAATCGCGCTTCGGACGGGCCCTGAACTATATCAAACAGGATGAAACAGCGGCTGAGGGCAGCGGTATATCCACAGCCAGCTACAAGATGATGGCCTTCACCTTTGCCGCCTTCTGGGCCGGCATGGCCGGTACTCTGTTCGCAGCTAAAATGACCACCGTATCCACCGGTTCGTTCACTTTTGCGGAATCGGCCATGCTGTTTGCCATTGTCATTCTGGGCGGTGCGGGCAGTATCCGGGGAGTGCTGCTGGCCACTTTCGTGCTGATCGGTCTGCAAACCGCTTTCTCCGACCTGAAGAGCTTCCGCCTGTTGGTGTTCGGGGCCGCTATGGTCATGATGATGCTGCTGCGCCCGCAAGGCATTCTACCGCCTAAACCACACCGCTATAAAGTTGACCGGTACATGTCCGACTTGCCGGAGCCGGCCTTCTCGCCCAAAGAGCAAACCACCAGGGAGGTAAAGGGTATATGAAAACCCTACTCTCCATTCACAGTCTGACCAAAGCTTTCGGCGGTCTGGTGGCCGTGCACGGGGTATCGTTCAATGTGAAAGCCGGGACGATTATGGGGCTCATTGGCCCCAACGGCGCAGGAAAAACAACGGTGTTCAACCTGATTACCGGCAACTACAAGCCCGATTCCGGGGAAATAATCTTCGATAATAAAAACATCAAGGCACTGCCACCCAACCGGATTGTCTCGCTGGGCATTGCCCGTACCTTCCAGAGCATCCGCCTGTTTCCGGGTATGACAGTGCTGGAAAATGCGCTGGCCGGAAGGCACTGCCGTATGAAGGCCGGGCTATGGTCGTCTTTATTCCGGCTTCCCGGCCAACGCAATGAAGAAAAACGGGCCATTAAACGCGCCCTGGAAGAACTGGCCTTTGTGGGTATCAGCCACCAGCACGCCAACCTGGCCAAAAACTTATCTTACGGCAATCAGCGCCTGCTGGAAATTGCCCGCGCTCTTTGCTCCGACCCGCGCCTACTGATTTTGGACGAGCCGGCCGGAGGCATGAACGACCAGGAAACAGAACAGCTCATCGACCTGATCAGAGCTATTCGCAACCGGGGCATCAGCGTACTCCTGATTGAGCACGACATGGGGCTGGTGATGGAAGTGTGCGAACAATTAATTGTGCTGGAATACGGCGAACTGATTGCTCAGGGTTCTCCCGCGGAAATCAAATCCAACCCCCAAGTAATTGAAGCGTATCTGGGTGTGGAAGATGACGACTAAACAGGCTTACAGCCAGAAGCGCGAGAGCAGATGATAAGCAGCCGGTTGCTTATGGCTGAGCAATGTGCCTGCAATGGCTCCATCATCCTGGATTACGCCTGAGCCAAGGAGAACCGGACAAGGCGACAAAACTACTGCTTTTTTCAGAGAGTGACCCGCATAAATCGCCGATAGACGATTTACGAAATGAGTTGTGGTAACTTTGGAGGCGCATGTGCTTTTAGAAATAAAGAATCTGCATGTCAGCTACGGCTCGGTGGAAGTGCTGCACGGTATCAACATGCAGGTGGAAGAGGGAGAAGTGATTACCGTGCTGGGAGCCAACGGCGCCGGCAAAACCACCACTCTGCTCACCATCAGCGGCCTGCTGAAGTCCACCAAAGGTGAAATCTTATTTGAGGGCAAGCCCATTCATACCATTCCCAGCCATGAAATTGTACGACTGGGAATCATCCAAGTGCCTGAAGGGCGGCGCGTATTCGCCCCTCTGACCGTACTCGAGAATCTTTATCTGGGCGCATTCACCAGTACCGATAAAGCCAAGGATGAGGCTACTCTGGAATGGGTATTCGACTTGTTCCCCCGCCTGCTCGAACGCAAAGAACAGCTCTCAGGAACATTGTCTGGCGGCGAGCAGCAAATGCTTGCCATTGGCCGAGCTCTGATGGGGCGGCCCCGCCTGCTGATTTTGGATGAGCCCTCCCTGGGCCTGTCTCCCATATTGGTAAAAGCCATTTTCAACACCCTGAAATCAATCAGCAAGACCGGGGTAACCGTTGTCCTGGTTGAGCAAAACGCCCGCGCCGCCCTGAAGTTCGCTTCCCGCGGCTATGTGCTGGAATTGGGGCGGATTATCATGAGTGATGAGGCCGCCGCTCTGCTGGCCAACCCCGATGTGCAGCACTCTTATCTGGGCGGCAAGAAATAAACCAACAAGCGCTGCTTTGAACAACCGATGACTTAAAAAGGGGGCGCAATGCTGCCACAGCCGCTTCAGGCTACAGGCTGTCTCAAATATTGCATCTTCCGAGTCTGTCTTATCCAAATCAGTTTTGAAAATACAGCATTCGGTTGAGATTCGGTGCAGCAGACTGAATGTTGTTGCAACGCTGCTGGCAAATATTCGGAAACATACTTCCGAACTATATATGCTGGGAAGGAGTAATTACCGGACGAGCATCTCGCCTGTGAATGCTTTACAAGGATTTACGCAAACCACAAAAAACCCGATGGAGTTTTTTGTAAAGAGCTGTTTCAACTAAGTAAGCCGCTTGGCCGTCATATCAAACTACTGTAGGCAGACTCCATCTACCCCTTTCTTCCTGGTTACAATCCGAATTCTTCAGCAAATGTTACTTTTCCACCGATAAATCCACCTGTATTTAATCGCAATGCCATAAAATTTTCTTTTGGAAACCCATTCGGTGTATAAATATTCATTTTGTATGCTGGAATATATCCAAATCGTGAATAATACTTATCATTCCCTAATACTAAGATACAGTCATATCCTAACTTTTTTGCTATACTATGCCCCTCACATATTAATGAAGATCCAATACCGCGCCGTTGAAAGCATGGAAATACAGCCAATGGCGCTAATACGAGTGCATTATCATTAAATCCAATTTTTGCTTTAGTAAATAAAGCATATCCTACGACTTTATCATTTATCTCAGCAACTAAAGAAAGCTCTCGAATAAATGATATTCCATTATGTAATTTTTTTACAAGTTCATGCTCAGTTCCATCACTATGTTCAGCAGTAGAAAAAGATTCTTTTATCAGGTTATACACATCTGTCATATCTTCATTTTTTTCTTCCCGAATGACGATATTCCTTAGCTTATTATGACTAATCATGAAGATAATATCCTCCCACTTGTAGTTACGCATTGACACACACAGGCGCCAACACGGATTCCTTACAGAACAGAAAAGCCTCTTTCCAGGCCTATCTCTAAGATGGTATTGCGTTAGAAACTATCGCATCCTGTGCAATGTAGAAGATAGAAAGATTCAAACCATTTCCCTAAAGAGGTGTATGGCGGCTTCACTAAGCGTCAAGTAAGCTATCTATCTATTTGAAGCGCCGGAATACTTACAGTCACTGGCTGAATGAGAGCTTAAAACTGCATCGCAAGATAAAAGAAGATGCGCAAACTCTATGGTTAAGCTGATTATGGTCAAAGAACTGCCCCAGCTCTGAAATTACATACTTGCACGGAGAACGGACTGCCGGAGAGATGGCTCCTGACAGCTATGCTACTGGACCCGGCTTGTGCCCGAACAATGGAAAAAACGTACACCAACAGCATCGGCATGAAGTTTATACTAATCCAGTCAGGCTCTTTCATGATGGGCGCTGGACCTAACAGCTTCCTTCTCTTGGGGTAAGATTTATGCTTAATGACGGGTTAACCTGACTGTAACGATCTCACATGCTCCACTTTAACATTGTTGAGCAGCGCCTGGATATTATCACAGTAGATAGTTTCAATTACGAAATACTCTGAAACCGAAGAGCCGTAAATCGGTATATTCGCCTAAAACAGAGCGGGCAGCTTAAAAGAGCTACCCGCTCCAAAAACATCATGCTCAAAACAATCCACGCAAGTCTGTAAATCACCCCGGCCAATAAATGGCCTCATGCCCTAACGTCGAGCTAGCAGATCGTCCAAAGCAGAAGCAAAAGCCGCAAGGTCTTCTTTGGGGATAGTCAGGGCAGGCAAAAGGCGCAACACTACATCCTGGGTCAGGTTGCAGATAAAACCTTTTTTCAGCAGGCCTTCCCAAATTTCCCTGGCCGGGAAAGCAAGCACGATACCAATCATCAAGCCTTTTCCACGCACCTCGGCGATAGTTCCCGGATATTTCTGCGCAATGGCTTCAAACTGTTGCCGGGCCCATTCACCAACCTGGGCAGAACGCTCGGCAAGCCGGTCGCGCTGCATAATTTCCACAACCTTGGCCCCTACTGCGGTAAGCAAAGCCCCGCCACCAAAGGTAGTGGCATGGCTGCCCGGCACAAACCCTTTGGACACCTCATCATTAGTGAGCATGGCTCCCAAGGGCAAACCATTGGCCAAGGCTTTGGAAGTGCTGATGATGTCCGGTTGAAGATTATAAGTCTGGTATCCCCAATATCTACCAGCGCGGCAGTTACCGGTTTGCACTTCATCAACTATAAATAGCAACCCTTTTTCGCGGCATATCCGCTGCACGGCATCGGCGTATGCCTGGCTCATCGGACGTACCCCCGCTTCGCCCTGGATTACTTCGCACATTACAGCAATAGTATTTTCGGTTACAGCCTCTTCCAAAAGTCCGGCATCACCCCAAGGCACCTGCCTGAACCCTGGTGCAGCAGGATCAAAGCCATCCAGAAATTTCTGCTGCCCGGTAGCGGCTACTGTGCCCAAGGTACGGCCATGGAAGGCGTTAGACAGAGTGATAATTTCCCCGGCTGGCCGCCCCTTTACCCGCTGGGTGTAGCGACGGGCAATTTTTATGGCCGCCTCATTGGCTTCAGCCCCGGAATTACAGAAAAATGCCTTACTGAACAATCCATTGCTGGTGCCCAACAATTTCTCGGCAAAGTCAAGTTGCTCTTCCTGATAGAACAAATTGCTCACATGCACCAGCTTGCGGGCTTGTTGACAAATGACTTCCGCAATTTCCTCATTGCAATGCCCCAAGTTGGTTACAGCAATACCGGACAGCAAATCAACATATTCTTCCCCGTCCGGCCCATATAGTCTGCTTCCCTTGCCGGAACAAACCGCCACGGGATAGCGCCCGTAGGTGCGACAAAGCAGTTTTTCTTCCTTTTCTTTAATCCTGGTAAATGCGGAGCTCATACTATCCCCCTTTTCAGAGTTCAAAACTACACATATCCTGGCTCAATCAAAGATGGTTGACTGACTCGCCAACGATCCTATTCTTTCAGACGCATCCAATTGTTTGACCTGCCGTGTTGATGCTGAAACAACCGCCTGGAAGTTTCCAACCAGATCAGTACAATATGTTCTTATAAAATCGTGGACATAACCAACAACAAAGCAGGCTACCGATCTCAGCCGGCTTCCTGCTTTAACAAACTTCCAACAGAGCAAAAAAACAGCTTTGCGTAAAAACCTTTTACGGGGAAACTTACATACACGAGGGAAGCACATCTCCCCATTTACGTTTCCTGCAGCCAAGTACAGCCGCCGAACGCCATGTCGTCCGTCAATAATGGGAATGAAGCATCTGGAATTCCGACTAAAAAGCATCATATATTCCTGCTTTTCAGGCACGACGCTACTATGCGCCTGAAGAACCGGTTTATCTCCCCGTATGTCCGAACCCTCCTGCTCCGCGCCCGGTTTGTCCCAATTCATCCACCAGCTCAAACACAGGACACAAACAGGTTAAAAAAAGCAGTTGCGCTATACGATCCCCGCGATGCACGGTTATTTCCTGTTGAGATGTATTCAGCAGCCACACAATGATTTCACCCCGGTAGTCAGGGTCAATCACTCCAACCCCCTGGGCCACCACCAACCCGTGTTTAGCCCCCAAGCCGCTGCGCGAATAAACAAAGCCGGCTATCGCCGCCGTATTCACCGGTTTTGCATCTCCCGATAAAATGCCTTCCCGGTCTGTTTTCCGGCCGGTCTGGTTTTCCAATATAGCGGGCTCCAAAGCACTCCCTGCAGGAGTACTTTTCAAAACCTCGTCTCCCAACAACACGTTTACTCCAGCTCCCACTGCGGGAGCAACTGAACCATGCTCTGCATGTCCATCAAAACAAACAGGCTCTACAGCAATACCGGATCCCACAGGCAAACGTTCCCCGGGTGTAATCTTAACCTGCTCTACCCCAAGCTCAAGACAAGCCCGCAAATCAATCCCCACAGAAAACCGGGTGGCAGGAGAAAACCCCTGCAGAGCCTTGGACGCATCTCCATTGCCGTAAACAAGCGCGGCATCGCGCAACAATTTCAATTTAATTTTAAAGCTCATCAACAATGCCCACACTACTGCATCATCAAGAGGCTGTTCGTATGCACACGATTTCCTTCCAAATTCCGCCTGATAATCCAATCCGCAAGCTGACCTATGCCTTCACTGGACTCTAGCTTGCGCCAGACTAATGTTTCTGTATTGGCATTTCTAATTTGACCCCAAGCCAGAAACTGGACACCCACCTTTAATCCACCAAGCTCCTGATTGGGCACTGAAGTTTGCACCCGACAAATAGTCCAGATTTTTAAAGATGATTGCTGCACCGGCGCCCAAAGATTCAGCATCATCATAAATAGCCGTTTTTTTCCAAAACTCAACGCCTCAAGCTTGGCGTATTCCTGCGGGATATTCAAACCAGCTCCATTGGCGGACAAATCCCGGATTTTAAACTGGAATGAGTCTTCACTACTATAAACCAATAGCGGCTTATCCCACTCACTGACAGGCCGCTTAAACATTTCCTTATTACCCTCATATGGCCAAATAGCCGAGCCAAGAACCAGACTTTCCGGGGGGTCAATACGCAGAAAATTACGCTTCTGACCGGGCTTCAGCTCACTAGGGATGCAAACATAGAGCCTAAACTGATCTTTTTTAGTGGCGACTGTTTTAATTACTTTTGTGTCAAAATGATAAAACTCGGGGTGTTTTGCTTTCAACATGAAGAAAAACTTGACTTCCCGGCCGGGATACAGAGAAGACAGCTCGGTCGGGCTCGAAAAGCATTCCAATACTAATTCCTTACTGGTCAGCTTTATCGCTATACCAGAGTAAAACAGACTACGCCCATCTTCATAATTTAACTGAAAGTCCATGTGCGCCCACACATCAACACACGCTTCCAGCACCTCAGACACCTTGTTTTTGTCGTTCAAAATACCGGACGGGACGTATTTACGGCGTGAAGCCCGCCAGCGCATAAAGAATATACCGCCCCCCACCAGCAAAACAAACACAAGGGCGGCCAGAACTAATGAAGGCAAAAGTTCAGCCTGATTCCAGGCTGAACTGAAGTAGTTGTGAATATTATCGTAAAACTCCGCTGCCGATTGCACTGTTATAAACAAACTATCATTAAGCACACGCGCCACCTGCCTTGGGACTTAGGCTTTTTATTACACACACCAAACAATTGTGCAATCATTTTTTCAGCCAGACAGACCGCCTTCTGAAACACATACGAAGAATGACCGCAAAAACACATCTAATTTAAAATATTAACTTAAAATTGACATATTGTCAAGATATAACCATAGATTCTAAGAAATATGAAAAATTTATTTAAACTATTGTCTGATAACTACAACTATCAAACAAAGCGGAGGGGGTAATCGCAGAATTATAACCAGGCAGCCACCACCTTAATATAGCAGAGCAAATGGCTTGCAGAGCCGGCGTCCAAATTCGGTTCAGTTGCAAGCGCAACTTCAGTCGGTAAAACGACGCCATATTCAGCATTGCATAATTTCTTACTCGCACTTATTTATGCCGTCCATTTTCTCAAACAGACTCAAACCCAACATGGCGAGTAAAATCCGGGACGAGTCAAATCAGACCGCGCCTACGCAGACTAAATCAGCCCCAGCTTTTTAAGCTGGATTTCCAGGCAGGATATGGCGGCCGGGGTAATCCCGGAAATCCGGCCCGCCTGTCCCAAAGTAGCAGGGCGGATCCGGCTGAGCTTTTCCACAGCTTCCGCAGAAAGGCCGGGTATGCCTGCGTAAATCATGTTTTCCGGTATGGGCTGGTTTTCCAGACGGACGCTTTTTGCCGCCAGCAGCTCCTGCCGCTTGATATACCCGGCATATTTAACAGCGGTTTCAGCCTCTTCCACTGCGCCTTGCGGGGCACAAGCCAGCAGATTTCCCAAGCTGGGAGCCACTTCCTCGGAAAGTTTACCCAAAACACTCAAACTCACTTCCGGACGTTGCAGATATTCAGACAGACAACATGGTTTATCGAGCAAAGGCAGATTGTGTTCCACAAGCTCAGCATTGATTTCAGGAGTGGGACGCAATCTGATTTCAGCAAGCAGTCTTTTAATTTCCAATACAGCGTCACGCTTAGCCTGAAAAACAGCCCACCGCTGCGGGCTGACCAGGCCAAGGGCATGCCCAAGTGGGGTCAGACGTTCATCTGCATTGCTGTCGCGCAAAAGCAGGCGGTGCTCGGCCCTGGAAGTAAACATGCGGTAAGGTTCCTTAGTGCCTTTGGTCACCAGATCGTCCACCAGCACAGCCAGATAGCATTGATCCCGCCCTGGAGTGAACGCGGCCCGCCCGGTGAGCTTGCAGAAAATGTTCAGACCGGCCCACAGCCCCTGGGCGGCGGCTTCTTCATAGCCGGATGTGCCGTTAATCTGCCCGGCCAGATAAAGGCCGGAAACCAACTTGCTTTCCAGGGTGAGCTTAAGTTCAGTGGGGTCAACATAATCGTAGCCTATACCGTAGCCCGGCTGATTGATAACCGCATTTTCCAGACCGGGAATGGATTTAAGCATCGCCGCCTGGGCGTCAAGCGGCAAGCCGGTGGTCAGGCCGTTAGTGTAGTAGTCTGGATGATTAAGTCCTTCCGGCTCAAGGAAAACCTGATGATTCACCTTGTCCGGGAAACGCTCTACCTTGTCTTCCACCGACGGGCAATAACGTGGATTGGCCCCCTCCACTCCGCCGCCCTGCATAGCGGAACGGGGCGTTGCCGCTGCGATGATCTGGCAGGTCTGCTCGGTTGTGTAAGTCAGGTAACACGGCATTTGCGGCAACTGCTTGCCGGGCCCCAAAAAGCTGAATTGCGGGGCGGGCTCATCGCCATACTGCACTTGCAGCTTAGAGAAATCAATACTGCCCGCATCTACCCGCGGGGTAGTGCAGGTCATCAGTCGCCCCACACTGTGCCCCAGACGGGCCAGATGCTCCGACAAACCTATAGAAGGCGGGTCACCCAAGCGGCCGCCCGGATAATTTTCCTCACCGATGTGAATGCGCCCGCCCATAAAGGTACCGGTTGTGAGCAGCACAGCGTGGGCCCTGATTTGTCGCCCTTGTGCGGTTTTGACCCCGCTTACAACAGCGGCGGGAAAAACGTTGGAATGAGCATTTACGCCAGTGGTTCCGGCAGCCTCCATTCCAATATCAACAGCTACAACATCGCAACCACCAACGCCATCAACAACTCCCGTCGCGGCGGCGGTCTGTCCCTTTGCCAGCAACAGTTCAACCACGCTGTCTTCCAGCACGTCCAGACCGGGCTGGGCTGCAATATCGCGCTGCACCGCCTGCAAATAAACATCGCGGTCAACCTGCACACGCACGGCCCGCACGGCCGGGCCCCGGCTGGTATTCAGTTTGCGGAATTGGATGCCAGCCTCGTCTGCCCAAAGCCCCATCATCCCGCCCAGCGCGTCGATTTCTCTGACCATATGCCCTTTGGCCAGGCCGCCAACAGCCGGATTGCACGACAAATGTCCGATCCGCTGCTTGTTGATGCTTACCAGCAGCGTGTGCAGCCCCAATTTGGCAAGGGCCATTGCCGCTTCGCAACCGGCATGACCGCCCCCAACCACAATCACATCGTAAACTTGCATGTTTCTTCAATCCAACCGCCCGCTCAACCACGCCCCGCCCTTTCAGAGCTTAACACCGGGGCTGTATGTTCCGCCTGCGGAATAGTGTTGGGAACAGTTGAAGCGGCGTTGCTTGTTAACGTCCATTTGTTCTATCCAGGAAAGAAACAATAAGGCCCCCAAAACATTTCGAGACATTTCCCGACGACCGCAATGCAGCTCCCAGCCGGGCTCAACCGACTATTGACAGGTCAGAGCAAGACCGGCAAAGACCTTGGCATCGCCCAACGTCCAAGAAATACGGGAACATTCGTCCGGCATATGCGCGTTGGAAATGATGCGGGCCCAAATCGCACATGGAACTCCCAGTTTGCGGAACACCGCCGCCACAGTGTTTCCGCCTATTCCTACAGGGATGGGGCTTAGACCATACACGTCATAAACACTCTGCACCAGAGCGCGCATGAAAGGGAGATTCGGGTCGGACGCGGGTGCCGGTTCGCGCCGTTCAATCACCTCGCAAAGGCACTCTACTCCCAACGCCGCCTCTGTTTCTCGCATAAGCTCGCGCACTTTGGTCAGAACAACATCTCCGCTTAAGTCCGGCAGAATGCGGCAATCCAGATAAAACACATCGCGCCCGGGCATAGTGTTCACGTTGGGCACGTTGGCTTCCTTCTGAGTGGGAGTGAATGTGGACGTGGGTGGGTCGAACAAAGGGTCGCTCAGATTGAAAATATCGTTGAGGCGGTTCAGACGCAAAATCAAATCAGCCGCACCCAACAACGAGTTTACCCCCTGGTTGGGAGTGGAAGCGTGGCACTGCCGCCCGTTTACTGTAAACTTAAGCCATAAAACCCCTTTTTCCGCCACTTCCAGAAGACTTCCAGCCTGGTCGCCTGCATCGGGCACCAGCATCATGTCATTAGGGCCGAACAGGTTGCTGCAATTCTCAGCCACATAAATCGCCCCGTGCTGGTTATTTGTTTCCTCGTCACTTAAAAACAACAGTCCCAGATTGCAGGCCGGGGCAAGATTCAAATCCAGCAGGGCCTTAGCTGCAATAATCGCACTGGTTATTGCCTGCTGATTATCTTCCACACCACGCCCGTAAATAAAGTCGCCCTCCACATGCAAGTTGAAAGGGTCAGTGCGCCAAAGCGCGCGGTCGCCGGGCGGCACCACGTCAATGTGAGCTGCAATCCAAAGAGTCTTCGAGCAGTCTTTTCCCGGCAAAACAGTATAGAAATTGGGACGGAAACCGGCCGGAACCCTGGGGTCAGGGGAATTAAGGCTGTGTACGGGCGGAAATCCCAGTGCAGCCAGACGCTCCTTGATAAATTCGGCCTTGGCGGCCTCGCCGCTTCCGTTATTATCCGGACCGATTGCGGGAAGCGCGGTCATGCCCCGCTGCAAGTCGAGCAACAAGTCCTGTTGGGCATCAATATATCCAAATAATTTCTCTTTCATGGAGTCAGTTTACATGATTTCTCAAAAAACAAAACCCCAAATCCACTGCACGGTAATATTTCGGTAAACTTTATCAGACTTCTAAGCGGGGCGTAAGTAACAGTAGGGCTGGACCGCACACAAAAAGAAGCGGCGGACGCCGTGCCCAATCCGGCGACCGCCAGCATCTGAATTCTCTTCCGGATTTAAGGCAAAATCACAATTTCCACCCACCCCACATCTTTTGGATAATATGAGGCTGCAAACAAACCGGACTGAATGCTAAAAGCCAACCACGCCCGCCATTCAGTCGTAAGATTGCTGTCTTGCTGTTTTTCAGCAGCCAAGGAACAAGTGACCGCGCCTGTTGTGCAGTTTAACGGCTTAACGTCCGCGGGCAGCGCGTTTGGAAGCCTTCAGGGGGTTGACTTTGGCCTGCTCTTCTACAGCGATTTTCACATGGGTTGCCGAGTTGCACTTACCGTTGGCCCATTTTTTTTCCGGAACCGGGTACAGAGTGCAATATTTATCGCCTTCAAATTCCGCCGCCTTGGCGCAACCTTCGCACTGCTCTACAATCGGTTTAAGAGTCATTCCTTTGAACTTAATGCCGCCGTCTACCTTAGTGGCTCCGTCGAATTGAGACATTATTATCCTCCAAATAATTTTAACACTTTAACTTACGCTTACGCGGGGACATGCTCTTGTCGATACACCCCACAAAGTCTCTAACTTGCAGCAAACGCGTCCGCCGCTTCAGCTTTCTCCTACCTGAAAACGCCGGAAAAGGCTGTGCAGAACAGACTCGCAATCAGTTCAACGGGCTCAATGCCACATTACCCGTTGCCGGACAGCCGTCGCTTATGCGTAAACTAGTCGGGTTTTATATTGTTATTCCGGGCGCATGTCAACCATTCGACCAGCAAATTTACTGAAGCTCCCTATCTGCTTAAGGACGCCCAGCCAGCCTTTCCCATAGCACTATACCAAAAACATTGCTTATTATCCGGTAACGGCCGGACATAGACTATCTTTGCCCACATTGCCTGCAAATCGCACGATGGTAAAACAAAACGCGTTTGAGCAACTTATCCGCAACCCTCTGTCCAAAAGATAATTGTTTGAGCCTGTTTGCGCTGCAGCGGGCTGATTACATCCGGATTTACAGCGCTATTTGCAGCGAACCGCATCTTTAAACGCCTGCAAACGGGAAGCATAGGGCGGATAATTGAAAAACGCCGAACCAGACACCAGCACATCCGCCCCGGCTTCAACTAACTGGCGGGAATTTTCAGGCTGGACGCCCCCATCCACCTGAATCAGAGTTGACAGGCCGCGCTCTGTAATCAAGCGCTTCAGCTCTCTGACTTTACGCAGTGAAGCGGGAAGGAAACTTTGACCGCCAAACCCGGGGTTGACGCTCATAATCAACACCATATCAAGATGCTCATCCAGCACATAATCGAGAGCGCACAGAGGCGTTGCCGGGTTAAGAGCCACTCCGCAGCGCATTCCCAATCTTCGTATTTCGGCCAAAGTGCGCTGCAGGTGTAAACAGGCTTCCTGGTGCACCACCAGCATATCGGCTCCAGCATCGGCAAATTCGCCCAAATAACGTTCCGGCTCTTTAATCATCAGATGCACGTCGAACACCAGCCTGCTGGTCTGGCGCAAGCGTTTTATAATGAGAGGCCCCAAAGTGATATTGGGCACAAAAGCGCCGTCCATTACATCCCAATGCGCCCACTCCACCCCGGCATGCTCCAGAGCTTCAAGTTCAGATTGTAAATTACCGAAATCAGCAGAAAGAAGCGATGGTGCGATAATCATGTTTCAATCCACAACCGGCTTTACCTCTTCCACCGCCTGAAACAGCCGGCGAAGAACAGCCACGCCGTTACCCCGCTTGCAGGCCGGGTTACGGGAAAATGGTTCTATCGGTTTTGCCGAATAATCAAACTGCTTTTCCCGAAAGTGACGGGAGCAGGCCACAATTAAGTTCAGAATTGTATATATTCCAACACCGCCCTCCGGGGCAGCCCTTGCTCCGCCGGGCAGTCACCTCATGTAAACGCTGAAACATCTCCGCTTTTACTTTAAGCAGACCACGCCCATTATAACAGGCAAAGACGAAAGCCGTTTAACACAATTGAAGAAAATCCTGAGACGCACTATTTCCGCTCCTCATCAGGAGCAGGCGAGAACTCAAACTCCAAGGCTCCCATATCATCGTCTTCGTCATCTGACCACAGGGCGTTCACTTGCAGTTCGCTCACTTCCGATCCGCTTGTTTCTGGTCCGGCCGCAGCCTGTTCACTGACTTGTAAGCTGTCTGTTTTCAAACCGCTTACACCAAGATCAACTGACGAAAGAGGGGCAAGCGGCTCAGCATCAGCTTTATCGCCGGAAATGAGGCGATTCCCTGCATGGCTACAGTCATCACCGCCAAGCGCAGTTACTGCGCTGCTCCATTCACGGACATCCCCCTTGCAAGTATCTGTCGCCCAGCCTATATGTGAGGGCAAAACACCTGACGGTCCTGGGAAGTCCGGCAAAGATGCAGATTCAAGAGCTGAGGCGGCTGCGAACTGTCCGGAACTGTCTGAGCAGAGAGAAGCGAGTCCAGTGGCGTTGTCCGTATCACCCCCGCCCTTGCCCGCTTTGATAGAAGCGGAAACAGGCTCCCCGCTGTAGTCCGGATTCGACACAAATGCAGAAGTCAGAACTGTCTCTGTCGCGTGTGTATCGTGACTGAAAGAAAAATCTCCCTCATCGCCATTGGGTTCAGAGCTGAAAGCCACGTCAGCTTTATCGGGCGTTGACGCGGCAGCGCACTCATGATCCACCGCCAGTTCCCTGTATTCCTGAGCAAGGGGCGCTTCAAGGTTGACTGAGGCAGAAGCCGGGACTGGTGAACCAGCAAGACTGATTTCCCATGCGGCAATACGCTCGGGCAAAGAAGCCGGTTCATCGGACAACGCAACGGTTTGAGGCGTCAACCTGCCCACGCCGGGTGTTGGCCCGGCATTTTGAGCAACAGCCGTAGAACCATGCAGGGGAGCGCCTGTTTCAGGGGCTGGCTCTGTTCCCCCAGCAAAGGCCTGGGACAAGGGCGGATCGGCTGCCGCAATACCCCCGGAAGCTCCGTCTGCAGGGCCAGTGCCTGAAGAAACAGCCTCCGCCTCAGCAAATGCAACATGGGCATCAGCCGATGACGTCGAACCACCGCCTGCAAGGCCCGAATTATCTCTAGTAATATTGATGCCGTCTGATGCAATAGCGGAATCAGATGAGACAGAATCCGCAGCACAAGCAAGCGAGACTCCAATCGTCGCGCCGTTTGGAACGGCCGGAGCGGTGGCATCTGACAGTGCGGAAGACTCCACCGTATCAACCGCGGGGCTGTCCGGCTGTCCGGCTGTTGTATCGGGGGCAATGAAATCAGCCGTCCCACCCGCGGAATCAGGCATCGCCACAGCAACAACAGACGACACTTCATGGTCAAGCATTGAACCGCTCATCGCGGCACTATTTATTGCAGGCGTTGTTTCTGCCTCGCTTTGAGAAACGGTTTCCTGCCCACTATAATGAAATTCCGTTCTATGGGAACTGTGGCGGGGCTCTCCCTCAAGCTGAGCAGACACCCCGACACCGGCCGCCTGGAAAGCCTTATTGCCGTCGGTTGCGTTACCAGCGCTATCCCCCCCGCCGGCTTCTGCCTCAACAGCAACCACCGCAGCCCCGGAAGCGGCCTCCATTTTTCCTGCAGAGGGACAAGCTTCATCAGCATCGTATTCTGATTTACCAACACCCGATTCACCGCTCCCGGCCACACTCCTACCGGCTTCAACAAGCATGTTTACCGCACACCCCCGGCCCTCATCTCTGCAGACGGACTCAGCCGAGTCATCCCCCAAAGGCGCAAGCAACCCCCGAATTTCTGCAAGCTCTTCAATCACTTCATCTAAAAAGGACAACCAGCCGGAGATGAAATCAGCGGCGGCGGCATCAAGCTCATCATCAAATTTGCTGTCGTCAAACTCATCATCACCAAACCTATCATCGTCAGCAGCCGACTCACCCCCGGAATTATGCCCGGGAAACAGCTCTGATGAAAACTCCGAAGCAGCAGACAAAGCGTCTTCATGCAGTACTTTCCGGGAATCAGGGGAGTTGAGGATACGGCGGGCCCCGTCTATGGTCAGACCACGTTCATGCAACAAATGCCTGATCAGCCGAAGCAGATCTATGTGTTCTTCCGTATACAGGCGTTGCCCCCTTTCCGTGCGCACCGGTTCCAGTTGAGGGAACTCCGTTTCCCAGAAACGCAATACATAGCTTTTCAAGCCAAGTAAAGCCGCGGCTTCGCCAATGCGGTACATTCTGCCACTCATGCTGTCAGCCTTTATATTTCAGGTTTCAACATCAGCAAGTTTGCGGGGAGCTAGCCGATAATCTTGCCATTATCCATTCCGCCGTCCTGTCCGGTTTCTGCCTTGAGGACACACTCTTGCCCCCCGGAAGGCGGAGCAAGCTCAGCAACATTTAATTCGTGTTCAATCTTACCGGCAGTTTATACTGATATGGCAAAAATGTTAAGTCTGGAATTGATTACAATGATTTTATCAAGACATAACACACAATTCAAAACTGGTTGGAAAACCGGAATACAGTTCACGAAGCACATCATTACAGCTCTCCCTGCTTAACATCGATGCCTCTCCAACAGTACAGACCGGGATAATCAGCAGAACAAGCAAAAGTGATCAGATTGGCTTAAACGGCTTTACGGAAGTTGAAGATTAAACAGTAATGCTTGTGCGGAGCCTTATCCTTGACTGGTCAAGCAATCTGCTGAGATACTCTCTAACCCACACACTGACAGTTTATTACTCAATTATTTAAGGCTGATGGCGGCTTAATCATAAAATCATGATCATCAAAACAATCCCACACCCTTTGTCACAGCTTTCTATAAGTAATGGGCAACTTGTCACTTTTCATTCTCATTTCGCATGACAGGCTTTCAGAAGTCCTCTCACTTAGGGCGGTTACAGTCCATAAAAAAGCACTCATACGCATTACGCATGAGTGCTTGGGGTTACTGGTGGGCCATAGAGGAATCGAACCCCCAACCAATTGATTAAGAGTCAACTGCTCTACCTATTGAGCTAATGGCCCGTATCGTTGTGGTGAAAGTCTATTTAGACGGCAAGCGCCGTTTAGTCAAGCCTTTAATTAAAATTTATTTTCGTCCGGCCTGAGTCAGTCCCATACGTTTATCATCCGCTGCCCGACTGTCCCGCTTGGAGCACCGCTGCCGCATGGCTAACCAAATACCTGTTTCAGTCCTAACGTCGGGAGAAACGTCCTGAGCAGGGGCTGCCCGGGGCGCTTAACTTTCACGATACTAACCGGGAACCGATTCCGCCCCTATCCAAATTCCAATTGACTAAATTATCCACCCGATTTATCCCCTATAACAAATCGTTGCAAGCGGGGTGGTTTCCGCCGCTTTTCAATGAATGTGTATTTGCGAAAAATATACAGCCCAGGTTGCTCGGCCATAGGCGCATGCACTACCCGCACAATGGCTGAATGCTCTGCCCCTGATATTCAAACCTCTGTTCAGCACAAAGAGCATCCCTGTGGCCTTACTCCGTATGAGTCAATGAAAATTAATGTAATAGGATTTACAATATGGATATTCTGAAGTTCATCGCCCTGTTGCCTCTGAGTATCGTGCGCATGGCTGCAGCCCTGATTGCCCTTATCCTGGGTACAGCAAGCCGCATCCTCAGCCCTCTGCTCGGGACCTGGCTTCCCCCCGCCTGGGCCCGAAAAACAGCCCTTGCCGCCGCCCGCCTGCGCACATGGGCTGACGGACACGAATATCAGGCCAGTGCCGCTGTTTTCGCCGCCGCCGCAATGCTGGTCGCCCTCTGCGCCTTCTCTGCCTGGCAGGCCTCACGCCCCCAGCCTGAACCTCCTCAACTGCTTGAATTTTCTGTGGAAGCTCCCACCATTCGCGATGTTGCCGACGAAAACTCCACGCCCAGCCCCATTTCTCTCTCCTTTTCCGGCTCAGCCGCGCCCATTGAACAAATCGGTAAGGACGTAACGGAAGGTATCAGCATTTCTCCCACCGCGGCAGGCGTCTGGCACTGGCAGGATGACAAAACCGCCGTGTTTACCCCCGAGACAGACTGGCTTCCCGGCCAGACCTACCGTATCCGTTTCAAACCGCGAGTTTTCCTGGCTCCGGATACCCCGGTTGCCGACAACGAAATTTCATTTACCGCCCCGGAAATGACAGCCGGCTTAAACCACGCCTATTTCTACGCTGACCCTACTGATCCCGCCCTGCAACGAGCCGTTGCTGAAATTGACTTTACCTATCCGGTAGCCCCGGCTGGACTGGAACATCTGGTATCCCTAACCCTGGTAGAGCCGGGCAAGAAAAAATCCCAACCGGCCTTCAACATCACCTATGATGAGCATCGGCTACGCGCGACAATTCAATCTGCCCCCTTGGCCATGCCGGAAAAAGACGCCTATGTGGAAATTGAGATGGGTAAGGGTGCAACCTCGGTCTTCGGCGGCAAACCGGCCACCAGCACCATACACGCGCGGGTAAATGTGCCCAGCCTCTATTCCTTACAGGTAAACTCCCTTTCCACCAGCATAGTGAACAACGCCGCTTACGAGCCCGAACAAACCCTGGTGCTGGAAACCAGTTTCCCGATACAGGACAAAAGCGTGAACGCCAACATCAAGGCTTGGGTGCTGCCCGACCGGCCGGACGGGAAAACCTGGCACAACGCCGACATCAATGAAAAAATCCTGCGCGAACAGGCCGTACCTCTTAAACTCTCCCCCACGCCCAGCGCCGAGGAATACGCCGCCATACATGCTTGGCGTTATCAAGCCCGGCCCGGCGCAACTATTTATGTGCGCATCGACAAAGATGTAAAATCGTTTTCAGGCTATAAACTGCCCGCCCCCCACGGCCAATTTCTGGAGGCGCCTGACTTCCCGCCCCTATTGGATTTCGTTTCTGAAGGCTCGCTGCTGGCGCTGAGCGGCGACCACAAGCTGAGCATCGTCACCCGCAATCTGAATGGGGTAAAGCTGACTGTAAAGCGGATCATGCCCGGCCAGATTCAGCATCTTGTTTCCCAGAACCGTTACGGCAGCTACGCTGAACCGCTTATGCCAAACGGCTTTGGCGCCGACAACATCGCGGAAGTATTTGAAACCAAAATCCCTATTCCCAACCCCGACCCGGTAAAGCCCCATTACCAGGGGGTGGATTTGAGCCCCTATTTCGGCCCGTACGGCAAAAATCTACGCGGAGTGTTCCTGATTTGTATCCAGGATTACGACCCGGAAGAAGAGGCGCTCAGAGACGCGCAGGAGCGACAGGCCACCGGTTCAGAAAACACAACCGCCCAGATCAACCCAGCCGACTATTACGGTGAACACGCCTGGCAAAACGATGACACGCCAGCCGAAAGCGGCGGCAAATATTCCGCTCAGCGTCTGATTGTGGTCACCGATTTGGGCATTATCGCCAAAACCAACCACGACCAGTCGCGGGAAGTGTTTGTCCAATCCATTCATACGGGCCGACCTGTGGCCGGAGCCAAAGTTGAAGTGCTGGGGCTGAACGGAGAGCCCATTGCCGCTGCCCATACCGACGCGGACGGCCAGGCCTCCCTCCCCAACCTGGAAAATTTTGTGCGCGAGCGCGAGCCGGCCCTGTTCCTGGTAAGCAAAGACGGCGACAGTTCCTTCCTGCCGGTTAAACAGGCGGAACGCGAGCTTTTATACCACCGCTTTGACATATACGGAGAAAGCACTCCGCAACCGGGCGCGCTGCGGGCCCACCTGTTTTCCGACCGCGGCATCTACCGCCCCGGCGACACCATGCACCTCGGTCTGATTGTGCGCGCCTTTGACTGGAACAAGCCTCTCGCCGGTCTGCCTCTGGAACTGGCTTTGTATGACCCGCGCGGCCAGGAAGTGTTGAGCCGCAAAATCTCCCTCCCGACAGACGGTTTTGAAGAGTTCTCCTATACCACCAGCCCCGCTGCCGCCACCGGATACTGGTCTGCAAATCTGTATCTGATTAAAGACAACGAGCGCCAGCTCAAAGATTATATCGGCAGTGTAAGTGTAGAGGTAAAGGAGTTTCTGCCCGACCGCCTGAAAGTGGACGCCGGCTTCAGCGCTCCGCCCTCTAAAGGTTGGGTGAAACCGGAAAACCTGAACGCCCAAGTAAACGTGCAGAACCTGTTCGGTTCTCCAGCTCAGGGACGACGCATTGAGGGGGAAATCAGCCTGATCCCCAGCCTGCCCGCCTTCCCCGGCTACACCGATTACGCCTTCCGCAGCAAACACAGCGACAGGGAAGGCTTAAGCGAGCAATTGCCCGATCAGATCAGCAACGCCGCAGGCAATGCAGTCTTCACCCTGGATCTGGCCGCCCGGATCAACGGTACCTACCGGCTGGACTTTCTGGCCAAAGCCTACGAGCAGGGCAGCGGCCGCAATGTTGCAGCCCGGGCCGGCATACTGGTGTCGCCCGAAGAATTTCTGGTAGGCATCAAGAGCGACGGTGATTTAGGTTATGTTGAGCGCGGCTCAAACCGCAGCATCGAGCTGGTGGCCGTTGATCCCGACTTACGCCCGGTAGCGGCAAACCGCCTGAAACTGGTGCTCAAGGAAAAGAAATACTTATCGGTTCTCACTCGCGATCAATACTCCGGGCTCTACTCCTACGAATCAAAACTGCGAGTGGATGAACTGGACAGACGGAGCCTGGACATTCCGACCGCCGGGCGCAGCCTGCCCCTGCCCAGCGACCGTCCCGGCAATTTCATTCTGCAAATTCAGAATGAACAGGGCGAGGCCCTGAACTGGGTGGAATACCGGGTAGCCGGCAACGCCAACCTCACCCGCTCGCTCGAGCGCAATGCCGAACTGCAACTTGCCCTAAACAAGCGGGAGTTCGAGCCGGGCGAAGAAATTGAAATAGCCATCAATGCCCCCTACCCGGGCAATGGGCTGATTACCATTGAGCGTGACCGGGTTTACGCTAAAACCTGGTTCAGCAGCCCCACCACTGCCTCAGTGCAGCGTATCCGCATTCCGGAAGATTTCCAGGGCAACGGATATGTGAACGTGCAGTTCAGCCGCTCACCTGAATCCACGGAGATTTTCAGCAGTCCGCTTTCATACGGAGTGCTGCCTTTCAGCACGTCGCTCAAGGCCAGACGGGCAGAGCTTGAAATCGTCGCGCCGGAGACAGTCAGACCGGGGCAGGATCTGACTATGCGCGTTTCCAGCCCCAAACCAGCCAAAATGGTGGTGTTCGCCGTGGACGAGGGCATTTTGCAGGTGGCGGACTACAGTTTGCAGGACCCGCTGCACTCTCTGTTACCCAAACGCGCCCTGGAAGTGAAAACCGCCCAGATTCTCGACCTGGTGCTGCCCATGTTCAGGATATCGGCTGCAGCGTCCGCCCCTGGCGGCGGGGCCGATGCCGATCTGCTGGCCCGCCAGCTCAATCCCTTTGCCCGCAAAACCGATGCGCCCGTGACCTATTGGTCCGGCTTGATTGAAGTGGACGGAGAAACAGAGCTGGTTTATCCGGTGCCCGATTACTTCAACGGCAAAATCCGGATCATGGCTGTGAGCGTGACTGACGGACAGATCGGAATATTCCAGACCAGCAGCCTGGTACGCGACGATTTTATTCTCACCCCCAACCTGCCCGCTACAGTTGCACCCGGCGACAGTTTTACGGTCAGCCTGGGTGTGACCAATCTGCTGGAAAATGGAGCGGGCGCAACAAATGCACAGAGCTCCGCAGAAGTCCCGGTAGCCGATCAAACTCCGCTGACCATTCATTTAAGCGCCGAAGACGGATTGAGCGTGCTGGGAGACAGTACCGCCGCCCTCAGTCTGACCCCGGGACAGGAAGGCTTTGTCAGCTTCCAACTGCAGGCGGGTAGGAAGTTGGGAGCGGCCAGGCTGGTCTTTCAAACAGAGCATCAGGGCAAACAGTTCCGGCGCGAAGCAGCAGTGTCGGTGCGTCCGGCCCAGCCCTACCGTACAGACCTGCAACTGGGCGAATTGGGCGATCAGACTGTGCGCCTGAGCAATTTGCGGGCCATGTACCCGGAATTCTCCCAGCGGGACGCGGCCGCCTCATATTCACCTCTGGTATTGGTGCGCGGACTTTCCGGCTATTTAATTGAATACCCTCACCTGTGTTCCGAGCAGTTGATCAGCGGAGCCCTGCCCCAACTCATTCAGATGCGTCATCCGGAATTCGAATTGCTGGAAAAGCTTCCTGACCATACAGGATCGGCCGGGGGCGTTGACCAGGTGCTGCCTCTGCTGGCAGCTCGACAGAATACGGAAGGAGGCATCGGCGACTGGCAAGGCAGCCTCAATCCCAACCCGGAAGTCACCGCCTATGCCGTACATTATCTGCTGGAGTTGCGCGATTCAGGCCTTGTTGCGCCCACGCCTCTGTTGGAAAACGCTACTGCCTATCTGCTGAACTATTCGGACAACCCTGCCTACAACCGCCTGGACCAGTTGAGGGTCAAGGCATGGACGGCATATCTCACTGTCCGGCAAGAGCAGATTCCCACCAACCTGCTGGCCGCGCTGGAACGCGATCTGAAACGGTTTTATCCCGAACAGATGGAAGGGGATATCAGCGCCGCCTACCTGGCCGCCACATATAAACTACTTAAACAGGACGAGCAGGCCGATGCCCTGATGAAACGGGTGCTTGCCCGTTTCACCGCGAAAAATATGGAAGCTGCGGCCAATCAGCGTGACCAGGCTGACGATGACGCCGCCCTTGAGCCTGTGGCCGTCCGGAACAGCTCCAACGCTCTTGCCCCCGCCTGGGTGAGCCATTATGACCGCCTGAGCAGCAACGCAACCCTGCTGTATCTGCTGGAAAGGCACTTCCCTGAGTTGGCCCTGGAAGCGGCGCAACCTGTTCTGGACCAGATTATTCCGACTTTATCCATAAACCGGCATACCACCTTCTCCGCCGCCATGTGTCTGCTGGCCCTGGATCAATATGCCCGCCGCCCCCTGCTGGAGCAGGGCGAAATCCGCATTGCCGCGCTTGCTGCGCCCGATGGAGCAACCGGCGCCCCTGACAGTACGAACAGCGGAAATGAGGCCGGCAATGGGCCGACGTCTGCCCCCGACAACATGCCCACGGCCGGAACCCAGACTCCGCCCGATTCAACCCGCACCAATCTCATTTCCCAGGCACATGGCCTGCTGTTCAAAGCCGCCTTCGGTCCGGATACCCAGGCCCTGCTGCTCAGCAAATCTCTGCCCCGGCCCGCCTGGTACAGTCTGCGCCAATCCGGATTTGACCTGGCCCCAGCCCCTGAAGCGGTGAAAAACGGGTTGGAAGTGAGCAAGGAATATTACACCCTGTCCGGTGAACCCGTCAGTGAGGTAAAGATGGGTCAGGAAGTAGTGGTATTTCTGCGGGCGCGTTCCACAAACGGACGCTATATCAACGATGTGGCTCTGGTGGACCTGCTGCCGGGCGGCTTCGAGTTGGTTCCCTATGACGATCAGGAAAACCTGGCCATTTCGGAAAAACTGACGGTTCCGGTTCCGGCCGACAGCCACATTGAAGAAAGAGAAGATCGAGTGCTGATTTACTGCTCTGCAGGGCCGGAAGTGCGCACCGCTTATTATGTAATCAGAGCGGTGAGTGCAGGAGAGTTCACCGCGCCGCCCCTGTACGGCGAGGCTATGTACGACCGTTCCGTTCAAGCCAGCTCTCCGGGTGACCGCCACATTAAGGTGACGGAATAGCTGAGGATTGATGAACAGGCAGACGGGTGACGGCAAAACAGCAACCGGAAGCGCAACAACCGGCTGCACGGGGCGTGTTGATGCTTGGCATGGCAATAATGCGGGCGACAATGACATGCCGGATAGCAAGCGCATCTCTCAGCAACCGGACATCCGGGCAGACAGCGGTTGGAGCTCGACCGGCACTGTCGGCATTGGAGCGATGGGCTCACAGGCGGACGATGCAGCAACCTGTTCGGCAAATCGGCGATCAGCGGCCCGGCAACGCCGGACGACGATCCGGTTCACCCGAAAGGGTTGCAAATCAGCAACCAGACTGGCGGGCGCCCTTAAGCCAAGCAAACGCAAACTGCTCAATCTGTTGGTTCTGGTCGGGCTTGTGGCTGCTATTCTGGTCGGGCTGCGCTTCTGGCCCCACCCCCCGCTGTGGGCCGGACAACCCCTGTCCACCGCCGTATATGACGACAGCGGCAATCTGTTGCGCCTCACTCTGGCTAAAGATGAGCGCTACCGCCTCTGGCTGCCGCTGTCTGCAATGTCGCCCGAGTTGATTGAGGCCACCCTGCTATATGAAGACAGATGGTTCTACTTTCACCCCGGCTTCAATCCCCTCAGCCTGGCCCGGGGCGGCTGGCGCACTTACGTGCTGGGAAATGCACCCCAGGGCGGTTCCACCCTCACCATGCAACTGGCCCGGCTCCACTGGCGTTTGAACACCCGTACCCTGCAAGGCAAACTGGTTCAAATCGTTCGGGCCGTGCAACTGGAGCTTTTCTACTCTAAAGATGAAATCCTTGAGGCCTACCTCAACCTCGCTCCATACGGCCGCAACATCGAGGGCGCGGGTACAGCCGCCCTGATTTATTTCAGCAAACGCCCGCACGATCTGACCCTGCCTGAAAGTCTGGCCCTGGCGGCGCTGCCCCAGGCCCCCAACCAGCGGGTAAACGCCGGTTACGGCCCCAATGCCCAGGTCATCAGTTCGCCCTTAGTCCGGGCCCGTGCCCGCCTGTTTGCCGAATGGCTGGAAACTCATCCCCAAGATGCAGCTCAAAGCTATCTGTTCAAACTTCCCCTGAACCTGCGCCCCCCGGAAAACCTACCCTTCCGAGCGCCGCATCTGGTCAGTCAGGTATTGGAACGCTACCGCTATCGGACGGACAATGTGCCGGAAATCACCACTACCCTGAACCTCCCCCTGCAAACCCTGCTGGAACGACGCATGAAAGCTTATCTGCAGGCCGGGGAAACCAGGGGAATCAATAACGCGGCGGTCCTGCTGCTCGATTGGCGCAATATGGAAGTCAAAGCTCTGATCGGCTCAGGCGGCTTTTTCAAACCGGGTATTTCCGGGCAGATCAACGGCACACGCATCAAACGCTCTCCCGGCTCCACTCTTAAGCCATTTGTGTATGCTCTTGCCCTGGATCAGGGGCTTATCCACCCCAAAACCATGCTTAAAGACGTGCCCACTGCTTTCAGCGCCTATCGTCCCGAAAATTTCGACAGCCGCTTCCTGGGCCCTCTGACCGCCACCAACGCCCTGATCCGCAGCCGGAACGTCCCGGCAGTACATCTGGCGGCCCAGTTGCACGAGCCAAACCTGTACCGTTTCCTGAAATCCGCCGGTATAAGCCGCATGGCCGGGGAAGAACATTACGGGCTGGCCCTGGTTCTGGGCGGTGGCGAGCTGAGCATGCAGGAGTTAGTCAAACTTTATGCCGTTCTGCCCAATCAGGGGGTGCTGCACCCCCTGAAAATGGAAACAGAAGAAGTAAACGCAAACAGCACCCGGCAAAACAGCCACGGGCTGCGTCTGCTCAGTCCGGAAGCCTGCTACATCACCCTGGAGATGCTGAAACAGACCCCGCGTCCCGGGGACACCCTGCGCCAAGGAAACGACGCTTTGCCGGTATATTGGAAAACCGGCACCTCATGGGGTTATCGCGATGCCTGGAGCGTGGGAGTGATCGGACCATATGTACTGGCGGTGTGGCTGGGCAATTTCGACAACACCGGTAATCGGGCTTTTGTGGGGGTGGAAAGCGCCGCGCCTCTGTTTTTCTCACTGATCGACGCCCTGGCGGCTGAATATCCCGACCTGACCGAACCGCCACGTCCCCGCCCACAAAACGTACGCGAAACAGAAGTGTGCCTGGCCAGCGGCAATCTCCCCACTGTGTGGTGCCCCCGGTTGGGGAAAACATTGTTCATTCCAGGCAAGTCACCTATTCGGGTGGATACGGTGCACCGCCCCCTGTATTTTGATAGGGAAAGCGGTGAGCCGGTTTGTCCGCCATACAACCCAGCAAGCATGGAAGCACGGGTGTTCGAATTCTGGCCCTCAGACCTGCGCAAAAATTTTGCTATGGCCGGCCTTCCCCGACAAACACCACCCCCCGCTCCCCCATGCAGTCAAGAAACGCTTCCCGACACAACCGGACCAGCCCCAGGCATAATCGTTCCTTTACGCGGAAAAATTTACAGTCTGCGTTCAACCCCAGCCCCGCTTCAAAGTATCACCCTTTCTGCACATGCCGAAGCAGAAGTGCACACCCTGTTCTGGTTTGTGAATGACGCGTTCATTGGCACATCCAATCCCGGCGGTAATCTCGAATGGACTCCCGACGCTCCGGGCATTTACTCTCTGCGGGTTGTGGACGACTATGGACGCTCTGCCTCGCGCGAGCTGCAACTGGAATTCATCACTAACTAAAGCAGATAACTTGGAGTAGTCGCTTAAAAGCGGATAGCACCACGCCGCAAAAGCAATGGTATTCTTTTGTTTTTTCAGGTATATATCCCTTACATCATGAATAAGGGAACACCTCTGTAGAGCCACGCCTAAACCTTCCCCCCCCTTTCAATTCATGAAAATACAAATTAAAGGTTAAAATTAACAACTTCTGCAAGTTTTCCTTGCCCCGAAATAAAACCTGAAGTATAATTATTTGGTTAGTTAATCGGGAAATTTGATTGCACGGAGACTGCATCAATTCAGTTTATACATATTTTATAACATATGCTATAAAATATCTTGAAACAGCCGCAACTGATATGAAATAAAGCTGACTGGTAAAGATGTTATTACAGCAGGACAAGCTCGATATAAATTTTTCGTTAAGCGTATTTACACTTGACGTATTGCATGAAAATATCTTAAATATGAAATATATATGAATAAGTTAGGCTGGGCTTTTCTGGGAAAAGCCGAAATTCACCAACTGGAAAGCGTCAAGAGGTTTGACGCATAAAAATTGTGTTCGCCATGGATTTTCTGGCACAACACCTTCACAAGAAACTGGAGGAACCTGATGAGACTGCTTAAATCTTTCGTACTGGCAGCGGCTATGATGCTCGCTATCTCCACAACTGCTCAGGCACAGCAACTTTGCGCCAATCCTACCGCAAAAGTTGACAGCTTTGACTTCCTGGTGGACTATTCCGGATCTATGATGATGCATTATAGAGACGGTAACATCGTTGGTCCTGAAAAGATGGAGATGGCCAAAAACATAATGCTGACAGTGAACAGCAAACTTGCTCCTATTAGCTACACCGCCGGCATCCACACTTTCTCCCCGTTTGAGGAAGTTTTGCCCTTCGGCCCCTACAACAAAGACCTGTTTGCAGCGGCTGTAAGCACCCTGCGCTCTGACTGGGATACCTTTTACCGCATGACTGCCATGGGCGACGGCATTTATGAGTTCTCTCCCCTTGCTCAAAGCATGCCCGGCCGCTCCGCTATTATTTTGGTATCAGACGGCATGTCCAACCGTGGTACCAATCCGGTAGAACAGGCTCGCGCTCTGTACGCCGCCAATCCTTCGGCTGTAATGCACATCGTTTCTCTGGCTGACAGCGCTGAAGGTAAGGCCTATCTGGATCAAATCGCCGCTTTGAACCCCAACACCGTGTATGTGAGCGGCTTTGAAATCCTGAACAACGAACAGGCTATGGACAAATTCATCAGCGATGTATTCTACAGCTGTGGTGAAGTAATTGTTCTGCGCAGTGTACAATTCGCTTTCGACTCCGCTGCTCTTGATGCAACTGCCCAGGGCATTCTGCGTGAAGCCGCCTCTATGTTGAGAAATCAGAGCGGTACCATTTATGTTGACGGTCATACCTGCGATATCGGTTCCGAACAGTACAACCAGCGCCTGTCTGAACGCCGTGCCAACTCCGTTCGCAACTTCCTGATTGAACAGGGCATTCCCGCTAATCGCCTGATTGCTCGCGGCTTTGGTGAAACTCATCCCAAGTACAGCAACTCTACTGAAGAAGGCAGACGTCTCAACCGTCGCGTTGAACTCAGCTTCGAATAACATATTCCAACTGCATGTGGCCCGGGCTGAAGTCCGGGCCACATTCGCTCTCCTGCCCTGATTATTCGCGCCTTCTTCTTTAAACTAATTTTAAATTTATAACCCTTAGTCCTTAAAAGTCATGAAAATCAGCCGTAGTGCCATAATTATCGTAATTGCGATCGCTTTGATCCTGATTGCCGTATTTGCAATGCATTCTCAAAACCCTGATACTCCACAGATAAACAATGCCAGTGCAGATAATCCATCCTATAGCGGCAATGTATCCGATATAATCATCACTGAAAACAATGATGATCTCGTTGACTCCAATCCCATCACTGATGTGCTTTTAGCCAATGCTACAGCCCTGATGGAAGCGGATTCCTCACAGAAAACAGAAATCAGTGGCGTTGTTAAGGCACAAAGTCCGGAAGTGGCAACAGCTTCCCACTCCATGCCTGCAGGGAACTCTACTTTGCCTGCTTTACCAAAACTTGAAAACCAAATTCAGACTGTTCCCGAAGCATCTGAACAAGAGGATGCTATCCAACCGGGAGCGGGCGGTAATGCCACTAGTCCAGATCTGGAGGATGAAAATATTGTACTGCTCCCGGACAGTCCGGTTGTCCAAGGCGGTTTTTACAGTCTTGCGGCTATCAAATCAATTTTAAAGGAAAAAGCAGAAGCTGTGCTCAAGGCAATTGAAGCAGAAAAAGAAAGACTAACTCAGCTTGCTCTAGCCAAGGAAGCAGAAAAAGCTGCCCGAGAAAAAGCAGAGCGCGAAAAACGCGAACAAGCGGAATTGGCAGCCAAAAAGAAAGCAGAAAAAGAAAAGGCCGAACGGGAAAAACTAGCCCGCGAAAAAGCTGAAAAAGAAAAACAACGCCAAGCCCAACTAAAGGAGCAAGCCAAACCTAAGGCTGAGTCAAGTCAATCCTCTGCTGTGGCAGTAGCCCCAACAACTCCCACCCCGCCCGCCAGTGCCGGGGGAGCACCCTCTGACGTAATGAGCAAACTGGTTGCATTCGGAAACAAACGGGTCAATCTGATTAACAAGACTATTCATCCCAATAAACACTCCCGAGAAGTTGTGAGGGAAGGAGATCAATATGTAGCGCGCTACTATTTCGTCGAGCCGGGTTCATTAAGTGTAGAGGCAACGCCAGCCGGGCAAGGCTCTCCATTTAAATATGTTGGCAAAGTGCGCTATCAGGAACGCCTGTATGAAATTCGTGCAGCCAGTCGCGACGAAGCGATGAAAGGTGAAGGCAAAGTTGTTAAGCAACGAAATATGTGCGAACTGATTCAATACAAAAACAACAAGTGGCTGGAATAGCCTATCTGTTAACCTGATCCTTCAAAAATTTGCAGGCCCCGGCTTCTTCCGGGGCTTTTTTCGGCCTGATACCCAATCAGAAGTGCGAACCTGTCAAGCAGATAATTTTTAGCAGTTACCGCCAAGGTTTCTGATTATGCTGGCGTGACTGAAAGCAACCATGCCAAATTCAACTACAGAGAAGCGGCGAGCTCTTTCATACGCCCGCACAGCGCGGCGGTCATCTCCGTGTAGCGCTCGTCGTTCGAATCGTTGTTTATGCGGTCTCGCTCGTCAACACCCTGAAAATGCTTTCTGATGTTGTAGAATGGGGTATCTGGATTTGCATTGGGCGTTGTGTGGGAATACTAAAGCTAAAGCTCAAGCCCAACGATATACAGCGCACCACAGGATATTTTCGCCTCAGCCTTGTCAACAGGTCAAACAGTCCCCCGCAGCTTCCGGGTTTGACCAGTCCCTCAAAAAAGTCGCTCATGAAGTGCGACTTGAAAACGTTCTTCTGCCCGACCTGTTCTTCGCTGAAAGCTATCCGGCAGTTCACTCCCTGCTCCGATGAGATGTGCTTTTGCCCGCTGAAGATGGCGTAGATAAATCAGTTCGACTTGAACTCCTGGTCATAGCGCCTGCATCCTTTGGATAGAGAAACTGGTCGCGGTCGTTGAGCCAGGTTAGGGCCCCCAATCGTCTCGAATCAGAGAATGGCCTCATCAAGCTCAAGGCTTACCCCTTGCAAAGACTGGGCAACAGCCTTATGCACAAAATAGCCGCCGGTTGTATTCAGGCCCAAGGCCAAGGCGCGGTTTTCCCGAGCCGCCTTTTTCCAGCCCTTATTCGCCAATTGCAACGCATAGGGTAAGGTAACATTAGTTAAGGCGTAGGTTGAGGTGCGCGGAAACGCGCCCGGCATATTCGACACAGCATAGTGGACAACCCCGTGCTTTACATACACCGGATCACTGTGAGTGGTGGCCCGATCTATAGTGGCCACTGAGCCGCCCTGGTCCACAGCAACGTCAACAATCACAGATCCCGGCCCCATGCTTTTCACCATATCTTCGCTTACCAGTTTAGGCGTGGCAGCCCCGGGAATCAGCACTGCTCCGATGAGCAAATCGGCCGACGCTGTCTCAGTGGCCAGATTGTGTGAGTTGGAGGCCACTGTACGAATTCTTGAACCGAAAATATCGTTAAGATAGCGCAACCGCTCGATATTGTTGTCCAGCACGGTCACCTCCGCGCCAAGTCCTACAGCCATTTTTGCAGCATTGGTTCCCACAATTCCGCCGCCCACAATCACACAACGTCCCGGCGCCACACCCGGAACTCCGCACAGCAACATTCCCTTGCCGCCCCGGTTTTTTGCCAGATACGACGCACCCATAAGCACAGCCATTCTGCCGGCCACTTCACTCATGGGAGCGAGCAGAGGCAGAGAACGATCCGTCAGTTGCACGGTCTCGTAGGCGAATGCAGTCGTGCCAGTTTTGATTAAAGCATCAGCCAAATCACGGGCTGCCGCCAAATGCAGGTAGGTAAACAATACCAAATTCGAGCGAAGATAGCGAAACTCGGCGGCTATGGGCTCCTTAATTTTCAATACCAGTTCAGCCCCATTCCAGGCCTCAGCCGCAGTGGGCACAATAGTCGCGCCGGCCGCCTCGTATTCCTCATTGCTGATCAAACTGCCCAGACCGGCATCTTTCTCAATCAGCACCACATGCCCTGCATTTATCAGGTCTTTTACTCCAGCCGGAGTAATTGCAACCCGCTCTTCGCTTTCCTTAATTTCCTTCGGAATACCTACCCGCATAAGACCTCCAGATCCATTACATTATCCTAAGCAATCGCGACTCAAGCAAGCATTTGCTCGTCCACCATTTTCTCTTTTCCGCTGTACGGCACTCCAACTCCGCTCCTCTGCCTGAGCATGACAGGGCTTTTCCGACATTAACTATACAGGATTTGTTTATCGTCTGTCTGCAACCAGGAAAGGTGCAAAACTTCATACCAACGGTATCAGACAGCTCTGTTTGCCGCAGCCGCTAAATCATACTACTGAATAACCCGCTTATAAACACTCCGCTCTTATAAGCGCCTGGAATCGTGCTTTGCACACCAGTCCGGGTTACCTCGCTGAACATGCCTTGCGGCCGACTGATTTTATCGGATTTTACCAAGCTCAAGAAACTGATCGTTATGCCGGGAGTTTACGGCAACCGCCCCGTTCATGCTCAAATGATTGAGCCCATCGTCAATTTTAAGCTCAGCCGCCTTTTGCGGTTGCTCTTCAATATTTGCCGCATAACTTAACGGTTTGGTCTGAACGGCTTCTGAGCCCGCCGCGGCGGTCGCACGTCCGGCCTGATGCTTCAGGGAAAGTTGGGCGGCTTTCACCAGCAACTCCACACTGGATTCAATGGACTGCATAATTCCGATTAATTGTGTGCGCTCACCCCGCAACTCGCGGGTCAATTCGTCAAGCCCGCGCAAAATAAAATAGAACATGGCCGCCATGCCCGCAAAACACAGCATCATAAAAATCATGAAGAGAGTTATTTGGTCAAACATGAAAATCCTCTTTAGTAAAAAGGAAAATTGATTTATCTTCTCCGGTAAGACACGCTCGCCCTCCGGCATTTAAATTGATACAAGGACCAATGGCAAGCAATAGCACAGGCGCAAATACCCTTCAACCCAAATTCGTAAGATTTAATTTATGGCAGCACCAACAATTAAACCGCTGATGCTTATGGCGGACGATAACGGCAATATTTTTGAACACCCTAGTCTTTTAATGGTATGCAGGCAAGGCAACAGCTTCAGCCTGCCCCGGCCAGACGAATTAATGCCCCTGCCCAAGGAAAGCGAGCTGTTCCTCCTGCCGGGGCGTAGAGCAGTAGGGCTTGATGAGGAAAGCGGCGAACTGGTAGTGTCGGAAGAAACCGCTGTGTCCGCTTTTGTTTCTCCGGCTCACACACTGAGCGGAAACGCCGCTTACATCACTGATTCCGATGCCCCGGTGCTGCCCCTGTTCGCTTATGGCGCGGTGGGTTTTGCCAACGGCCGTTTTTATGTATGCGCCCGCCGGGTTGACCAGGACAACCGTCAGGTATTCTGCAATATTCCCCCGACGGTAATCCGGCGGGAAGCCCGCACCCTGATGAAGCAATATTCCCAAAACCGATTGATGCAGCACCTCATGGGAAAATGCGCTCTTACCTACGCCTGCCCGGCCGCCCGTAACCTGGCCCTGGGACGTTACGAAGCACCTCTGCCTGTTTCCAGGGTGTGCAATGCCCGCTGTATCGGCTGTATATCCGCCCAAGATCCCGACTCGCCCATTCAAACCACCCCGCAATGCCGTCTGACCTTTACCCCAAGTCCGGAGGAAATCGCAGAAGTAATGTTACAGCACGGCCAGCGGGAACGACGTACCCCGGTTTACTCTTTCGGGCAAGGTTGTGAAGGCGAGCCGCTTACCGAAGCGGAAACAATCATCCAGGCAATCACCCTGTTCCGCGAACAGGAAAAAGCCGCGGGCCTTACTCCCGGCACTGTAAATCTGAACAGCAACGCTTCCCGCCCTGAAGTGATGGAACGACTGGCCCGGGCCGGCCTTTCCTCCATGCGGGTAAGCCTGAACAGCCTGCGTCCGGAAGTTTACAATCGTTACTACCGGCCTCAAGGCTACAGTTTTGAGCATGTGCTGGAAAGCATTGCCATCGCCAAGCAAAACGGCGTGTTTGTATCCCTGAATCTGCTTTACTTCCCGGGTGTGTCCGACTGCGAGTTGGAAGTTGCCGCTCTGATAGAAAATCTCTCCCGCCTTAAAGTGGATTTCATTCAACTGCGCAATCTGAACATTGACCCGGAAATGTATTTAACTCTATTACAAGGCCTGGAATTCGGACCAAATATGGGTCTGAACAACTTCCGCAAACGAGTGAAACGTGCCTGCCCCTGGGTGGGATTCGGCTATTTCAACCCATATCTGGGGACTGACGGAACCCCGGTTTCGGCAAATCTGACCAGCACCTGACCGCGGTTGCATGATATGGGTAACGGCAAGGGAGTAGGGGGGCAGTTTCTCAGTAATAGCGATGCAACACAAGGGGATAACTGGAGGAGGCAACGATAAATAATCGACAATGATGACAAACAGACGTGAGACTAAGCGGGCAACCGCAACAGACAATAACAATATGCCATACAAGCCCAGCCGGCCACGCTCCCGACCACGCCTGAAACAATACTATGGAAAGCGTTACTGCACTCCCTGACAGACACAGCAAGACGGCTAGGTCAGAATGCTCGGTTTTCCGGGGATATTGCCGCCCCTTCCGGACAGGAACACAGGATATTTCACCGCACGGGGCTCCGGTACGGCGGACAAACTGACCATACATTCAGGCCTGCTGCACAAAACAAAGGCCCCTCAAGTTGCGTAGCGCCACAGCGCGACTTTATGTGTAAGATTGAGCTCAATCTTGAGTAAAGACATTTACAGCCGAGTAATTGACCACCGAAAACTATGGCTGCAGTACTTTACAGTCCAGTCTAATTCAAACCCTCAGCCCTCTATATCCCGGATATTCCAATGACTGCACTGAGCAAGCCTCGGGAACACACACTACAGCTTAAACTTTATACGCCTCACTTTCCAGACAGATAGACACCAAATATGAATATGATACGGATGTAACAAGCCTCATACTTAAATCGTTAAACCGCAAGCAAGTGCAAACAGTCTTCCTTCCCACTGTCTTAAACAGAAGAAAAACCAAGAGCAAGTTGCAGCCGTTTCAAACAGTTAAATAGTCCCTCTTGTTTTCAATCCCATAATCTGCAAGGATATTTCCACTTCAAACAATCTGCCGAGACTGATGCCATTTCTGTCTCAACTTATTCATACGGACCGGCACTGCTCCACAAAGTTTTCAACGGTCAACAGACCACATCATCTCTCCGGAAATCTGCGGGGTCAGTTTTGAATTCGATATAACGGCCCGCAAACGGAATGCGAACTATACGCTCATGTCAATTCCAGCAAGTGAGAGAATTGAGCTCTTAGAGTATGAAAGAATTAAACTGCTGTAGCTCGCCTGCTCCATCCCTCTGAAAAAGGAATCCATATTTTCCAGTTGAATGCTCTTGCGCAAGCTGGTCATGCTTACGGGGGTCCTTTCCATACTTTTGCTCAGGTTCTTAAGTGACTCAAGATTTTTAAACTTTTCCGCAAGTTCCGGGGTACTATCAAAGAAATTCTGAACCTTGTCTTTATCTTCATGAGATGAGTTTACAATAATCTTTCCATTGTCATCCAAAGTGATTTTAAATTCGATATCCTCATCAATGCCCAACGCCTTTAATGAGCTGGAAACCAACAGTTGAAACTGTAATTCCCTACGCTCTATCTCTGTTGCCACACTCTCACGGGTAATGGGAATTCCATTTTCCTTCAAAGAGGCCAAAGCATCGCCGGTACTTGTATAGGCCCGCAACTGTTTGCGACCAGGCGACACAATGCTCTCATTTGACCCGGTTTTGCTTTTAGCCTTCTCCTCAGCCAGTTTATCCAGCAAGTTCTGCTCGTTATTACTATTATCAAGAAGCGCTGAATATCCCTTATTACCAACAATCGAACTAATACTCATAACTACCGCCTTATCGGAAATTTTAGTCTCTCAAGCGGATACAAGCATAATTCGTGCCAACAACAGAAGAAGGTCGGGTCTTTACGATAACAGTATTGCAGATTGGGCTTGAGCTGGAGTGAGTAGGAGAAAAACTAATCCCTATAAAAGCAGGCAAACTACAGGGAAGGAATAAAACCAGACAGTGTGGCCGACACTCACCCCCCCCAACGGAATACATTTTTGCATAAACCTCAATCGGTCTTCTTCATTATTAAAGCCAAAGCCTATGCAATAAATACCCCATGCCCAAACAGCTAAAGCATTTCTAACTGTTCTAAACGCAAAGTAACGGGCACAGAGGGGAAACAAATTGCTTTGCGCTCAAAGCGCCGTTGCTTCCATCAGGCCAGAAAAAAACAGATCCGCTCTCAATAGTAATTTGCGGGCAATTGAGCACCTTGCAAAGACTACGCAAACCGCAACCAGCAGCAGAGCTGCTTTGTCTGGACAGCGAGGTCATGTCTAACTAATCACAGTCCCTCACAGCCATTCACAGGAAAATTATTCCGGATTACATCGGATGAGGTTATCGCAAGGCTTATTTTTGGAAAATTCAACCTGAAACGTCTTGCTTGCTGTTCATTACAACCGCAGTATTGAATTACACAGTTTGAATCTGGTGCGGGCCTAAAACTGTTAACGAAATAAGGGAAGGGATCTCTTACTTCCAGACCTGGCAGAACAGCCTGTCTGGCAATGGATATCCCAACGTATAGGAGTGGGAGTTGCAAAGATAACAGCCCACAACATTACAAGTGCATTTAACTTCAGAGCCTTACACTTGAAATTAACGTTTAACAACAAGGGACCGTGGAGAATAGACAGAAACGGCTCGCGCGCCTGAATATTTTATAATCACAGGCTTCAATGATGTTTGTCTGAAAAAGGCTCCGACAAAAAGGAGAAAGACCTGCATATAAAAGCGCGGACAAACCGCCCGCGCTTTATACATAGCCACAATTAAACCGAAACTATACAGGACTATGCCTGGCCGCGGTTAATCAACCTGATTACTACCCGGCCCGGCATCAGAATTCCCGGCTGCGCCCTCGCCCGCCCCAGCCGCGGCGTTACCTGCAGTATCAGAAGGTTTGTCAGGCTCATCGGCCTTGTCTCCCTGCCCTGCTTTATCTGCCTCCTCTGTTACAACCGGCGGCTTAGGCGCCTCGGGAACAGGCGCCACAGGCGCTTCAGGAGCATTAACCACCGGAGCTTCCGGTGCCACAGGACCGCCCGGAGCAACCGGCGCAGCAGGCCCACTGGGAGCCAACGGCCCGGGCGGCGTGGCTTTTTCCAGCTCAAGGCTTTGCATCACACTATTGTCAGCAGAAGTTGCCGGCTTGGTCATCATGGTATAACTGACTGATGTAACAATGAACATCACCGCAAGAAAAGCAGTGAGTTTGGCCAAAATGCCGCCTGCGCCGGAACTTCCGAAAACAGAAGAGCCGCCGCCGCCGAAAATTACGCCCATGCCTTCCTTACCGGCCTGCAGCAGGACAAGAATAACCAGAATTACGCACACAATAACGTGTAGAGCAAGAACCATACTTTCCAAAGCATACTCCTGAACCGGCCCATGCGCCGGATTCCGTTAAGCTTCAATTATCTGCGCAAAGGAGCCTGCCTGAAGAGAGGCTCCACCCACCAGCAAACCGTTTACATTAACCAGTCGTTTGATTTCCCCGGCATTATTTTCCTTAACGCTGCCGCCGTAAAGAATGCGCACATCCCGGCCAATGGCGGGGCAGAATTCTTCCAGATAACTGCGAATAATGGCATGCGCCTGCTCAATTTCAGCAACTCCGGCTACTTTTCCGGTTCCAATGGCCCAAACCGGTTCATAAGCAATCACAATGCGGTTTGCCTCCAGACCGGCTGGAACTCCAGCCAGACCCGACTCCAACTGGCGGCGCAACACCCCAGACAAGTCTCCGGCTTCGCGCTGGGGCAGAGTTTCACCCACACACAGTACTACTGCCAGCCCCTGTTCCAGAGAAAAAGCAACTTTTTTGCCGACAAATTCGTCAGATTCACCCAAAACATGCCTGCGTTCAGAGTGCCCGCACAGCACATAGGCGCACCCGGCATCCAAGAGCATAAGCGGGGATATTTCGCCGGTGAACGCCCCCTCCCCGGCTGGATAAACATCCTGAGCCCCAAGGGTAAACCCGGCCCGCCCCTTAAACGCCTCTGCCACCGCGGCTAAGGCGGTAAACGGGGGAAACACGGCAACTTCCGCATTTTCCGGCAAATCCGGAACCAGATCCGTCAGCTCACAGGCCACAGACTTTGCCTCAGCAACAGTTTTATACATCTTCCAGTTGGCTGCTATCAATTGTTTCATATCCATACTCTAGGCTAAATTATAAATAACCTGGCAAAACTGTTTGCCGGCCGGATATCCAAAACGTTCGAGCAAGGACAGGCGAAGAAAAACAAACTTTTACAAGCCTGAACGGGGAATAGAACCATATTTTCCGGATTATGGCAAGCTAAAAAACTATTTCTCCAATCCGGCCAGCCAATTGCCGAAACTGGCGGCGGCCCGCATAGCGTAGGCCTGCTTACGGTCTGCCTTGCGCATTTTCCGGCCCAATTCCGGCAGCAGCCCGAAATGGATATTGGACGGCTGAAAATTTTTAGCTGGGGTGCGCAAGTGAGCCAACAGCCCGCCCAGAGCCGTATCCGGCGGGGGCGGAGTCAGGGTTGCACCTTTGATGCCGGCGGCCAGGAGCATCCCTACCCACAGTCCGCAGGCGGCCGATTCAATATAGCCTTCCACCCCGGTAATCTGTCCGGCCATGTACACACCGGGGCGGGCCAGCAGAGACAGATCGGGGGCAAGTGCACGGGGCGCGTTGACGTAGGTGTTGCGATGCATACTGCCGAAACGCACAAATTCGGCATTTTCCAAACCGGGAACCAGCCGGAATATACGGGCCTGCTCGGGATAGGTAAGTTTAGTCTGACAGCCCACTAAATTGAACATGGTTTTGTTCAGATCTTCCGCACGCAATTGTAAAACAGCAAACGGCCGCTTGCCGGTACGCGGGTCGGTAAAGCCCACCGGCTTGAACGGCCCGAAGGCCAGAGTCATCGGGCCGCGTTCAGCCATGACTTCCACCGGCATACAGCCCTCAAAATGGATTTCCTTCTCAAAGTCGCGGGCCGGAGTTTTCTCACCAGCCAGCAAAGCGGCGCAAAAGCAGTGGTATTCCTCTTCAGTGAACGGACAGTTCAGATAATCGGGGCTGTCAGGCAGATAGCGGGCGCCCCAGAAAGCCCGCTCCATATTCACAGACTCGGCCGTCACCACCGGGGCAATGGCGTCGTAAAAATACAAATGCTCCTCACCCAGAATGCGGGCAATTTCCCGGCTTAGTCCTGCCGAAGCCAGCGGGCCGCAAGCCAGCACCACCGCCTCCGCTCCAATCAGACGAGAGTCCTCTAGACTGACAATTTCTTCCCTGACCAACCTGATGCGCGGTTGCGCCTCTATTTTTGCGGTAACAAACCGGGAAAACAGGGTACGGTTTACCGCCAGGGCCTTGCCAGCCGGAACGCGGGTGGCTTGAGCAGCCTGCATGACCAGACTGCCCAGTTGAAGCAGCTCGCGTTTTAACAGACCAGGGCCGGTAGCGGGCTCGTCCGACCGAAAGGAGTTGGAACAAACCAGCTCAGCCAGACCGGCTCCGGTATGGGCCGGAGTGGTTTTGCCGGGGCGCATCTCATACAAAGTAACCTCAACCCCCTGCTGTGCCAGATAATAGGCGCATTCGCAGCCGGCCAGCCCGGCCCCGATGATATGAACCATTGTTTCTCTTCCTGTTGATATTCTGAAGCGACGTGCTCTGCCCGACAAACGACGCGACTGCCGGTAGCGTTCGCTTCCGCTGCACAGACGGCCGCTGTCCTCCCTTATACCTGAACCGGCCGCTGTAGTCCAACCGGTTTAGAGCACGGAAAGCGAGCCCTTGACGAATCGGACGATTTTCTGAACTTTCAGAGGCAACCCTCTTGTGTCGGTGCAGATTAATCGTTATTATAGATGTGACGGCGTCGTCTTCCATATTGTCTGAGCCCGCCCTGGACTTCAGACATACTTGGACTTTGGCTGTACGCCGGCGGGCAAAGCTGTCGCACAACGCATCTCATAAATAGGTGGGACGACGCAAAACAGGCATGAAAGGGGTTTTCGCATTTCTACCGGCTGTTGAAACCCTGTCTAGCAACTTCAACCGGAGGGAGCATCTTGGACGGCAACTCGGACAGTACCGGTTCCATATGGAGCCGTATTGTTGGATTTTTTCACAAAAACCATGAAGAACTACTGGAAAAGGCGATTAAAGAAGCTAACGAAGACGGTGAGCTTGACCCGCAGGAGGGCAGCATGCTGCTTTCGGTTTTGCGCCTGGACGAATTGCAGGTGCAGGACATCATGATTCCCCGCACTGACATTGTGTGCGCGGAGGCTTCCACCGCCATATCCGACGTAGTGGACCTGATTACCCAGCACGGGCATTCACGCATTCCCGTTTTTAAAGAAACCCGCGACAACATTGTGGGCGTGGCCTACGCCAAAGACCTGCTGGCCCAGCTTAAAACCGATCCGGACGTTTCCCGCCCCATTGAAAATTATGTCCGCGAGCCGTATCTGGTACCAGAGACCAAAAAGGTGAAAGAACTGCTGCAGGAATTTCTGACCCGGCAAATCCATCTGGCAATAGTAATTGACGAATACGGCGGCACAGCCGGTCTGGTCACTATCGAAGATGTGATTGAGGTGATTATCGGCGATATTGAAGATGAATACGATGCTCCGAAAACTCTTGACATTGAGGAGCTGAACGATGGGGCACTGCGGGTTTCAGGACGGGCAGAGCTGGAGGAGTTGGAAGAATTCGGGGTTGAACTCGAATCGGACGAGGTCGATACTATCGGCGGCTACCTGTGCATGCTGGCCGGAAAAGTGCCGTTGCCCGGCGAAGAATTTTACCTGGCCGGGCGGATTTTCCGGGTAAGGGACTCCGACGCCAAACAGATTAAAAGCATTGACGTAAGCCCGGTTCAGCCCCAAGCTGCGGCTGGAGAATAACCCGTCGGAGGGGAACGTGCAGCCGGAACGACGGGCGGTTTGAAATGTGTCGGGCGGTACAGCCGAAATAAGGTCGGCCGCTCAACAATTCGGCCAAGTCGCTTTGTCGTTCGGAGTGTTTTAAATTTCCGATTCAAAACATGGAGATGAAACAGCCTGAAGGCGTAAAAGAGGGCTTTTAAGTTGCACAGAGATCAGAACCTCTCTGGAATATGCAACGCTTAAAAATGACTTTTGGCTGTAGGTAAAGTCTGCCAGCGTCATTTGGCGGAAGACATTTGAAGTCAATTACAGAGCGTTCCCAGTGCGGTGCTTCATTGCAGGCCGGGTTCGGATTCTTTAAATAATGAGGTTGAGCTGCATGGATATCTTTCACGCCATGCGCCTCTATGTAATTCCCGACCGGGAAATCGGGGCGCCCAGAAGTCTGATCGAACAAACCAGAGCCTGTCTGGCTGGCGGGGCCACGGCTATTCAATTGCGCGACAAAGAAATGGACGGAGCAGAACTGCTGCAAACGGCCCGGGAAATGGCTGCCTTGTGTCGGGCATCCGGAGCCTTGTTTTTTGTAAACGACCGGCTCGACATCGCCCTTCTGGCTGGAGCGCACGGCCTGCACATAGGCCAGACAGACATTCCTTTAACCGAAGCCCGCCGCCTAGCCCCCAAGGATTTTATCATCGGGGTGTCAGTGCAGACTGAACAGGCCGCCCGCGCTGCCAAGCGGGACGGAGCGGATTATCTGGGCATTGGGGCGGTTATGCCCACCAGCACCAAGGCTGCGGACGCCCTGGGCTATGCCGGGGTAAGCCGAGTGGCCGCCGCCGCCGATCTGCCTTGTGTGGCCATTGGCGGAGTAAGCCTGGATAACCTCAGGCAGGTAATGGACACCGGGGTGAGCGGTGTTTCCCTGATTTCGGCTATCGTAAGTAAGCCCGACATCACAGCTGAAACCAAAAAGTTTGCAGCCATACTGAAGCTGTAGTAACCAAATTTTACTTCACAATTACGGATTTAGCAGTTATCTTCCAGTACAACGGATTGGACCCACAGCACTGTGGACTCTTCAGCGACGTACAAGTGAGTTTCGGCAAATCCAGTCTGAGATGAATGGATACCGCCGGCGGCTGCAAACGGGATTTCACCTTACTTCAGCCGCGGACAGTCCGGTTGATGTCACAGCATTGCAGTGAAAGATATAATTCCATACAAATGCTCTGATTTCTACAGCGGGTGTTCCTCCAATTGGGTTTGCAGGTAAGCAGACGGCTGCAGCAACAGCACATGTTCACCCCGTAAAGCTGCTCCGGCCTACAAACCGGCGGAATTACCCCCACGGACAGCAATCAAACAAATAGCCAATTGAGGTGACAGCATTATGGTAGTTTCGTTTTCAATTGTGCCTGTAGGCAACGGCGAAGAGCTGAAGGAAGATATCGCCGCGATTATGGAGCTGATAGAGCAGTCTGGCTTGCCATATAAGCTGGGGGCGATGCAGACCACTGTGGAGGGCGGACAGGCCGAAGTAATGGGGCTGATTATGGCCTGCCACAATAGAATGCGTGAGCGCGCCGCCCGGGTGCTTACCCACATCGCCATTGACGACCGGGAAGGTGCACAGGAGCGGCTTACCGGGAAAGTGCGTGACGTGGAACAGGTATTGGGACGGGGGCTTTCCTATGAGTAATACACATGTGGGTAAAATGCCGCCTTCCCGCCTGCAGGGGCTGCTGCAGAACAAACTTGGCCGTCCGGCCCGCGACTTGATTGTGGGACCCGGGGCTGGTCTTGACTGCGCCGTTCTTGAAGTCGCTCCCGGCAGAATCATGGCTGTGGCCGAGGACCCCATTTTTCCGGCGGCAAAACTGCCTCTGTCCCTGATGGGCGAGTTCACCGTACATATCGGGGCCAGCGATGTGGCTGTATCCGGGGTAACCCCCTCGCACATGACCTACACCCTGTTGCTGCCGCCGGCCTGCCCGGAAGCAGACGTTGAAACAATCATCAACTCCATTTCCCAAACTGCCGACAGTCTCGGCATCAGCATTGTGGGCGGCCATACCGGCTGGTATGGGGCGGTTAATCTGCCCATTGTGGGCGGGGTTACGGTGTGGGGTTACGCCGATGCCGATAGATGGGTTTCCCCGGGCGGAGCTCGCCCCGGCGATGTGCTGCTGATGAGCAAAGGCCCGGGCATTGAGGCCGCCGCCCTGCTGGCTGTAGTCTGGCAAGAGCGCCTGCGCGACCGACTTGACCCCAAGTGCCTGCAAAGCCTGATTGGACGCTGCGCGGAAATCACCGTGGTGGAAGATGCCCTTTCAGCCTTTGAAGCGGTGGGCCCGGCTGGAGTGCACGCCATGCACGATCCCACTGAAGGCGGAGTGCTGGGCGGCATCTGGGAAATGAGCGACGCCTGCAAAATCCCGGTAAACGTTGATTTGGACGCCGTTCCGGTGCCGCACGACATCGCGGCTTTGGCCGACGCCCTGGATTTTGACATCTGGCGGGGCATCAGTGAGGGCACTCTGCTCGCCGCCGTGGCTCCAGACGCAGTAGAGCCGGTACTGACGGTGTGGCGCGAACGGGGCATTACCGGTTACCGCCTGGGCGAATTCAATCCCGCACTGAGCCGGAGTCAGGCACGTCTGAACGGCAAAACATTTGTGCTGGAAGAGCCGGGCGAAGACCCTTTCTGGAATAAGTTTTTCGCGGCCCTGTAAAACCCGTTAAGGAAACAAAAGAAAGAAACAACTCGACAATACAGATAAAACGGGTAGTACCGCGCGACAGCGGCAGTGCCCGTCGGGCACGGTGCAATTCTTTATATTGCAACCGGACCTATGGCAACCTGTAAGGCAAGCAGGCGTATATGATAACCGGCCGGGGGAAAGTTCAGCTTTGGAAATCCCCCGGCCGCATAATCTGAAGACCGCAAACCGTAGGCCAGTAATCACCGGCTATCACAAGTAACTCCCGGCTTGGCCCTCCGGCTCAGCTTCATTGAGAACTGATGTCCTGTCATTTCTCACTGGACGCACTGAAGAATAAAAGTTGAAACAGAAGCCGTACGCTAGGACGGCGTACGACTATCATTCTTGCACTCTGACTGCCACCCGCTTCATTTATTTCCACCATTCAGCGTTATAGCCCCGGGTGCCACAAAGCCCTGCCTACCTGCTATTTCCGCCCTTTTTCAGCCCACGAACAGCTGCTGCAGACTCAAGCGCCCCAGTACGCCTCCAACAGTAGCAAAGCGTTCGCTTTTATGTTAAAAACTCCTGCGGGACTATTGCCACTATGTAAATAGTCCTGTAAATATCTTAAGGATTGCTTAATGGAAAATCGTAGAGTTGCTCGCAAGGCTGGATAAAACGCGGATGACTGAACACAGACAATATAACGAGCTGCTCGGCCTGATTTGCAGTGTTTTCGAATCGTATTCGGTGGTGCTGCTCATGCCGGAGCCGGGCGGCGACAGCTATCGGATTGAGGCCAGTTTTTCCCTCGGCGATGAAGTGGATACGGAAGCGTTAATCGCCCCCGGCGCTTCGTTGGCCGGGTGGGTGCTGCGCGATCAGGAGCCTCTGCTGGTGAACAACGTGTCGCAGACTCAAGCCAGCCTGGGCTACTATAAAAATAACAACGACCCCTCAATCAAAGCGTTCATGGCCTGTCCTCTGCCGGCCACACTGCGCAACCCCGATGGCCGCAAAGGCGCTCTGGCTCTGGACAGCAAGCGGCAATACTACTTTTCCGACAAAGACCAGAAAATTCTACATCTGTTTGCCAAAATCACGGCCCACGTCATCGATGCCCATACCGACAGCGTTGCTTACGGAGAAGTAGTCAGTTTCTACGCCCGCATGAACCAGATTCACGCCCTGCGCAATAGATTCAGTCGCTGGAATGTTTTCCTGCAGCATTTTCTGAAAATACTGGCCGACGCCACCGGCTTTTCCTACTGTTTTTTCGTGGCCCGTGATGAAACAGGCGACAAATATTTCCTGGAAGGAGAGAGCGAACCCAACCTTACCTTGAAAATCAAAGAAAACAGTTTTCCTATGGGAAGCGGGCTGATCGGCTGGATTTTCAAAGACGGCAAACCCCTGTTCGCCGGCGGTAGTGAAGCGGCCTTAGGAGTTCCCCTTTTAGGCAAAGGAGCCCAGGTGAGGAACCTTCAGGCCGTGTGTTGTCTTCCTTTGAACATCAATAAAATTACTAGAGGTGTATTGTGTCTGGCCCACGACAAGCCCGTGGCGGTAAGTCAGGAAATGAAAGACTTCCTGGTCATGGCCTCTGACCATCTTGCCCTGTTTCTGGAAAATCTGTATTTAAAAAGCAAGCTGCATCAGGTTAAAAACCAGATGCCGGAAGGTTGAAACGCATAAAAATCCCGATGCTTAACGGCAGGGTATAAACGTCGTTGAGATTAACAGCAGATAAAAACAACTGCCGGTCGGAGAAGTTAACTGGAGAAGTGCTCCTGGAGAGCCAGTGCGGGAATCACTGCGTAAGAAGGCTGCCACGCCTGAACGGTGGATCATCCGGCAGATGAACCACTGTTTTAACAAGCCAATTAAGGGGTAACAGATGTTGCACAAGCTGTTTTCAATGTTCGGCCGTAATCTGGCTATGGACTTGGGCACGGCCAACACGCTTTTATACACCAAGGAAGACGGCATAGTGCTGAACGAGCCTTCTGTGGTAGCCCTGGACATGGAACGGCACAATATCCTCGCCGTAGGCACGGAAGCCAAGGAATTTCTGGGACGCACCCCGCACAAAATCATGGCAGTGCGCCCCATGAAAGACGGTGTGATTGCCGATTTTGAAGTCACCAAGCGCATGATCTCGTTTTTCATTGAAAAAACCCTTACAGGACCGAAATTTTTCAAGCCCAACATCGTTATCTGCGTACCCACCGGTATAACTCAGGTGGAAAAACGTGCGGTAATTGAGGCGGCCCACCAGGCCGGTACCCGTAATGTACGCCTGGTTGAAGAACCAATGGCAGCGGCCATCGGGGCCAATCTGCCCATTCACGAGCCTATCGGCAATCTGGTAGTGGATATCGGGGGTGGCACCACCGAGGTGGCAGTCATTTCACTTTCAGCCATTGCCTACTCCGAGTCGGTGCGGGTGGCCGGCGATGCCATGAACATCGCTGTTCAGCGCTATTTCCAGGATGAATTTCAACTGATGATCGGGGAAAACATGGCCGAACGGGTAAAAATAGCTCTTGGCTCCGCCTACCCGCCGGCAGAGCCGCTGAGCATGGACGTGCCGGGCAAAGACCTGGTAAGCGGAACGCCCAAGGCCATACGCGTTACCGACGGCCACATCCGGGAAGCTCTGGCTGAACCGGTACGGGTAATCGTGCAGGCTGTGCGCAAGGCCCTGGATAAAACTCCGCCCGAGCTGGCCGGCGATATTCTGAATAACGGTGTGCTTATGGCCGGTGGGGGCAGTTTGCTGAAAGGCCTGGATACAGTGCTGTTCAATGAAACCCGCCTGAAAATAGTGGTGGACGACGACCCTCTGACCACAGTAGTGCGTGGCACAGGCAAAACTCTGGACGACCTCAAATTCTATGAAGATGTTTTCATCAACTAGAAGTCATTTATTAAGATAGTTTCCAGTGCCGTTAGGAGCCGAGGCGCGACAAAGCCGCCATGAACAAGTCAAAACCACGCTTTTCAACCAAAGTGCTCTTAATAACCCTATTGAATGACTTTTATGGTAGTTGTGGAGTTGGACTTAAATATCGATTTGCAGGTAAACCCTGCCGAAAAGTGGCCCCATTCCGGTTTATGCAAGACGCATCTCATTTCCCGCAAATAATTGTGTTCTCCTCCGGCTGTACCGCAAGGCAAATCCGGCACAACCGGCAAGCTGTTAAGGTGTAACTTTAAACTGAAAATGCTCTAAAATATGCCAGACCGCCGCGCGGGCTGCCGTCCCTGATGCGGTAAGATGCAGATAGCCCGAATTTTTAACAATGACAAAGGGAAACTCCATGCCGTTTGAAGCTGAAAATTTACAGACTCTGCTGGCCCGAACTATTCAAATTGTTCTGCAGGCCGGAGAAATCATCCGCGAGCAAAGCCGCGGCCCTCTGGCGGTCAGACATAAAGGCCCCACCGATCTGGTCACTCAAACAGACTTGGCGGTTGAAGATTTTCTGTTTCATGCACTCAACAAACTGGAAAGCTCCATTGGCTTCTTAGGCGAGGAGGGCGCAGCCGCCGGTAATAAGGTGTGCCTTAACTCGCCCGTCTGGATTGTTGACCCGGTGGACGGGACCACTAACTATGCCCACGGCCTGCCGTTTGTGGCCACTTCCGTGGGACTGTGGTCAGGAAGCCGTATGGCGCTGGGTGTGGTCAATTGCCCGCTGTTGGGCGAATGCTTTTATGCCGCCCGTGGTCTGGGGGCTTGGCTGGGCAGTTATCAAACGCAGACTCGTCAAATATTGAAACCGGATCCGGCATGCAACCAAACAGGGACGGAGCTTTTTGCTGCAACAAGGCAGTTGCGCGTTTCCACGACGTTATCTTTGCAGAATTCGTTGCTGGCTACCGGCTTTCCCTATGAAGCCGAACCAAACCTGCCTGTTATACTCAAGCGCCTTAAACAAGTTCTGCCGGCTACTCAAGGCTTACGCCGCTGTGGGGCGGCCGCGATTGATCTGGCCTATGTAGCGGCCGGACGCTTTGATGCATATTATGAGGAATGGCTGAAACCATGGGATGTGGCCGCCGGTTGGTTGTTGGTGGAAGAAGCCGGGGGACAGGTGGGCGATTTGCGTGGCGCTCCCTATCATCTGGAAGCTCCAGGAATTATTGCGGCCAATCCTAAAATCTTCTCTGAATTGGCCGCACTGCTTAATCTATAAGGCATTCCGCGCTTCAAATGATTGCCCGGCTGGCAGAGGGGCATGCTACAGCTTGGCATCATCAAACTCCGTGGCCGCTGAACTGTACACTTGGTGATACTGGGAAAACCGCCCTGCAATCATCCGGCACCAATGCGGTTCGCCTTGTTTTTACACATAACATAAAGCAGAAGCGTTGCCCGACATTTCCAAACGTCGGGAATGTATATCAACCGTAAGCTCAAGCGCAAAATGCTATGATGTCCGGATTTAAACCCGAAAAGCCAACGCCCTTTCTCCCACATACCGCAGAGGCGGACTGATTTGATCCGGAAAGTCTTTCAGTAACACCTGAAAATCCTTTTCGTCCAAACAAACCAATTGATCAATATCCAGACTGTCCGGCGCCGGAGTTTGGGAAGGAGCCAAAGCTTGAAAAGTCAGAAAATCAGGGGAGCCCTGGAAGGAAGCACCAGCTTCCCGGCAAATTTCTACGCAACTGCTCGGACGCACACGCAAGCTGGAATAAAGACCATCTATCACCGTGTCAAATGGCGACTCGCCAGCCCGAACCACCGCCAGAGGCACATCCCATAAATCGGGGAAAAATGGACTTTGTTTTGAGCGCTGAAACAGATATAACGAACCGTGCCGGTCATATAGAAGGCACAAGGCCAACTGATAGCGCAGGCCCTGCCTGAAGGCCTGCCCCAACGACATTACCATGAACGGACTGCCGAAGTCATCTAAAACTTCCACCAGGCAGTCCGCCTGAGAAAAGATGAACGGTTCATATAATTCGCGCATAGTCATCAACCGGGCCGCTGCCCTTAACTGTTTCAATCCACAGTCGGTGAACGGGGGCCATGCGGATTTCCCCCTCCATTAAGAGAGGAGTTTAAGGAAAATGATTTCACCGGCAAAGCCGTTAGTCAACTTTTTCTTTACACCCTTTAATGGAGCTCACCGTAAAGGAGTTTTTGATGAAAAAGACCGGTCAACCCACTCAAACTACCGCCGCGGCTGCTTCCATGGGCATCTCTGAGCCCGTGGGAAACGTCGTTTCGGTGACGGCTTTACATGAGTCGGACGCCACTGCTGTGGCAGCACTGGAACGGGAATACTTTCAACCGTCCTGGTCTGAAAATCAAATTCGTCGGGCTCTGGGGCTCCGGCATTTCCGGATCCTGGGGGTTAAGAATGCAAACGGGCAACTGCTGGCCTATATTTCCTTTTTTCAGGTACTGGATGAACAGGAAATTGTAAACATAGCCGTCCGCAGTCAGTGGCGCCGCCGCGGCCTGGGGCAGGCCCTGCTGCTGGCCGCCATTCGGGAAGGGACATACAGCGGCGCCGCCCGCAGCCTGCTGGAAGTGCGCCAGAGTAATATTCCGGCCATTGCCCTTTACCGGAAATGCGGCTTCAGTCAAATCGGAGTGCGCAAAGGCTATTACACCAACAACAATGAAAACGCTCTGGTCTTCGAGTTAAAACTGACCCCGGCTACACAGATTTAGCGCTTCACACCGGAAATGCCAACTGCGCAATAATACAGTCAACGCAAGCATAAACCATTAATTGCATGTTAACTGCCGGACCCGGCATCTTCAGACTTTTAAATGTAACCACGATTGTTTCCGACTGACCGAAGTCTTATCCCGGCCGGATTTCAGGAAAACGCGCAATGCCGCTATTCGGCTTCACCCCGCTGCGGCCGGGCCAGCCCTCTACCGGGCAGAAAAACAGCTTCAGCCAGCGCGACAATCTGCCCGGTTTCAGTCATAAGCCGGGCCTCCGCAGTGATTTTACGCCCCACTACGCCAACCACAGCCACAGCCTCGTAAAGCTGCCCCGGCTCCACCGCCTTTTTATACCGCAGATGAAAATCCACTGTAAATGCCCATTCCCCCGCAACTTGACGCACAGCCCAAGCCATGGCCTCGTCCAGCACAGCTGCGGTAAGGCCGCCGTGCACCACCGCACTGTAGCCACACCAAGCATTATCGGGAGAATAGGGAATATGCACGCTTTTATCCGCCTGATTCCAATAGATTTTCAGGCCCAAGGCGCGTGGGTTCACACCGCTGGCATCACATACAAAACAGCCGTGCGAGCCGGGCAAAAGTTCCCAACCTTTTCTGTAATCAGCCATATTGCCTCCTGCTCTCAGCCTTATATTTACTTAATACGACTGGTTAAATCAACCGTTCTGAATGTCAGGAGTTTACGCAAATTATCTGCAAAGCAACAGGCAAGCCTGCTCCAGGTGCACTTTGTCCGTATGAAGCAGGCTTGTATTTTGAGATGATGCACATTTCAAGCATTACACTGCCTGTGTTTAGCGAAAGAATCACGTTTTCCGCTCACTTCCGGCGGGGGAGCCCGCTTACGCAGATGCTAAAACAAATTAACTTTCAATAATTCATTTACTCAAGTAGCTTGTACACGATTTCGTTTACGCATCTGCCTCTTTACCGCTTTTCAAATAAGCTCTCAACTTCTCGGCATTGTTTCTGTGCACCCGCTCGTATGGCGGCCAGTAGGCAACAACTCCCCGGTCCAGATATTCGGCCATGAAACTGCGTAATTCCAGTGGTTCTGCATCCGGATCCGCTTCAAGCAGCCTGAGCAACTCACCCAAATAATAGGCTGAACTCGCAATTATTTCCTTGGAATATCCGCCCTTTTCCAATGGGGCCAGACGACAGTGGTTTGGCAGAATGGCCGCAATATCCATTTCTTTCAACAAAGCGTAATTGCGCAAATGTGTGTCTAAGGCTTCGGGGTTAGTGATGTACGGAATAGTATCCTCTACCATATCACCGGCCAGCAGAACTTTATAGCGGGGGATGTAGGCGCACAGGCTGTCGGCGCTGTGAATGTCTACAGCCTTGAGACATACCTCCAGATCTCCCAAAAATACCGACAATTCTGAATCAAACACTATATCCGGCGGATACACGGCTTCTATAGCCGGCGGGCCCCAGGAAGAAATACCCGCTTCGATCAGATCTTTTTGCTCCACCAGCTCACGGCGGGTTTTGCGGGTACCGATAATGTTACAGCCCTTATACAATGCGTTCCCGCCAATATGGTGTAGATGCCAATGACTGTTAACTACGCTGAATTTCACCATTCCCAGTTGCTCCAGGTAAATTTTAATTTCACCGGCCTGTTCGGGTGAACACAGCGTGTCGAACACCAGACAGGAATCGCCGTTATGTATGGCATAGGAAGCCACGCCCAAGCTGATGCATGCGCCGTACACCCAGTCGTTCTCGGATCCGGAAGACGGGTTCTGCTTGCCGACACTGTCTGCCCCATAGTAAAATGCTGTTATATTCGGATTGATTTGGATAACCTTCATTCTTTCACCCTACTTTTTAATGAAGTTAAGAAATTTGACGGACAGAACTTAAACATACTGATGTCTTACAATGTTGTTAGACATATGTCTTGATGTATGCCGCAAAAACCTTTTTTTTCAACCCCTTGTAACAGGAAATTCCGTCTCTGGTATGCAGTAAAATCAACCAGTTACCGGAATGTTTAAAATAAGGGAAGGAAAAACATTGCCTTAACCTCTTGCATCATTTAAATAAGAAACATACGTTGATTAACGAACAACTCTTAAACAACCGGTAAAATCAAAAATACTTTATGAAAGAAAAGCGCCTTTTATACGAAGTCATCAGCGCCAAAATTCTGCAAGGCATAAGAGCTGGCCAGTTTCAAGAAATCCTGCCCACCGAGCACGAACTGGCTTTACTTTATGATGTAAGCCGCGCCACCATTCGTAGTGCCCTGCAAAAGCTGAACAATGATAATATTATCAAAACCCTGCATGGGAAAGGATCGTACATCACCAACCAGATGCACGATATTCCTCTGCGCATAGACAAACTGAAAGGATTTTACCAGTTGCTTGAGGAAACAGGGCAAGAAGTCAACCTGCGAGAGATGGGGATCAGCAAAACAGACTCGTTCAGATGTGAATTTCAATTGCCGGCAGCTTTCTATACCAGCCCTGTGTTAACCATCAGTCGGCTGCTTTCCAGCAATAACCAGCCCCGCATCTATATCCAGGAACACCTGTCCTGTAACGATGTAAGAAAGGAAAGCTTCGATGAACTGCCCTACTCCGTTTATGACTTAGTTCATCATCTCACCGGGCAGCGCATCAAATATACGGTTTCCCGTCTGCACCCGGTGCTCCCCAACGCGGAAGTGGCGGAAATTTTCGGCATCAGCAGAAAAAACCCAATTCTTCTAGCTACTGAACAACATTACAATATGCTGAATTCTTATATGCTGTTTTCGAAAATTTTCATCAACAACTCTCCGGACATGCAGATCGGTCTGATTCGTACGCAATAAATAGACCACGAGTTTCAATTTGCGGCGGCGTTAGCTTGAGTACGGCGCGTATCCAGCCGGCATATTTACGACTGCTCTTGTCTATTTCCAGGTAACGCCGGTTTTGAAGCTCCGCCGCTTTTTGTCGTCCCGGCGATCTTTCAACTATTAGACACCTTGACCAAAACACTGCTCCAGGTCTGCCTGAAGGGCTCGCAAGAACTATCCGTCCCCCTTGCCGACACCAAAGTCACCACTTTAACAATTACGGACATTGTGCCCCTATGCTGACGAGTCTGACAGGAAGCCTAAAGCGCACAGCCAAAAATCCTTTATGATTTCATAGCCTGGCCAAAAAGTCTGACAGACCACCCCCAAAGGCAAGAGAACAATGCAGGGCTTAAGCTTAACAATGGAAATGAATTCCGCCCAAGAGAAAACTACAAGCGCCTTTCGAGGTTAGTTGTCACATTGAAACACAGCAACAAATACCTGAAATTGTCGCCCGGCAGCGATGCCTCCCGCTTGTGTGTCTTCTGTGCTGTTGGTGCAATGCTCAAATCCCTGAGCTGAGAAGGAGCTTTAATGATAACCAGCCTGAATGAGGTGCTTCTTTCCAAAAATTGCTCGGCAAACGAACAAAAATAAATGGAAGTGGATAGTGAGGTAAGTATTTAATTGACAGCAGAGACTAAATTGGTATAGATAGTCGTAAGGCAAGATTGTTAGACAACATGTAAGGCAATATCGCATAACAAACACGTCCGGCAAACATATGGTTTCGAGTTTTAAACTAAGTAAACCCGCTACAGAAGAAATTAACTTTGCAGCTCTGTCCGGCTTCAAAGCCTTCACTCTCATTACTTTCAAGTCTAATTATCCATACGCCTCCATTCTCCGCCGTACACCAAATTTCAAATTTACCCTGAAACAGCTCAGGCGGAATGGCATTCGCCAGATCCAATCAGATTCACACAGCTTTGTTCTGAACGCACAGGTAATTCTGCCGAATAAGTCTTTCGGCTTGCGCGCCTCACAACCGGTCGCGCAAAGCCGACTCCAGGTGCGGGGCATGGTCTCCCCCCCTTATCCACCATGCCCCACGCCGCTGCTGCTGCAGGCAAAAGCAAATAACAGCAAACCACACCGAGCTTCGCTCATACGGCATCGCGCTTCAAATACCTGCATGACAGACAGCAGGCAAGTCGCTCTCAAGCGCTGAGCATATACTTTGGACAGCGGGGTTATATAAGGGACACAAACCAAAACCTGTCATAAGGAAAATAGGAGGCAAATATGGCGTTAGAGGACATTATCAGTGCATTGGTAACCTTGTTCGATGCAGTAGGGGAAGGCTTGGTCGCCCTTGCGCTGGGCTTTTCATCAGCCCCCACCGGCATCGGCTTTCTGGTTGGGGCCATCTTAGTGGTGGCATTTAAATCGGTAGTGCCGGTAAGCTTTGAGGTGGAGTCGCTTACCGTGGTGTCACGCCAAGGCAACCGCGACTGGCGAACCATGTGTTATATAGTTCTGCTGGCCGGCATTATCGGGGCGGTTCTGGGTGGCCTGGGTCTGTTCGGCAAAATTGTGAACTTCATTGAAGGGCCGATACTCGCCGGCATGATGACCGGGGTTGGGGTTATCCTGACCTTTGTAGCCATTGATACCTGCAAAGACAGCAAAATAATCGGGATTGTCTCTGTAGTTGTAGCCCTGGTTACCTTCCTACTGCTCGGAAACAATGAAAACAACCTGATTTATGCGCTGGTTGTCAGTATCGTCGCCAGCGTGATTGTTTCCCGCTTTGTAACCTTCACTCCCCTTATCAGCGAGTATGAAAAGAGCAGCATTAAGCTCATCCCGTTAGACGGATTTTTCAGCTTCATCCGTCGCCCGGCCGTCATCCGCGGGGTACTGGCCTTGCTGGCCTTGCGCACCGGTACCAGCATCGCCTATTCCGGCATCGACGCCCAACTCGCCGGTCAGGCCGTTAACGTTGACCACACCAACATTATTGCCGGGGTGGCCGGGGTAGCTTCCTCGCTGTTCGGCGGCGCACCTGTGGAGCCGATTATCTCGGTAACCGCCGCTGCTCCTAACCCCCACTATTCCGGGGCATTGATGATGGTGATTGTGGGTATTCTTCTGCTCTTCGGATTTTTGCCCCGGCTCGCCAAATTCGTGCCCATGGCCTCAATTGCCGGTTTTCTGTTCTTGCTTGGAGCCGTGATAGCCATTCCCGAAAATGTGGGTGGCTTGATAAGCGAAACTGATGCGTTGAGCGGGCCGGTAACCTTGGTGGTAACAGCAGCAACAGTTGACCCCTTCCTGGGCATGGTGTGCGGCATTCTGGTGCGCTTCCTGGCCGGAGTTGTTTAAAGATTCGAAACAGATCCATTAAAAAATCGTTGCAGTGCTGACTGCATAAATGGAGGATACTATGAATAAGAAAATGGCCTTGCTGATAATAGATATGCAATATGACTTCCTTGACCACGACGCACCGGTACACTGCGTAGGCGGCCTGGAGATGATCCCCCGCGTGCAACGGCTTGCTCAAGCCTGCCGCGACAAAGACATACCGGTGATTTTCACCCGCGAAGTACATCGGAAAAACGGCAAAGACATGGGCCGCGAGCTGGACGGTAATGAACCGGACCATTGTCTGGTGGGCACACGCGGGGTGGAAATTCACCAGGATCTTACCCCTCAACCCGGCGATTACCAGCTTGACAAAGTACGCTACGACGCCTTTTTAGGAACTGACCTCCCCTTTTTGCTGAACGGCGTGGGGGTGATGCCGGGCGACACTCTGATTATCTGCGGTGTGGCTTCAAACGTATGCGTGCACTACACCAGCGCGGGCGCCCACCAGCGTGACTACCGGATTAAGGTGGTGGAAGACTGTTGCGCCGGCAGCAGCATTGAAGAACATGAAGCAGCCATGCGTCAGGTCAACTACCTGCAACACGGCGCCCGGATTAAACTGGAAGAGGCCCTTCAACTGATTAACGGCTAGAACATTCACTTTGACAGATACACCGTTCTCTGACGAACACGGTAACGAACTTACATGCAGAACGCCGCCCCACCGTTTCGGGGCGGCGTCGCTGAAAGCTTATTTCAAAATCAATCTGCTCCGTTCTGCTTTTCAGCGACCTCCTCTCCGCCCTTCAAGAAATTACGCAAGGTTGCATAGAAGACCTGCAGAACAATGGGCTTGGCCAAATGATCATTCATGCCGCCGGCAAGCGCTTTCGAAATATCCTCACTGAAAGCATTGGCCGTCATGGCCACAATCGAAATCACTGCGGCATCCGCCTGCGACGAGCTGCGAATGGCTTTGGCACAAGTGTAGCCATCCATTCGGGGCATCTGCACATCCATAAGAATAAGATCATAGTATCCCGGACCTGCCTGCATGAATTTTTTCAAAGCCATCTCGCCGTCTTCTGCCGTTTCCACTTCAATCCCGGTTTGCCGGAGCATTTCCTGAGCGATTTCACTGTTAATGAGATTATCTTCAACCAACAGCACCCTATGCCCGGAGAAATCAGGGATACTGTTATCGGAATGGAGTTCGGCGGGAGCTTCATCAGAATTATCTCCGCTTGTTGTCCGGTTCCCGGTAACGCTTAAAAGCATATCGTGAATGTTCGACTGGAAAAGTGGTTTGGAAATAAACCATCTACCCCAGCCGCCCTGGCCGCTTGATCAATCTGGGACCAATCATAGGCGGAGATGATTATAATCAGCGTTTCCGTGCCACCAGTACACGAATGCGCCGGGTAGTTTCAATCCCGTCCATGCCGGGCATTCTCCAGTCCATGAAACAAACATCAAAGTCATCTCCTGCGGTATGGGCCTCGGCCACCATTTTCACAGCCTCATCACCGCCAAGCACCCAGGAGCTGCGTACTCCGATATTATGCAGGATCAAAGGGCATGCTCGCAACAATCACGGTCGTCGTCGGCAACCAGTACTCTCAACTCCGGCAATTTCTTCAGATAAATCTTGGGGCTTTTTCCGGACTGTTCAAACTGGTCGAAAAGATGCGGCGTGAACTCAGAATCTATACCTATACCGATATCTATAACCGTAAAACGCATACGAACAGACGTATTCCTGGTTACAAGCCGGTGCATTTCCAGAGTGACCCGTCCCTCCTCGGGCGTGAACTTTATCGCGTTGTTGAGCAGGTTGATCAGAATTTGCTTCAGACGCAGGATATCCCCCACCAGCCGCTCTTCAGTAATGTAATAATACTCCGTACCGTCCTCATCGCCCACCTGATAAACTGTAGATTTCAGCCAGAGCGGCGCGACGGGAGCAGAAGATTATCAATCAACCGGTGTACTTCTTCCTGATGATTCAAACGGGCTTGCCGCAAAATATAAAACTGCACCTTTTTCGCATGATCTATACTTTGAATTAAGTTTTGCGGATATTCCACCGGGCCGGGATATTCGGCTTTGATTGCGGCATGCTTCTCCTCCAGCCCGGATTCCATCCGGTCAATCTCATCAGGGGAAAGATTATTGACCAGATGATCAAAATCAACCCGCATTTCCGTAACTATAATCATCATGCGGCTGACATTGCCTGAAATCTTATAAGGGAACTGCAGAGCGTCCAGAGCGACATTGTTCATCAACCTGGCGTTATAAAACTCCAGAATGCAAAAAACCAGGTTGGCCAAACAAACAAGAATAATGCCTAAAAGGTTTGTCTTTATTGTTTTTTTCATATATTTTCAAATTTAAAAGGATTAGGTTATGCATCATTATATGTCTTTGCTGTTCCAGGCGAAGTCCGCAATCAGATTTTCGTTCAGGAATTGCCTGCCCCCTAAACTTCTGAGCCGGATCTAAAAACAACAATTCAGGCTCCCCCGTAAGAGCACAAACTCAATAGCCGGCCGGCAACCACATCCGGATAAACCGCCGGCGACATTCCAATTCCTTAGTCCCTCACTACCGCTACAAGCCGACGTTCCAATTCCGGCACAAACTCCTGAAGTTTTTCAGCCTCTACCGGTTTTGAGAACAAGCCGCCCTGCCCCAAACAGCAACCCGCCTTTTTTAGAAATGCCGCCTGGACATTGGTTTCCACGCCCTCGGCCAGTGAGCAGATTGAGCCGAGCGACCGGCACAAAGAGAGAGCGTGGACTAGAAATGCCTCTGCCCTGGGGTTGTTCCCTATTGTGCATACAAAGCTTTTATCAAGAATAACCGTGTTGAAATGAACCGACGTCAAAACAGCCAGGTTAGAAGAGCCGTAACACACCCCGCTCAAAGCCGCCTGAAATCCGTTGCGCTGGAATTCCGTTACCAGCCCCCTCAGAAAAGTATGGTCTGTGCCGCCAGCAGTTCCAGGCATCTTAAAGCAAAGCCCAGACGGGTTGACCCCAAAAGAACGGCAAAGCTTTGAAATATCCGATACCACACCTCTTTCTTGCAAGGTAAACGGAGACAGGTTGAGCATAATAGGAAAATTCAATCCTGCTTTAGCCAGCGCATTCAGGGACGCGCAGGTTATGTCCAGCACATAAAAATCCAAATGCCTGATTATCCCTTCCAACTCGTAAATAGGAATGAACTTGTCGGGACTGACCAGAGAGTTGCTTTCATCCACCTTGCCCACCATAGCTTCCGCCCCGGCAACAGCTCCGGTTTGCAAATCAACCTGAAGCTGAAAAAACACCTGGAAGTCGCCAGCCTCAATGGCGGCGCAAAGTTGCCTGGCCGCGTCGTCCATTCTGATTTTCCGGCCGCCCAACTGCGACTTGTAATAATTCTGCTTCTCAACGTACATTCTGTGATCGGCAAACCTGATAAGATCAGCCGCATCGGGAACATGGTCGTTCCAACTGGTGCCGATGGAAATACTGGCATCTTCGTCCGCCATTCTCTCCCTCAAAATTATGATCATTTCCTCCAATGACGACTCATCCACGTTGGGGCAGAGCACCACAAACTCGTCGCCCCCAACGCGGTAAATATCGCCCTGCACAGAAGCCTTTATATGTGCAGCAACTTTGCTGATGATCCGATCGCCGTACTCGTGTCCGTAGGTATCATTTGCCGCCTTAAGACCATTAATGTCAACATAAATAATGCCCAGTTTCTGAGGCGGGCACTCCATAATTTCATTCACAGCTACCGTGTACTTGTTGCGGTTGTACAGTCCGGTCAGGGCGTCGCGGAAACTTAACCATTCCATTTTTTCCAGCATACGTCGCTTCATCAGCTCATCCTGCACAAACAAAGGGATGGCTTTTAAAAGCCGCAGTTCATCTGTATGCAGGCTGGGGTCGTCTACCCCCAGAAATCCGATAATTTTGTTCTTTGACATCAGGGGAGCGACCATTAAAGAATTTATGCCCTGGGCCTTTAAAATCCGGTAATCCATAGAGTCAGGAGAAAGAGTTTTCAACGATGAAATTATGAATGCCCCCTGCTCCTTAAAGCGTTTCAGCCACAGCCAGATGGCATTGAGCGGCACGTTCTGCAGATTGCTGATTTCAGCGGACACTCCCGGCCGACACCATTCATATGTGTTCTGCACAATTTCCTTATCGTAATGAATTTCAAAAATATAGGCCCGGTCAGCCCCATAATATTTGCCCACTATCGACAACAGACCGTGCATGCTTTCGGCTATGCTTTCACCGGAAACCAGACACTCAACACAATCAACCAGACTCTTTTCAAGAAACAAGCGGTGTTGGAGCTCTTGTTGAATAGTCTTGTATTCGGTAATATTCCTGGTCACCTCCAGCCTCAACATTTTTCCGTTCACACTGATCATGGTGTCGGTTAAGGCAAAATGCTTTTTCAAGTGGGGGTGATACCGTTCCCAACAATATTTTGTACCTGGGGAGATAAGGCTGTTGGTGCAGAAATCACAAGGTTTATCGAGTTGCTGCAATACTTCATAGCATTTGCCGCCTATACCCCCGTCTTTACCCGGGAAAAGCGCACGCCCTGCTCGATTGATGTAAAGCAGCTCATAAGTTTCAGGGTCGGAAACGTAACAAATATCGTCTATAGCATCCAATATGCAGGTAAGCAGTGTATTTCTTTTCACAACATCTGCCTTTGATAACCGATTTAAACCAAAACTCCCTTAATGGCTGACTGCCACACCATATTCAAACTCGCAACTTCCGCCAGGCAAAGCGTTTCCACAAACAATACCGCTCCCGTCAGCGCACCTACCTTTGAAAATGCCTTTCAAAGGTAATCGGCTTCCGGAACAGAACCTTTAAGTCATGGTTCTCAAAGTTGGATCAGTTGCCCTGTTGCAAAACAAGGTCAATAAATGCACTTACGCCTTCGCGGCGGGCGACAGCACGAGCGACGCCGGAGAATTTTAATTAACCTTTCAAACGGCAGCTCGCTGCGTCTTCCGTTTTTCATTTCAATATCCCTGAATTTGAGCATTTGCAAGTGTTCAAATTATTGCAGAGAACCTGCAGGCAAATTAACCGTCTTACCAACCGGAGAGCTTTGGTGCAGAGGCAGAATATTCCGGAATTTTGTCGAACAGTCGAGAAGGTTGAGTCTGTACCGGCTTTGAAACAGGCTGCAGTTTCAACCTTCTACCCCAAAGGCCGGACCCCCTTACGGAGATCCGGCCGTTTCAGCGCATCAGCTCTATCCTCGATCAGTAAGTTCTAGAATGTATATTTAAATCCGACAAATCCTTTCCAGGCATCTTCATCAAAGTCGGATCCGGCCTGATCGACGTCAACATGCAGATAGGCTACTTCCACATACATATCCAGATTATCATAAATGTTAATTACGTTGTCCAGGTTCACTTCAAAGGCCCAATCGGACTTGTCGAGCATTTCAAACTGGCGGAAAGCGTCCAGAGAACCGGAAGCCTTGGCGGCCCGATTGTAGTTCTCAACATCGTTGGTCCCGCTGTAATAAGCCAGACGGAAGTAAGTGGTCAGGTTATCGATAAAGCGGATATCGTCCAGACCGGCCGCAATCCCCCAGGTGCCTGCCGGAGAAGCGCCGATTTGCGCATCACGGGAAAGGGCGCCGGAAGCCATGTACCCGAACGAGGTCATTCCCCAGAAGGGAGACAGGGAGGGCATAAGACCATCCAAGCCGTCGCCGCCGTCCAGATCGGCGCCTGAGCCGTACCAGCCGATAATATTCGGAGTAAAGTAGTCCAGTTTGTAGCCCAACTTGGCCACAACCGCCCAACCGGCCCGGTCGGGATCGTTGGGAGCCAGCGCTCCCAGGTAATCGGCGAAACCGGTGTAAGGAGCTACGTTATCCGCGGAATAACTGCCGTAAGTGAAGTCCACGGCGGCAATAAAAGGATCAAGGTAAGACAGGTCAAACGCGAAACCGGCCCACCAGGCAGTGCCGTTGTCGCCGAATGCTCCGTTGCCGCTCAGCCAACTGTTGGAAGCACCGTAATAGCCAATTATATTTTCATACCAGAGGTTATTTCCCAGGTTGCTGCCCACATTGGCGAACACGCCGTAAGGGGTAAAACTGAAAGTGTCAGGCACTTCAATGGGCAGAGTCAGGGTAAAGATATCAATCTCGTCCTTCTCACCGAAACGAGGGCTGTCGTAACGGCTGGAACCGGTTTGCTCACCCACATCGCCATCCCAAGGCCGGAACCAACCCAGGTTCATGCCCACATTTTCATTGAAGTTGTAAGAAAGCAGAATACCGGCCATATCGTCGTCAACAACAGGGCTGCCGCTTCCGTAATCTCCCCGGTTGACAGCCGTGGGTAAGGCAAAGGGTTGAATACCCATGCGCACCTGCAAGTCGGTTTGGGGAACCAGCCAGTCAATATACATATGCTTCACTTCAATGGCCACGCCGTCGGCGCCCATGGCGCCGCCCGCGCCGCGCCCCACTGCCGGACTACCCCAGGTGGCGCCGCCATTGCCGCCCCAGTCAGTGGTGCCGATTTCTATCTGGAACACACCCTTCAGAGATTCCGAAGCGATATAGTCAACTTGGGTGCGCAAACGCTGCCTGGCTTCAAACTTTTCTTCACTGGAATGTTTGGTGAAGTTGGTGCCGTCGTAAAGGCCGAATCCGAAATCGAAACGTCCTTTGACTTTGATATCCGCAGCCGAAGCCGCTGAAGCAGTAGCCGCACATAAGCCCCCGGCTATAATTAATGACAACAGTTTCCTCATGTTAATACCTTCCTTAGGAGTTATAGAGTTAAACAACAGCCGATGCACAAGTTGCATAATTTTTCAAAACAGATTTGGTTAAGTGTCCAGGGTATCCGCTGCCGGGCCCTTACGTCCGTTTGCGCTTCTTTGCGCTCCGTTTTTCAGAATTGCCGCTTAAGGGGGTAAATGTGAGCCGATACATTTAAAATAAACAGTACATTCACTACTAGTCTCAAATCGCCCTTTCATTCCATAAATTCACAATTTCTGACTTTTATTCCCTCCTTTATTTCCTTTCCTCTTTCTTTTTTAGTTCATTTTTATAAAAAGTTTTCTGTTTAAAACAGTAATTCCAGGTTAAACCAGGTTAACGGGAATTTATTGTCCACAAGGGACAGAACTCCGGTGTTAAATAATGTTACCCAGTCTTGTTAAAAGAAAATGAAACATTTACTGAAGGAAAGAGGGCTGGAATGAATGGGCTTTTGGGGAATGTAAGGCAGAGGAAAAGAACCTCGCCAATCCGGTTTGGCAAAGGCGAATGTGCTTAAAGCAGGTTTGGCTTAAACACGTTTATTTAAAATATCCGCCGGTTATAAAAAAATCGGTCGGCCATGCCGTGAACAATTTCTACGCATCCAATCCGCGACATAACAGACATATCTGTAACTTCAAAACCGTATTCTCAAACATCAATCCTATTGAGTTTGACAGTCTGAAAGCTCCTGGATTGGCCAGAAACGTTTTAATAATGGAAAAGATGGCGGGAACGCGGGGAAAGGTTTTTGAGAAACAAATCAAACAGACCGGACAGATTTGCACGCCTTGCAAACCGCCCCGGTCAACTCCAATGTATTGTCAAATGAAAACCTGGAAACCGAATTATCAAGGTATAAAAACAGACTCATGTAGGTTGTACAGCTGAAACAGAAGAAGGTCTTGGCGGACACGACTTCCGAGCAACGGTTATGCCGGGAAATTATGCGTGCCCTCCCGCACGGGCAGTATGCTCAACCCTCAAAAGCTCAGGTCTGCCGGGCGACATTAAACTGAAAGCGCTGCCTTAGGACACAAACAGCTCTATCATTTCAGACGAGCCGTCCCAACCTTTTCAGCCGCGATGACGCCGCGAAATTTCCTGAAAATCATCGGCACAAGCCAGAAACGCCGCTCCAACCAGCGGGTCAAAATGGCTGCCCACCCCCTGACGAATAATGTCCACAGCCTGCTCGTGCGACAGTGGATCTTTGTAAGGTCTTTTACTCACCAGAGCGTCGTACACATCAGCAATAGCCATTATCCGCCCGCTCAGAGGGATACGCTCGCCGCTCAGGCCCAACGGATAGCCGCTGCCATCCCAACGCTCATGGTGGCTCAGGGAAATATCGCGCAGCACACTTAAAAAACTGCTGTCATGCACAACCTTCATAGCCTTATTAATGGACATGGCCCCAAAGATAGTGTGCCGCTTCATTTCCTCAAACTCTTCATCTGAAAGACGTCCGGGCTTATTAAGCACTGCGTCGCGAACTCCAACCTTGCCGATATCGTGCAGAGGGGCGGCCCGTACGATGTCGCGCACATAACCGTCGGTAAGCACATCCACATAACTTCCATCGGAGATAAGCTGCCTGACCAGACGCTCAACGTAGTCGCGGGTACGCTGAGCATGGCCCGCTGTGTTGCTGTCGCGGCATTCCACCAATTCGGACAGGGCCATCATAATGGCGTCCTGCAAGTCGAAAATGGTCTGGGTATTCTTGCGCACCCTATCTTCAAGATGATGCCGGTAAGCATACAATTCAGTGTGGGACTTAACCCGGGCAAGGATAATTTCCTGGGAGAATTTATTCCCCACAAAATCTACAGCACCACTTTCCAGAGCGCGTTTCTCAAAACTGCCGTCGCTGAACGAGGTAATGAAAATAACCGGTACTTCCGCAATATCGGGAGAGGCTTTGATTCGCCTGATATCCTCAAGTCCGTCCTCACCGGGCCGTTCCATATCCAACAGGATGCACTGCGGCTTGATTCCCGCCAAACGCGGCAGTGCTTCAGCACTGCTGCTGAAAGCATGCACAGTAAAATGCCCTTTGAGAATTTCGGTCAAAAACTTCCGTTTCAGACGACTGTCATCTATGATTGCTATATTCGGCTTAGACTTCATGAATGAATTGCCTCAATAAATTACGGCGGCAGACATCTTCAATCCCGGGAAACACTCATCTATTTCCTGTTACCCAAAACGCAGAAAATTCGTAACGATAATACGCTACCTGTAAGCTTGGAATTATTTGAACTATACTCAAGCACAGCGTGAAGTCAAGCCGCCCCCGTAAAACCCTGTGTTTTCCTGGAATTTAAAGTCGTTTTAGAATTTCACAAATAAAGCAGTTATACTCATTCAGGCTGTCCGCTATAATTTATTGCAGATGAACCACCCAACGTTTTCAATCAACTAACAGTTGGGAAAAAACCGACTGCGAGATCCGACAAATTTGAATCTTGCCAAATCGGCGGGATACAGCTAAAACTCATTCAATAAATTGCCTGCTAGACAATTTATGCGGCTCATTTTACCGAAAAGGTGTCCGATTCACGGCTGCAAAGCCTTGTACCGAGCTCTTGTTCGGAGAGGTAAGCCCTTATAAATGATTTTTGATAAGATTAGTTGTCGGACGTTTTCTTCAGACAATATTAAATACAAATGTCGGGTTATGACCCACTGAAAAACGCGCCCCGAATGCTTATTTCAATAAAAACCACAGGACCCTGCCGGAAAATCAACCGAAACAGGCCGTTAAAAGTTTCATCTACAGGGGGAGTGACATCCTACAGGAAAACACGCCGGGGGAGACGCTTCGGGCTGAACTTAAGCAGCGACATGCTCAGCTATGCCGGCCGGGCTGCTCCAGGCTGTTTGCTTCGGCCGCATTAGGGCTGCCCGCTACCGGGAGTTATGCCTCGTGAAACCGTTGCCATTCAATGCAGCCGGATCCCCCACGTCCGGCCCAAACGATTCTCAAGTGTCGAAATATCAACTTATGAAACACAGAGATACCCCTTTACAAGCAGGTATAATCAGCCGCAGCCTACAAGAGCAGGCACTGACTTGTATATCCGGATTACAGGCAATCCGGATTGAAATTAATCAGCATTCAGGCGGGGAGGCCTGAGGAGGAAGGACATGGAACAACAAAAGGACATCAACACCAAGCATATACTGAAATTTCTGCTGCCCTCGCTGGCCGGGGTGGCGCTGTTTCTGGTGCCCATTCGCATTGACGGCGAATTCACCCTGCTGGTCAATCTGATCATCAACGCCACTAAAAGCGCTATGGGCAATTTCCTTCTGCCCTTTGTACTGCTGGTGCTTGGGGTTTCGGCCGTGTGCTCAGCTCTGGGATTCTGCAACCCCAAGCTGTTCAAAGGATATTGGGCGCGACTGTTTAATGTAAAAATTTTCAACCTGTTCATCCGTATTTTCGCATTCCTTATCGGAATTATGGTCTATTTCAAGCTGGGTCCGGAGTTCATCTGGTCAAAGAACACCGGCGGCATGATGATGGTTGATGTAGTAGCCAACCTCATTCCTTTCTTCCTATGGGCAGGCATGTTCATTCCCCTGCTCACTGAATTCGGGCTTATGGAATTTGTGGGCAATCTGCTGCGTCCGGTAATGCGCCCCATTTTCCGCATTCCCGGACGCTCGGCAGTGAACTGTTCCGTTGCCTGGGTGGGCAGCGGAACCATGGGCATTGTGCTTACCAACAAAGAGTTTGAGGACGGCTTCTACACCAGGCGCGAGGCCGCTACAATTTCAGCCAGCTGGTGCGTGGCTTCCGTAGCCATTGTTTACCTGCTGTCCAGTTTTCTGAAGCTGGCCAACTACTTCCCGCTGATTTACATCACGGTAATCGGAGTGGGGGTGCTCATCAATATCATCATCTGCCGCATTCCGCCGCTCAGCCGCTTTAGTGAAACCTTCTATGAGAATGCACCCAAACGGAATGTTTCCGAAGAAATTCCCGCCGGGCACAGCCGTCTGAGCTATGCCTTATACTCCGCCACAGCACGGGCCAGCGAGGAAAAGGAAAACCTGATCAAGAGCGGCCTGAAAATCACCGGTGACATCTGGTTCACTCTGGAGCCGATTGTGCTGGCCATAGGCACAGTAGGCACTATACTGGTTGAATATACGCCGATTATCGGCTACCTGGCCCTGCCCTTTGAATGGGTGGTAGGGCTGCTGGGGCTGCCCGAGGCAACCCTGGCCGGGCAATGCATTCTACTGGGCGGCGTTGACCTGTTCCTGCCCTTCGTAGTGGGCATGGGCCTGGAAAGCATGGTCACAAAATTTGCCCTGACCATTACCTGCATATGTCAGATCATTTTCCTCACCGAAACCGGACCATTGCTGCTTAAACTGGACATGGGCATTAAGTTGTGGCATCTGGTGGCGCTTTTCCTGATCAGAACCCTGCTGGCCCTGCTCATGGCCACGCCGCTGGCCTTTTTCTTTTTTGGGTAGTTGACGCTCCAAGGAGTTTATATGACTGAAATCAACGCACAACATTGGGATAATAAACAAGCGGAAATTTCCGGCTGCATCGGCAAGCTTTGGGAAACCCCCGAGCCGCCCCTCATGGAATACCGCTCCTGTGAGTTGCTGTGCCAGTGGCTGGAGCAAGAGGGCTTTACGGTGGAGCGGCAATACTGCGGCATTCCCACCGCCTTCCGGGCGGTTTATGGGCAAGGCGGTCCTGCAATCGGCATTCTGGCTGAATATGACGGATTGGCCGGTCTGTCCAACGCTGCGGTTTCTCACCGTTGCCCCTTACCCGGTCAGGCCGCCGGACACGCCTGCCTGCACTCGCACATAGGCGGCGGCAATACCGGCGCAGCCATAGCGCTTAAAGATTTTCTGAGGGCAGAAAAACTGCCCGGCCGCATAATCGTGCTGGGTTGCCCGGCAGAGGAAATCCTCTGGGGCAAAATTGCTCTGCTGGGTGAGGGTGGATTTGCAGGGCTGGACGTGATTCTGACCTGCCATGTTGACTACCAGAACGCCAGCGTGGCCAGACCCACCCTGTCCTGCGGCACGGGCGAATTCGCCTTCGGCGGCGTTTCAAGCCATTCCGGAGCTGCCCGCAACCGCAACGCCCTGGACGCAGTTGAGCTGGCTGTGGCCTCCATAGAGCGCATGCGCGCGCATCAATTCCCGGGTGTATCGGTCGAACATGTTATCCGCCACGGCGGAGTAATGCCGAACATCACCCCCGACCGCACCAGCTTGTGGCTGTATGTGCGCCACCCGAACTACCAGACCATGCGCCGCACCTACGACTATGTGGCCGGCATAGTCAGAGACAGCGCCAGAATTGCCGGGGTGGAGGTAGTTGAAGGTTTTATCTCAGCCACCCGCGGCTATCTGCCCAATCACACCTTGGGCCGGTTGCTGCTTAAAAATCTGAAGCAAGTGGGCGTACCCCCCTATACCCCGGGAGACCTGGAAGCGATTTCCCAACTGCTCCGAAACGCCACAGGCACAGACAAAGTAGTTTCAAGCCCTGAAATCATCTACCTTTCCGAGGGAGTGGACCCCTATGGACAGGACGACGGCGAAGCAAGTTGGCGCATTCCCCTTGGCCGGGTCAACTGGGAAATTCCCGCTCAAGTGCCTCTGCATAACTGGTGCACCACCGCCCTGGCCGGCATGGAGTTCAGCCGCAAGGGCGCCCTGGCTTGTTCTAAAGCGATTTACCTGACCGGTGCGGAAATCCTGCTCAATCCGGATATTGCATCCGAGGCTAAACGCGAATTGGCTGAACAGACAAAAACTGAAAAAATCGGGGCACCGGAATATGCTCCGGTAAAAGATCTGGCCCTTAATCCCAAGGCTTTCTGGGACGGCACCTGGCTGTTCGACAAACTGCCTGCTTAGACTTCAGGGGAACTACAAGCTTGCCATTGCGGCCTGATTGCAGTTCCCCTGTTTAAACCCTTTTAACGTCGAAAATATTTAATACTCGAAGCGCAAAACGCCGTCCGCCCCAAACGTCACCATTGGTGGTGCACGCCTTACGAAAGATTCAGCACCAAAAGACGTAAATGAAATTCACTTCCCCGTTGCCGGAGACGAATAAACGCATCAAAATAATCCTGCTTGCTTGCTGACTGCGGAAAACACCTTTCCTGCAAGCATCTCACTACAAGGATTTAAGGCAATCTTCACCGAACAGCTACAACTTTTTAAAGTCGATCTGTCTCAAACTTTTGTTGTCAATCCAGCCCGCGCAGTACAGTAGTCCATACCTTAAATGGTCACCGGCAGATTTTTGACCAGAAATTCGGCCATTTTCTCCCGTTCACGGTCTACCTCCGTGTCCTTCAGCGTGCGCTGAGCGTGACGGAAGGTAAAACGGAAGGTCAGATTGCGGGTATCCGCTCCCTTGGGAGCGTAAACATCTATCAACTCCACCGCCTCCAGCAGAGGCATTTTCACCTTACCGGCCTTGTCCAGAATTTCCTGAACGCTCAGAGTTGCCGGGCAGATAAGGGTAATATCGCGGCGTACCGGCGGGAACTGGGGAAGTTCCCTGAACTTCACCCGACGGGCGGTGAACAGCCGTGCCAGAACATCCACATTCAAATCAGCATACCACACTGCCTTGCGGGCATGGTAAATATCAGCGATTTCCGGCTTTACCCGCCCGACTACGCCCACATCTTCACCATTCAGCCTCACTTTCACACAAGGTAACAGATAGGGGTGACTTTCTTCGGCATTTTCAAACGTCAAAATTCCCAGCTTGAAGTAAGCCGCCAGATGTTCAACCAACCCCTTGACGTCCTGATAATCGGCGTCGGCTTGCTCGCGGGGCCAGAATTCGTCATAACGGGAACCGTAAAGCAGAATGCCAAGGCGGTTCACTTCAACAGCGCCGGTTTCCGCCTCAGGGCAAGCGGTAAAGGCCCGGGCCAGTTCGAATACCCGCACGCCGGCAATTCCCTGAGCCAGGTTCTGGCGCAGGGTAACCAGCAATCCGGGAGCAATTTCCGTGCGCATTACGTCCAGCTCCGCGGAAAGCGGGTTGGCAATGGGCAGTCGACCTTGCACGGGCAAATTCAAATTATCCAGGTCTTTCTGACCGGTAAAGCTATAATTTATAGCTTCGTTTAAGCCGACTCCGGCTGCCCAACGCTTCAGGGCCAGTTGGAAGGCGTAAGCGTCGTCTTCCACGCCAATTTGCAGAGAGCGTGAAACCTTGGGCAAAGTGGGCTCAATACGATCCAGGCCGTAAACCCGACCAACTTCTTCAATCAGATCTGCCTCCAGGGTAATATCCGGACGATGACTGGGCGAAAATACCGTCCACCCGGTTGCAACGTCAGCTTCATTTTCCAGGCGGCATCCCACCCCCTTCAGCGTGGCGCGGCAGAAATCGGCACTGAGGTTCACTCCCAACAGACTGTTGCAGTGTTCCACTGCAAATGAAATACGGCGTTCGCTCCAGGGGCGGGCAATGGCTCCGCACACACCTGGACGCAGTCTGCCGCCGGCGCTTTCGGCAATCATAGCGGCGGCGCGGTTCAGGGCGTAGAGGGTATTGTTCTGGTCCACTCCACGTTCAAAACGGTAGGACGCGTCACTGGGCAGAGCCAGTCGGCGTGCGGTACGACGCACCAGAGACGGGTCGAATACCGCCCCCTCCAGGAACACTCGATTTGAAGACGAGGTGATTTCCGAATTCAGTCCCCCCATAACCCCGGCCAGAGCCACCGGCTTCACTCCGTCGCAAATCAGCAGGTCAGAGGCGGTGAGTTTGCGGGTCTGGCTGTCCAGGGTAACGAACTCCATGCCTTCCAGGGCACGCTGCACCCGGATTTTGCCGCCCGCCAGATGATTCATATCGAACGAGTGCAGGGGCTGCCCCAACTCAAACATAATGTAGTTGGTTACATCCACTACGTTGGACAGAGGGCGCAAACCAACCGCCACCAGACGATAGCGCACTTTAGCGGCAGAAGGTCCTATCTTCACCTCATCAATAATCCGTCCCAAATACACCGGGCAGTCATCAGGCGAAGAGATTTCCACAGCCATTTCCGCAGCAGCGTCGTCTCCCTCTTCCCGTAATTCAAACGTCGGCATGGTTAGGGGCAGATTATAAGCCAGAGCCACTTCCCGGGCCAGGCCCAGTACCGACAGACAATCTCCCCGATTGGGGGTGATGCCGATTTCCAGCACTTCCTGATCCAAATCCAGAGCGTCCACCAGTCGGGTGCCGGGGGTAAAATGTTCGGGCAGTTCCATAATGCCGCTGTGATCTTCCGACAGGCCAAGCTCGCGCTCGGAACAGATCATCCCCAGAGACAGCACTCCCCGCAGTTTAGCTTTAGTAATTTTCACGTCTCCAGGCAGACGCGAGCCCACCGGGGCTACCGCCACTTTCAGCCCGGCCCGCACATTGGGCGCACCACAAACAATGTTCAACGGTTCAAGACCGGAATTATCCACCGCAACCTTGCATACCTTAAGCTTATCTGCGTCAGGGTGAGGCTCGCAACTGAGCACATGGCCAACCACCAGATCTTCAATCTGTTCAAACGGGCGAAGGAGTCCTTCATTTTCCAGGCCAAGCATAGTTAAACGGTCACCCAGTTCCTGGGAGCTTCCCTCGAACGGCACAAACTCACGCAGCCACTTGAGACTTAAAAGCATTGCAATAACCCCGCGACAATTAGGCGATTTGCTTCAGGAAACGCAAATCATTTTCAAAGAACATTCTCAGATCGGTAATTCCATATTTGAGCATGGCTATACGCTCCACGCCCATTCCGAAAGCGAACCCGCTCCACTCGGCCGGGTCATAGCCTACAGACTGAAATACTTCCGGGGCCACCATACCGCAGCCCAACACTTCCAGCCAGCCGGTGCCTTTACACACCCGGCAAACCGTCCCGTCGTCCATCTGGCCCTTACCGGCGCAGAACATACAGGAAATATCTACCTCAGCGCTGGGCTCTGTAAAAGGGAAGAAACTGGGGCGGAAACGAATGCGGGTGTCCGGTCCGAAAATTCTCTGAGAAAAGGCCTGCAAGGTACCGCGCAAATCGCCCATACTCACTTTCCTGTCCACTAAAATCCCTTCTATCTGATGGAACATGGGGGTATGAGTAAGGTCTGAGTCACGGCGATAAACCTTACCTGGAGCGATTACCGCCAGAGGCGGCTCGGTTTTCTGCATGGTGCGGATCTGCATAGGGGAAGTATGGGTGCGCAGCAACACGTTGTTGGAAATGTACAGAGTGTCGTGCATGTCACGGGCCGGATGATTGGGGCCGATGTTCAGAGCTTCAAAATTATAATAATCGCTTTCTATTTCAGGGCCAAGCACGACATCATAGCCAAGCGAACGGAAAATCCCGCAAATATCATCCATAACCAAGGTAACCGGGTGCAATGAACCGATCCAGGGCATTCGTCCGGGCAAAGTCGGGTCAAACCCTTTCAGAACATCGGCCTGCGCCGCAGCCTCAAGGGTCTGCTTTTTACCCTCGAACAGCGCGTTGAGGCGGGACTTCACTTCGTTGGCCAGTTTACCAATGGCCGGACGTTCAGGCGGCTCCACACCGGGCAACTCAGACATGATTGACGCAAGCCTGCCCTTGCGCCCCAGGAACTCCACTCGCAGCTCTTCCAGGGTATCTAACGATAAAGCCCGGTCAAGACCGGCCTCAAGCTCCCTTGCCAGGCTGTTCAATTTTTCAATAAGGCTCATATACAGACCCTGAACTGGTTTTAAAGCGTTTAACTTTAAAATTTCAATCTCAAAAAGTTTAAGATACGCATTTCTACTTTAACAACGCCTAGAATAGCCCATATATTTTTGCGGCTGATCATCCCTTTCCTGGCATCCGGATTTATACCGCCTATTTCCAGGCATTTCTTCCCACTGTTTCCGGATAATGTCGCCTGAGAATGCTGTTTCAACGGATTATCTACAGGCAAAAGCTAACTATCATTACTTTCAGCTCTGAAGCCGTTTGCAAATCCACTACCCGACACCTGGTATTCAAACCAAGTAAAAACGCCCTGCTTTACATAAAAACAGGGCGTTCACATCAGCTTAGGCAAGCTGTGCTTTCGCCAAATCAACGAGCTTGGCAAAGTCTTCCTTCCGTCGCACAGCCAAGTCGGCCAACACCTTGCGGTCAAGGGCAACACCGGCTTTGGAAAGGCCGTTCATAAAGCGGCTATAGGAAAGACCGCCCAGACGTGCCGCCGCATTAATACGCAAAATCCAAAGTTTACGAAATTCACGCTTCCGCACCTTACGATCGCGGTAAGCGTAACAAAGAGCACGCTCTACAGCCTCGCGCGCGGTACGATAAAGCTTATGCCTTCCAGCCCGATAGCCTTTGGCCTGGGCAAGATACCTTTTGTGCCTGCGATGGGCGGCTAGACCTCTCTTTACACGCATGAATCCTCTCCTGATTCGTTAAACATTGCCCGGGAAAACTCCCGGCGGGAGCGCAAAACACTCCCGTGCGGCTTTTACCGCACACAGGTTCCATATTAATAAGAACCTACATCTTCACTTTGCGAGGCGGAAGTCGGGCCAGCAAAGCGACCTAAACAATTGGCCGACATCCCGGCCCAAACGCCAACCCTACAAATATGGAAGCAGGCGGCGCACGGCCTTCGCGTTGGTTTGATCAACCAAAGCAGACTGACCAAGGCGGGTTTTACGCTTGGCATTTTTCTTGGTAAGAATATGCCGCAGGTTCTGGCGACGGCGGGAAATCTTGCCGCTGCCGGTAGCCTGAAAGCGCTTAGCCGCGGAACGTCTTGTTTTTAACTTCGGCATGAACTGCTCCTTAAATAATTGCATACCGCTGGACGGTTAATTATACCGACAAAATGCAGACCTAATACGGCCTGCGAACGGTGTATAATGCACCTTTATGCCGGCTGAAGTCAAGTAAAAAATAGAAGATTGCCAAAGAACAAAAGCACACACCTCTATTCTTATACTATAACGACTGCAAACACATCTTAATAAAACCTATGTTCCCTACTCCCGGCAAAGCAACTGGAGCATCTCACAGGGTATACCTCTGAACAAAATGCACTCAAATAAGCAGGCTTGGGAACTCAAGAAATTACTTCTTCGGCAGTGGAATCAGAGTAATCTGCAAAGTACGTCCTTCCGCCCGGGCTTCCTGCTCTACTTTTGCAACTTCTTTTGTCTCTTCAATCACCCGATCAAGCACAGTAATCCCCCGGTCTTTGTGCACTATCTCACGCCCTCTGAAAAAGATAGTCACCTTGACCCGATCGCCTTCTCCTAAAAAACGCCTGATGTGATTAAGCTTGGTTTGAAAGTCGTGCTCATCGGTTTTGGGGCGCATCTTAATTTCTTTAACATTCACCACCGCCTGGCGCTTTTTGGCTTCCTGTTTCTTTTTCTGCTGCTCATACTTAAACTTGCCATAGTCCATAATCCGGGCTACGGGCGGTTCAGCCGCAGCGGCCACCTCTACCAAATCCATACCGCGTTCCATAGCCATCTCAATGGCCAGGTTACGCTCTACCACGCCAAGTTGTTCTCCCTCCGGACCAATCAGCCTGACTTCTCTGGCCCTAATCTGCTCATTGCGCCTTACACCGTCATTTGGATCAGGTCGGCGCGGCTTCTGTGGGGGTGGTGTGTTATTGTTAGGAGAAAGTATAACTCATGCCTCCGCGCTTAAAAGGTTCCATACATTCTTCTTTCACCATTGCAGCGAATTCTTCAACAGGCATCGCCCCAAGACTTTCACCTTTACGGGGGCGAATATTCACTTTGCCTTCTTCCAGTTCTTTATCGCCAATTACAAGCATATACGGTATCTTAGCCACCTGCGCCTCACGCACCTTATAACCAAGCTTTTCGTTGCGCAAATCGACTTCAGCCCTTACACCCAAAGCTTTCAGGCGATCGCACACCTCTTGGGCATAAGCAGCCTGGTTATCGGTAACAGTAAGAATGCGAGCCTGACAGGGAGCCAACCACAGAGGGAAAGCCCCGGCATAATGCTCGGTAAGCACACCGATAAACCGCTCAATGGAACCAAGCATAGCCCTGTGTACCATTACCGGACGATGACGTTCGCCGTCTTCTCCAACATAGGCGCAATCAAAACGTTCAGGCAGAGTAAAATCAACCTGAATGGTTGAACACTGCCATTCCCGATTCAGGGCATCCATCAGCTTAACGTCAATTTTAGGCCCATAAAAAGCACCGTCTCCGGCATTAATCGTGTAGGGCATACCGATGCGCTCCAACGCCCCAATCAGCGAAGAAGTGGCACGCTCCCATGCCTCATCACTGCCGATTGACTTTTCCGGACGGGTAGATACCTGCACCTTAAACTCAAAACCGAACAACTGAAGTACATCTTTAATAAAATCCATCACCCCGATGATTTCATCTTCAAGCTGGTCGGGGCGGCAGAAAATATGGGCGTCATCCTGAGTGAACTGACGAACCCGCAACAAGCCGTGCAGCACACCGCTCATTTCGTGGCGATGCACCACTCCAAGCTCAAACATCCGAACAGGCATGTCGCGGTAGCTGCGAATATGATGATTAAACATCAGCATATGGGCCGGGCAGTTCATAGGCTTTATCGCGTACTCTTCATTTTCGATTTCGGTGAAATACATATTTTCGCGATAGTTATCATAGTGGCCGGAGATTTTCCACAAATCCACTTTCATTACCTGGGGACCCTGCACTATTTCATAACCGCGCTTCAGGTGCTCTTTACGCGAGAAATCTTCCAGAATGGTGCGCAACAACATACCCCGAGGCAACCAAAACACCATACCTGCAGCAACATCTTCATGAAAAGTAAACAGCTCAAGCTCTTTGCCCAACTTACGGTGGTCACGTTTCTTAGCCTCCTCAATCTGAGCCAAATAAGCGTTAAGCTCCTTTTCCGTAGGAAAAGCTGTGGCATAAATACGCGAAAGCATCCGGTTTTTCTCACTACCGCGCCAATACGCTCCAGCCACACTCATCAATTTGAATGCCCCCACATAACCGGTACTGGGAATGTGCGGACCACGACACAAGTCCACAAACTCGCCGTGGCGGTACAAGGAAACTTCATCAACCTGAAGATCCTCAATTATCTCCACTTTATAATGCTCACCCATAGCCCTGAACAATTCAACAGCTTCAGCCTTGGGCAGCATGCTGCGCACAAACGGCACATCAGCGGAGATTATCTTCTTCATCTCCGCTTCAATCGCCTCAAAATCCTCTTGTGAAAACGGGCGCTCATAGTCAAAGTCATAATAGAAACCATTTTCAATAGCCGGACCAATAGTCACCTGAGCAGAGGGGAACAAACGCTTAACTGCATCTGCCATGATATGCGAGGCGGAGTGGCGAATCATTTCACGCCCTTCCGGACTGTCTATATACACCGGCTCAATTTCTACACAATTTTCCGGAATGACTGCGGAGAGATCGTACCTCACACACTTGCTGTCGGCTGCACCACACACATTACCCGTCTGACAGGAAGCCGCAACCACAGACTTCAAACGCTTACCGCTCAAAGCGGCCCGCAAAGCATCTTCAAATTTAGCGCCCTGGGCAAGGCTTATACTTTTGCCCTCAACTGATATATCCACTTAAAACACCTTAACCGGTCGTTAAAGGCCTGATAGAATGAAATTTATGGTAGGCACGAGCAGGATTGAACTGCTGACCCCTTCCGTGTCAGGGAAGTGCTCTCCCTCTGAGCTACGCGCCTACTTTCCAGTAACCTGCCGCATGGAAATCAGACTAGATTTCAGTAATTATATACTCTCGGCATGCAAAGCAATGGGGAAGATTACATCAAGCAGCCAAGCCAGTCAAGGATTTGCTTATTTAATTATGTAAAATATACCCCACTACATAAAAAGTATTGCCGTTTTCCGGTCTGATTAACCGAAGCCCGTATGTCATTGCCAACCGAGAAAGCAAATTCCGTTGTTTTCACAGGGAACAAGCATTTCCCCCTGCTGCCCGCTTCCGTCCCAAGCCGTCGTAATATTCAAATTAAGCCCATTTTCACTGTTGCCGAACTTGCCCCATGCTGTTAATAGGGATAAAAAATAATTGCCTAGTAACGCACAATCTGAACCTAATGATATGGCAAACAACACTCTCTCCATTCCCAATCCTCATGTGCAAGGCCACCGTGAACGTTTAAGAAAACGTTTTCTGGAAAATCCAACCGCCATGGCGGATTACGAACTTCTGGAATTACTGCTTGGCTATGTACTGTTGCGCAAAGACACAAAACCTTTGTCAAAAGAGCTGATAGGACGCTTCGGATCTTTAAAAAATGTACTGGAAGCGCCAACTGTGGAACTGAGGGAAAGCAAAGGATTTGGACCTGCCCTGGAAGCTTTCTGGCTGGTGTTTAAAGAATGCTCAGCCCGAATGGCGGAAGTATCGCCCCAAACCAAAATCTTTCTGGACAAGCCGGAAAAGGTGGTCCATATGGCCAGAAGGCGTCTGGCCGGATACCGACATGAAGAAATCTGGAGCGCATTTTTAGACAACCAAAACCGTCTGATCAGCTGGCGGTGCGTCTCCAGAGGCACGGGCAGCCAAGTGTTTCTTTCCTGTCAGGAAGTGCTGAGCCTGGCTTTGGAATACCGGGCAACCGGGATTATTCTGGTGCATAATCACCCGGGTGGTAATGTAATGCCTTCGCCCCAGGATCTGGATATCACTCTGAATCTGGCAAAAGGAGCCAAGCACCTTTCAATCAGGCTACTTGACCACATCATTGTTACCGAAGACCAATATTTAAGCATGAATGACAAAAAGATACTCCAGCTCTGAACAGTCGCTGTTTTTCCAACTTTAAGCCTGTTCCCACATACGTCTGGGGAGTTTTCAGCCTGCAAATCCGAAAAACTCCGACTTCAGCAGCATTTTCAGCAGACAGGCCTTGCCCAACCTGATATAAACCTTATTATATTCAAGTTGCTGTGCCCTAAGTTACAACTCCGGTTGGGGTGTGCCCGACTGTGCTCTATTCCAGGCGTCACGCAGATGCTCAAGTTGGCGGCAATCCTTTTATCGTTATGTCTGGAAACAGGCCGGAGCAAGGCAAATTACACCTAAACGAGGATTAAGCTATGACCCAAAGTAAAAAACTCGATCGCGCCTTACAATCCTTTTTAAATAAAAATGAGATGCAAATTCTGGATGTGCCGGAAGAACTGGCTCCATACTTTGAAGATTACTATTCAGCTCTGATGTTTAGCCCCGACGACACGCATGACCAGGACCATACCGATGTTTCGGATAATGCAGACGACTCTGAGAGCCCAAGCGACTCCGACATTCCGGCAAAACAGGAAGAGACTGATATTGTACCTGAAGACCCGCACGGCCGGAACAGCGGCCCTGAAGACCAGAGTCCCGGTGCTCCCGCAGGCTCGAACGCCCCGGAAAATTCAGGTATCCCTTCCGTACCCGGCTCGTCGGCCGGCAGCATTATTTTCACTCCTAACGAATTTTCAGGCGACAAGCCGGAAAACGAGCCGGAATTTCCACCCATATTGCCGGTTATGCCGGTACGCGACATTGTGGTGTTCAATTACATGATTCTGCCTCTGTTTGTGGGCCGTGAAAAATCGGTGCAAGCGGTTGATGCCGCCCTGAACGGCAACCGGTTTATGTTTATTGTGGCCCAGCGGGACGAACAGAAAGAAGACCCGCAAGAGGCGGATTTATACAGCATCGGTACAGTGGTCATTATTCTGCGCATGTTGAAAATGCCGGACGGCAAACTGAAAGTGCTGGTGCAGGGGGTAGGCCGTGGCCGCATTCGCAGTCTGGATAACAGCGGCCCCTACCTTACCGCCCTGATTGAGCCGTTGGGCGATGAAGCGCCTGCAGAGCTGACCGTTGAGCAGGAAGCAATGATGCGGGCCGCCCGTGAGCAAAGTGAAAAAATTCTTTCTTTGCGCGGGTTTGCCACGGCTGAAGTGATGAGTGTTCTGAACAATGTGGATGACCCCGGCCGCATGGCCGATCTGGTGGCGGCCAACCTGCGCATGAAGGTGGATGAGGCCCAGACCATTTTGGAGTGCCTTGACCCGGTCAAGCGTCTGGCCCTGGTCAATGAGCAGCTGAATAAAGAGGCGGAAGTAGCCAGCGTGCAGGCCAAAATTCAGAACATGGCCCGCGAGGGCATGGACAAGGCCCAAAAGGACTACTTTCTGCGCGAACAACTCAAGGCCATTCGCAAAGAGCTGGGCGACTCGGAGTCTGATGACGATGATCTGGAAGCGCTGGCGGAAGCTTTAAAAAAAGCCCGTCTGCCCAAAGAGGCCAAAAAGGAAGCGGAGCGCCAGCTCAAACGCCTGCATGGAATGCACAATGATTCTTCAGAGGCGTCAGTGGTACGCACCTATCTGGAATGGCTGGCTGAACTGCCCTGGAAGAAAATGTCTGTGGATCGCCTGGACATTCCTCTGGCTGAAAAAATTCTCAATGAAGACCACTATGGCCTGGACAAGGTCAAGGACCGCATCCTGGAATATCTCTCTGTGCGCAAGCTCAACCCCGATTCAAAAGGCCCGATTCTCTGCTTCGTGGGCCCGCCCGGCGTGGGCAAAACCTCGCTGGGCCGCTCCATTGCCCGGGCGCTTAACCGCAAATTCCAGCGTCTGTCGCTGGGTGGAATGCGCGATGAAGCGGAAATCCGCGGGCACCGCCGCACTTATGTAGGAGCTATGCCGGGACGAATTATCAATGCCCTGAAGCAGGCCGGTACCCGCAACCCGGTAATCATGCTGGATGAAATAGACAAACTGGGGGCCGATTTCCGGGGAGATCCTTCTTCCGCACTGCTGGAAGTGCTTGACCCTGAACAGAACTTCAGCTTCACCGACCACTATCTGAACCTGCCCTTCGATCTTTCCAAGGTCATGTTCATCTGTACGGCCAACTATATTGACAACATTCCGGCGCCGTTGCGCGACCGTATGGAAATCATCACTCTGCCGGGATACACGTTGCAGGAGAAACTGGCTATTGCCCGGCGTTACCTGCTGCCCCGCCAGGAAAAGCAAAACGGATTGGCAGCAGGCGAAGCGCAAATCAACGATAATGTGCTCACCCACATCATCGATGACTATACCCGCGAGGCCGGCTTGCGCAATCTGGAACGCGAAATCGGATCGGTGTGCCGTAAGCTGGCCCGCCGGAAGGCGGAAGGGGAACCCGGCCCGTACAAACTGAGTGCAGCCATGCTTCACAAACTTCTGGGAGCGCCCCGCTACCTGAATGAAGATAAGGAACATCTGAAGTCGCCGGGGCTGGCCCAAGGTCTGGCCTGGACTCCGTTCGGCGGTGAAGTGCTGATTATTGAGGCCAGCACGGTCAAAGGCAAGGGCAATCTCACTCTGACCGGACAGTTGGGCGATGTGATGAAGGAAAGCGTGCAGGCGGCCAAAAGCTATATTCGCAGCAAAGCCAAAGAACTGGACATCGACCCTGATTTTGCTGAAAATATGGATATTCATGTGCACGTGCCAGCCGGAGCCGTACCCAAAGACGGCCCATCCGCCGGTGTGACCATGCTGGTGACTCTGGTATCAGCCCTCACCGGACGGCCGGTGGCTTCAGACTTAGCGATGACCGGTGAAATCACCCTGCGCGGCCGTGTACTGCCGGTGGGCGGCATTAAGGAGAAAATTCTGGCCGCCGTGGGCCGGGGCCTGAAACGGGTAGCAATTCCCAAGCAGAATGAAAAAGACCTGGAAGATGTGCCCAAAGAGCTGTTGCGTAAGATCAAGGTCATTCCCATCTACCATGTGGACGAACTGCTTAAGTTGGCTTTTGGCGATGAAAAGCGATAAATGAGTTCACTTTTCCCGCCTTGCGGAAGTATAATTCCTTTCCGCAAGGCGGGATTATTCATTTCGGGGCAGTCCGGAAGCGGACTGTAACAATTTGTAACCAATTGCCGATAGCTGTTTTCTATCACAGCAACATCCGTTATACTTGTATACGATCTTCAATGAATGAATAATGGATGTTCCGATGCCACACATTCTCATTATTGACGACAACGAAGACCTTTTCAGCCTGCTTGAAGACTATCTGAAGGACGAAGGATTTACTTGCGATTACGCTCCGGATCCGGCGGGCGGTCTGCAAAAAATCATTGAAACCGACTTTGATGCACTGATTTTGGATGTGATGCTCCCGGGTATGAACGGGTTTGAGGTGCTGCGTCGTATCAGATCTGATGAAAGAAGCGCAGCATTGCCTGTGATCATGCTCACAGCCCGGGGAGAAGAAATTGATCGGGTTATCGGGCTGGAGCTGGGAGCTGACGACTACCTGGGGAAACCTTTCAGCCCGAGAGAGCTGACGGCCAGAATAAAGGCCGTTTTGCGCCGGGTCGTCCCGAACAGAGTTGATGCCAACAATACCACCGCCCTGCAGCAGGTGGAAGATATTACGATTAACCCGGCTTCTCTATGTGTAACCGTTCAGGGCAAGCATATAGAACTGAGCATGTCCGAACTCCGTTTGCTGCTGCATCTGGTGGAAAACAGCGGGCAGATTGTCACCAGAGATTTTCTGTACAAATCCATTTTCGGTCATCAGGCCTACCCGATGGATCGCAGCCTGGATATGCTGGTCAGTCGTTTGAGAAAGAAACTCGGACCACGCGCTGATGGTGGTGAACGCATTAAAGCTGTACGCGGCGAGGGCTATATGCTTCTTCTGTCAAGTTAAGCTACTGCTCCAATCCGCAACGGTATCCGCCCGCTACAAAAGCTGTCACAAATAGGGCATGCGGATTATTGCCCCTTGCCTTTTGAAAAGGCCTGCAAAGCCGGTTATCAACTACTCCTTCCCCATTAAAGGAAGGGGGCAGACCATAAAGAGAGTTTGATGAATATACGCAAACTTGCAGCTTCAATGCCGCTTGTCTGGAAATTGAATATCTCGATCACAGCACTGCTGCTTTTCATTGTCGGCTTGGTGGAAGGTTTGCTGGAGCCTTTGGCCGGCGCACTGCTTGCCGGTTTAAACAACGGATTTCAACCCTGGCATGAGGTTATTCTGTGGGGAGTCAGTATACTCATCCCCTCCATACTATGCAGTTGCGTTCTCACAAAGTTTCTCGCGACAAAACTGGGACGGTTGGCAAGGGTGTCCACAGCGCTTGCGCAAGGCAATCTCAACGTCCGTTGCCCGGTTGCGGGCAATGACAAAGATGCGTTTGACGTTCTTGCGCAAAGCTTCAATGCCATGGCTGAAGCCATTGAAAAACAGATGAACAATGAACGCAGACTGCTTGCGGACATCTCACACGAATTGCGTACTCCCCTGACCAATATGACCATTGCCGCGGAACTTCTGCCGCGCCGGGAAAAGGCGGAAGAAAGAGCTGTCGTTATTCAGCGGTTAAATAAGGAAATCTCCCATATGAATGAACTTGTTTCTCTGCTTCTGTCTCAGGCTGGAGACAAATGCGTACTTTCAGCCGACGAAGACCGCATTGTGAATCTGAATGAGCTTTTGCAGGAACTTACCGATGATTTTGCCTTGCAAGGCAAAGCAGACAAAAAACGGATAGAGATAATGATGCATGAACCTATGACTGTTCACGGCAAGCCGCTGCTTTTACGGCGCATGTTCAGCAATCTACTTTCAAATGCTTTGTTTTACACGCCGGCAAACGGAAAAATTGAAATCCGCGCTGAAATTTTAACCGCCCGGATTATCGTGAGCATACGCGATTATGGCCCAGGTGTGCCGGAAGAACAGTTGGAAGACATCTTCAGGGCTTTTTACCGCGTAGATAACTCCCGCGCCCGCACCAGCGGCGGAGTTGGGTTGGGGTTGGCTCTGGTGCGGGAAGCGGTTATTGCCCATAACGGATCGGTGAAAGCGGAAAATGCAGACCCCGGACTGCTGGTTACTGTGGTCTTATCATTAACTAACTGTTTACCCAAGCCAAATTGTGGAACTGTCCAAGCGCATGCCTGATTTCCTTTCAAACGGCCCGGCAAAGGTTCAATCCACAGTCCAGCCGCCCGCTCCAGGCTCCGCGTCGCCGAACAGGAGTTGTGGTATTGTTCCCTCTCTTTTTAGGAGCGCTATGAATAAAGTGGCTTCGCAAAGCCGATTGCTAAACAGTCTTCCCGCCGCCAAGCGGGAGAAACAAAATCATTAAGGAACCCTTGATGAAAAAGTGTCTGGAAAATCCCCTGCTTTACGCATTTGCTGTCAGCTTGGGGTTCTTTCTGGAAAGTATCACAGCTTTTGACTGCTTTTTTCAAGCGCCTTTCTTCCGTAATGGGGAATGGTTCCTGTCCAGGGCTTTTCACAACGAATGGAAATCCATCCTTTATACAGCTCCCAAGATTGTAATCGGTATAATCTGCGGAGTTTGTTTATTGATATTTCTGTCAACCGTCTTTCAAAAGCGGAAAAACGGTACTTTTACCACATGGCAAAAGCCCGCCTTGCTGGCAGTTGTAAGCATATCTCTGACTCCTCTTGTTGTTGCAACTCTGAAGTCCGTTACCGGCGTTTACAGTCCCGTTGACCTGCTGCCTTATGGAGGAGAATTTCCACACATAGGATTTCTGAAACAGCTTTACTTATCCGGACAGGTTTCAGGCGGACGGAGTTTCCCAGCCGGGCACGCCAGCGGCGGTTTTGCATTGATGGCCTTATATTATCTGCCCCTAAGCCGCTTAAAGAAAAAAGCATTGCTGTTCACCGGCCTTATTGCCGGGTGGCTTATGGGGCTCTATCAAATGGGCCGGGGAGAGCACTTCCTGAGCCACACCCTCACATCCATGTTTATAGCCCTGGCAATAATGACCTGCGCCGCAAAGCTGATACGGATCCAGCCTATCAACAAGCCGTAATCAGTTACACTTGGTTACACTCCTTCAACCTACTGTTACCCTGAATATTGTATTCATTCCAAGGCCGACGCATTTGCTCAATGCGTGCGCATACCAACTTCGGAGTGAATATGATGAATATCCGCTTTATCAGATTTATCGAAACAGCCCGCATTCATTACTTAGGAGTTCTTGCCGCATTATTCCTGGTCAGCAATTTCATTACCCGGATTGTTCTGCAATTGTTTTTCACCAACGTGCTGCCATTCTCCAGCCAGATGTTTCCTCCTCTTCTCAATGGGCTTTTTAACGACTTGGCAACCCTCGTTTTTGTTCTGCTTCTTCCAGCTACTCTCCTCTTGCTGCCAAAAGAAACATTTATGCAAAAAAGAAGGGGAAAAATCTTCACTGTCATTGTTTTCTTTTTATTTTCTTCAGTATTTATATTCACGGCCTTTGCCGAGTTCTTTTTCTGGGACGAATTCAGCTCCCGTTTCAACTTTATTGCAGTGGACTACCTGATTTATACCACAGAACTTGTCCAGAACATATTTGAGTCCTACCCCATGTTCCACCTGCTCTTGGCTGTATTCATCCTATCCATTGCTGCCACATTTTGTATGTGGAAACTATTGCGGCAAATCCAGAGAAAGATATCAGAACAAACTATGTATATGGGGAGTAAGTGTTGTCCGGGGCGTCTTGTAACCTTGGGCGGAATTTATCTGACAGCGTTCCTGTTGTTTGTTTTCTTTTCTCCACTGCAAGAGAACCGGAACAGATTTTGGAATGAGTACGCCAAAAACGGTGTGTACGAACTTTTTTCCGCCTATCTGCATAATCAACTCGATTACCGCGCTTTTTATAAAACCATGGATCAGACTGCCGCCTTTTCGCTGGCGCAGAAGGAAATAAAAGATGCCGCCACTGCTTTTGAGCCGCCGCATGGGCAAAACCTCCTGCGCATTGTTGCTCCCAAGCTTCCTGAAAAAAAACCGAATGTCATTTTAGTGATCATGGAAAGTATGGGCAACAAATGGCTCGGCGAGTTAACACCGAATCTGAACGCGCTTGCCGCTGATGGGCTCTGCTTCACCAACATGATGTCCACCGGAACCAGAACGGTAAGAGGGATTGAGGCCGTCATGCTGAGTGTTCCTCCCACGCCGGGGAACTCCATTGTGCGCCGCCCTGATAATGCCTCACTTTTCAGCCTGGGAACAGTCTTCAGAGAAAAGGGATATGACTTGTCTTTCATTTATGGGGGAGTCGGATTTTTTGACAATATGAACGCCTTTTTTGCGAATAACGGATATACGATTACGGACAAACCGGACTTCGCCCCTGAAAACAAAACTTTCTCCAATGCCTGGGGCCTGTGCGACGAGGATTTATATTCCCAAAGCCTGATGCAGGCGGATAAAGCTTATATGGACGGACGACTTTTCCAACAGGTACTTCTGACCACATCCAACCACCGTCCATTTACCTACCCTGAAGGCAAAGTACCCTTGAAACCCGGTTCCGGACGTAAAGGGGCAATTCAGTATTCCGATTACGCCGTGGGAGAATTCATTCGTCAGGCCAAAACAAAGCCCTGGTTTGACAATACCGTCTTTGTCTTTGTAGGCGATCATCCCTCTTCCATTGCCGGCAAAACCGAGGTTCCGGCCGATGCTTACGGCATAGTCTGCATCATGTACGGTCCGAAATTTTTCAAGCCGGAAAAAGTTGAAACGCTTTGCAGTCAGCTTGACGTGGCGCCGACTCTTCTTGCCGGTTTAGGCTGGGGATATGCCTATCAATTTTTCGGAACAGACGCCCGTATCTTGCCCGAATCTGAAGGCAGAGCATGGATTTCAACATATCAACTTCTCGGCTTCAGAACCAATGATCGTCTGGTTATTTTAAAACCCGGCCGTCAGGTTGAAGTTTCGAAAATCACGCCGCCGCTCCATTCCTCCAGCTCGCTCGCCGCCGACACCAGCCCGACTTCAGACGATGAAGCCGTGATTTTCAGAAGTATTGCCTCATACCAGTGTGCTTATGACTTATTTGTAAGCAAACGCCTCAAGGAAAATGTCGTGCTTGCCTACACCCCGGAATTACGGCCAGCGCAAGAGCCGTAAAGGCCCGGTATCGACATTTTAAAGATGAGGTATGGCAAGTCTGTGACGCATACAGGCGTATCTGAAATCGCACACAATCCCAACCAGAGCATTTCTTAATTGAAATTGCCTTGGTAAAAAAACAGGTAGTGTGAACTTAATGCTCTAATCCCAAATATAAAATGCAATACCAGCCCGCACAGACTCCAGGTTAAATGGTACATACACCGATTCCCCCGAGGTTACGCGGAACCAGACAGGCGCTTTACCTGGCAGCAGGGCTCCAGAAAAAAGGATTTCCCGTTTATTTTACCTGTCCGGCGGCCTGTGAAACCCAGAAACAGGCCGAAAGCATGGGGTTGGCATGCAAGCC
>CALUZB010000018.1 GCA_944325195.1 uncultured Desulfovibrionaceae bacterium | reverse complement strand
GGTTCTTTATGAACACATCTTTTGGAAATCGCTATGCCAACACTTACTTCAGCCCCAATAACAAAGGGGAAGCCATGCGCAAAATGCGCCAGGGCGTGCGCCTGCCCGGCTGGGGCTTGCCGATGAATGGTGGACAAACCCGGTCAGCTACTTATTTGAATCAGTATGCGGAGAGTGCGGATGACTTGCTGAAAAAGTTGACACAGGAGGTGGATGGTGAAGAAAGGAATTTTAACCCTAAACATTTTTTAATCAATGCAAATATCGATCATTGTTTGCGACAACTTGAAATTATGCGTAGCTGTAATCATCTTACCCCTGAACAAGAGCGTAAATTAAATAATCAAATTTCCAGGATAAAATCACTGGAGAGTAAACGTGTTGGGCACAACATGAACGTCATACACCAATAAATTAACACTTATTTTGCATGAAGAGGACAATCTTATGACCAGACCCCTCATTTTTTTGCTTCTCTTCCTGCTGTTCTGTCTGCCCGCCTGCGCCAAGCAGGCGGGCCCGGGCACCAGCAACACCCCCTTTGCCGCCACCGGCCTGCTGGCCAACCCCGATGAGACAGCGGAAGAAATCCTTATTCGCGCCCATAACCAGGACCGCGATGCTGTTCCTCTGGTGGTTGCCGGCTATACCATGGGAATAGGCGGCTTCCCTCAAGACAGTTTTTTGGGGTATCTGTTTAATAATGCATACCAAGCCCCAGGCTGGGAAGACACTAATCAGTTTTTATATTTGTTTAATATGTTTACATATTATTCAACCTATTATCCTCCCAGACAGCCCATGCCGGAGGAATGTCTCGCGGCCGGCCGCAGTCCTGTTGCGCCTTTGTTCAAGCAGGCCGGAATTTTTGATATCGACTCCGTGTGCGCGGCTGTGCCTCCTGCCATTGATTCAGACTTTACACCCACAGGTTTTTATCATCGTGGGAAAATTTCTCCTTTTCCCGAGATGTTTGAGCGTTCCCTAAACAGGCAGGAACTGGAGCGTATCGAGAATGAATTTTACGCCCTACCCAGTATATTCACGCCGTATCTCAGAGGCGCTTTAGTTGATGGACAAGAGCCGACTGCTCAGCAGATTCAAAAACTGGTGCAGTTCATGGCTTTGCGCAAAGCAGATGAAGTTTTGCTTGATTTCACTATCCCGAGTACTGACGCAGACTATAAATCCCGTTTGCGTGTTTTTGCCGCAGACGCGATTATGGATACCAGTTCAGCCGAGCTTAACGCTGAGCTGATCAAGGAAACCATCCGCAAGGCCCACCAGGGGGACGCCCTTGCCGCTTTGCAAATGGCGGAATACTATCGTACCGGCGCATTCGGTTTTCCTGAAAGTTTTGACTTGACAACGCAATGGCTGGAACGGGCAGCTTCCCTGGGAAGCCGGAAGGCCGTGGATAACCTGGCATTATTATATTATGCATATGATGATTTTGGTATAAGCCACTACGCCTATTATGCTGCAAACACAGCCCTGCATTACGGCAGCCCGGAACTTAAGGAGATATTCGCCGAAATTATTGCAGATATCGAAAAGAAATCCAGCCCGGAAAACACATATAAGCTTAAGCATAATGTAAACTTACGACTTGAAGAGCTTAAAAAAAGCGGCTATCAGACAAAATAGCCTCCCCGCATAGGGGCCCCTGACTATTAAGCCGGGGCCCCTTGTACCAAAATATGAAGAGATGCGTAAAGAACACTTTTTCATAGGATAAGGGAGAGAAGGTAAAGCAACAACCATAAACTTATTTTCTAAGCAAAGGACGTAACCATGAGCAGATCCCTCATTTTTTTGCTTCTCTTCCTGCTGTTCTGTCTGCCCGCCTGCGCCAAGCAGGCGGGCCCGGGCACCAGCAATAATCCCTTTGCCGCCACCGGTCTGCTGGCCAATCCCGATGAAACAGCGGAAGAAATCCTTATCCGCGCTCACAAGCAGGACGGCGATGCGGTTATTCTTGCGGTAACAGGCTATGCTTTAGGTATAGGCGGGTTCCCCAAAGATAACATGTTGGCAAGCAATATAAATCATGATTATCGTCCTTCAGGCTGGGAATACACATTTCAGTTTTTGAAACTGTTGAATGAGCCAGATGGAGTTCAGCCCCCAACACCTGACCCGGAAGAATGCCTTATAGCCAGTCGTAGTTCTGTTGCGCCTTTGTTCAAGCAGGCTGGGATTTTTGACCTTGACTCTGTGTGTGCAGATGTGGGCTATGCCGCTGACTTGGGCCCTGATTTTATAAAGTTTGACTTTTATGAAAATCTGTCACTTTCAGAGTGGCCTGATCATACTTTAAGCAAAGATGAAGCTGAATTGATCCAGCTGGATTTGGGATTACCCGGCTCCGGATTGCATTGGGAAATAGAGCGTGCTCTGATAGATCGGGAATTAGCCGGTTCACAGCAAATCCTAAATCTTATGAAGTTCTTAGACCGGCAAGCAGATAACGAAATGTCCAATTCGCAATTGCACGCCTTTATCACAGACGCGGCCTTGAATATTAGTTCTGCGCAACTTAATACTGATTTGGTCAAGAATATAATCCGCAAGGCCCATCAGGGGGACGCCCTTTCCGCCTTGCAAATGGCGGAAAACTATCGCATTGGTGCATTTGGTTTTCCTAAAGACTATTATATGGCTGTGAAATGGCTGGAACGGGCAGCTTCTCTGGGAAGCCGGAAGGCTGTGGATAATTTGGCACTGCTATATTATTTTAATAACTTGATTGGACATCCTAACGCCTACTATGCTGCAAACAAAGCATTGCATTACGGTAGTCCGGAATTTAAGGATGTTTTTGTCAAAATTATTGAAAATAGTGAAAAAAGATTCAGCCCGGAAGACGTATCCAAACTTAGGCACAATGCAAATATAGAACTCGAAAACCTCAAAAAAGAAGGCTACCAGACACGATAGCCGCCACCCGCAGCAAGGGCCCTAACGATTAAGCCGGGGCCCATTCTATTGGAAGAGGGTGTAGGAGCAATTCTGATTGTTATCTGGGATAGGTTACTAAAATTATTTTATGTTTGGGGCTGTACCGTCCTCTATCCAATTTTCGCATATCTTGTGGCTCAGTATTTTACAGGTGGACGAGCCTCCGATTCATCTGCAAGAGGCTTCAGGACCATTGCCACCCGTCCGAGCAAGCCGATTTCCCTTTCAGCTTTCAGGATTTGTTTAATCCAGAGGGGGTGCTCTCCAGCCGTGGCAGTTTTAAACCCGAATCGGGAGTAGAATGGGGCATTCCAGGGAATTTGTTCAAAAGTGGTAAGCCACAACTCTTTCAGGCCCGCCTCACTACACCAGCGTATTGCTGTTTGCACCAGTGCAGATCCAATGCCCTGCCGCATAAACTCCGGCAACACGTCAATTTGAGCCAGATGTCCTGCGTTTTTAACCAAGCGGGCTAAGGCATAAGCGACTATCCTGGGTGAACTTTGTTCGGCATTTGCCGATGCTACCCATAAGCTGCCATTTTTTACCCCTTCTTTCAGCAGGTTTATGGGCAAAACAATATTCTGCAATGAAGTAGGAAGAACGTCGATAGGGAAGATTGATGCAGCCTCTTTTTCGATGGCGTTTAATTGGTCAAGTTCTCCCAGATCGGCCGGGCGAATAATAAAAGAGCCTACATCAGGGTATGTGCGTGGAGATTGCATTGCGACTATTTACCAGGCTCAGCTTTGCAATACAAGCATAATGAGTGGTGCTTTTGTATTGAGTTCAAGTGTGGTTGCAGCTGTAATTGTGATATGGTAAACTCTAAAATGAGGGATATTATGAAGATCGATGGTCAGTTCAGAATGCCGGAATCCTTTAAAAACAAATCGGATCATATATGTCGGAAAATATATTTAAATGGAAGTTTAACCGTTTAGGGGGAATTGACCAGGTAATGCTGTGTTCGGGGGAGGAGATTTGCCGTTTACGGGAGCTGGACCCCAAATTGTGGATGGCTCTTTCTTGCCCCGCGCATGGCTTGGAGCTGGAGACACGCCTGTTGGAATTGATTGATACCGATAAAGACGGACGGATTCGGGTTCCGGAAGTGCTTGCGGCTGTCGACTGGGTCTGCGCCCGCCTGAAAGACCCGGCAACAATGATTGATGCTCCTGATGTCATGCCTCTGGCGGTTATTGATGATTCCAGGCCCGAGGGCCTCCGGGCGAAACAAACCGCACAAGCTATTTTGGTTAGTTTAGGTAAAGCGGACGCTACTGCAATCAGCGCGGCGGATATGCAGGCGGCGCTTAGCGGTTCGGCCGGGGGCGAGTTCAATGGAGACGGCATTTTGCCGCCGTTGCCTACGTTTAGCCCGGCTGTGCAGCAGTTTATCCAGGTAACCTTGAATATCATTGGCGGGCTGAAAGACGGCAGCGGTCAGCCGGGGATTAATATCAATATTGCTGAGGCGCTGCTGCAAACCCTAAAAGATTGGCGACAGTGGGAAGAAACTGTGAGCGGAGCCGGAGCGCCGTTGGGCCCTGACACATCTGATGCCTGGACTTTAATGCAAGAGCTCAAGCCGAAATTCGACGATTATTTTTTGCGTTGTGAGCTGGCATCGTATGCTCCTCAATCTACAGAAACCCTCAATCCCCCTCAGGATATGTTTGTGCAGCATGATAATGCTGTTCTTTTAACCCCCGACTTAAAAGACTTCCCCTTGTCTCGAGTGGCGGCAAATCGCCCGCTTGACCTGGAGGAAGGTCTGAACCCGGCCTGGCGCGCTTCTGTAGAGCGCTTTCTGGCTTTAACTTCCCGATATCTCAACAACCCGCATCAGCTTACCCGCGAAAATTGGCTCGCCATTCAGCAGGCATTTGCGAATTATGGTGCCATTTATGCTGAAAAACCGGATGTGCCGAAACTGGCGGTGGAGTTTCCACCGACTCAAGGATTAGGTGAGCTTGGGGCAGAGCTTATCAACTCTCTGCTGGATACAGACGTTTTCGAGCGTTTCCGGGAGCTTGCTGAAAAGGATGCAAGTTTTCCTGCGCCAGCAGCAGATATTGCCGATTTGGAGCGGCTGCTGTATTACCATTGTCATTTGCATCGGCTGCTGCTTAATTTCGTTTCATTCCATACTTTCTACGCGCTTAAGCACGAGGCCGCCTTTCAGGCCGGAACTTTGTATATTGATGGAAAAAGCTGTCTGCTATGTGTTCCGGTAAGCGATATTAACGCACATTCTGCTTTAGCTGGATATAGTGAATTGTTTCTGCTTTATTTGCAATGTACGCGCAAGGCCGGTCCCGGTACAGATGAGCCGGAAGGAGAACGGTTGATTGCGGCGGCGATAACAAGCGGCAGTTCGGATTTGTTGATTGAAGGGCGAAATGGAGTGTTTATTGATAATCAGGGATTTGATTGGGATGCTCAGGTTGTTAAGGTAATCAGCAAGCCGATTAACCTGCGGGATGCGGTATGGGAGCCGTATAAGAAGTTCGCAGGTATGATCAGCGATCAGATAAGCAAGTTTGCCACTTCAAAACAGCAAAATATGTTTAATCAGGCGGAGCAAAGTATCAGTGCGGCTGTTCAAAATCCGGCGACTCCAGTTTCCGGGGGCGGCAAGTTTGACATCGCCCGTAGTGCCGGGATTTTTGCAGCCATCGGCCTTGCCTTGGGTGCTTTAGGCACCGCCTTGGCCAGCCTGGCCAGAGCGGCATTTTCGCTGGAGTGGTGGCAGTTTCCGTTGGTAATCTTAGGAGTATTCCTGATTATTTCCGGGCCGTCCGTAATAATTGCCTGGCTCAAGCTCCGGGTCAGGACGTTGGGACCATTGTTGGAGGCTTCAGGCTGGGCCACAAACAATCGGCTTCCAATTAATATATCTTTGGCGAATAAACTTACTTTTACGGCTAAACTACCCGCTAATGCTCAGCATTCTGCTAAAGATCCGTTGCACAATCCCCGCCGCTGGCCCATATGGGCCTTGCTTGCAGCCTTGCTGATCAGCGCTATAGTTGGCTGGCTTTGGTTTTATAATAGCCGGGATATCAGCTCGGCAGTTGAGAAAGCCGCTTCCGGTATAGTGCACACGGTTGAGAACAGCACGCAACCAAAACCAGGTGATGAGTTGCCGGTGAATAAATGAGCTGGTAAAGCTGAAAACCGCGTTGATATTTGTATGTGCAGAGGTTGGGGTTTTGGATTAAGTCATTGCTGTGAACTGTTAAACTGAACAATTGATTTCTTAAGCTTGTATTATGAGTTAAGAATTCAGGCGAGGCTATGAAAAACGTGGTTTCAGGTGTCCAGCCGGCAATTTGCTGTTTAATAACGCTTTCCGCACCATAAGTGAGGCCGGCTTGAAGGCAAGCTGCTGTAGGGAGCTGGAAATCCTTTCCGCAGAGCGGTTACAATAAACCGAGATATCAGTGCTGCTATCCTATCCTGGACGGATTGTACCCGGCTCATGAACAGTGACATCGGATTAATCCCGGGGCTGTGTTTCTGGTTTGTACCGGCATGTCTTTCAGCTTTACAATACCTTTTCGCCCGATCCGGCGGGTTTGGGCGCGGCGCGTTGTTTAAGGTGTGGCAGCGCAAACAGGTGACAGGTGTTCGCGCCTTCTCAAACCACATATGATGACCGTTAGTAGTCTTTTTTCCACCCAAGCCCCACTTGGCTCGATTCGGTAGAGGTTGAGCCCTGCAGGGTTACATTCGGATAAAGCTCTATATCTACCCGCACAGCGGTGCTTTCTTGGGCTATTCCTTTTTCCACGCCCACATAAATGCTGTCGCTGATGTATTTTCCTGCTTCCAGGGTAGTTTCCCCTTGATCGCCGGGACGGCCGGCTGCTCCGGGACTGGTCAGGTTACTGACTCCTGATTGAGAGGAGGCCTGTGGTCCTTGCTGCTGTGAGTCGGCGGAAGAGCCTAAACGCAGCACATCAAGCCCGGTGGTTTCGCGCATATCCGCTAAAATGTTGAAACTGCTGTCGCCGGTAGTCAGAGTATGCAAACCGCTGGCAAGCTGTAAAGCTTCAAAGCGGCTCAGCTCGGAAATGTCCTTACCGAACAGCACTTGCGCCAAAACCTCATCTTGGGGCAAAGATGGAGTACTTTCCAGGCTCAGGGCGGGCGCGTCCAAGGTGCCTCTTACCAGAATTTTTGCTTCAAGATTGGTAGCAGTATAGGTAAGGGTGAGATTTAAAGCCGGGTTTATTTTAGAGCCGCCAGCAAATTCGATGCTTCCCTGCTCGAGGTTGAAGTTGCGTGAAAGCAGGTTGAATTGGCCGCGTACCGGGTTCAGACTTCCAAGCAGAACAGGAGAGGCGGAGGTACCGGTGATGGCCAGATTACCTTTCCATTCACTATCCAACCCACGACCGCGAATATAAAACTGACGGGGTACATTGACATGTATATCAAGGTTTGCCCCCGAATTTTTCTCAAGCAAAGCGGCATTGGGGTCGGAGATTTCAAGCGTTGCAACTTTGCCGGTCATCAGCGAGTCGAGCAAGATGATTTCACCCTGTTCGATAATTGTGTTTATCTTTACATTAAGTTGTGACAACGGGCCGTAAACGTTCGCTAAGCCGGTAATGGTCAGGCTTAAATCGTCCCGTTGCAGGGGAGTGAGATGCTCAATTCTGCCTCGCAGGTTTAACGCTGATTCAATATTGGGATTATAGCTGCCTTCAAAGGCCAGCTTCCCTTTACCGCCATCTGTGGCTGAAAGAATTATGCTGAGTTCTTTTTGGGAATTGGCTGCAGCCTGAAGCATGATGTTGGAGAGGAGCAGACCCAGCTCCTTATCCTCGAATTCGCCGGCAGCCACATAGGCTTTTCCGTTGAATTGCGGGGAGTTTAAACTTCCCCTCAACTGGAAATTGACTTGGGCAAGTCCGGAACATTCCATGTTCGGCATGGGCGCCAGCTCCCAAAGCGGCGCGATTTCTCCCAGCCAGGTCAGATTGGCTTGAAACGGAGCGTGCATGTCGGGAAGGGGCAGGCCGCTGGAACTCACGCTAAGGGGCAGGCTGAAAGTCAGGGGGGCCTTGGTTGTGGATGCTACGGAATTTTGCGGAACGGCGGAGTTTTGAAAGTTGAAATTGACTTCGCCGTTTAAGACCGGGCGTCCTGACTTTCCGGATAAATCGGCTTGCAGCAGGATGTTGGCTGGGGAGTGAGCGGTTGTGCCGGCATCACAACTGTCCGACACAGGGACTTCTGTTGGCGGCAGGTTTTCTGCTTTGCTTGAAAAAGGGCTTGTCTGTGCTCCAGTTTCTGCTCCCGCAGACAGTGGGTTACTCAGTCCGGCTGCATATTTGTCCAGGCGCAAAGCCGCATTAAGTCTGCCCCTGTTCACATTTTGGAAATCTGCTGATATGTCCAGATTGCCAGGCGGCAGGCTGCTTCCGGCAAGAGTGTTTATTGTGGATAAAGGCAGTTCTGAAAGTTCAAGCTTGGCTTTAAAACTGTGTGGACTGATCTCGGCATCGGCTTTTAAGTTACCTTTTGGTTCCAGACCTAAATCCAATCCGTTAACGCGGATGCCCTTGTCAAAAGCAAACCGAGCCGGACTCAGCAAGTGAAATTTTAATCGGGAAGAGGGGTACTTCGCGTCCAGGCTATCCAGCTTCACAGTTTGCCCGGCAAGATCATACTGTCCGGCAAGGGCCAGCATATTCTCTGCACTTGCAGCGGGCTTGGTCGCATTTCTTTTTGATTTTGCAGAGACGGCATCCTCATTGGACGATTCCTGTATGCTCAGATTGAAATCGCCTTTTCCTGCAGTGCCGCTTACATTTAAATTGAAGCCGGACCATTGAAATTTGCCGGCCTTTCCAGTCATACCTGACATTGCGAGTTCAAGATCCGGCTCCTGTGCTTTAAATGCAGCTTGAGCTCGCATTACAAGTCGGTCTGCCTGAACTTCCTGGAGCGGTAAATCCAACGACTTAACTTTCAGATTTAACTGCCCGCTTTGAACATTATGAACGTTGGCGAGGTCTATTGTGGCCTCAGCAGCCTCACCCAGAACCGGGATACCTGCAAGCCGGGACAATGGATTCCAGTCGTCCACTGCCAGGTGCAGACCGCCGTTTATCGCCAGTCCTTGCGGCCATAAAGCCGGTTTTTTGTCGTTGTTGTTAAAGAACGGACTGGTCAGCTCAATATTTGTCTGACCATTTGCCTTAACGCCGAAACCAAGCAGACTGAAATCTTTCAGACTGATAAATCCGCTTTCCGCTCCGCGGATGCGATCCAGACTGAATTGCCAGTTGCTGTTCAGACTTACAAGCTCACTTTCTCTGCTCGGAATTGACGTTGATGAAATGGATATAGAGCCGGTTCCAGCCGGTTTGTCTGTAAGTGTGTTTTGCAACGCCGCGTTAAGTGCGAACTCAAGTCCGTGAACTTCATCTTCTGCTACGCTGAGGTTGGGGCTGTTCAGCATAAGGCGCAGATTTGCCTGGTTGAAGTCACCGGTGGCGTTGAAGGCGGCGTTGAGCGGGCCTGAAAGGCTATTGTGGAAAGGGGCAAGGTCTTTCACGCTGAAATTCATATCTGCATCAATATTCCCGGCAAAGCCCGCCCCTGGTTTTGTTTCGTCCGGCAGATGGAGCAGGGCATGGCCTTCCCCGCTGATTAGCCCGGCAATCAGTCTGGAAATTTCAATGGAATAATTTCCCGGTTGGGCGGTTTGTGCAGTAATTTCAACCTGCAGAGGGTTGCCGAGCGCTGCCGGCAGGTCTTTTTTCATTCCGAATATCTGCTCGCAAACAGTTTGCCATTCCGCATTATCCGCGGCGTTCAGCTCCAAGAGGGCATTCAGGAGCTTCTGGTCCGGGTCGATTTCGCCGTTGGCGTTTACATCAAGCCCCAGCCCATTCAACCGGAATTGCTTGACTTGCCAGGCGGAACCGGTTTGCGTGGCTTCAGCAGCAAGCTTGAGGTGGTCGGTACGGTTCAACCAGTGTACGTTCATTTGGGCAACGGCGGAGAATTCCATATTCTGTTCATCTGGTTTGCTAAACCGGGCCGGTGCAAGCGTCAGATCAAGACCCAGCGTATCACCGGATCTAAGCTCTGCTTCCAGCTCTGCCTGGATTGTTCCCTGTACCAATTGTCCTGTGGCGTTTAGATTAATTTGCAGAGGGTGATGCATGGCCTGTTCAAACAAACTGACAGTGGGAAGCGGGGAAGCGGGCTCTGCTTCTGAAGTTATGGGGGGCAACAAAGTTGGTTCGGGAGTCAGGCCTAAAATTTCCCAGGGGATTACCGCTTGCTTTACGGACAGTTGCTTAAGGTTGATATTCAGAGGCAGGTTTAAGGAAAAACCGGCATTATTTTGGTCTTGCATTGGAGAAGACTCTGCTGCAGCCAATTCCGGCAGGCGGATAAGTTCCGGAGCATCAATGCTTATAGTGTCGATAACCAAGGTTTTCGACAACAGCCCTGAAAGTGATAGTTCCAGTGCCAATCCTTTTGTCCGCAACCAAACCCCGCCAGCGTCTGATAACTCAACGCCGCGCAGTTGCAACCGGCTGGGCAGGGGGCCGGAGATTGCGTCGATTTTTAAATAAAGCCCTTGAGCAGCCAGAAGATCTTCTGTTTTGCGGGCCAGGAAATTCGCAGCCGAGTCTGTGCGCAGCCAGACAACTGCCGCTGTAATCAGCAGAGCGATCAAGCCGCCCAGGATAAGCATTGCCTTAAGTAACTTAACGACAAGTTTGCGCGGTTTGGACGCGGGTGTGGAATTGGTTGATTGATTATTCATAATCAGAAACTTTGTCCGATGCTGATGTAAAAATGCAGGTGTTCGTCGTCGTGGCGCGGATTAAGTGGCGTGGCCACGTCAAAGCGAATCGGGCCAATGGCTGTGTACATGCGTAAACCAACTCCGGCTCCCCAACGCAGGTCTTTTCCATAATGTGAGTCAATGGAGTCTTCATAGGCCATTCCGCCGTCGAGAAAAGCAACTACACCAAAGGTATCGTTTATTCTATAGCGGGGTTCAATGCTCAGTTCCAACATGGATGAGCCGCCCAAGGGATCATTATCGGAATTGCGCGGGCCAAGCGATTGGTATTCATAACCACGCACCGATCCGCCGCCGCCGCTGTAAAAACGCACGGAAGGGGGAACAGCCGGAGCATCCGCCCCCAGCAGACAGCCCATGGAGCCGCGCAGAGCCAGTACCAGGGTATCTTCCCCAATCAGCGGGATGAAGCGTTGCAAATCGATGCGCGAACGCAACACATTAAAGTCGTTGCCGTAAAATCCTGTATAAGGTGCAAGCGAGAACATTGCTCTGCCGCCGTCTGTGGCGTCAAGCAGGCTGTTAGCGCTTGAGAAGTTGGCGCTCAGGGGCAGGCCGTACATCAGATATTCTTTTTTAGGCTTTTCCGGATCTTTAATCCAACCGCCCTCCACACTGCCTTGAGCGGAAACATTCCAGCGCCTGCTCAAACGCCATTCCAGGCCGCCGGCTGCTTGGGCGGACTGGAGGCGGTAGGCATCTGTATCCTGGTAAAGAACACCGCCTTGGGCGATGAAATCAAAGTCTTTTCCAAAGATAAACGGCATACGGTAATGCCCGGTCAATTCTTGCAGCTCAGACCACAATGAAAGTTCCAGCCGCAACGAATCGGCATTGCCGGTAAAGTTGCGGTGTTCCCAAAATCCTTGCAATCCGGGCCCAAAGCTGGTGTCGTAGCGCAATGAGGCCCCGATTGTCCGAAACGGCGCTTCCGTAAGAGAAGTTAAAACAGGGCGTTTCCCGGCCGAGTCCGGCTCTCCCGGCTTTATTTCTATCAGACTGAATAAACCGCTTGAGCGAAGGGCATCGCGGAAGAGTTCTATTTTTTCTTGGCTCCAATGCTCTCCTTCCTGCCAGGTCTGCAGGTAGTTAATGTAGCTTGGATTTACATTGCTTGCCTTCCCCTCAATGACAGGGGCACCCATAAGCACATAATCGCCTGGAGAGATGGCAACTGTAGCTTCAAGCTGTTGGCTTGGATTATCCAGAACATAACGGGTGGCAAAAATCTTGGCAAAGGGGTAGCCGTTGTTGTGGTAGGCTGCAGTAACATAATCCACTGCTTTCAGCACATCCGCAGCCAAAGCAGGCTTGCCGTGTTTCAGCCCTACATCTGCAAGCGTCCTGGGCAGATGACTGTTGTCATTGGTTTGAGAATCAGGTGTTGAACTATTGGTTTCAGAGTGCAATTCGCCTGACAGAACATCGAAATCCGGCTGATCGGTTCGAATAACCGTTGTTTTTCCAATGGTATATTGCGGCCCGGGCGAGAAGAGTATATTTACGTCCAGACGGTGTCTTGGTGGAGATGTCACTTCATTTTCCAGACTTTCTGAATCGATCTGCCCGCCTTTTTCCTCAATCCAACCTTTTACACTTCCCGCATAGTAACCATAAGAATGTAGAATATCTCGTCCGTCTTCCAGAGAAGCGCGCAACCTTTGCTCCAAGGCCATTACTGTATAAACGGGGATTTCTTGCAGCCGGTTAAGCTGGGAGGTTTTCAGAAATTCTTCGGCGAGCACCGGAGCATCGGGAGAGCGACAAATAACAGTGTAATGTACTGGTTGTTTGCTTACATGTGCATCTACAGGTTCCGGACGGGAAGCAGCGGCCCGGACAAGCTCTGCAGGTAGTTCGGGGGCGGGAATGCTGCCCTCAGGGTCTGTGGCCAGTAGTTTTTCGGCAGCCTGTGCGGTATATTGTTTGGAGGGGTGAGTATCCCCAAGCAGAAGCGGCTCTTGTTTGGCTGAGCAGCCTGTAACAACGGATATTAGTATGAAGCAGATTGCCGACACGTATAAACGCATAGGCGAAACTATAGAGCATTTTAGGCCTGTTAGCAATGGCTTGAACAGCTTTTAACTTGAAGGGGTAAAACTGCACTTTTCAGCAAACTGAGTCGGGCTATTTGGTCAATATGTATTCTCCGGTAAGATGTCCGCCTTCCTGACAAAGCTCGGCTTCGGAAAAGGCGGTTACCTGCAAAGCTTTTCCCAAATCCACAAACTCAATTGAGAGGTCTTGATACCGGGTTTTTCCTTCATGGGGAATGCCTTCTCCAAAGGCCTCACAAACAGCGCCTGTTTTCAGGTTTTTGGTGTAAAGTTCAAATTCCAGGCCGCGATCACGGTAATATAAAATCACCATTCCCTCATGCCCCGGCTGCTGGTAAAGGTAGTTGTGGGTAAAAACGACTTTCCCCTTTTTTCCCAGTTGTTCCAGCCACTGGACGCGTTTATCCGCTTCTTCAGTTAAAAAGCGGATATAAGCTGGGCTGCCTTTGGGGGAGTGCTGTTCGAATGCATCTACTTGCCGCCGTTTAGACCAATCTCCCTGATTCATTTCCAGCCAACTTTCCCCGCCAGGTCCGAAGCTGGCCAGTGTTTCCTTAAAGACTTCATATAACCGTTTCTCTGTGGCGGCAAATTCTTCTGAGACGGCCGCCCAGGTTTCCATCTCCTCTTTGCTTACAACCGCTTCTGCATCCGGCTCCACATAATGAATGATAAAATGCTCTTTAGGCATGGCATTTGCGTTGTTTAGAGCAATTAAAGAAATTAAACCTAATAACAGTGCTGAAACGGGATATTTCATAAGATTATTCCGATTAACCTTTGCAGCTTATTCATGAATCGCCTGACAGCGTTTGTGCAGATCCTCTTTACTGAAAACAGATTTCAGCCTGCATTGGCAAAGCCTCTGCCCATATCCGACCTGGAGGTCTCTTAGTAACGGGATATGATATCAGGATTAAACTGATGCCTGGACACGTCCTCTATTTGCCTCTTTTTTCGCGGAAGGCTTGGCTGATGATCGCTTGCATTTCGTTAACGAAGCGCTCCTCTGAAAAACGTTTGGCCTCAAGAGCCAAGCCGGCAGGGTTAAAGTTGTTTTCTTGTTCTTCAAAGCGGGCAACGGCTTCAAGCAAATCTTCTTCTGTTTGTTTATGGAAAAATATACCACTTTGTCCTTCCTTAACCGTATCCAACACTCCACCCCGGCCGTAGGCTATTACCGGAGTTCCGGAAGACAGAGCCTCCACCGGAATGATGCCGAAATCTTCCACTCCGGGGAAAATTAAAGCCCGACAGCTGGTCAGATATTTTTTTACTTCTGAATACGGCAACCTTCCCATCAATTTAACTTGAGGGCCGGCTATTTTTTTAAGATAGTTCATTTGTGGACCTTGTCCAATAACAACCAATTCACGAGGCTGGCCGGGTTGTGAAAATGCTTTTACCGCCAGGTCGGCGCGTTTGTATTCAACAAGCTCGCCGAAGAAAAGATAAAACGTATTTCTGGGAGCAAATTCAGATTGAGCAAAACGTTCAACATTTACAGGTGGGTTTACCACCAACGCATCGCGCCCCCAGCATTTTTTCACGCGTTGAGCAATGAAGTTTGAATTGGCAATCACCACATCAGGATCGCAAGCGGAAACTCTGTCCCAAAGCCGTAAATAATGCAAAATCGGGGCTGCCGCAATACGCTTGAGTTTGCCCATAGTACCTGTGTACACATGGTACATATCCCAAACATAGCGCATTGGGGTATGGCAATAGCATATGTGAACTGTATCCGGAGCCGTGACTACTCCTTTGGCAGGGCCGGACTCGCTGGATATGACCAGATCATACTCCGACAGGTCCAGTTGATCCAGGGCCATGGGCATAAGTGGTAAATAAGATTGATACCATTTTTGAGCTTTCGGTAAACGACTGATAAAAGTGGTGCTGACTTTATGACGTCGGATAGTTTCAGATACCTGGGAAGGGGCATAGACATGGGTGAAAATATCTGCTTGCGGGTACATGCGGCAAAAGGTTTCCAATACCTGTTCGCCGCCGCGCATACCCAAAAGCCAGAAGTGCACCAATGCAACTTTCAAAGAAACGCTCCGCAATTTATTTATGTTCGTTCTGCAATCAACCAGCCTGGAAGCTTTTGAGCTTAAGTGTTCCGGAGATTGCAAGAACGGTTATCTATACCGTATGCCCTACGTTCGGGCTTCTGCCGCCTGTAAACAATGGGCGGTCTTGTATTTGCTGCGTTCAGTCCTGCACTCAGAACGCATTTGATTCCGAGTCGTCGTAAGCAGTCACATCAACTTCTTGAGCCGGCCCCTTCACTTCAGCCAAGGTAAATTTATCCGCTTTGTCCAGAGGGGTTTGCTCATCAAAAACAAAGTTCAAGTATATTCCATCATCAGCGTGCGCTTTTACGAATAAGCGCTTACTGCGCCCGATTTCCTGAGCGTTATTGTTGTATGCCCGCAATTGCAGAACTGCGCTCAGATCCCGGTCAAAAGTGGCGTAAACTTTCACTATGTTGGAATTTTGCATGTCTCTGACTGCAAGCGGGCATTTTATCCCTTTAAGCGCCAGTTTATCGCTTGCTGTAACCGTATATTCAGCATCTTTTTCCAGGCTGTTGCTAAGACTTGTAACAACATCGCCTACTCCTTGGGAAATGGCTTCAACCGCGTCTCCACCAACTTCAGATAAAGATTTGCCTGCTTCTTTAAGCGTGGAAGTGACAGTTTCCAACTCTCCTTGCTGTTCCTGCTCTTCCTGTGCATAGGCAGTCGTTCCGACTAAGCAGTCCGAGAACAGAACAACAGCCAGTATACTTAAAATCAGCCTGATATACATATCTTGCTGTCCGGTTATTTCAACACCCTGTAATGTACCGGCCTGTGCCCCAGGAGATTTTTGGCCTGAATCAGGGCCAGCGCATTGTTAATGGATTTAGCCGGTGCTTCATGGGTTAGAAACACAATAGGCACATGGGAATGCCCTTGTTCCTTTTGAATTGCCTGAGCCACGCTTACCCCCTGTTCGGCCAGGGCCCCGGCCAGATCGCGCAGCACTCCTGGTTTGTCGCTGACCATCAGGTGGAGATAATGCTGGCTGATTGCTTCGTCTGAGGGCATAATTTCCGCAGCCGGCAAGTATTGGGTCATGAAGCCGGTGTTGTTGGGCTTGCCGCAGCGCGCAATTTCCAAAATATCGCCCAGTACCGCCGACGCAGTGGCCAGACCACCGGCTCCGCGCCCGTGCATGAATACCGGGCCGGCCGCGTTGCCTTCCACATGAACGGCATTGAACACGCCATCTGTGCTGGCGATTTGCATGTTTTTGGAAACCAGAGTCGGATACACGCCCGCTTCGATTTTTCCATTAAGACAGCGGGCTTGCCCCAACAGCTTGATTCTGTACCCAAGCTCACGAGCAAAAGCGATATCCTCTGTACTCACTTCCGAGATGCCCTGAGTGCCGAGTTGTTTGAACGGATAATCTACACCAAAGGCGATTCGGATGAGCAAAGTAAGCTTATGGGCTGCGTCCACCCCTTCAATGTCAAAGGTAGGATCAGCCTCAGCGTAGCCTTTGGCCTGGGCTTCTTTCAGGGCTGTTTCAAAGGAAATGCCCTTTTCACTCATTTCCGAGAGGATGTAATTTGATGTTCCATTCAGAATGCCCATCAGGCTGCTTATTTTGTTCCCGGCCAGCGACTCGCGCAAAACCTGGAGAATGGGAATTGCCCCACATACGCTTGCTTCAAAAGCAAGCCCGAGATTTTTTTCTGCCGCCAGATTAAACAGCTCTGTTCCTTTTTCGGCGAGCAAGGCCTTGTTGGCGGTAACAATGTTTTTCCCGGCGTGCAAAGCATCAGTAATCAAATCACAGGCAAGGTCTTTACCGCCCATCAACTCGACAAGAATGTCAATTTCCGGGTCGTTGCTCAGATCGTCCGGGTTGACAGTAACAGTTGCTCCTTCCGGCAGGGCATAAGTTCGCGGTTTTTTCAAATCGCGTACCAGCACGGTTTTTATACGGATATCCCGTCCTATGCGGGCGCGGATAAGATCTTGGTTTAAGCGCAGCACTTCTGCAAGGCCGCTTCCCACAGTGCCGAAACCGGCAAGCCCGATAACCAAAGGAGAAATGTTACTCATTATTTATTCCACCTTGGAGAGAACTTTTTTTATGCCTCGAATCGCCTGCTTGGTGCGATGAGCGTTTTCAATCAGCGCAAAGCGCACAAAGTTGTCGCCAGCCATGCCGAATCCAAGTCCCGGCGAAACTGCCACACCAGCTTCCCTGAGCAGCAATTTTGCAAATTCCACTGAGCCCAGGTGCTTGAAGGGTTCGGGAATTTCCGCCCATACAAACATTGTGCCTTTTGGCGGCGGCACTTCCCAACCAATCCGATTAAGCTCGCTTATTAACAAATCCCGCCGTTGCCTGTAGATATCGCATATTTCCCTAACGCAATCTTCCGGCCCGTTCAAGGCCACAGTGGCCGCTATTTGTATAGGTTGGAACATACCGTAATCGAGATAGCTTTTAATTCTTCCCAAAGCGTGAATCATATCGCGGTTGCCGACACAGAAACCTGTGCGCCAGCCGGCCATTGAATAGCTTTTAGACATGCTGTAAAATTCAACGCCGATATCTTTGGCGCCCTTGGCCTGAAGCAGGCTGGGAGCTTTGTAGCCGTCGAACACGATGTCGGCGTAAGCCAAATCGTGCATCACCCATATTTTGTGTTCTTTGGCGAAATCGACAACTTTTTGGAAGAATTCCAAAGTAGCCACTTCCCCGGTAGGGTTGTGCGGGTAACTGATTATCAGAAGTTTCGGCTGGGGCCAGGTTTGTTCCACCGCGAATAAAAGGTCTGCAAAAAAATCACGCCCTCTGCCGATGGGGATGCGGCGCACGTCTGCCCCGGCAATAGTTGCCGCCGCAGAGTGAATAGGGTAAGTGGGGTCGGGAACAAACACTACATCGCCGGGGGACAGCATGGCCAGAGCCAGGTGGGCCAGTCCTTCTTTGGCGCCCATGCAGGCGATGGCTTCGGTATCCGGGTCAAGGTCCACATCGTAATGGCGTTTATAACGATCGCAGATAGCCTTGCGCAGATTGGGAATGCCCTTTGATAAGGAATAGCGGTGGTTGCCGGCTTTTTGCGCCGCTTCAATCAATTTCTCCACAATATGTGGCGGAGTGGCCAGATCGGGGTTGCCCATGCCAAAATCAACTATGTCATGGCCTTGGTGACGCAAATTCATCTTCAATTCGTTCACCGTAGCAAATACATAAGGCGGGAGACGGTCTATCCGGGGGAATTGGCTCATACCCATAACTCCTAAAGAAAAAATTACTTTCCAGAAGGGTGGTATATTAGCTGGGCTCGCCTGGCTTGTAAAGCTAATCTGAGAACTGGAACAAAAAAATATGAATCTTGTCCTGCTTCCGCTTGCATTTTTGGGCTTCAGATTGTCTTGGTATTGAGTCTGGCTTTTATCGGGATTAAGGGTTATAGTAATTGAAACGGTAGAGTTGCCGCTGGCGGTTCAATGTTTATAAGGCTCGCTCCGCTGGATTAAACTTAAAGTCGGGGTGTCCAGCAGCCTTCAAAAGCACTGGATAATCACACTCATGCACTGTTGAGCAATTATGTTGAGGATAGACTATCCCTATAAGCGTTTGTATTTAATCGGCGCCAGAAGTTCCGGCAAAAGCACAGTGGGGGCCATGCTTGCTGCAAGGCTGAACTGGACGTTTGTGGAAACAGATGTTTTGGCGGAAGAAAATATGGGATGTCCTATTTTTAAAGTTGTGGAAGAGCAGGGCTGGGCTGCTTTTCGGGACGCTGAGGTGCTGGCGCTCAAGCAGGCTTCCGGATTGGAACCGGCAGTGATATCTACCGGGGGCGGAATAGTTCTTCGCAGAGAGAACTGTGAACTGATGAACGAGACCGGCGTAATCATATATCTTTGCGCCGGCGGAGACGAGCTGGCCCGGCGGCTGGCCCGTGATGCCGGTGCGCGACCATCACTTACCGGAGACTTGCCGGCCAAGGAAATAGTTCGGGTTTTGAAAGAGCGGGAACCGATTTATCGTAAACTGGCTCATTTCATCGTCGATGCGCATTGTTCTGTTGAAGAAGTCTGTGACAATATTCTGGGAATTGCAGCCAGGCAATGGGCAAGCGGCAATTGTAAGACGGACTAGTTGTGCGGTTGTACTTTCAGGCTAATCTTACATTGATTATGTAGAAGGCTTATCAGGTAATGACGGGCGATAGTTTTGGCCGAATTTTTCGGCTGACCACATTTGGAGAATCACACGGGCCGGGTATAGGCGGTGTTGTCGAGGGGTGTCCTCCCGGAATTGAGCTGAATGAAAGCAAAATTCAGTCGGAGCTCGATAAGCGCAGGCCGGGCAGAACAGGCCCCGGCGTCTCTACTGCCACCTTGCGTAAGGAGGCGGATCAGATTAAAATTTTATCCGGGATTTTTGAGGGGAAAACCACAGGGTGCCCGATTGCCTTTTTTATTGAGAATACCAGCCAGCTTTCCGGTGATTATGATCGCCTGCGATCTGTTTTCCGGCCTGGTCATGCTGATTATGCATGGGAACAGAAATATGGTTGGCGCGACCACCGCGGTGGGGGGCGTTCTTCCGCTCGCGAAACAGCCGCCCGGGTTGCCGGTGGGGCTGTGGCTCAGGCGCTGCTGACTTCTGTGGGCATCTCAATAAATGCATTTTGCTGTGAGTTTGCCGGAGTGCAGGCTCCTCTAAGCGACACCGCCAATGCGGCTTCCCGTCCCTTTTGTGCACCGGACGACAAGATTGTTGCGGTTTGGGAGCAAAAGGTTGAGGCTGCACGGGTTTTGGGAGAGAGCTTGGGCGGAATTGTACAGGTTGAGGTATATAATCTCCCCGCAGGGTTGGGCGAGCCTGTGTTTGACGGACTTGATGCACGCTTGGGAGCGGCTTTTTTTAGTGTTGGGGCTGTGAAGGGCGTTGAGTTCGGAGCAGGGTTTGCAGCAGCAAGGCTGTCGGGAAGTGAAAATAATGATATTCTGACGCCCGATGGCTACTTGACCAATCATGCCGGGGGCATGCTGGGGGGGGTAAGCAATGGGGCTCCGCTTGTGGCTAGGGTGGCAGTAAAACCTATTCCATCGATAGGCAAAGAACAGTCAGTTATGGATAAAGCCGGCAACATGCTGGCGTTAACCATTGGCGGAAGGCACGATCTCAGCCCAATCCCGCGGATTGTGCCGGTGCTTAAGGCAATGTGCGCGCTGGCGTTGGCGGATTTTCTACTTTTACAGAAGTGCATTCGGTAAGGTGGTGCAGTTGGATATACTGACATTTTAAGGACATCACAAGAGCGATGAAGACTTGCGTTGACTTGCCGAATGGATTTTGGAATTTGCTTCTCTTCTCAGTCTGGATTGGAGTTTGATTTAAGCATATTGCATGCTTCAGTGTCTGGTCGTAAAAAAATTGGTATAAATACTTTGAATATGCCCTAAAGTTTTTTCCTATCTTTCCGATGAAATAACCAGGGGAGAAATATACAGTGTCTATTAAGTCGTTTTACGTACGTAGAATGCTGTTGCAATATGATAAGCAGTTAGTCGCTGATCGCAGGATCAGGCGACACATGCAGCTTATGGGGTCTTCAGAAGTTGATCCCGCCCAAAAACGGCAACTCATGGTGGAAAGGGTTGCTCAGGAAGTATTTGAGAATCTCTTATTCTCCGGAAGTAATAACCCGGTGGTAGAGGATGTGAAAAAGAGTTTGGAAAATGAGTTGGGGGAAAAATTGAGTTTTAAGTTCCCCCCCTCAAAACTCGATTTTGAAATTTATCGGGAAACACAGGATGGGCCGGTAAAAATTGATTCTTATGAAACATCCGGGCTGTTGAATCGTCTTTGGAATATCACCTTGGAAAAGGTGGACGAAACCATGCTTTAATTTTTTAGGAAGTCAGCAATGCAAATAAAAAATTTATACGGTTTGGATCCATATGCCAAGTTGGAACAATCAGAAAGAAATAATCAGGTAAGAGCAGAACGTGAGCGCAGGTCGGCAACCGACACAGTGCGGAGTGGTGGAGATCACAGTACGGTAAGCGATGAGGCCAGACTGTATGCGGAAGCTTTCTCGACGGCTATGTCCGCTCCTGGAACAAGAGCGGATAAAGTGGCCGCCATTAAAGCTCAGATAAGCAGCGGCGAATACAAGATTGATACCAAGCAGATTGCTTTGAGATTGCTTAGTGAAGACGGTGATTTGTTGGGACTTTAGTAATTTTTAGTTTGACCGCATTGCTGATTGAGCTGCCGTAGCTTTTTACGGCAGCTTTTTGTTTTTTTTGTTCTGCTTGGTTCGCCTGGTAAATACTGCTGAATTGAATATACATGAGGTCAGACGGGGTTTAATTGGTTAATCTTAAGTGAGGAGTCAGGTTTTCTTCTGCCTGGCCAGCTTCGCAAGCCCTAAGGGGTCTTTGCCCAGCAGGATTTGGTGTTGCCGCAAACGCTCTGCATCTGTGCGGGCCACATAAATGATATTTCCGGCTGGGTCCATGCGGCTGTAGTACATAGCCGTAGCTACTGTTCCTGGGGTTGGAATGAAACATTGCACCTGTTGGGGGCGCCAGCCGCGTTTGGCCAGCCAGACGCCCAAGGCGCGCATATCACCGTCATTACAACCGGGAAATCCGCTCATCAGGTAAGGAACGACGTATTGATCTTTAGCAGCGCAACGACTGGTCCTTACAAAATTATTCAGAAAGACTTCAAAAATGCCCCGCGCCGGTTTACGCATTAATTCCAGTACACTATCACTGGTATGCTCTGGGGCAACTTTAAGCTGACCACCGATAAATTCGCTGATGTAGGCTTTCAGTGCCTCTTGCTCCCTCATTCCCAAATCATAACGTAAGCCGCTGCTTATTCTTATCTGGCTTATTCCCGGTTTTGCTCTGGCTTTGCGCAACATCTTCACATGCTTTTTCTGATTTGCTCTGAAGCCGGGACAAATAGTCGGAAACAGGCAACTGGCACGCGTGCAAGTTGCCGGCGTAAATTCGCATAATGCCCCCCACATGTTTACTGTGGGCCCCCCAATATCGCTTACAGCCAAGCCGCGTTGTTTTGCGCGTCGCCCTTTGGGTAGGTGTTGCACCATACCTTGAAGCTCTTCAAGAATTGAGTTTTCGCTTCTGGAGGAAATAATCCGTCCCTGGTGCAAGGCAAGTGAGCAAAATGAGCAGCCGCCGCCACAGCCGCGGTGCGAGGTGATGCTTGTTTTTAACATCTCCAGGGCAGGTATGGTTTGGGTATAGGCCGGATGAGCCGCGCGGGCAAAGGGAAGGCTGTACAGGCGGTCCATCTCTTCTCCACTTAAGGACTGAGACGGCGGATTTACCAGCACCAGGCGTCCATCAGTCTCCTGAACGGCGGTGCGATAGCCCTGGTGTACCTGGCGTTCAAGGTCAATGGTTGCTTGCAGCAAATATTTCGGGTCATCCAGAATTTCTTGATGACTGGGCAGACGAAGCGTATGTAATTGGTCTGGTATGTCCTCAGTCTTCCCGACAAAAGCAATGCCTTTGAGATCTTTACATACTTTGAGAAGTGGCGTTTTCCCTTCCAGGTAATCTTGGGGGAACTGTCTTTCCAAGTTGTCCGCTCGCACCGCCAGTTCCAGCAGGCTTGTTTCTCCCATGCCGTAAATAAGCAGGTCCGCCTTTGAGTCTAATAAAATGCTTTTACGTAAGCTGTCTGACCAGAAATCGTAATGAGATATTCGGCGCAAAGAAGCTTCAATACCGCCAAGGATAATAGGCAGACCAGGAAATGCCTGACGCGCCAGATTGGTGTAAACCAGACTTGCCCTGTTCGGGCGGGCCCCGGCCTGGCCGCCGGGCGTATAAGCGTCGTCCTTGCGCTTTTTGCGAAATGCCGTGTAATGGGCAAGCATGGAATCCATACTGCCTGCAGTAATTCCGGCAAATAATCGGGGTCTTCCCATTTCCTGGAGAATAGAAAGATTGCCGGACTTCCAGTCCGGTTGGCTGAGAATGCCGACTTTGAAGCCATGGGCCAGCAGCCAGCGTCCCAGCAACGCCGGGCCGAATGCCGGGTGATCGACGTAAGCGTCGCCGGAAATCAACAGGATATCAAGTTGGGGCCAACCCAAAGCGTTCATCTCCTCTCTGCTCATCGGCAGGAATTCGGGTTGGTTATCTGGGTTGAAGCATGGAATTGTGAACATGGGTTTATGATATATTTGTATATTTGAAGAGCTGGTTCTTTTTAGCGAGTTTCCTGTTGGTTTAATTTACAGGGGTGGGTTATGGTCCATAGATGCTCTGGAGACGATTTAGAAGAAAAGTAATTTTATAGCCAATCCAATGAATATTAAGCCCATAAAAGTATTCAGAAATCTTGCTACCCCGGGCCTGCGTATAAAACCAGACAGCAGGCGGTGGGAAAATATGACCAGAAAAGACTCCCAAATTATGGCGATGCCAACTACAACAGCGCCTAGAGTGATAAATACCAAAAAGTGATTGGGAGCCAGCGGATCCATAAACTGGGGAACAAACGCGAGAAAAAAAAGCGCTGATTTAGGGTTGAGAATATTGACCAGCACGCCCTGAATGTATGCTTTCCCCTTTGATGTGTTTTTAACTTGTCCGTTTGGCTTGAAAATTTCCTTCGACAGCAGGGCGCTTATTCCTAGAAATAACAGATAAGCGCCGCCTGCGTAGAGCAGAATATTATAAGCCAGCTTTGATGTTCTGATAATTACAGCAAAGCCCAATGCGGCCGCCAGAATGTACAGCATGGCTCCGCTGCACACTCCCAATACGGAACATATGCCGATTGTTCGGCCCTGACTGAGAGTGCGGCCTAAAATATATGCTTGATCAGGTCCGGGCGTTAGAACCAGCGCAAGGGTCGCGGCTAAAAAAGCTAATGGCTGTTCAATCATACGCAGACTTTATACCCTGATGCGCACTGGCTGGCAATATTCAATTTTCATGTTGCCTGAAATTGTAGAAAGGTTTCCGACAAATCTGTCATACCTCTCAATCCTGGTGGCCATTCAGCATTCCAAAGCAGCAAAGTCGTATATTAATCTGAAAAGAGCCGCGGGATATCCCGCGGCTCTTTCAATGACAACATTCAGACATGCTTTTTTCTTCTGGTCAGGATAAGGAATCCGGGTATGAAGCAAAGTAAGGCTGTAAGCAGGCCAACCCAAGGGGTGAGGCTATAGGCACTGACAATAATGCCTACCCCGGAGCAGATTGCTACAAAGCAGGCATAGGGCAGTTGAGTGGCTACATGTTCAAGGTGAGGACAACTGGCGCCTGCACTGGAAAGAATAGTAGTATCTGAAATAGGGCTTGCGTGGTCACCGAATACAGCTCCGGAAAGTACGGCACTTACGCCTATAAGCGTGCACTGCAGAAGCTCGTTACCGCTCAGTCCCATGGTTTCCGCCAGTGAAATCGACGTGGGGAGCACAATGGGGATCATAATGCCGAAAGTACCCCAACTGGTACCCGTGGCAAAGGCTATGCCGCCGGAAAGCAGGAAGACGCAAAGCGGCAGTACCCAGAGAGGCAACGTGCTGCCCCGGAGCATTTGATCAATAACCAAGGGCAGGCCCAATCCGCCCTCGCTTAATGGCTTGCTGATTACATGTCCGATTGACCAGGCAAGGATTAAAATGACCAAGGCCGGCAACATGGCGCGCACGCCGTCGATTATGGCTTCAGAGGTCTGTTTGAGACTGAGAACCCGACGCAGAGTAAAGTAGATGTAAGAAAAGATCAGGGTAAAAACTATTCCGTACAACAAAGCCTTTGAGGCATCTGTATTTCGGAAGGCATCGATTAACGGCATGGTTTCACCCTCCTCAAGGCCCATATAGGTGGTCAAAGGGAAGGCTACAAGACAAGCTGCAATAAGCACAAACATGGGCAGAGCCATGTCATACCATACAGCACGTGAGCTATTGCCTTCCTCCTGCATATCGCCGGGGGCCTGACCATAGCGTTGTTCATCATAAAAATTACCGCGGGCGGCGCGTCGCTCACTTTTGGCCATGGGACCGAAATCTCGTCCGCTTAAAGCCACCAACAGCACCATGATCAAGGCCAGCAAGGCATAAACATTGTAGGGGATAAGCATCAGGAAAAAGCTCATTTCTCCTACTCCAAGATCACTGAAGCCGCTGGAGCCGCGGATTTGTGAAATAACGGTAACCACCCAACTGGATACGGGGGCAAGAATGCAAACCGGCGCTGCCGTTGAATCCAGAATATAAGCAAGCTTAGCCCGTGAAATTCCACGGGCGTCGGATACAGGGCGCATGACTGTTCCCACAGTCAGGGCGTTGAAATAGTCATCAATAAATATGAACAGACCGCAGAGCCAGGTAAAAAACTGCGCACTGCGTCGTCCTTTGATAAAGTGAGATGCCCATGTTCCAAAAGCACGGGCTGAACCGGCTTTGGTGAGCAATCCCACCAAGCCGCCCAGCAGACCACAAAAAAGCAGAATGCGGATGTTCCAACTGTCTCCGGCCTTGTCGGCCATGAGGTCTGCCAGATTAAGGAATGCATCAAGGGGATTGCCGCCCGCCACAATCAGCAAGCCTGAAGCAATGCCCAATACCAGTGAAACCAGTACGTCCTTGGTTAACAGGGCCAGTATAATGGCCAGCAAAGGGGGGATAAAGGCAAGGTAGCCGGCGTTATCCATAAAATCTCTCTTAACTGGATGTCAAAGTCGTCTGGGCTGTACGCTCCAGATATTACAGCGGATTTGTAGTAAAAGCGTTTTGCCTGTGTGCCCCGATGCGGTGAATACATCATGCGGGTTCCCATTTGAACAAAACGTCATTTACCCAAGCCGCCAGAGCAGATTGGCTTTGAATTGTCCTCAATTGCAAAGTCGTCACACCCCTTAAACACAGCAAAAGTGTATTTTGCCTTGCTTTAAACCCGGCGGGACATGACAATGTGTCCAGCCGGACATCAGGGGCGGTGTCCCATGTGGGGGCTGCTCTCGCTTCCACCACAGAGTTTTATTTAAAGTTAAAACTCTAAAAAACTCTAAAAAACTCTTTAACTATTCTTAGGTAAAGCATGGACGGAACCGCTTTACTATGGGCAATAACGAAGCTGACGAATTTCCTTGTGTGAGAATTCTGAATCTGCTCTCGCATTACTGGAATAGTTTTAAAAGGTTTATTCCAACGTCCTTGGTACTACATAAACTCTGACCGGCGGGGTTTTGTGACCCCGCCGGTCATATTTACATTGAGCAGATTTTACGAACGGCTTTTGATAATCTCATCGGCAAGAGATTGTGGAACCCGCTCATAGTGGTCAAACTGCATAGTAAAGGTGGCGCGCCCTTGGGTTTTTGAGCGCAAGTCGGTTGCATAGCCGAACATTTGGGCCAAAGGAACCTGAGCCCGCACGGCCTGCGAACCACCCCGGGCCTCCATGTTTTGCACCTTGCCGCGGCGTCCGGTCAGATCGCCCATTACATCACCAAGGTAATCGTCCGGGGTAACCACTTCCACATCCATAATCGGCTCAAGCAGCACAGGAGAAGCTTGGCGCATGGCGTCTTTCACCGCCATAGAGCCGGTTACATAGAATGCCTGTTCAGAGGAGTCTACTTCGTGGTAGGAACCAAATACCAGGTTAACCTTGATGTCCACTACCGGGAAGCCAGCAGCTACACCGCTCTTCAAGGCGTCCTGAATACCTTTATCAATGGCCGGTATATACTCTTTAGGGATAACACCACCGGTAATCGAGTTTATAAACTCGTAGCCATTGCCTGGGTTCGGCTCAATTTCAATCACCGCGTGACCATATTGACCGCGTCCGCCGGACTGCTTGACGTGTTTTGTATCAGACTTCGCTGGCTTGGTAATGGTTTCGCGATACGCTACCTGGGGCTTGCCCACGTTAGCGTTTACACTGAACTCACGCACCAGACGGTCAACAATGATTTCCAGGTGCAGCTCACCCATGCCCGCAATCAGGGTTTGGCCTGTTTCCTCATCGCCTTTCACGCGGAAGGAAGGGTCTTCCTTGGCAAGCTTGGCCAGAGCAGCAGACAAGGCGTCACGGTCAGGCTTGGTTTTGGGTTCAATGGCCACTTCAATGACCGGCTCGGGCATATCCATGCTTTCAAGCTTCACCGGGCGGGACTCATCGCAAAGTGTATCCCCGGTCGATGCGGACTTAAGTCCTACCAAAGCCACAATATCACCGGCACCGGCCCATTTGATTTCTTCACGCTTATTTGCGTGCATCTTCAGAAGACGACCGATACGTTCTTTTTTGCCGGTATTGGCATTCAGTACAGTCATGCCGGACTCAACCGTACCGGAATAAATACGGAAGAAGTAAAGGTGTCCGATGTACGGGTCTGAGAAGAGTTTAAATACCAACCCGGCAAGCGGCTCTTTGTCGTCGCAATGACAGGTGATCATAACTTCTTCATCGCTGGGGTCAACTCCGGTCATCTGTGTAATTTCCAGAGGAGAAGGCAGGTAATCAACCACAGCATCCAGCAGAGGCTGTACCCCCACGTTTTTAAAAGCAGAACCACAAAGCACCGGCACCACATGTTGGGCAATGGTGGCCTTGCGTATACCTGCTTTGATTTCCTCAACGCTGAGTTCCTCGCCGGCAAGGTATTTATCCATCAGCGCTTCATCTTCTTCGGCAACAGCTTCCAGCAACTCGGCGCGTTTTTCTTTATAAAGAGACTGCAAGTCAGCCGGGATTTCCTTTTCCACCATGTTAGTGGCCACAGTGGCTTTTTCAAAGAAGAGAGCTTTTCCGGTAACCAAGTCAACCACACCCTCAAACAGGTCTTCCGAACCAATGGGGAGTTGCATTACCAGAGGCTTTGCCTTAAGCCGTTCAACGATCATGTCTACGCAACGGAAATAGTTCGAACCGATGCGGTCCATTTTGTTTACGAAACAAATGCGCGGAACCCCATAGCGGTTGGCCTGACGCCACACCGTTTCAGACTGAGGTTCAACCCCGGCCACTGCGTCAAACACAGCCACTGCGCCGTCGAGCACACGCAGCGAACGTTCCACTTCCATGGTAAAATCCACGTGACCGGGAGTATCAATGATGTTGATCATGTGATTGCGCCAAGTACAGGTAGTGGCGGCGGAGGTAATGGTAATACCGCGTTCCTGCTCTTGCTCCATCCAGTCCATGGTGGCTTCACCGTCGTGGGTTTCACCAATTTTATGGGTTACGCCTGTATAAAACAGGATACGCTCAGTAACAGTGGTTTTACCGGCATCAATGTGGGCCATGATGCCGATGTTGCGTTGCATGGGAATATCTACAGTACGTGCCACATTTCACTCCAATTACCAACGGAAATGGGCAAAAGCCTTGTTGGCTTCAGCCATGCGATGGGTGTCTTCTTTTTTCTTCACAGCGCCGCCACGATTATTGTAGGCGTCGACCAACTCCGCGGAAAGCTTGTTCACCATGCCTTTTTCACCACGGGAGCGGGCGTTGGTGATCAGCCAGCGGATACTGAGTGAGATCTGCCGTTCCGGGCGCACTTCCATAGGCACCTGATAGGTAGCACCGCCCACACGGCGTGATTTGATTTCCATTTGTGGCTTTACATTATCCAGAGCCTTCTCAAAAGCTTTAATCGGCTCTTCACTGGTGCGTTCGGCCAGCAGATCAAGAGATTGGTAAAGAATTTTTTCGGCCACACCTTTTTTGCCGTTGTGCATCAGACGGTTTACGAACCGGGCGACCAGGCGGCTGTTGTAAATGGGATCGGGAAGAATTTCCCGCTTGGGTACTGGTCCTTTACGAGGCATATTAACTCCCTAAGGTTAATTTTGGTTATTTAGGAACGTTTTCCGCTCCAGGGACAAAGCTTACGCCTCACCCCGACAAACGCCGAACTCGAATCCACTTATGCAGGTAGAGTTCAGGCATGTCAACATTTTAAGCGGTGCTGCAGTGGTCTCAGGCAATTCAATAACAGCTTGTCTTATTGCTTAATGATGAAGATTGGCTGTACCGTCTTAGCCTAAGCTATGCCACCTTGTAAATACTACTTGGGCCGTTTGGCGCCGTACTTGGAACGGCCTTGACGGCGGTCGGCCACACCAGAGGCGTCGAGAGTGCCTCGAATAATGTGGTAACGCACACCGGGAAGGTCTTTTACGCGGCCGCCGCGGATGAGCACAACCGAGTGCTCCTGCAGGTTGTGGCCTTCACCCGGAATATAGGCGGTAACTTCAAGGCCGTTGGTCAAACGCACACGGGCAACCTTACGAAGCGCGGAGTTGGGCTTCTTGGGAGTAGTGGTGTACACGCGGGTGCACACGCCGCGACGCTGGGGGCAGGCCTGAAGCGCGGGGGTCTTTTTGCGTTTGACCACCGCTTTGCGCTCGTTCCTGATCAGTTGGTTAATAGTAGGCATTTTCCCTCCAAAAGGAATTGTTTTGCTCTTAACGAATAAGCTTTGCTTGTTCTCACGAAATGGTGCGCTTAAGTCGTTTCAATCTTAACGTTCAAAGCAGACCACAGTGGCTTACAGTTAAGTAAGTAATCGGAGATAAAATTTCAAAACAAAGCTGCTTTGCATACTTCGTTATGCTGTTAATGTCAAGTAGAATTAACAGAAAGAGCTACTGCGTGACCTGTCATCTGAATCCGGCGTGCGCAGCTGCTTTTTGGGGTTGTGAGCTCGCTGGGGGTGCCATAGAAGGGCAGAGAAGTTTAACCCCAAAGAAAAGTCCGGATTAGCCGGTTTGGAACGACTAAACGGATGTGTTCACTATGGTTCCAGTTACACCAGGCATCATATTGTTAGGCAGATATTCCTGCAGGTAGGCCGGCGGAATTTCTCCCTTGGCCAGCATTCGTTTTGCCTGTGCCTCAAGCATCATCTCCCGCATTTCTTCTGTAGTCATGGCGACGGACAAATCCAGATCGGACGAGCCTGAATCTTCAAGCATTCGATCAAACACACCGTTGGTTTGTTGCATGAAAGCTTTGGCGGTGCGCAAAGCCGCAGATGGGCTGGCTGCGTCGAAAAAGACTTCCTCACTACCATTATCGAAGTAGGAATTCATCTCCTTGTTCAAGCCGTTGTTCAATTCGCTCATTAGGCGATTGCCTTCATTTATGCCGAAATTGCGGTCAATGAAGCTGATTGCTTTCAGAAAACCCTGGCCGAGGCTTTCTTCCCCAACATTATTGCCGACATTCTGGTATACGATGCCCATAACCTGGGTAGCTGCTTGAGCTCCATGTCGGGCGGCAATCGCATTTATAGTGTTTTCCAGTGATGCTTGCAGGCTATCCAGGTTTTTCTGGCTTTTAGAGGCTGTCTTGCCTAAATTTTTATAAGCGGTTTCATTATCTGCAAGGTCGGCTGTTTCAGCGTCGGAACTTGTGGGCTTTTGAATTCGGCTTACTATGTCGGCGGCAAAAGCACCAGCGGACCCCATATTCCCACTGGTTTTGTACTGACGTGAAAAATCGGGGAACGATAGTCGTTTTCAATAGTAAAAGCAGCGTAGTGTTGATTAAATATCGTATTCATATCTTCCTCAGTTTCTTTATCGGCAGGTGTAAGCAAAACATTAGTAAATGAATTTGCGCATTTCACAAATAAGCGTGAAGCTGCATAATTTAAGAACTGGTTGCTTAAATGAAAAAAAGTTTGTACTTACTGAAAGTTAACGGCAGTCCTAGTCAATCTGTATAAATTTAAATAAAGGGTTCATATGTCTGATTTAAGCCGGAAACTTCCTGATGATGTCAAATCCAGGCGCAGCAAGCTATTGTTGGGAATTTTGGCGGCGGGGGCAGTTTATTCGACTCCCGTTCTCACCCCAGTGAATGAGGCTATGGCGCAAGTAGAGCCGATAATTCAGGATACTATAACTGATTTGAACAACTGGCCTTATGGGGAGCGGCATTCGCGCACGTCCAAAGTGAGCAGATATTCACGGGGTTCCAGGGCGAGCCGACATTCGCGTGTTTCCAGATCCAGCCGTTCCTCACGTTTCAGCCGGGCTTCCCGTTAATTTCGGCATTAACAGGCCGTATGACGGATTTATATTGCAGCGGTATAGCGGCCCCGATTCGTTTATCAGAGGAGACGCTTTTGCCGGTTCTGGCTGATTTCATGGGGAGTTGGCCGTTCGAGGTCGTTTCAGAACGTCTGGAGCGTCCGCCGGTAATTTCAATCCAACTTTGTGCAGGCCATATATACCAGATATCTGCCCCTTGGCTTTCCCGTCCATTGCGCAAACATGACTTGACGGAATTCTTATGCAATTTTGCGGTGGATTTAGTAATGGCTTATCTCGCGGCCAACCCGGAATTGGTGGGGCTTCATGCGGCGGCAGTGCAGTGCGCAGACGGATTGGCAGTTTTCCCCAATCAGAATCGTGCCGGAAAAAGTTTGCTTACCGCCAGTTTTATGGCTGGCGGGTATGTTGCTTACGGTGATGACCTTATTGCGCTTACGCCTGAGGGGTTGACGAGGTCTTTCGGTCTTCCGCCGAGACTCCGTTTGCCGTTGCCTCCGCTGACTGCTCCGGTTGAAACATTTATTCGGAATAATCTGGTTTTTTCAAACCAACGCTATGGTTTTTTAAAACCGGAAGGCTCCTGTAGAGCCCTTTTTGAACAGGAAGCGAAAGTCGGTAGTGTGGTGTTTCTTGAGCGGCAGGACAGAGGCGCCCCCGAACTGTCGCAGATTGACCGGGAGACCGGGTTGAAGAATATGGTGAATCGTTGTCTTTTGCTTCACCGTGAACAGGCGTTAACCGCCTTTAACCTTTGTGAAAAAATCACTCAGTCCGCCTCTCTTTGGCGGCTTGTCTATTCACATGCGCATGAGGCTGTGGAGGTTTTAGCAAGAGAGTTGTGTTTACCTTTTTCGCGGGGCGATGCTTCTCGTAAAAGTAATTCCCGTTTGGATTTGTTTGAACTCAATTCTGCCTGTACAGTGAGTGCTTTGTCGGGCAAGGATTTAAAGCGGTTGTATATCCGAAATAAAGGCGTGGTTTGCCGAAAGGAAAATAACGGTTTGTTCTTGGTGGAGCAAAACGCGGGAGCAATTTTTCATTTGAATGATATGGGGCGCTTGATATGGGACTTTTTGGCGGAACCCATATCTGCTTTAGAGATAGCAGAGTTGCTCAGTTCTGTTTTCAATGCACCAAAAGAGGTCATTTTAAGTGATACAGCGAAATTACTTGAAGTGTTGCAAGCTGAAGATTTGATTTTGTTTGCAGAGTAAACACAGATGCTCGGATTTCACTAACAACCGGCACTACTAAGTATAATCAACGCCGGCAAGCGCAATAGCGTGCTCTTGCCCGTGCCGTTGGGAACGAGCAAAAGCATGCGCGCCCGGTTGCAGACTGAAAGACAAAGTATATCCGTTTTAAAACGGATATACTTTGAGGTATCTGGTTATATGAAAAACATATCTGCTGATGCCGGGCCTTAAACGAAGCAGACCGCATTTTGTTGCAGGGCAGCGCTACACAACTTCAAACGAATCTGCTCTAAACAGAATGCCCCGTATGCTCGAGATATATCGCCTCCAATTTTATCCGATTAGTATTCACTGAATTTGCCAGCTCCGCCAACAAGTCGCTCACAGCGTCCAAGTCATTTGCACTTGCCGCACGCTCAACGCAATTGGCTATTCCTTTTATCACCCGCAGGCCATGCGCGTCAGCGGTCCCCGCAATGCGCATACAGGCTTCTGAAATGCCCAGGAAACTTTTGTTTTCCAGGCTGGCGTGCGCGTCTTCCAAGGCATGTTCAAGGCTGTCAAGCAGGCCGGGAATAAGATGAATTACTTCAGGGTCTATTTCTTCGCCCTCAATACTGGTGGACAGCGCAACCGTATTCTGATCGGTCAGGTTCTGAACAGGCTTTGTGGCGACGTCCTGCTCTTCCCCGGCCGGAGGCCGGGGGGAATGTAAATCATCGTTTACATCTTCAGATGCATTAACCTCCGGGCTTTCCTGCAACTGCAAAGTTTCTTGAAGTGTAGCTGCAGTCGCCTGCACATCGGGTGTTCCAATGTGAATGGGTGCTCCGCTCAACTCTGCAACCAGTGTATTAGGGGCTTCCTCTTTAACAGCAGTGTCTGAATTCTGGTTGACACTCTCAATTTGCATCTCACAATCGCTGCTTTTTTCCGGCTCCTTTCCCTCTGTTGTGGGTTCCCGTACAGAAGAAGTTTGCCCGAATGAACTGCTCTGTTCGTTGGGGTTGTCGAGAGCTTTATCCGCCGCAACCTGTGGCGGGCTGTAAACGTATTCCGCTTGGTCGTGAGCAATTTTTTGCTCCCGCTGAGTAACGATGGGATATCGAGTAATTGGTCTGGCTTCCGAAACCCCGTTTCCTTCTTTCTCGTTATTGAGTTGATTTTGTTCAGTGTTCAACGTCGGAAGCGGGGGAGTTTTTTTGCGTACCCGGATAAACCGCTTGGCCGCACTGGCGAATGATTTGGAAACAGAAATCGGCTCATCACCCTGTTTTTGATTTTGCGGCAATATTTCCTCTTCGGGGAGTTTTTGCAAATCAGCAACGACTTCAAGCGGTTCCGCGGGACAGGCCTCTGAGCGCGGTTCAGCAGTGACGCTTGCTTGGCTTTTGGGGGCCGCCGGGGGGATGATAGGAGCGGCTGTCGGCTTTAAGGACTCCAGCACGGCCTCCGGGATCGGTAAAAGCATTTCAATGGCGTCTCTGACTTCACTGCGGGACAGCGGTTCACTAAGCGCCAGTCGGCTGCCGGCCTGAATAACCTGAGCTCCCTCCGTTTTATCGTTTACCAACGTAATCACAGGCACAGGCGGGATGTTTTGGGCAGCGTCGATTTCGTGCAGCCTGTTGATTGCTTCCTTTAAATTGAGTTCAGCCAAGGAGCCGTCGATAATCACGACACCGGCAGGATTTCTGAGATAATGTTCAAAGGCTTCTTCAACGTTTCTGGCTTCTTCCACAATATAGGGAAGATCATTAAGGAAGAAAGAAAACAGTTGTCGGTTTGTGGGTTGTTCGGCCGCCACAAGTATAGTGAGCGGGCGCATCTGACCTTCACCATTGCTGTTGGAACCGGGGAGCGTCTGCGTGGTATTTTTCGTTAACAGAGGCAGAAGGTGCTGTACCTGTTTTCCGGGGACTTCCAGACGTAAGGTGAATGAGATTACAGTGCTCCGGTTCGGAGTGCTGTCCAGGCTCAGCGTTCCGCCTTGTGCTGTGACCATTTCCCAGGCCTTCATCAGAGCGGTGGTGCTGCGACGCAACCGGGGCTTGGTTTGCCCGGAGTCTGTTACAGAAAAGACCAGATGCCCCGGGTCTGTGCTGTCAGGCAAACGACGGGCGGTAACCTGTATGGAACCGCGAGCGGTGGATTCAATTGCGCTGTCGAGCAACAGGTGCAGGACCTCCTGCAACTGGGCCGGATTACCTTTATAAAGCAGGGGAAGATGCGGCGGCATAAACCAGGAAAGAGCAAGACCGCAGCGTTCAGCTTTTGTGACCACTGCGTCGTGGGCCTCGCGCAATACCACCTGAAGGTCGAAAACAGTATCTGCTGATTGCGTGTCGTTTTCAGCAAGTTTGCGCAAAGCTTCATCCTGGCCGCAGCTTAATGTATTTATAATATCGGCAATGGCCTTGGTATTTTTCATAATGGCCACGGATTGTACTTTGGCCAGGGGCGGCAGAGAGCAGTTGCTCAATTCGTTTGTCGCCTGCATCAGCGATTCCAAGGGAATTTTCAGCGCCTCCTCAACTTTGTTCAGGGCCGCGATGTCGAATTGGGGGACGTCACCACTGGCTTTTTGTTCTGAAAAATACATTGAGTCGCTGCTGGGCTGAACCTGTTCGGACTGTTCCGGCTTTTTCAATGCGGATTGCCTGATGCGGTTGAACCAGCTTATTTTTGTGGGTTGTTCCGTTTTTTCCGCGCTGTTCCGGACGGGTTGGGCCGGTGCTGCAATCTCTGGAAGAAGCCTTTTTTCAATCAGAGAAATGGCTTCTTTATCCGCTTTTTCACTTATGGTATCGGAGGCAGTGGCGGCAGACCCGGGGGTGTTTTTTCTCGTCGGCTCCACAGGCATCTGAATGGCGGAAGCTTCTGTTTCAGATTTAATTGCTTCCGCAGTAGGCTCCTGATTATCCGAAGCAGCCTCATTTTGTGGGGTTGCTATTTTTAAGACGAGAGGCTCATCTAAAAGCACGCGCTTCTCGGCGGCATTAGGCCAGAGTGTTTTTTTATCTGGTATTCCTTCTTCTGCCTCTGCTTCCGGCGCTGTCTGCAGAAGCTCCACCAAATCTTTAGCAGAAAGGGTATCCGGTTGTTCATTTTTTTCCGGCTGAGGGCCGGCGGAATCGCCCGGGGCCAGAGAGGCGCCGTGGGCTGTCGTCGTATCAACTGTTTGTTCATACTTCGGAGCCGGCACTTGGGAAGTAGGTTTGATGTTTGCAATCTCTTCTCTTTGGCTTGGGCCATTTCCCTGCATATCCGATGCTTCCGGCAACAGCGCAGTTTTTTCAAACTCGGGAGCCTTTGGGGAAACCAAGGTGCGGGGCGGTTGGGACGAATTCGGCTCAGGCAGATCTATAGGTGTATCTGTGCTGGAATCATCGGCCGGCTCATTGGAATCAGGCTTGCTGTCCAGGCTTGTTGACCTTACGGGCTGTTCCATTTGAATTTCGGGCGCTTTGGCGGAATTCAGCAGAGACGGAAAAGCGCTCTTGTTCGGTTGATGTTGCGTTGGTTGGGCAGTTTCTGGCTCCAACCGGGCTTCTTCCATTTCATTGGTTGGAAGTTCAAAGGAAGCCGCCTGGTGGGCTTCTGTCGCCGCATCGGGAATTTCCTCAGAAGTTAAGCCCACCCTATCAGAAGAGAACGCTGATTGAGCAACCATATCTTTTTCTGTCGGGGACGGTGCTTGCTCCGGTTCTGTTGTGAGTGAGGCATGGGTTTTCACAGGTTTATCGATCTGCTCTTTCACCGCGGCAGTTCCGGGTATGCTGCCCACATGCACATACCGGCCGTTGCCTGACGAATCTGTTTCAACCAGGCTTGCTGAAAGTTCTTGGCTGTGTGGTGCAGTTGTTGGCGGATTATCAAGGGTGGCTTCAGGCAAGTCTTTGTCTGACTGTGGGGGCAGTTCGTTAAGTCCGGCAACAGCATCTTTTCCTTGCTCAGGAGCATTTTCCTTCTCTCTTGTTACTGGCATAGGCATGGGGCGTGGCTCGCCGACATTACAAATAAGGGTCAGTCCGGAGAAGCTCAGGTCAGTCTGGTTGGAGATGTGCTTCAGACCGGCCGGTTGTCCGGGCAGGTCTTGAATCACGGCAGACTCGTGAGGCTGCCCGGTAATCATGTTCTTCACATTATTGGCTGGAACAGCGGAGTCTGCTAGGGGTGAGACTGAAGCTTTTTCAGTCTGAGCAGTGGAAGTGTTGATTAAAAGGCTTGCGTCAGTGGCAGCACAGTCAGATTGCGGCAAGGTGTTGCCGAGCGGCATTCTTCCAGCATCGAGCACATCGCTGAGCAGGAATACGGGATCATCAGAGTCGTTGGAAAACTGTTCAACTTCCTCGCCCCTGTAAGCGTTGTTGCGCAACGGTAAAATTCCCAGCAACAATGCCGCCGCACTTCCCCCCCAGAGCGGAGCATCAAGGAAGATACTGTTAGGACCGGTTGTGGTTTGGGCCAAGAGCGTGCTGAGCCCGGCTGCGCTTAACAGCAGCATGCTCAAAAGATATCGCCCGGAGCCGGGCAATTTAGATTTTACGGCAAAAATCGCTGCTATACAGCCGAATATGGCTGAAACCGGCCAGAGGGGCAATAACTTCCCTGTCCAGGACAGACCTGGAACGAGCGTTGCCAGAGGCAGTAAGCCTCCAACAATGCTGAAGAAAGTGAGAAACCTGTCCAGCTTTTTGTCCGTTGCAGGTGTATTCCATAAATGGCGCGCAATATGAGGAATTAAGATAAGGCCCAGAGCGGGAACCAACAGATATAATATAGCTGTGGTATAATACGAGAATCCAAGGGGCAGGGCCGGAATTCTGAGTAAGGGTTGGGCCAGAATCAGTCCGGCCAGCACGGCGGTCCATAAACGCCATTCGCCGCCGTCGCGAAATGCGCGCAGCAAGCAGAGCGTTATTGAAAGGCCCAGCACACAAATGGCAAGAAAGTGTGCAATATTGCTTTTTGCGTCTTCTGCATACTTGTTTGTGTACAGGCGGGGGGCGAACCATAGATCCGGAGTTCCCGGAATGCGCGCATAAACAGATGCGGGCCCGTTGGCATTCGGTGCAGGGATTTTAAACAGCCCATCGGAAGCGGCCCGTCTCAAATGCCAAATTGAAGGGCCGTTTGTAGTCGGTTCATTGTTTTTAGGTGTATATACCAAGGCTCCGGCCGGTATATGCTCACCTAACTCCAAGATAACGGGGGCTTCAGAGGGGGCCTTTGTTGGAGCTAAAGTAAACCGGAGCCAAGTAACTCCTGACGTTTGGAGAGGGATTCCCTCAGAGAGAGGAAGAAAACTTTTGTGGTGCTCGGCAGAGAATATTTCTTCCAGGCTTAATGCGCCGTTAGGGTCAATTAAATATTCAATGTATGGAACAAGATTTTCGTCTTTTTCAATAAGCGCTGTCTCAACAAACGGCGCCCCTGCATAAGAATAACCAGGCAGATTACAAATGACGAAAAGTAGTATTGCAATAAGCAAAGACGGACTCGCGTCTTGAAGCTTTTGTTTGGTCATATTCCGTCTCCGTAGAGTGAGCTGCAATGAGCCTTTTAGTTTGTACACAAGCATATCTGAATCATTGAGTAATGCCCTAAAGAAGTAGATTATGCAATATATACTTTTGAAAATGGTAGGGGCGGCTTGTTTACTGTCGGTAATATTTTTAAATTTTTTACTTGACATTTTTTGAGATGAGGTTATTTTGCCGTTCACGCGAATGGGGAGAGCCGGTTCGGGCTTTTAGCAGAGATCGCTCGAGAGGTTTTTCCCGGATGTTGAAAATTGAGAGTGCGAAAAAAAATC
>CALUZB010000017.1 GCA_944325195.1 uncultured Desulfovibrionaceae bacterium | reverse complement strand
CGCGGCGGGAAGGAGTCACCTTAGGCTCAACCGGCGCAAAGTCCATCACGGAAGACACCCTGAACAAACTTTTGCAAAGCGGGGATGAAGGACGAGACCCGAGCTTGAAGCTGGTTCTGTGCTTTTGTCTTGCGACAAAGGATTTCAGTCCGCTTCGTCCGATTTTCAAACTGGCCGGGTTGGTAGTTATCCCCAAAGATGACCTGCGTTATCTGGAGTACGGCAAGACGTGCGACGCCCTGAAAAAGGCGCGTGAACAGAAGAGAAAACTGGAGGCGAAGCTATGACGCCGGAGATAAGGCGGGAATTAGGCGCAAAAAGGGCGCAGGTAACGCATCTGCTCAGGTATGAACTGAGGATGCGGGGGTATACGGACAGCTCTTTGGCCAGGGAGGTCATCGGCTGCTCTCCGCAAAACGTCAGGAAAACCCTGGTTGGTGAAAATCACAGCCCCAGAGTCCTGGACGCATTGCGGATGCTGGGCGTGCCTGAAAAATATCTATTTGATCCCCGCATGGCAGAGCTTGCCTGAGCCAGGGAGGGAGCATGGAAATCAAAACAGCATATACAAGAAAAGAGCTGGCTGAAATCCTACAGATGGAGGCGCTGAGCTCAGTTACCCGCCTTGCAAAGAAAGAAGGTTGGCAAAGCCAACCCCGCAAGGGCCGGGGAGGCGGCAAGGAATGGCTGTTTGCTTCAATGCCGCAGTCCACGCAACTGGCTATCCGCGCGGCTGAGGAACAGGCCGCATTGGAAACGGGTGGGAACTTACCCGCTAAGGCGTCCGGCCATGCCCCGGCCCTGACTACCGCCGCTCCCGACGTGTTTGACGAGAAGCGCCGTTCCAAGGCGGTGGCCAAGGCGTATCTGCTGAAGCTGTACCTGGACTGGCAAAACATCAGGGGACACACGGTACCGCAAAAAGAAGCATTTATAGCACAGTATGTATCCGGGGCCTGGCCTGAGCTGCTGACCACCCTGGGTAAAGGCATTTCCTGGAAGAGCATTGAGCGCTGGAAACTGCAGCAGGCCAAAGCGGACAGCGTGCTGGCTCTGGTGGATACCCGCGGTCTGTCACATCGCGGTAAAAGCAGTCTTACCGAACAGCACCGGGTATTTATACTCGGCTCCATTCTGAACCCTAATGCACCATGTATCAGCTCGTGTGTTCGGGCGGTACAGCAAAAATGCGCAGACGCGGGTATTTACCAGCCGTCGGGACCGACCATTCGTCGGTTTATAAAGGCTTACGAGTCTCAGTGCTTCGACGAGTGGACACTTTTTCGACGCGGCCAGAAGGCCTGGAACGATATGTGCGCCATATCGATTATGCGGGACTGGAGCCGGGTGGGCGTGGGCGACCTGGTGGTGGCGGACGGCCACACCTTAAATTTTGAGACTATTGACCCGGAAACCGGCAAACCCAGGCGGATGACCCTGCTGTTGTTTTACGACTGCGCGTCCAATTATCCGCTTGGCTGGGAGGTGATGCCCACGGAAAACACCGCCTGTATTTCCTCAGCGTTTCGCCGGGCCTGCATAACTTTGGGCAAATACCCCAGAGTGATTTATCTGGATAACGGCAAGGCGTTCCGGGCGAAGTATTTTAAGCAAACCCCCGACTTCGGGCAGGCCGGTTTTCTTGGCCTGTACACCAGCTTAGGGTGCAGCGTAATCCATGCCTGGCCCTACCACGGGCAGTCAAAAACCGTGGAGCGTTTCTTCGGAACGTTCCACGACATGGAAGTGATGATGCCCTCCTATACGGGAAACAGCATAGCGAATAAACCGCCCCGCCTGCATCGGGGGGAGACACTGCACCGCAAATTATACGAAAAAATGGGATCCGGGCCGTTGACCTTAGAGGAAACCCACACGGCCATAGCTCTGTGGTTTGGTGAATACGTTCACCGGCCGCAGTATAAATCCCACCTGAAGGGGAAGACGCCGGTTGAGGTTTTTGAAGCCGGCACAGGCCCGGGCATTGATGTGGAGAAGCTGAACCTGCTGATGTTGGAGAAGGAAATCCGCACAATCAGCAAAGACGGTATCCGCCTGTTTGGAAAGTTGTTCTGGCACGAGGCCCTGGCCTCACGTCGTCACCCGGTAATAGTCAGATATGACAACGTGCTCTCCCCGCACACTGTGCTTGTCTACAACAGAGATGGAGAATTTATCTGCGAGGCAAGGGATCGGGAGCATTTCCGGATTGCCTGTGGCGTGCATCCGGCGGCGGGTGTACTGGGAACGCCGGAAGACCAGGCTGAGCTGGCGGAGGCCATTGCTCTGAAGAAACAGCAGGAACGCCTGGCCGGGGCTAACTTCCGGGTAATGCTTGAGGAAGTGGTTTTGCCGGAGGCGCGTAAGCAGACAGAGGCGAAATTACAAACAGCCAAAATCCTGCCCATGCCGCAATCGATAAAGCCCGCCTTGAGCTTTGAGGAGGAAGCGGCGATTGAGGCGGCCAAAGCGCGGGCGCGTGCTGAAATTGACACGAAAACCAGCGCGAATTTTTACATCCCTTCGTGGCAAAAACGGTTCGGCGATGAAATGGAACGCTACGAGTACCTGTTCTTTGTCCGGCATGAGGAAGGTAAGGAACTTGATGCACGCGATGCGGCCTGGGTTGAAAAATACGAAGCAACGGAAGTTTTCCAAAGATATCAGAAGCCCAGATACGATCAACTCTTGGAGCTGTTTGAATTTCGCAGGAAGGCGTCATCAAATTGAAGGTAAGGGAGGATTAAGGCAATGAAGGAAGTGATTATCCAAACGCCGGCGATGATGCGCTTTGATGAGGCGTTAAACTCGGTTTACGAATCGGGCCGGGGTATATCCGGTTTTATCCTGGCGCATGGTCAGGCCGGTCGGGGTAAATCAGTCGCGGCTGACCAAAGCTATATCATGCGCGGCGGAGCGTATGTGCGGGTGTGGCAGGGCTGGAGTCAGACCGCGTTTTTACAGCGGGTATTGTTTGAGGTGCGCGGTAAAAATATGGATATGCCGCGTTATAACGGTAACCGCTGCAAGGAGATGATAGTGGAATTACTGCAACGGGGAAGAAAGACATTGTATATTGACGAAGCTGACCGATTGCACATTGATCGAATTGAAGACTTGCGGGATATCCATGAGATGACTGGAGCTCCGGTGGTGCTGATAGGAGAAGAAGGACTGTACGGCCTGCTCAGCGAGCGGCGGCGTATCTGGAGCCGGGTAGTGCATGAGGTTGAGTTCGGCCCGATCCAGGAATCGGAAGTGGCCATTTACGCAATGCAGGCGGCGGGGCTGGATATTCCCCCGCAATTGTGCAGAGAGATAGCGGAAAAGACGGAAGGCGACTTCAGGCTTGTACGCAATATGTTAATCCTGTTGGAAAAAGCGGCGAACGCGGCGGAAACGGACAGGGTTGACGAGGCTATGCTTAAAGCAGCACTGAGCCAACGTAACTGGCGAAGGAGGTAAGTATGGAAGGAAGGCCGGAAATAACGATGGAGCAGGTCAGGGTTGCGGTAAAAAGTCTTGGCGAGGGTGGCGCGCTTGTGAGTAATGCAGAGCTTTTTGAGGCCTTGGGTCTTGAAATTGAGGCAGATAAGGCTCGCCTGCGTAACCGGATGCAGGAGATGGTTGCAACCGGAGAAGTCAGCAGAGTACGCGAAGGGATATATGTTTATAACTTTGAGCAATGTCAGGTGTCGGCAAAGTATCACAAAGCGATGTGGCGTTTTGTACGCTCCCAGAAGCCGGGTTGGTCTGTACGGGATATGAGCCTTTTTACCAGGGCATCTTACTCACACGCCTGCAAGTACTGCTCATGGCTGAAGGACGAAGGCTACATAGAACAGATCGGCAAAAATGGATTGACCAAGATTTACGCGGGCACCGGCAAAGCCATGGCTACGCCGGAAACGCCTCATCCTCCCCAGAAAATCAATGACCCTTACCAGGAAGAGCGGTCAGCGGCAGCCAAAATTATCAGGTTAATGCTCTGCGCTGACGTCGGTAATTGGCGGGTGCAGAAAGCGATTGTTGATGCTTGCGATGTATTGCGCAGACGTTTTGCGAAGCATGAGAATCAAGGAGGCATGGAAGATGTACAGCAGTGAAATTCGCAGTATTGATTTGGGGTTGGCAGATTTGGCGGGAGAAGTGCCGCCGCAGGCCTGGGAAATAGTAAGATCCGTCCGGCGCAATCTGAAAAGTCTGGCGGAGCAACTGGAAAATTTGGAAAAGACCCTGCTTGTATCGGAAGAAAAGGAGGAATTGCATGGGTACGAGAATTAAACCCACCCCGCTGATAGTGGGTGATATGAAACAGGTGGAGGGAGCATTGGCGGAGATGGCGGCTCTGGACAGGAAGCTGGGTGCGATCGAGGGCTCTTTGAATGAGACTATCGACGCGGCCAAGCAGAGGGCGGGCACGGAGAGCGCTCCGCTGCTTGCTCGGCGGAAGGAACTGGCCGATGCAGTGGGTACTTATGCGACTATGAATAAAGCGGAACTCTTCAAGGAGCGCAAGAGTTTGGAATTGGCTTTCGGGGTGATTGGATTTCGTCAATCCACCCAAATAGTCCAACTGCATAAAGTGACCAAGGAAATGACCCTGGAGAAGTTGCAGGAATATAATTTTAATGACGGCATACGGGTGAAGATGGAAGTCAATAAAGAAGCCATGCTCAGTTGGCCGGAGGAACGGCTTTGCCTTGTGGGGTTGAAGCGGCGGCAGAACGATGTGTTTTTTATTGAGGTGAAAGCGGAGGAGTTAAATGCAAAATAGGACGCGTCGGAGCATAAACAGTCTCGAGGAAGCAACGCAGGCTATGTTTGGATTGCTGGAAGAAGGGGACGGCTACTTTTTGATTGGCGGTATTTTTAAAGGCAGCGATATACGGACGGTTGCTTTTGCGCATGGCCTGGATGGTAGGATGGTCAAAATAATTGATGATATTTCTCCGGCTATGGTGGAAACAATATTAAACCATGTGGTGGAGCGGCTTTTCCCTACAAAATCGGAAAGCCTGAACTGATCTGAAAGGAGGAACTATGACTAAAGCGGACTTGATAGATGTATTGGAAATTGAAGCGAGCGGCCCGAGTAAGGCGGATATCGGCAGAGTGCTGGACGCGCTGCCGCGCGTGATTGCGGACAGACTGGGCAAAGGCGAGGTTGTGTCTATTGCCAATCTGGGCAGATTTGCCGCGGTAAAACGCGCGGCCCGCAAAGGGCGTAACCCTCAAACCGGAGAGAGTATCGATATCCCGGCTTGTGTGGCAGTTAAGTTTTCTTGCTCAAAAACCCTTAAAGACGCCCTTAACTGAGGCGAAACCGGCCCTTGCGGGCCGGTCCTCCGGGATTGGCCGCCCGGAGCTGACGAGCCGGGCCGTTTGCGTCTGTATAGGGAGGAGAAATGAGAATGAGCGTTAATGAACGTCTGCCGTATTATGCGAAGATTGCAATTGCCCGCAAACAGCTGGCGATGGATGAGGTTGCTTACAGAGCTCTGCTTGAAAACACTTTTGGTAAGAGCTCAGCAAAGGATTTGAGTATTAATCAACTCAAATACCTGATGCGTCTGCTGGAGCAAAAAGGCGCGGTGTTTGTGTCGGCCGGGAAAGAGAAGTCAGTGACCACCCGACGTCGGGATAAGGAATTTTATGAAATCCCGGACTACGTCCCCCACGCCCGGCAGAAGCGCTATCTGGCGGCGTTGTGGAAGCGGATGGGTTATGCCATGACCAGCCTGGACAGGCGCTGCTCCCGCCAGTTCAAGGTGGATGCATTCATCTGGCTGGATGAGGCGTCTGATTTACAGACGTTGGGCCGGGATATCGTACGCCGGGCCAATCGTAAGGGTATAGATACGGATGCTGTTTGATGAGTCCGGAGCAACTGAAAGCGGCAATCCTTGAAAAATATACCAGCCTGCATGCCTTCTGTAAGGCATTTAATGGGCGTATATGCCGCAGTGCTGTCTATCAGGCTCTCAACGGCAGTTATCCGGGTAATGCGACAAGGCAGCTTCAGAAAATTAAGTGGTTGCTGAACAGTAGCCCGCAAAGCGATGATTTCGAAAAAATCCACAGAGCCATCAAAAGTGTGGCCTGCGCGCGTTGCCGGAAAAAAGGCCGGGGGGCCTGCCGACGCTGCCGGGCAATCATGCGGGAGCAGGCGAAACAGGTGGAAGCGCTGTTCAAAGGAGGGAATTATGTCGGTGATTGACGATGTTGTAACCCTGGTCAATAGCGGCTGGCGGATTTTTCAGGGGGAAATCGACCGGAAGGTGTACGAGGAGCGGAGCTGCCCCAGCCTGCGCAACCGTCGGCTCACCCCCAGATGGTTTTTTTACGGCGATAAATATATCTGTATCGGTTGCTCAAAACGGTGCAGTCTGGTGCGCCCTGAAGGCTTCCAGGCCCGGCTGGAGCTGCTTTACCCGGAAAAACCCAAAAGTCCATTTTTGTTGACGCCGGACGAGATGCTCTCCCGCTTGCGGTTTTTGACAGTCGCACAGGCAGCTTATTGCCTCAACGTCTCCAAAAGCCAGATCTATAAGATGATCCGCAATGCGGTGCTGCTCAGCACAGACAGTCCCCTGCGCATACCGGTGGATGAGATCAAAAATTATATTAACAAGATATATTAATCGGGATTCTTAATTTTCCGTGTATCTTTTGCACACAGTTCCACGCAATTAAGGCGGATATGTTTTTATCAGGGCGGGATTTAACCCCGCCTTTTTTGTCGGCGGAAAGTGAGGAAAAACTGTGGAACGACCGTGGATATTTGAAGTTTTGAGCCAACAGCTTGTGCGGCATGAGGGGTTGTGTCTAAAAACCTATTACTGCACAGCCGGGAAACTGACCGTGGGCGTGGGGCATAATCTGGACGCCGACCCTTTGCCTGGGCTCAATCGGGCCGGACAGGAAATAAGCAAGGAGTTGGCTTTGCGGATACTGCAGGAAGATGTGGAAAAGACGGAAGCGTCCATGCTGTCCCGCTGGCCCTGGATGAGAGAACTCGATGATGCGCGCTATGCAGTAATGCTGAACATGGCCTTCAATTTGGGGGTGAGAAAGTTGTCACAATTCAGCCCCACTCTGGCCTTGATTAAAAAAGGAGAATACCGCGCCGCGGCAGTCCGGATGCTGAACAGCAAGTGGGCTGAACAGGTGGGCAAGTTCCCGCCGGATTCGGAGAAAGCCCGGCGCAACGGTCGCCCGGGGCGAGCCTGGGAACTGGCCGAGCAGATGTGTACCGGGAGATGGCAGGGCGTATGAGCAGGCTGTTGAAAATTTTGGGAGACGCTTTCCTTGACCACAAGGGGGGCGTGTCCGCCATGCGGATAACCACAGTAATTATCTGTCTGGTGATTTTAGGTTCCTGGCTGGCTTTCATGATTGTTGAAGGTCGGTATATCCCGCTGGGCTACGCCGAAGCCGGGCTGCTCGGGGCTGCCACCGGAGCCAAAGCCGTGCAGAGCCGGTTTGAGTTGGGCGGCGGCGGATTGCGTGATTTTGACGAGGGTGCATGATGCTGTTTTCTATTTTAAAAGAACAATGGGCGGTTGTCCTGCTTGCTTTTGCGGCAGTCGTCTGTGCTCTGCTGTATGTACGGAACCTGAATCTCAAATTTGAAATCACAGAACTTGAACATGAAAATTCCGCGCTGCAAGCAAGATTAGACGCTTGTCGGAATAGCCTGGCTGCTCTGCAAACAGCTAATGCCGCCTGTATTGAGCGCGAATCTGAAATCAGACGCGATGAGCAGGCTCGCGAAGCAGTAATGGCCAAAGTCAAAACCCGGAAGCGGGTTGCCGGAACAGACGACAAAACAGAGGTGATTGACGATGCAAGTCGCAAAGCTGTTGTTAATCGGCTTAATCGCCCTTGGTAGTCAGGCTTGCGCGGCTCAGGGAGTGCAAACCATTGCACGCTGCCCCGCGCCGGTAAAACCGGACTTGCCCCTGTTTGACCCGGAGTTGCCGTTTGACCATTTGAGCAACGTGGAAAATCTGCTTAAGCGCGACGACTACATGCGCCAGTACGTCAGGGGCTTGGAGGATGCTGTCCACTGTTATGAACATCAAATCAGGATATAATGCTGAATGAGCGCCGCTGAGATATCGCAAATAATAGCGAGTTTGGAGGAAATGGCCTCGGTACTGGATGCGTTGGGAGTGCCCGGACTGATATCCCTGGCTTTGCTGGGGCCGTTTGCCGTGTTTGTTACCATGCTGGTTTTGGATCATCATCGGAACAGACGCATTGACTCGATTATTGAGGGGCACCGGATAGAGACCGGAGATTTGGTTGAGAAGTTCAGGGAAGACACCGGTCGGATTATGGAAATGTACCGGGAAGATACGCAGAAAATGCTGCACGAGATGGACTTGAAGCACGCCGAGGTATCGCGTTACTACGAGGATAACGTGGAGCTGCTGAAAACAACCCAGCAACTGGCGGAGGACTTACGCGAAATAGTAACCTACAATTCGCGGGTAATGGAGCGGGTAGTCAGCCTGGCTGAAAACAATATGTTCTGCCCGCTGGCCCGGGAACATGCGAGAGGATCGAAATGAGCACGGAGAGACTGGAAAAAATGGGTAAGCGGGCGGAACTGCGTCAGGAGCGCACGCGCCTGGAGACTGAGTGCGACGCATTGCGATCTGCTCTGCGCCGTCTGCTGCCCCCTGAAGAAGACCCGTCCTGTCTGGATGAGGACAGAATCCTGAACACAGCGGCGACTTTGAACCAGAGCCTGACGGAGCTGAAGGCTGTGGACAGGAAGCTGGATGTGCTGGATGAAATATTAGGGCATTGAGATGGGCTGGGAACACGAACCGGAAACCGTGTGGCGGGCGCAGGAACTGTACTGCGTTGACTGCCTGTCGTTTGAGCGGGTTGCTGACATTACCGGCGTGGCTGCGTCAACCCTGAAACGCTGGAGCGAAAAGTATGACTGGCGTGAAAAGCGCGAGCAGATCGCCCGAGCTGAAGCGGAAATCCGGGTGAACAAGGTCTTATCCAGAGCGAAGGCCATTGAGGCGCTGCTGGCCAGACCGCGCGCGGACATGGCGTTCGCGGTGCAGGCTCTGGAAAGCCTGGCCATGAAAGAGGCGGAAGCGGCGCGTAAACAGCAGGAGGCCGGGCAAAGGCAGGAAACTCGCGTATCCATAACGACCAGGGCGGACGCGATTGCCGCCCTGAAAACCGCGATTGAAAACAAACTTAATGCGTTGCTGACCGCTCCCTCCGCTGTGGATTTGAAAGCGGTTCGGGAGGTCTCCGCCTGTCTGGATTTACTGGATGAACTTCAGGCCGCCTTGCCTCAGGCGGACGGCGCGGAAACCAAAAGCGGCCTTGACGAGAAACTGGCCGCCGGTCTGCGTAAAGCTCTGGGGCTGGAGTAAGCGATGCTCCCGCCCGATATCCTGTTGCCTTATCAGGCCGCCTGGATTAACGACCGCTCCCCGGTAAAAATCTGGGAAAAATCCCGCCGCATTGGAGCATCTTACGCGGAAGCCCTGGCCTCGGTGCTGGAAGCGGCCAAAAGCCGGGAAGCGGGCGGCATGAACACCTATTACCTGTCATATAACAAGGACATGACCCAGCAGTTCATCAAGGACTGCGCGTTTTGGGCCCGGGCGCTCAACTGCGTATGTGAAGAGGACGCGGTTGTGCTTAAAGATCAGGACAAGGATATTACGGTTTTCCGTATCCGGTTTGGTTCCGGGTTTGAAATCTGGGGTCTGCCCTCAGAAGCGCGCTCCCTGCGCTCCAAACAGGGCCGGGTAATCATCGACGAGGCCGCGTTTGTGGACGACCTGAAAGAACTGCTCAAGGCGGCAATGGCCCTGTTGATGTGGGGCGGGTGCGTGCGCATTCTGTCCACCCACAACGGGGAGGACAACGAATTTAACGAGCTGATTAAAGAAGTCCGGGCCGGGCGTTTTGACTACTCCCTGCACCGAACCAGCCTGGACGACGCTATAGCGGACGGCTTGTTCAGGACAATTTGCCGTTCCGGCAAGCCGCCCCGGCCCTGGTCGCAGGAAGCGGAAACCGCATGGCGCGATGAACTGATTGACTTTTACGGGGACGGGGCGGATGAGGAGCTGTTCTGTATCCCCAGCCGTTCCGGGGGCGCTTATTTTACAACCGCGCTCATCGAGAGCTGCATGAGCCGGGAAATTCCGGTTATCCGCTGGAAAGCCCCGGCGGAAGATTTTGTGGACTGGCCTCTGCCCGTTGCCGAATCCCACACGGAAGATTGGTGCGGCGAATATTTGCGGCCGCATCTGGATGCGCTTCCGGCGGATTGCGCTCATTATTTCGGCGAGGACTTCGGGCGCAGCGGCGACCTGTCCGTGCAGTGGCCGCTGAGCGAGCTTTCCGACCTCTCTTTGCGCAGCCCGTTTGTTCTGGAGCTGCACAATGCGCCGTTCCGCACCCAGCAGCAGATTTTAAAGTACATCATTGACCGCCTGCCCCGTTTCTCCGGCGGGGCCCTGGACGCGCGCGGCAACGGACAGGCCCTGGCGGAATTCGCCCGTCAGGAATACGGCCCGGAACTGATTCTGGAAGTGATGATTTCCGAAGCCTGGTACCGCGAGGCCATGCCCAAGCTGAAGGCCCGGTTTGAAGACCGTGCGGTTCTCATTCCTCAAGACAAAGATATCCTTGAAGACTTCCGGCAAATCAAGGTAATTCGCGGCGTGGCCCGCGCCCCGGAAACCCGGACAAAAGGCAAAGGCAAGGAAACCCGCCATGCCGACGCGCCCATAGCGGCGGCAATGGCGGTTTACGCCCGCGAGCAGTTGGGGCGGCTTGAGCCCTGGGATGTGGCCGTTGCCGGTGAACCCACCGCAAACAGAATTTTGAGGGGATTTTAGGGGAGATTGGCGGGGGCGGAACCACAAGGAAGTTAAAATAGTTTTTTAAAGAGAATACCATGTCAGCAGTAACTTCTTTTCAGCAATTATTAAAGTCAGCCAGAATAGCCAGGGAGATGACGCTCAGGGAGTTGGGGGAAGCGCTTAACCGTTCCCCGAGCCTACTATCTGAAATTGAGACAGGAAAAAGATTGCCGCCCATAAGAAAAACGTTTCTGGAAAGTTGGTCGCAATTGCTTGGCCTTAACTATATGGAAATTTACAAACTCGCACATCAGGCTCGTGAACTCAAAATCGACAAACGAATAATGAGATTGTTTCAACATGACGAGGAACTCGCATCGGCATTTTCAGAAGTCGGAGAAAGCATGTCTGACGAGGAGTTAAAAACTATTCTGCTTGATGCCCTAGCAAAGAGCCGGATTAAAAATTGAGGTTCTGAGGGGAAAAATAGAGAGTGATTTGGCTGTTATCAGATTTCTTCCACAGCGTGCATACCGCGACTATTTAAACATTCACATGGGCTAAAAACAGAACCGGAGGTCAGACTTATGGCGGACGGTTTGTTTTATCCTGACGGTAGTTTCAGAAAGTTCAGCCCGGAGGCGCTCACTTCGGAAATCGCCACCCGCGCCAACGCGGGCGGTTTGCTTGACGGCTCATATGCATATTTCCTGAACCTGCTGCCCGACCCCGACCCGATTTTACGCAAGCGCGGCGACGACGCCTTCGTACTGGAGGAGCTGGCCGCTGACGACCAGGTTACCGCCGCCATGCTCGGGCGCAAGGAGCGGGTACTCAGGCGCGATGATTACGCCATCACCCCAGGCTCACTGGATGGAGATGAGCCCACACAAACGGCAACCCTGCTGGCGGACCGCCTCACCCTTGACCTGGAGCGCACCAGCCTGCACGATATCATCAGCGAGATTCTGGACGCGCCGTTTTACGGCATGATCCCGTTGGAAATCCTCTGGGAACCGACCGGGAACTGGTGGCATATTAAGGATATAATCCCCCGGCCCTATTATTGGTTTGCTTACAACGCCGATAATCAACTGGTGTTTAAGGGAGAGAACTACCTTTATTCCGAGCCGCTGCCTTTCGGCAAGTTTGTGGTTGCCCGGCATCACCCCACCTTCCGCAATCCCTACGGCCTGCGCCTGCTCTCGCGTTGCCTGTGGCCGGTGGCGTTCAAACGGGGCGGTATTGAATTTTATGTGCGGTTTGTGGAGAAGTTCGGCATTCCCCATACCGTGGCCAAGGCCCCGAGCAAGGCCACCGCTGAGGAGAAACGCAAAATCGCCGCTGACCTGGCCTCAATAGTGACCAATGCGGTAGCGGTGCTGCCCGCCGGTTCCGAAGTGAATTTTGAAACCGTGAGCGGCAATCCTGGCGAAATACACGAAAACTTTCTCCGTCGTTGGGACAAAGCCATTTCCAAGGTGCTGTCCGGCCAGACTCTGACCCTGGAAATGGAAGGGGCCAACAGCCTGGCTGCATCGGAAACTCATGCGGACGTGGCCGAGGGCATTTCCCTGGCCGACCGCAGGATTGTGACCGCCGCGTTCAATGAAATCTGCTGGCTTTATGCTCAAATCAACACGGGTGAACGCGAACTTTGCCCGGTGTTTTCCTACAAGGAAGTGGAAGATCTGTACAAGCGGGCCGAACTTGACCAGAAGCTGTACGCCATGGGCGTGGAATTCACCGGCGAGCACTTTGTCAATGTGTATAAGCTGTCCGAAGAAGAATTTAATTTGAAACCCTCGTCATCGTCTGCAGGCTTGTTGCCTTCCAATGTTCAGTCCGCGGACGGGGAGGAAGCGGTTTCCGCCTCCTTTTCCGCTTCTCCCGCCGCCCCCGTTGCCCAATCGGGAGTCCTTCCGCGGACTGAAAAATCCAAACCTCAGGAAAACGCTCAAATAAAAATCGATGAAATCGTGCGCAGGTATGTTCCCGATCTGGTTAAATCCAACGCCGGTTTTATCAAACAGATTGAAAACGCGGTTAAGGATGCGGAATCCTATGAGGAGCTGGAGTACCTGCTGGGCACAGCCCTGGACGGTCAGGCCGAGCCGTCTGAATTTGAGGATTTGCTGGGCGCCCTGATCACTTCCTCAGCCGCCTTTGGGGTCAATGCCGTACATGACGAGCTTGCTGGAGAGGAAGATGCCTGAGTTCAAAACTGAGTTTGAATTTGAAACTCCCGGACTTACCCCGGAAGAGGCGCTGGCTTTCTGGAAAGACCGCATTCCCTTAACTGAATCGGAAATCAGGCAATTGTCTGAGGGAGCGCGCTCCCGCGCCTTTACCGCGGCCGGGCTGGCCCGCCAGGATCAGGTGGCCCTGTTACACCAGGCTTTGCGGGAAGCCATTGAAAATGGAACCGGGCTGAAAGAGTTTAAAGAGCGGATTGCTCCGCTACTGGCGGAGAAGGGTTGGCAGGGTCACCGGGTGGCCAATATTCTGCGCACCAACCTGCAGACCGCTTACTCCGCCGGGCGCTGGGCTCAGATGCAGTCCACAAAGAAGTATTTCCCGTATCTGGAATATTACACGGTGGGCGACCGCCGGGTCAGGCCGTCTCATGCGGTGTTGGGCGGCATGGTTTTCCCGATAGACCACCCGTTCTGGGACGCCAACTACCCGCCGAACGGATTTTCCTGCCGTTGCGGGGCCCGGGCGGTTTCCGGCCGGGAAGTGGAGCGGCGCGGTTTGGAAGTGCAACAGGAAATCCCCCGCGACCTGCTCTACAAAGACCCCAAGACCGGCATGGAATACCGGGTGGCCAGGCCGGGAGCGGACGACGGGTTCAGGCATAATCCGGGCAAGGACTGGTTGGCGGGGTTACAGCCCGGCCCGGTGGATTTCCGGGAACCGGGCAAGGGCAAACCCAAAGGGGTGTTTTTGTGCCGCTCGCCCAGGAACTTCAGTTCAATCACGGAAGGCGACGCCTGCTTTGTTTCCCTGGCCGATATCCCGGAAAAGCATATTATTAAAGTAGGTTCTAAGGATTTGCTGCCGGGAAATCTTACCCAGATGGGTTATATCAATGCCTTTCTGGAGGAGTTTGGCGCTAAGTACGGACAGAGCAAGTTATTTAGGTTGCCGGGCGTTAATCTGCCTTTGGTGATCAATGAAAGGCTGTTTCTGGATAAAAAGGAAAATAAATTTAAGGTGGCAAAACAGGGAAGGGAAAAGTATCTGAAGCTTTTAGCCAGAACGATTAAGAATCCTTATGAAATCTGGTCACATCCATTGGTATTGTCCAGAGGAAAAACTATTCAGACACTAAGCCTGATCAGGATGTTTTATCTCGAACAAGAGAAGAAAAAACTTGGAGGCTTGAGCGTCTTTCGTCTTTATAACGGAAGAAGCTGGTCTGGCTCAACGGTTTTTACACCGGCGGTAACATCTGATGAAAAATACATCATTAAATATCTGGACGACTTGAGGCGTAAGATGTTGTTGGAGTATGGCAATGCCGCGTTGCTTTACCGGGAAGAATAAAAAACCGGATTTGAATCCGGTTTTTGTCTTGGCCGCAACAGGTCGCCAAAACGGGTGCCCCACTTACTCGGTTCCAGCCTGTTCTAGTGTCAGTGGTTACGCACGTTTTACATTCCTAAAAGGAATGGCAGTCCCTTCTTTACGACCTCTACTCAGTTCATTGAATGAACTTTTCCAGCGAGGAAAGGAAGCAGCCGTAACGTAGTCAGCGCCCACTTTTTAAATACGTCTGAACAGGGGTGAAGTCAAGCAATATCAAAGGTTTTTTAAACGTAAGGCAAAAACAGTTGTCGCTCAGCGGCCTTATGCTCAAGCACCTTGACGACTTCATATTCAGTTTTCAGCCCCTCGCTGGTTGTGGACTGCCTTTTGACCAACATGACGCGCAAGAGATCGTTTTTCGCAAAGCTCTCATTTTTTCGCTGAACTCTGTCAATGAAATCCTTGTCGCTGATTTTAACGTTAAAAGTATTGTTACCGTCCGACAGTTTCCATTTGTTATCCTCTTTAAAAGACAGGCTTACAATACTGAACATTGTTTCCTGCGGCGTCTCGTCAATATCAATCGGTATCGGCTCCATTGCGGGAGGTTCAAAGTAAATCGCTTCTTTTTTGTTTACCAGAGGTATGACGGCGCCATCCGGCTGTTTTACCGCAAGAGTTTCGACGCCGGTTTTCTTGAGCGGCTCCATGATTTTTCCAATAGAGACGCGCATCTGTTTGTCCGCTAAAAGTCCGGCTGTTTCAACCGTGACTTCCACTTCCTCAATTTGTCCGGGCTCGGCTTCAAAGGAAATGGAAATATTGCCGGACTCCATTCTCTTTGTTGATTTAGGGTTCTTTCCCTTCATTTTTTTAATAAGCTGGAAGAGTCCCAAGCCCACAGCGGTGGGGGTTATGCCGAGCAGGGCTAAAATTTCAAGGGCGTTACGAATTTCTCCATGTGGAGAAATAAGGCTTTGGAATGCCTGCGTAAGACTTTGAACCACCTCAAAGCTGATTCCGAAACTCCCTTTTTCAAAGACTCGCACATTGACTTTAACGGCGGCTTTATTGCCGTTGAGCGTGCGGTTGGCCTGCTCCAGCATGTCGGCGAACGCTAAAAGAGCGGGGGTAAGATCCCGCACATCCATCAGGTTTGAGTGCAATGCCTCGCCGTCATAGAAAAGCGTGAAAGCTGCGTTTCCGGAAAACATTTTTACGACCTCTCGTATTTCAAACTATTGTTCAATTAAGCGGAAAAGGCAATAGGATACGGGAGTATAATCGTATGTTTCAGCGGGGCCTTCCTAAAAACCTTCCACAGATTACCCCGGTAAGCGCAGGGCTTTTCCTTCCGCGCTAAGGTCATGCGTACCCGCCGGGCGGCCGGAGCGGCGTCAATGATGGCGGCGAGGAGAAGGACATGCCGGGAAATGAAGAAAAAATCATAGGGTATCGTGACGCGATACTTGAGGTTTTAAAACAGCGTGATGCGGAGACATGGGACGCGGCGCGCGCCCTTGCCTGCGCTTTGAATGAATTGCTCGCACCAAGAGGCGAACAGGCCGTGATTACTTTGCGCCCGCTGCTGACTTATCACGAAGTCGAAAACAAAATCTGATTTAAGGAGGAGTATCAATGCAAACTTTCACACTTTTTTTTAACGTTTTTCTGGCCTGCTTTCTGGCTTCCTTCTGCTGGATTGTCCTGCTCAGCGTGTTGAAATGGTTATACAGGCGGCTGCGCGGAAAAAGCGCGAATTTCAGCTTTGGGGACAAGGTGGTTGTAAAGGATGACGAAGGGAGTTGGGAGAAAGCGATATATGCGCGTTATGATCCTGAAAACGGAGGTGGGAAGTACCCGCATATCCTGATGTTTGAAGGCGGGATTATGGGGGAATGCGAAGACGGCAAGGTTGTGAAATATAAATGGAGGGAAGTGGAGCGGGCGTAACCGACGCTTGAGAACCCCCTAAAAAGCCGGGGAACAAACTATTTCCGGCTCCTGTGAACTCCCGCACGGTGCGGGGCTGTAAGGTTGAGTTAATGCAGATGCGCAGCTTATCACAGGAGCCGGGTTTTTACAGGGATTGTCCGTTCTCATTTTGAATGAAAAATTGGTTGACAAGTCCGGCCGTTCCGGCGTAAAGGGAAAACACGGAGCCTCGAAAACTCCTACTAGGCGGACGCCGCCCCGACAGAAGGCTTTTTTTGCGCCCGATTTTGGGGTATAATTCGGCCATTAGGCCGGGAGTAGGCTAATATAATACCCGTTTAAGGGAAATAGGCCTGGCTGCCCTAGTACAGTTTCGAGCTCCCGGCCTTTGTCATTTCGGCGAAGGTCAATCGAAAACTTACTAGGAGGTCAATATGACCGGCAATTCACCCCTTCCCCTGAGCGGCGGCCCGGAGCAACTGCTTACCACCACTTTAAACGGCCGCCCGGCTGTAACCTCATTAGAAATCGCGGAGCATTTTGAGATTAAGCATAAAAATGTACTGCGGGATATCAAGGCTATTTCTGTAAAAATTCCCGATTCATTTCGTGAGCTCAATTTTGAGCCCACGTTCCAAACCGTTGCGGGGCCTAATAATTCCAGCAGGCAGGAACCGCTATACCTACTGACACGCGACGGATTTACCCTGCTGGCGATGGGCTACAATTCCAAGCGGGCGATTGAATGGAAAATCCGCTACATTGAAGCGTTCAACGCCTTGGAGGCGCACGCGCTGGAACTGGCCCGCGAGGCCGGATATCAGCAGGGCCTGGCCAGCGGCGTTACCCCGCTTGCCCTGGAAGCGGCGGAAAAACAAAGCTGGCTTAAAGGTTTTAAGGAAGGCGAGCGGAAGGGGCAACGCGAAATGCGCCGCAAGGACGGGCTTATCCGTCTGGAAAAGGCCGTGCCCTATCTGCAAAAGGGGCTCACCCGCACGGAAACCGCCCGCCTGCTCGACTGCCCGCCCAGTACTTTGCGCAATACCGTTCGGCGGTTCAAGCGGCTGCTGATGCAGGTATCCGTTCCCGCGAGGGAAGAATAAGGAGGCGGCCATGCGGAACTTTGCAAACTTTGACGCCCGGTTTACTTTTGTCTCCGAAATATTCCGGCTGCTGCAAAAGTCGGAGAAACCCCTGCTCAGCGAGGCCGGGCTGAACGGCTTCGAGTTGATTATGGACGATTTGCTCGCCCTGAACGAGGCAAGAAGGCATTCCCGGCAAGACTTTTCCGACTCTTTGTGGAGCCTGCCGCCCGCAAGCGGTCGGATTAACTGATTTCTCCCTTCCTCTTAAATCGGCCCGCTTCCGCGCGACGCGCGGGGCGGGCCTTTTTGCTTTCAAAAATCCCCTTTCAAAAAACTTCCACAGATTATCTCCGGCGACGCGGCCTGTTCCGGTTCGGGCTAAAGTGACGTTATCCGCCGCATTGAAACAACCGACAAAGATTTTTTGGTGGAAGAACAATTGCGCCAAGAGATGATTGTAGTTCTTAACGAACAAGAGCAAAGCTAAATGAATAGTTGCGTTATTATATTGCTTGTTGCTTTTTTTACCATAGTGCCGTCTCTTCTTGGTATTGAAGCAACTGAGCGATTACTTTCAACTCTTTTGACTGTTGCGAGTATTTTCCTTTCCATTGGCCTAAGTCTTATTGTTGGTTTTGACTTTGATAAAATTAAGAATGCAACTGTACACAAGCGGATAAAAAAGAATATTAATGGAATTAAGGTGCGTTTTATATGTTTATTTATTATAGATGTAATAATCTATCTTTTTAGCCTCCAGATAGTTGACGGTAACCTCCTCAGTTTAACTAGTCGTTATCCAGCATTGCCTAACCCGGAAAGTATGCTTTACAGCATGTTGACTAACTTTGCTATGTCAGTAATTCTCATATCTACAGTATACTTCATGATAAATTTTAATGAGATACAGAGGTTGAAAGATGATATAAATGAACAGGCAAGAGCAGCTAATCGTTAAACAAATATTCATGATATAATTTTCTCCTTAATTCATTCCTAAAAACCTTCCACATATTACCCCCAGAAGCGCAACGCCTTTTCCTCCGCGATAAAGTGAGGCCATGTGTTCCCCGGACTTTACCGTCCGTAAACCCTGAACACCTGCGTGAGGAAACATGACTGAAACAGACAAGCTGAAAAAACAACAGGGAACCGGCCAACCACCGGCAACCCGCTGGATAGCGATAGCCCGTACGGGCGAGTTTGCGGACAGCAGCGGCAGGAAGCGCCGATTAACGCCTGAACTGCTGGATGAAATTGCGGCCAACTATGCAGCATCTGAGGAAGAGGCCCCGCTGGTATTCGGCCACCCCAAAGACAACGAGCCTGCCCAGGGCTGGGTCAAAACCCTGAAGCGCGACGGTGAAAAATTGTTTGCAGAAATTGCACAGATTTCAACGGACGCGAAGGAAAAAGTGCAGAATGGGCATTACAGATACGTGTCCATGAGCCTGCACCCCGATGGGAAAAGGCTGAGGCACGTGGGGCTTTTAGGGGCGGTACCCCCGGCAATCAGCGGCCTGGGCGCGGTGGAGTTTGCCGAAGACGGCCGCCTGACCATTAATTTTTCCGCGGCGGAGCTTGGCCCTGCCCTGGAACCGGAAGGAGAAACTATGGAAAATATGCTTAAGGAACTGCAAACAAAAAACGCGGAGCTGGAAGCCCGGGCAGGCGCTCTGCAAAAGGCGTTGGACGAGGCCCTGGCCGGCCGGGCCACTGCGGAGAAACAGGCAGAGGCAACAGCCGCCGAGTTTGCAGCTTACAAAGGCGAGGTAAAGGCCGGAGAGCGCCGGGCCCGCCTGGAAAAACTGACCAGCGAAGGTAAGGTTAAGCCTGCTGAGCACGAGCGCATCAATGCCATGCTCGACGCCCTGGAGCGGGCCGGAGATGATAAAACTGTTAATTTTGCAAGCCCGACCGGGGTGGAGAAAATCAGCCCTGTGGAAGCCTACTGGCGCGAGCTGGAAGGGCGCGGGCCATCCCCGCTGGCAAGCGATTTTTCCGCATACGCGCCCAAGACGGCGGAACCGGCGCAAGCGATCGACCTCAGCCATAAAATTTAACGGGGAGGAAGCAAAAGCATGGTTAACGAAGGATTATTAAGCAAACATCATTTTGAGGGCGAGGTTGTCCACACCGGAGATCACCCCCCGGTATTTCGCTGGGGAGTTCCCGCGGACTCCTGTCCGGCCATGGGCGCTGGTATGCTGCTCACGGCCGCTGACGGCAAAATCAGCCCGAGCAACGGCTCCGGCGCCATTGTCGGGGTACTGGACGAGCCGTTTGAGGCGGGAGACGCATCGTTAAAGTATCTGGCGCACGGCACGGTGAAACTGGCCATGCTCAAAGTCAGCGGCGGAGACGCCCCGGACGCATCCGCTCTGGCCGCTCTGGAAGCCGCCGGAATCTACCCGGTATAACTATCTATTTAGTCAGGAGATATCAATGCTGGTAAGCTTGAAGAATCTTTTCAACCCCCAACAGGTGGCGACAACCTTAAGCCTGTTGCCGGATTTACAGACCACGGTAATGGACGACTTTTTTAAGCAACGTCCCACGCATCCCAGCCCGATGGTCGGCCTGGACATGCTGACCCGGACGGTAGGCACTATCCCTGTAGTGAGCCGGGAAGGCCAGGCCATACCGCTGGGCGGAGATGAGCGCGATATCATGTTTGTGGCTCCGTTGCCCATCAAGCCGTCGGTGAACGTAACCGCGGCCGAGCTTAACGACCTCAAAGCCATGTTCGGCGACGCCCGGACTGTGGAGCAATGGCGGGCCAACAAACTTGACCGGTTGCGCCGGGTGGTGCGCGATACCACGGAAGCGATGGCTGCAGTAGCGCTGACCACCGGGAAGGTTAACTGGCCCAAGCGGTTGAGCGGCGGCAATGCAACTTATGCGATTGATTATGGAGACCCTCTTACGTTTGAGCCGACGGCCAAACTCACGGCGGACAGCAAAATCCGGGAGTTGTATCATGATATCCTACAGCCGATGGTCAGACTGCTCAGACGCAAGGGCGTGGGCGGCCGTGTGGAGTTCCGCTGCGGGGAAGATGTATTCGCAGTATTGCTGGATATGGCCGAGAATTTCCGCTCCACAGCGGACAGAACCATCAGCGTGAGCCTGGAATCCGGAGCGGTGCGGGTAGGCGGTTATACAATTAAGGAACTTTCGGAAACCTATCCCTCGCCGGAAGACGGGACGCTGATTCCCAAGCTCGACCCCAAGACCCTGCTGGCAGTTGCCGCGGACGCGCCGGGCATGGTGTGGTATTGCGCGATTGATTCCATTTCCGCAAACAATGCGGCCACGCAATTCCATGTAGTTCCGGAGCTGCTGCCCGGCGACACCGGCTATCAACTGATTGCTCAAAGCAAGCCTCTGCCCGCGCGCAACCCGAATACAGTGTGCAAGGCAGTGGTGGTAAATTAGCCGTAATCCAACCTCCTAAACGTGGTCGGCTCTTTGTCCGTCCGAACTCGCCTTTTAGGGGCGTTTGAACCCCGGCGACGGACAAAGAGCCGCCAAATAAATTTGAACTAGTCTAAAACTAGTCTAAAACGCGGAAAATGACCATGCAGTACTGTACACGCGCTCACATACTCGACCTGCTCTATGAACCGTTTGTGAGCAAGGCTGAAGAACTCAACCCCGGCCTGACGGAGCGCACGATAACCGATGTAAGCTACGAAATTGCCGACCTGCTGTCTTATCGTTACCCGCAGCCCTGGGCGATGATCCCGGAACTGATCCGTTATATCACGGCAGTAATTGCCGCTTACCGGATTGTGGAGGCGATAACCACCCTGGTGGATACGGAGAGTTCCAGCGATAACGAGTGGCTGCCCCTGCAAAAGCAGTGGGAGTATTGCAAGTCCCTGCTGGACGACCTGGCCAAGGGCAAGCTGAAGCTGGCCTTCGGGGATGAATACGCAGACCGGGAAGAGCCGTCGGTGGCGGTAATCAGCGAGGGGCGGACGTTTGATTTGCGGGGGTTTTAGATGGCCGGGAAGAGCGGGTTTAAGGTCAAATGGGCCGGGCTTGATAAACTGGCGGGGCGGGCTTTGGACGGACTGGGGCGCACCGACGAGCTGATGGCGGCATTGGGCGAGCTGGTGGTCAGCCAGACTATGCGCAATTTCCAGTTGGAGCAGGCGCCGGATGGGACGAAATGGAAAAAGTCCCGGCGGGCTGTGCTCCAAGGCGGCAAAACTTTGCAGAAAGAAGGAATGCGCGGCGGACTGATGGGTTCCATTACCTATAAGGTAGGCTCAGGTGGAACGGAAGTGTACATCGGCAGCAACAAACCCTACGCCGCCATTCATCAATGCGGCGGGAAAATCCGCCCCAAAAACAAGAAGTTTCTGGTCTTTCCCGGAGCGGACGGCGACACCGTATTTGCCAAAGAGGTGACCATTCCCGCCCGCCCCTACATCGGCCTGAATCAGGAAATTGAAGATGAAGCGCGGGAAATCATGAAGGAATTTATCAAGGACAGTTTATCGTTATGACCAGGCATGAACTGATATTTCAAATAATCCGGGAAACCGCCGAGGCGTTGGGTTTGCCGGAAGGCCGGGTTCTGACCCTGGGCAAGGACAACCTGACTGTGCCCCGGCCGCGCATTGAGCTGCAATTTATGGGCGAGACCTACACCAGCGCGGTCAGGGGTCTGGCTGTCACCCGCTTAAAAGACGAGCGGGAGCATTACCAGGAGTTGAAAAAACAGCTTTATACAGTGCGCGAACAGGTGGGGGTGAACGTGCTGGCCGAGGACGAAGCCTGGCTGCAAACCTTTTGTCGGGATTTAATTGCCTGCCTGCCGCGCGGGGTGAACGACGCGGACGGCAACTGGATTAAAATCCGGGCGGAGAGCGCGGAAGAGCCGTCCGAGCCGGAAAAACGGGTGGGGCTGGAAACAATCAAGGTGTTCACCCGGGTGAGCAAATTTTTGACAGTGACTTTTGAAGGGCGGGTTACCGTAACAGAAGAATCCGGCCTGATTGAACATGTTGAAATTAAACCGCCGAGCTATCGGCAAGGAGCGTAATATGGCCAACAAGGAAAAGAGCAGAGAAGCTGACGTACAGCCTTTGGAAAATCCGTTGCCTGAACAGCAGGAAATTGAACGTCCTGAAGAAATCGTATCGGAAGACTCCGAAGAAGCAAACCCGGGAAACGGCGGTGAAGAGCAGGCAGGATCTGAACAGCCGTCCCCGGAGCCGGATATATCTGAACCGATCGCGCCGCCTCAACCGGAGCCGGACGCATCTGTCAAACAAAATGAGAATAGAGCAAGCATTGAAGCCTGGTCTTCCCGGCTCAACATCCCGGGCTGGCAGCATGCTGCGCTGTGCCGGTTAATGGGCTGGGCAGCGGGTAAAATCGTATCTGAAGCCGAATACCGGCAGGGCCTGGCCGTGCTGGCCGGAAGGCGCATGGGCGGCGGGAGGCTGTAATGGGCAATGTATTTGAATATCTGATTGACGGATCTTCCGGCCTGGTTCCGGAGGGAGTGGACGGCCTGGCCATGATTGCAGGCGTATGTTCCAAGGGTCAGCCGGGCAAGCCCTACCTGCTTTCCGGGCGCAGCGACCTGGAAGGTACCTTGGGCGTGGGCCCGCTTACCGACCGCCTGCGCGACGTGTTTGCAACCGCCGGGCAGGACAGTAGCGTAATCGCCGTGCCTGTTGCCGGGCAGGCCGCGGGTTACGCTTCCGCGGTTACCCGGCTGGGCTCCCTCGGCAACGCGCCCGATTTGCTCGGCGTGCCGCAGGGCAACTTTGACGTGGTCGTACAGGTGGATAGCGCGGGCGGTATCGGCGAGGCCACAGTGATAATCTCCACCGACAACGGCAAAACCTGGGGCGAGCCGGTAACCTGCACGTCCGGCCTGACCGTGGCGGATACCGGAATGACTCTGCTGTTCGCGGAGGATGATTCTTTTGAAGAAGGAACAAGTTACAATTTCATCGTCCGGATGCCCATCGGCAAGGTATATCAGTACGGCGACGGTCCCACTGTGACCGTTTCCGGGGAAGTTTTGGCCGCAGCCGAACTGCAACTGGAAATTGTGAGCGGGGGCGGCCTGAACGAGGGGACCTATCGCCTCTCTGTTGACGGCGGCGATAATTTCGACAAAACCCGCACCATCCCGGCGGACGGAAAGGTTGAGCTTGCCGATTACGGGGTAAGCGTAACCTTTGCGGATGCGGTTTATTCGGGCGGCTGCGTTTATACCTGTCGTCTGCTGGCCCCGGAACCGAGCATTGTCGAGGTGATGGCGGCTTTGGAAACCCCGCTGAACACCTATGACGTGGAGTTTGTGTATATCGTGGGCCCCAGCGATTCCGTGGATTGGGCCGCCGCGTCGGTCAAGGCCGACGAGCTGTGGAACGCCCACCGCCCCACCTATTTCAAGCTGGAGACCCGGCTGCCCTATGAAAATGAAGATTTGAACGATTTCAGCGCCTGGCTGCTTTCCGAGCGGGCTGACTTTGCCGCCCGTTTTGTGCAGGTGTGCTGCCAGTTCGGCGAGGTGAGCGACTCCACGCAGCGCAAACTGCGCAATTGGGGCGGCCTGCAGGCCGGACGGGTGATTTCCATACCGGTACAGCGGGCAACCGGTCGGGTGCGCGACGGCAACATCAGCCAGGGTACACTCCCGGACGGCTGGGACGCGGTGCAGCCTTTCCTTGAAGACGCGGGCTATCTCACCGCCAAAACCTATGCCGGTCTGGCCGGGGCTTACTGGGGCGATTCCCGCACCCTGGCCGAGGATACCAGCGATTACCGCTACGAGGAAGTCCTGCGCACGGTATTCAAGGCGGTGCGCCTGGAGCGCACGGCCGCCCTGAACAGCATGTACGATGAGCTGGGCGACCCTCTGGCCCCGGGCGGGGCGGTGGGCCTGAATTATCTCAAGGCCAATCTGGAGAACGCCCTGAATACCATGACCGCGGCTGTCCCCCCGGAACTGGCCGCCTATGTTGTGGAAATCCCGCCCAATCAGGATTTTGTGAACAACGGCGTGGCCGTGGAAACCACGCTTATCGGCATCCCGATTATCCGGGAAATCAAGCTGTATAACCGCTATGTGTATGCGGGGAGTTCCTTCGACCCCCGCCTGGAGGGGTAATATGAATCTCACCGTGATAAGCCGCAAGGCCGTCTATCGTTTTTTGTATCAGCGGCGGGTGGACAACCCGCACACCTACTATGACCGGCAAGACCTGGCCCCCCTGGCGGAGGCCGCGCAGCTTGAGGCCGCGCTCAGCTTCGGTCTGGAGCTGGAGCATCTTGAGCGTTATCATAATCACTATTACCGGCTTACTGCAGTTGGAATGCTGTTTGTCGAGCAGCAGGGCTGGATGGAGGACGATTAGCTATGGCAATCAATGGACGCCAATACGATTGGGAAGACATTACCGTGATGCTGCCCTCGGGTATAGCCGTAGGCATAACCGAAATCGCCTACCAGGACGGGCAGTCAATTGAGGCCCGCTACGGCCGAGGGGCGATTCCCCGCGGTTACGGCCGCCAGAACTACGAGGCCAGCGGCTCCATGACCCTTGACCGCGACGAGTGGGAGCGCCTGAAACCGGCTCTGGTCGCCTCCGGCGGCGGGGGGATTTTCGACCACAAACCCTTCCCGATTGTGGTCAGTTACGCCAACGACGACATGGGTACGATTGTGGATACCCTGCCGGACTGCAAAATCACCGCCATTGACCAGTCCAGCAGCCAGGGCGATTCCAACGCAAGCGCCATGAGCTGCGAGTTTACCATTCTCTCACCCATTCTTTGGAACGGCGTGCCTGCTAAAACCGGCAGCAAGTTGATGATTTGAGAGGGGATTTGAAAGGGGGGAACCACAAGGGAGACCCTCCCTTGAGGTTCCCCCCTTAAACCCCCTTCCTTAACCGGCAACGGAGAAAAGGGGTAAACCGCCGCGAAGCGGCACGAAGTGAGAGCCTGTGGCGTGATTTTCGCCCTGAATGCGAAAATCATGACACGGCCCAAAATATAAATGTAACATTATGACGGAGAAAATGATGGACAAAGAAGCAAATTTAATTCCAGGTTCAGCGGAAGAGTCTGACGGCAAAAAATATGTGGCGTTTACCCATAGTTTTGAAGACCCATGGGCGGATTCCTCTATGGTATCTGTGACTTTCCGCTTTGCCAAACCAACCAAGATGCAGGTGCAGCGTTTACAGGAAAGGGCCGCTAAAAACTCGGCCCAGGCTGCCCGCAACCTGGCGCTGGATTGCGTACACCCGGAAGAAATACAGCGGTTGATTGACGCGATGGAGGAATATCCGGGTTTGGGCACGACCTTTGCCAGCGCGATTATCAAGGGCGTGGGGATATCGGCCGAATTGGGAAACTAGCCGGCGCCGCCCCGGACGGCTGGGCTCAGGGCGACGCTCTGATTATGGGCTGGCTGCACGCCCGCCCGGAAAACGAACTCGACGCCTGGGGCAAACAACTGGCCCAGGCCAGATGGCTGGAAGAACGCTACTTCAAAACCCTGGCCCGCATCATCCACGGCAATAAAGCCGTGCGTTGAGGGAAGAACAGTAAAAGGGGGGAACCCACCCTCCTTAACCGGCGACAGAGCCCCCGCGCTTAGCGCGGGGGCTCTTTATTTTGCACGGAGTAATTTATGTATGATCGTTTTTTTCTTTTAATAATCTATCAAAAATATCGTCATTAAGGTTTTGAATTTCAATAAAGTTAACTATGAAATACGCAATAGATAGGATAATCAAAAAGCAAGTAAAAAGATTTGGATGTAATATGAGCTTCAGGTCAAACAACTGTATGGGGAGTGTAGGGATATACTGGTGTAATAAATAGCATAATGTCGAGCAAGAAAAAAACATAATAAAAGATCTTCTTACTCTATAGATATTTTCCCGAATTGATTCAATATAATCTCTGTTCTGAATTCCGTGTAAAGAAAAACTTACTATGAGACCCATACCAATAGCAAAAACAATTCCAGACACTGTGTAAAGTGTTGGTAAAACTGCCTCTACTTTTCCAGATAAAGGACTGCTGACCAACGTTGCTAGAGTTAATAAGGGGGTCCATAATATAGTCTTTTTCATTAGCTTAGTTCATCTAAAAATCTAGCCATTTCGATGTCTAATTGAGGTTCACTGATATCCCCGTCTGCGGAGCGGTCACACAGCAGGGCCGGGGAAACCGTCCTAACTGTTGAAAGCCAGAGCGGCCTGAGCCAGAAACCCTGAGCGGGTAAGCCCCGCCTGAGCGGCCTTATTATCTATTGCTTCCAAAGTTGACTTGGGAAAGCTCACTGTTACCCTGACCGGAGTCATATCCACATCCGGGGCACGGAAAAGCTGAATGAACGGCTCTCCGTCCGGGGCGAGAGAGGGGTCGCCTTTTTGAGCAGAAACCCAGGCTTTTATCGCTTCAAGCGATGACGGCGCGGGCATTTGCCTGCGCGCCTTGGCGTATTCCTCAACCGTAATGTTCAGCACGTCAGAACCCATTATCACGCATTCCTCAATCGTGTCGCCCTGGGTAAAGGCCTCGGGAATGTCGGGAAACTCCACCGCATATCCCCCTTCGCGCACGGGCAGAAACACCGCGAAATAACTCTGCATAAATTTCTCCGTTTCCTTTGGGAAGGGCATGTGCGCCCTTCCCGGTTTAATGTAATTTTACTCCTGTCTGCTTTTCAATGTTTTTGACTGTTCGTTCATTGATTTCCGTGTGTCTGCCGATTGCCGTTCTGTAAACCCCTTGTCTGTCATAGGCTTTGGTGTGATTCGCGCCTTCCGCAAAAGTAAACCCCGCTTCCGCCAATTTTTTAATAATGTCTTTTCGTTTCACGCCCATTTCCTCTTTGGTTAAAAGTAGTATGTAAAAAAATACGTAAAAAGTCAATAGGCTGTGTAAAAAATTACGTAATTTATTTTGATAAAATATATCGTTCTCATTTGTCGTGAAAAACTGTTGACAAACTCGGCCGTTCCGGCGTAAAGGGGAAACACGGAGCCTCGAAAACTCCCGTTAGGCGGTCAGCCACCCCCGATATGTGGCTTTTGTTGCGCCCAATTTTGGACTATACTTGTGTCCATCAGGCCGGGAGTAGGCTAATAAAATACCCGTTTGAGGGGAATAGGCCTGGCTGTCCTAACGCAGTTTCGAGCTCCCGGCCTTTGTCATTTCGGCAAAGGCCAATCGAAAACCGTTAGGAGTTCGTCATGACCAACGTTCTTTCAAGCTCTGCGATTCAACTTGAGCAATCTGAAAATGGCATTCCTTTAGTCTCAACTCTGCAAATTAGTCAACACTTTGGCAAAAAGCACAAGCATGTACTTGATACTATTAATGTTTTAAGAAAGTCTGCCCCTGATCTTATCAGCGGGCCGAAAATTCGGCCCGCTGAATATTTAGACGGGCAAGGCAAACCAAGGCCATGCTTTCTGGTTGACCGCGATATCTTTTCCCTACTTGCTATGGGGTTCACCGGCAAAGCCGCTCTGGAATGGAAAATCCGCTACATTGAAGCGTTCAACGTCTTGGAGGCGCACGCGCTGGAACTGGCCCGCGAGGCCGGATACCGCCAGGGCCTGGAAAGCGGCGTTACCCCGCTTGCCCTGGAAGCGGCGGAAAAACAGAGCTGGCTTAAGGGCTTCAAGGAAGGCGAGCGAAAGGGCAGGCGCGAAATGCGGCGCAAGGACGGGCTCTCCCGCCTGGAGCGTGCCCTGCCTTACCTGCAAAAGGGGCTTACCCTAACTGAAGCCGCCCGCCTGATCGACTGCCCGCCCAGCACTTTGCGCAACACCGTTCGGCGGTTAAGGCGGCTGCCGGTGCAAACCGCAACCCCGACCCGGGAAGAGTAAGGAGGCGGCCATGCAGAGCGCTTTGGACAGACTGGACGATACCACTGCCAAATTACGTTTTATTTCCGAGGTGATCGCCCTTACTTCTTACCCGCATGACGACCTGCCTCATTTCACGGCAAGCGGGGCATGGGGCTTTGCCCTGGTCACGGAAGACATCCTCAAAGAGCTGGAAGATATCCGGGAGCGGATTCCCTGTATCTCCACCGGAGAGAGAACGGCTTAAAACTGATTTCCCCCCTTAAACCGGCCCGCTTCCGCACTATGCGCGGGGCGGGCTTTTTTAGTTTCCACTGTTTGCCCGGCGTTGCACGGCGGGGGTTTGTATCGGGTATAACATTGGCATCATCCCCCGCGTAGCGGGCACGGAAGTGAAATCCAGTGGCGTGATTTTCGCCCTGAATGCGAAAATCATGACACGGTCTGAAATTTAAAAGCGTGGTCTCTGATGGAAGTCTTTAAAGTTTTTGCCACAATGTCTCTGGTTGACCAGATTACCGCCCCGCTTAAGAAGATCGAGAGGCAACTGAAGGGAGTGGAACAGGGGTCAACCAGCCTTGGCGCCAAAATTAAGACCCTGGCTCTGGGCATGGCTCCTTTGGCTCTGGCCGCAGGCGGCGCGGCAATGGCCCTGGCCGGTTGCGTTAGTGAGGCGATGCGCTTTGAGGACGCCATGGCCGATGTGGCCAAGGTGGTCAACTTTGAGACTGAGGCCGAGCTCAAACAGATGAGCGATACCATTCTGGACATGTCCGGCCGCATCCCGATGGCGGCGGACGGGCTGGCCGCAATTATGGCCGCCGCCGCCCAGAGCGGAGTGGCAAAGGAAGACCTCGCATCCTTTGCGGAACAGGCCGCCAAAATGGGCGTGGCCTTTGACCTCACCGGCGATCAGGCCGGGAAGATGATGGCCGACTGGCGGGCCGGGATGGGGCTTACTCTCCCCCAAACTTACGCCCTGGCTGATGCCGTAAACCACCTCTCCAATAATATGAACGCCACCGCGCCCGCTCTGGGCGAGGTAATTCAGCGGGTAGGCCCGCTGGCCATGACCGCCGGTCTGGCGGAACAGCAGGTGGCCGCCCTGGGCGCGGCCTTCCTTTCCGCCGGGGCGAGCCCGGAAATCGCGGCCACCGCCCTGAAAAATTTCACCTCCACCCTGGTGCAGGGCGCGTCCATGAGCTCGACCGCTCAGGCTGCCTTTGAGGGCTTGGGCTTTTCCGTGACCCAACTGGCTAAAGATATGCAGACCGACGCCCAGGGAACGATTTTCAGCGTACTGGAAGCCCTGGCCGCCAAGCCCAAGGAATTGCAGGTCTCCATTCTTACCGATATGTTCGGCAAGGAATCAATCGGGGCCATTGCGCCTTTATTGGCCAACATGGGCAATCTGGAGCAGGCTTTTACCTTAGTGGGCGATTCCGCAAATTACGCGGGGAGTATGCAGGGCGAGTTTGACGCCCGCAGCGAAACCACTTCCAATGCCGTCCAACTGCTCAAGAACAATCTCTCCGCCTTGATGATCACAGTCGGGAACCTGTTTACTCCGGTGATTTCCGCAGCCGCCAAGGTTTTGGGGGTTGTAGCCGAGGCCCTGCGGGCCGTGGCCGATAACCCGGTGGGCGGTTTTCTGCTCAAGCTCGCGGCCGGAGTTTCCGTGGCTGTGCTCGCCTTTGTCGCCTTTGGGGCGGCGGTGGCTGCGGTGGGGGCGGCTCTGCCTTTGGTTATCGCCGCTTTAAGCGCGGCCGCGGCCATACTGGCCCCGTTGGCCCCGATTATCCTGGGCGTGGTTGCCGCTGCCGGGGCGCTGTATCTGGCGTTTAAGCACAATTTCGGCGGCATCACCGACCTGGTCATGGGCGCGTACAACAAGATCAAGCTGGTGATTGACGGGGTGCGGGCCGTGCTGAGCAGCCTGTCCGGCGGCGTGGGCACGCTGCGCGGCCAACTGGCAAAGGATATTGAAGCTAACGGTCTGCTCGGTCTGGTCACCACCATTGCCAAGGCAATTTACCGGGTTCAGGAGTTTTTCCGAGGTTTTTGGGATGCAATAAGCCCTGTACTTTCACGGGTGGGGAATATGATGAACGGGGCTTTCGGAAATCTGTTCAAGGCTCTGTCCGGGCTGCCGAAAGCCTTCCTCAAGTTGCAGCGCGCCTTCAACCCCCTGGTCAGACTGTTCGAAACGCTGTTTGGCGCGGGAGTAAGCTCCGCCGCCTCTGACTGCCGTAGTTTGGGCGAAGTCCTGGGTTGGCTGGCCGGGAAAGCCGTTGAAGCATTTGCCGTCGGCCTCAGTCAGGCGGTTAATTTCATCTCCCTGCTGGTTGACGGGGTCAGCCTGCTTGCCGCGCTGCTTACCGGCGACTTTTCCGGGGCCCTGGACATCGCCGGGAACATGCTCTCCACCGTGCGGGAGATGCTGTACAATATCTTTAATCTGTTCGGCGCAGGGGACTGGTTCAACAGTTTTGCCGACGGCATTAAAAACACCGCCGTGCAGATTATCACCGGGCTGGAAAATACCTGGACGCAAATCAAGGCCTGGTTTTCCGGCATCACTCTGGTGGAGAGCGGGCGTAAGCTCATCAGTACGTTTATCGATGGGATTAAACAGGCCGCAAGCGGCCTGCTGGATACATTCTCCGGCGTCCTCAGCAAGGTGCGGGAGTTTCTGCCGTTCTCCGACGCCAAACGCGGCCCGCTCTCCACGCTCACCCAAAGCGGCATGGCCTTGATGAGTACCCTGGGCGAGGGGGTTGTCGCCAATTTGGGCGGGCTGCTCGGCCCGCTGCAAGGCGTGCTGGGAGCGGTCGGGGAACATCTGAGCGGCTGGTTTCCTTCTCTGTCGGAGTTGTTCGGGACGGATGACGTCCCGACTCCGTCTTCCGTACCCGAGCCGCGTCTGGACGAGGTGATCCCGGCTCAGCCGCAAAACCGGGCCGCCCGCGCCGCCAAAGAAGCCGCGGGGCAAAATATTACAATTAATATCGCCCGCCTGGAACTGCCCAATGTGCAGGAGCCGCAGGATTTCATTAAACAACTGCAAGGCCTGGTGGCCGAATATCAGGGAGCGTGATATGCCTGATAATGAGCAAAACCCGAAAATAATCAGCTTTGAGGACGGAGAGGTCAGCCTGAACGGGGAAGTCCTGCCGGGGATTATCACATCCCTGCGCGTGTCCGGCCAGGTGCGCTTTGACGAGCAGCAGGTGGACGGCCAGAGCGGCAAGAGCAAAACCCCGCAAGGCTTTGAGGACGCTGATATCTCCCTGGAGCTTGTCCTGCTCACCGACTCGGAAACGGATTGTTATGAGAAGTTGGAAGCTCTGAACCGGACTTTCCGCAACCTGGACGGCAAGGCCAACCCGCAGGTGTTTACCGTTGCTTCCCGGCATCTGAGCGCGCGCGGGGTGCGTCAGGCGGTGTTCTCCCGCCTGGATACCACGGAGAGCGAAGGAAACGACTGGATCAGCGCAAGTCTGGCTTTTGTTGAGCATAACCCGCCGGTGGTGCGCCTGGAAAAGGCCCAGGCTAAAACCCCTACCCCCAAGGAGATAGCAGACGCCGCTGCCGCGCGCATCGCGGGCGTGCTCGGCGTTGATACCGGCGCCGTAAACGCGGAGGCAGAAAAAACCATTGAGGTGGATTTGAATTAGGAAGTACCATGATCGAAGGCATTAACATCCGTTGTAATATCGGCCCCTTTGAGGTGCTGCGCTCGCCGCGAATCAATCTGGTTTACCGGCGGGCGGCCGTGGTGAGCCGGGCGGAAATAACCGTATCCGACCCGGGTGCGGAAATCGGCGGGAGCCTGCAAACCGGCATGGCCGTGCAATTGCGCTTCGGCTACCGTGGCGAGGCCAACCTCTGGCACGAGTGGCAGGGTACGGTTGCCGGCCTTGAGCAGAGCGGCCCGGACGCCCTGTCTGTGGCGGCTGTGGGGCGGGAGCAGGCCCTGCTCGACACTAAAATCACCCGGAGTTTCCACGGAGAGCCCGCTGCCCTGGTCGCCCGTCGGGTACTGGAAGCAACCGGTCTGCCGGTGGGAGAAATCAACATTCCCGCGGATATTCTGCCGCATATCGTGTTCAGCAACGTTTCCGCGGCCCGGGCGATCAAGCAGCTTGAGCAAAGCCTGGCCCGCTCCTTTGGCCACGATTTTTCCCGCCACTCTGTCTGGCTGTCAGCGGATGGGCAACTCACCTGGAGCGATGCGGACGAGCCGGGCGATACTTATGTGTTTGAAACCGCCCAAAACTTGTTTGTGCACAGCCCGGCCCACAGCCCGGCGGCTTTAAGCGAAATCACGGCCTGCCCGGCGCCCGGCCTGATTGCCGGAATGCGGGTGCGCATTCGCGATGCCCGGCGCGGGGTGAATGAGCTGGTGCGGGCACTGGAAGTGCGTCACGAGCTTGGCGCGGGCGGGAATAAAACCATTGTGCTTTACGGCACGGAACGGGGGTGGGGATGAGCGGCAACCTGAATTTAATTACTCTCTTAAAGCAGGTTATTGAACTGGCCATGCCGGACATGCGCCACTATTACCGCATGACCCGCAAGGCGCGGGTGGTCAACGCCTACGCCTCGGACGGGCAATACTACGCGGACGTGCAGCCCCTGCGCAACGACGAGACGGACGACGCCAACGAGCCCCTGATACCCAGGGTGGAAATCCCGGTGCTCTGGGGCGGGCCGAAGCGCGGCGTGGTCTGCCCGCCCGCGCCCGGCACGCTCTGCGATCTGTCCTATTACGACGGCGACCCCAACTACCCGCGCATCAGCAACTTCCGCTGGCAGGGCAACCAGGCCCCGGAATGCGGCCTGAATGAGCTGATTATCCAGAAAGAACCGGGGGTAAGCATCAAGATTGACGCGGCCGGCAAAATCATCAGCATCACCCCGGAAAGCGTGGAGAATGAGGCCGGGCAGAACTGGACGGTGAAGGCCGGGGGAGATGTGTTGGTTGAGGCGGCCGGAACCGCCACTGTGCGCGCCCCGCAAATCAATCTGGAGGGCAACATCAGCGCGTCAGGCCAGGGCGGCGGCATCGGCCAAAGTGAGGACAAGAGCCACCGTAATCACGAGGGGAGCTACACCTTATACGGCCCCTGCACCATTAACGGCAGCCTCACTGTTACCGGCGGCATCACCGGCAAGGTAAACGGCTGTGAGGGATGCAATTAATTTTTCTTCATTTTGCGCCACTTCCAAGGCGAAACGGCGTCCGGATTTTCCCATAGCCCGGTTTTGTTGATACGCGCCTGCTTTTGCAGGGATTCCCAATCCTTGCAGAAATCTTTTTTGCAATACCTTGTATAGACCCAGGCGAGACCATCACGCACCATATTTTGATTAAGGTTTTCTCCGTCTTTTTCCAAGACTCCGAGTATCCGTCCGTAGCGGTCTTTGCTGTAACTTGTCAGCTCAACCTCTTGGTACAGCGCGGCTTTGGTGAGATATGCCGCGGCTATGCTCCCATGCGGCTGGTCTTTCTCCGGGCAGTCTATCCCGTATAACCTGACCCGCATACGTTCACCCCCGTCTACAGGCTCCACATGCACTGTGTCTCCGTCAGACACGCGGACAACCCGGACTTGCTCCGCAAAGGCCTGAGCTGAGGAAAACACTAATATAAGCGATGCGAAAAGGCATTTTAAGGTCATTTTTCATCTCCGTGTATTTCCGCAAGATTAGGGAATATCAAAAGAATGTCAATCTTTTAAAAACCTTCCATAGTTTACTCACAGAAACGCAGGCCCCCTGCGATTAAGTTAAAGTCCGGTCATGAGCAGCGATACCGATTTATGGGGCCGGGACATTGCCCTGGACGCGGCCGGACAGGCCAGAGTGTCCGCCGGGGGCGAGCTGATTCTGACTGACGGGGTGGAAACCGGAGTGCAGGATATCCGCCTGCGTTTGTTCACCCGGCTGGGCCGCCTGTTTTATGATACCGCGTTCGGCAGTCTGATCCACGACTGGATTCTGGAAGAAAACACCCTGAGCAATCGTCTTGGCCTGTGCGCGGAAGTGACCATGCGCATTGAGGCCGACCCCCGGGTGGAGCTGGGTTCGGTGCGCTCTTCTGTGCTTTACTGGGATGAGCGCGCTCTGGCCGTGCTGGCGGTATTCCGGTTTGTCGGGGAAGACCATCCTCTGAATTTGGTGTTGCAATACGACAAAAACGTCAACCGACTGGTGATAGCCGATGTCAATCCAAACGATACTGCCCTTGCCGACCTTGTCGAAAACCCTTGAGGAAGTGCGCGCCGAGCTGTTTGCCGAAGTTGAGGCCAAGCAGGAGGAATACGCGGCCAGGGGATGGCTGCCAGCCCGCCTGAACCTGAACAAGGGAGTGGTGCGGGGCATTCTGGAGATGCAGGCCTTCCAGACCTACCAACTCTTGCAGATTTTACAGGCAACTCTGGAACAGGCCGTACCCCTGCACGCTTCCGGCGACTGGCTGGACGTGCACTGCAATCAGCTCGGGCTTACCCGCAAACCCGCCACCAAGGCGACCGGGCTGGTTAAATTCCGGCGGGCTGAAGGCGAAAGCCTCTCCCGCAATATCCCGATTCCGGCCGGGCGGATAGTGCGCACCCTGCCGGACGGCAACGGCGAGGTTTACCGTTATGTGACTACGGTGGACGCGGTGCTGCCGGGCGGGGAAGTCGAAGCGGGCGTACCGGTGGAAAGCGAAGACTACGGGGCAGCGGCCAATGCCGGGCCCGGTCAGATTTGCGAGCTGGTCACCCCGGTATCCGGCATCGGCGGGGTGGACAATTCCGCAGACTGGCTGACTTCGGAAGCAGCCAACCGGGAAAGCGACGTGGAGTTGCGCCGCCGCTATGTACTGGCCTGGAGCGCTCAGGCCGGGATAACCGCCGCAGCTTACAAATCCGCGGCTTTGTCAGTAACCGGAGTGACGGAAGCTGCTATAGCCGACCAACACCCGCGCGGCGAAGGAACAATTGATATCATTATTAAAGGCTCCGCAGGCATCCCCACCCAGGGGCTGCTTGACCGGGTGACTGAGGCGATCGACGCGGTAATTGCAATTAACCATGATTTCCTGGTGTTGCCGCCCGAGCCTGTTCCGTTGGACGTGGATTTTACCCTGGAACTGCTTTCCGGCGATGAAACCGCTCTGAAGCAGGCCGCAACCAATTTTATGCAGGATTATTTCAGCGGAAACAACCCGGCGGTGCAGGGGATCGGCATCGGAGAGGACGTAATCTGCGACCGTCTGGCCGCCCCGATTGTCACTTTGCCTGGGGTAAAGCGCATTTTGTGGAGTTCGCCTGTTGCGGATATTACCGTGCCGCATAACGGGCTGGCCACCCTGCACAGCCTGAGCGTTTCCGCGCAGTGGACAAAGGATGCCTAGCCGTGCCGTTTTATACCGACAAAGGCGTATTCTGGCGCTATTTACGCGATACCCTGGCCTGGCCGCAAATTGCCGAGCCGGGGCAGCTCGCCTGTCTGCTGCACGGCATTGCCGCGTACAACGACAAAATTTTACAGGACATTGCCCGGTTACGGCGGCAATTCATCCCGCCCCAAGCCGATGACGAGTTCCTGGTCTGGTACGGCGAGAGCCGGGGGATTACCCGGTGGCGGGCGGATACGGACGAGAGTTACCGCCGCCGCGTGCTCAACGCCTTTGCCTGGCACACACTGGGCGGCAAGGTGCGCGGGATGGAGCAGATTTTCGCGGAAAACGAGTTCATCGCCCGTGTGTTGCCGGCGAATGACCCGGCCCTGTGGGCACATTTCCGCCTGGAGTTGGACGTTACCTCCGGCGGCTTTGATGAGCAGGCAGGCGCGCTGGTCTATTTGCTGGCCAACGAATACAAACCGGGCCGCTCCGTACTGGAAGGGGTAACCACAGAAAGCCGCACGCCGCTGGAAGAGAGGGTGGGAGTGGGAGCGCGCTCGCGCACCATGAGCCGGAGCTTTCTGTATTTTGCCCCGCCTGAGCCGCCGGTTATGTTTAAACGGATTGCCCCGGGAGTGGGAGGTATAAGCAGCGCCCGGCTGCGTCTGTATTTCCCGCCCTGTCGTCCGGCATTGGCGCGGCGCAATCCGGCCGGAGTGACCGGCATCACCTCAACCCGCGTGGCCGTGCGCCCGCGCCGTGTGGAGTAATTTATGGCTGACGAAGCCCCCAAATATTTTGCGGTATTAACCGATGCGGGCGCGGCCCTGGAAGCCCGCGCTCTGGAAACCGGCAAGGGCGTTGTGCTTACCCACATTGTTGTGGGAGATGCAAATCTGCAGGAGGTAACCCCGAATCCGAACGTAACCTCCCTGGTGCATGAGGTCTGCCGCCGCCCCATAGATGCCCGCAGCCGGGACGCGAACGACCCGAAAGTTACCCTGCTGCACGCTACTTTACCGGCGGACGTAGGCGGTTTCTGGATTTACGAGCTGGGAGTGGTCGGGCATCTGGAAGGCGAGGAAGAAGAAGTCCTGTACGCCTACGCCAACCACGGCCGCTATTACAAGATGCTGCCCCAGGACGGGCAGACCATCACCCACGAGCTGACTATCCCGATTATCCAGAGCACCGATGCCGAACTGACCATTGAAGTAGCGGATGACGGCTACGCCACCCGGCAGGAATATCTGCTGCTCTCCGCCCTGGTTGAGGCGTTGCGCCATACCCGTCGCGCTGTCTGGACTTTGGAGACGGCGGTTGCCGCCGGGGAACTGCTTCCGCTGCCGGAGGGCGTAACCTATATCCCCGGCCACAACGCAGTAAGTCTGTCCTTTGACGGACTTAACTGCCACCAGGGCGCACACGCACAGTTTGAGGAAGTCGAAGCCGAATCCGACGGCTATGCCCGCGCGGTGCGGCTGCTGTTTGACGCCCCGGAGGGCGCTGAATTTGAAATTTTAATCCGCGGCCATTCCGACGCCCTGTCTCTGCACGATGCGCCGGAAACCGCCACCGGGCTTACCGCCCGAATAAACGCCCTGGAAAAATCACTTAGTCAGGTAGCGGATGGAGCGGCGTATATAACGCCCCCGTCTGAAATACATAACCCATAACCGACAACAAGGAGATTGTCATGGCAATTAAGGCGATTTTAAAGAACAAATCCGGTGAAATCCTGAATATCAGCGGCGCCAATGTGCTTGTCACCGGCAGTTCCGGTTCCGAGCTGGCCCTGAACACCGAGCTCGCCAACCTGCGTACCACAATTAACGGTTTGGTAGCTGCATCCGACGCACTGATATTCAAGGGCATCCTGGACGCCGACAATGCTCTGCCTACGGAAGGCTATCAGGCCGGTTGGACTTACAAGGTGGGTCTGGCCGGAACCTATGCAGGGCAGGCCTGCGAAGTGGGCGACATGCTTATCTGCGTGGCCGACTATGTAGCCGAAAGCGGCGGGGACGCCGACTGGCAGGTGGTACAGACCAATATTGACGGCGCGGTAACCGGCCCGGAATCCTCCACAGCGGACAACCTGGCCGCATTTAACGGCGCAACCGGCAAAATCATCAAGGATTCCGGTGTAAGTCTGACCGACGTAAGCGATGCTGTGAGCAAAAAGCACGAGCACAGCAACCTGGAGACGCTCAACGCCCTGGGTAAGGACGGTTCCGGCAAGCTGACCCTGGATGGTACAGTTGTACACGACGGGCTGGTGGAATGCGCGGTGATTAATGCCGGGGAGCCCATCCCGGAGAACCTGCGCGACAACGGCATTGTGTTTGAGGTGCAGCAATCCGAGTAACCGGAATATGCGGCGGCGCGGGGGGATCCTTCCCGCGCCGTTACGGAGGTATGAAGTATTATGCCGAGCATACTGAAAATCAGCCGTGTGGTTAACGGCGAGCCGGAGGAGCTGTCCCTGCCGGGCGGAAGCGTGAGCCACAGCGTATCGCTGTCCGCGGCAAACACCCGCGCCGGGGTGATTGAGGCTGGCGAGCCCTATGCCGTTCCGGGTTATGTGGTCGGTTCCGGTCAGTTGCAGCTCTGGCTGGACGGAATTTTGTGCATGGAGGGCGCGGACGCGGACACGTACGCATACGCTGAAGTAGGAGACGCGGGAAACGCTTCAGCATCTGTTGTGTTTCATCAAAACATTCCCGCGACAATAGAAATTTTCGTGAGGGTATCTGTATGAGTCTTCCCGGTCTTTTCCGGCGATTGTTTGATAACGACGGCTACGGCCCCATGCTGCGCCGCGAAATCGTCCCCCTGGACGATATCGACACCTTCCGCCAATCCTTCATCGGAGTGCCCCGCTGGTGGAGAAGCGCCAGCCTGCCGCCCCATCACATCTGGGCCGACGGCAGCCTCGCCCTGTTTGCCGACTGGCCCGAATTCGCCGAAATTTACCAGGCCGGGGGCTTTGAGGGCATGTTGCTGGAGGCCTCCGCGAGCGATGAGGACAAAGCCGCCAACCCCGCCAAGTGGGTGGGACACCCCGAAAATATCGGCCTTTACACTCCCCGCCTGGGCGGCTGGTTTATGCGCAACTGGACGCCCGGACAAACCAAAGATGTGGGGCGCGCCGCCGGAACCAGTCAGGCCGCCACCCAAATCGGCTCCCGCGACACCTATCAGGCGGTGGTCGGGGGAAACTACTTCGGGGGCCCGCCACTCACCAACATTGAGGAGCAGGTACCCACGAGCACTACCCAAGGCTTCGGGGTCAGTGCCAACGTTTCCGGGGCGTATGCTCTGGAATACACCTTAAATGCCGTGCGCCCGGCCAACCTGGCCCAGCCCGTGTGCATCTATCTGGGCAATCCGGCGCAATCTTGAGGAGGACAATCATGACCGTGGAACTGTATATTTTTGACCTGAAAAACGGCGTTTATCTGGGTTCCCGTCCGGCCCAGACCCGCCCGAACGGCGCGCCGATTACCGATTGCATCGGGGCCACCCCGGTTGCGCCGCCGGAGGCGGGCGAAGGACGGGCCGCCGTCTGGAACGGCTCCACCTGGGAGCTTAAAGAAGACCACCGCGGTAAAACCGGCTGGCTGAACGGCCGACCCCACATCATCACGGATTACGGACCTTACCCGGAGGGTTGGAGCAGCGAGCCGCCCGAACCCGACGAAGCGGAATTGCAAGCGCAGCGGATTGCGGAAATCAAAGCGCGGCTGCAGGAGATTGACGCCGCCTCAATCCGCCCCCTGCGGGCCAAGGCAGCCGGAACCGCCACCGCGGCAGATGAGGCGCGCTACACGGAGCTGGAACGGGAGGCCGCCGAATTGCGGGCGGAGCTGGCCGGGTTGGAAGGCCCGGCTGCTGATTAGGGGGCGGTATGTGGAAATTTGTACTGCTGTTGATTTTTGACGCTCTGATATTGCAGCCGTTGCGCTGCGTTATCGGATTTGCCATGCGCTTTTTATGGCGCCCGCCGCAAATTACCCCGCCCCGAGCAAACAACCCGATAAATCGGACGGAGCTGTTTGACCGGGCCGATGCGCTGTATCAGTCGCTTGACCGGGTCAAGTACGGTCTGGACGACGATTCAGCCAAGTTTTTGGGCATGCTGGCGTATGTGCGGCCGGAAACGGAATGGGCAAATTTCATGCGTCTGGTTGATGACAACGGTAGCCTCAAACGCAATCTGCGCGAGCCCTATCCGGCGGATACTCCGGATTTTTCCACGGATATGCTGGCGGGCTGCATGCTGGGCGTGTACGGCGCCCTTGACCGGATGACGGCGGACGAACGGACAAAACTGGCCCGGGTCTGGGAAAAGGCGAGCTGGGAAGGTTTTCCCATGCTCATTTCTTCCGCCAACAGGGGCAAGCGGCTGTTCGGGCGCGGCCATGTGTATCGCTTCTGGTGGATTTGCGGCAGCGAGGAAATCCTGATGTGTTTGGCCTGGCTGGCCTTGGGCTATACGCTGACCGGCAAAATTAAATACAAGGTTGCATACCGGCTGATGATGATTTTGCTGTCGCCATCGCTGCTTTTAACCTGTCCGGACGCGCAGGTTTTCGTTGGGCGGGTGTACATGCTTTCCGCCCACAACACTCACAGCCGCGCCCTGGTTAATTTTGTGGGAGAGCGGATTACCGGCTCACGCTGGTTCCGGCGTGCGCTCAAAGTCGCCTACAGGCGGCACGGCGGCTATAACGCGGATATCCGGCTATTGGCGGCTGCAGGCGGGGCTGTACCGAAGAAGGAATTGAATGATGGGTGGAGCGACTACACGCTCAGCCTGCTCGCGTCAGCTGTAATCAAGGGCACATATGACTGCCCGGCGGACAAAAAATATCTGGCGCTGGGGCTCCCCCCGAAAATTGAGGCGCTGTCCGGGAGTTTCGTCCCGCCGGAAAGCCGCGGCAATGATTATGTGTGGGAGCGCAGCCCGCTCAAGGGCTATATATATAATGATAACCAGCGGGCCGGTCAGGGTCTGGACGTGATTTTCCCGATGGAATTGCTTCAACATCTTTTGGGAGGCGGATATGAGCTGTGACAACTGCGGACATCGCATGTATCTTGTGCCCGGCGTGGGTTGGGTCTGCCGCACCTGCGGGCATATCCGCTGAGATTGAGATATTTGACAATCAGATAGCTGTTTAAGAGATATTTAGTGTAGGCAGGCGGGGGCGCGACTGCCCCCACCGAGCTGTGTACACGCACAGCCCACGGCCCCCGGCGTGGGGTACCGCGCCGGTTTGATCCGCTGCCCTTAGTCCACGCGCGGGACAACAAAAAGGTAACAGCGAACGGCCTGAAACACAAGAGGTTCCCAATGCCAAGAGCCGAAAAGCAACCGGAAAAAGAAATCCGTTGCGGCCAGTGCGGCCGCCTGCTGCTTAAAGGCGAAGTTGTGGACATTGCGGTTAAATGTCCGCGTTGCAAGACCATCAACCGTATAACCAGCGGCAGATTGCCACAGGATGTGGCAACCCCGTAAGGGGAGCGCGCGAAAACCGCGTTTTCGCAAGCGAGCCTGAGTGTTGCGCAGGACGCGCAACCGAAGGCTATCTTGTCAGACCGCATAAAATTGAAGGCATAGAGCCTCATCAAGGAGGCCCTATGCCTGAAATTGAAAGACCGAATTTTAACTGCGTAGCCCCGTTCATCCGACCGCCTCTGGCGGGCTGGTTGGGCGGTAAAAGTCTGCTCGCCAAGCGGATTGTTGAGCGCATCCCTAAGCATACCTGCTATGTAGAGCCGTTCGCCGGCGCTGCCTGGGCGCTGTTCCAAAAACCGGAAAGCAAGGTGGAGGTGATCAACGATATCAACAGAGACGTCGTTAACCTCTATCGCTGTATTCAGTGGCATCTGGAAGAGTTTGTGCGCTATTTCAAGTGGGCGCTGGTAGCCCGCGATGAGTTCGGGCGCCTGAAAGCGGCCAATCCCGACACCCTGACTGATATCCAGCGGGCGGCAAGGTTTTATTATTTGCATCAGGCATGTTTCGGCGGACGCATTGTTAGCCCGAGCTTCGGCTACGCCACTCAGCGCCCATCGCGACTCAACCTGCTGCGCATTGAGGAATACCTGTCCGCCGCGCATCTGAGGCTGTGTCGGGTATATGTGGAGTGTTTGCCTTACGGAGATATTATCCAACGCTATGACGGCCCGGAAACCTTCTTTTACCTCGACCCGCCGTATTGGGACTATGAAAACGATTACGGCAAGGGCATTTTTTCCAGGGACGACTTCGGGAAGCTCGCCGCGCAACTGGCCTCTACCAAAGGCAAGTTCATTCTCAGTTTAAATGACACGCCGGGCGTGAGAGAGGTGTTTAGGGATTTTGAATTTGAGGAAGTGCAAACTCGCTATACCTGCGCCAACGGCAAAAACGTACCTGCCGGTGAACTATTTATCCGTAATTATTAATCCGGGATAAATGAATGAGAATAGGCAGTTTATTCAGTGGAGCGGGTTTATGCGATTACGGGTTCAGCCTGGCCGGGTTTGAGCACGCATTCTTCTGCGAGTGTAATGCCTTTTGCCGGAGCGTTCTGGCCCGGCATTGGCCGGGAGTACCTGTATATAATGATGTGCGTGCGCTCAGCGGGCGCGAACTGCCCCGCGTGGACGTGCTGACGGGCGGTTTCCCCTGCCAGGATGTGTCTTGCGCCGGATTGCGCAGAGGCATGGAGCCGGAAACCAGATCAGGACTATGGAAGGAATATGCGAGACTCATTGCGGAAATGCGGCCGCGCTACGCGGTCATCGAAAACGTGCCGGGGCTGCGCTCCAAAGGTATGGATAGAGTGCTGGAAGACCTTGCCCGCATCGGGTATGATGCACAGTGGCAAACTGTTTCCGCAGCCGCGTTTGGAGCCCCGCATATCAGAGACAGGCTGTTTATTGTTGCCTACCCCCACCGTGACCGGAGCTTGCGAAAGCCGGGGCTTTTATTTGCGCCGGCACGAGACCTGGGAGCGCTGCCGCAGCCTGGGCGCCTGTTTGCTTGGTCTGGAGCTGGGCCTGCGGGGTCGGGAAGAAAAGCCGCGCGGAACTTATATCGCGGCCCCACGATTTGTCGAGTGGATGATGGGCGTGCCGGACAACTGGACGGCCCCGTCCGACTGATCAGCCGCGCGGAGTTTAAGCTTTACAAAGCCCGGATCATGGCGCTGGGGAATGGCATCACACCGCTTCAGGCCTGGTATGTGGCCAGGTGTATTCAGATGGACATGGGAGGATGCTCAACAGCATAGAGAAGGGCGGGAAGTACCTGCCCTCATTTGCCTCAAATTGTTGAGAACATTCGCGGAAATCATTTGCAATTGTCCGCGTACAGAGCGAATACACAGACAACAAAAACACAGGAAGAAAGGATAAAAAAGGAGGAGAGCATGAGCAAAGCCTGTATAGTAAGAAAAAACACTCCAGGTTCCGATCGTTATCAGGTCATTATCAGCCATGAACACGGCGACCCTGACAGTCTCGGGCGTATTCTGAAACGCCACTTCAGGCAGGAGGTCGCTATAGAGGAACTGCTGAACGGAGGCGATGCTGCATATATTCATCCTGCCACCGGTAAAGTTGTAAGAAATAAGAAATGCGGAGTATCTTGTCGAATTATACCGGCTTACATGCTTCAACAGACGTGCCGCGCTCATCAGATTGATTTTATTTATATTTACGATCGGGGAGCGTGGACGGCAGTAAACATACGGGGAGAAAAGATTGAGCTGAGTTGATACACGAAATAAGGACGTTGCGGAAATTCTCTCTCTGCACAGGACGGAAACCAAAAAAATAGGGAGGTCCCTCCTTTTGCTCCTTATAAAATTTTCATTGGAAATAGGACACATTTCTCTCTAAAAAATTTTAAATATTCTCGCCTTTCTATTCTCATTTGTCGTGATTAAAATTCTCATTTTGCGTGACAGCTCACAATGATAAAATTAACAAGTGAGTACCGCTACGGTACCGCTCAAAAAAACAAGGGCCTTCGGCAACCCGAAAAGCCCTTGAAATTTCTGGTCGGAGCGGCAAGACTTGAACCTGCGACCCCCTGCTCCCAAGGCAGGTGCGCTACCAAACTGCGCTACGCTCCGCGCTGCTATTGTTTAAACTAAAAGTGCAAATAGGGCAACATAAATTTTAAGCCGCTGCCGCTCTAACCGAACCTGTAAACAGCCCCCAGCTGAACGAACTCTCGGACCCAAAAAAGGCGGCGCATCAAGCGGCCGCCTCCGGTTATGCAGTGTGCCCGTCCAGCCCACAACCCGCATCGGACAGGTGTGACCCAAGCTCATCAGACCGGGCCTTAACGGGTCAATAATGATAATAGGAGCGCAAATCACTGGTATCCTGGCTGAGCATACCACTGCCATAGGGCAGACTGGTGCCCACGGAAGGGGTGCGCCCCAGATTTTCCAGCCCGCGATTACTGGTCAGAGTACGCACTTCCCGGGTCATGGGAATGGTGGCGGAACTGGAAGCAAGCACTTCCCGGCTGGGGGCGTGAAGCACTTTCATGTTCACCCGCACCGATTTGGGACCAACCGTGTAAGTCCCCACCAAAATCAGATTGGCGTTGAACCGGGTGGACTGCAGCAAGTCGGTATCTCTGGTCAGCAGAAACTCGCCCTGCTCCTTATCAAACACCACATACTTTCCTTTGCGGATTTCCTGCACCCGATACCCGGAACGGGTAAGCAGATAGGCCATTTCTTCCTGCAACTGCCGCCCCAGCGGATTTGAGGTTTCAAGATTGTTCAGATCCTGCGGAGTGGTTACCACTATGGAAAGTCCGGCGGCCGAATCGGCAACATAACTCATCTGGGCGTTGATTTCCGCCGCCATTTTCTGGGTCGCCGTGGGTACCAGCGGAGCCGGCGGCGGCGTGGCTTCGTCCGCTGCCGCACTTAAAGGAATGAATATGGACAGCGCTAAAACAACATATAAGAAAACCGTTTTTTTCATATAACTCTCCCGGCATTGCTTATCCAAGCAAGCCCTCTCCCATTGCTGCAGACTTTGCGCCTGCCTCGGCTTATTCCGTACCCTGCCTGACGCCGCCTTATCCGGGCCGGGCAATGCCTGTTTACCCGAACGCCATTTCCGCCCGCCTGCCGCACCCGGCTCAGCGGCGGGTTTCAATCATCATATTCACACTGTCTATTTCCTGCATCAGGACATACCGCATCTGTGGATCGCGGCTGGAAGCCAAAGCCAGAGTAAAACTTTCCTTAGCCAGCTCATAGCGGCCCGCGGCCAGAAAATCCTTCCCGGCCTGGTAATTGGCCAGAGTTTCATCGGCATAAGGGGCGCTGACCACTTCCTGACCGCCACAGCCGGTGAGGCCAAATCCGAAACACACCGCGCAAAGCGCACCTGCAATCAATCTGTTCATCACAATATCCCGACAGACCCGAACCGTTTTCCACAGCCCGGCCTTCTGCTTAAAGCTTTTTCAGATTGAAACATTACCACTCAATACACTGCCTTTCGTGTCGCGGGGAAACACAATTTCCGCGATACGGGCGGCCAGGGCGTCCGGCCTGCCCGGCCGCCGGAGCAACCCGAATTCAAAAACCGGTTTGCACCTAGTGAATGTCAAACCCCTGGTCAACCGGACTGCCGTTTCCGGCGGACTGAGCTTCCGCTGCCGGGCGTTGCTTACTGCCGCGCCCGCTGCTCCCGGACTGCCGTTCCATGACCCATTCCTTGGAGACAATCTGCATACTGCCGCTTTCCAGGCGGCGTCCGGTGCGGGCCAGCATGGTGCGGGTGGTGGGAGTAATGGGCATGACCATCTGGGCGGTACGGTAAACATACCCGTCAGACGGACGAATCAGGCGGGCGTTGACAAACACATTCACCCCGTCCTGATAATAAGTGCCCACCAGCACCACGTTTGCCCCGTCAGTAACCTTAACCTTACCTTTGGCCCGGCTGAGGTAAAAATCGCCCGCGCCCTCTCCCATGCGGATATCCTGGCCGGAAAGCCGGTATTCGCGGGTCTGAAAACCGCGCTGATTGAACTCGTGGAACATCTGCTCGGCAATATAGCGTCCGAACGCCGACGTCTGCTCAAAGTTGTCCTGATTGACAAAGGAAGTGGGCAGCGCGATTTTGCCCCTGAGCTCCTGCTGCTGAATGTTCGCCAGCAACTGCTCGGCAATTTCGCGCACCTGCAGCTTGATTTCCCGCGCGTCCAGATAGCTGGGCGCCATTTCCGGCCGGGGCTGCTTCCCCTGACTCCAGATCAGCCCGCCCTTGCCGTCGGGAATGAAATAGCCCGTGTCCAGGCGGTTGATTGTGCTTAAGGGTACCTTGCGCCCGTTAACCACGGCGTCTCCGGAAGACTCAATCACCAAAGGAGTATCGGCGTTAAGCCCGGACGCAGCATTCTGCTGCGCCATTGCCGGCAACGCCGTAAATGCACTGATCAGTAAAGCCCAAAAGATGCGATACATAGGCATATTCTCTTATATCAGGCCGAAACAGCCTGTTTAACGCGGGTGGAACCCGCCGGTTAGACAGTTTGTCGAATGCGCCCCGAGCCCGAAAGCGGAACTTTCCGCTGCAAGGCGGCAATCGTCATGAGCTTACCTGATATATCGGCCCCGGCCCGAAATTCTTAATACCGGACGGCGCTTTAATTTCATAAAAGGCTTCCAGACCGGTTTTTCCCTGACCGGGCGGCGATAAAGACCTTGCATTATTTCACGAAACAGGGAAATATACCCCGAAAAACTCAAGCGAGGGCAGACGTGAGCAAGTTTATTGATTTTCTGCGCGGGCCGGGCTTCATCTGTTTTGACGGCGGCATGGGCACTATGCTGCAAAGCCGCGGCCTGACCCCGGGCATGAGCCCGGAATTCTTCTGTCTGGAAAACCCGGACGTGCTGGTGGGCATTCACCGCGAATATATCGAGGCCGGCGCCGACGTGATCACCACCAACACCTTCGGCGGCACCCGCCTGAAACTGCCGGCCGGGCTGGAAGTGGTGGAGTTCAACCGGCGCATGGCCGCCTTTGCCCGGGAAGCGGCGCAGGCCGGGCAGAAGGCTATGGGCCGCCCGGTGTTTGTGGCGGGCAGCATCGGCCCCACCGGGCACTTTATCCGGCCCTTGGGAGAAATGAGCTTCCGGGAAATGGTGGCGGTGTTCCGCGAGCAGATCCGCGGCCTGGTTCAGGGCGGGGTTGACCTGCTGCTGGCGGAAACCCATTTTGATTTAAGCGAGCTGAAAGCGGTGGTGGTGGCCGCCCGCGAGGAATGCGCCCTGCCCGTCGGCGTGTCCATGACCTTTGAGAGCGGCATGAGCCTTACCGGCACTTCGCCTCTGGTATATAAGGAAACCATGCTGAACATGGGCGTGGATATCATCAGCACCAACTGCAGCGCCGGGCCCAGGGAAATGCAGGCGGTGGCGGCCGAACTGCTGGATAACTGCCCGGTTCCCATGCTGATTGAGCCCAACGCCGGTCTGCCCGAGTTGGAAAACGGCAACACGGTGTTCCGGCTGGGGCCGGAAGAATTCGCCGCGCTCACCGCGGACTTTGCCGCCGGGGGAGCCAAACTGCTGGGCGGCTGCTGCGGCACCACCCCGGCCCATATCGCGGCCCTGCGCAAAAAACTGAACGCCCTCCCGCCTCCGCCCACGGCCTATCCCAAGCGCGACTGCCTGGTGGTCACCTCCCGCTCCCGGGCGGTGCGCATCGGCGGCAATGAACCGCTGCGGGTAATCGGCGAGCGCATCAACCCCACCGGCAAAAAGCTGCTCACCGCTGAACTGCAGCAGGGCCGTTTTGCCCTGGCCCTGCAATATGCGGAAGAGCAGACCCTGGCCGGGGCCCCCATTCTCGACGTCAACGTGGGCGCGCCCGGGGTGGACGAACCCCTGCTGCTGCCCCAACTGGTGGAAATGCTCGCCGGGCAGACCCCTCTGCCCCTGTGCCTTGACAGCGCCAACCCCAAGGCCGTTGAAGCGGCTCTGGAAACCTGTCCGGGCGCGCCCCTGGTCAATTCCATCAACGGAGAACCGGGCCGGGTGGAAGCCCTGGCGCCGCTGTGTCTGAAATACGGCTCTCCGTTCATTCTCCTGCCCCTGACCGGCGGTGAGTTGCCCCGCACCGCGGCCCAGCGCATCGCCATTCTGGACCGCCTGCTCGAGCAACTGTTCGCCCTGGACGTGCCCAAACAGATGATTCTGGTGGACGTGCTGGCCCTGACCGTGTCCGCCAGCCCGGACGCCGGGCGCGCCTGTTTGGAAACCATTCGCTATTGCGATAATCTGGGCCTGGCCACCAGTGTGGGCCTGTCCAACGTTTCATTCGGAATGCCGGCCCGGGAAATTCTCAACGCCGCCTTTCTGAACATGGCGGCCGGAGCCGGGCTTTCCGCCTGCATTGCCAACCCGGGAAACCGCCGACTTATGGAAGCAGTGGCCGCAACCAACGCCCTGCTGGGCAAACAGGACGGCATAGATGATTTCGTCAACGCCTATGCCGATTGGAAACCGGCGGGGACGGGCGGCGGAACAAGCGGCGGCGGCACGGCTCCAGCCCCCCAAAGCAACCAGGGGGAAGGCCGGGACAGGGCGGCGGGCGCCTCTGCTTCCGGCGCGAAAAGCGCGGCGGACGGGCTCAGTCTGGAAGATTGCGTGATCAAAGGGCGCAAGGACAAAGTGCTGCCCCTGGTGGAAGCCCTGCTGGAAGCGGACGAAGCCCCGTTTGACATTGTGCAGACCCGGCTGATTCCCGCCATTACCGCGGTGGGCGAAAAGTACGAGCGCAAGGAATACTTCCTGCCCCAACTGCTGAAGGCGGCGGAAACCATGCAGACCGCCTTTGCCCGGCTCAAGCCGCTGCTGGAAGAAGATAATGCCGCGTCTGACCGGCCGGTGGTAATCATGGCCACGGTTGAGGGCGACATCCACGACATCGGCAAGAACATCGTGATTCTGATGCTGAGCAATCACGGTTTTGAGGTCATTGACCTGGGCAAGGACGTGAAGGCCGAAACCATAGTGGAAGCGGCGATCAACAACAAGGCTTCGCTCATCGGGCTTTCCGCCCTGATGACCACCACCATGGTGCGCATGGAAGACACCATTGCCCTGCTTAAGGAAAAAGGCCTGCCCATCAAGGTGATGGTAGGCGGAGCGGTGGTGACTGAGGAATACGCGCGGGCAATCGGCGCGTCCGGCTACTCCGCCGATGCGGTGGGCGCGGTGAAAGAAGCCAAACGCCTGCTCGGCCTGAACTGACGGACAGGGGCGCAGCGCGGAGTGAACACACAGCGCGCGGAGAGCGGACAGGGGCTGGCTCCGACAGATAGTGGTCAGAGTGAAAAACTGTTGACAATCGCTGAAGCCTGTGGAAGCATTTTTACTGTTCCGCTGCAAAGACGGCGGGGCACATGCAGGAAGAGGCCGACAGTCGGACCGAGCGCCCGGCGGCCGGGCCGGATCTGCCGTGCGCGGTGCAGCCCGACCGGGCCGGATTGTGACTTGAAACACCAAACCTTTCTGAGGTGCAAATGCCTGAGCGCAACTTCAAACCGTTAAACGCCGTCCGGCGTCTGGTTTATCCGGCGGCCTTCTGGTGTGTCCTTTCCGTTATGTCCGCCCTGTCCGCGCCCCCGGCCCGGGCCCAGTCCGCGCAACTGCCCCAATGCCCCCCTACCCTGGAAGAAGCCCGGGCGGCCGGATACACTCATGCAGGAGCAAATATATATTTTCATCTCATAACTCAGGATCAATCCATAAAGTGTATATATTTTGAGAACGGCAGACTGCAAGTTGAGCTGCCGTATAAAGCGGACAAGCTCGATGGAACAGCAAAAAGCTACAATGATGATGGCAGGCTTCAAACCGAAGAGCCATATAAAGCAGATCAACGGGAAGGGAAGCTGAAACACTATTATGACAACGGCATGCTTGCAAGCGAACTCCCATATGAAGCGGGCAAATCGGAAGGAACACTGAAGTCCTACTATGAAAACGGCAGTCTCCAAGCTGAAATACCATATAAAGCGGACAAAGAAGAAGGAATAGCCAGAACCTATTCTGAAAGCGGCAGGCTTTTATCGGAAGTAACATATAAAGCGGGCCGCAAGGAAGGTGAGGCAATAAAGTACAGGGAAAACGGCAAGCCCCTCATCTCAATAATCTATGCCGAGGGTTCCCCGGTAAGTGGCCTCTGCCACCAAAGCGACGGTGAAACCGTACCCCTGACCAACGCGGAACTGAGCAATTGGAAAAACGGCCTGGATGTGGAATGCAGGTGAGGAAGCCCGCTGCAAACGCGGCCGGGCCGGATCTGCCGGATGCGGTGCAGCCCGAGCGGGCCGAATTGTGACTTGAAACACCAAACCTTTTGGAGGTGCAAATGCTGAACCATAACTTCAGAATACCGTCAAACGCCGTCCGGCGTCTGGTTTATCCGGCAGCCTTCTGGTGTGCCCTTTCCGTTATGTCCGCCCTGTCCGCACCCCCGGCCCGGGCCCAGTCCGCGCAACTGCCCCAATGCCCCGCCACTCTGGAAGAAGCCCGGGCGGCCGGATATACCAACATAGAAGCAAATGCCTATTCCAGCCCCGTAATCCAGGATCTGTCAAGAAAGTGCATCTACTTTGAGAGCGGCGGACTGCAGGCGGATCTCCCATATAAAGCAGGCAAGCTGGAAGGAACAGCAAAGTCCTACTATGAAAGCGGCGCGCTTGAGAGAGAAGCCCCGTATAAAGCGGACAAACTGGAAGGAACGACAAAACGATACTCTGAAAGCGGCGCACTTGAAACAGAAGTACAATATAAAGCAGACAAACAGGAAGGAAGAGAAATTATATACAGGGAAGACGGTAAACTGTTCATCTCGGTAATCTATGTCGATGATTCCCCGGTAAGCGGCCTCTGCCATCAAAGTGACGGGAAGACCGTAAACCTGACCAGCGCGGAGCTGAGCAATTTGGAAAACGGCCTGGAAATTGAATGTGAATGAGGAAGCCGCTGAAGCGTAAACTCTTTGCTGAAACGATATTTGAAGTAATGTGATGACGGCGGGCACCGGGCGGCCGCCCGCCCGGCCCCGTACCCCGGCAGGCAACGGATTTCCGGCTCACGGGAGCCCTTCCCCATTTCGTCCCTGCCCGTGTGCGGCGGGTGGAAGACACCGGAAGCCGCCCTTTCCCCAGCCCCCGGGCAGACAGACGGCCGTATTCGTCTGCGCCTGAAACACCTGTAACCTTAAGGAGAAGCACCTTGAGCCGACTTTCATCCCTTTTTTCCCGCCCGGTAAAACCGGCCACCCTTCTTTCAAAAGCGTCCGCAGCCGCGGTGCTGTTGCTGGCCCTGCTTTTCTGCGCTCCGGTCCAGGCCGCGGAGAAATATACTCCCGCGAACATGAACGAGATTGAGAGCATGGTCAGCCGCCATAAGGGCGACATCATTCTCCTGAACGTCTTTGCCAGCTGGTGCCCGCCCTGCGCCCAGGAATCGCACAATTTCGTGCAGTTTCACCGCCGCTATCCCCCAAACAGCGGCGTGCGCCTGTACGGGATATCGCTTGACGAGGACACCGCCAAGTTGGAAGCCTTTCTGGACAAGCAGAACATCAACTTCCCGGTGTATCATTGCGGACAGGATTTTGTGGACTACTTTGAAATTGAAAGCATTCCCACCTTAATCGTCATCGACCGCACGGGCTCGCTGGTGGAATACCGCATCGGCATTGCCTCGCTGAAAGAATTAACCGACATTGTCGATAAGTATAAATAGGCTTATGGAAACTCCCACTATCCGCAAAGCGCGCATGAACGATGTGCGGGAAATTCACACTCTGCTCCTGAATGTGGCCGCTGAAGGACTGCTGCTGCCCCGCTCCCTGCGGCAGTTGTACTCCCACCTGCGGGACTTTTATGTCATTGACCCCGGCAACGGCGGGCCCATTCTGGGTTGTTGCGCTCTGGCCATCATCTGGGAAGGCGCGGGCGAAATCCGCTCGCTGGTGGTGGACGCGAAGGCCCGCGGACAGGGTTGGGGAAAAGCCCTCACCCAAAAATGTATTGATGAAGCCAGAGAACTGGGCCTGGGGCGCGTGTTTGCCCTGACCTACCAGGTCGGCTTTTTTGAGTGTTTGGGATTTATAGAAGTGACCAAGGAAGCCCTGCCCCAGAAGGTCTGGTCAGACTGCATCAACTGCCCGCATTTCCCCGACTGCGATGAACACGCCATGCTGCTTTCGCTTTAGCCGGACGCGCCGGGAGCCGCCCGCCCGCCACCCGACTCAATTGCCGGTTGTGGGCATTCCCGGCGCAAAGCTCCCGGGTTCAGGGCCTGAAGGATTACCCTCAACCTTAACCGGCTCCGGCGGACTGTGCTAACCCGCCCCTGGTGTGCATTCGACAGTCAAACCGCGGTTCGTCCGTGAAACAAACGCCGACGCCGGTGCAGGCAATAAACCGGCAAAACCCTGAAAGACGTCCCACCGACATTTCCACCCGGCCGGGCTCTCTTTCCCCGTCCAGGCTTCAGCCAAAATGCCTTTATGCTCTGAGACCTCGGCCTTCAGGCCGAATTCAAGCTCCTCCCCGCTCCTCTCAGCGGGGAAAGGACAGGGCGCGGGACGCGGGCGGGGAGCCCCCCGCCCAAGCGCAAGGACGAAAAGCGCCTTCCGGGCTTTGCCGCCGCATTGCTTATATTCAGTAAACAAGAGATTGAAACATGGTAGCTTTCAATCTGAACTTCAAGCTGAACAGGCCCTGAAAGCCGAACTTCATCGTCAAGGTGAAACAGGCTGATCCGCAAACGGATTGGCATATTGCATAAAATCAGTTAATATGTTCCCAGCCCTCAGCCGGCAGTGAACCACGCGGCTCACTGCGGACAGTGCCCGGCCGGAACAACTCTGATCGGAGGACAGATGCTTTGCGACAACTCAACTCCCGGTGAAGCAACCCAAAGATTAAAGCCGTCTGAACCGCCCCGCAAACTGTTCAGCCGCGATTTCATCCTGCTTTTCTGCATGGCCATGTGCTCCAACATCGGCATTGCCGTGTTCTATTGTTTCGAGCAGTGGCTGGAAGCGGTTCATATCAGCCCCAACTGGCGCGGCGCTTTAATTTCCGCCCTTTTCGCCATGATCCTGATCTTCAGGCCCCTGGCCAGCTTTCTGCTGTTCGGGCGCGGTAAACTGTGGACCCTGGCTGTTTCCATAACTGTTTCCAGCCTGGTTATGTTGGGTTATCTGTTCACCAGCCCTACCCACCCCATTGAATTCATTCTGGCCCTGCGCCTCATTCAGGGCATTGCCCTGGCCTTTTACTCCAGTTGCGTGGTGGCGGTGCTGGTAAGCTGCATTCCCAAAGGCCAGAGCGCGCACGGCTTTGCCCTGTTTTCCCTGACCTCGCTGCTGCCCTACGCCGTTGTTCCGGCTTTGTCGGAATACATTCTGCCCCTGCTCGGCAACGAACCCCGCCTGTTTGCGGCAACCGCGGCCCTGGGCCTGCCCGCCCTGCTCATGCTCATTCCCCTGTCGCCGCGCCTGAAAGCTTCTGACCCCACCCCGCAACAAAACGAAAACAGCCTGTCCGGACGCGCTCTGCGGCACGCGGTGAGCCATTCCGGCCTGCTGTTCGTCTATCTGGCCTGCCTGATTTTCGGAATTGTGACCATGATGGTCATTTCCTTCATCAAAGGGCTCTGCACGCTCAACGGCCTGCCGCCCGCCCTGTTTTTCTCCACCTATACCCTGGTGATGATTGTGGTAAGAGTGCTGGGCGGCCGCCGCCTGAACACCCTGCCCCGCTATCAGGCCACAAGCATCTGCTGTGTGGTTCTGGCCCTGGCCCTGCTTGGGCTGGCCTGGGGGCCGGGCTGGGCGTTTGTGGCGTTCACCGCGCTTTACGGGCTGGGCCTGAGCGTGCTTTACCCGCTGCTGGCCGCGGTGATTTACGACCGCTCGGCGCCCGGCACTCATTCCATAAACTCCAACGTGATGATGTCCACCTTTGATGCCAGCGGCATTTTCGGCCCGATGTTCGGGGGCCTGGTCATTCAGGCCGGGTTCGGCTATCGGGGCGTGTTTGTGGCCGCGGGCCTGAGTATTCTGCTCTGCAGCCTCTGCATGCTGGTCGATAAAATGCGGTGGCGGGCAAGCCGCGCCCGCACTACCCCCAATCAGGCCTGAGCAGGCATGGCGCTCATGGCCTTTATCGCAATCTGTAAAAACTCGTCCAACTCCAGGCCGATTTTTCCGCATTCCCGGATTATCTCCCGGTTCACGCTCGCGGCAAAGGCCTTGTCCTTCATTTTCTTCTTCAGGCTCTTGGGCTCCATGCCCGCCAGCCCGTCCGGACGCACCAGGGCCGCGGCGCTGATCAGGCCGGTTACGGTTTCCCCGCAACGCAAGGCAAAGTCAAACCGGCTTTTCGGCTCCACCCCGGTGCACTCGCCATTGTGGGCTTTGATGGCGTAAATTGCTTCGTCCGGCAACTTTCCCGCCAAAACCCGTTCAGCCTCCAAACCGTGCCGGGCCGGTTGGTCTTTGGTGCGGGGATAGTCCACGTCGTGCAGCAAACCGGTCAGAGCCCACAACTCCACTTCCGGCTCCGACAGTTCAAAATGCGCGGCCAGACCGCGCATGACCGCTTCCGCCGCCAGCGAATGCTGCAACAGATTCGGTTCCATATTTTCACTTTCCAGTAACTTCAAAGCTTCAGCCCGTTCAAGCATAAGCCCCTCCATGATTGCGGTTGTGGTTCGATAATCGGAAGCGGGCCGGGCCCGGCCCGCTTGCAAATTCATTCCGGCCTTGTTATACTCAAAAATATCGCAATTGTCTTAGCTTAAACCAAGAGCGTTCTCAATTATCAACGCTCCGCCAACCACCTGAGAACCGTATGCAGAACAACGAGATCATCAACAGCCGAACCACACCGGAAACAAACGCCCTGGCGGAAAATCTGGCTGCGGAAATTCAATTGAACGACCCCGCACTCTCCACCACCTACGGCGCCGAAGCCATGCGCAACATCTCCCGCTTTGCCGATACCATGCTGGAGCAGGTACGGGCGAAAGACTCCGGGCACATCGGCGAAAGTCTCGGCGAGTTGCTGGATGAGGTGAAGGATTTCGATCCCCGCTCCATTGTGGACGAAAAGCCAAGTCCGCTTGCGAAAATCCCCCTGATCGGCTCCCTGTTCAACAAACGCGCGCGTTCGGTGGTTAAATTCAACACCCTGGCCGGTCAGGTGGACGCCATTGCCCTGAAACTGGAAGACGCCATGACCAGCCTGCTGCGCGATATTGAAGTGCTGGAACAACTGTATGACCTGAACCGCGATTTTCACAATGAGCTGGCCCTTTATCTGGAGGCCGGGCAACTGCGCCTGAACCGGGCCCGGGAAACGGAACTGCCCGCCCTGATGCAGGCGGCGGAAAGCTCAACCGACAGTATGGCCGCCCAACGGGTGCGCGATTTCTCCGACCAGATCAACCGGTTCGAGCGGCGGCTGCACGATTTGCAGATTTCCCGCAGCATTGCCCTGCAAACCGCCCCCCAGATCCGGCTGATCCAAAGCAACGATCAGACCCTGGCGGAAAAGATTCAGACCAGCATTCTCACCACCATTCCGATCTGGAAAAGCCAGATGGTGCTGGCCCTGTCGCTGCAGGCCCAGAAAGGCGCGGTGCAGTTGCAGCAGAATGTGGCCGACACCACCAACGCCCTGCTGAAAAGCAATGCCGAAATGTTGCAGCAGGCCACAGTTGAAACTGCCCGACAGGTTGAGCGCTCGATTGTGGATATGGATACCCTGCACGAAACGCACGGCAAGCTGATCAGTACCGTGGAAGAAACTCTGCGCATTGCCCAAGAGGGCAGAAATCAGCGCCGTCAGGCAGAACAGGAACTGGCCGCCATGGAGCAGGATTTGAAAGCCAAGCTCACCGCCCTGGCCCAAACTCAGACGAAAGACGCCATTGCCGGTGCCCGGGGTGAGGCGGCAAACCCGGTTGCGGTAAACAGCGGCGCGTCCGGCGGCGGCAGTTTAATCTCCGGCACGCCCGACACTCCCGGCAACGGCAATTCCCGGACTGTCAAACCTCAAACCGCCAACACCAGTAATCCAAGTGAATGAGCACGCCATACCCGCATAATCACCCGCCCGGCTTGGGCGAACGGCTGGATAACGGCCTGAGAGCCTTCGGCGCCCGCGCCCTTACCCACACCCTGGCCTTCTTCGCCGCCATTGCCCTGGCGCTGGTGGGCGAACCGGCCGCGGCCCACGCATCAGGCACGTTCACGGCCGTGTTCAGCGCCTACCTCGGCCTGATCTGTCTGTTCCCAAGCGGCGCGTTTAAAAACATTGACTGTTTTCTGCCCTCCGGCCTGGGCTTTCTGCAAGCCATACTCATCGCCCTGCTCGGCGCACCGCTGCACGGGGCCCTGCTGGCCGGCGGCGTCCAGACCTTCATGCAAAGGGCCCTGCTTACCAAGGGCCGTATGGGCACAGGCTGGGTGGCTTTGCCCTTTATTTTCATCTCCGGTCTGGCCCTGCTCAGCGGCCACGGCCTCTCATATGAGGCCATGCCCGGACGGCTGCTGCTTGGCGCCGCCTCGTTCGCGGGAGTGGGGCTGGGCGGCCGGGTGCTCCAGCGGATACTGCAGCAGACCATGCTGCACCCCCGCTATATCCGCAAGCTCACCGCAAGCATCGAACGTCTGGAAGCCGGGCTCAACTCCAAGCAACTGCCCACCCCGCTGCATCAGCAGGCCCTGGTGCTGCTTGGCGAGTCGCGCCAATATCTGCAGGCCCGACCCGATTTTGACCGGCAGATGCAGGAAAATATCAACTACTTTGAACAGACCTCACAACGCATCAGCGCTCTGGCTGCCCGCCGTGAACCGAACCTCTGGGACATAGAAGCGGGACAGGCCCATAACGCCGTGTTGCGCAGCAGCAACAGCCTGCGTTTCTATTTAGCGCACCACCCTGCAAAACCGGACTCCGCCGCTCCAAGGCCGGACGCGGCAAAACCGGAAACCCCTCTCAAGCCGGACAACGCCGGGCTGTCTGAAGCAGTGCAGACTCAACAGAACAGCATTGACAATTTGCTGAACAAAATTCATCTGCTGCCCAAGGAACTGCAGGCATCTACGGAAACGATTTGCCGCTCGGCCCGCAACCTTCTGGATATGGTGAGCGAAAAGCCCCAAACCGAACATTCAGTCGTGCAATTTCTGAACCGCTATCTGAGCGCCACTCATCGGGTGAGCGACGAGATTATCCGACTGCGGCGCAACCGCGTCGGCGCAGAAGCAGTGCGCCGACAAATTGAACGCAGCCGGGAGCTGCTGGCCCGTCTGGAAACGGCCTTTGCCGCCGAACACGCCCATTTGCTTCAGGCGGACGTGATCAACCTGAATGCGGAATTGGGGGTGCTGGACTCTTTATTGAAAATGGGCGGCCATTAAGTAGATCGCCCCTATTGATTTGCCCGGCGCCCGCCCGCTTTCCGCAAAGGCGTCACACCCGCTTCAGCTTAAAACGCCTTGCGCCCACCTTTGCCTTGCAACCGCTATTTGCCGCCGGACTTGAACCTTCCGGCCGTAGCGGCCATTTCATCGTAAATTTCACAGCGCAAGGGGCTCAATTCCTTATTGTTGCAAAGCCCCTTCAGGCCGGACTCAAAACCGTTGATCCAGTTGTTCAGCAATCGACTGTTTTCAGCATCGAGCTGCGCCTCGCTCTGCTGCCTGGTGTAATTGTGCAGCACCTGATTGAACAGCAGATGCCGCTGCCCGGCCGGAACCTGGTCAATCAGCTCAACAATGCGCATGGGCTCCACTGCCTCAAACAGCAATAACTCTTCACCGGCGGCCAGCTCCCGGATCTTATCGTGCCGACACTCCTCAGGGTGCTTCTCTAAATCCCGCACCAGGGCGAGCAGCGAGTCAACCGCCAAGGCGTGGTCCGCGCCGGTGAGTTTCTCCTTGACCAGTTCCTTGATCGTTTCCAGCTCCGGCATGTCCCAAGCCAGAAAAATCATGCCGTGCGAGCAATCGTCCTCAAATCTGCAATCGCTGTCCTGGCCGTCGTAGCGGCTGTGCCGGGGGAACTGAAACGCGCTTAAATACTTTTTGGCGTAGGCCAGCACGTCTTTCACCCGCATCTCAATCAGCCCGTGAGCAGCCAGAAAAAGCAGGTCGCTGAATGCATGCAGCAGCAGGCCGGGGCTTTGGTAGCGCTGCTCTTTCAGATCTTCCAGCAACCGGCTCACTGTCTGCTTGAATTCGAGATCCTCCATTTCCGTATATGCCCACAAGCGCAACGGCGGCTCGGCGGCTTCGCCTTTTTTCAGATAGTGGTGGAACTGCTCCAGATCGCGGTTGATCAGCCCGCTGGTAAAGAACTCTGTCCAGAACTCCCGCCCGCCCGGCGGAACGGGCTTCAGCCAAGGGTGTACCGCGCACAACGGCTGCAGATCGGCGAAAAAGTCGTGCACAAAGGCGGGATAGGTTCTCGGGTCATCATTATGGGCGTAAACAGCCGGAGAATAGGCGGCCAGATGCGTGAGGGCCAGCCGGAGAAAGGCACTGTCGCGGCGCATTTCCGGGGTGAACGCGCGGTAAAGCCGACAGGAGTCCAGCACCAGGCGGGACAGCAGGCGCAGGTTCCGCACGCCCGCTTCCCGAAAAATGCTCAGGAGTTCCGGCTGCAGCCCGTCCAGAATGTCGGCCACAGGAGCGCAATCCCCCATGCAAATGTGCGCAATGGCGCTGCTCAGGGCGTTTTCCGGGTCGGCCTCCACGGTAATCGCCCCGCCAATCACTTTTTCCCGATACAATGCGTACCAGTCGCTGCGCACCCGCTCTTCATTGCACACAATCACCACCTTGGCCTTACTGTTCTCCACAAAGTTGTTGATAAAGCCCATGAGAATATGCTCGCCAATGGAGTTGCGCTCAAAATCGTCAAAGATAAAGACCATATTCTCGTTGGCGGCCAGCTCCCAAATGCTTTCTCCCTCTGCCGCCGCCGTTATCCGGGCGGCGCTCAGCCCACATCCGCCGACGCTCCCGGCGCTTATCCCGACCGGGGCGCTCTCCCCCGTCATATCCGCCGGGGTTGCCGCGTCCGCACAGGGGGCGGGCACGGCCGGCACAGCCAGCAAGGCCGGACAGATGTCCAGAGCCAGCATGGATTTGTTGATCTGTTCAATTTCAGTCAGGCCGAATAAGCTGATATAGCAGTAGTCATATTCCGGATAAGACTTCATGAACTGTTTGACAAACCAGGTTTTGCCCGCTCCCCACTTGCCTCTGACCAGCACGGCGAACGGAAGCCGGGGCATACTTAAGTAATCGTTTAACAGAGCCATTTTCAGGCTGTTGGGCTGAGATTTGGATATAGCAACAGGCATAATCACCTCGATTTCGTTTAAATTGTATGGCGTTTCAACTTCCGGGCGCTTCACGCCTGAACTCATCGCTTTCAGCGCTTCACAATGGAATAACCCCGTCCGCGCTTACCCTGCCCGGGTTGCTCTGAGGTTGAAATGCACCATTTAATATAGGATAATACATAGCGTTTAGTCTTGTCAAATAAATCAATCAAACATAAGATAGATAGATAGCCTGTTTTGAAACGCCCGGCCGGGGGAAGCAACACGCAAGCAAAGCCCGGGGAAGGAGCTTGCGCCTTGTGCTTGGGCGAGGTTTGTATCCCCCCCGCTTGCCGCACCGGCGGATAACCCGCCCAAGCGGCGCGGGTGGGCCTCTGTGGATCTTAACTTCGGCCTGAAGGCCGCGGTCTCAGCCCACAAAGGAAGGAAGGAAGGAAGGAAGGAAGGAAGGAAAATGAACAGCGGAATAGCCGACATCGGCCGGAACCGGCGCACAGCCGCGCTGAGCTTGCCCTTCAGAGCCTTTCACTTGAAACTACAGGCTTTCAAGCCGCCGTCATCTTTCGCGGGAAAGCCGCACTTTTTCACGCTTTTGGCGCGGGTATCCGTCTGGGCAACCGCCGAAGCCGATCATCTTCAAACTCAGGCGGCTCTGACCGGTCAGTCTCTCCGCAAGCTCGGGCTGCAAGCAACCGCGCCAAGGTCTGCACCACATGCCCGGCCTTGGGGGGCGGCCTTGCCGAACGTCTCCTTCCTCCGAAAGAGCTTTACGCCCAACTCCCGGACAAGGTTACTGTTGAACCCACTTGTCGGCCCCTTCCCCCGGAAGCAGCTTTACGGCCCGGTTCTGCCGCCCGGCGCTGCGCTAGCAGTGGGAAATGGGCATCCGCCAGCCGGGGCCGAACCCGCGCACGCTCAATCGGATTACCGGGGCGGCTTGGGCGCGCTTGAACTCCGCCGCCTTGAGCATGCCGATAACCGCGGCAATCAGGCCTGTGTCGGCAGTGGGCACAACAATGTTCTTTTCCGGTATGTTATTTTCAATATAGGCTTCCAGGATCTGATCCAGCACCGCATAGGGCGGCAGACTGTCCGTATCCCTCTGATTTTCCTTCAGCTCGGCGCTGGGCTCTCTGGCGATTATGCGGGGGGGGATAAGGCCTTTACCCTGCTTGCGGTTATACCAGGCGGCCAGCTCGAACACCCCGGTTTTATACAGATCGCCCAGCACAGCCACGGCCCCGGCCATATCGCCGTAAAGCGTGCCGTAACCCACGGCCAGTTCAGACTTGTTGCTGGTGTTCAAAAGCAGGGCCCGGTGTTTGTTGGCCAGAGCCATGAGGATATCGGCCCGAATTCTGGCCTGGATATTTTCCCGGGGCACGCCCGGGGGGGCGAGCTCAGCGGGCAGCGCCGCCTCAAACGCCGCCAACAGGGCGTCAATGGGCACGCACATCAGCTCAATGCCCAAATTCGCGCACAGCTCAACCGCATCCTCCCGACTTTGGGCGCTGGTGTAGGGTGAGGGCATGAACACGCCGCGCACGTTTTGCGCTCCCAGCGCGGCTTTGGCTACTGCCGCGGTCAGGGCGGAGTCGAGCCCGCCGGAGATGCCGATAAGCGCCTGCTCAAACCCGTTATCGCGAACAAAATGCCGGGTTCCGACAACCAGGGCCTGCCAGGTGAGGGCCAGGCGATCGCTTTCCCGGATTTTAAGCGAGCTGCTGGCTGCAGAAACGGACGCAGCAGCCGGGGCGCTTCCGGTCGGGGCGGTGCTGTTGGACGCGGAAATATCCGGCGCGGAAATATCGATGAACAGGCTTTCTTCCTCAAAGAACGCGCCCAAAGCCGTCATATTCCCGGTATGAGCGAATACCGACGACATGCCGGGGAAAACGTTCCCGTCCACCGCCCCGCAATGGTTTACAAACACCGTGGGAATGCGGTAGCGGGCGGCAATGGCGGCCAGGATATTCTCCTGGCGCACAATCCGGTGGGCGGCAAACGGCACTGCTCCCAGACAGATCAGGGCGTCGGCCCCGCCGCTCAGACATTCCGCCACCGGGTCGCCGTCGCTGCTGGGAGCGCGGTTGAACAACGACGGGTCGTTGGAAGTGTCTTCAGCCATCACCACCGCCAGCCGCCAACCGTTCAGGTCAAAAGCACCCGCGGACATGCCCGGCTCAAAATAGCGGTATTCGTCGAACACGTCGGAGTTGGAAAGCAACACCTTGCGCGAGATGATCCGCACCTCGCCTTTATTCAGCAGCACCGCGCAATTGTGGGCGGGGCGGCCCACCGGCACGGGGTTGAGCATGGGACTGCCCAGCAGCAGAGGAATGGAGTCTCTCAGTTCCGCGGCCAGCCGGGCCAGGGCCGCACGGGAAGCGTGCAGAAAGTCACTGCCGAGCAGGCGGTCACGCGGCATCGGGCCGCAAATGGCCAGCTCCGGCGCAATGCACAAATCCGCACCTTTGCGGGCCGCCTGTCTGGTTAAGGTCAGCAGCTTATCGGTGTTGTAGTCAATTGCCCCTGTCTTATAAAACGCCTGCAATAACGTGATCTTCATCCGAATTCCTTATACAAGTTTATCTCCCCGTCCCTTAGGGAAAGCCTGTCGCCTGTCCGGCCGCACCGCTTACCGAGCGGATAAGCTTTCCGTTCCCCCGGCTGTTTCCGCAATGTACAAGACAGGCTTGCCGGCGCCCTTTTCAGTCACGCCCGCGCGCATAACCTGCATCACCAACGAGCGCCCCCAACTTATCACACCGCCAGCAGATCGGACATACCGTAGAGTTTACCGGGCTTCTGCCCGGCCAGCCACACCGCGGCGCGCAGTGCGCCTTGAGCGAACATCTCCCGGGAATGGGCCTGGTGATTGATTTCAATGCGCTCGCCCGGGCCGAAGAAATACACGGTGTGCACGCCCACCACATCGCCGCCGCGCAGGGTCTGAATGCCGATTTCCTGTTGGGGGCGCTCACCGATGATCCCTTCACGGTGATAGTTGGCCACCTCGTCCAACCGCCAGTTGCGGGCATCAGCCAGCGCTTCCGCCAACCGCAGGGCGGTTCCGCTGGGCGAGTCTTTTTTAAGCTTGTGGTGGATTTCCATTACTTCCAGGTCATAGTTATCGCCCAAAGCCCGCACCAATCTGGGCAGCAGGGCCAGCAGCACGTTCATGCCGATGCTCATGTTCGGCGACCAGAAAATCGGTGTTTCAGCGGCGCACTTTGCAATGGCCGCTTTCTGCTCCGCCGTGAGGCCGGTTGTGCCGATAACCAGCGGATTGCCGTGCGCCGCCGCGGTGGCGGCGTTGGCCACACTGGCTTCCGGAGCGGAAAAATCAATAATCACCGCTCCCGGCAGTTTGGGCAGCACTTGCGCCAAAGACGTGCTTTGCAACGCGCCCGTCCACTCTTCCAAATCCTTTTCCCGGCCCGGGCGCTCCACCACCGCGGCCAGATTCAGATCAGCGTCCGCCTGTGCCAGTCTGCAGATTGTGCCGCCCATGCGTCCGGCGGCTCCGGTAACGATAAGCTCAATCGCCATGTTCTTCTCCAAATAGTAAATGCTGTTTCAGATCTCCGGCCGCCTGCTTTCCGGCCGTGCGGCCCGCCGCTTCCCCGGCTTGCGCCAAACGGATAAACTCTTCCTCGTCAATTACCGCAATGCCCAACCGGCTTGCCCGGTCCAGCTTGCTGCCGGCGTCGGCCCCCACCACCAGCAGATCCACCTTTTGGGAAATGCTGTCGCCAACCACCGCCCCGGCCACCCGGGCCAGTTCTCCCGCTTCTGTGCGGCTGAACCGGGCCAGCTTGCCGGTAAACACCACCCGCTTGCCGGAAAGCGCGGTGTCGGTACGCTCGGAAGGCGCGTCCGCCCCTTGCGGGTTCAACCCCAGCTTCCTGAGCCGGGCCACCAGATTCCGGTTGGCGTCATTATCAAAAAACGCTCGGATTGACGCGGCTATTTCCGGACCCACATCCGGCAGAGCGGTGAGTCGGTCCGGATCGGCGGCGGCCAGAGCGCCCAGATTGGCGAAATGGGCAGCCAGCGTGCGGCTGGTCTGCTCTCCCACCAGGCGAATGCCCAAAGCCGCAATCAACCGGTGGAGTATGACGTTTTTAACCGCGCTTTGCAAGGCGTTAAGCAGATTGTCCACCGATTTTTCACCCATGCCCTCTAATTTAAGCAGTTCTTCCCGGCGCAGACTGAACAGATCGGCCGGATTGCGCACCAAACCGGCGTTGAACAGTTGCTCCACGGTTTTGCGGCCGAAGCCCTCAATATCCAGCCCGGCCTTGGACACAAAATGCACCAGACCTTCCAGGGCCTGGGCCGGGCAGGACTTGTTCACGCAACGCCAGGCCGCTTCCCCGGGCAGACGGCGGGCCGGGGTGTGACAGGACGGGCACACGGTTGCAAACTGATAGGGTGTGGAATCGGGCGGGCGGGCGTCCGGCAGAGGGCGCACCACTTCCGGAATGACGTCTCCGGCCCGCTGCACCACCACCTGATCGCCCACGCGCACGTCTTTAATCTTAATTTCATCCTCATTGTGCAGGGTGGCGCGACTGACCACCACCCCGCCCACGTTTACCGGCTCGAGCACGGCCACCGGAGTAAGCACACCGGTGCGCCCCACCTGAATGTCAATATCCTTAAGCAGCGTAACCGCCTGTGAGGCTTTGAACTTCATGGCCAGGGCCCAGCGCGGCGCGCGGGCGGTAAAGCCCAGCTCCCGTTGCTGGGCCAGAGAATTGACCTTGGCCACCATGCCGTCGATTTCAAAGGGAAAGTTGTCCCGGTTTTTTGCAATCTGATGATAGGCGGGCAACACCGCGGCGGCATCAGGGCAGAGGCGGGCCTCCGGGGCAACGGCAAACCCGAACCCCAGCAGGGCCTGCATCACTTCTTCCTGGGTGCCCCAGTCTGTGCCCGGGCCTTCCGCCCGGCCCACTCCGTAGCTGAAAAAGCGCAAAGGGCGGGACGCGGTTATTTTCGAGTCGAGCTGGCGCACGGAACCGGCCGCGGCATTGCGCGGATTGGCAAACACTTTGCCCCCGACTTCCAGTTGGCGGTGGTTCAGCTTTTCAAACTCGGCCCGGGTAATCACCACCTCGCCGCGCACTTCCAGAATGTCCGGGGGCGGGCCGGACGTGGACAGAAGCAGTGGAATGTTGCGCACGGTGCGCATATTGGCGGTCACTTCCTCACCCACCTCACCGTCGCCCCGGGTCAGGGCCATGCTGAGCAGCCCGCGCTCATAAACCAGCTCCATGGCCAGACCGTCCATTTTCGGCTCCACCCAGAAGCCGCCGTCAGCGGCCTCGGGCAGAAGCCGCTCCAGCTTCTCCACAAACGCAAACCAGTCGGTATCGTCAAAACCGTTGTCCAGGCTGTACATGCGCAAGGCGTGCCGACGTTCCGGAAGCTCCGGCAGCACCGCCCCCCCTACCCGCATGGTGGGAGAGGCCGGTGACACCAGATACGGAAACTTCTCTTCCAGGCGTTTCAGCTCGTTGAACAGTTGATCGTATTCGCCGTCGGACAGCTCCGGGGCGTCCTTCACATAATAAAGCCAGTCGTGATAATTCAGCACCCGGCGCAGCAACCCCGCCCGCGCGGCCGCATCTTCCGGACCCAAAAGCTCCAGTTCGCTCAAAGCCAGCGGTTCGGCATGGGCCTTCAACGGTTCAGCCCCGCCCGCCCCGGCCGGGGGCGGCGCGGACGCCGCGGGTTTGGGCTTGGTAACGACGTTCGGCGGCTCAACCGCGGTTTGGAGTTCGGCCGCCGCGTTTCGCGCTCCGGCCTGCTCCGCTTCCGGTTTATTCCCGACTTGCACCGCTTCAGCCCGCAGCTCTTCCGATGCGATATGCTCCGGCGTCGCTGCGGGGCCGGAATTCACAGATTGCTTATTTCCCGACATTCTGATTGCAGCTCCTGGATTTGATGTTGATAGTCCGGGCCCAGCCGCCTGCCCAGAAATCGCGCCTCGGCAAGCGCGGCCCGTTCCAGAAAACCGGGGATTTCCCCGGCGGTGGAGTGATAATTGTGCCGGATCAGCACCTGATTATCCACCAGCACCAGCCAACCGGCCCGGTTTGCCCTTAAGGAAAGCCAGATATCCACCCCGTAGCCGCGGGGGTTGTCAGCCGCATCCACCCCGCCGATTTCCTGAACGCACTGTAAATTGAGCAGCGGGGCAATCCCGTCCACAAAGGCGGCCGCCCGGCACTGGACGGCCGGATTGGCAAGCATCTGGGGGTGATAGGGGCTTACGCTCACGGCCGGCGCGTAAACGCCCACCCGGCCCAGCACCTGCTCCATGCGGGCCAGCCGCCCGATTACGGTTCTGAGGATCGGGGGCCTGCTCAAAAAGTAGGCGTCGTTATTCAGAAACCACAGGTGAGTATAGCCGGCCGCGGCGAAACGGGTCACGGCCCAGTCCAGCGCACCGGCCCAATACAGATTTTCCGGCAAACGCAGCCAGGCGCCCGGAAAAGGCTCTGGGGCAGCATTGTCCAGCACGAACACATCCGGCTCAGCCCGCAACTGCCCGTACACCCGGGCGGTAAGGCTGGGGGAGCCGTAGTGCAGAATGCACACCGCAAGTTTATAGTCTGGTTTTTCCGCCACCCGGCTCTTTCCTTTACTTAAAAGCAGATTTTATGGATTTCCATTGGTTTTCAGACGTTTTCGCCCGATTTTCGGCTGAATATCCGGCGATTTCAGTCCTGATCCGACTGTTTTCGCCCGATTTCTCCGATCAGTGGCGACTTGCAGCGGGTGTCGGCGGGTTTTTCCGCACCGGCAACCGCTTCCCGAACAAGCCCGGACACAGGCCGGAAATGACCGGGGCGACTTCATTATAGAAGGAAGAGCAGTCCCGGCTGAATCGGCCGGGGGCGGGTCGGCTTTTGGGGTTAGCGCCCCTGAAAGTCTGAAGCCGCCGCTTCGGCGTTCAGCCTTTGTTCAGGGAGCCGGCTTGCGACGTGCAATGTGCGGCGCCCCTTCCGCCTTTAAGCAGCCGCACAGGAAGAGCCGCGCTTGCGGCGGCTGCCCGCTTCCGCGCTCCGGCAAAACCTTTCCGCTCTATCCGCCGCCTAAAACTTCCGCCCTATTTCCCAATCCCAAGCGGTTTTTACAATCGTGTCCAGATTATCAAAGCGGGGCTTCCAGCCCAGCACGGCGCGGGCCCGGCTGCTGTCGGCCACCAGCACGGCCGCGTCGCCCGCCCGGCGCGGGCCGATGGTATAGGGAATTTTTACCCCACTGACCCGCTCGGCCGCCTCAATGACCTGCATAATCGAATAACCGGTGCCGCTGCCCAGATTAAAAGCGGTTTTGCCTGTGCACTCATCCAGATAGTTCAAAGCCAGCAGATGCGCCTGACACAGGTCGCACACATGGATATAATCGCGCACGCAAGTGCCGTCGGGCGTGGGATAGTCGTTGCCGAGCCCCGGCAGTCCGAGGCCGGGGGCGGCGGGAGCGGTTGGGGCGGGAGCGGCCGGAGAGGAAGGGCCGGGCGGCGCGGCCGGGGCCCCGTCCGGGGCGACGGACTGAGCATTGCCCGCCTGCTGCGCTGTGCCGCGGGCAGAGGCGGCGGCCGCTTTCAGGATATTCGGGATCAGATGACTTTCCGGATTATGGGCTTCGCCGATGCCGCCGTCCGGGTCGGCCCCGGCCGCGTTGAAATAGCGCAGGCACACCGCTTTCAGCCCGTCGGCCACGCTGAAATCTTCAATCATCTGCTCCACCATCCATTTTGAACGGCCGTAGGGATTGATCGGCGCACAGGGGTGAGCTTCATCAATCCGCTCCTGCACCGGGTTGCCGTAAACCGCGGCCGTGGAAGAAAACACCAGCCGGTTCACCCCGAACTCGCGCATGACCAGCAACAGATTCAGGGAGCCGCCCACGTTGTTGTGGTAGTAAAGCCCCGGCTCTTTCACCGATTCCCCCACTTCAATGCGCGCGGCAAAATGCAGCACTGCCTCAAAGTTGTACTCGCTGAACGCCCGGCGCAAGGCCTGAATGTCCAGCAAATCGCCCCTGATAAACGGAATATCCGGGGGCACGGCTTCCAGGTGTCCTTTGACCAGACTGTCGAATACCACCGGCTTGAACCCGGCGGCCGCAAGGGCGCGCAGCATGTGGGAGCCGATATACCCGGCGCCACCGCAAACCAGTATCTTAGCCATAATCTAACCTGCCTTGTTTCTTTACAATTTACAGTCGGCCCCTCTGCCGGCAGACTTAAGCGGCCGACGCAACTATACAGGAGCTTTTATAAGTCGTCTTATTATAAAGTTGGAAACGAATAATTGCAATCTGATTTATCCGGCCGCAAAGCTTATTCAAACTGCCCCTTGCCCAATTGCGAAAATCCTGAAATAATAGAACGCACGCAAGCTCTTCCCGATGCCGCGGCTTAAGTTGCGGCGGCCCGACTCGTCGGCACTTTGTGTCGGCAACGGCCGAACAGAGCGCATCAGCGCCCGCCCGGCGCAAGGGGCATGAATGCGCGGCGGGAACAGCAAAATCAACCGGCCCCAATGGAAAAGTCATGGATAAGAAACTGATCGTCCTTTGTCTGCTGGCGTTAAGCCTGGTTTGTCCCGCGGCCGCGCCTCTGTTTGCCCAAACCGCCTCGCCTGTTGATGCCTTGCCGGAAGATGACGACCCGTTCCGCGAGCTGCGCGACGCGGTGGTGGACACCGGCATGGAGCGCGACTCCACTCCGGCCCTGGTCAGGCCCCGGTACATGTCGGTATCGGACGCGAGCCTGAGCATGGAAGACGGGGAAGCGGTATTTCTGGCCCCGTTTTTCCCGGATGGGGTAATGCGTATTTATCCGCAGCGGATTATGGTGTGGCACCAGGTGGTCAACGAATTCTTCGACGACTCCAACGAAAAACCGGTGGCCATTACCTATTGCCCGCTCACCGGCTCGCTGGCGGCCTATAACCTGCACACAGGCAAACGCCCGATCAGCCTGGGGGTGAGCGGAGATATTCTGAACAACAACTCGCTGCTCTACGATCACTACTCCGGCTCCTTGTGGCCGCAGCTTACCGGTCAGGCCATTGACGGGCCGTTCAAAGGCAGAAAGCTGCCCCGTCTGCCCCTGCTCTGGTCAACCTGGGAGCAGGCCAGAAAAGCCTATCCGGACGGTCTGGTGATGTCGCGCAACACCGGGTTCAAGCGCAAATACGGCAAAGACCCCTACGGCTCTTATCTGCGCGACGACAGCTATTATGATGACCAGAACGTATTTTACCCGCTTACCCATGCCGACAGGCGCCTGAAGCCGAAAACCCGGATGTTCTGCATTGAGTTTGATAATCTGGCTGTGGCCGTGAATAAGGCGGAAGTGAAAAACCTGGGGGTGGTGAACTTCACCATGGGCATTACCCCGCTGGTGGCCATGTATGACCCGGTGCTGGACACGGTGCGCGTGTTCAACCGCCAGTTGCCCGGGGAAAAGGAAACCCTGACCTTCTCCTGGACGGGCGAATATATGGTTGACGACCAGACCCGCACGGAATGGGACAACCAGGGCCGGGGCAGTTTGGGCAAGTTCCGCGATCGCCAACTGACCCCGGTTGTCGGCGTTGACTCGATGTGGTTTGCCTGGGCCGCCTTTTACCCCCGCACCCGGATTGTGCCCGGACAGGAATTCTAGGGCGTACCGGTAGGCGCGGCCTTGCTCTCAAACCACAAAGGAAGTAAAGATGCCTGATCCGGAAATTGACCCGCAACAGTTTCGGGAATTTTGCGGGCAACACCAGCTCTGCTGTGAGCCGGAACAGGCCGGACTGCTCCGCCTCTATCTGGAACTGCTCCTGAAGTGGAACCGCAAAATCAATCTCACTGCCCGCACCCACTGGCAAAGCGCCATGCTTGAGCTGATTGCGGACAGCTTTCACCTGAATCAATTCATCCGCGGCTCGGCACTGTTTCCGCCGGGCCGCCCGGACACAGCCTGCACCGGGTCTGCCCCGGCCCGCCCGGTCTGCTGGGATTTAGGGGCCGGCGCCGGTTTGCCCGGCATTCCCCTGCGCGTGCTCTGGCCGGAAGGCACCTATCATCTGGTGGAATTGCGGGAAAAACGCGCCCTGTTCCTGCAAACCGTGCTGGCCCGTTTAAAGCTGGAGCGCACCCGGGTTTGCCGCCTGGACGCGGCCGCATTCATGCGCCGGGAGCTGGAGCGGGGGCGTCCGGCCGACCTGATTTTAAGCCGGGCCTTCATGCCCTGGCCGGAGCTGCTGGGCTATGTCCGCCCTTACCTGCCCGCAAGCGGAGTGCTGCTGCTGATGCTGAACGGCGCCGATTTTGAATTGAACCGGCCGGACTGGAAACTGCTGGGCCAACAAAGCTATAGTTCGCCCGGCGGGCCGCGCCGGTTTGTGGCGCTTGCCCCGCTGCTCCCCTGAACGCCCGGCCCCCTTCAGCCGATATCAAGCACAACAAAAGAGGCAAGGTCTGTCAGATGACCTTGCCTCTGATTTGCCGCCTTAAACCGCATTATCAGCGATCAGGTTTGCTTGGTGCGGCTTCGCCGCCGCCGCATTACTTGTTCAGGGCAGCCGGCACTTCATATTCGCCGTTTTCCCCGGTGATTTCCAACACCATGATGTTCGGCTTAATGTCATGGAATTCATCGAAGACCACATGGCCGATAATCCCCTGCCGGTCAACCTTTTCCAGCGCATCGCGCAAGCTCTTGCGGTCGCCGTCGCCATTGTTGATTTTCAGAGCTTCAGCAATGGTCATTACCGCTTCATAAGCGCGGGAGCCTTCCTGAACGCCGTCCCAAGGCAAGCCGCGGCGTTTCCATTCGTCGGCATAGTACTTGGCTTCTTCCGGGTTGGGAGAATACTCGGGCAGATCAGCAGCAAAGAAGGCCAGCACCATTACCCCCTGCGAGGGCTTGCCGCCGTTCAGCTTGGCAATGGTGTAGGGCCATACGCTGCCGCCGGTGCACAGCACTTTCTGGGGCATGGAAAGCTCGTGCTTCTGCTCAAGAATTTTAGCTACACCGGCGTTGTTGTGGGTAAGCACCAGCAGGTCGGCGTCATCGTTCTTGATTTTGGTCAGAATGGGATAGAAGTCGCTGGAACCGGCGTCAATATAGAAGATTTCGCCGATCTCCACGTTTTCTTCCTTGAGCATATCAACGAAAGCTTCCACGGAACCGCGCCCGAAGTCGTTATCCTGGGCAATGAAGGTGACCTTTTTCGTGCCCAGAGCCTTGATGGCTTTGCGGGCGCCGTCGGCTTCCTGCGAGAACAGGGTGGACAGACGGAAGATGTAGTTTTTAGCCGGGTGGGTGATTTCGTCCGCCCCCGACACTTCGGAGATGAACGGAACCCCGGCCCGTTCAGCCAGAGGCGTTACCGCCAGAGTGGCGGAAGACAGCCAGCAGCCGAACATAATCGACACGTTGTCGCGGTTGATCAGTTTCTGAGCCGCGTTCAGCGAGTCGGCCGGGTCGTTGCGCCCGTCTTCATAAATCACCTCAATCAGCTTGCCGTTGATGCCGCCCTCGGCATTGATTTTATCCACCGCAATTCTGGCCCCGTCGCGGTTGAAATTGCCTTCGGCCGCTCCCCAGTCGGTGAGCGGCTGAATGGAGCCGATTTTGATAGTGTCGTCGGCGGCTATGGCCGGTCCGGCCGCAGCCACGGTGAATGCAACTGCCGTCAGTTTGGTTAAGAAATGTTTAAACACCAGTTCCTCCTTTGTGGTTAATCAGTTGTCGCCATTATCCTTTATATGTTCCTTACCGGTGGATACCAGGGCTCCCGAGCCCAGGTATGCTTCCATCACCTCCGGATTGGTCGCGATTTCAGCCGGCAGACCATCGGCGATTTTCTTACCGAAACTGACCACGGTCACCTGATTGGAAATGCTCATCACCAGTTTCATATCGTGTTCGATCAGCAATATGGTTTTGCCGAGTCCGTTGATTTTGCGCAAAATCTCCATCAACCGGTCTGTTTCCACCGGGTTCAGACCGGCCGCCGGCTCGTCGAGCAGAAGCAGCTCCGCCCCGGTGGCCATGGCCACGGCCACGCCCAGGAAACGGGCGTCCCCATAGGCCAGGGTATCGGCCATTTCGTTGCCCAGATGATCGAGCTCAAAGAACTTGAGGATTTCCCACGCCTTTTCCCGAAAGATCCGTTCTTCTTCCCGCACACTGGGCAGATAGAAGACGTTCGCCCAGAACCCGGTTTTGAAGTTGATGCTCTGGGCGGTAACAATATTGTCCACCACGGTCATTCCGTTGAACACATGGGTTTTCTGGAACGAACGGGTTATGCCCACATTGGCGATCTGAGTGGGGGTTTTCCGGGTAATGTCCTGGTCTTTGAAAATGACTGTGCCGGTTTCCATGGGCCCGAACCCGGTAATCGCATTGAAGATAGTGGTCTTACCCGCCCCGTTAGGGCCCACCAGGCTGACGATGTGCCCCTGCTTCACTTCAAAGGAAACCTGGTCCACCGCCACCATGCCGCCGAAACGCACAGTGAGATTATCAACACTGAAATACATCTTTAACTCCTTGCCGAATCGGTATCAGGCCGGGCCTGCTTACGCTTACATACCAAACGCTTCACGCCGTCTATAATGGACGGATACAGACCCTTGGGCATGAACATAACCACTAATATCAACAGCACGCCGAAAATCAGCATCCGGTAGAGGTCGGCGAAACGCAGGAACTCGGTCAGGAATACGAAAATAGCCGCGCCCGCGATCGGCCCGCCCAAGGTGTAGCGCCCCCCGGCAATTACCATAATCAACAGATAGATCATGTACTGGAACTTGCTCAACTCCGGGCTCACCAGGGTTACATAGTGGGCGTAGTAAGCGCCCGCAATGCCGGTGAGAAAACAGCTTACCGCAATGGCAATCATGATGTAACGGGTGTGGGAAATGCCCACTGCCTCGGCCAGGTCTTCCGAAGTGCGCAAAGCCACAAAGGTTCGCCCCAGCCGCCCGTAGAGCATCCGCCAGGAAATGAACAGCACGATCAGGGCCAGGGCCAGCGCAATATAATAGAGCGACGACATTTCAAAGATCATGTGCCCGAAGAATTCAGGCCCGGGAATGCCGCGCAGCCCGTTAGGCCCGTTGGTCACGCTGGTCCAGTTGTTGGCGCTGATCCGGGTGATTTCCGCAAAGGCGAAGGTTACCAGCACGAAGTGCGAGCCGCGCATTTTCACGGTGATTTTACCGATGAACAGCCCGGCCAGCATGGCCAGAATGGCGCCCAGCACCATTGAGAGCAGGAAGGGAACCCCCAGCCGCATCATGAACAGCGCCGACGCATACCCGCCGATGGCGAACAGAGCGTTGTGCGCCAATGAAAGCTGGCCGGCATTGAGCAGAATGTTGTAGCTGGAGCTGAAGATACTCCAGATCAGGAACATCACAACCAGGTGCATCATGTAGTAGTTTTCCACCACTTGGGGAAGGCCAAGCAAAACCACTGCAACCAGAATCAATATAGGAGCTTTGATTGCTTTACTCATTTTCCGCCCCTTATTTCTTGTTGACGTTTACAGCCATCAGGCCGTTCGGTTTGAAAATAAGAATGGCGACAATCAACATGAAAGCAATCGCATCCTTAAAGCCCGATGAGATGTAGGCGGCCGCCAGGTTTTCGGAAAGCCCCAGGATCAGCCCGCCCAGAATGGCGCCCGGGAAACTGCCCATGCCGCCCAGAATAACCACGGCAAAGGCGCGCGACACCGCGAATTCGCCCATGGTGGGCTTCAGGCTGAACATCACGCCCAGCAAAATCCCGGCCACCGCCGCCATGGCGGCGCCAAGCCCGAAGGTAATGGGGTAAACCCGGTCCACCCGCACGCCCAGCATGGAGGCGATTTCCATATCCTGGAAAGCGGCCCGCATACATTTGCCCTGCATGGTATATTTAATGAACATGTGCACGCCCACAATCACCACAATGGCAATGGCCATGATGAACAGCCGGAAAGGCGTGAACGACAACCCGAAGATTTCAATATTCTGAGCCGGAAACGGGGAAGCAATGGCCTGAGGAACCGCGCCCCAAACAATCAGGGCGATGTTGGACAGCGCAATGCTCACCCCGATCATCGCCAGCATGTTGGTGTTCAGCTCTCTGCCGCGCAACGGCCTGAGCACGATGCGTTCCACCAGGCAGCCGATCAGGCCCACCCCGAGAACCGCCAGAGAAAACCCCACAAAGAAGTTGAGCCCCATCAGCCCCGCAATGGTGAAGCAGAGATAGGCGCCCAGCATATAGAACTCGCCGTGGGCGAAATTGATTACCCGCATGATCCCCAGCACCAGGGTCATACCGACCCCGATCAGGGCATAAGCGCCGCCGATAATCAGCCCGTTTAAGCAGTGTTGGATAAATTCAAGCACGTTTGCTCTCCTTGTTTTTCGGGCGCTTAAATGCCCAGGTAGGCCTGTCTGATATAGTCGTCTTTCAACAGTTCGGCAGACGGGCCGTGCCGTTTGATTTCTCCGTTCTCCAGCACATAGGTGTAGTCGGAAATACTCATTGCCATGAACGCGTTCTGCTCAACCAGCAGAATCGTATTGCCGCGGGCTTTGAGATCAAGAATGATGTGACCCACTTCTTCAACTATGTTGGGGGCAAGCCCCAGAGACGGTTCGTCAAACATGACGATTTTAGGAGAGCTCATTAAAGCGCGCGCAATGGCCAGCATCTGCTGCTCGCCGCCGCTCATGGTGCCGGCGAGCTGATCGATGCGCTCCCCAAGCCGAGGGAACAGCTCGCAAACTTCCTTAATCAGCCGGGGAGTTTCCGCCCGGTTCACCAGGCCGCCAAGCTCAAGGTTCTCGCGCACGCTCATGGCCGGAAACACCCGCCGCCCTTCCGGACAGTGCGCAATGCCTCTTTTCACGATTTCATCAGGCCGCTTGCCGGTAATGTTTTCACCCTGAAACTCAATGGTGCCGGTGGGGTTGCTCACAATACCGGAAATCGTTTTCAGCAGGGTGGTTTTCCCGGCGCCGTTCGCCCCGATGATACTTACGCAGTTCTTTTCAGACACCTGAAAGGAAACGTCGGAAAGAATGGTGGCGGAGCCGAATTTTACGCCTAAAGAATTGATCCGCAGCATCAAAACCTCCTCAGGCAAATTCTTTCTTCACAACTTCAGTGATGCCCGCTACGCAGTCGTCCAGAATCATCTTGCCCTTTTCAGCGCTGGAACCGGCCGGACAGGACAAAGTGCCGGGTTCCGGCGTCCAGTCTTTATGGGCCGGGAACATGTCGTAAACGGGGAAACGGGCGGAAGAATGCAGCACAGCCGCCTCCATATTCACCAGCTCAGGGCGCAGATACAGCATCATTGAAGTTTCAAACACGCCGCCGTGTTCAGCCGCCCAAGACTCCTGCTCGCCCGGATAAAGCGCCTTGAGCACGTCCGGATCATCGCAGAATTCCCAGTAGGAGAAGGCCATTACTCTGGCGTCGTCCACGCCCAGCATCCGGGCTTCCCGCAAGAACAGGTCAATGGCCTCCACGGTGAAGGCGTAATTTTCAAAATGCCCCACTACCAGGCAGAACTTGCGCACACCGTGGCGCAGCAGCTCGCGCAGAATATCCTTAATCACCGCAACCAGCGTGGAGCCGTCAAGCGAGGTGGTGCCGGGGTAAAAGTTTCCGCCCCCCGAACGCTGCTGGGATTTGTAGCCGTACACCACCGGCGGGGCCACAATGCCGTTCACCTGTTTAGCCACACCCTCGGCCACGGCGCTGGGCAGAATCACGTCAACATTCATGCTCATATGATAACCGTGCTGTTCGATGGCCCCAACCGGAATAAACACCACCGGATTATCCCCGGCCACCTTCTCGGAGTACTCTTTATGAGTCATTTCCGCTAAAAAAACGCTGTTATTCATGTACACTCCCTAACCATTCTTTCCGACTCAACATCAGTCGGAGTTACACAACTCACCCTTACCGGGCCGGCGCCCTGCAAGAGACATCAACAGAGACAAATCAGAGGTTTAAATTCAGACTCTCGTATTCGAGATGAGGGAATTTTTTCGGGCAGAAGACAAGAATTCGTCCAAAATCGGGGAAAAAGGAAAGAAATTACATGATCTACATGTTCGTCCGCCAAACCAGCAACCTTCCTGCACATGACACATTGGGCGCGGGCTCCGAAGAGGACAGACCATCAGAGCGGCCTAACCCTTTCCGGTCAATCCCGGACCGGAGCCCCACCCAAAACTGTGGAAGGCCCACAACATCCCGCTGCTGTACAGACGAGACGCAAGAGCCTCGTAAACTGAAATCTCTGGCGCGTCTGGCATGATTTGAACACACGACCTACAGGTTCGTAGCCTGTTGCAATTGCGTCCAAATTGCACACGCTTCCATTTTACTTGAAAAAAAGCTATTAACTTCAAATAGTTATCTTCCCGAAGGCGGACTATAATCACTATGCCCCAAGCTTTTGTTTCTCATCCGGGGGACAGGCGGCAAAGACGCCGAAGGGGTGGAATGTAAGGGAAAACGCATGCCGAAGGGGTTTAAAACAGTGGCTCCGGGCATCCTGGTCCGGGAAAGTGCGGCTCGTTTATACAGGGGCAAACCTGACCGCTATTTCAGCGTACGCTATCGGGTAAACGGAAGCAGGCACCAGGAGGGGTTGGGCTGGGCCAGCGACGGCTGGAATGTGGAAAAGGCCCGGGCCATTCTGCAGGATTTGCAAATGGCCGCCCGCCGAGGCGAGGGTGCAACCTTAAAGCAAAGACGGGAAGAGAGGCAGAGCAAACTGGCGAGCGAGCCGGCCCGTCCTACCCTTGGTATGGTCTGGGCCGCTTACAAATCCACTTTGCAAGGGCGGGTGCTCACAAATTGCGACGGATATGTGAAAAATCATCTGCAGGCGCTCATGCCCATGCTGATTGCGGATTTGCGCACGCATCATCTCGATGCGCTGCGCCGGGAATTGGAGGGGAAAGGCCTGGCCCCGGCCACGGTTCGCCACAACCTCAGTCTGGTCAGAGCCGTGATTTTCTGGGGGGTCAGGCATGGCTTTAACGAGCAACCCCGCCCGCACGAACTGCATTTCAACATGCCCGCGCTGGACAATCAGGTAACGGAAAATCTTACAGACGCACAACTGAAAACCTTTATTGAGGCACTTGCTGTTTACCCCGATCAGGTGCTGGCGGCCAGTATGCGTTTTGCCCTGCTTACCGGGGTAAGACGATATGCGCTGTTCAATCTGCGCTGGAGTGATATTGATTTTCAGAGCAAAGTAATCCGTCTGGCCGGAGCCTTCGCCAAAAACGGCAGAACTGAATTCATTCCGCTTACTCCCGCGGTGGAACAACTGTTGAACAGTCTGCCCCAAGACGGCCCGGGACGGCCCGGCCGCCCGAACACTCATACCGCCCCGGCCGCCTCTCAACAGAGGCTCTCCGACGAGTTGATTTTCGGGCAGACGAACTTTCAAAGCAGAGCGGTCAAAAATCTGATTGCCTATGTTCGGCCCTGTCTGCCCGAAGGCTTCCGCCCCTATCACGGATTAAGGCACTGTTACGCCAGCCGCCTGGCCAGTAACGGAGCCAGTCTTTACGAAATTCAGAAACTGCTCACCCAAGCCGACGTGGGTGTTACCCAACGCTATGCGCATCTGTGCGCCGACAGTCTGCGCAAAACCGCCGCCATGATGGGGGATATTCTGGATCAGGCAATCAATCCGTCGTCCGGCCGGTGCAGAACGAACGACAAGTCCAGGCGCAGAGCAAAAATCTGTATTTTCCGGCCCACAGCCGCCATAAGACCCTATTATTTGAAAAAAACGTCAAAAGCAGCCGTCAAATCCGATTAGCCTCTGACCTCTGCTTAATTCGCTTCTCAACACCAAACGCCTCTGCTCCCGTCAGATTGATTATCACCCGAACCAAGCGCCGCCCCGACGCCCACGACGGAAAACCGCAAGCACTGCTTAACTTGGGTCGGCAGTCTGATGCGGATACCCCCTGCTTATCGGGGGACAGGCGGGGGACAGAACGTAGGTGGGAACCGGAAAATCAGACAACGCCCGGCAACATGCGGCTGCAGGCAAAACAGCACTGCGGTGTTCGCGTGAAAAACGAAAAACGCGGGCCCCTGCAAAAGACAGGCGCCCGCGCAAACAACTTGCGACATCAGTCCGATTTAGTCGAAAGGCAGTTGCATTTTGGTCAGCATTTCAGACAGATGAGCCGCCTTCTCCGGGGTGATGTTGTTCAGAATTTCCCCGGCCTGGCGTCCGCGCATTCCCGCCAGAATTTTGACGGCCGTGCGCTCGTCCAGGGTTTCCAGCACCTGCCCGGCCTGTTTGGCTTTCATGTTGCTGTACACGTCCACCAGGTGCTTCAGCTTCTTATCCTGAATATCCTGGGCATCTTTCAGCATCATCTGAATGCGGCCTTCCAGCGCCTGCATTTCCTCCAGCCTGGCGTTAAGCTGATTTTCCAGGGCCAGCAAATCCTGCTCCCGCCGCTCAAGCTCCACCTGACGGCGGTCAAGGGCTTCGCGCAACAGCGGGTCCACACTGTCCGGGCACTGGTTTTCCACCGGCGCCGTGGCGTTTTCCGCGCCGTCGCCCAGCAGACCGGCGGCATGGGCAACCCCGCTCTCCGGCCGGACAAACTCCGCTTCGGTTTGCGCGGCCTCATGCAGCGCCAGCAGGCTTACCCCGGCCACCCGTCCCGGCAAATCAAACAAAAGCACGGTCAGCACCGCCAGCTTTATGCACACAACCGCGCCTAAGCAACGGAAAATTTTAGACAACCTGAGCCGTGTGCCTAAGGGACGCGACTTCATCAAGCTCTTTCTCTTCTTTGAGTAATTGTTCATGTGCATACCGCTCCGCTTGTTTCTCCTTCAATCTGTCAAGAAGCCGGCGCTCCTGGCCGGCTTTCACCAGCTCAACCCGCCGGCGCTCCACCTGCAACTCCAGACGCTGCCGGTTCAACTCCGCTTCATCGATATCTTCATTCAGGCTGCGGATAAAATTCGTGCGCAACCAGTATTCCTGAGGGTTCTGATAGGGCAGAAGCTCCTGCTTCTTCAACAGCTCGCGCAGCTCGTTCAGTTTTTTCACCTGCTCGGCCAAATCCAGACAGGCCCGCGCAAAAGCCATTTTGGCCCGGCTTTCCAACTGCTCCCGGTAACGAAGCACCTGCTCCAATCTAAACTTAAACCTTGCCATTTGCATTGTCCGCCGCATGTTCAGCGTTACATCAGACCGGAACTCACGTCAAAACTCCGGCTCCTTATCCAGGCCTTAAGCAAATTTGATGCCTAAACTTTCCGTCGCTCTTAAACCGGCAAAGGGCACAGGTTTTGCTTGTGTTTAGCCCGCGGCGGTGCTAAAAATGATTCAAAGTTGACTTTTTCAGCTCTTAAACTGAGCATGTTTCAACCAAAACAATGAGGCAATTATGAAAGTTGAGCAGATATCCATCTTTCTGGAAAATAAAACCGGGCGCCTGGCTGATGTGACCGGCGCTCTGGCCCGGGCCGATATCAATATCCGGGCCCTTTCCCTGGCCGATACCTCTGATTTCGGTATCTTAAGGTTAATTGTCAATGACCCGGAGCGCGCCAAGCAGGAATTGAGCGCCCAAGGGTTCAGCGTTGCCCGCAACCTGGTGCTTGCCGTGGAAGTGGACGATCACCCCGGCGGGCTGCACGCAATTCTGCAATTGCTGAACCAGCGCAATGTAAACGTGGAATATATGTATGCCTATATCAGGCCGAAGAATAAAAGTGCAACCCTGATTTTCCGCCTGGATAAAATAGATGAGGCTATAGACATTCTTCAGGAAAATCGGATAACCTTGCTTGACGGCAAGACCATTTACTCTGAATAAGGAGGCCGCTCATGAAACTATTTGCTGAACTGACGTTGATTGCCCTGGTTCTGCTGCTTTTGCCGGCAAGCGCTGTGGGCGCGCAAGCCCCCAAGGTCAGGCTGGAAACCAATGTGGGCGACATTGTGCTGGAGCTGGACCCCGTGCGCGCGCCGCTCACCACGGAGAACTTTCTGAAGTATGTGGAAAACGAGCACTATAACGGCACGGTCTTTCACCGGGTGATCGACGGGTTCATGATTCAGGGCGGCGGCTTTGATGAAAGCCTGGAGCAAAAGCCCACCGCGTTCGCGCCTGTGCGCAATGAAGCGGCCAACGGGCTGAAAAACAACAAATACACCGTGGCCATGGCCCGCACCGCCGATCCGCATTCAGCCACGGCCCAGTTCTTTATCAATGTGGCGGACAACAACTTCCTCAACTACCCCGGGCAGGACGGCTGGGGCTACGCTGTTTTCGGCAAAGTCATTGAAGGACAGGAGATTGTGGATAAGATTGCGGCGGTAAAAACCGGCAACAAGGCGGGGCTTCAGGACGTTCCGGAAGACAGTGTGGTAATTCTGCGCGCTTTGTTGGTGGACTAGTGCGGATTGCGCGGCGGCCGAATGGCTGAGCAGCCGGGGCGGGTTGCGCGGCGGCCGGGCGGGCGGTTTACGCGGATTGCGTTGTTGAAAACCGGGTTTCTCCGCGGGCGGTTCGCGCAAATTGCACGTTGCTGCAAACATTCCCCTGCGCAATCACAGCAGTGAAATTCCGGCGTGACTTGTACGGCCGGAGCAGGTTTTGCAGCGGCCGGGGCTTGAGCAGGCTTCATGGCGCTGACTGCAGCGGAACCCGGGTTGCCCCCCAGCCCCCCCCTGTTTGCAGCTCCGGTTCAGGCCGGCAACGGCCTGCGGAATAAATTATAAAAAATCAAAATAAATGCTTGACCTAAAAGAAAAGCTCACTTATAAGACTTTTTACGCATACAGCGAAATGCGCGTCTGTAGCTCAGTTGGATAGAGCAACAGGCTACGAACCTGTAGGTCGTGTGTTCAAATCATGCCAGACGCGCCAGAGATTTCAAGGGCTTAAGCATATTTCTTAAGCCCTTTTCTGTTTTGGGCGCCCTCCCCTTACCCCCGGCCCCTGTTCCGCTCTCCCCCCCAGCGCCTCACGCCCTTGCGAGCGCCTCACCCAAGGCAATCAGTGCAGAGGGAGCTCACAGCCAAAGCGCCCCTCTCTCAGCCCGCCCCCTTACGCAAATCCGCTCAAGTTTATGGATTTGCCGCATTTTTCAGAACTAAGCTTGCCTGCTTTTAAGTTAATTGATATGGAAGCGGAAAAAGCCGATTGAAGATGAAACACATTACACGTTGAACTGAAGCGATGTATTGCCGACGCCTGAACGCCGCCGGGCGCTTTCGGGAAGCCATACCGTCCGAAAGACAGCACCCGGAAAGAGCGCGCGGGCAAATCCGCCGACTGCGTTCGGAACCGCCGGGGAATGGACGCTGCTTCCGTTCCCGGACAACATTGAAGCAGATGAAGTTCGCCGAACAATCAAATTTTCAACGAGGTGTTTATGCAGACGATAGAATGGATTTTGCAGATGAACCTGGGTATTCCCGAGCTGGATTTGCCCCGACGAACCCTGGTTGAAATAGTGAGCAGGATAGAAGACGCCATGCACGCCCAGGCTGACCAGGACGAGCTGGCCACCATGCTCCGCCGTTTCTGCCATGTGGCGCGCGCTTATCTGGACCTTGAGCAGAGTTATCTGCTGCTGCGGGAACCCGTGGATAGCCTGCGCTGCAGCCGTGACGACAACGTCCAGCAGATTTGCCGGGACATTGTCGACGGCATGTGCGATTATCTGAACAACGGCAAGTGCATTGACGAAGAGCTGCTGGGCAAGCTCAAGACATGGCTGCTGGAGCACTTTAAATCAGGCGAAATTTTAAAATCACCCCCGCCGGGCCAGGCAAGTGTTCCCCGCCCGGATCACTCAATAGTTTCAACAGTTTAAGGAGACAGAACATGGCTAACTGGAAGCAAGGCGAACCGCTGGTAGTAGCGGTTGCAGGCGCCACCGGCGCTGTGGGCGCGGAAATGCTCAAAACCCTGGAAATGCGCGACTTTCCGGCGGATAAAATCGTTCCTCTGGCCTCAAGCCGCTCAGCCGGCAAAATCATTACCTTCAAGGGCCGGGAAATTGAAGTGCAGGAACTGACGGAGCGCTCCTTTGAGGGCGTGCATCTGGCCCTGTTTTCCGCAGGCGGCGGCACGTCGGAAAAGTTCGCGCCGTTTGCCGTGAAAAGCGGCTGCACCGTGGTGGACAACTCCAGCCAGTGGCGCATGGATGAGCGCTGCCCGCTGGTCATCCCGGAAGTCAACCCCGACGATTTGTATAAACATCGAGGCATTATCGCCAACCCCAACTGCTCCACCATTCAGATGCTGGTGGCTCTGAAACCCCTGCACGACGCGGCGAAAATCAAGCGGGTGGTGGTGTCCACCTACCAGGCGGTGTCGGGCACCGGGCAGAAGGCAATTGTGGAGCTGGAAAGCCAGGTGCGCCAACTGTTCAATCTGCAGGAGCCGGAAGTGAAGGTATATCCTTATCAGATTGCCTTCAACTGTCTGCCCCAAATCGACGTGTTCCTGGAAAACGGCTACACCAAAGAAGAAATGAAAATGGTGAACGAGACCCACAAGATGCTCGACCCCAACATCAGAGTAACCGCCACCACCGTGCGGGTGCCGGTGTTCTACGGGCACAGCGAGTCCATTAACATTGAAACCGAGCGCAAACTCACCGCCAACCAGGCCCGCGCCATTCTGGCTCAGGCCCCGGGCGTGCAGGTGTATGACAACCCGGCGGAAAAGATGTATCCCATGCCCATTGACGCGGCCGGGGAAGACGAAGTGTTTGTGGGCCGCATTCGCGAGGACGAAAGCATTGAAAACGGTCTGAACTTCTGGTGCGTGGCCGACAATATCCGCAAGGGCGCGGCCCTGAACGCGGTGCAGATTGCCGAGTTGCTGCTGGAAAAAGACCTGGTGCGGGTGCCCGACCCCAATGCGTTCATCTAGAGCGCTTGGAGCGGATTGCAGGTTGATTTGCTCCCGCTTCCCCCCGCAAGGCGGATAGCCGCGCCGTAAGTGGACGGAAAACCGCGGTTTTCCGTGAAACAACCGGCGCGCGGGCCTGAAAGCGCAACACTTCAGGCTGAAACGCTTTGCCTTGAGTGAGACGGCGGAAAGGGCCGGTCAGATTGTGCGCAAATCTGTCCGGTCTTTTCCGCAATATCGTTGTTTGTTGCCGCTGTAATTTAAAGCCGGGCTCATGCCCACTCTGATCCCATGCCTGAAACCTTCACTGAAATCAGTAACCCTGAATTTGCCGACTCTCCTGCTGCCGCGCCTGAAACCGGCGCCCCGGAAAGTGCCGACGCGCAAACTGCCGCGCCGGAGACGGCCGCGCCTGCAATCGCCGATACCCAGACATATGTGGCGGAACTGCTTGCCCGGCCCCGTCCGGGTGAGGACAAAATTCTGGCCTTTTACGAGCACCGTCTGGGGCTGATCTGCACCAATCCCCGCCTGCTGCTGCTGCCTCTGGACGACCACATGGTTCACCGGGGCGACGGCGTGTTCGAGTCGCTCAAGGCCGAGCGCGGCCGGGTATATCTGCTGAAGGAACATCTGGCCCGCCTGGAAAACTCCGCCAACAGCATGGGGCTGGTTCCGCCCTGCTCCTATGCCCGGATTGAGCAGTTGATTCCGGCGGTGGCCCGGGCCGGCGGGCAACCCGATTGCATGATCCGGGTGCTGCTGGGGCGCGGGCCCGGCGGCTTCGGCATCGACCCGGCGGAATCGCCCGCGGCCGGCCTGTATATCGTGGCCTACCGCTTCCGGCCCAAAGACGACGCTTTTTACGCCCGCGGCCTCTCCGCCTTTCGCAGCCGTTATCCGGCCCGGGCCGCCGGTATCGCCAACATCAAGAATACCAACTACCAAAGCAGTGTGGCCATGATCCGGGAAGAGCGGGAACGCGGCCTGGATCTGGCCCTGAGCTTTGACGCCGCCGGTTTTCTGGCGGAAGCGGCCATTTCCAATGTCTGCCTGATCTGTCGGGCTGAGCGCACACCCCCCGACTGCCTGGACAGAGACGGCGGCGCACCTGCTGACGGCGTCCGACATCCCGACAACTCCGGGGTCAGACTGGTCGTTCCTGAATTCAGCCATGCCCTGCCCGGCACTACCATTCTCCGGATCATTGAACTGCTGAAACCGCTCATGCCGGTAGAAGTGCGCAAAGTGCGGGAAGCGGAAATCTTCACGGCCCTGGAAATGCTGCAAACCGGCACCACCGTGGATTGCGCGGCCATTACCAGCTATGAGGGCCGCCCGGTGGGCACGGGACGGCCCGGCCCCTGGGCGACGCGCATCCGGCAGATGCTGGCCCAAGATCTGGACAGAAACGGCCGCAAATTCTGACGCCCCGTCCCCTACGGAAGGAGCGGGAAAAGACGTTCGGCGGCGGTCCGGCCCAAGGCGGCGGACGCATGCCCCAAGCGTATGAGGAAGGGGACGCTCTCAAACCATAAAGGAATTTTGATGAACATACTGCACCTTGATTTAGGCCACGAAATGCGGGGCGGGCAATGGCAGGTGTTTTATCTGACCCGCTTTCTGGCCGCCCAAAGCGCATATACCCCGGTGGTGGCCTGCCCCAACCACTCGCCCTTGGCCGCCCGCCTGCGCGCCGCGGGCATAACGGTCATCGGACTGTCCGGCGGCTGCAACCCCTTGAGCCTGGCCCGCCTGCTTTACGCCGGGCGCAAGCGCAAATTCGCCCTGATCCACACCCACGACGCGCGCGGGGCCCGGCTGGGCGCGCTGTTGCGCAAACTCTGGGGTAGGCGGGTTAAACTGGTACACACCCGACGGGTGTCTTACCCGGTGAAAAAGCGCTCGCTGGGCAAATACCGTCTGGCCGACGCTGTGGTGGGGGTCAGCCGCGACACGGTGCTGAGTCTGATCCGCGGTGGTCTGCCCGCGGAAAAACTGAGCGCAATCCACTCCGGTATTGAACTTTCCCGCTACACCCGCCGTCGCCCGCGCGACGACGGCCGCTTCATTTTCGGCATGGTAGGCGCATTCACCCCGCAAAAAGGACACAGCGTGCTGTTGCAGGCCCTGGCCCGACTGACGGAACAGGCCTGCCTGCGGGACGGTCTGCCCCCCTGGGAAGTGCGCCTGGTAGGCGACGGCCCCCTGTTCAACACGGTGTTGGCGGAAGCGCAAACCTTGGGCGTGGCCGGGCGTCTGGCCATGCTGGGCCGTCAGGACGCCGCCGAAATTCTGCCGGGCTGCGACGCCCTGCTGGCGCCGTCGGTGGACGGGGAAGGCAGCAGCGGGGTAATCAAAGAAGCCTGGGCCGTGGGCCTGCCCCTGATCTGCTCGGATCTGGCCGCCAATCTGGAACTGGTGGAAAACGGGCGCAACGCCCTGACCTTTGCCTGCGGACAGGCGGAAGACCTGGCCCGGGCCATGCGCCGTCTGGCCCTGAACCCGGATTTGTGCAGGCAGTTGGTCGCGGCCGGATACAGCGCGGTGCAGGATTACACGGCGGAGAAAATGGCCCTGGCCTATGTGGATTTGTACGCCCGCTTGCTGGGTAAGGAGAAAGCCTGAGCGCTGCCCCGAGGTGAGCGATCGGGCACGAGGCGGACAGTGGGCCTGGAGCGGACGCCGGGCAATTGCCCCCCTACCCCCGGGAGCTTACAACTCAACCCGCCCCGCCGCTGCCGGGTCAAGGGAGAGCTTCCCCCTTGCGGGGTTCGGGACAAAGCCCCAACTCACCCGGCTTTCGGCAAGGACAGGGTTGCTGGATGCGCTACCCCTTTCCCCGGCCGGGGAATGAGTGGCGGACTTTATCACCTCAATCCCAATCCCTTTCGTTTCATTTGGGGAATGAAGCTTACAACTCAACCCGCCCCGCCGCTGCCGGGTCAAGGGGGAGCTTCCCCCTTGCGGGGTTTGGGGCAGAGCCCCAACTCACCCGGGCTGCCCGCTCCCCCAACCGTCCGGTGGGCGCGGTCAATCTGCACTTGCCCGAACCGGTTGTTTGGTGATCAGAATTTTCCGGTTCAACCCCACGCTCGCCAGTTTCTGGCTCAACTGTTTAGTGGAGTCCGGCGTGCCCCGATAACGCACGTTAATCCGGTAAATCGGCTTACCCTCTTTGTCGGCCTCCAGCACAAAGGCGTCCAGGCCGTTGGCAACCAGCTTGTTTTTCAGGCTGTCGGCCCCGGTCTTATCACCGCTGGCCGCCACTTGATAAATATAGTCGAACACGGCCTCGCTGCCGTCCGCGTCCACTCCGCCCGCCCCGCTTGCCGCCCTGTCCGCCGCTGCAGCGCCCGGTTTGCCGCCGGGCCCGGCCGCCGGTTTCGCGCCGGACGCGCTTGCCTGTCTGGACGGGGCGTGCCTTTCCACCTGAGGAAGCTCGGCCTGCCTTCTTTCCGGCTTGGCCGGTATGTTGGTGGCCAGCGGGGCCTTGGTCAGATCAGCCTTGCTGGGACGGCTTTTCAGATGCCCCATGAACCCCAGTTCTTCAGGAGACATGACCTGTTCCTCCTGCTTCTGCGGCTCAGGGCTGGTCTGTGCTCCGGACTGATCCAGAGAGCTGTTCCGGCACGGCATCAGATCGGCAATTCGCGGCACCACTGCTTCCGGGCGCTCGCCCCGCCCCACCAGCACCCCGATGAAAAACGCCCAGAACAGCAGAAATATCCCGGTCAGACAGCACATCAGCAGTCTGGACAGGTTGAATTTAAACTCCACCGCTTCCAATCTGGCTTTCAAACCCGGTTTGCGGTTGCCGACGCTAAACTTGTTCATGGTTGCAAATCCTCAATGATTCAGCCATCGTTAAGATGGGCGGGAAATTGCGGAAAAGGGCACAACCCTGAGCTCTGAAGCCGACATCACCCGACCGCGCGAAAACTTCCGGCTTTCGCGGCCCGTGGCCGCTGTCGCTCACATCTTTTCCGGGGCGCTTACCCCAAGCAGGGCCAGACCGCCCTTGAGCACATGCCCCACTGCGGCCAGCAGGGCCAGACGGGCCCTGACCAGGCCCGGCTCCGGGGCATTTAAAACGGGTACGGCCGCATAATAGCGGTGCAGCGCGGCGGCCAGCTCCATTAAATAGAAACTGATGTGATGCGGCGCCAGTTGCCCGGCGCTTTCCAGAAGCAGCCCCGGATATTGCTCCAGCCGCCGGATCAGCTCCAGATCGTCCTCTGCCGCCAACGGCGCCAGCAAGTCGGGGAAGGCGGCGGCGGCCCTGCCGGTTGCATCCCCGGACGCGCTGTCCGCCTCCGCCCCACTGTCCGTAAAATCCGCCGCGCTCAAAGAGTCATACGGCCCGGCAACCAGGCCGCGCTCCAGGGCTTTTGCGAACACATTGCAGATACGGGCGTGGGCATACTGCACATAATACACCGGGTTGTCCATGCTTTGGCTTTTCACCAAATCCAGGTCAAAGTCCAGGGGACTGTCGCTTTTGCGCGACAGGAACATGAACCGGGCCGCGTCCGCGCCCACCTCGGCCAGCACGTCGGCCAGCGTTTCAAACTGCCCGGCCCGGGTGGACATGGCGATCTGCTCGCCGCCCTTCAGCCAGTTGACCAGTTGAATGATGATTACCTGAAAGGCCGCCGGGTCATGCCCCAGAGCCTGCAGGGCCGCGCGCATCCGGGGAATGTAGCCGTGGTGATCGGCCCCCCACACGTCCACCAGCAAATCAAAGCCGCGCTGATATTTCTGCTCATGATAGGCGATGTCGGTGGTCACATAGGTGAGATCCCCGCCGCTTTTGCGCAACACCCGGTCTTTATCGTCCCCGAACCGACTGCTTCTGAACCAGAGGGCGTCGTCCGCCTCAAACAGCAGGTCGGCCGCGGCAAAGCGGGAAAGCACGTCGTCCACCGCGCCGCTCTCCAGAATGGCCCGCTCTGAGGCCCACGACTGGATCTCTACCCGGAAGGCGGCCAGATCCTGTTTGATCCCGTCCAGAATCAGGCGGTGCGCAAACTCGAAACAGACTTCCCGCCCCGCTTCCGGAGCCAGCGCGGGCAGGTTCGGGTTCTCCGCCAGCAGCTTGCGGGCAATATCCTTAATATAGTCGCCTTTGTAGAATTCTTCAGGAATTTCAGGGTGTTGACCGGCCAGTTCCAGCACGCGCACCCACACCGAATTGCCCAGGGTTTTCATCTGGCGCCCGGCGTCGTTGATGTAATATTCCCGCTCCACCGCGTGCCCGGTGAACTCGAGCAGGCGGGCCAGCGAATCGCCCACCGCGGCCCCGCGCCCGTGCCCGATGTGCAGCGGCCCGGTAGGGTTGGCGGACACAAACTCCACCTGCACCCGTTTGGGATTGGGCCCGGCCGCCACTGCCCCGAAGCGGTCGCGGCGCTCCAGCACTTCCCGCACCACCCCATGCCAGAAGGCCGGGGCAAAACGCACGTTGATGAACCCGGCTCCGGCAACATCAACAGCGGCAATCAGCGGGTCGTTGGCCAGAAAAGCGGCCAGTTCCCCGGCCAGCTCCCGGGGCGGCCGCCCGGCCGATTTTGCCAGCAGCAGGGCCGCGTTGCAGGCCAGGTCTCCGAATTTACGCTCCTTGGGCGGCTGGGTCACCACCTTGGCGGGCCAGTCCAGGCCCAGCCGGGCCGCCCCCTGCTTCAAACAATCATTCAAATATTCGGCTGCGCGCATTGTTCCTTTTCCTGTTGTTATCAATTCACAAATCCTGCAAATGCCCCCTCCCCGCCCGGCTCAGACGGAAAGGCCGTCGAACTGAGCGCCTTCACTCGCCCAGCCTGTCCGGCAGGGCCGCGATCTGCTCGCCGGTTCCGGCGTAAAACAGCCTGATTTCCGCCGCCGCGCTCCTGTCCGTCTCGGCGTCCCCGGCCGGGCCGCCCTTGCCCGCAAGCGGACTGATCCCGTCCAGACAGGCCGTAACCATTTTCGAGACCACCGCCTTGGGCCCCAGCTCCAGCCAGTCGCGCACCCCGGCCGCGTACATATTGCGCACACTGTCAATCCACAGTACCGGGGAAGTCATCTGTTGGGGCATGATTTCGGCCAGAGAAAGGCCGTCGCTGACCGCGGTTCCGGTAAGATTGGCGTAAATCGGGAAACGAGGCCGGTTCCAGTGCAGCCCGGCCAGGGCCCGGGCCAGTTCCGCGGCCGCCGCCTGCATCAGCGGGCTGTGAAAGGCCCCGCTCACCGCCAGAGGCACGGCCCGCCCTTTTGCCGCTTTCACCAATTCGGCCATGGCCGCAACCGCGGTTCTGGTTCCACTGACCACAAACTGGGCCGGGGTATTGCGGTTGGCCACGATAAGCAGCTCGCCGCTGCTTGCGGCCGCCTGAGCGGCCAGACTTTCCACCTGTGCAAACGGCAGTTTGAGCACCGCGGCCATTGCCCCCTGCCCGGCGGGATCGGCGTCAGCCATCAACTGCCCGCGCAAGGTGACAATACTGATTGCGTCCTTAAGGGAAAGCGCCCCGGACGCGGCCAGCGCGCTGAACTCACCCAGACTGTGCCCGGCCGCGCAAGCGGGCCTGACCCGCCCGGCCGCCCGGCTCCACAGGCAGATATTCAGGGTGGTCAGGGCCGGTTGCAGATTGCGGGTATCGGCAAGGGCGGCCTCGTCGCCCTCCCAGCAGATTTCGCGTAGCGGCAGACCGGAAATCCGCTCGCTCTGCTTCCAGATCTCCATGATTTCCGGGTCGGAATCGGCCAGTGCGCGGCCCATGCCCGGAATTTGTGAACCCTGACCAGGAAAAAGAAGCGCCAGACTCATTGGAAACATCCTTTATATGCTGAACTGCCCCTTGACGGGGGAAAGAAGTTGCTCATCAGAAATTCCTTTGTGGTTTGAACCCGCCCCCTTCAGGGGGAAAAGCGGATTTGGCAGAACGTTGAGCCGATATATCCATTTCCGTAACCTCTCCCGAAAGGCAAGAGGCAACCCGCACGCCCCCTGTCCGGCGGCGGAAAGAGGCGGGCGACGGCTGGGGCGACTGGGGATTGAAACATCTGCAAAGCCGCGGCCGCCACAGCCCGCCGGGCTCAATCCTTTTACTCCGGGAACGGATTGCTTTTCAAACTCCGGCCGCTCCGGCGGCCGTGACAGAGAGGGCTGCGCCGCAACCGGACAGGAAAGGCGGTTTTGCCGCCCGCCTGTAAGCGCTGTCCGCCCGCGCGCCGCTCATCGCCCACCGCCCGATTCGCCGTCCGCCCGGCTTCCCGCCAGCGGGTAGCGCCCGCAAGTGAACTTTTCGCCCTCCGGGCAATAGCCCAAACGCTCGCACTTGGCCCCGGCCCGGGCGAACACCACCGGAACTGCGTCCCGGGCCAGACGCAACATCTCGTGCGCCAGAGCCCGGATTTCCCACTGGGCCCGGGTGCAGCAGCGCTCCTCGAAAAAGTGCAGCAGGGCGCGGCAGTTCATGCTGAGCACAATCCGGGTTTCCGCGGCCTGGGGCAACACGAACCGGGCGTCTTCCGCGGCCTGGGCGGGGGTGCGTCCAACCGCCAGCAACAACTCGCGGATTTCCCGGTAAGCGGCGCCCAGCTCATCCATGCAGGTCAGAAAGCGCTGCCGGGCCTGGGGGTTGGTTGCAATCGCCGGGGGCAGAATGAAGTCGAAATTCGAGCCGTCCACATAGCGCTGGCTTTGCTGCGAGTAAGACGCAATGCGGTGGCGCACCAGTTGGTGGGAAAGCGCCCGCGACACCCCCTCCACCCCAAAGGTAAGCTGCACATGCTCCAGCGGACTGGTATGGCCGGAGTTGACCACCTCGGCAATGAACCGACGCTGCTGTTCGGCTGAAATTTCGCCGTCAAGCAGGCGGGGCCACATTTCGCCCACAAATCCTTTATGGTAGCATTGGCGGAAGGCCGCGTAAATCAGGGCCTCCGGGTTGGGCGTGCAGGCCAGCAGTTCCACTCTCATTTTCTTCTCTGCCATATACCACCTTCAAGTTTGAAGCTTTGCGGCCGAAAACCTTCCACTACCCGGTCCAAACGGCCCGGCTGCCGCCGCCCGCCCGGCGCTCTAGTCCGGCAGATTCAGATGCCGGTAGGCCTTGGCCGTGGCCATGCGTCCGCGCGGGGTGCGCTTCAGAAATCCGCACTGGATCAGATAGGGCTCGTAAATCTCCTCCAGGGTGCGCACATCTTCCGAACAGGCCACAGCCAGAGTTTTCAGCCCGGCCGGGCCGCCGCCGTAATGCTCAATCAGCACGGTCAGCAGCTTTCTGTCCATCTGATCCAGGCCCGACTCGTCCACGTCCATGCGCTCCAGGGCCTTGGCCGCGGCCTCAGCCCCCACCACTCCGTCGCCCTCCACCACAGCAAAGTCGCTTACCCGGCGCAACAGACGATTGGCAATGCGGGGGGTGCCGCGGGCCCGCCGCCCGATTTCCAGGGCCCCGGCCTCGGAAATGGGCACGCCCAGAATTTTGGCGGCCCGTTTGACAATGCGGGCCAGCTCTTCCGGCTGATAATACTCCATGCGCAAGATCACCCCGAAACGGTCGCGCAAGGGCGAAGAAAGCAGACCGATGCGGGTAGTGGCCCCCACCAGGGTGAACGGCTCAAGGTCAATTTTCACCGTGCGCGCGGCCGGGCCCTGCCCGATGACCAGATCGAGTTTGAAATCTTCCAGGGCGGGATAAAGCACCTCTTCCACGGCCGGGGGCATCCGGTGGATTTCATCAATGAACAGCAGGTCGTTCGGGCCCAGATTGGTCAGTACCGCGGCCAGATCGCCGCTGCGCTCGAGCACCGGCCCGGAAGTGGACACCAAGTTCACCCCCAGTTCCGCGGCCATAATCTGGGCCAGGGTGGTTTTCCCCAAGCCGGGATTGCCGTAGAACAGGGTATGATCCATAGCCTGACGGCGTTCCAGGGCGGCCGACAGATAGACCTTGAGATTGGCCCGCAAGTCGTCCTGACCGATAAACTCGTCCAGCGAGTGGGGGCGGATATTTTCCTCCGCCGGGGAGAATACTTCCATTAAGGTGACCCGATTCCTGTTCAAGCTGTTCGCGTGTTTTCCCAAGCCCGGCCCGCTTCCGCCCACGCCCGGACCCGCGCCCGCCAGCGCTTACCCGTTCCTTGCATTGCACCCGGACGGCCCGTGATTTTCAGTCTGCCGACGCCGCGTTTTTCCCAATGCGGCGCCGCTCAACCCGCGTCCGCTGCCTGCGCCGCGCTTCTTCCTGTCCGTCCGCCGCTCCCGGGCCCGCTCAAGCCAGCTTGCGCCGGGCCAGCAGCTTCAGGGCGGCGCGCAAGGCCTCGCCGACATCCAGATCGGGCTCGGCGGCCAACACTTCCTGCAGGGCGGAACCGGCTTCCTGCTCGTCGTAGCCCAGATTGGTCAGTCCGGTGAGCGCATCCTTAAACAGCAGACTCTGACCGGACCCGCTTACGGCCGCTATGCCGGGGGCGGCGGCGAGCTTGTATTTCAACTCCAGAAAGATGTGCTGTGCGGTTTTCTTGCCGATACCCGACACCTGGGTGAGCATGAGCCAGTCGTCTTCCGCCACAATCCGGCGCAAATCGTCGGGGCGGAACAGGCTTAAAATGGCGTTGCCGGTTTTGGCCCCCACCTTGGAAATGGACGTGAGGGTGATGAAGGTCTGACGCTCATCCCAACTGGCAAACCCGAACAGCTCAATAGCGTCTTCGCGCACCACCGTGCACACAAACAATTCCACGCGCTCGCCCCGGCCCGGCAACCCGGCCAGAGTGTGGCCGGGCAGATGCACCTCATAGCCCACGCCGCTGTCGGTGAGCAGCACACAGCCCTGTTCGAGTTTTTCGCCGATAACGCCGCTGAGATATGCAATCACTTCTTCTTCCTGCTTTTTCCGCACAGACGGACGGGCCTGCCCGGGTTGGAACGCGGCCGCACTCTCCGGCAAACCGCCTCAGGCCCGCGGTCTGCGGGGCTGTTCACGCGCGGCGGGACGGCTGGGGACGGCTACGCCAACCGGCCGGACACGGTTTGCGGTTTGCGGCCCGGACGCTGTTCACAATCCGCGGCAACCCCCTCAGTCCGGGCCCTGGCGGCGCTTCCGGGGGGGGGGCAGATGTAACTAAGGTTAAGAGCCGCGCCCGCTGCCGGGAGACGTTGCTCCCGCATTGCCTGGGGCCTTACGCCGCTGCTGTAAGTTCTCTTGTAACGCAAATTCGTCCCCACAGCAAGCCAGCGCTGCAAGGGGGCAAAAGGGAAAACCCGGTTGCGAAAGCAAGTCTGCCCGGAAGACCAGGCTGTTCCGCCGCCTCAATTTCAGCCCTTTGCCTGGGCGGTCAGACGGGCAAAACGGCGCTGGTTCAGATGACAGATGGCCACGGCCAGAGCGTCGCCGGTATCGGCGGGCCAGTCCGGGCGGATATTCAACAGCCGCCCCACCATGAAGCTGACCTGCTCTTTTTCGGCCCGGCCCACTCCCACCAGGGCCTGCTTGACCTGGGTGGGCGGGTAATTGAACACCGGCAGTGCGTGCAGGGCACAGGCCGCCACCGCTGCCCCGCGCGCCTGCCCCAGCTTGAGCGCGGACGCCACGCTTTTACCGGAAAACACATCTTCAATCGCGGCCTCGGCCGGACGGGTGCGGGTGAGCAGCTCGGACAGACGCAGAAAGATCTCGCCGACGCGGGCGGAAAAATCCGCGCCCCGGGCCCGAATGGCCCCGCAATCCACCAGGCTGAGCACGCCCCCGGCCTCGCGCACCACTCCCCAGCCGGTGCAGGCGGAGCCCGGGTCTATGCCGATGACCACAATCCCGGCGGAGCCTGGCGGTTGTCGCGGGCCGACGCCCGCTTGCGAAACAGACGCCGATGCAGGGGCGGAAGCCGGTTTTGAGGCGCCTGTCCGGCGCGGAGCGGCAACCGGTTCAGAGTCGCCCGCTGCTTGCAAAGCGTTGCCCGCCGCTTCAACGGGCATTGCAGGTGAACAAAACGGTTTATGCAAAATGCGTGTCCTTATGCAATCTCAGCTCAAAACCCGGCGGCATTGAGCGATCTGAAGATTCTGCCGGGCGGGTGAGAACGCGCTGTTCGCCGCGCACGGCAAACCGATACGGCAGTGGCATGAACCGGCAGCTTGCCGCGTGTGGCGGGTTTTCGGGCCTTACCCTTGAGAACAGCGCCGCTGCCTTGCGCCGTTTGGTCGCTGTTCAAGCCGTGTTTATGCCGTTTGGCGGCTGTGCCCTCCATAATATAATGATGAGGACAACAGCGCGGCGACTGAGGAAGCGCTGCTGCAAGTAACCGGAGCAACGCGGCGTTCAGCGCCTCAGGCGTCGGCGGCCCGCCGCCTTCAAGCCGACGCGCCCGGCCGGGCGCGCCAACCGCCCTTTCCGTGCAACAAGAACCCGGTTTCTCCCCGCTGCATTCGCCCCGGCCGGGGGCGCGAGCCGAAAAGCAAGGAAGCCCGGACAACCTGGACTTCAGACAAGTCGGTGTTCAGACATACAAGCGGTTCAGGCAACCCGGACTCCAGGTAAGCAGCCGTCCGGATAACCCGGCGACCCGGCGGACGATCAGACCGCCAAGCCGCCGGACGACAATCAGTTCAGGCAATCCGACGAACGCCGTCGGCTTGCCGCCGCCACAACATCGGGCAAGCGCCGCCACAACATCGGCGCCGCCGGGTTATCCATGCCCGCATCGGGCAGACCCGCTAGATTTCCGCCAACACCTCGTCGGGCAGATCGGCGTTGGAATATACGTTCTGCACGTCGTCGTTATCTTCCAGGGCGTCGAGCAGCTTGAGCAACTTGCGGCCGTTTTCCGCGTCCACTTCCACCATATTCTTGGGAAGCATGGTCAGCTCGGCACTGCTTATTTCCAGACCGGCCGCTTCAAAGGCGGCGCGCACCGCTTCAAAATCGGACGGGGCGGCAATCACCTCAATAATTCCGTCTTCCTCGCTCACGTCTTCAGCGCCGTGCTCCAGGCCGATTTCCATAATCTGCTCTTCATTATATTTAGCCGCGTCAAAGGTAAGCACGCCCTTGCTGTCGAACATCCAGGCCACTGAACCGGCCTCGCCCATGGCCCCGCCGTTTTTCGACAGAGTATGACGCACCTCGGCCACAATCCGGTTTTTGTTGTCGCTGGCCACCTGCACCAGAATGGCCACCCCGCCCGGGCCGTAGCCCTCATAGTGGGTTTCGAACAAATCGCCGCCCGCGTCCTCGCCGGTGCCCTTGCGAATGGCGGCGTCGATTTTGTCTTTAGGCAGGTTCACCGCTTTCGCCGCGGCAATGGCGGTGCGTAAACGGGAGTTGCTGGCGGGGTCTCCACCGTTTTTGGCCGCAAGAATGATTTCCTTGGCCGCTTTGGTGAATTCCTTGCCTTTTTTGGCATCCTGACGGGATTTCCTGTGTTGGATGTTAGCCCATTTACTATGACCAGCCATGTTTCCTCCTTCTGGCTTCCATTTGAAGGCAACGCCTTCCGTTGACCCTTTGCGGTCAACAATTAACTGAATTTCCGGTTCGGCTTAAAGCAATCAGCCCGCCTTGAAGCCCAGCCCCAGATAAAAGATTTCCTTGCTTTCGGAGCGGGAACTTTGCGGCTTGAAGCCCTGTACCTTATCAAAATACTTGCGCAAGGTCACTAAGTATTCCTGCACATCCGGGCCCATGAAGATCTTCACGATGAAGTTCCCGCCGGGCAAGAGGTGCCGCCGGGCGCATTCCAGGGCCTGCACGCATAAATCGTATGAGCGGGACTGGTCGGTAAGCTTGTTGCCGGTGGTGAACGGGGCCATGTCGCTCATCACCAGGTCAAACGGGCCGTGTTCCGCCAGGGCCGCGCTGAAAGCCGGGCTGGGCGCAAACACGTCTTCCTGCATGAAGATCACGTTTTCCGGGAACGGGGTGGCCGTGTTCTGAATATCGGCGGCCAGCACCAGCCCAGCCGGGCCGATTTTCTCGGCCGCGCCCAGACTCCACGAGCCGGGGGCCGCCCCCAGATCCAGCACGCGCAAGCCGGGGCGAAGCAGTCTGAACCGTTTGTCCATCTCCTTCAGTTTATATACCGAGCGGGCCGGGTAATTCTCCTGCTTGGCCTTTAAGAAGTAATAATCACGATACTTTTTCATATTGACCAGTGCGCGACAAATCGAAATTGCTTTGCAAATCCAGTGCAAACAGGTTATTTACTACAAACCGGGCTCAAGGCCAAGCAATATCTGGGGGGACGGAGCGGGAGCAGATGCGCGGGCCGGGGGTGCGGCGGAGCTGAAGTCGAATACCCAAGCGCTGAACCTTGAATGCCTGTATGATTAGCGTTGTTTCCGGAGGTGCTGCTTGAATTTACGCATTAAAAACGAAATCGGCCTGCTGCAGACCGCCCCGGACGGGCTGGAACAGTTCATGAGCGCCGGGGGCAACCCGGCTCCGGCTCTGCTTGCGGGGCGCGCCCGGGCGGACGGAAACGCGGGCGGAACAGCCATGTCGGGACAAAATCAAGCGGAACGCCCGGACAAAATCGGGCGGGACGCCCAAGCAGAACCGGCCGGGGGGAGCGGGCCGGACGACAATGGCCGGACAGAACCGGGTGGGACGCCCCCGACAGAAGTGGCCGTGCTGTTTATCGGGCTGGGGCCGCAGCCGCGCACCGCCGCAGAGTTACTGGCGGCTCTGCCGGAGCCGGAAAACGCCGCTTCCAGGCGCGTCTTTTATTGCGACGCCCCCGCGTTTCTGGCCCAACTGCCGCCGGAACAACGCGCGCAAATTCCCGACGCCTGGACGCCGCTGCCCCCGGAAGCAGTGAACTCCCTGCTTAACAGCGCTCCCCTGCCCCTGATTTACCGCCCGGCTCTCCGGCTGTTTCCCTCCTTTTACGGCCCGCTTCTGGCCCAAGTGCAGGCCCGGGCGCTGGGACGGGAACCGGAACGGGAAATGGGACGGGACGGACTTTTCGGACAGGGCGGACTTCACGGAGAAACGGGCTGTTCAGGAACGGCGGACTTCTTGGGGCATGGCAGACTTCTTGGGGAGACGGGGGAGACGGGCCGGACGGATTTCACTGCCGCTCCCCCGGCCGCCGCAACCGCTACTCAAACCGCCGCAACTACCACTCCCGCGAACGCCACGGACGCCGCAACTATCGCCCTCACGAACGCCACGGACGCCGCTGCTCCGGCCGTCCCCGGCTCGTCCGCCCGCGTCGGCTTATTCCACGCTCGCAGCGGTGGGGAGCAGGCAACAGAAAAACCCGCCTCCCGCTCTGCCGCCCCCGGCCCCTCAACCGGCCGCACCCGGCCCCCGGCGGTTGTGCTGGCCGCGAGCGAACGCGGTCTGCTCACCCGGGAATTGGAATGGGCCTTTCAGAGTCTGGGGCTGCAGGTGCTGCGGGTGGAGCCGCAAGCGGCGTTGCGCTGTTTCCCGCAAATCCTGCGCGCGTGCCGCCCCGGCCTGTTCATCAGCCTCAACCTGGCCGGGTTCGATCCGTTCGGCGAGCTGTTTTATCTGCTGGCGGAGTTGGGCATTCCGGCCGCAACCTGGTGTGTGGACAATCCCTGGCATCTGCTCAGCGGTTTGCGCGCACCATTCTGGAAACAGCTCCACCTGTTCGTTACCGACGCCTCGTTTCTTCCCGCCCTGCACGCCGCCGGTTGCATCCGGGCGCAGCATCTGCCCCTGGCGGTTTTTCCCGGCCTGTTCCGGCCCGACAAGCGTCCGCCGCTTTGTGACCTGGTGTTTGCCGGGCGCAGTCAGTTTCCCGGGCGCGACAGATTCTTTGCGGCCGTAAAGCTGGAGCCAGCCCGCCTGGAGCGGGCCCTGCACGACACCGCCGCCGGCTCCCCCCGCCATTTCAACTGGTGGCAGGAGCAGCTTGGGCTTACGCCGGAGCAACTGTGGCCGGGACAGGCGGTGCGCGCGGCCGGGCTGGGGGCGGAGTGCTGCTCGCTGGCCTGGCGGAGCGCGGCGGTCAGGGCCGGTTTGCACAGCGGCCTGTCCTTCCGGGTGTTCGGCAATGCGGAGTGGCTGGAGCAAGTGCCGGAGCTGGCCGGGCGTCTGGAGCCGCCGCAGGATTATTACACCGCTCTGCCCCAAATTTACGCCGCGGCCCGCATCGTCCTGTCCAGCACCAGTCTGCTTTTACCGGCCGGGCTGAACCAGCGCCATTTTGACGCCTGGGCGGCCGGAGCCGTCTGCCTGACCGACAACACCCCCGGCCTGGAGATTTTCCCCCCGGAACTCACTGCCCCCATTGTCTGGCGCACGCCCGGACAAATCGGCGAACTGGCCCGCGAGTTGCTCGCCCACCCGGCGTTGAGCGCGGAATTGCGCGCCGCCTGGCAACGCCTGCTGCAAACCGAGCACACTTACCGGCACCGGGCCGCCCGGATTTTGGCTACAGTGGGTTGCAGGACATGAAACGGGCTGGGGCGGCAAGCGCGATTCGGGCAGAAGTCAAAACGGGCACGACACCAACCCCCGCGGACAGCAACATAAGCGCGGCGACAAGCTGAGCCCGGCCGGGCTGAGACGCCGATACCCGCCGTCGGAGCCTGCGGTATTCCACGCCCGGGCTTAACGCATGCCCCTGTTCCCGAACGCCCGCCTTGTCCGGCCCGTTGGTTTACAAGTCAGATTGAGCGCTCCGCTGCCTGATCCGGTTTTGCGGGCGGGGTCAGTTCGCCGACGACTCCAGATTTACGGACGTGTCCGCCCTTCCGCCCCCGACTGCCGCCCGTTCACGCTCGCGCTTGCGCCGGAAGCGGTGGATCAGGAAGATCCCGAAGAAGATCAGCACCCCGGGAATACTGAACAGGTCCGTATCCGGCCGCTCCGCCGCCAGCTCCACCCCGGTAATCCGGTTGTCGTCCATAAAATCAAGCCCCAGTTCCTCGGCCCGGCTCTTAACCCCCACGTCGTCAATCAGCAACTCGTCGCCCTCGGGGCGCACCGTCAGGCCCAACTGCTGCAGGCGCTCCACCGCGTCGCCCTCGGCAACCTCAAAAGCCAGCACCCGTTCGCGCGCTGCTTCGCCGTTATCGCTGTGCACCAGCAGACGCATGGTCTGGCCGGGTTGCATCATTTCCACCCGGCTCAACACCTCTGAGGCCGGGTAACGGTCATAGGGCTCATAAATCAAGTCCTGGAGCAGGCCGGGGCGGAACAGCACAATCATGGCCGCAATCAGCAGCGCCGTTTCCCACCAGCGTGTGCGCGTGAGCAGATAGCGCTGGGTTACTGAGGCAAAGCACAGACAGGCCAGAGTAGCGGTGAAGATCACCCAGATCAGATGCCCGGCCGACCGAATGCCGATCAGCAGAATTTCCGGATTATATACGAACACAAACGGCAGAATGGCGGTGCGCATTTCGTAGAAAAAGCCCTGCAGACCGGTTTTGAACGGATCGCCGCCCGAAATGCCCGAGGCGGCAAACGCGGCCAGCGCCACCGGCGGGGTGGCGTCGGCCATTACCCCGAAATACAGGCAGAACAGGTGCACTCCCACCAGGGGCACGGCCAGCCCGTTGGCCGCGGCCAGATTATAAATCACCGGCGCAAGCAGGGTGGAGACGATGATATAGTTGGCTGTGGTGGGAAGCCCCATGCCCAGAATCAGGGCCAGCACCGCGGTAAGCACCAGCACCAGCGGCAGAATGCCCATGGAGACGGTTTCCACCACCGCGGCCAACACCTGACCGATGCCGGTAAGACTGACCGAACCCACAATAATCCCGGCTGTGGCCGTGGCCAGGGCAATGCCCACCATGTTGCGCGAGCCGGAAATCAGGCTGGTGAACAGGGCAGCCCCACCCTGTCGCAAAGCCGGTTGCAGCGGTTTTTTGCGCAACCAGGCCAGAATGGGTTTCTGGGTAAGCAGGATCAGGGCCATGAGCATACAGGCGTAAAACGCGGCCAGCCCGGGCGAAAGCTTCAGAATCATCAGACACCACACCAGCGTGGCAATGGGCAGCATGAAGTAAATACCCGACAGCAGGGTGGACAGCACCGGCGGCAGACGGTCCATATCCACATCGGGCTTTTCCGGCAGTTCCGGATAGCGGGTGGACAGAAACAGCAGCCCGAAATACACCCCGGCCAAAAGCAGGGCGAACACCAGCCCGGCCGCGCCCCCGAACACTTCCGGAATCCAGAAAGTAAGGAAATAGGCCACGCCCGCCAGAATAATCAGGGCAGACAGGGAAAGCAGCAACCCGATGAACTGCCAGTGGGCCGGGGTGCGCCGGGGCACGCTTTGCATGTTCAATTTGCAGGCCTCCAGATGCACGATATACAGCAACGAAGCATAGGCCAGCACAGCCGGCAGGAAGGCGTGTTTAATCAACTGCTCGTAGGGCATTCCGATATACTCAATCATCAGAAAGGCGGCCGCGCCCATTACCGGCGGCATGATCTGCCCGTTGGAGCCCGCCGCCACTTCCACGGCCCCGGCCTTTTCCGCGGAAAAGCCCACTTTCTTCATCAGCATGATTGTTACCGGGCCGCAGGTCAGCACGTTGGCAATGGACGAGCCGGAAATCAGCCCGTGCAGGCCCGAGGCCACTACCGCCGCTTTGGCCGGGCCGCCCCGGAAATGCCCCAGCAGCGCGAATGACAGGGTGGTGAGATAATTCCCGGCCCCGCCCCGCTCCAGCATGGCCCCGAACAGCACATACATGAACACGAAATCAACCGACACGCCCAGCGGCACGCCGAACACCCCCTCCTGGGTGAGCCAGATTTGCGAGGCCGCCCGGGACAGACTGGCCCCGCGGTGGGCGATCAGATCCGGGGCGTAAGGCCCCAGAAAAACATAGAGCAGGAACAGCGCGGCCACTACGGTCATGGGAAAGCCCATGACCCGGCGGGTGGCTTCCAGCAGCAGCAGCACGCCGACTACCGACACCACGATATCCACAGGGGTGGGGCTGCCCGCCCGGGTGATCAGATAACTCTGAAACAGATAAAGATACGATGCGCAAAACGCGGCGGAAAACGCCAGCACCCAATCGAGCAGCGGAATGTGATCCATGCGCATGGATTTGAGCATCGGGAAACTGATATAGGCCAGAAAAATCGCAAACGCCAGGTGCAGCGAGCGCACTGCCGTGGCGTTGAACACCCCCACCCCGAAAGTGAAGGGTAAGGGCGAGATGATCCACAACTGAAACAGGGCCCAGGCCAGAGCCACGCCCAGCATGGTATAATAAGGGACGCCTCTGGGGTGGCGGCGGCCGGTTTCCTTTTCCGAAATCTGAATCAGGCCCTCTACATTAACTGAACTGTGCCCTGAATGCGGCATGAGCAAACCTTTTCGAGCATTTAGCTTATGATTTCAACAGATTGCAGGCTTGCGGGCGGCCTGTTCCACGTCGGAACAGGCGCGGAACAGTCAAATGCCCGCAACGCCCGGCCGGGGATCGGCTCTGCCCTCGGTTCCACCTTCAATCCCCGCCGCCGTACAGACGTCGTGCAGACGCCGTACAGATTGCGGGACGGCCGGCCGTTCCTGCGGGCAATCGGCCGGAGCGCGCTGCCCGATACCCTGAAGCAGGTGACGGCGCATCACCCGACTGTCTGCCGGGACTGCCGTCACACTTAACCTTAACCTTAATATACACCGGATTTGCACCGGATTTTCCGCTCACACCCGGCGCCGCTTCCGCCGGGGCAGTCCTTACCCCCGCAGTACAGCGGCGGGCCTGCAGACAAGCGCGTCTGACGGACTTACCGCTCGGCGCGGCGGTTTGTGAACGCGTGAAAGCAACGCGGCAGCAAAGCCCGGAAGGCGTCTGCGTCCTGCGTTTGGGAGAGGTTTGTATCCCCTCCCGGGGCTTGCCACCCCGTTTGATACCCCGCCCGAGAGGCGCGGAATGGGGCTTAAGCGCGGCCTGAAGGCCGCGGCCTCAAACCACAAAGCAGTAAGATGAGCTTCTGCCCGGCCTTGCAATGGCCGCTTACAGCTAAGCGAGTCGGAATGCACCGGTCAGCCCGTAGAGGGGTGCGCCCGGCGCTCCAGCCGAAATCCTGAGACCGGCTGCCTGTTCACGCAACCACTAACGCGCCGATGCGCGCAAGCCGCAAGCTTTTTGCTTACGTTGCAGCCGCCCGACACCCGACGGCGGCCTCACCCGCGCGCAAGCCCTTGACTCCAGACCGCTCTTATCCGCTTAAAGGACGTGCAAATCCGCCCCCCGTGCGATTTTCCGCGAAAACCGCTTCACATACCGCCCGGCATATACCGGAACCCGGGCCATCCCGCCGAAGGCGGCGGCGTACGGCCGCAGGTTACACGGCTTAGCGGAGTTATCCGGCGCAAGTAACCGGACACATCGGACTTACTGCATCAACCCGACTTCCTTAAAGTAGCGCACGGCCCCGGGGTGGAACGGGGCGGTGTTGCCCTGCAACATCTCTTCCGGAGTGATGTTTTCCAGCACTGGGTGCAGCTTCTTGAACTCGTCGAGATTTTCAAATACGGCCTTCACCACCTGATAAGCCACTTCATCCGGCAAATCGCTGGAAGTAAGCAGACTTGCCTTGGGCCCGAAAGTAGGCACGTTGTTGTCGGTGCCCTTGTACAGGCCGCCCGGCACGGTGGCGCGGGGGAAGAAATTGTGCTTTTCCACAAACGCATCCACTTCCGGTCCCTCCACCGGCACTATGTGCGATTCACAGGTAGAGGAAGCTTCTTTGAACGACGCATTGGGGTGACCCACCACATAAATGTAGGCGTCGATTTTATCGTCGCACAAAGCGCCGGCCATTTCAGCGGGCTTGAGGTCGGTGGCGATTTTGAAGGTGTCTTCAGTCCAGCCGTATTCCTTCATCAGCAGCTCCATAGTGCTGCGGTTGCCGGAGCCGGGGTCGCCGATGTTCACCCGCTTGCCGGCCAGATCCTTAAAAGTGCTGATATTGGCGTCATCCCGGGCCATAACGGTGAACGCTTCGGCGTAAAGCGAGAACAGCGCGCGCATTTTGGTGTCGGGTCCGGCCTTGACGAACTGCTCGGGGCCGGTGCCGGTGTAGGCGTAATATTGAGTATCGGTTTGTACAATGCCCATGGACAGGTCACCGCTGCGAATGGCGTTCACGTTGAACACGGAAGCGCCGGTGGATTCAACCGTGGCCCGAATGCCGTGCTGCTTGCTGCCCTTGTTCACCAAGCGGCTGATCGCCCCGCCAACCGGATAGTAAACCCCGGTGATGCCGCCGGTGCCGATTGTCACATATTCAGCCGCCTGCGCGATTGAACTGAGTTTCGGAACAGCCACGGGAAAGACCAGCAGCGCCGCCAGGGCGGACGCGCCGATCCATTTAGCCAATCTGGAAATTCTCATAACGCATTTTACTCCTTGCCGATAGTTAGCAAATACAACAATGCACGGTTCGGCTGAAGCTGCCTAAACCGCGCCATGCCCCACCCTTACTGAACGAAAGCCCCGAAAATAAAGACACCCGCTCCAAGCGAAACTAACACTTCATCGGACATCAGGCAAGAAAGAATATCTGTAAACGATGGGAGGATATATATAAGGAAGGAGATATGAAGGTGCGATATTGATTTTAGAAGCACTCTGCCGCTGAAAAGGCTCAAATCGGTCTTGGATTAAGTCGCGTTCAGCAGCGGCCAAGTGATAAGGGGCTCCCGGGCTCCCCCGCTTTTATCAAAAAACCAGCTTCCACTCCTTCAACACAACCTTCATCAAAAATACCTTTGGGGTTTGAACCCTCCCCAAAGAGGCGGGGAAAGATGATTTGACAAAACTTTGAGCCGATTATATCCTTTTGTCGTAACCTTTCCCGAAAGGCGAGAGGCAATCCGCATGCCCCCTATCCGTCGGCTGCGAGAGGCGGGCGACGGCTGGGGCGACCGTGGATTAAACATAAAAGCAGGCAATGCGACAACAATGCGCCGGAAAAGCCCGGAAGGCGCCTGCCGCCTTGCACTTGGAAGGGGTTTGCAGTCGTCCGCCCCGGCCCCCGCCTGCCGCCCGCCGCCCGGTTTGATCCCCGCCCCGCCCCCCACCTGAGCGGCGCTGGGTGGGGCTTAAGTTCGGCCTGAAGGCCGGGGTCTCAAACCATAAAGGAATTTTGGCTTAGAATAAGTATCGCCGTACACACTCACCGCCGCATCAACATCGTTTTCCGTCGCGTAATCATATGCGCGTAAGTCCATGCAAGTCCTCTCATGCCTCACCGCCGCATCAACTTCATTTTCCATGCGTACCCCCCCCAAGAATGAGCGTTAATCTGTCCGGAACAGTCGTAACTACACAGCATACCTCTATAATATCTCTTCCCTGTACCTGAAATGACAACAGACCACTTACTGTATGAGTCATGTTCAGCGGAAATGATCCAGTCCTTCAGGGGTCCGTAACCATCTTTGATATTCCATATGAAGCTCTTTTTGCCTTTCCGCGGCCGGCCGGCTTCCTGCCCTATACTGCCTGAAAACTTGTACAACCATGAAACAGCAAGCCTCAAACTCCCAATGCTGAAAACAGCTTCACGGTTCTCAGCTTATCCGTGCCTTTTGGGCTTCAGCTTCGGCCTTCAGTTTCGGGCTTCAGCAGATTCGCTGAAATTCACTGCCTTAAAAGTTCGTTTCCAACTCTTCCTCTTGCCGAAGCGCAAGGGAACAATCAACACCCGCGCCGACACCGGTTGATCCGGCCGCGGAGTTTTAAGCAGCGGACGCAAGCGTAGGCTCCCGTTATTTTACTACCGCATTGACCAGGATATACGCTTCCACCTCTGAATGACAATCTTCCCGTCAAAAAGGCCGCCCACCCCGGCTGGGGAAGGCGGCCTGAGCATCACATCAGCTTAATGGCTGTGGCGCTGTTTTTACAGGCAGCAGTCATCCACAAAGTAGAAGTCGTCGGTGGCCATGGTGGCAACCATAACGGCCTTAATGGTGTGCATGCGGTTTTCGGCCTGGTCCATAACCACGGACTTGGCGGAAGTGAACACGTCGTCGGTTACTTCCATGGCTTCCACGTTGAACTTTTCACCGATTTCCTTACCGATAATGGTGTCGAGGTTGTGGAAGGAGGGCAGGCAGTGCATGAACTTGGCATCGGGGTTGCCGGTCATTTCCATGGCGGCGGCGTTTACCTGATAGGGCTTCAGCAGCTTGATGCGTTCAGCCCATACTTCGTCCGGTTCACCCATGGACACCCATACGTCGGTGTGTACGAAGTCAACGCCCTTCAGGCCCACTTTCGGATCATCGGTAACGGTGATCTTAGCGCCGGTAAAGTCGGCGATTTTCTTGGCGATGTCGTAAACTTCCTGGCTGGTCTGCACGCCCTTAGGAGCAATGGAGCGGAAGTCCATACCCATCATGGCGGCGCCCACCATCAGGGTGTTACCCATGTTGTTGCGGGCATCACCCATGAAGGCGAAGGATACTTTTTCCAGAGGCTTGTCGCTGTATTCCTGCATGGTGAGCAGGTCGGCAAGAATTTGGGTGGGGTGCCATTCGTCGGTCAGACCGTTCCACACCGGCACGGTGGCGTATTTGGCCAGTTCTTCAACCACGCGCTGATACTTACCGCGGTATTCAATGCCGTCGTAGTACTTGGACAGCACTTCAGCGGTGTCGCGCATGGATTCCTTCTTGCCCATCTGGGAGCCGGAGGGGCCGATGTAGGTTACGTTGCCGCCCTGGTCGAAAATGCCCACTTCGAAGGCGCAGCGGGTGCGGGTGGAATCTTTTTCGAACAGGATAACGATGTTCTTGTCTTTAAGACGCTGTACTTCTTTACCGGCGTACTTTTCTCTCTTCAGGCGATCGGAAAGGCGCAGCAGGAAGTCGATTTCTTCAATGCGGAAATCGTGCAGTTTAAGGAAATGTCTGTTTCTAAGGTTGGTGATTTGACGAACTCTGTTGAAAAGCATGGTCTTCCTCCATTAAACGTTAATTAGCCCGGCACTTGACACCGGCATTCTGTGTAATTACACGCGGGCAGTTTGCCCGGCGCCGCGACAAGGCGACAAAATAAAGCTTAAGGCCCTTAAGAGCCCGGGCTTCAACCCCTTTACAACCGGCGCTTCCTGCTTATAGCGGATAAAGGACACAAGAGCAACTACTATTTGTTTTTTCAGGCTCTTTTGCTGAAGTTTTCAATAATCGGTTTTCAGCCGGGGCGGGACGGCCCGGAGCGGTTCCCGGACAGTGGTTTGCGGGCGCCTGCTCCGGCGGATTCCACGCTGATTCGGCAGTGAACGCACCGGCAAAGGAAGCGGCCGCCCCAAGCAGCGCTTTCAACTCAAACAACCGCCCGGCTTAAGCCGTCACTTCAGCCGGAGCTCACCGCTCAGCTTGGGCTCACCGCTGCTTCAGTCCGCCCACTCAGCGGCCGGGGCCGGTTTGCTCGTCAAGCAACCCGCAAACGGGTGAGCGCGTCGCCCGCTCGTTCAAAACAGTTTGCAGGTACAATGCCGCCGCGGGATATTGTGCAAACCGGGAACATGCCCCCCCGTTCAAAGACGGTTTACAGAGCGGCTTATTTAATCCAGTTCCACGAAAGTATGCACGCCGCCCCGACCGGTCAGAGACAGCAGCAGATTGTTTTCTTCACGTCCGTCCATAATCATGGCGCGTTTCACCCCCCGGTCCAGGGCGAACAGACAGCTTTCCACCTTGGGAATCATCCCGCCGTTAATTGTGCCGCACTCGATCATTTGCGCGGCCTGCCCGCGCGAGATGCCGGGAAGCAGGTTTTTGTCGGCGTCAAGCACGCCCGGCACATCGGTCACCAGCACGAAGCAGTCGGCGCCAAGCGCCCCGGCAATAGCCCCGGCCGCCGTATCGGCGTTGATATTATAGGTAGTGCCGTCGCGCCCCACGCCCACCGGCGCGACTACCGGTACGAACCCGGCCGCCAGCAGAGTTTCAATCAGGCGGGGATTGATTTCCGCCACCTCGCCCACCAGGCCGAGCTCGCTGTTTTGCAACTGTCCGGCGATGATGCTGCGGCCGTCTTTGCCGGACAGGCCCGCGGCATTCACCCCGTTTTGCTGAAACAGATTGACCACCGCCTTGTTCACCACGCCGCACAAGACCATTTCCACCACCTGCATGGTGGCGGCGTCGGTTACCCGCAACCCGTTTTTAAACTCGCTGGGCACGTTCAGTTTTTTCAGCATAGCGCTGATTTGCGGCCCGCCGCCGTGTACGATTACCACCTGAGCGCCCAACCGGAGCAACTCGGCCACGTTGGCGGCGAACTTCTGATTCAGGCCCGCGTCATCCATTGCGTGCCCACCGTATTTGATTACCAATATCGAACCTGGTTTCACCGGCAATTCCTCATCTGAAAATCAGTTCCTGTTCAACAGAATGTACTCGTTCAACTCGTTTTCCCGCCAGTAAAGCTCCCGGGCCCGGGTATTGATGTTGGCGAGAATGGCGTTGGCCTGCTCCTGGAGCGGCGCATCGTTGAAAACAATCGTGTTCCCCTGAAATTCAACCGCGTCGGCATTGTCGCTCAAGAAGCGGGCAAGTTCAAGGTTGCTGTCGAGAAAATCCTGCATGGCGTGCAGCAGCGGCACTACCCGGCGCGCCGGTTCAGTGTATTTGGTATAAAGCAGCTCGTAAAGGGGGGCGACATCCGCGTGCAGATGCAAATCGGCCTTAAACGCTTCCAGAGCAGCCAAATCCTCTTCCCACAGCGCCGGCTGATCGACAATGTATTCTCTGGCAGCGGCTATTTCAGACATGTGCCCCACAATATCCCGGGGTACATAAACGTTTTCCGATATAACCGTCATATGCTTGGCACAGCCGTCAACGCTTTCCGTCATTTTGCGATTGAAGTCATACAGGGCCTGATAACTCAAGGCATAGGGCCCGAAAGCCGCCGTCTGCTCGACGGTAAGGGGGGGCAGGGGTTGCTGGGCTTCTCGCGGCAACAGTTCCTCCAGAAACTGCTTATAGGCGGCGCGCTGTTCGGGGTCACGGCTGCAACCAAGAGAAAACAACGCGCTTATACAGAGCATTACCAGAACAAGATACACAACCGGGACGATTTTAAGCGGTGAAATTCTCATAAACCACCCCTGTACTTTGGGATATTGCTTATTTCATAAATAATATCGCAAAACCACCAAAAGAGCAAGGGAGAACTGAAAATTTTCAGAAAAGTCGGGAGAGCGGCAACGGCTTTCCGCTTTTGCCCGCTTCCGGACTAAGGGCTGGGAAGCCTGCTTAAGGCTGAATGGGCGCGGGCATGAGCCGGATCAGAGCGGCAACGGCGCAAGGCGGCCCCCTGTGTAAAATCAATCCGGAGCGGCAACTTCCGCGCTCCACCGACGGCGGCCCCACCCCTGAGTTGCGCCCGGCGTTTTGCGGAAAGACCGCGTTGCAACAAAATGAACAGCGCGAAATGGGCGCTTTTCAAGCTGAAAAGGCTTTGTGCATCGGGACATGGCGGCTTTGTTGAATGATGCTGCAAGTTTTTGAAGCGCATGGCACCGCCTGTTTTGCGGGCGTCGCCGACTTGAAGCCTTGCAATATAAAGAGGCGAAGCAGCTCACTCCACTTTTAAGATTCGCCCGGATTTCAACAGCCTGTGGAGAGCGGCCTTGTCCGTGATGAAGCTTGCAGCGCAAGGCTGTAAACGTTCAGAGCAAAACGGAGCGGAGCGCGGCCCGGACGCACCCGCAGCGATGCCCCTTGCGCGGGCGGTATCAGGCGGTATCAGGGAGTTTGAAAGAGCGGGATGAGGGGATTAGCGGCGGGGTCATTACAAACCGCCCTTCCCTTTTCCCCGGGGTTGACGGAACAGGGAGGCGGAACGGGGAGAAGGAAGCTGTCGACGTTGGGGAGAGTTCACCCGGATATCGAATATCGACTGTTACTGCCGTGCGCATCGGCTTTAACGCCCTGCTTATCTTACTCCTTTATGGTTTGAGACCGTCGGCCTTCAAGCAGACCAGAGCACCGGCCCGCGGCGCTTGGGCGGGGCCGGGGCGGGGATCAAACCGGGCGGCAAGCGCGGGCCGGGAGCCCCCCGCCCAAGAGCGGACGAAAAGCGCCTTCCGAGCTTTACTGCCGCCTTGCTTCACGCCGGAACAAGACATGCAGACATCGGGAGATTCTCCTCCACCAAACTCACCGATTTCCCGATTTTCCGGCTCCTGCAACACACAGCGGTTAGGCGCACAGCGGTTGGCGGCCGGGGGACGATGCCATGCCCCTGACAAAGCGGTGAGCGGTTCAGACAAACCTTGAGGCGACGAGCGGTCGGGCCGCCTTGAAGCGGGCCATTCCGCGGGCAATGCGGAGAACGCCGCGGGGTGATTCTGAAACGCTCCGATATAAACCAAAAACAGGGCGTCGGGAGCAACCAGACAGTTCTGACTGTAATACTGGGAACGCCGCGGCGCAAGAAGCAAAATCAATAAGGCTTTATGGCCGACTTTCCGGTCGGCGTAATTTGAAAACGGCACAGCGTAAACGTCAAAAACCCCTGCCGACAAAAGCCGACAGGGGTTGAATGGCGCACAATTAAGGGTAATTACTTACCAAGGTTGTGCTTCTTGCAGAATTCATCAATAATGGTGTCCACAGTGGGCTCGCCGATTTCCTGCAAGTCGTAGTATACACGGGTGGTGGGATGCTTGATGTTGATGATCCGGTTCAGATCCATCGGGGTAGCGATGATCACGGCATCACACTCAGTAGCGTTAATGGTGGCTTCTAGGTCTTTCAGCTTTTCAGCGCCATAACCCATGGCGGGCAGAACCTGACCGATTTCAGGATAGATTTCATAGGTTTCAATGATACGGCCCTTAGCGTAAGGACGGGCATCAATCATGCCGGCAGCGCCATAACGCATAGCGGCAACAGCACCGGCGCCGATCTTCATGTTACCATGGGTCAGGGTCGGGCCGTCTTCAACTACCAGCACGCGCTTGCCGGTGATGATTTCAGGATTGTCAACTTTAATCGGGGAAGCACCGTCGATTACGCGAGCGCCGGGGTTCACTTTAGCGATGTTGGCGCGCACGATGTTGATGTTATCCAGGCTGGCGGAGTCAATCTTGTTGATCACAGCCACGTCGGCCATACGCAGGCAGGCTTCGCCGGGATAGAAGGACAGTTCGTGACCCGGACGCAGGGGGTCAACAACGGTGAACATCAGGTCGGGTACGAAGAACGGGAAGTCGTTGTTACCGCCGTCCCATACTACTACGTCGCAGCCCTTAGGATCGTTTTCCATAGCGCGGAGGATCTTTTCATAGTCCACGCCGGAGTAGATTACGTTACCGCGGATTACGTGCGGTTCGTATTCTTCCATTTCTTCAATGGTGCAGTTGTTCTTTTTCAGGTCTGCAACTTCAGCAAAGCGCATGCATTCCTGCTTGGTCAGGTCGCCGTAAGGCATGGGGTGACGGGCAGCAACAACTTTCAGGCCTTTGGCCATCAGGGCTTCGATTACGCGACGAGCGGTCTGACCCTTACCGGCACCGGTACGTACTGCACAGATGGCAACAACCGGCTTGGTGGACTTAACCTGAGTGTCTTTGGGGCCAAGCAGGCGGAAGTTGGCGCCTGCGGCGGCACAGATGGCGCTTACGCCCATTACGTGCTGATAGGACACGTCAGAGTAAGAGAATACGCATTCGTCAACCTTCAGGGATTTGATCAGAGTGGGCAGTTCGCTTTCAGCGAAAATCGGAATGCCTTCCGGATACAGCTTACCGGCGAGAGCGGCGGGGTATTTACGGCCATCGATGTCAGGAATCTGAGCAGCGGTGAAGCCTACCACGTTGTACAGCTCATTGTCGCGGAAGTAGGTGTTGAAGTTGTGGAAGTCGCGGCCGGCGGCTCCGATAATAATTACATTGATTTTCTTGCTCATGTAGAACTCCTTAATAATGTGAAAAGACAAACAAGTTATTGCTGCGCTGCCTTTCTTGACTAACTGCTTCGCAATCTGCCTTACGCAACGCTCACCTAAAGCATTGCCTCGAAGCAGCAGGTTACTTTTTTAATCGGACAAACTCAACCATACGCAACTGTTGACTATTATCAGCTTTTTTGCGTAAAGCCTTAAACCTGCCCTTTAGATAACGCAACATAATATACTAGAGAACAAAGGTCAACACCAAAATACAAAATCCCCGGCAACTTTTTCAGTTACCGGGGATAAGCTCCAGTCAAAGCTGAATTATTCCCGAATTAATATTAGGGAACAATGGTGGTGCCAGCTTCGCCCTTCAAAGCGCCTTCAATGTTGGAAATGGTGGTGATGATGGCGTTACGGCCGGTTTTCTTCACGAAAGAAGCAGCGGCCTGTACTTTCGGGCCCATGGAGCCGGCCGGGAACTGACCTTCAGCCAGATACTTTTCGCAATCGGCCACGGTCATCTTGCTCAGACGCTGTTCGTTTTCCTTCTTATAGTTGATGCACACATTGGCTTCGTCGGTGGCGATGCACAGAGTACCGATACCGGCCTGCGCTGCCAGCAGAGATGAAGCGAGGTCTTTATCGATAACGGCGTCAACGCCCTCAATGCCGTACTGGGTGCGTTTCACCGGAATACCCCCGCCGCCGGTGCAGATAGCTACAACATCCTGATCGATCAGGGCCTTAACTTCTTTGTAGTTGCCGATTTCCAGCGGAGCCGGAGAGGCAACCACGCGGCGCCAGCCCTTGCCGGACTTGGAGTCCTTCACAGGATAGGGCTTGGTTTTGGCTTCTTCTTCGGTGAAGAAGGGGCCCACATATTTGGTGGGGTTCTGGAAGGCCGGGTCATTTTCATCAACAATGGTGTAGGTCACCAGGGTGGTGAAATCGAGGGTCTTGCCGGCGCGGTTCAGCGCTTCGGTAAGAGCCATTTCAATCAGGAAGCCGATCTGGCCCTGAGACATGGCGCCAACCACAGCGAGGGGCTGCTTGTAAACTTCGTCGGTGCTTTCCTGCTGCAGCAGAATGTTGCCGACGTGCGGGCCGTTGCCGTGGGTCAGAACAACGGTGTAGTCGTCAATCAGTTTCACCACGGTTTCCATGGCGGGTTTGAGGTTGGCAAGCTGTTCTTCCACGCTGCCCTGCTGGCCAGCCTGGATCAGGGCGTTGCCGCCCAATGCGATAAGAATAGTAGGTTTGCTCATAAGCTTGTAGGCACTCCATTTCATTTTTTTATGCGCCAAGGCAGCAGCGCAACTTTAAAACAAACGCAGCACTGGCCTGTTGGAATAACCAACCGGCTTGGTGCTACTATGTATCATAAAATCAAAAAAATGTAAGGGGATAACCCAAATATAAATTATCCTGGAATTACACAGGGTTATAACATAAATACCCCTGAAAGCCCGATTTATCGGGGCGAGGGGCGGGCAATTCGGGTGAGGGGTTGCCCGTCTCCAATGACGACGAACATGTCCGCCCCACTTCCGGGGGGGCCGACAAATATCCGGGCGCTGAGCCGCCGCCTCAAAATCGTTGTCCGGGTGTGCAGCGCCCTTCCCCAAAAGAGGCGGCTTTCCGGGGTGGGGCTGATCGCCCAAGCGGTCTGAAGCAAGAACCCCGCCCGGCTCAGGCGGTCAGGACGAATAGTGACCTCAGCCGTGCGCCGGGTTGCGCGGAAGCGGGAAACGCCGTCGGCCTCAGGCTCCGGGGCGGTACAGGGTGCGGTAAAATGAGAAGTTGCGCCCGGCCTGCGCGTCTTCCTGAATAATCCGGCGCAGACCGGGGCCGTTGAGATAGGCGAACACGCCGTTCGGGGCGGCCAGAGATTTGAAGATGTTCATCAACTCGCTCCAATAGACAGTGGGGGCAACTTGCCCGCCGGATTCGGGGGCAGGGCCTGAGCACGCGCCGGAGGCGCCGCAAGCACCGCAAGCGGCGGGCGACGCGCCGGCAACAGCGGACACACCCGTCTTATCCCCACTGAAAGCGGCCGCGTCCGGGCCGCTGAACCGCCAGCCCAGAACCGCCAGATCCGCTTGCAGCACCTTTCCCAGCAATCGAAACGGGGCGAGCAGTCCGGCCAGCGCCCCCAACCAGGCCCGTCGTTCGCGGACCAGCCAGTCCGGCGCCTCAGTCGGCCCGCCCGGCTCCCCTTCTGCCCGGGCGGCGGTCTGAAAAATACGCAGGCAGAGATTGGCCAGAGCCAACAGTTCGAAATAGATGAACTCCCGCTCCAGGTTCTCCTGCAAGGCCGTTTCCAGGCGGCGCAAGGCGCCCAGCCCGGCGGCGTAGCCCGCTGCCCGCACCCCGTCCGGGTTTGGTTGAGCGCGGACGCTGTCCAGAATGCCGCCGTGCAGCCAGGCGGCGAAACGCAGGATCATGTCGTGGCGGGACAGACTGCGCACCTGCAGGCCGGGTCGGGCCGCGCAACTCACCAGCTTATAACCGGCCCGTCTCACCCGGGCGCAAAAGTGATGATCTTCATGCGTGCGGGCCGCATACCCGCCAAAGCCCCCTACCGCTTCCCAGACCTGACGGCGCATCAGCCACACACTGCCGGAGAGAAAGTCGGTTTCGCCGTCCGGCAACAACTGTTGTTCGGCCAGCCGCAGGTAGCGGGCGGTGAGATCGTCGCCCCCGGCACAGAGCACCGATACCCCCACCAACCCGATTTCCGGGCGGGCCGCGGCAGGCAGACTTTGCTCCTGCCAGTCCGGGGCCAGGCGCATGTCGCAATCCATGGACAGAATGAACTCACCCCGGGCCAGCCCCAGGCCGCGGGCCTTGCTCACGCCCACGCCCTGATTGGCGGCAAGTCGGCACAGCCGCGGCTTCGGCAGCCCCGGAAGCGCGGGCGGCGTGTAGGGCGGGCACGAGCCGTCGTCAACCACAATAATCTCATTCGGCTTCCGGCTCCAGGTTTGCAGGCTGTGCAGCAGGGCGTCGGCCAGCTCCCCATCATTATATACATAGGTGACCAGACTGACTTGGGACGACGCGCCCACGGGCCGGAGCGAAGCGGACGCGGCGGGCTGTGCGGGCGGAGCGGACGCGGGCGGGGCGGAACCGGAATCACCGGAAGGACTGGCGAACGCGGCCGGGCTCCCGGAAGACGGATTTGCAGCAAATCGGTTCTCAGCGGGCGGATTTTCAGCGGGCATACCAGCTTTCTCCCCGTTCATACAACTTCAGCCGGGCCCGCCAGGCGGCCAGGGTCTCCGGGTGCAGCCCGGCCCGCCCGGCCAGAAACACCGCGGTATTCTGAGCGGCGCGCGCCTCATCGAAACGTCCGGCCGCGGCATAGGCGGCGGCCAGGGTATCGTAAGCGCCGGGATCAGGCGGTTGGGCCAGAATAATGGCCCGCTCGGCCAGACCGGCGGCCCGCCCGCCGTTGCGCAAAGTCGGCTCCGGACAGGTGGCCAAAAACCAGGCCAGCTCGTTCAGCGCGTGCGGATTTCTCCGCCCATACACATAGGCGGTTTCAAAAGCGGTATAAGCCTCAAAATAGCGGGATTGGGCCTGATACACCTGCCCCTGCGCCAGATTAAGCTTCACATTGCCCGGCTCCAGGGCCAGCCCGGCGTCCAGGTCGGCCTGGGCCGACGGGAAATCACCGCGGGCGGCGTACAGTCCGGCCCGGTTCACCCGGGCGTCAATATTGGCCGGGTCAAGCTCCAGGGCCTGATTAAAGGCCCGCCCGGCCCGCTCCGGCTCGCCCAAAGCCAGATAAATCACCCCCTGATCGTTGCGGGCCGCGGCCGCTTCCCGCCCGTCCGCGCCGCTCAGCCCAACCACCTGCTCCAAATCCCGCAAAGCCCCGGTCGCGTCCCCCGCCCGCCAGCGGCCAAGAGCCAGAGCTGTGATCACTTCAGGGTTGTCCGGCTCTTTTGCGGCGGCCCGCTCATACCAGGGCAGAGCCGCGACCGCGTGCCCGCTCATCTCATTGGCCCGGCCCATAGCCAGCAGCACCGCGGTGGAATCGGGGTGCTCGGCCGCCAGGGTCTGCATGATCTGCCGCCCGCGCAAACTGTTGCCCCAGCTCAACTCACACAGGCCGTGCAAAATGCGTGGTTTGATTTCCCGGGGCAGAAACAGAGCGGCGGCCCGCGCACAGGCCAGAGCGCGGGGGCCGTTGCCCGCGGCCAGATGCGCCCGGCCGCTGTAATACAGGCCCCAGGCCCGCTCCTTATCGCTCAATTCCGAATGGGCCAGCACAAAGGCGGCCAGATCCGCCAGTTCCGCCCAGTTTTCCTGCTCATCCAGGGCGGCCAGCCGCTCGAACCAGGCCGGGTCAACCGGGCCTTCCAGCAGCAGGGGCGGCGGGGACGCGGGCCCGAGATCCGGGCGAAGGGCGCAACCCGCGCCCAGCAGGCCAAGCAGGCAGAGCAGCAGACAGAGCACAGCGGCGGCACAACGCCCGCCTGTTCTGAACATCGGCGGAGCGGGACGAGTGAGACGGGCGGGCAACCGGGCAGCGGGAGCGCCCCGGCGGAACGGAACAAGCGGAACGGGTGAAACGGGTGGACGACCGGGCAGCGGGAGCGCCCCGACCGGACAGAACCGGCCGGACAGGCGGAACAGCGGGACGGGCGGTACAGACAGCTTCAGGCAACCCGGCCGCCCGGCTGCGCGGCGATGCGGAAACATCACACGTAACCTATTGAAATCAAAGGAGATTTTCATCCGGAATTCCTTTATGTTCCGATACCGCGGCCTTCAGGCCGGGCTTAAGCCTCACCCCGCGCCTCTTGCCGGGGTAGAAAACAGGGCAACAAGGCCCGGGAGAGGTGCCCCCCTCAAGAGCAAGACGCCAACCCTTCAGGGTCTTGCCGGCGTATTGCTTCAACATACCTTATATACCCCAAAACCGCTCTTTCCGGGGGAGCGGTCTGCCGAAGCGCTGCCGGTTTTCAGCAAAAAGGCCGCCGGTTCAGCGAGATAAGCCGCTTAGGCCGGAAAATCCGCCTGCTCCCGCGCGGCTGCCCGCAAGTTGCGCCAATCCGGACCGCCTCTCAACCGCCGCCCCGGCCCCCGCTTTCGCCAACCGGTTGCGTTAACCGGCCAAAGCCGCCGCAATAAAGGCGCGGGCCTGCTCAAACACCGCGTCCGGCTCGCGGGCCGCGTCCACAATCCGGTAGCGCCAGGCCTGACGGCGGGCCAGCTCCAGATAGCCTTGGCGCACCCGCCGGTGAAAATCCAGTTCCAGGGCCTCAAAGCGCCCTTCCGCCTCGCCCAGACCGGTGTGGGCATTGCGGGCCCGGGCCCGGGCCAGCCCGACTTCCGGCTCCAGATCAAACAGCAGGGTCAGATCCGGGGAGAGCCCGGCCTGAGCCAGTTGGTTCATTGCGGCCAACTGCTCCAAATCCACCCCGCGCCCAAAGCCCTGATAGGCCACAGTCGAATCGGCAAAGCGGTCGCACAGCACCACCTTACCGGCGGCCAGGGCCGGCATGATCACCCGGCGCACATGCTGGGCCCGGTCGGCCATATACAGGAACAATTCGCTTTCCGGGGTCAAATCCCGGTTGCGCGCGTCCAGCAAGAGGGGGCGGAGTTGACAACCCAAGGGGCTGCCGCCCGGTTCGCGGCTGACCAGCACGCTGAGCCCAAGCCCTTCCAGCCAACAGCACAGACGCGGCAGTTGCGTGCTTTTGCCCGCGCCCTCAATCCCTTCCAGGGTGATGAACATTTTACGCCTCCTCTTTGGGCGGGGACGGGGCGTTTGCGGTGGCCTCGTCCGCCGGGTCCGCGGCTGTAGTCGCGCCCCTGTCCGCTGCGGCCGGTGCGGGTTCGTCCATTGCGGCCGCCGGGATTTTGTCCATTGCGGCAGTTGCGGATTTGTTCGCCACGCCGGTCACGCCCGCCGGATCCGCCCCAGCCGTCGGGTCCGCCACGTCCGCCGCGGCTTTGCCTGAAAGCCCCGCGCCGGGGGACGGAGGCGGTTCAACCGGCTCCGTCTCGAACAAATCGCCCGGGTAAAAGCCTCTGGCGCCGAGCAGCTCCAACGACACGTCTCCGGACGGCGCCCGGCTTTGGCCCGCCGCTCCATGCGCTCCGGCTGCTCT
>CALUZB010000016.1 GCA_944325195.1 uncultured Desulfovibrionaceae bacterium | reverse complement strand
CCTACAATTCCGATCAGCGCCTGATGATCGATTCGGAATTCCAGGCCATGGCCTCTGAAATCGAACGGATTGCCCGTTCCACCCAATTCAATGGGATCAGGCTTCTGGACGGCTCGCTTTCCGGCGAGCACAACGGAGCAGAGCTGGCGGCGACCGGCCGCCTGAAGGTGCATTTCGGGCCGAACAATGAGGCGGCAGAGGATTATTATTACCTGAACATCGGCGATGCCACTCTTGCTGGGATGGGCTTGCGGTACAGTGATGATGAAGATGCCGGGGCGGGGATCCGGAGAATGGCCGCCCCTGTAAACAGGGCCATAGCGTTTTTTGCTGCGCGCGACGCGGCTGATGACGCGGATAATTTTGATCCGGACGTGGATTATTATGATCCTGCATCAGTTACTTATAACGATTTTGACCCTAAAAATGTGGGGCATGTAGTTATGCCCGGCGGCAAGGTTGTTGAAATTCGGGAACTCAAGCCATATTTTGCCAGTGACAAACTGAAACAAGGCGAATGGGTTTACACCTATATTGATGATAGAAGTTTAACTGTAGACTGTAAGCCGATGTGCATCATCCCCAAAGGTGCTAAGAACGTCATCATCAACATGCAGGGGATTCATACTGAAAACTGGCTGGGTGATAATGATATTCAGTTGTTCACCAAAGCGGGCGTGCATCTGGCCGACACCCCTCTGGACGATGTAGTGTACAGAGCCCATGAGGTTTATACTTTAACAAAAGACCAGACAGATACTTCCATTGATGCCAACAGCCATCTTCTGGGGTTCACGGAAGCCGATTATGACGGCTCACATCTCAACAGCGGCCCAGATATTTGCGACAGCATCACTTTAAAGTATACGACATATAATGGGATGACCATAGGGTATACCGGGGACCCGGAACGCCAAGACGACAACCCCAACAATGGACGGATGGAGGGAGCTAAGGATTATGAAATTCTGACCATTGATGAAGTGACGGAAGATCTCATTCTCTGGATGCCCGGAATACTGGCGCCGGAGTTCAAATTCTACGGCGATTTCAGAGATGTTGTTCCCCAGGCAAACCCCGGCGGCGCTCCTGCAGTTGCGCCGGGCGACGTCATTTCCATCAGCACCCAGGAACTGGCCCAGAAGTCCCTGCCCCGTCTGGATGAGGCGATTATCAAAAAGGACGCAATCCGGGCTCACTTGGGCGCCATGCAGAACCGCCTGGAAAATATAATCAGCAATCTGTCCATTCAAGCCGAAAATTTGCAGGCCGCCGAGTCGCGCATCTCCGACACGGACGTGGCCGCGGAAATGACCGTATTCGTGTGCAATCAGATCCTCACGCAGGCATCTACCGCTATGTTGGCTCAGGCCAATTCCCTGCCCTATATGCTGGTTCAGTTGTTGGAGAGCTAAAGTTAGCGGTGGCGCAGGGAGCGCCCAATCAGTTTCCGGTAAAGTAGTGGGGGATTAAAGGGGCGGAACCAAACGGGCAACTTGAATGTTTGGTTCCGCCCCCTTAAAAATAAACCGGACTACTACAGGCTGAAGCCCTCACCCAGATAAACACGGCGGGCGCGGGGGTTGTCCACTACCTCTTGGGGAGTGCCGTGCAGAATAATCTGCCCCTCATACACAATGTATGCCTTGTCACAAATGCTCAATGTTTCACGCACGTTGTGGTCGGAAATGATGATGCCGATGCCGCGATTACGCAAGGCGCGTACCAGTTGTTTGATATCGTCCACTGCAAGCGGGTCAATGCCGGCAAAAGGCTCGTCCAGTAATACAAATTTTGGTTCTCTGATCAGGGCGCGGGCTATTTCCAGGCGCCGCCTCTCGCCGCCTGACAGGTGCATGGCTTTTGACTTTTCCAGGTGAGTTATTCCGAATTCTTCCATCAGCGCAGTCAGTTTGTTTTCCTGTTCCGCCGCTGTAAGCCGGGTGTGCTCGAGAATCAGCTTCAGATTGTTCCGAACGGTGAGCTTGCGGAACACGGAACTTTCCTGGGGCAGGTAGGAAAGGCCAACCAGGGCACGCTGGTGCAGGGGCCATTTACCGATATCTTCTCCGTCCAGCAGCACCTTGCCGGCTGTAGGCTGAATTATGCCGAGCAGCATATAGAACGTGGTGGTTTTCCCGGCGCCGTTTGGGCCAAGCAATCCGATGATCTCCCCTTGGGATACGTTCAGGGAAATTCCGCGCACCACCTCGCGGTCGCCGAAAGTTTTATGTAAATCTTCTGCTATCAGTTCCGACAACTTATTCCCCCTGTCCGGCTTTGGGCGACATGATGTGTACTTTCACCGGTTTTGCTTCACTTCCGATAACTTCACTGCGGTTCTCACGCACATAAAAGTTTATTTTCTGTCCGGACACAGTGTTTTTATCTTCAGAAAGCACCGGGTTCTGTTCCATAACGATTAATTCTTTGTCTACATAATAGGTGACTTTCCCGCAAGTTCCCTTGCGTCCGTCGCGCAGCATCACCACCTGTCCTTCGGCAATCAGGCGATCGATCTCCCCGCCGCCCATAGTGGACAGTGGATCATCAGTGGCCTCCGGAGCAGACGACTCGGCGGAGGGACTCTCCCTCTCATTAAAGATGATCGTCAGTTTATTGGAATCAAGGTCAAAGTCAGGGCGACGCACTTTTACCGAACCCTCAAATACAACCTGTTTATTATCCGCTTCATAACGCATCCGCTCGGCGGTGATGTTGGTGGGGAACTCGCTGCCCGCTGCTTTGGCTTCCTGAATGCTTTGGGCGGAAGCAGGTTGCAGCCCGGCCGCGCAAGTGCAGAATAACAGGCTTGAAAATATTGCGGATATGATTTTTAAACCGTGTGTTTTTTTCATTGTCAGTTCCGGGAGCGCCGCCGTGCCGGCGGTCGTAGTTCTCAGTTAACTTTTTATATTCAGTCGGACGCACCAAACTGTTTCATGCATTCAGCCGCGCCGTGCTTCCAGCTTATTCACAAAACCGCCATGTTCAGACAGTTTATTGAACATTCGTCAAAATATGTTTTCAGCTCGTCCCAGAACCCATTACGACTGCGCTGAATTCCTGTCCGGCATGAGCGGCTGTTCAATAAATGACTTCCGGTCGATTTATTTGGTTCCCAGCTTGTTTTTACTCAGAATGGTAACCTTAACATTGCCTGCGGCAGTAATGATATTGGCGTTCAAATCCCATTCCGCCTGGTCGGCTGAGCCGGTAAACTGCGGATTATTGAACAACAGGGGCTCAGGCAGTACAATAATATGGGTTTTACCGTGGTAAACGGCACGCGAGCTGGTAAGCCGATTGTCGGCCTCGTCAACCTGCACGTTGTCCCACATCTCCACCAGGCTTTCAGTCTGATCAAGCCGTCCTATCCGCGACTCAATAAACAAATCAGTTTCGTTATTTTTCAGGAAGTAGGTGATCCTGGGTCGACTGATGGTGATTTTACCTGATTCCTGGTCAAAGGAAGCGGAACCGGCGTTGAGCCGCCAACTCTCTTCGCCGCTTTCCCCCTGGGTTAAATTTATGCCCTTAACGGCAATATTGATTGCGTCTTCCTGATCGGTTAATTCGGCCAGTTCCGGGTCAAGAACAGTGGCATTGCGGGCCTGCTCGCGCTCCTGGTTGGTGGGGGTAGTTGACTCTTTCAGATAGCGAAATCCAATCAGGCCCAGGAGGACAATGCAGATCAGGATACAGATTTTAATGAACTTGTTCATCCGGCGGAAGCCTGCCTTATTCAAACGGGGGAATCGCCCAATGCGCAAGCGCCTGTGATATTTTGTCTTGAGCTGTCAGGAGCAGCCTGGCTACTTCCCGCACTGCGCCTTGCCCGCCGTTGGTGTGAGTGATGTACAGAGCGCGTTCTTTGACTTCCGGCTGGGCATTGGCCACGGCAATGGGCAGGCCCACCCGGGCAAACGCCGGCAAATCAATCCAATCATCGCCCACATAGGCGATTTCTGACCATGAAAGACTGTATTTTTCCCGCATTTTATCCAGCACAGGCAGTTTCTGGTCTATTCCCTCCGCATAGTCTGTAATCCCCAGTTTTTGCATTCTGGCCGCCACAGCAGCAGATTTAAGTCCAGTGATAACTCCCACCTGAATACCCAGACGCAGCAGCATTTTAATCCCCAATCCATCTTGGGCGTGGAAGCGCTTCAATTCCTGACCGTCCGGCGTGTAATACAGCCCGCCGTCGGTCAACACTCCGTCCACGTCCAACACGAGCATACGAATATGCGCCGCAAGAGTATCAACAGGCATGTTCAACGCTCCAATGGGCTTTCAGGTCACGGAACAGGGCGGGAAGCGCGTGCAGTGGCCACGAATTTGGCCCGTCGCATAAGGCCTTGTCTGGATTGGGGTGAGTTTCCAGAAACACACCGTCCACTCCGGCGGCCACGGCTGCGCGGGCCAGTGTTGGCACGAAGCGGCGTTCCCCGCCGGAAGCGCAACCCTGTGCGCCCGGGAGCTGCACAGAGTGAGTGGCGTCAAAGATTACCGGAGCCCCGAAGTCACGCATAATTGCCAATGAACGAAAGTCCACCACCAAATTGTGGTAGCCGAAAAAGGTGCCCCGCTCGGTAAGTGTCACAAACCGGCTTCCGCCCTCAGTTACTTTATGTCGGGCCGGCTGCATGTCATGGGGCGACACAAACTGGCCTTTCTTTATATTCACCACCCGCCCGGTTTTGCCGGCCGCCAGTAAAAGACTGGTCTGACGGCAGAGAAAGGCCGGGATCTGCAGCACATCGGCAACCTGGGCGACAACGGCGGCCTGTTCCTCACTGTGAATGTCAGTGAGAATCGGCAGTCCGGTTTTCTCCTTTATTTCCGCAAGCCATTCCAGACCCCATTCAAGGCCGGGGCCGCGGAATCCGGTCAGGGAAGTACGATTGGCCTTATCGAATGAGCTTTTAAAAATAGCGAAAAAACCGGCGGCATCAGCCGCTTCCGCTACCTCATGCGCCACTTCCAGCGCCAGTTCCAGGCTTTCCAGAACGCATGGCCCGGCAATGACAAATTTGCCTTGCTGCATGGTCTGGTAGAGTTGTTCACTGTTCATCATTATCCTATTATGGACTTAATTTTTCCGGTTGTCCAGCGAAGCCTTAACGAACGCCTTGAACAGCGGGTGCGGGTTCATCGGGGTGGATTTGAATTCCGGGTGGAACTGGCAGGCCAGAAACCAGGGGTGATTGTCAATTTCCACAATCTCCACCAGCTTGCCGTCCGGTGAAAGTCCGCAAAATTCCAGCCCGGCCTCTTCCAGACGGGAACGGTAGGCGTTGTTGAACTCGTAACGGTGGCGGTGGCGTTCGAGAATTTCATCTCGGCCGTAGGCGCGGCAGGCGTGACTGTTTTCACTGAGCACACACGGGTATGCCCCCAAGCGCATAGTACCGCCCGCATCAACGGATTTGTCGCGGTGAACCACTGTGTTCTTCCGGTAATCGTACCATTCCGTCATCAGATAAATCACCTTTTCCGCTGCGTTGGGGTTGAATTCTTCAGATGTGGCGTCTTTAATGCCGGCTACATTGCGGGCGTACTCAATAACCGCGCACTGCATACCCAGACAGATGCCGAAGAAGGGCACTTTGTTTTCACGGGCATAGCGAATGGCTTCTATTTTTCCTTCCACCCCGCGGATGCCGAAGCCGCCCGGTACCAGAATGCCGTCCAATCCCGCCAGAATGGCGTCGACGGTTTTGGGGGTGATTTCTTCGGAGTTGATGAACTCAAGGCTCACCGATGCGGAGTTGGCTATACCGCCGTGAGTGAGCGCTTCGTAGAGGCTTTTGTAGGCTTCAATGAACTCAACGTATTTTCCCACTATACCGATTTTAACCTTGTGTTCCAGATTCGTATATTCCTGAACCAGTTTTTTCCAGCCGCAGAGATCGGCGTTGCGGGCTGGCAGCCGCAGTAGAATGGCAATTTTCTGGTCAATGCCTTCTTCATAGAAATAAAGCGGTACTTCATAAATGTTGTTTACATCAACGTCGGAGAACACCGCGTCAGGTTCTACGTTGCAGAACAGGGAAATTTTGTTTTTCAGATCTGCACTGATCGGTTTTTCACAGCGACACAGAATGATGTCTGGTTGAATGCCTATGGAGCGCAGTTCTTTCACCGAATGCTGGGTAGGCTTGGTTTTATGCTCGCCGGCACTACTCAGATAAGGCACCAGAGTCAGATGGATGAACAACACATGCTCGCGCCCGAGGTCACTGCGCAACTGGCGAATGGCTTCCAGAAAAGGCAGCCCCTCAATGTCTCCCACAGTGCCGCCGATTTCGATAATGGCTACATCCGGAGCCCCTTCCGGGTTGTCGTTGGCCAGAGACAGAATGCAGGCTTTGATTTCATCGGTGATATGGGGAATTACCTGCACTGTGGCCCCCAGGTAGTCGCCCCGTCGTTCCTTGCTGATGACTGTGTTGTAAATTTTGCCGGAAGTGTAGCTGTTTTTCTTGGACATGGACACATTTAGATAACGCTCGTAGTGCCCAAGGTCCAGGTCTGTTTCCGCTCCGTCGTCGGTTACAAATACCTCGCCGTGCTGCAATGGGTTCATTGTTCCCGGATCCACGTTTATGTAAGGGTCCAGTTTCTGAATGGTGACTTTAAGGCCTCTGGCTTTCAGAAGTGCGCCAATGGATGCGGCAGCCAGGCCTTTTCCAAGAGAAGACAATACTCCGCCGGTGATAAAAATAAATTTAGTTTTCATGTTGCCCTTACATTTACCCGGTTAATTTTGACCTGAAGCACAATTGCAGTCGGTGTCTCAAATTATGACCCCTGTAATTACGTGAACAGTTGCCCGCCACAAAGGTACAAGCGCAGTCATCTGTGCTTGTTTGTGCCGGAACGAGCGTGGTTGCAACTTTGAGAACCTGATATTCTCAAGTAATCCGCTTTGCCTGTGCACGCCCTGCGCAGATAACGGGAGGTTGACCGCAGACCGATTATTGGGAGGTTGAGCCGACTATTACGCCCCTGCCTCAACCAAACTTTCGGAGTTTACCACATTAATTAAATTGAGACAGTGGTTGACGAAATATCGCGCTCTAAGTATATTAAATCCCCCTTAATAAAAAGTCTGTTCAGGAGCAGAAACTGCCATGATCCCCTGTTATATTTGCGGCAAGGACGCGTCCGCCGGTTGGATTGCCGGATTACCGCCTGCGCCGGACAGCCAGAAGGTCGGGCTTTGTCGGCAACACGACAATATCCCGAACCGGGCAGATGCGTTTCAGGCGTGGCAGGATCTGTTGACCGGCGAAATAGAAATGCAGTTGGAAAACAGGAAGCTGGAAAGTGGTGGTTTGCCGTTTAAACTGGTAATTCAGTTTTTGGGCGGCGGCAATGTGGTTGTTCCCTGTCACAGTTTCGGGGTAGTGGACGGTGCTACCTTGGAAACGGTAGATACCAATGGCGAACGCAGGTACTTCCCCCTCCAGCATGTGCGCAGTTACCAGGCATTTAGAGGCTAGGGCAAGCCGTTGCTGTCTGCAACAGCTATTCAAGATAAGCAATGCCCGAATTTAAAGAATATGTAACCCATACATAAAACTGCCAGTATGTGTTTCACATTTCCATTAAATATCGGACCTTCCCCTTAAATGCGTCGTATAGCTTGACAATAGTTATGTCGGCATATATAGCTAAAACAAATCATTACCAATAGTGCGGATTATTTAATAATTCACTGGCGTTTTGTGTGAAATCTAAAAGTCAGTTTGGCTTGTAACTGAGCATGGAGTTTCCTGCTCCGTAAGTTAGCAAGAAGGAATAAGCTATGTCTGTTCGTACTTTGATTTATATCTGTTTTGGCCTGATTATTGTGCTGATGGCTGCAATTCTTGCCGCAGGCGCAAGCGCTGCGATTCTGGCTCCGGCGGCGGCTACGCTTATTGTCGCTGTTGTTTGTGTCTTCGTATTGCAAATAAAAGTCTTTAAGCCCTTACAACTGCTTCTGGATTATGTAAGGGATATCGGTATGAATTCGTCCGTAACAGCGCCCGCTCTTACCGGTGAAATGGGTAAACTGCTTGAACATATTTCCGGCCAGCAGCGGATCCTTCTGGATATGACCGAGCATAATCAGGAAATTATTGAGCAAAAGGATCAGCATGAAAGGGAGCTGAATCAGAGCCTGGCTGAAGTATCTGAGCGCGAACAGAAATTAGAGACTTTGCTGAGCAATATGGGAAAAGTATCCTGCAAAGCTGAAGACGTGACTGTAAGTCTGGAGCAGGAGGTTCGTCGCCTTTCGCAGCTTGTGGCCAGCGTGAACAAGGGCATGGAAGTGCAGCGTTTCAGCTTGATCAGAACAGGCGAGGCAATGGAAAATATTGTGCGCAATATTGAAAGTGCAACCCACAATGCCAACACTGCCTCTGACGATGCTCAAGCCTCAAAAGAAAAAGCTCAAATCGGCGCCGGCGAGGTGACTGAAGCTGTGGACGCCATAACCAAAGTCAAAGATACTATTCTGGCCTTAAAAGACGATATGCTGGTTCTTGGTGAAAAAGCGGGCAATATCGGAACGGTTATGGGTGTGATCAATGAAGTTGCTGATCAGACCAATCTGCTGGCCTTAAATGCGGCTATTGAAGCGGCCCGGGCCGGGGAGGCGGGGCGCGGCTTTGCCGTAGTGGCTGATGAGGTGCGTAAACTGGCGGAAAAAACCATGACGGCCACCCAGGAGGTGGAAGATGCGGTGCGCAGCATTCAGGAAGAAACCAACCGCAATATCGCAGCCGTGGAGCAGACTTCACAGTACACTGTGCACGGGGCACAAAGCGCTTCCCAGGCGGGTACATTTATGTCTGAAATTGTGCAGAGCATGGAAGGAACCGCTAAACAACTGGAAGCCATAGCCCAGGCAAGCAACGAGCAGTTTGAGGGTATCCGGGAAACTAATCTGGCTTTGGAAGAGGTTAAGAGCGTGGTGCAGGAAACAGTTGAACATATGCTTACCTTTACCTCCGGCCTGGTTAAGGTGTCCAGCAGTATGGAAGAGCTGGATGTAATCGTTAAGGGCCTGGCCTCCGGCGATTTGGAAGCAGCAACCAGCAGTGGCAAGCTCATTCAGTGGACGGATAAAATGAATTTGGGCATTGAACTCATCGACAGTCAGCACCAGATGTTGGTGAATTATATCAATGCTCTGTACCGGGGCATGCAGGAGCATAAAGCAGACAGCGTCATGCAGGAGCTTCTTAACGACCTCATGAATTATACGGATACCCATTTTACTACGGAAGAACAATATTTCTGCCATTCCGACTACCCGGACGTAGAAAAGCATAAAGAAATCCACCGTAAATTTGTAGCGAAAATCAAGGATTACAGCGACAAGCTCCGCCGTGGCGAAGCAATGGTCAGCATAGACTTGCTGGAATTCCTCAAGGATTGGTTGCTGGGCCATATCCAGGGCACTGACCGTCAATACGTGCCTTATGTAAAAGAAGCTCTGCAACATCAATAACTCATTGTGTTTTAACGCCGGACATCAGCATCCACTTGCGCACTCTCTGATGTCCGGCGTTGTATTTGCACTCTGAGTATGTGCAGCTGAGCGGCTACCTTTTTTGTGCTTGAATTGGCGGTTGGTTCACGAGCCTCTAACTTAAAATTCCGTCGTAAGTAGTATTACGGGTGGTTGATGTAAGCGCCGGACAAGTCCTTTGCTCCTAGATTTTTTGCGATATATGGATTTCTTACCGGCGTGAAAAGTCGGCTTGGGTCCAGAATGGCGAGATGTGGTTTTTTATCTTTTACTGCAGGTTGGGCTCCGGTTTATTGTTCCGGCATATTCATGTAGTTGAGGATTTTCAGATGCTTGTTCCGTCCGGATGTGGATGTTATCGCAATTCGGCATGAGGAAATTAAACGTATAATACAGTGTATAGTTATGAAGGTAAATAGGGTTGGGAGGCGTGAATACTCAACTGCCCAGGGACAGTGCGTGTTATATGAAACGGTTCGGACATTCAACTCTCAGCTCTTTCTTCTCACGCTTTTGTGGCCTGCCTAGTAATACCTGCTGAAAGTTATTCAGCTCCACGTTCATAGATAGAGATATATTCAATTGAGGGTGATGCAATGAAAATATATCAGAAACTTATTGTCTTGGTGGCAATTCCCTTGCTGGCGTTTGTCGGATTGGGCATCGTTTATGTTAAAGCCAATATTGACGAGTCAAATGTCATCGAGAATATGTCCAGTAACCTTAAGCTTCTGCTTGCAACGTCCGACCTGATCCATGAATTGCAGAAGGAAAGGGGGCGGACATCAATATATTTGTCCGGCGGTTCGCGCGGAGATATGGAGGAGCAAAGAAAACGCTCTGACTCCAAGATTGAGCCGGTTATTGAAGCTTTGACCCATTCAACCATTCCCCAGCAGGCTAAAGACAATACTACCCGGGCGATATCCGGGATCAAGGATATACGCAGCCGCGCAGACCGGAATAGCCCGGCCGGGGAAGTGGTTGGCGCATACAACGCACTTATTGCCGCATTTCTGGAAACAGAAAGCAGCGTCGGCAACTCCAAGACAACCCGGGGGTTCGGTAAGGCCCTGACTACGATGATCATTTTGGAAATAGCCAAAGAGAACACCGGGCAGTTGAGAGCGGTGGTTTCCGGCATCCTGACCTCAGATAAGCCTGTTTCAGACGAGATCTTTACCCGTCTGATTACTTTGAAAGCGAATATCGATACAAACCTTGATTCAAAAGCGATAGTATTGAGCCCTGAGGCCAAAAGCAAGTTGGATACAAGTCGGCAGTCGTCGGAATGGAACAGGGTGAATGAGGAACTGAATGTTGTTCTGACAAAGCATAAAGAGGGCGACTTCGGCATAGCGGGTACTGATTTCTTTGCCACGATTACTAAAGTTATAGACGACATGTATGATGTGCGCAACAAGGAGATTGAATCGATCAATGCCAATCTCGCCGATATTCAGGAAAGTATTTCATCGACTTTGATAAGGGTATATGTGTCAATCAGTCTTACCTTGCTGATTGTAGTCATCGTCGCATTTTTCCTGGCGCGTTCGATAACCACTCCAATTCAGCATCTGATTTCATATGCAAAAGATGTTGCCGCCGGTAATTTTGATGCCCGGCTTACAGATAATTTCTCTCAGGAGTTGGAGAGCCTGAGGGCATCGCTTGGAATAATGGTTGATAACCTGAAAGCGAAAATTCAGGAAGCAGAAGATAACAGTGCTAAGGCAGCGGAACAAACAATGAAAGCAACAGAAGCAATGAGGGCTTCCGAGATTGCACAAAAGCGGTCTGAAACAGCGAAAGCGGAGGGTATGCTTGATGCCGCCGGCCACATTGAAGATGTTGCTGTGGTTTTAACATCAGCGTCGGAACAATTGTCAATGCAAATTGATAATTCGACCCACGGTGCGGAAACACAGTCCGCCCGCATTGCAGAAACTGCTACTGCAATGGAAGAAATGAACGCGACTGTTATGGAAGTGGCCAAAAACGCCGCCGAAGCAGCTGATACGGCTGATCAGGCCAGGCATAAGGCCAGAGAGGGGGCGGATGTGGTCACTCAGGTTGTTTCCGGAATAGGTGAAGTGCAGGCCGCCTCACTTGAGTTGAAGAACGATATGATGGCGTTGGGCAAGCAGGCTGAAGAGATAGGCCAAATCTTAAACGTTATTTCCGATATAGCGGATCAAACCAATCTTCTGGCGTTGAATGCCGCTATTGAGGCGGCCCGGGCTGGAGAAAGCGGCCGCGGGTTTGCTGTGGTTGCGGATGAGGTGCGTAAACTGGCGGAAAAAACCATGGACGCGACCAAGGAGGTTGATCGCGCTATCAGCGCTATTCAGGAAGGAGCCAAGAAGAATATCGCAAATGTGGAATTTGCTGTTTCACGCATAGATACAGCCACTTCTCTGGCGAACAGTTCGGGTGATGCTCTTAATGAAATAGTCAACCTGGTGAATTTAACCACGGATCAAGTCAGCTCTATTGCTACCGCTGCGGAAGAACAGTCCGCCACGAGCGAGGAGATTAACCGAAGCATTGATGATGTGAACAGAATATCCTCTGAAACTTCTGATGCCATGCGTCAATCCGCTGATGCGGTGAACGAATTGACCCAGCAGGTGTATGTATTGAAAAACCTTATTGAACAGATGAAGGCCGAGGGCGGAAAAACACCGGAAAACAATCTGTAATCATAACCCCTGTCTTTTACCGTAAGACGATTGATGTGAACCTGTCTTTATACAGAGCAGCTTTCACAGGAAGCCGGGTTGAGTTTGGTTCGGTGCTCTTTCAGGAAAGCTGCCGCTCAGTTAAGAGTCTGGCAGATTGATAAATGGTTGTAAATGAATACGACTTCAATCAAGTATGGCAGAGTTGAAAAGCAACCGGGTTGAGTGATGTAAACCCCCGCCGAGAGCCGGCTGGAGCCCGGACGTATTAACAAAAAAGGAGTAGTTGAATGAACAAGGTAATTTCTTTTGCTTTTACCGCAGTCTGTGCTCTGCTCTTTTGTTTGGTCTGTACCGACAATGCAAGTGCAGACGAGGAACTGGCGCAAGCGACCCAGAAAAGTTCTGAAATGGTGTCTTCTGAACAAAAGTCGGATGCGACAGCCTTGGTGGTTTATTTTTCCTGGTCCGGCAATACCAGAAATGTCGCTAACTCCATTGCCGCTCAAACAAGTGCTGATGTATTTGAAATCACTCCGGAAACTCCTTACAGCGATGATTATGACATTATCCTGGACTTTGCCAGAGCAGAGCATGGCTCAAACGCCCGCCCGGCTATTGCCGGCGGGGTTGAGAACTTTGACCGGTACAATATAGTTTATGTCGGTTTTCCCAACTGGTGGGCGGACATGCCGATGATCCTCTACACTTTTTTTGACCGCTATGATTTCTCCGGCAAAACAATTGCGCCGTTCTGTACCAGCGGTGGAAGCGGCCTTTCCGACACCGTGCGTACAATCAGGGAGTTAGAGCCGAATGCAACAGTTCTGACCGGGTTGCATATCAGATCTTCATCTGCGTCAGATCCTGACAAGGCAGTGAGTGAATGGCTGGCTTCGCTCGGCCTTGGCAAGCAGGAAAAAACAAAATAAATGTCTGCTGCCCCTTCTGAACGCGTCTGGCTGTTTTCTGTTTCAAGCGCCTGCAGCCGAAGGCTATGATTTCTGCGACATCGGAGCAGTGATGCGCCTTAGAATGTGAGTTAGTATGCTCGCACGGTAGTCTTCCGGATCCGGCAGCCGGAAGACTACCGTGCGGATCTGGTGATTAACTATTTGCAGCTCTTTACACTCGTTTGTCAGGTGATTTGTCATGCGGATTTGGTAGGGGGCCCATTACCGGTAAATACCCGGGCTCATTTAGTGGCGACAAATTCATCGTACAAGCTGGTAGGAGAGTCCTCCATAAGTGATTTTGACGCTGGGAATGTAAGTTTGCTCGGATGATGTTCCGGAGCTTCTACCGGAACTCCTGTGCGTTGAAGTCCTATCACGCTGTCTTCATGTAGCCTTTGCAGACAGTTTATCCGTTGGAGAGCGTCAACCATGCCGGAGCTCAGGCCTTACGCAGGCTCACGCCTCTGTGAAGACATGGGGGGATTACCGACTGCTTCCAGGTCAGTGAGTAATTTCATTTGCTGGCCCTTGGTGTCGGATGTTGATTTGTGTTTGAGACAGAAGGTGAATAAGCAGCATCTCCGAAACATTTGATGCTGCATTGTCGGCGTCGCACCTGAGTGCTTGGACCGCTGACTGAAATGGCGTTTTTACAGGAATACGATCTGAAGCTTCTCAATTCATATCAGGATAGTCTTTGTATGATATAGAGCCGAGTCTGTAAGCTCTATCCCGTTTGTTTTACGCGCATGGTTCACGGTTGTTGCGGTAGTTTGCTGCGTCTTCTGCCGACCTGTTGTTTGCTGTTGTTTCATTTTAAATCAGATTGGTTTTTAGCGCTGCTGTTCAATAGGATTTTAGTAGTATAATAGGAAATGAAAACGCATAACCCTATTAATGCCAGATAGTCCAGATAGAACAGCAGCCAGGATTCTTCATAATCCATAAAGACGAATTCACTTTGCAAAAGCAGATATGTGGGAAAGTCTCGTTTGAGAAAGACAAAAACACCATACACTCCAACCAGAGCGCCCAAGAGCGGTGCAAGAGCAAACCGCAAGCGTTGCCTTTTCTGTTTGGGTGGAGAGGATGAAATATCGGCGTGGGTATCTGTTTTGATTTGTGACAATCGTCCTGCCAGCTTAATAAATACATTCCAGTGCAGGCCCAGGTGCAGACTGATCAGCAGAAAGCCCCAATAAGAGCCAAGAATATGCAGCTTCCGGGTTACAGACATTCCGCCTGCAAAATTCGGGAAGTCAAACACATATTGGGACATGGCAATGCCACTGTAAATTTGTATGAGCATGGTCGCAAAGATGAGTGCATTGATACACAGCCCTAAAGCTCGCATGGGAGTATATTTGCCTTTAAACAAAGACTTATGCCAGTTCCAGTTCAGAATATGGTGGGCGATGAACAAACCAAACAGTCCGACTCCAATCCATTCATGTGCTGCTCTTCCCCAGAGGTGGTAACCCATTGCAGCCAACAGAGCCAGCATCATGAGAAGATCGACGGTAATTTTCAGAATTGCTTTTGGGGTCATGCCTACCGCCTTCAGATTTGCTTAATACACCCGTTCACTCTCAAACTGTTTCACATCTCGGCCATGTCGGAACAGCCAGCCGTTGAGCTTATCGTTGACAAAGACCTACAGTCCTCCTTACGAGGCTTCAAAGGTGATGTCTGTTCATTTACTGCCGTGCTCTCTGATAGCAGGTGTATTGCCAAACAGAAACCCGTCGCAGAGCATTTACAGTGTTGTCTTTGCTTCAGAGTGACGCCAAGACATTCATGGGTTCCGGCACAAGGTCTTTACAGAATCCTGTCTGTGTACTGCATATCTGTGGAGAATAGCCTTCCAGCAACTGGAAGAGTTTTTTTAAAGGCGTATGATGCTCCCTTGAAGAAAACCGTTGACTGGGGCTGCAAGCTCACTGCAATCCGGATTTTTATGGGTATTAAGCCGAAACAGGCAGCGCTCACTGCAAAAATGTAAGCGTTATTCCTTTGCGATTGTTTGTGCAGGAACGTTCACCTTCAGAATCATATTTCAAAAGCTAACCGCTCTAATGGAGCAGGTTGTATGAAAGCCGAACTCAGGTTGGTCTGTCAGCAGTCAGAGTTGTTTGGGCTGAGCAATTATTACCTGCCCTATCAATGTCGGGAGATAAGCCCTGTTTTCCGGAGCTAATTTCGGCGACATAGTGTAAGTTTATTCTGTTTAAAAGTATGATCCGGGCAAAGGCTTTTGTGCTCTGAATGGTTTTTAACAGCTTAGCAAAGTCGACCTGCAATCATTCTGACGGCAGGGATTTAAGATAAATCCCTGCCCGGTATATCAAGTTTGGTATCAGGGCTGCTCTCAATTAAAGCCGCTCGAGCTGCTTAGAGGCAGTTGGATTAATCGTATTTAACCTCGCTGAATTTCATCAGTTTTTCCCATTTCTGGATAGATTCTATGTATCTGAGTGAGCCGGTTTTACCGCGAATGACCATGGAATGGGTTACAGCTCCATCGCCGGTGTACTCAACCCCACGCAAAAAGCCACCACCGGAAATGCCCGTAGCAGCGAAAAACACGTCATCACTTTTTATCAGGGCATCAACGGTAAGAATTTCCCTTGCGTCAACGCCGGCTTTTTCCAAAGCCTCTTTCTCAACAAACGATTGCGGGGCCAGGCGGGCAAACATCTGGCCGCCGATTCCCTTAATAGCGCAGGCGGCAAGCACGCCTTCCGGAGTGCCGCCAATGCCCATCATCACATCTACGCCGGAGCGGGGGTCAACCGCCATCAATGCCCCGCTCACATCGCCGTCACTGTGAAGCTGAATGCGGGCGCCGGCTTCGCGCACGGCCATGATCAGTTTCTCATGGCGGGGTTTATCCAGCACAAACACTACTAAGTCGTCAACGTCCTTACCCAGGGCATTGGCGATATTGCGCAGATTTTCATCAACCGGGGCGTCAATGTCGGCCACGTTCTTTGCTTCCGGCGGTACTACCAGCTTTTCCATATAAAAGCTGGGACCGGGATTGTACATGCACCCGGCCGGACAGGCTCCCACTACTGAAATTGCGTTGGGGCGGCCATAGGCGAGCAGACGGGTTCCTTCGACCGGGTCAACTGCAATGTCCAGGGCGGGGCCTTCGCCTGTACCAACCTTTTCGCCGTTATACAACATAGGGGCATTGTCTTTTTCCCCTTCGCCGATGATAACAGTTCCCTGAATGTTCAGGGCGTTGAAGCCTATGCGCATGGCATCGACAGCGGCGCCGTCGCCGGAGTCTGTGTCGCCTTTGCCCAACCAGCGTCCGGAGGCAAGGGCCGCAGCCTCAGTGATCCTGACCAAATCAAGAGACAGATTCTTATTAGGTGAAAGCATGATAACCCTTCTTGCTGATAAGTCTTGGTCTGCTTTCCGCCGGTTTTCCGAGCGGAAACAGACGGTTAGATGAGTTTGAGATTTTCAAGCTCCGATTTAAGCACGTCCAGATGTTCGGGGGCCATTTCCACCAAAGGCAGGCGCAGTTCCAGTTCCATTTTACCCATAAGGGCCAGAGCGGTTTTTACCGGAATCGGGTTAGTTTCAATAAACAGGGCTCTGCACAGAGGCATCATCAGATAATGCAGACGACGGGCCTCTTCCAGGTTGCCCTCACAGGCGGCCTTGCACAGTAGGGCAGTTTCTTTGGGCATGATATTGGAAAGCACGGAAATTACCCCGCACCCACCAATAGCGTAAGTGGGAAGTATGGTGAAGTCGTCGCCGGACAGTACACAGAAATCAGAACCGCACAATTCAATTATGTCTGAGATCTGGGCCAAATTTGCTGTGGCTTCCTTAACCCCTGCAACGCTCGGAATATCTCTGGCAATGCGGGCCACTGTGGACGGCAACATATTCAGACCGGTGCGGCCGGGCACATTGTAAAGCACTATGGGAATATCCACAGCCTTGGCAATGGCTTTGAAGTGCTGGTAAAGGCCTTCCTGCGTAGGTTTGTTGTAATAGGGGGTGATATGGAGCGCACCGTCAGCCCCTACCTGTTTAGCGAATTTAGTTAAGCTGATGGCTTCGCTGGTGTAATTGGAGCCGGCTCCGGCCAGCACCGGAACCCGACCTTTGGCCTGATCAACGCAAATTCTGATCACTTCTTCATGCTCGGCATGAGACATGGCGGCCGACTCGCCGGTAGTGCCACAGGGAACAAGGCCATTAATGCCTTGTTCTATTTGCCATTCCACCAGAGCCCGGTAAGCTTCTTCATCTACCCTGCCGTTACGGAAGGGGGTTACCAGGGCTGTATACGCTCCACAAAAACGCATGGAAAACTCCTTCTACAGCTTTATGATTTAGTTAAGGATACAGTCCTAAGACCAGCACCCATGATATGCTTATTTCAAGACTAAGGCAAGAACTTAGAGTTCTGTGAGGTGATTATTTTCACTTGCCCAATCCGCGCCATAAAAACAGATTCGTGAAAGGCGCTGATGTATCTGTTGGGTTGGAAATGTGTCGGGCGGGATTGAATGAGCAGAGTATTGGTAAAGAAAAGCGGCTCTGCGCCGGTTTATTCACGGTTCAGGGTATTTCCCCGGCGTAGAGTTATTAAAGTTTTCATTCTGTCATCCCCCCAGCCTTGAGCTTGGCGAGGGCAACCGCGTCTGTTCTGACCTTAAGAGTCATTTGGAAGAGGAAGATTTTGAAATCCGGAGGTCAACAATCAACCTTGGGCCGCGGCTTCGTCCAGAATCCAGATCAGTTCGCCTCTGCCTGGTCGCACCTTCTGTGCCGGCAGATCCGGTGAGGTGAGCAGATTAAGAGCCCGCGACACTGCCGGGTGTTTTTCCCGACCTGACACCAGGAAGATGCAGGCCTTGGAATTGTTGATAACGGGCAAAGTAAGGGTTATCCGGCTTTGTCTGATTTTTGGAACATAAATATCTATTACTTTATAGTGTGTGTCGATATAGTCGGCAATATCAGGGAAGAGGGAAGCCACATGGCCGTCTGCTCCCATACCCAGCACCATGCAGTCAAAACGCGGTAGTTCATTGTCCTTCAGTCCGAAATTTTTGATCAGCAGCTCTTCATAGTTGGCGGCGGCTTCAAACGGCTTCAATTCGCCTTTAATGCGGTAGAATCTGGTCGCCGGAATAAATGAAAGCAATTCCTTGCGGGCAAGCCCGTAGTTGCTGTCTGAACTTTCCGGAGGAACACAACGTTCATCCACCCAGTAAAGGTTGATTTTTTCCCAGGCGAAGCGGTCGCGCCAAGCCGGCTCGGCCAGCAGTCTGAACAGAGGAATGGGAGTTTTCCCGCCTGAAATAGCCAGATTGAATGCTCCGTTATCCGATATGGCTTTGAGGCATAACTTTTCAAGCGTTTCGGCTGCTTGTTGGGCCACAGCAATCGGATCTTCTTTGACGTAAACTGAAAGGTGCGTAATTTTGCTCATGCTGTCTCCGGGTAAGTATGCCAGTAAATTTTTGTCGTAGAGCTGTTAACCCTGGCTGCTTTGATACTTTATAACAGCGTTCGAACTTAGGCAATAAATTTGTTTCTGTATGAACTTTGGCTGTCGGCTTTGGGTCAAGGCTGCAACAAAGTTATCTTATGAACAAATTGGACTGGATTGGTACGCAAAAATATAGTACAAATCAGTTCGACATTCAAGCCCGGCTTGTGCTCATAAGGAGTTTTCGGCGGATAGCTGACCTGATCATTATCAATAAAATAAAAAACGTGGAGTTTATATGCGATTGGTTACACGTTCCGATTTTGATGGTCTCGCATGTGCGGTGTTGCTGAAGGAAAAAGGCATAATCAGTGAATACAAATTTACCCACCCTAAAGACCTTCAGGATGGTATTGTTGCAGTTACCGCAAATGACATTCTCGCCAATGTTCCCTATGTCAAGGGGTGTGGCATGTGGTTTGATCATCATACCAGCGAATACGAGCGGTTGGGAACAAAACTGGAAGTGCCCGGCGATTCCCGACCGCTTAAAAGCTGCGCTAGGGTTATCTGGGAATATTACGGCGGCTACGAGTCTTTTTCCGACCGTCTTGATCCGATGATGGAGGCTGTGGATAAGCTGGACAGCGGTCAACTTAGTGAAAGCGATATCATTAATCCGGAAGGCTGGGTAATGCTTGGTTTCATTATGGACCCGCGCACAGGGCTTGGCCGTTACCGTGATTATCGGGTGAGCAATTATAAGCTGATGGAGCATATGATTGAATACTGCCGCAGCATGGACGTTTATGAAATTCTGAATTTGTTTGACGTTAAAGAACGCCTTGCTGTTTATGAGAAAGATCTTGAACCGTTTAAACGGATGCTCCAGGATAATTCGCAGGTTCACGACAAGCTGCTGGTTACCGATCTCAGAGAGCAGAACATCATCTATGCCGGAAACCGGTTTATGGTGTATACACTTTACCCGCAGTGCAATTTAAGTATGCAGATAATGTGGGGGATGCGTAGGCAAAATACGGTGCTCACCGTTGGTTACAGCATTCTTAACCGTACAAGTAATGTGGATGTGGGCAGTATAATGCTCAAATACGGGGGTGGCGGGCATCCTCAGGTAGGTACCTGCCAGATACCCAATGAAGGCTCTGAAGAAAAGATCGCTCAAATTATCAGCGAACTGGTAAAAGCGAATATTTAGTGTAATCAGCCCGGTGCGCTTTATGGCTTTAACCCGAGTTTACAGTGCGTAAAAGCAGGTAGTATGACGGCGTTCGGAATTAATGTTCTTGATATAGTTTTTGTTATAGTCGTTGCCGTATTTGCTGTGCGCGGGTTACTGCACGGGTTGCTGGAAGAAGGGGCGGCGTTGCTTGGGTTGTTTCTGGGATTTGTGCTCGCCAACCGGTATATAGACAGAGTTGTTTCCTTTCTAAGCGATTATATTTCAAGCTCCAACATCACTTTGATTGCTGCTTATCTGGTCATTTTCATGGCAGCTATATTGGCGGCGTTTGTTGTCACCGGCGTGTTGAAGAAAATTCTGGTCGTGTCGGTGGTTAAGTGGCTGGATTACATGGCGGGGGCGGTGTTCGGAGCGGTCAAAGCCCTGGTAATCTGTCTGTTGATTTATATGGGGTTCCAGTTCATATCCCCTGATTCAGAGTTGCTGCGGGGTTCAGTGGTGGTTCCGTATCTGAGTGAACTGCTGTCCAAAGTGACGGAAATCCTTCCCAATCTGGCTCCGGACCAAGGGTTATCCACCTGGCTTGAGAAACTTAGTATATAACTTGAGAGTTTTCGAGCGGGGGTGGGCGTTCGCGTTTCACTTTTAAGGCGTAGCCTGAAGGTGGATTCAGCCGGTGGGGATTGGCGATTGATTCAGGCATAGAGTGCTTTCGGGCAGCCGGGGAAAACGGATGGTTTCAGGGAATTTGGTTTGCTGCAAGGGGTATTCATGTCCAATCATTCTTTATATGCCGCATTAAACAGCGATGTATGCTCAGGCGTCCAAAAAATGCTGACGGTGATTAAGCGCTTGCTGGGCCCGGACGGCTGCCCGTGGGACAAAGCCCAAACGCCGGTAACTCTGTGCGATAATATTGCGGAAGAGGTTTTTGAACTCACCCATGCCATTCGACAGGGCGACTCTGCCGGGGTTTGCGAGGAGCTGGGGGATGTACTTTTCCTTGTTTTGCTGATAGCGGAGTTGAGTGAGGAAAACGGCGGACCCGGACTTGCCGATGCGCTGGCGGCCGGAGCCGCTAAGATGACCCGGCGGCACCCCCATGTGTTCGGCGAGGCGGAAGTCAAAAATCGGGCTCAGTTGATTCAGAACTGGGAAACAATAAAGCGTGCTGAAAAAGCCGAACAGGGGCGGGACGAGGGGGCTCTGGCCGGGGTCGCTCCCGATCTGCCCCCGCTGCTGCGCGCTTACCGGGTGCATGCCAAAGCCGCCCGGGCCGGTTTTACCTGGGAAAACAATGCCGACTTGCAGGAACAGCTTGAGCAGGAATGGCGGGAATGGCGGGCGGCTGTTGCCGGAGAAAATCAGTCGGAAATGGAGCAGGAGTTCGGAGACGTACTGTTCACCTTGGTTGAGTTGGGGCGGCGGCATGGGATCAAGGCCAATGCGGCTTTAGACTTCGCAGTGATTAAATTTACTTCCCGTTTCAATGAAATGGAAAAGCTGGCCCGACAACGGGGCTTGGACTTTACAAAACTGGGTTTAGATGAGATGAACGCTCTCTGGGCCGAGGTTAAACGCAATTGCGGGCAATAGTTCTGAAATAGTCCAGTTTGCGCAAAGCAGGTGAGAACGTAATCCGGGGAAACGCCCCGGGGAAGGTGTGTAAGCGGGATGTATGCGTGTGGACCGGCTTTGCCGGCTGTTTCCGCCTGAAGCGTCGGAGTGATGTTTCAGACTATTCTAACTATTAAATCATTCATTACAGGGTAAAGCGCAATGAAATACCAGCCGGATATAATTGAAGCCAAATGGCAGAAAATCTGGGAAGAGAAAAACAGTTTTCATGCAGAACCGGACAGCGGGAAAGAGAAGTTCTACCTGCTTGAAATGTTCCCCTATCCTTCCGGAAATCTCCACATGGGGCATGTGCGCAATTATTCAATCGGAGACGTGATCGCCCGCCTGAAACGGATGCAGGGCTATAACATCATGCACCCCATGGGCTGGGACGCGTTCGGCCTGCCCGCAGAAAATGCGGCCATAAAATACGGGCAGCACCCGGCCAAGTGGACATACTCCAATATCGACAACATGCGCAGTCAGCTTAAACGTCTTGGTTACGCCTATGACTGGAAGCGTGAAGTAGCCACCTGTCATGTGAAATATTACCGCTGGGAGCAGATGTTCTTTCTGAAGATGTTTGAACTGGGCCTGATGTACCGGAAAAATGCCCCGCAGAACTGGTGTCCTCAATGCAATACTGTGCTGGCAAATGAACAGGTGATTGATGAACGCTGCTGGCGCTGCAAATCTTTGGTGGAAAAGAAGGAGCTTACCCAGTGGTTTGCCCGCATAACCCGATATGCCGAGGAGTTGCTGCAGGACCTGAAGCTGCTGGAAGGGCACTGGCCCGACCGGGTGGTGTCCATGCAGCACAACTGGATCGGCAAGTCCACCGGGGCCGATATTGACTTTAAGCTGGAAGACGGATCAGAAACCATTACCGTGTTCACTACCCGTCCCGATACGATCTTCGGAGTGACTTTCATGACCTTGGCCCCGGAGCATCCGCTGGTGGATAAACTGATTGCGGGTAAACCCCAGGCCGAGGCAGTGCGGGCTTTTCGGAGAAAAGTGGTGAACATGAACGATATCGATCGCGCTTCAGACGGACTGGAAAAAGAGGGAGTATTTACCGGCGCGTACTGCATCAACCCGATTACCGGCGGTAAAGTTCCGGTATGGGTAGGCAATTTCGTGCTCATGCACTACGGAACCGGCGCGGTTATGGCTGTGCCGTCTCACGACCAACGTGATTTCGATTTTGCCCGTAAATATGGTCTGGAAGTAATTCCGGTTATCCAGCCGGAAGGACAGGCTGATCTGGTCGGCGCCGAGATGACCCAGGCTTCTACAGAAGCCGGCGTTTTGATCAATTCCGGGAATTTTAACGGCATGCCCAACGAACAGGCCAAAACGGCCGTCATCAAATGGGTTGAGGAAAACAATTGCGGCAAGGCTGCTGTGCATTGGCGCCTGCGCGACTGGAATATTTCTCGCCAACGTTACTGGGGAGCGCCGATTCCCGTGGTTTACTGCGATGCCTGCGGTATTGTGCCGGAGAAAGAGGAAAATCTGCCTGTGGTGTTGCCGCTCGATGTGCAGACCCGCCCGGACGGCCGTTCACCTTTACCAGACACACCTGACTTTGTGAACACAGTCTGCCCGCAATGCGGCGGCCCGGCCCGGCGGGAAACTGATACCATGGATACGTTTATGGAGTCATCGTGGTACTTCCTGCGCTTTGCCGACGCCCGCAACGACCAGGCCCCGTTCGACAAAGAATTGGTGAAATACTGGCTGCCGGTGGATCTTTATATCGGCGGTGTGGAGCACGCCATTCTCCACCTGCTGTATTCGCGCTTCTATGTCAAGGTGCTTCGCGATATGGGCTATGTTGAGCTGGATGAACCGTTCAGAAACCTGCTGACCCAAGGCATGGTGCTGAAAGACGGCAGTAAGATGTCCAAATCGGCGGGGAATATTGTTGACCCCACGGAAATGATCGCGGAATACGGTGCGGACACCGTGCGGTTGTTCTGCCTGTTTGCCGCTCCGCCGGAACGCGATTTTGATTGGTCCGACGCCGGCATTGAGGGCTCTTTCAGGTTTGTCAGCCGGGTATGGCGCCTGGTGGACGAGCTGAAGGGGCAAATCAAGGCAGTCCCCGCCTGTTCCGCCGACGCGCAGGATGCGCGGGTGAGTTCTACAGCCGCGGAGTTGCGTTTGCGCGAGCATCAGACTGTGAAAAAAGCCACGGAAGACATTACCCGCCGTTATCAGTTCAATACCGGCATTGCCGCGATTATGGAACTGGTAAACGAGTTATACACGGCAAAGGACGAACTGGTCGGCTCGGAAGCGGGTAGAAATATTCTGTCGTCCGCAGTCAGTTCTGTTTTGACTCTGCTTTCCCCGATTACTCCGCATCTTTGTGAAGAGCTTTGGCAGAGCTTGGGCGGCCGGGAAATGTTGCTGCATACCGCGTGGCCGACATATGATGAGAAGGCTTTGCAGCGCGATGAGATAGAAATAGTGGTCCAGGTAAACGGCAAGTTGCGCGGCCGGTTCAAAGTGCCTGCTCAGGCGGACAGGGCTGAAGTGGAGGCGCTGGCCTTGGCTGATGAGAGCATTAAAAAGCATATTACCGGCCTGACTGTGCGTAAAGTTGTGGTGGTACCGGGCAAACTGGTAAACGTGGTGGCAAGCTAGATGCGTACCGGAAATATCCGGCTGGCCGGCATCACTTTGTTTTGGTTTCTGGCCCTGCTTCTGGCGGCGGGTTGCGGTTATACGCTGGCGTCGGAAGAGCCCTCTGTAATTGGAAATGGGGAAAAAACAGTCAAAATCAAGCGGGTTGAAACCCCCACTTTATTCCCGTGGCTTTCGCATTTGATGCGCACAAGCGTGCATGACGAGGTTAATTATCGGAGGTTGGGGCGCTGGGTCGAGTCCGGCGAAGCCGATTATGAGTTGGATGTTGAGGTCATCAGATTTGCGATTTCCGATTACGGTTACTCGCGCGAGGGCTCAAGTGTGATGTACAGCGCCTCAATGGTCATGATTTTAAATGTGTATGACGGAAGTACAAACGAGTCGATATGGAGTTCGGGGGCAGTTGCTCTGGCGCGCGTGTACGATACCGATAATGCCCAGACTGCTACCCGCGAGCTTTCCCGCGAGCTGATCCGTCGCTGCATGGACCGGATGCGCAATGAGTTTTAAGCTGTCTTCGGCCTTACTTATGCCGGAGCGCTCTGAACCAGGCCTTACTTGCTGGATTTGTTGTACTGCAATGCCCGCCCCGTTTCATGGAAGAACCATATTCCCCCGCGAAATTTACGGTGCAACGCTTAATCTGTAACATTTTTAAACTGATTGATATTGGAGATGATTATCGGTAATCCGCATTAATTTGAATTAAGCATGAGGAGGTGCTTGTGTCTGATCATGATTTTGATCAAATATTGAACCGGCGGGGAGAAGACAGCGTAAAATGGAACCTTTATCCCGCGGATGTGCTTCCCATGTGGATTGCGGATTCGGATTTCCGCGCCCCCGTTGAAGTTGTAAACGCATTGCTGAAGCGGGTGGAGCATGGAATTTTCGGATATACTGACTCAGAGAATCAGGATTTCGCCCGGGCGTGTGCGCATTGGTTATATAGTCGTTTCGGCTGGGAAGCCTCTCCTGACTGGGTGGAATTTACCCCTGGAGTGTGCGCTGGTCTGGCTTTATGCGTCAAGGCGTTTACCAGTCCCGGCGATCAGGTGGTGATGCTCACTCCCACTTATCCGCCTTTTTATTCCATCCCTCATGAAAACGGACGTTATCCCGTTGCTTGTCCGCTTATAAAACGAGACGGCCCAACAGGCCACGGGGACGGCGATTACCGGATAGATTTTGCCGACCTGGAAAGCAAGCTCGCCCACCCGCGTGCGCGGCTGATGTTTTTATGTAATCCCCAAAATCCCACCGGGCGGGTGTTTCGGCGCGACGAACTTCTACGCATTGGCGAACTTTGCCTCAAGCACGGGGTGCTGTTAATCTCCGACGAAATCCATTGTGACTATGTGTTTGAGCCCCACCGGCACATTCCCTTTCCTTCCTTATCGCCAGAGCTCGCCCAGATCAGCGTTACAGCAATAAACCCCAGCAAAACCTTTAATATTGCCGATTTACATACCGCCGCTCTGATTTCTCCCAATCCGGCCCTGCGGAACAGGCTGCGGGCGGAAATAACCGGGGCGGGCTTAAACAGGCATTCCTTTGGAGTAATCGCCGCGGTTACGGCTTATACTGAATGCGCCTATTACGCCGACCAGGTGCGCGCCTATGTTTATGAAAATCTCAAGTATGCGGTGAACTGGATTAACCGGTTCATTCCCGGCATCAGGGCTTATCTGCCCGAATCCACCTATGTGCTCTGGCTTGATTGTTCCGGTCTGGGGCTGGACTCACAAGCTGAACTTATGGCTTTGTTCCTGGAAAAAGGGCGTATTGCGCTGAACTCAGGCACGGATTATGGGGCGGAGGGATTCCAGCATGTCCGGATTAATCTGGCCTGCCCGCGCGCTGTGGTGGAAGAAGGTCTGGAGCGCCTGAAAACCGCGGCGACAAGCCTGCGGGATTAACATGCCTGCGCAAAAATCCGCTGCTTACGAGGTCTTATCCATTAATTAAAGAATGTATTTCCGGACAGGAGATGGAAGATGACCGATGCAGAACATGTTCATATCGCCCATGTAGCAATCCGCGAAACGGGGGAACCAAGAATTCAAACCCTGGAAACTCATCTGCGCGAAGTTTCCGCGTTAACAGAAAAGTTCGCGGCAAAAGCGGCGCTTGGTCGTGCCGGTAAGCTGATCGGCCTGCTGCACGATTTCGGCAAGTATTCCCGGGAGTTTCAAAATTATATCCGTTCCAGAGCAGGTCTGCTTCAGGCCGAAGACAGTAATTATATTGATGCAGCCGCGTATAAGGGGAAAATCAACCATTCCTTTGCGGGCGGCCAGCATATCTGGCGGCACTTTCAGGGTAAAAATAAATACAAAGAAGCAGTTGCGCAAATTCTGGCCCTGTGTGTAAGCTCTCACCATACAGGCCTGAGGAATTGTCTTTCCATTGACGGGAAGAAGGACTTTGAGGCCGATATGGACGCGGCTGAACCGAAAACGCACCATGCACAATGCGCGGCGGCCTGTGACCCGGCGCTACGTCGCGAAATAGAGGATCTGCTTTCGGATGACCAACTTGTGCTGGAAGTTGTCCGGGCTTTACAAAAGATAGATGGACGCCTGAAGGACAAGGCCGCTGGAGCCGGCGCTGCTGAGCAGGCCCAGGCAGACAACAGCCGTGATTTTCAGCAGGGCCTGCTCGTTCGTTTTCTGTTCAGTTGCCTGCTTGACGCCGACCGCACCAACAGCGCCGCTTTTGATGACAACTGTGCGGATGACAGCCGTAAAGAGTCGGGAGATGCCAATCCGGAAGCTTCTGCTGGTTGCAACGCCACGTCGGCTCCATCGGATAACGCCCTGCCCGAGGGTGACTGTTGCGTCGCCCCAACCGAGCCCGTGCATCTGTGGGACAGGCTTGTGGCGCGTCTGGAAGCGCATCTGGACGGGCTGGAGCGCAATAATCCCATCGACGACTTGCGGCGGGATATCGGGGAACAGTGCGCCCGGCGAGCCCTGGATGAGCCGGGCATCTTCACGCTGACCGTGCCCACCGGGGGCGGTAAAACTCTGGCCAGCCTGCGTTTTGCTTTGCTGCACGCCCAAAAGCACAATCTGGACAGAATTATTTACGTCATTCCCTACACTTCCATCATCGATCAGAATGCCGATGTAGCCCGCAGAATTCTGGAAGAAGGAGAAGAGCCCGGCAGTATTGTGCTGGAACACCATTCAAACTTTCTGCCGGACAGGGATACTGAAACGGACGAGGCGGCCAAACATTGGGAGAAACTTACGGAAAACTGGGATTCCCCGGTCATCTTCACAAGCATGGTTCAGTTTCTGGACAGTCTGTTCGGAGCGGGAACCCGTCCGGCCCGGCGGTTGCACAATCTTGCCCGCAGCGTAATCGTGTTCGATGAAGTGCAGACTCTGCCTCTGCACTGTTTGCGCATGTTTTGCAATGCTGTGGAGTTTCTGGTGCATGATTGCGGAGCGTCGGCCTTGCTTTGCACTGCCACCCAACCCCGGCTGGATGCTGTGCCCGATCCGCTGCTGGGCAGCCTGACGCTTGACCCGGCCCGGGAAATTGTGCCCGATGTGCCGGCATTGTTCAGCGCTCTTAAGCGCACGGTCTTTTTCAATCATTGCCGGACCCGGTTCAGCCTGGAGGAGATAGCGGCTTTGGCGGAAGAAGAGTTGCGGCAGAACGGCTCGTGTCTGATTGTCTGCAATACGAAGCGTGTGGCGGAGAAATTGTATGCGCTTTGCCCGGCGCGGGAAGGATTGGAGCGTTACTATCTCAGTACCAATTTATGCCCGGCGCACCGCCTGGAGAAATTGGGCGGGATGCGCGAGGCGCTTGCGCACGGGCGGTCGGTATTGTGTGTGAGCACCCAGTTGATTGAATGTGGGGTGGACATCAGTTTCGGTTCTGTAATCCGACTGGCGGCCGGCTTGGATTCCATTCTTCAGGCGGCCGGGCGCTGCAACCGGCACGGTGAAGGCCGGGCCGGGCGGGTACATCTGGTGCGGGTGGACCCGTCGGAAGAATATCTGGCGTCTCTTCCCGACATCGAAAAGGGACGGAAGGTATTTCTGGAATTGTTGCACACGAATGCAAGCCGATTACAGGCTTCCGGTTGGGATCTGACCGCACCGGACTTGGTTGCGGATTATTTTGAGCGGTATTTTCGCGACACACAGGGTGTAATGTCTTATGGTTTAGACGACACGAGCAGCAACACCCTGCTGGATATGTTGGGCAGTAACCGTTGTGCGGTTGGAGGCAGCCGCTTCCCCGGTTTGGGGCAGTCTTTCCGTGACGCCGCCGCGCGTTTTCAGCCCATAAATTCCCGGACCACAAGCATTATTGTCCCCTACGGCAAGGAAGGTGATGAGATTAAGGAAGGAGTGGAGATCATTACAAGTCTCTGCTCCACAGAACTGCTTTATAAAAAGAAAGCGTTGCTGCGCCGGGCGCAACGCTTCTCAGTCAATCTTTTTCCGAATATGCTGTCCGCTCTTGAGGCCGCAGGGGCATTGCACAATATTCAGAAAAGCGGCATATTGGCATTGTCGGAAAATTTCTATTGCCCGGAAATGGGGGTAGTAACGCAGGCTTTGTCCGGTCGGGGAAAAGTGCAGATTTTCTGATAGTCGCAGGAGCCCTATGAGGTGGCGCAAGGAAACAGAGGGAGGTGGCTCAGGAGCGGGGCGTCGCAAATTCCCGTCATACAGGGAACAGCAGGGCGTATTTGTCAGAATGGATAGTTCTTATTTCTAATTGTTGTAAGAGGGGGAGAATGTGAAAAATGACATTTCATTTGTTGTGTATGGCCGTTACGCTCTGTTTTCTGATCCGGTAACCCGGATGGGGGGCGAAAAGTTTTCCTATCAAGTGCCCACTTATGAGGCCTTAAAGGGCATAGCCAAATCTATCTACTGGAAACCCACCTTTATCTGGATTATTGAAAAGGTGCGTGTTCTCAAGGCGTTCCGCACCCAGACCAAGGGGGTTAAGCCGATCAAATTCGGTCACGGGGTCAAAAAAAGCGGCAACGAGCTTTCCATTTATACCTATCTGGTCGATGTGGCCTATCAGGTTAAGGCCCGCTTTGTCTGGAACGAGCACCGTCCTGAACTGGCTCAGGATCGCAATGACGGAAAACACTACGAAATCGCCAAACGCATGCTGCATCGCGGCGGCCGACAGGATATCTTTCTCGGCGCCAGGGAATGTCAGGGCTATGTGGAGCCCTGTGTCTTCGGTGAGGGAGCGGGCGCCTATGACGACTTGCCGGAACTGAGTTTCGGGCTGATGTTTCATGGCTTTGACTACGCCGATGAAACAGGGACAGGGCGGTTCGCAGCCAGGTTCTGGCGGCCGGTTATGCGCAATGGGGTAATTGAATTTCCGGCGCCGGATGATCCCGGGCTTATTCGCAAAGATATCCGGGCCATGCAGGCCAAGCGGTTCAACCCGGGCGAGAACTTTGCCGACGCCGCTGAAGAGTTGAGCCGGTTTGCTCAGAATCCGGATCTGGTGGCTTATCCCGATGCTCAAACCCTGCTTTTCGGCGGCAGGTCAGAGGGGGAGTAGTATGAGTTGGTTGCAGAAACTCTATGAGACTTATGAAAGCTGTATAGGCAATTCCAATTATACCAATCCACCCCAGCCCCAGAGAAATGACGGCGACAACAAGGGCGAGGAACCCCCGGCGTTGATGCCGGTAAGCCATGTTGAGCGGGAAGTGCATATTGAGGTAAGTGTGGACATGCAGGGCAATTTTGTGCGGGCGGAATTGTTCCGGCAGAAAACCCGACGGCTTATTCCCGCTACCGAAGACTCCGCAGGGCTTACCAGCAATGTAGCCCCTCATCCCTTGGCGGATGAAATCAAATATTGCGCTCAGGATTATGCTGAGCGCAAGGATACGGATCCGCATTATGATTTGTACATCAACCAATTGCGGGAATGGTGTGAGTCGCCATACGGACACCCCTTGGCCCGGGCCGTGTACGCCTATCTTTGCCGGGGCAGTCTGGTGCACGATTTGATTGAGGAAGGGGTGTTAGAGGAAGATGCTTCCGGCCATAAAGGGCTGGTGGGCAGTTTCATAAGCGACTATGGCAAGGCCTTGGTGGTTTGGCGGGTGATTGATGCGGATGAGCCGGATTTGAGCAAAAACCGCGAGCTTCAGCAGGCCTGGATCAGCTATGATAAGTCCCGAAAAGAGAAAACAGGGCTATGCATGGTGCGGGGCGAACAAAATGTTCCTGTTGCCGCCAAGCACCCGCGCGATATTCGCTGGCCCGGCGACGGGGCCAAACTGATTTCCTCCAAGGACAGCACCAACTACACTTATCGGGGACGCTTTCTTGAACCGGAGCAGGCCTGCACAGTGGGCTATGAAACAAGCATGCAGGCGCATAACGCCCTGCGCTGGTTGATTGCCCGTCAGGGCTGGCGCAAGGGAGAACAGGCGGTAGTGGCCTGGGCCGTGAGCGGGGCGCCTGTGCCCAACCCATGCGCTGACTTCCTTAATCTGGACGAAGCGGCCATTCTGGCCGATGATCCCCCCGCTGAAAGTCGCGCGGCCGCGGCCGGCGATGCGGATAAACCTGTGCCGCCGCCTAATCTGGGGTGGGCTTTCGCCAAGCGGCTGGCCAAGGCGATCCGGGGCTACAAAGCCGATTTGCAGGATACAGACGGTATTGTGGTCATGGCCTTGGATTCCGCCAGTACGGGGCGTCTTTCCATTACCTTTTACCGCGAGCAGATGCCGGAGCAATACTTGAAAAATCTGGAGCAATGGCAGCAGGACTGCGCCTGGATAATACCCGTGCGCGAGGCTGATGAACAGGGCAAAGGCAAGGATACCCCCCATACGGTCTTTTCTGTCTGCGCGCCCACGCCGGAGAAGATTGCCCGGGTGGCCTACGGTCGGCGCGTTGACGAAAAACTGCTCAAAGCCACGGTGGAGCGGCTTTTGCCATGCATTGTGGACGCCAGGCCTCTGCCGCGCGATCTGGTGGAAAATTGCGTGCGGCGCGCCTGCAACCCAATGGCTTTTAGGAAACAAAAGAAGGAAATAAAAGAATGGAAAGAGGTGCTGGGCGTGGCCTGTGCCATGTACAAAGGTTATTATGCCCGTGAGCGTCAAAAGGAGGAGTATGATATGGCTTTGGAGGAAACGCGGAATACGCGCGATTATCTGTACGGACGTTTGCTGGCGGTGGCGGAATATATTGAGCGCACCGCCCTGGACGCGGCTGGGGGAAAAAATCGACCAACCAACGCGGAACGGCTGATGCAGCGGTTTGCTGACCAGCCCTATGCCACCTGGCCGCAGATTGAACTGCAACTTTTCCCTTATATCCAGAGGTTGCGGAACGGCTTGCCAAAGTTGCAGAGTTCGCTGGTGCGGGCGAAAAAAGCATGGGACGGCATTTATGAGCAATTCTCACCAGAAGCGTTCAACTCGCCGGCTAAGCTGAGCGGGGAATTTCTTCTGGGGTATCATTGTCAGTATAACGCCTTTTTCAAAAAGTCCGTAAACGAAACTGAAGACGGTTCTGAAACCGCTGAATAGCAAGGAGGAGCAGATAAATGAGCCTGCAGCACAAAATTGATTTTGCCGTAATTCTGACTGTTGATCACGCCAATCCCAATGGAGACCCGCTCAACGACAACCGCCCCCGTATCGATTACGACGGCTATGGGGAAATCAGCGATGTCTGCCTCAAGCGCAAAATCCGCGACCGCTTAATGGAAAGCGGGCAGAGTGTCTTTGTGCAGTCTGACGACCGCAAACTGGACGGCATGGTCTCGCTGCGGGAGCGGGCTGAATCCGAGCAGTTCGGGCTGGGTAAAGAGGCTTTTAATTCCAAGAAGTCCAAAAAGGAAGAAACCGCTCAGAAAGCCTGCGCCAAATGGTTCGATGTGCGCGCCTTTGGTCAGTTGTTCGCCTTCAGTGGCGCTAAAGGGAAGAGCAAAAAAGATGACGATGCCGATACTTCCGGCGTGTCCATCGCTATCCGGGGGCCGGTGAGCATTCAGTCCGCCTTTAGTGTTGAGCCGGTCAGTGTAACCAGTATCCAGATCACCAAAAGCGCGAGCGGAGAAAGCGACGGCAGTAAAAAAAACTCTGATACCATGGGCATGAAGCATCGGGTGGACAGGGGAGTGTATGTGTTCAAGGGCAGCATCAATCCCCAACTGGCCGAGCGTACGGGGTTTGACGATGCGGATGCGGAAATTCTTAAAGGCATTTTGCCTAAGCTGTTTGAAAACGACGCTTCTTCCGCCCGTCCGGAAGGGAGCATGGTGGTGCGTCAGGTTTTCTGGTGGAAGCATAACTGCAAAGCCGGACAATATTCTTCCGCCAAAGTGCACGGCAGTCTGACGGTAAATCCGGACGGTTCGTACAGTCTTAACGCCGATGCTACGCCGGGATTGAGCCCGGAAGTGATTGAGGGCTTCTGATGTCGGTTTCCGCCGATTATATCCCCATATCGGCCTTGCAGCATTATCAGTATTGCCCCAGGCAGTGTGCGCTTATTCACCTGGAACAGATTTGGGTGGAAAACGTGCACACTGCCGAGGGGCGGCAGCTACATGAAAAAGCGCATGGCGGTTCGGCGGAAAGCCGGGGTGAGCGCAAAATTGTAACGGCCTTACAGCTCTGCTCTGAGCAGTTGGGGATTGCAGGCGAGGCGGATGTGGTGGAATTCCATCGATATGGGGAGCATTGGCAGCCCTATCCTGTGGAATACAAGCGCGGCAGTGCTAAACACCCTGAGGCGGATAAAATTCAGCTTTGCGCTCAGGCGTTGTGCCTGGAGGAAATGCTGCATGTGGATATCCCGGAGGGAGCCTTGTTTTACGGGAAAATCCGACGGCGTGTGCCGGTGCAGTTTGACTGTTCTTTGCGGGAGCACACCGGTAAAACGATAGAAGCAGTGCGCAAGCTTCTGCAACAGGGGCAGACTCCACCGCCACCGTCAGGCAAAGAAGCTGCGGCCCTTTGCCCGGCCTGTTCCCTGCGCGATGTTTGTCTGCCGCTGGTTGCGCGCAAATCGGCGGCCGGATACCTGCAAGCGGTGTTGGAGACGGTATGAAACCTTTGCTCAATACAGTTTTCGTTACAACCCAGGACAGCTATCTGGCCAAAGACGGCGAATGTATAGCTGTGTATCATGAGAAAGAGCTGAAGGGGAAAATTCCCATTCATACTCTAAGTGGGCTGGTACTGTTCGGTCAGGTGGGCTGCAGTCCTTTTCTGCTGGAGCATTGCGCGAAAAACGGGGTGGTTGTATCCTGGTTGACCCAAAATGGGCGGTTTATGGCTTCCATGCACGGCCCGGTCAGCGGCAATGTGCTTCTGCGACGCGAGCAGTACAGACGGTCTGACAGTGAAACGGAGTCCGCCGCAATTGCCGCCAATATGGTTGTCGGCAAAATAGCTAATTGCCGTACAGTGTTGATGCGCACCGCAAGAGAACAACCTGACCCACAGTTGGATACAGCGATTTCCCGCCTGAGCCAATGTTTGACACGTCTTAAGGAACCGTTGCCTTTAAATGTTGTGCGCGGCATTGAAGGCGAGGCTGCTCAAACTTACTTCAGCGCTTTTGGGAAGTTGATCCGTGTGGCTGATCCGGCTTTTGTTTTTTCCGGGCGTAACCGTCGGCCACCTCTGGACGCGGTGAATTGCCTGCTTTCTTTTTTATATACCCTGCTTGTGCACGATATCCGGGGAGCTCTGGAATGTTGCGGTCTGGATCCGGCCGTGGGGTTTCTGCATCGCGATCGGCCGGGCCGTCCCAGTCTTGCGCTTGATCTTATGGAAGAGTTCCGCCCATATCTGGCAGACAGGTTGGCATGTACGTTGATTAACAGAGGGCAGGTTAAGGCTAAAGGATTCAAGACCACTGAGTCTGGGGCTGTTACTATGACAGATGATACACGTAAGGAAGTCCTCACAGCATGGCAGACGCGAAAGCAGGAAATCGTACAGCATCCGTTCTTGCAGGAAAAAATGGAAATAGGCTTGTTAAGCCATTATCAGGCGTTATTGCTTGCTCGTTATCTGAGAGGAGATATTGACGCTTACCCGCCTTTTATAATTCGCTAGCACAGCCGGGTTTCCCGGCATGACTTTGTTTTCGGTACGCCAGTTCATTTTTGTTGTTTGGTGATGGTATGTTGGTTTTGGTGAGTTATGATGTGAATACGCAGGACGCTGCCGGGCGACGGCGGTTGCGAAAAATAGCGCGGCATTGTGAAAATTGGGGGCAACGGGTGCAGTTTTCAGTTTTTGAGTGCATGGTGGACCCGGCTCAGTGGGTTACTCTGCGCGCAAATTTGCTCGAGTGCATGGATATGGACAAGGATAGTCTCAGGTTCTATTTTCTGGGCGCTAACTGGAAAAAACGCATTGAACATATTGGTGCAAAGCCCGCTTATGATCCGCAAGGTCCATTGATCCTATAGGATTGTAATTGATTTTAAAAGAGCTTTGCCTGTAAATTGCGGCAGGATGAGTGATACAGTTCGTTTTATGGGTATAAGTGATGAAAAATTGTTGATATTGCATTTCCAATGTGTTTTCAATATCAAAATTCTCTAAACCGCGAGCTTTGTAAGCGTACATAAATTTCCTGGGAGGAGCTCGATACGTTAATATGTTGATATTAAAGGGAAAAAAGATTATTTCCGGAACTAGTCTGAATAGTTGTTCGAGTTTTTGTCGCCGTTCTCGAACTAAAGCGTGTAAAGCATGTCAGGCCAATGTAAAAACGGGTGACAGTCGTCCCCCGCACGGGGGCGTGGATTGAAACTATGTGTGTTACGGGCGGATGTATCCGCTAGAGTGTCGTCCCCCGCACGGGGGCGTGGATTGAAACAATTACGGACGGCGCGTTTGATATTGAAATCGAGTCGTCCCCCGCACGGGGGCGTGGATTGAAACCCACCGGATTTGCCGGTGTTAAAAATTACGCCTGTCGTCCCCCGCACGGGGGCGTGGATTGAAACAATCAGTGTGTTCATGGTTTATTTGTAGCCTATGTCGTCCCCCGCACGGGGGCGTGGATTGAAACACACCGACCGCCAATGGAGCAACATCAAAACAGGTCGTCCCCCGCACGGGGGCGTGGATTGAAACTCCGCGGAGGTCAATGTATATTGGATTCCACCCTGTCGTCCCCCGCACGGGGGCGTGGATTGAAACTTTGCCAAGGCTGCCACGAAAGCGCGGTAGAAGAGTCGTCCCCCGCACGGGGGCGTGGATTGAAACGTGCTTGTTGTGGTTGAGGTGCCTATAGTCAGGTCGTCCCCCGCACGGGGGCGTGGATTGAAACTGTCGGGGACGCTGCATCGGATGTCTTTTGCTCCGTCGTCCCCCGCACGGGGGCGTGGATTGAAACGAATGGGGCTCAGCCCCTGACATGGAAAGAGTGGTCGTCCCCCGCACGGGGGCGTGGATTGAAACCATAAGAGACTCCTCAAGCAACGTGGCCAATATGTCGTCCCCCGCACGGGGGCGTGGATTGAAACTCAAACAGCACGGACAGATCCAGCCCGGCCCCGGGTCGTCCCCCGCACGGGGGCGTGGATTGAAACATGGAAATGGGCGCATTAGGCACTTTTATCTTTGTCGTCCCCCGCACGGGGGCGTGGATTGAAACGGGCCGGGTTGGTTCAGATTCAGGCCGCGCTGAAGTCGCCCCCCGCACGGGGGCGTGGATTGAAACCTGTTAAAACAGAATTAAGGGTTCAACTTTCTTAGTCGCCCCCTGCACGGGGGCGTGGATTGAAACTACATAAACGCCGCCTGGAAGAGCAATGTGGAAGGTCGCCCCCCCCCCGCACGGGGGCGACCAGGTTACTTCCCTCTGAAGTGTGATATGGGGTCTTTTACCTTTAGAAGCCAGTCTTTAACGCAGATACCTGTCTGCTCGACCGCTTTAGCTACAATATAAGCGCAAGCCATGGCATCTTCTTGGGCGTCGTGGTGATTGAATTCAAACTTGAGAAAGCGGCTCAGATTAGCCAGCCCGAAGCCGCCTCTGGAAAATTGGGGCCAAGCACGCTTGGCTATTAAAGCTGAATCCAGCCAGGTGCATTTGATTTCCGGGAGGTCATGTAAAGCAGTGGCGGAGTTAATTGCGCTTTTATCGAATTTAGTGTGGGAAATAACAATATTTCCAGTTAAAAGATCGCAAAGAACAGGATAAATTTCCGAAAATACAGGAGCATGCTCCACATCTTTAAGCGTTATCCCATGAATTTTTGAGTTGAATCTGCTGAAATATTCTTGGGGGTTCAGAAGGCTTTTCCAAACAGGTACTATTTGCCCTCTATAATATTCAACCACTCCGATCTGACAAATTGAATGGATATTATAGTTGGCTGTTTCTACATCTATTGCTATGAAATGCATACATAGGCCGTTGGGATCACATAATTATCACTAACGCCCTGTTGTATTCAGAGCAGGCGATATAATCAAGCACATGTGTATACAGCAGGATTTTTTTTAAGGCAACAGTGTTAGTTTATTGGAACATCAGATGACAGGTTTGATTGTTTCTTAGATATGGTGCCGGGAGGCAGTTGCGCTTTTGTAACTCCTCTATGCGATTGAATAGGATATTGAGACAAGCTTTTTTTAACTTATGGGAAAAATGTGTTCTATGACCGGATAATGTTCCTCAGCTACAGAAGAAAAATTGGTTGAGGGGCGGCCTTTGGCCGCCCCTCACAAGTGTTTGAAGAAAACCTGGTCAAGAGTGGAATGCCGTCTGGAGGAATGATGGACACACTGCCCCAGGAGTTCAGCTCTATGGATATGCAGAAGGAACCTACAGCCTTGCGAGGTTGTTCGCATGTATCAGTGGTCATGCAGGTGATGCCCGCATGCAAACCAGGGGTTTGGGCATTCAGCAATACATATCACTGATAAGCTGCTGTAGCCAGCCGTGTGGTGGCGTGCACGGCCAGCCAGTCCAATCTGATTATTGTAGGTCACCTGACCGGTTAAGGATTCAGCGGCGCCTGTTTTAGTTTTTCCCTACATGCAACCCTTCACGTAAACGCCACAACCAGGAGCGGTGGCAGATAATCAGACAAATACCTAAAACAATGTATGCAGCTGCATACAGGTTGTGCAGGCGGTCTGGCTGATGCTCCAGGCTAAACAGGTTTTCCACGCCAGGCTGATACAGGGGCGCGGCGAACTGTGCAAAGAACAGTACCAGCAGAGCTGTTGCGCCTTTGACGCCCAGGCGTAAATTCAGCACCAAGGCCAAGGCGAACAGAGATTGAGCCGCGGTAAGCAGAATTTCGCTGAGCTGGTGCCCGTCCATAGGCAGGGGGGTGCCCAACTGTCCCGACGAAACGGCAAAGACCAGAGGAATCATGCCCACCAGCAATGTCCACTGGTTGAGCTTGGAAGAAAGCAGGCTGCCCAAAGCCAGATTGGCCCGTGCTTTCAGCGTGAACAATACGGCTACGATGAACTCCGGTGCTTCCGAAGCAATGGGCGCAAGCCATTGCACCAGAAGAAATTCATCAATGCCCAGCAGTTTTCCGGAAGCCACCAGGCTTTCACTGAATGCCTCGGCGTTAGCCAGAATAATCAGGGCGGAATATACAAACAACAGGGCAAACATGCTTCGACGTTTGGCCGGGCTCATGCTGGCCAGCAGCAAGGCCACTCCCTCGCACTCCTCTTCTTCCACCGGGCGCTTGGAAATGACTTTGATATAAAATATGTACATTCCGATAAATATTATGGAATCATACCACTCCAAACTGCCTTTTAAGGGAATGACAAAGGCGTAAACAGTTGCCAGGCCCAGAAAGAGCATTTCGGTACGGCGTTCCGGATCAAGCACCACCCCTTTTTTGTATTTCAACCAGTAAAGCAGGGCGATAACACTCCAGCCTACGCCGATAAGCAGTCGGTTCGCCCCGGTCATGTTGGCTATGGCGTAGTGGGAGTAGTCGGAAGCAGGGTTTTGTCCGGCCATCCAAGTGAAGTACATATCCACCGCATATTCCGGCAGCACCGCAATAAAGGCCACAATGGCCAGAGCCAGGGTTTGGGGAATATCCATCTGGGCCACCTCGCAGGCCCATGTAAGCATGAAAGCCGCCCCCAGAATGGCCATTCCGGTGAATAAAAGCACCAGCAGGGGGTTCAACTCATGATACAAACCGCCCATGCGGATGATGATGCTGGGGATAGTAACCAACAATGCTGCACTCAACGCTGCGTAACTACGTTTTCTGTTTGTCATACCTATTCCGTGAAAGTTGATTTCGTGCAATCTGTAACCAGACTTGCAATTCATGTCAGCTTTAATCAGAATTATGCCTTAATCAAAACATACATTTTAAATGCTCTGCTGATGTTGTCGAGCCTTGAAAACCACATTTACTGCTGCTTTGGCTCAAATATTTTAAGCTGATGCTTCAAATGCTACTTCAGTCCTCCCGATGTATGGATAAGGGGAGGTAAAGAAGAAAGATTATAGCTGCAGATTCAATCGTTCACAAGTAAAAAGGATCTGTGGTTCGACGCATATGTAATCAACAGCGATACAGTTACTCTGTCCTGCTGAAAGAGAAAAGACTGTAAAGCATACCATATGGAGATGCTGGGTTAAAAAAGCGATATTCCTGGGCGCTGTCATAGGGTTATGGCTGTTGAAATGCTTTTGTGCGATGTATATCTGCTGTTTGGCGGAGTGGGTAAAATTATGTCGATTCAACCAGTCATATGTGTCGTATAACTTTCTTCATGCTCCGGCCGCCGGCCTGCTCAACTCCCACAGCATCTTTGCCTTAACCTGCTCCTCTCGCCTTGTCCGTCGCGCTTGGGCCGTATCCCGGGAGTTTGCATGCCGCAGGCATCAAGCCTGGAAGCGCTGAATGAAAAGGTCTGGGCTTACTGCCCATTAAAGACAGTGTTTGCCGGACGGTGCTCAACATACAGCTGTTGCCCCAATCGTTAGGGGAGCAGCGTGCAAAGTGGCCGTCGGCTCCGACGACTGAAACGGGGCAGATTGAGCTTATGGCGGATCGTCCTACACCGTCCGGATAAGTGGGCGCTGATGCGGCGGATTGCCGACTAAGGGTTGGAGCCGGTTACGGACGTCTCAAGTTGTTCTTTTAAACAGGTTCAGGCTGGGCCCCACTGCCTTTTGAGCGGCGAGAGCGGTGAATCTGTCTAAATCAGCCTGACTTTTGAAGGCGCGCGTGGGTATGGAGAGCAGGGTGCCTTGTAATCCCAGAATCACCAGGCGCGACGTGACCTGATGTGCCTTGAACTGGCTCCAGGTGTGCCGGGGTGAATAAACCGGATTTATCCATTCCACCCGGGTGTCATCCCAATACATTACCACGTCTGTGAACTGTACTTTTCTGATTTGATAGGACATGAAGCCCATGAACGTGGAAACGAAGGCAGCGGCCGCCAGATACATAGGTATGGCCGCCAGGCTGAACAGATATAAAGGCAGACGCTCTTCCATTGGTTTGCTTTGCACAAGAAAGGCAATCCAGGCGAATGCAACGAGCAGGACCAGCAGCAGCCGACGCAGCAGCGGCTTGGGGCGAAGTTGCCACGAGTACCAGGCCAGCATTGAGTCTTTCAGTGTAAGGGTGTAGGGATTGGTGGAACTGGCCGGAAGCGGCAAATGAGTTGCTTCAGTTTTTCCATGCAGTGGGCGGCTGGGCGCGCGCTCTATCCTGCGTTGCTGGCGGGCTCTTTTTTGCGACATGACATTGTCCTGAAATAGTTTGTGCAATGAATGCGGTTAAGTCTGATATATATCAGCAATTCCGGAAGCAATGCGGCGGAACCGGCAATAACATGGACTTGCCGCTTGGAACCGGCCGGAACCGTGAAAGCTGACTGTCGACACACCCGCGCTCGGTTTCCTGACGGCCCACAGTTATTTATGCTTCTGAGGGATTGCGCAGCCAGATGCGTATTTTCTCTCTCTCATCGTCCCAGGCAGCGGTGTTCAGACGAATGCGGATAAACTGCGCATAAAGTCCATCCAGCAGTTCCAGACAGGTGTCGATGAGGTAGAGACGCTCCAAAAGGGCCGCGTCGGGGTCGTCATCTTCACCGGGCTTTTCCACTTTCGGCGTTTTCAACGAGTTCAGAGCAAAGTTTTCGGCTTTTAGCGAGACCTGCCAGGTTTCACTGTCGCGCTCAATGCGCAACAGGGCGCGGGTTACCTTCTTGCCGGTAGAAAGACCCAGGCGGGCCTCCTTCAATTCCGACATTGCTCCGCTTACCGTAGCTGTTTCCAGGCTGTCGCCTTCGCCGCCTTGTACTGAAACGCGCTGCTCCATATAGGCAGCAAACGGACGCCCGTTCCGGTCGGTAAACGAGCCGGCACTGCTTTCGCTTTTGTACCAAAGCCAAGTCAGAAAGTCCTGACCTAGGATGAAGTCTGTAGTCTGACCCAGATATTCCGTATCCATTATTCGTACCAATATCCTAAACTAGTCAAGCTTGCTTTTCTGCAATTCGTTTCACAAAGCACTTTGGGGATTTGTAAAGAAATCATCTCGTCAAAAAATGTGGTTTTCAGTTAGGCGTTGCCGCTGTGCCGGCATCTCTCCCGACGGTAGAAGTAACTTCTAAACAAATGAAGTAGCCACAACGCTGTTGAGCTTTGCGGAAATATCCTCTCCGGCTAAATACTCAGCCAGGGCATATGGGGTAAGTTCCTCAAGATCCAACTCAAAGGTTTTGGCAAACAGATCGGTGAACATGGCCAGCATCTGAGTCTGCACCGACGCAAAATAAACAATGTTGCTGTCACGGTTCCAAATCACGTTAAATTCCGCCGGAATAGGCAGCGTACGCGCCAACAGTCGGGCCTTCACAGCCTCAAACAGTTCTTTTTTGCGAGTACGTGAAACGAACTTCTGCCCGGCCTGCTTGGCTTTTTCCTCTTCCTCGCGCAAAGCCAGAGTGCGTTGCTTTTTCAGCACCGCCGGGGAAACGCGCCTGGTATCAAGGCGCAGGGAAAAGGTAAGGTAATGCCCTTTTTCCGGGGGAGATGTCCGCCATACCTCGTCAAGCATGTCATCGAAATTCACCCAGCCCCATGAACGCTCGTCCGGCAAATTATCTATGTCCATAAAAGCAAACTGCTTCAGGCGGGCCGGAATGTCAGCCCATAAACTATCGGGAACAGGATCGGCGATTTTAAACCGAGTGAAGCTCACGCTTGCATTATTGAAGCCCATTTCAACTCCTGAGCATAAGGCACTTGAATAATTTGTATACTGAGGGGAGATAAATAACTTAATTTTGATTTCTAATCCAGAGCTTTATGCATGCATTGAAAATACATTGGCAGCATAGTTTGTGGCATTTTAGATTTTCAGGATGTCTTGCCACGCCGCTTCAATTCTTTTGTGAATCGTAGGTATACTGCCAACAGGCGCTCGTCCAATCTGGACAGTCCCTCTTGTTTTAATTCTTCCGGGATGCCCCATGCTGCCTCGGCAATGCTTCCAGTGATAGCTGCTAGGGTATCACTGTCTCCGCCTAAGGACACGGCAAGCCGAACAGCGCTTTCAAAATCAGTGCTGTGAAGAAATGCAATAATCGCTATCGGCACGGTTTCCTGGCAGGTCGCAACATGAGTGTGTTCGGGGTGTATTGCTTCAGGAGTTCTATCCAAATCATAACCATAATGCTCTTCGACATATTTTTTTATGGTCGCCTGACTCTCGCCCTGGCGGGCCAGAAAGATGGCCGTTGCTGTGGCCTGCGCCCCCTTGATTCCTTCCGGATGATTGTGGGTGACCTCTGCACTGATTTTTGCGAAAAGCTCGACCTCTTTCAGATTGTCAAACAACCAGGCCACAGGCGAAACTCGCATGGCGGAGCCATTACCATAACTTCCATAGGGTTTTGGCTCTCGTGCAATGAGCCAGCGGAAAAATTTCTGACCATAGCCTGCGAATAGATACATTCGCCCATATTCACGCATACAGGCCATAAGCTCTTCCCTGACCAGCTCCTCATCCTGGCCCACGTTGAGTATGGCCTGGGCAACGGCTGCTGTCATCACTGTATCATCCGTGAAGTGCGATTTCACATTGAACAGCGGGAAATTTGTGGTTTTTATATTGTATTGAGTGAATTCATAAGGACTGCCGATGATATCTCCAAGTATTGCCCCCAGCATTGCAATCTCCTGATTCGGTTCACTATTAAATTTAAAAAACGTAACAAATTATCTTTACGCCTTCAAGTCACTGAGTGCACATTTTGCATTGCAGCAGTAATGAATTATTACATATGTTAAGTTATAGGTGGTATGGGAGGAGCTTGCATGAGTTGAGAAAAGGTGAATAAATTTCAAAAAAGGTATTGACATTTTTTGAGATGAGGTTATTTTGCCGTTCACGCGAATGGGGAGAGCCGGTTCGGGCTTTTAGCAGAGATCGCTCGAGAGGTTTTTCCCGGATGTTGAAAATTGAGAGTGCGAAAAAAAATC
>CALUZB010000015.1 GCA_944325195.1 uncultured Desulfovibrionaceae bacterium | reverse complement strand
TCGGCTTTCCGTCTCAAGCAGAGAAGTATTTACCTGCAACTTTAACTTTTGGCAAGTAAAATTTTAAAAAATTTATCTGCCGTAGGTCAAGACGCACTCTTAACTCAACCAGTACCCCTGTAATACCCCGCCAATTCAATATCAAATCAGACAGTATATGACCGGCTGGTCTGAAAAATACTTAGGCTATCCCCAACACCTCTAAGACACAAGCCAACCACAGCTTAAGTCAGTGCCTCTGCAATACAATAAGGTAACTAAATCCTAAAGGGCTCTCACTTCCTGTGTTTTTTTGGGGGGTGTTCCTTCGAAAGGCTTGCCGCCCGACACCCCGCCCAAGAGGCACGGGGCCTTCGCTTATCGGCGTGCGTCGATGACGGGTTTTCAAACTGATAAGACGTTTTATTCAGGCTAATGTGTCCACCACAAAAAACAGTGGTATGCTTCTTCTGTTTTTCCAGGTCACGCAAACGCCTTTTGCCTGTCCGCACTTGGGGTCGTCAGGGGCTGCGCCCGACAGAACCGGACTGAGTAAACAGATTCACCGGCACCCGGAACCGCCACCGCCTGCTGTCGACCAGCCCAGACATAAACCCCACTTTTCAACAGAGATTGGAAAGTAATTGGTTTTGATAAATTTGATGCTCATACCCTTCCTATACATAGAGCAAAATCAACTTTGAAAGCTCAATTCCGGCGGCTGAATTTCAAGTCCGCTCAAAGGTTCCGGCCACTTTGTGCGGTCAGAATCCGAACTTACGGCCGGCTTCTTCCAGCAGACGGCGGGAATACTGTGCGGGCGAGAAATAATCCCACCAGACTTTACGGGCCAGAACAGCTTTCTGAGACAATTCCTCCGGGCTATGTCTTTTGAGCCACTCCTTCAGTAAGGCACCGGTGTGCATGAGCTTCTCCGCCGGAATAATCAGAGCAAAGGCGCTGTAATCTATTTTATCAGGAAAAGGATAAAGCGTTTTATAATCAAAAAGTACAGGCAAGCGCCCCATACACATGGTTTCATACAGCCGTACAGATTGAGGCCCAACACCAGGCGGGCAAAGTATGCAGATGGAATCATGCAGCGAGCGGACAAAAACGGATTGCCGTCGTTCAAGCTCTTCTTTACTGCATTCTTTTATAAAAAAACTGTTGCCCTGCACGACAAAACTGTCGTGCAGTTGTGCAAAAAAACGCAACTCAGGAGCCTCCTGCCGGATGGAAAGTATTGCGGCTTCCCTGGAGAAATGACTGTTGGCCCCTATAAAAGAACAGTCATAGCGTGGCTTCAAAGACCATACCGGCTTTTGGCAAAGCACATATGGCGGTGTCCGATAGCCTGTGACCACAACCCGTTCTTCCAGACCGCTGTCTTCAGTTACACTGACTTTAAATAAACAGACTTTCAGAGAAACGGACTCTGCACGGTCCGCCATATCCGTAACTAAATGATGTTCAGCCCGTTCGGGCAGATAAGGCAAAGATGCCAGCACCTGCTCCATTTCATCGGCCAGATTGAAATCTATGGCCGGACCTATGTCAAAGGGGAAAAGAAAAAGCTGGGCTTTTTGCGGGTCGTCAGTTTCAACAAAGACTTCCGGGGCAGGCTGTAATGTCTTATTTTCATTTTCCACTGTCAGGAAAGAGGGATAAAACTTCAATTTCTGCAAAGCCGGCGTAAAGCGGAAATCCCGACCTTCTTTATATATAACAGGGGAAACGCATATTCAATCGGGATTTCTTCCGTTACAGTTACATCCCGCATTTGGAGCAGATTCAGTTATCAAACCCTGGAATGAACCGGGTCAACTACACCAGCGACAATGCAAGCGGACTTCGCCAACCGTTACGGCAATTCACCGGGAGTACCCGGTGTGGCCTGACCACAATCCTGACCGCTTTCATCCGAACATGTTTCAAACATGGTGGCGTTATTGAAAATCAAACCGGCAGAGCCGCCCCTGACATCCGCCCCCATAACAGCATTGTTCCCGGGCATCGGATCGGTTCCAGCCCCTCTGTCCGACCGCATCAAGCCGACTTCACTTCCGGCCGGTTCGGAGCCGGGGCCGCCCGCTTGCCCGCTTTCGGATTGGGAAGCCACGGCCGAGCCGGACTCCTGCCCAGCGTCCTGAAGATTTTCACCGGGTAAAACCCCGGAGCGGGGCCCGTTTACAGGCGCCCCGTTTATGGTAATGTAGGGAACCGTTCCGCCGGAACGCTCTATTACCCGAGCCTTGTTCCGCAACAATTGCCATTGCAACATCAGGTTATCCCTGCTTAAGGAGTATTCCGGCAAATTCGGACTATCCTTAACTGCTTTCAAAGCCTCCGGCATCTTCCCGCCCCGGTCAAGCCGCTCCTTCAAGGCAATCAACATTCTCAAGTCAGTATCATTGCGGGCAGTTGCGAAATAAGCAACCTGCTCATCTCCAAACCTGAATTCTTCCATTGCGCTTAAACAACTGTCGCATGTGGGTGAAAAATAGATATGCACCGGAGCCTGGCTGGTTCCGTAAATCGGTTCCGGCGGCAACATTTCCCGGGCGGAAAGCGCCAGATTGACGGCAAAAAACAAACTCCAGACAAACAGAAGCCCCGAGCAGCTTTCGGGTTTACGGGTATCCGCGTGCCGGAGCAAAAAATAGGTTAAGGCAAATAAAAAAGCCACCCCAAGGCAAGACAGACAGGGCGAAGTGGCGGCCATGACCAGCAATAAAACACAGTCGGCTGCAACACACAGACCGGCAAACCAACGGGAAAGCGAGTACATGCCCGCGGCCATGAACAAGGTAAGCGCCACAAACGCCACAATTCCGAAAATCCACAGAGAAATTCCGAAAACAGCGAAGGACCTGTACAGCGAACAACCGGCAGTAACGCACACTGATTCGCCGACGCCGAGATAAACGAACAGGCAGTAAGAAACGCCAAGCACAGAAAGAATAATTGGGGCAACTAGAGAAGGCTGACTTTGAAACCGAGGGGACATCTGATCTCTCGCAGTCTAAAAATTAGAGCATACGCTTAAAACGGACGGGCAACCAAACCACAAACTCAAACGGCTTTCCCACTGACTGGTCAGGGCCTAATACTGCAAATCCGCCAAAACGTGGGGAATCTGCAAAAATGCGTAATCAGCATATCGTCTTATCAACAAGAGGTAAACTATTATTTGCGGGCATCGGTAAATTCGACTCCAGGGAAGTCAACAGCACCGGATTGCCCGAAAGCAGTTGTCGGGGCCAGGCTCACATCCCACGTTCGGGCGGCCCGTTTCAACCCTGTCATAACTTTTCTCTTGACAGTTTTTTCAGCAGGCATTATTGCTCGTTTAAATAATTAAGGGTTTGATCATGACTTTTGAGCACGCAAACAACTTCTCTCATTCCAACCTGCATACCGGGTTCTTTTTGCGTGCCTTCTCCCTGGCCCTCAACCTCGTCCTTGGCGTTATCCTTCTCGGTCAGCTTAGATAGCCGGCGCCTGTGTGACGTTCTTTTCTTAAATATCTTGGAATATCAATCGGGCGCCGGCGGCGCCCGATTTCGTTTTCTACAAGCAAGACACCAAAGTAAAGAACAACTGAATTTTAAGGATAACAACCATGTTTGAAAAAGTGATTATTTTCGATACCTCTTTAAGAGACGGCGAACAGGCCCCGGGCGCCACTATGAACCTCCCGGAAAAAAAACATATGGCCGGTCAACTGGAATCCCTTGGGGTGAACGTGATTGAAGCCGGCTTCCCGGCCTCCTCACCCGGCGATTTTGAAGCGGTGCAGGCCATTGCCGGACTGGTCAGGAATTGTGAGGTTGCGGGCCTGTGCCGCTGCCACCGCAACGATATAGAACGCGGTTGGGAAGCCCTGCAACAGGCGGCCAACCCGCGCATCCACTGCTTCCTGGCCACATCGCCTATCCACATGGAGTATAAATTGCGCAAAACCCCTGAGCAGGTGCTGGAAATGATTAAAGAGGGGGTGAGTTTCGCGGCGAAATTCACTTCCAATGTGGAGTTTTCGGCAGAGGACGCCTCTCGCACCCCCCTGGATTTTCTGGTCAGGGCCGTGGACATTGCCATCAAAGCCGGTGCGACAACCATTAATATTCCCGACACGGTCGGTTATGCCCAGCCGGAAGAGTTCGCCGAGCGCATAAAATATGTGCTGGAAAATGTACCGGACAGTGACAAAGCCGTTTTCAGTGTGCATTGCCACAACGATTTGGGACTTGCCGTGGCAAACACTCTGGCCGCACTGAAAGCAGGCGCGCGCCAGGCGGAAGTTACTGTTTCCGGATTGGGCGAGCGGGCCGGCAACGCCGCCCTGGAAGAAGTGGTCATGGCCCTGAAAGTACGCCAAGACTACTACGGTCTGACTACCGGCATCAATACCGAACAGATTCTGCAAACCTGCCGCGCCCTGTCCATGCTGGTAGGGCAGCCCATTCCGGCCAACAAAGCCATTGTGGGGGCCAACGCCTTTGCCCACGAGTCCGGCATACATCAGGACGGCGTACTGAAGAACCCGGAAACATACGAAATCATGACCCCGGAATCCATCGGGCGCACCAACACCGATCTGGTGCTCGGCAAACATTCCGGTCGCGCGGCGGTGAAGTCCAAGTTGACGGAACTGGGCTACAGCCTGTCTGAAGAGCAACTGGCCATTGTAGTGGACGCCCTGAAGAAACTTGCCGACCGCAAAGAAAAGATATACGACGAAGATGTGGAAGCGCTGGTGCTGGAAGAGGTTTACCGTCTGCCCGATCAATACAGATTAGAGGAAATGAGTGTAAATTGCGCCACAGCCGGGGTACCGCCCACCGCTGCGGTGGTGATGCAGGTGCGCGGGGAAAGCAAACAATTCGCTTCCTTCGGGGCCGGGCCGGTTGACGCGGTGTTCAACACCATCAACAGCATCATCGGGGCCAATCCCAAACTGCATCGTTACGCGGTAAACGCGATCAGCAGCGGCACTGATGCCCAAGGAGAAGTAACCGTGCGCCTGGAATACCAGGGGCGCACCGCTGTGGGGCGGGGTTCCGATCCGGACATTCTGGTTGCCAGCGCCAAGGCATACATCAACGCTTTGAACCGCCTGGAAATGAAAAACGGCGGAATATAGGCCCATTGCCGTACCAAAGCTTCCGGCTGAACAGGCGGGCAGTGTAACACCTCCCTTACTGTAATATTTAAGGATATGAAGGATAAAGGATAAACCAATGAGAATGACCCTGGCTCAGAAGATTTTACAGAGGCACACCGCTGAAGAAATCAGAGAGGACGGGCAGATAGTCAACTGCAAGGTCAGTCTGGTGCTGGCCAACGACGTCACCGCGCCCATGGCCATCAGCAGTATGCTGGATATGGGGGCCGAGCGCGTGTTCGATCGCGACCGGATCGCCCTGGTAATGGATCACTTCACTCCGCAAAAGGATATCGCCTCAGCCATGCAGGTGAAGTTTGTCCGCGAATTCGCCCGCAAGCACCAGATCACCCATTATTATGAGGGCGGCAATTGCGGGGTGGAGCACGCCTTGCTGCCGGAACTGGGCCTGGTAGGCCCGGGCGATGTGGTGGTAGGGGCGGACTCGCATACCTGTACCTATGGCGGCCTGGGCGCATTCGCCACCGGCCTCGGCTCCACCGACGTGGCCGCAGCCATGGCTCTGGGTGAAACCTGGTTCAAGGTGCCACCCAGCATCAAAGTCACGTTTAACGGAAGCCTGCCGGAATGGGTAACCGGAAAAGACCTGGTTCTCTGGCTGATCGGCGAAATCGGGGTGGACGGCGCCTTGTATAAGGCCCTGGAATTTCACGGCCCGGTGGTGGAAAATCTGTCGGTGGAAAGCCGCATGAGCATTGCCAACATGGCCATTGAGGCCGGTGGGAAATGCGGGTTGTTCGCCGCCGACAGGAAGACCCTGGACTATGCCGTTGCGGCCGGGCGCAAAGGGGACAGGGAAATTGCGGCTGACCCCGGCGCCGCCTACGAGCGGGAAATCAGCTTCGACGTGTCGGCGCTCACCCCGCTGGTGGCCTGCCCGCACCTTCCGGAAAACGTGTGCCCGGTAACAGAGGTGAAAGATGTGAGCATTCAGCAGGCAGTCATCGGATCCTGCACCAACGGGCGGATCAGCGACTTGCGCGAAGCCGCCGCTGTGCTGAAAGGCCGCCGGGTTGACCCGCAGGTGCGCTGCATTGTTCTCCCGGCCACGCCCAACATCTGGAAACAGGCCCTGGCAGAGGGTCTGATCGATATTTTCATGGACTCCGGCTGCATAGTCGGGCCCGCCACCTGCGGGCCCTGCCTGGGCGGGCACATGGGTATTCTGGCCGACGGCGAACGGGCCATTGCCACTACCAACCGCAACTTCCGGGGGCGCATGGGCAGTCTGGAATCGGAAGTATATCTGTCCAATCCGGCCGTGGCCGCGGCCAGCGCTGTTGCCGGACACATTATCCACCCGGCCGAAATATGAGAGGGTCTGACTATGCGTTATAAAGGGAAAGTACATAAACTTGGGGATCACATCGATACCGACGCGATTATTCCGGCCAAATATCTGGTCACTTATGACCCGGCCGAACTGGGCCGGAAATGTATGGCCGGTCTGGCTGAAGACTGGGTTGACCGGGTCAGGCCCGGCGACATTATTGTGGCCGGACGCAATTTCGGCTGCGGCTCGTCGCGCGAGCACGCTCCAGTGGCCATACTCGGCGCCGGTATGCGGGTGGTGGTGGCGCACAGTTTTGCCCGTATCTTCTATCGCAATGCCTTTAACCGCGGCCTGATGCTTATTGAGCTGGGCGACGCGGTTGACCGGATTGCCGATGGGGAAGAAATTGCAATCGATACGGAAGCGGGGTTGCTGACCCTCTGCTCCAGCGGCCGGACCATTGCCTTTCCCAAACTGCCAGGCTTTATCGACAGGCTGGTGCAAGGCGGCGGCTTGATTGCCTATGTTAAAAACCGGCTGGCGCACAGCGGCGCTTAATGCGTCTGCCTGCCCGGCGCGGCGGCTTACCCCGTTTTGCTGCCGGTGCGCTTTGTAAAACTGCTTATCCAGGACTTAAGGAAATGAACAGAAGTATTTGTGTGCTTCCCGGCGACGGCATCGGCCCGGAAGTTGTTTCCCAATCTCTGAAAGTGCTGAACGCGGTGGCGGACAGATTCGGACATCGGTTTGAATATGAAGAGGCTCTGATCGGCGGGGCGGCCATTGACCTTACCGGCGATCCCCTCCCCCAGACCACTCTCGACTTATGCCGGAAAAGCGACGCGGTGTTTCTGGGCGCGGTGGGCGGACCCAAGTGGGATCAGGGCAACGGCCCCCGGCCGGAAGCGGGCCTGCTGGGCATTCGCAAAGAACTGGGGCTGTTTGCCAATCTGCGCCCGGTAATTCTTCACCCCCAGCTTTCCGGCGGCTGCCCGCTGAAATCGGAACGGGTGGCCGGCGGGGTTGACCTGTTGATTGTACGCGAGCTTACCGGCGACGTCTATTTCGGCGAACCGGCCGGGCGCGGCTGTGAGCAGGGCCTGCGCACCGCCTTCAATAACATGATTTACCGGGAAGACGAAATTGAACGCATTGCCCGTCTGGCCTTCAAACTGGCCGGAGAGCGCAAGGGACGGGTCTGCTCGGTGGATAAGGCCAACGTGCTGGAAGTTTCCCGTCTGTGGCGCGAAGTGGTGATTGAAGTGGCCGCCGACTACCCGGAAGTGGAGCTGTCGCATCTGTATATCGATAACGCGGCCATGCAGTTGATTCTGAGGCCGGGCGAATTCGATGTGATCCTCACGGGCAACCTGTTCGGCGATATCCTCTCCGACGAGGCCGCCGTGGTTTCCGGCTCAATCGGAATGCTGCCCTCAGCCAGCCTTGGGGAAGAGCACGCCCTTTACGAGCCCATTCACGGTTCCGCCCCGGACATTGCCGGACGGGATCTGGCCAACCCCATGGCCGCCATTCTTTCAGCCGCCATGCTTCTGCGCCATTCCTTCGGGCTTGAGCGGGAAGCGCGGGCTGTGGAACAGGCCGTAAGCGCCGTTCTGGCCGCCGGGTTCCGTACCGGCGATATTATGGAGCCGGGTATGCGCCGCCTTTCCTGCTCACAGACTGGGGAATTGATTTGCCGGAAAATCAACGAACAGGATTGAGCCAAGGTGGGAGATGGACGGATTTGGATTGAAACATAACCTTTCAGGGACAGGTATGGACAGAATGATGACCGGCGCGCAAATGTTGCTGGAAGCCTTCAGAATTGAGGGTGTGGACGTATTTTTCGGCTATCCCGGCGGAGCGGTGCTGGATATTTACGATGAAATCAGCCGGAACCCGTACAGCCGGCATATCCTAGTGCGCCATGAACAGGCCGCCGTGCACGCCGCGGACGGCTATGCCCGGGCCACCGGCAAGGTGGGCGTGGCCCTGGTCACTTCCGGCCCCGGCGCCACCAACGCGGTAACCGGCATAGCCACTGCCAACTGCGACTCCGTGCCCATTGTGGTATTTACCGGTCAGGTCAATCGCTCGCTGATCGGCAACGACGCCTTCCAGGAAGTGGATATCGTGGGCATCACCCGCCCCTGTACCAAGCACAATTATCTGGTGCAGCGCATTGAAGATCTGCCGGAAACAGTGGCCGAAGCCTTTTATGTGGCCCGTTCCGGCCGCCCCGGCGCAGTGCTGGTTGACCTGCCCAAAGATGTGGTGCAGGCAACGGCAGCATTCCACTATCCTGATAAAGTGCGTTTGCGATCTTACAATCCCACTTACGCCCCCAACCAGAACCAGTTGCGCAAGGCCGCCCGCCTCATCCTGGAAGCGAAACGCCCGCTGCTGGTGAGTGGGGGCGGCGTGATTATCAGCAATGCGGGCGATGAACTGGTCTGGCTGGCAAACAAACTGAACATCCCGGTAACCGCCACTTTGATGGGCTTGGGCGCATTTCCCGCAACCGATCCCCTATTTCTGGGCATGCTGGGTATGCACGGCTCCTACGCCGCCAACAAGGCGGTCAACGCCTGCGACCTGCTCATCGCTGTGGGAATGCGTTTTGACGACAGAGTAACCGGTCTGGTCTCGGCGTTCGCGCCCAAGGCAAAAATCATTCACATCGATATCGACCCCTCTTCCATCGGCAAGAACATTCAGGTTGACGTGCCGGTGGTGGCCGACTGCAAATGCGCCCTCGGCGCGCTGAAAGAACTACTGGAGCAGCAACCGGCCGACAACCGACTTCCATGCGAGCGCAATCCGGCCTGGCGGCGCGCGGTTCAGCAACTGCAGGACGAGCGCCCCCTGCTCTATACACGCGGCGATAAAATCAAACCACAGGAAGTGGTGGAAGTTATTCAGGAAATTGCCCTGGAACTGGGCAGGGAAACAATCATCGCCACGGAAGTGGGCCAGAACCAGATGTGGACGGCCCAATTTTATAAGTTCAATAAGCCGCGCACCTTGCTCAGTTCAGGCGGGTTGGGAACCATGGGCTACGGTTTTCCGGCGGCTATGGGCGCCCAGGCCGCTTTCCCGGATAAACTGGTGGTGAACATCGCCGGAGACGGCTCCATTCAGATGAATTCACAGGAACTGGCAACCGTGGTGGAAAGCCGTCTGCCCGTAAAGATCGTTATTCTGAACAATCAGTATCTCGGTATGGTGCGGCAGTGGCAAGAGTTGTTCTACAAGCGCAACTACAGCTTCACCCCCATGCAGGGCCAGCCCGATTTCGTGGCTCTGGCCCGGGCATACGGCGCGGAAGGCTATCGGGTGACCAGGCACGACCTGTTGAGGTCAACTTTGCGGACGGCGTTTACCTCGCCCCTGCCGGCCATAGTGGACGTACATGTTGACCGCAACGAAAATGTTTACCCAATGGTTCCGGCCAACGGCGCCATTGACGACATGATGCTTTCATAAAGGCAATAATGAAATATCTATCAGATGATTGCCCCGAACCGGGAAAACCGGCGCAACAAGGCCCCGTCGTACCGACGCAGGCGGGCTGTGCCCGCGGCAAAGCGGCAAAGCTCAAACCGCAAATGTTACACGCTCCGGCCGGAGGAACCATGCCAGACCACATCGCAAGCCTGTTCAGCCCGCTTACTGCTTACAGCCAAGCCGCCCTGAACCGGTTTGAACAACTGCTGCATACGGTATTGAGCCCCAAACCGGCGCACTTGAAAGCCTTGCCGGTTGATATCGCAGACCTGTCCTCCCGTCTGACCACCCACAGGCAGGAGCTGAGCCGTCCGTACTGGGCCGATGCCCGCCTGAAAAACGCCTATCTGTGGTACTTTCTGCCTTGGAATCTGGTCAGACTGGTTCCCCTGCTGGCCGGACTGCCGCTTAGGCTGAATGAAAACGCTCACATCCTCGATCTGGGCAGCGGCCCGCTCACTCTTCCCCTGGCCCTGTGGCTGGCCCGCCCGGATCTGCACGCCACTCCCCTGACCTTCCATTGCAATGACATTCAACCAAATGCCCTCTCCAGCGGTCTGGCCCTGTTCAACGCACAGGCCGCCGCCGACGGACAGGCGGTTCCGGCCTGGAAAATCAAACTGCACAAAGGGGGCTTGAATGAAGCCTTGCGACTGGCCCGCGGGAAACAGACAAAGCTGGTGACCGCGTTGAACGTGCTTAATGAGTTAAAGCCGGACCGCCGCCGGGGCCTGCGGCAGACACTTGATGCGCTGACCGGCGAAATGCGCAAAACGCTGGGAACCGACGGGCAAATCCTGCTTGTGGAGCCCGGCAATCGCTTGGGAGGAAGGATTATTGAAACGGCCCGCGAATGCGCCGGCAACCGGGGCCTGCTCCCCAGCTCGCCTTGCCCGCACAACGGCCCCTGCCCGGTTCTGAACTCAAAGTCCGGCGCCTGGTGCCATTTTGTCCAGGAAAACCAACCGGCTCCCCACTGGCTGCTTGCCCTGTCCGCCAAGGCGCATCTGGCCAAAACCCATACGGCTTTGTCTTTTCTGCTGCTTGATGTTAAAAAGGAACAGAGGTCGGGAGTTCCCCACCTTCTGCCGGGGAGAATTATTTCCAACCCGTTCAGCATTGCGGAGGAACCCGGTCCGGCCTGCTATGCCTGCACCCGCAAGGGCCTGGCCCTTGTGCTTGCCGCCGATGCCCTCCGCTCGGGCAGTTTGCCTGTTCTGGAACCGACAGACCGAACAGATCTGAAAAGCGGCGCATTCCTGGCCCGGACGGTTGGAACTGATTAATAAGAGCAAGGAGTCAACATGAATAAATTCAGTCTGTATTTCTGTCTTCTTTGTCTGGGGCTCTCCGGCTGCGCCAACGGCGCTTCCGTGGGTATAGGCGGCGGAGCCGGCAGTTACGGCGCCGGCGGCGGCATCGGGCTTTCTTTCCCTCTGGAAGCGTCCGAGCAGCAGTCAACCGCGGCCGCAACAGAAGAGCAGGCCGGGGCCCATTATCTCAGCTCCAACCTCAGCACCCCCTATCCCAAACACGACTGTTACCAACCAATGAAGCCGGATTCCGGCGACTCTGCCGGTTCATACATGCTTTATAAGCAACAACTTGAAAAATACCGTATCTGCATTGACACTTACGCCAGAAACGCCAAAAACGACATGATGGATATTGAGGCCAAGGCCAACAGCGCTTTGCGGGAATACCGACTGTTTGTAACCAGACCATAACCGGAAGACATGTGCAACGCTTAAAATTGACGATTTCATATGTGGGAACCCGTTTCTACGGCTGGCAGAGGCAAAGCCTGCGGCGAAACGGCGTTCCCGTTACTGAATTGCGTACTGTGCAGAATGAGCTGGAAACTCTGGCCTCGCGCATAGCCGGGCAGAAGGTGAACATCCATGCCTCGGGACGAACCGATACCGGCGTGCACGCGGAAGCTCAGGTGGCCCACATGGATATTCCCAAGTCAAAGCTCGGCGTCAACTGGATTCGCGCCTTCAACACCCAGTTGCCCGACGATGTGGCGGTAAGCGCCGTTGAACCGGTTGACCGCGACTTTCATGCTCAATACGGTGCCCACTCAAAGCTTTATGCCTACAGCCTGTGGCTGTCTTACGACTACACGCCCCCGCGCCTGCGCCCGTTTGTCTGGCCGTGCGGGCCTCTGCGCCTGGAACCAATGCAGGAAGCTGCCCGTTATCTGCTGGGGCGGCATGATTTTGCCTCGTTCCGCAATTCCGGAGTTGATTACGACAGCACTGTGCGCACTCTGACCAGGCTGGAGCTCGCCCCTTCCGACAACACCCGCCCGCTGCTCGCCACCTGGTATTTTGAAGCTGACGGATTTCTTAAACAAATGGTGCGCAATCTGATGGGCCTGCTGGTGGACGTGGGCAAAGGCAAGCTTGCCCCTGAGGCGGCGGCGGCAATTCTTGCGGCAAAAGACCGGACCAGAAGCTCCGCCACTGCCCCGGCGTCCGGCCTGACTCTGATGCGGGTGGATTATTAAAGTAAGTTCCGCCGCTACACAGGCGACACACGCGCCGGAAACAAACTGATTTACGACGGAGTCGGCTTATCCGCCGGTTGCTTTTGCGGCGTTTCCTGATATGGAAGTTTAAGCAACAAGGGAACAATTGGAGAAACAATGAACATCTCAAATTCAAACTGTTCCGAGACGGAACGACGGCTGAAGCGTCTGGCCGACTTTCTGTTTGAGGCCGGTATGTTGCGCAAAACCCCGCGCACCGGCTATCAGTTTCTGGGCACCGGACGCGAAAATGTGGCGGAACATTCATTCCGCACCGCGGTTATCGGCTATGTTCTGGCCAAAGAAGCGGGAGCGGACATTGCCCGCACCACTCTGCTCTGCCTGTTTCACGATTTTGCGGAAGCCCGCACCGGCGACTTCAACTATGTAAACCGCATTTATAATCAAGCGGATGTGCAGACGGCGCTTGAGCACGCCACATGTGGAACCGGGTTGAGCGACGCCCTGACCGGAATGTGGGAAGAGCTGGAAGCGGAAGCGAGCCTGGAGTCAAAGCTGGCCCATGACGCGGATCAGCTTGACTTGATTCTGAACTTGAAGGAAGAGCTTGACCTGGGCAATAAATACGCCGGGAAATGGCTGGAAAATTCTTTGAAGCGACTGACCACCAAGGAAGGCGCGGCTCTGGCTCAGGCAATAGTGGAAACAGACCATACCAACTGGTGGTTTTCCGGCCCGGATAAAAACTGGTGGATAAGAGGTAAATAAGCGTTTCTACACATGAGCTTCCGATTTTACCTTCGCCAACCCGATGAAGCAACTCAATTCCTGACCACAGCTTATAATCCGGTAAACATTGATATAAATCCGGCTTTATTATTCAAACCCAGACCGGATTTGTCCGGCGGCAAGCGCCGGTCGGGTCAATTCCATATCAGCGCCTTTGAAAAACGGACGTAATGCAACCGGAGAGCTGCTGTAATTAAAGTAACTGTGGATTGAAAACAAAGGATCACAAGCAGATGATGAACACCAGACGACAGGCGCTTGACGCCCGGGCCTTTGGCAGTATGCTCTTATTCTGCAGCTTAATGGGGTTGCAGCATGTGGCCATGAAATCGGCCGCCGGAGACATTGAACCGATCTTCCAGGTTTCCCTGCGCTCGGGCATTGCGGCTCTGTTGGTCGGCCTGCTGCTGATGATCAAAAAAGAACGCCTGACTGTGGAAAATGGAACCTGGAAAGCCGGTGTTGCCGCGGGAGTGTTGTTCACACTGGAGTATCTGGTTGTTGGCGAGGGCATTAAATATACGGCGGCCTCGCATGTGGTTGTGTTTCTTTACACCGCTCCGGCGTTCGCCGCCCTGGGCCTGCATTGGAAAATCCCCTCCGAACGCCTGCGTCCTCTGCAATGGCTGGGCTTTCTGCTGGCTTTTCTGGGCATTATTGTGGCATTCATGTGTGGGGAAAGCAACAATGAGGGCGCAACAGCCCGGAACTATCTGCTGGGAGACAGCCTGGCTCTTTTGGGCGGGGTGTGCTGGGGAAGCACTACCGTGGTGATCCGCTGCTCCGCCCTGGCCAGAATACCGGCCGCGCATACCTTGCTTTATCAACTGATCTGCGGGTTCGTCATCCTGCTGCTTGTCTCTTTGCTGCTTGATAAAGCTCAGTTCAACTTCACGCCTGTTTCCGTAAGCAGCATGGTTTATCAGACCATTGTTCTCTGCTTCGGCTGTTTTCTGCTCTGGTTCTGGTTGCTTACCCGTTATGTCGCCTCTAAACTGGGGGTGCTGCTGTTCATGACCCCGATATTCGGAGTAGCATCAGGAGTTATTCTGCTGGACGAGCCGCTGGAAACAAACTTCCTGATCGGCTCGCTGCTGGTGTTCTCCGGCATTATCCTGGTCAGCGGATACGGCTGGCTGAAGCAACGCTTTTCCGGCTTCAAACCCCAGTCGGACCGGCCGCCTGCAGACTGACAACCATTCCACAATTGCCTGCGGGCAGATGCCGCTTTTTAAAGTTGCCCGCCACTAAGCATTCTGCCGGCTTAAATCCTGCAGCTTCTGCATACTGTTTTCTATGGTTTCTCCTTCGGAAACATCCTGCTGCAGGAATTCGTTAATGGCCGGGTGCATGGCAATGGCCCGGTCGATTTCCGGGTTTGAACCCTGCACATAGGCCCCGATATTGATCATGTCTTCCATGCGCTGGTAACTTGCCAGCAGTTTCAGGATCTCTCTGCCGGCCTTGATCTCTTCCTTACTGATGATGTCGGAACGCAGACGGCTGATGGACTTGAGCACGTCAATACACGGGTAATGGGCCTGGTCGGCCAGCTCGCGGGTCAGTACGATATGCCCGTCCAGAATGGAGCGCACGGCATCGGCAATGGGTTCATTGAAATCGTCGCCGTCCACCAGCACAGTATAAATGCCGGTAATCGTGCCTTTTTCGCTTCTGCCCGCCCGCTCCAGCAATTTGGGCAGTTCGGCGAATACCGACGGAGTGTAGCCCTTGGTGGTAGGCGGCTCTCCCACCGCCAGGCCCACCTCGCGGGCGGCCATTGCAAACCGGGTGACGGAATCCATCATCAGCAATACGTCCTTGCCCTGATCGCGGAAGTATTCCGCCACGGCAGTAGCGGCATAGGCCGCGCGCATCCGCACCAGGGGAGAGGAATCGGAAGTGGCCACAATCAGCACGGAACGGGCCGTTCCCTCCGGCCCCAGGTCTTTTTCGATAAATTCCCGTACTTCACGGCCGCGCTCGCCCACCAGGGAAATGACGTTTACGTCCGCCTTGGTGTATCTGGCCATCATGCCCAGCAATGTTGACTTGCCCACGCCGGACCCGGCCATGATGCCCACACGCTGGCCCTTGCCCAAAGTAAGCAGAGAGTTAATGGCCCGCACTCCCACATCCAGCGGTTCGGTTATGCGGGGACGGGTAAGCGGATTCGGCGGCGGCCCGTATAAAGGCTGAACACTGCCGGTGAGCGGGACTGAAGCGCCGGACGACAGGTCCAGAGGCTTTCCGAACGGGTTGAAAGCCCGGCCCAGAAGATGCGGGCCCACAGGAAACACCGGCGGGATATTCGAATTTTTAATCAGATTGCCCGGAGCAATGCCGCGCAAATCCTCGTAGGGCATGAACAGAATATTGCCGTCGCGAAAACCGGCCACTTCCGCCGCTATCGGGTCAGTGCCGTCTTCCGGCATGATATGACACACCGCTCCCAAAGGAGCGTTCAGGCCTGTGCCTTCCGCCACCAGACCAATGACTCTGGTGACCTTGCCGTAAACCTGATGCAGGCTTGTCTTGCCCAGTTGCTCCAGACACTGTGAAGGAAGAAGCGGCATTACTGTTCCTTATTGACTGATTCACTCTCCGCTACAGAAGCGCTGGCCCCGGCGGCGTCCGGCAGTTCATCACCGTTTAAAAGCTCCGGTGGAATAAGGGATCCGAAGTCCAGGGCTTCCTCTCCCAACTCAGGCTCTGCAGGCAAAGCGGTCTGCGCCTCCTGTTGCGGGGCCATTCCGGATTGAGCAGGAGCAACCAAAGCTTCCGCCCCACTCGAAGCAGCGGCCTTTCCGGCGACGGGCTGCTTCTGCTGAGCAACTGTCGCTGCAACTTCCGGGCTTGCCGGGCTGCTCACGGGCCGGGACATGGCTTGCTTGGGCCGGGCCGGAGCTTTTTGCGGCTCCGCCGCCCTGTTGGTCGGACTTTGAGCAGCGGCAGTTTCAACTGCCGCCGGAGTCGGCTGCTTTGCAGGCGAACCCGCTGCCTGGGCGCTTACAGCCGGTTCGGCTGCTTCCCCGACTTGTTCAACCTGCTCACTCAACACCAGTTCGCTCAAAATGCGTTCAACCATTGCCCGGCGGGATTCAAGGTTGTTTTCCACCAAACCCAGACTGCTTTCCAGCACAATACTGCCGGGTGTAAGCCCCGGATTGCCTCTCACCTGAAAGCGGGCGGCGTAATCTTCCCCGGCCGTGGCAACAATCTCGGCCACTATGGCGGAGTCTTCCGGGTTGGTAAAAATTACCGCCTTCTTCTCTTTACTGAGCAGGTTTACCGCTTCAAAAAACAAAGCTTTCAGAATTTCAGCCCGATGCCGGTTAAGCTCATACCCGATACCGGCCTCCACAGCGGCCCGCACCAAACCGCAAAGCTCATTTTCCCAGGCTTTGGTAAGCGCGTCCGCCTGACTTTCAATGGCGGAAAGCACCGCCGTAGTGGTCTGGGCCGCTGCAGTGCGGAACTCATCAAGTTCAGCCTGAGCATCATTAATGCCCTGCTCATATCCCTCTTTCCGGGCCTGTTCACGCAACGCGGCGGCTTCAGCCTGGGCATCCCGCAAAATCTGAGCAGCCTTCTGAGTGGCCCGCTCTTTCACCCGTTCCAGATATTCAGCTTCAGTCTCATCATTCCATAAAGACCCGCTATTTGCCCCCTCAATGCGGGAAAGCGTGGTTTCCCGCATGGGTTCCGGTCCCATGAAAATGGTTCCCCAAGCTGGTGCATCAGCATTATCGGAAAGATTAGACAAAGACATCTCCGCCTCCGCGGCTGATTGCTATGCGCCCTTCCGCTTCCAGACGGCGCACGGTTCTCACAATGTTCTGCTGGGCGCCTTCCACATCCGAAAGCCTGGTCGGGCCCATAATTTCCAAATCTTCTCTGATCATCGTGGCGGCGCGCTCAGACATATTGTTGAAGAACAGTTCCTGCAAGTCGGAAGATGCGCCTTTGAGGGCCAGAATAAGGTCGTCGTTGGAAACTTCCTTGAGCATCTCGCGAATGGATCTGTCGTCCAGCCCCTTGATGTCTTCGAACACAAACATGAGGTTGCGGATATCTTCCGCCATTTGAGCGGATTCTTCCTCGATTTCCGAGAGCACTTCCTCTTCTGTGGCACGGTCAACAGAGTTAAGAATTTCAGCCACAGCCGAAACACCGCCCACTTTCTTGCCTTCCTTGCCGCCCATGGCGATAAGTTGAGACTGCAGCACCTTATCCACTTCCAGAAGCATATCCTCCGGAACCGGTTCCAGATTGGCCAGACGCATCAACACTTCCGTACGCACGCCTGCCGGCAGACTGGTCAGCAGTACCGCGGCCTGTTCAGCCGGCATATGCCCGAGAATAAGGGCAAGGGTTTGCGGGTGCTCGTTGCGTAAAATCTGAGACAGAATACGCGGAGATACACTGCCCAACTCACGGAACGGCGTGGGCCCGAGCTCCAGGTCAAGCTTATCAATAATGTACTTGGCGGTATCAGGGTCAAGGTTCTTTAACAACACCCGCTTTACCGTATCCTCGCCGCCGGTCAGAATATCCTGACCGCTTACCATGGCGTGGTGAAAATCGCGCAGTACCTCTTCCACCACTTCTTTCGGCACAGAATCCAGGTCCATAATCGCTTTGGAAATTGCGGTAATCTCATTGCGCTCCATGCGTTTGAATATTTCAGAGGTGAACTTGTCGCCCATAGCCAAAAGTAAAACTGCGGTTTTTTGCGGTCCGCTAAGCTGCTCTTTGTCCAACGGATGTTCCCTCCTGATTCAGCCAGCCGCGCAGAATGCTTACAGCCTGATCTATATTCTGTTCAGCCATATTAATGGCGTGGGCCTTGATATCTTCAATCTGCCTGAACATATCGGCGGGCTCCAGTTCTTCCTCTCCCTCAAGCAGGGCCAACTGGCTTTCACCGGCCGGCAATCCTTCCAGACCCTCAATAACTTCCGGGCTCTGTACTCTGGGCCGGATCATGGCCAGCACCACCGGACGCACCACCAGAAGCAGGAACAGAAGCACCAGAATGGTATTGAGCAGGGGCTTGCCCAGCCTGCTTACATAATCCATAATTATGTCGGAAAGCTGCTGCTCGAGGTTAAGATCTTCATAGCCGAAGGCAATGCTGCTGACCTCAATGGAGTCGCCGCGGGAGCTGTCGTAACCTACAGCGTTACTGATCAACTGCTGAATGCGATCCAGCTCTTCCTGACTGCGGGGGGTGAACGCCACTTCACCGGCTTCGTTCTGGGTGTAAGTGCCGTCTATAATTACCGCAATACTCAGCCTGGAGATTTCACCAACCGGCGAAATGATATTCTGCTCTTCTTTGTTGATGTCGAAGTTCTCTACGCGCTGTTCCGTCACTTTTTCCTGCTCGGTAAGCCCACCGGTCATGTTGTCCGCGCGGAAATTCGCATCGGGAGTTTGGGCGTCAACCGCAACCTGACCGCGTTCTGTAGTCTCCACTCGGCTGGAAGAGCGCACAACAGCCACTTCCGGATCATATAATTCAAGCCGCCTGGTTCTCTGGCTGAAATCCAAATCCGCGTTTACCTTGGCAATTACCTTTCCAGGGCCGATCACCGGAGCGAGCATTTCCTCAATGCGGCGCTCCAACATGCTCTGCACCGTATTCTTATATTCAAGCTGAGTGGTGGAAAGACCGGCCAGCGAGTCTTCCTCGGGGAAATAGAGCACTTTACCCGACGAATCACTTACCGACACATGGTTCTTGTCCAGACCCTCAACCGACATTACCAACAGATTAACAATGGGTTCAACAGCCTTACTGTCAAACTGGGCTCCGGCCTGCGCCTTGATCACAATGGAAGCGGACGGGCTTTGCTGCTCTTCGATGAACAGGCTCTTACTGGGCATGACCAGATGCACGCGGGCGCTTTCCACCCCGGGGAACTGGCCGATAGTTCGGGAAAGCTCACCCTGCAGGGCCCGCTGGTATTTCATTTTCTGTACAAAATCGGTTTCGCCAACCTGGATTGTGTCGAATATTTCAAAGCCTTGCCCGGCCCCCTGAATGGTGTTGGAGCCGGCAATCTTAAGGCGCAAATCATAGACTTTGTCTGCCGGGACCAGAATGCTTGTGCCGTTATCTTCAAGTCGGTAATTCACCTTTTCGGCCTGCAGCATTTCCACAACACGGTTGGCGTCTTCCGGGGGCAGATTGCCGAGCAGCAGACGATAATCGGGCTGATTAATCCATATTACCAATCCGATAAACGCCGTTACCACCACTACAGCGAACACCGTCAGAAAAATACGCTGCGACAGCGCAATTCTGGACCAGAATGCCCTGCCTTTTTCCATCAGTTCTGAAAATTTGCCTGCCATTGCCTGCTCCTCAACGCGTTTTTACTGCTTACTTCCGCCTGTAATGCTTGCCGAACGATTAATCCGGCTCACCTTGCGAAAAATCTTATGCTTATTGCGTCGCCTGCTCTCAAAAACTAAAATTGAATTTTGGACAATTCCTTATACGCTTCCAAAACCTTGTTACGCACCGCCGACGTCATTTTCATGGCTACCGACGCCTTTTGCAAACTGATCATCAGCTCATGCACATTCTGGGTTTCGCCGCTGGCAAAAGAAGTGACCATGGCGCTTTTTTCATGCTGAAGCTCGTTTACCTTGTTGATGGAAGCGCTCAGGGTTTCAGAAAAAGAGTTCGAGCCGGCCGGATTTGGCGCAGACCAACTCAAAGCATTGGGAGCCTGGGCGGCAAATTTCTGTTCCGCTTCCGTAAAGTTGTTAAGGGCCTCGGTGTATGCCTTCATTGCCATTGATTGAATAGCCATATCTTCTTCTCCTAAAACTCTTTAATCAAACTCAGCGCTTATTTGCCTATTTCCAGAGCCTTATTATACATGGCCTTCACAGCATCCATTGCGGAAGCATTAGCCTCGTAACCACGCTGAGCGGTCATCAGATTGACCATTTCCTCAACCACATTGATATCCGGGTATCTGACCATACCGTCAGCATCAGCGTCGGGGTGCCCGGGCTCATGCACCAGCTTGAACGGCCGGTTATCGGTGGCAATGTGCATCACCCTCACCCCACGCAGCTCTTTATCCAAAGCAGTCTGCATGTGCTTGGAAAATGGACTGTCCACTTCCGTGGAAGCAAGCGCCACGCTCTTACGCCGATACGGCCCCCCTTCAGGGGTACGAGTGGTTTTGGCATTGGCCAGGTTCATGGAAATAATATTGATGCTGGTGCGTTCCGCGGAAAGCCCGGAAGCGCCTATATCAAGTGCGGTCATGAAATCCATTACTTACCACCCTCCTGAATAATACTGATAAGCCCCTCATAACCCTTGGCCACAACCTGGCTGAGCGCGGTATATTGCAAATTGTTCTTAGCCATTCTCGCCATTTCCTTATCCAGATCCACCCGGTCTTCGCCGTGCACCGTACGCGGCTTGATCTCGTGCCCGAACGTAGAGCTGAACGTATTGGGATCAAAGGAAGCGGGCATATGAGCCTCATGAGTGCGGGTCATTTTGCCGTTCAACTGCAGAGCCTGCTGCAATTCTTCCTCAAATTTCAACTCCATCGGGCGGTACCCCGGCGTCTTTACGTTGGTAACGTTGCTCATGATGACATTTTGACGCTGGAGCTGCATGTCCATGACCTTGCCGGCCAGACCCAGATATTCGGGAAACATTGTTTTCATGCCAGATCCTCCAAAATCATTGCCGTCCGGAACTCGCATAATCAACTTTTCAAGCTGATTATGAAGCTCACTTCGTCGAAAAACTTGGTTTTTCAGCTCGTTCACAGCGGTTTTTCCGCTGCGCCGCCTTAAACTTCATGCGGCGATGGAAGCCGTTTTTGCTTCATATTTTAATTACTAAGATGGCTTCCAGTGTCAGTTTATCAGCACACAAAGCAAATATCATTCCAAACACATAACCCCCTTATATTACTAGCTTTTTTGAGAATTCCGCATAAATTTTGACAGATAAAATTTTGACGTTCCAAACCAGCAGCCTGAAATCAAGTGCAAACCTCGCCTCGGTACAACCATAACATCTATAATATGAGCGCACACTGCATAACAAAAATGGCATGATAATTGCTAGCAATTCAGGAGAGGCACGTATTTCCTTAAGTGTCGAGATTACGAGATTAAAGGCCCAATGGAGGGGATCATATGAGCAATTTGGATTTTGAAATCAACAAAGAATTAGGCGAATGCTACTTGTTTATGGGTGAATGGGATAAAGCGGAAGAGTATTATAAAAAGGCGGTTGTATCAGATGCAGTGCACCCGGATCCGTATCTGGGCCTGGCCACAATTGCTGTGCAAAAAGGCGACATTGACGATGCACTTACCCTTTACCGCAAGGCCGAATCCATAGCCCCCAGCGATAAGAGCCTTGGCGGCATCGGCTTGGTGTTGATGGAACAGGGTAAGCATGAAGAAGCTTTCGACTGTTTCATCAAAGCGCTTGAGCTTAATCCCCAAAATATGCTTCTGATCAATACAGCGGTTCAGGAAGCCCATTATCTGAACCGGCTTCCGGATGTGATGCCTTCCCTGAAAAGCGCCCTGGAGCTGAACCCTGAGCTGCATGCCGTGCGCTTTGCCCTGATCGGCTGCTTGGTTCATCAGGGGAATGAGTCGGAAGCATTGGTTCAGTTGGAAACTCTGCTTTCTCTTAAACCGGATCATGAAGAAGCAAAAGAACTGTACGATGCGCTGAAGAATCAATAAAAACATCCGGCCGGACTTAAGCTTCGGCCGAATGTTCAGATATTTGTGCTGTTCTTAAACAGCACATTCTCCCCTCCCATGGATTTTCCGGCCGGAGGCATTGCTTCCGGCCGGGAAGTCACCGGGTGAATCCGCGGGAATTGCAGAACCGGAAGCTTTGACGACTGGTTAACCGTCAAAGCTTCCGGTTCTTATCATTATGCTTAAACAGACGGGCTCCAAGCCTTAATCCGGTTGTCTTCAGCCAAGAGCGTTTACGCAAGGCTTCCCCAACCTGAACAGCTCGCTTGTAATATAAAATTGTCTGCCGTCCGGCTTCAGCCATACACAACTCCCTTTACAGCGATGAATTTACCGGCTTGCATATCCCGAGTCCACACTGTATAATCTACTGTATGGCTAATTGTAAATCCGGACTGCAACCAGACCGTCAAACTATACGGATAAGAGCTTACATGATTTAAATTCATTCAAGGAGAATGCATGTTCCGGGAAACTCTTCCCATTGCCTGGATAGCCGTTACGGTTATTTTAATCGGAGCGGAAATGCTTACCGGTACCTTTTATTTACTGGTTCTAGGTATTTCTGCAGCAGCAGGCGGCATAGCGGCGTGGCTGGGTGCTCCTTTTTCCTTTCAGCTCGGACTGGCTGTTACGGTTGGACTGGTGGGCGCCGTTTTAGTCTGGCGCTGGCACAGACATAAGACGACCGACTCCCGGCTTTCAAGCAACAACCTGGATATAGGCCAACCGGTAAGCTGGAAGCAATCGAACCCTGACGGAAGCTGGCAGGTCATGTACAGGGGAGCGGTCTGGCAGGCCGAACCGGCAAAGGCTATGACCGACCCGGACAAACCCCTGTTTATAGTCGATATGCAGGGCAACACCCTGATCGTGGATAACTGAAACGAGGTAAAAGGCATGTACGGAGAATCTTTCATCTTCATCATCGCTCTGGCGATTCTGTTGATAGTCTTTCTGGCAAAATCCATTTATATCGTGCCGCAACAACACGCTTATGTGGTTGAGCGGCTGGGCAAATTTCATACGGTCCTGCAGCCCGGCCTGGCTTTTATCATTCCGTTCATCGACAATGTGCGCTATCGACATCTGCTCAAGGAAATCCCTCTGGATATTCCCAGCCAGATCTGCATAACCAAAGATAATACCCAACTCCAGGTGGACGGCATCATTTATTTTCAGGTTACGGACCCGCGGCTGGCTTCTTACGGCTCCAGCGACTTTGTCCTGGCCATTACCCAACTGGCCCAGACCACCTTGCGTTCGGTAATCGGACGCATGGAGCTTGATAAAACCTTTGAGGAACGCACAGCCATCAACTCGGCGGTAGTGGCCGCTTTAGACGAAGCCGCAATCAATTGGGGAGTGAAGGTATTGCGGTATGAAATCAAAGACCTGGCCCCGCCCCGGGAAATTATTCAGGCCATGCAGCGTCAAATTACCGCCGAACGGGAAAAACGCGCTGTAATCGCCGAATCGGAAGGGCGGATGCAGGAACAAATCAACCTGGCGTCAGGCGACCGTCAGGCCGCCATTAACCAATCTGAGGGGGAACGTCAGGCGGCGATCAACCAATCGGAAGGCGAACGTCAAGCAGCGATTAACCGGGCTCAGGGCGAGGCGGAAGCAATTCTGTTGGTGGCTAACGCCACAGCCCAAGCCATCAGCGCCATTGCGGAAGCAGCCCGCAAAGAGGGCGGCTATGAAGCAATTAATCTGAAAGTGGCCGAACAATACGTTCAGGCTTTCGGGCAACTGGCCCAAAAGGGCAATACCTTGATTCTGCCCGGCAATCTGGCCGATATCGCCGGTATGGTGGGAACGGCCATGAGTATGGTCAAAACTCAAAACGCGCTTTCCCCACAAAATTCAACAGCTTCCCAGACGGAAAAACAAAGTTGACCGGCAGGCCACGCCCCCCTAAATTGCAGTCCCAGGCTTCCTCTGAACATGTGGCGGTTTCAGGCGTACCCCCGTATTCTTAACGGGGGTACGCCACTAACAAGCCGATGCGGCGGAGGTATTGGGAGCAGCCCGGCGGCAGGATTAATATTCACTTCGTCTCCGGTGTCTTCAGGGCGGCCCGCCGGGTTTAAAATCCGTGCAAGCGCTGAACTACCGGCGCAGACAACGCTTTTCGGATCGGCAAATGTCAGTTGTCAAATTCAAAATCAAAGCAGCGTTGGCGCTTTTCATATGTCTGGCGGCACAAATACCGGTCACAACTCCGATTCCCGCCCGGGAAGCTTCTGAGTGCAGCAACGACGAACTTTCCCGCAAATACTACAGCCTGGAATTTCGTGGAGAACTGCTTGCAGGCAATTCCCTCAGACAGGCTATATTCAATGAGGCCGCCCGGCCACATTATGACCGCCTCAACCGGCTTGCAACCGGCTTAAGCCGGGAAGACCCGATGCACCGGGAGCTTATCTGCTCTGAATTAGACCGGCTCAATGCTACAGCAGATGATATTCTCAGCGGCGGCGACGGCCGCGGCAAACCCCTGCTCACCCCCTGGAAAAAACACACCCCGGAAGAAATGGTTGCCCTTCGTGTGGAGCTGAACAAAATCTGCGGTCAGAATTTTGAGAACTGCCACGCCCAAGGCGCTGAGCTGGAGGCCCAAAACGCCCTGCTGGTGCAACAGTTGCAGTCCGGAGCAATTCAGTATCCCGCCTTTGTGGACAAAACCACGGATAATTTACAGCGATTGCTGGAAACTGTCACCGTCCCGGACAGACAATAAACGTATGCACAATATTTTTCTCAGCTAAAGCGGCTTTTTTTCATTTTTTACTTGACCAATTTGCAAACAACTTTTATATGGCTATTTCACGTCAACAACGTGATCGGTTAGAGCGACCCCATCGTCTAGTCGGCCCAGGACACCAGTCTTTCACATTGGTAACAGGGGTTCAAATCCCCTTGGGGTCGCCAACTCCAAATGTAAGCGAGTGCCGGTTTTTCAGGTCAGTATATTTATGCGCATTATGCTCAGCCGGTAAATGTGTCCGGCTATGTTCCTGATGCCCACCGAAAGCAATCAGAAAATCCTCAGCTCAATAATTCCCGTCTGCTCCGCAAGCACGGTACCGCTTTCCCAATAGCGGCTTCAAAAACAACATCCCATTAATTAATGTCCACTCAGTCAACCGGCCGTTATAGGCAACCGGGACAACCGGGAACCCCATACCGGACTGCCATACCGCACATCCGGTTGTTACACCATGATGTCAATGGAAGGAGCAGGCGGAACTGCATCACCTGTCTCCAAGCCGAAACTTTGAGCAGTATCAGGAATTGAAACAGCGGCGGTTGCCGTCGCCTGTCCAAGGCCCACATTAGTGCCTGCACTGTTCGACAGAGCTGTTGCCACATCAGTTGAAGGGGTATTTTCGCCAACAACAGATCCGTTTGCTGTTTCCGCTTTCAAGGCTTCTTCCGCCCGCCGGGCGATCTCTTCCTTGATTTCCTTCAGGTTCCTTTCAGAAGCCTCTTGAACACTTTGTTGCCCTTCTTCCATTATCCTGCGGGCGGCTTTTTTCCCGTTAAGCGTGCGTAATGCGTAATCAGACCCATCAAGCGTAGCAAGTGCAGAGAGAGCCGCATTAAGGATAGCTGTTTGACGACTGGCCTGCTGACTTACAGCCTGCTGCCCTTTTTCGCGCGCCAACATATACCGTGACTGCTCGCGCTCAGCAGAAACAAAATTGCCGGCCATCAAATTTCTTGAAGAGGCTGAAGAGGCAAAGCGATTAACCGGCGCCGCAGCAGATATACCTTCAGACGCTGTATTGCTGAACAACTGGTTTTGCTTTAACTGAAAAGAATCAGGATGCTCCAAAAGGCGATCCGGATTATACGGAGAAATACTGTTGAGCATATATTTACCGAAACAAATTTATATCAATGATATCGGATTGCCGGATATAATCTTTAGGGTTTCATAAACCAGAACAACCCAAGCCCCTCTTGAGGACAGGCCCGGCAGCAGCGTTATTGGTCTGCAATTCAACTGTGCGCTCAAGCAAATACAAACTCAAGTCGCCCACTTGTGTACAATCTGCCCATTATATGCAAAATAACTCTTGAAAGCTGGGAGCAGATATGGCAAAACGACACAGACAATTTTAAAGTTGCATTGCCAGTATTTACGGCTGGGTGGTGAAATTGGTAGACGCGCTGGCCTTAGGAGCCAGTATCCGAAAGGGTTTGCGGGTTCGAGTCCCGCCCCAGCTACCATAATTTAACTTTTTTCGTTTGCAATTCAGGCGCCCCAAGGCGCAACGCGAACCCAAGGAGCTTTTTGGGATGAAATACACTGTTACTGACCTTTCGAAAGTTAAGAAAAGTGTCCATGTTAACGTGCCGGCAAATGATGTGGACGCTAAAATTAATTTTATGGTTAAGGACCTGGTCCGCGATCTTAAGCTGCCGGGTTTCCGGCCGGGCAAGGTTCCGCACAGTGTAGCCGAGAAACGCTTCAAGGCCCAAATTTATAAAGAATCCACTTCCGCTCTGGTGAATGAATGCGCGGCTGAAGCTGTAAAGGAAATGAACGTGACCCCGATAACCGACATCGATTACGATGGCCCGGAAACCGTTGAACGGGGCAAAGAATTTGAGTTCACCTTCAGTTTTGAAATTCTGCCCGATTTTGAGCTCCCGGCCTGGGAAGGCATTGAAATTGAAGAAGAAATCGAACCGTACAATGAAGCGCGCACCGACGAGACCATTGAGCGCATCCGCCTGCAGATGAGCGAACTTAAGCCCCTGGAAGTCAGCCGCCCGCCTTTGGACGGAGAAGTGGCGTTTGTGGACTTCTCGGCAACCGATGAAGAGGGCAATCCGGTTAAAGGCTTCCGGGGAACCGGTTATCAGTTGACTGTGGGCGAGGGACAATTGCAGGAAGACTTTGAAGCAATAATCAAAAGGCTCTCTCCGGGCGAAAGCGGTGAAGGTCAGGTAAAGCTGGCCGAGGGCATCAACAACGAGTTCGCAGGCAAAACTATCAATGTAAAAGCAACCGTGGTAAGCTTGGCGGAACGTGTGCTTCCGGAAGTGACTGAAGAGTTCGCGGAAAAAATCGGGGCCGGCAGCGTGGAAAACATGCGCAGCAGCATTGAAAAGGCCCATAAGGAAAATCTGAAGCGCTTCGCCAAGGAAAATACCCAGGGCAAACTCCTGGATGGTCTGTTGGAGCAGGTTGAATACGAATTGCCTCAATCAATGGTAGCCAGCCGCCAGAACGCCTTAATGGCGGAATTCCGGGCAGAAATGCGCCGCTTGGGCAAGCCGGAACCCAAGGATTGGGATATGAGCGAGGCTGAAGTGGAAGCAGACCTGCATAAACAGGCAGAAAAGTTTGTTAAAGGCGAAATGTTCCTGCTGAAGCTGGCTGAAAAGGAAAAAATAAGCGTTACCCCTCAGGAAATGGAGGCGTATCTTGTGGATATCGCCCAACGCAGCGGCCTGAACCCGCAACAGTTGCAGGAATACTACCACCAGAATCACCTGATGCATACCCTGGTTGATCGGATCAGAACAGAAAAGGCCCTCGACATGATTTACGACCGGGCTAAGGTCAAGGAAATTGAGGCCAAGCCGAAAGCGGAATAGCGAATCAGGCAGTCACACATGGACTGCCAGCATGAGTGAATCCTTAGCGCAAATGGATTGGAGGACGGTTTTCTACCTGTAAAGGCAACCATTGCGGCAAAAATGCCGAAAAGCTGAAGCCGCCCCGCCATTCAATAGAGGCACTCACGAAACAATGCTTCTTATCCAGTTTAAAACAGAGAAGGAAAGCCCTTGCTTCCTTCTCTGTTTTTTTGTGGTTTGCAGAATGGATCGGGCCTTTCAGCTCTGTTTAATTGCAGCGGCTGGCGGCTCAGCGTTCAGGTCGCCCTTGAACTCATCACTGTTTTCATTTTTCGCTTCAGAACAAATACAGCTTAATTGCATTGCGGCCGGAAACGTAATTCTCTTTTACGCGGTAAGGCAAGGTAGTCTGAATTTCAGAAGCAGCGGCCGGACAAACAGACTTTCTGCTGTCCAAGGGTATGCCCGGTTGGAAAGAACCGGGCATACCTGTTTAAGACATCTATACGTTGGTGGGAGCCCCTGCAATCGGCCTGCGCCCGAAAATCAAAAACGCGCCCAGGCAGACCGCAGCAAAAATCGCCCCCACAATATCAGAGGTCACTATTGACAGACCGAGCCCCATACTGGGCTGATAGCAAATATAGGAAACAGAAGCCGCAGTGATGAACACGGCCGGCAACGTGCAAATCCAGTGCAGCTTGCCGTGGCGCAACAAATAGGCAGCGGAGGCCCACAGCATTATCGCGGCCAGAGTCTGGTTTGACCAGCCGAAATAGCGCCAGATAACGCCGAAGTCGATTTGCGACAGAGCAATACCGATAATAAACAAAGGAACAGCAATACTCAGCCGCTTAAACAGGGAGAGCTGAGGCAGACGAATCATTTCTGCAATGGTCAAACGTGCGGCCCGAAAGGCGGTATCACCAGAAGTAATGGGCAGCACGACAACTCCCAGCACAGCCAACAAACCGCCGAAAGAGCCCATAAGGGCATGAGAGGCTTCATACACCACGCTGCTGGCCGTACCGGCTTTAATAGAAGCGTTCAGGGCAGCCGGATCCTCATAAAAAGTCATGCCTACCGTAGCCCACACCAAAGCGATAAACCCTTCTGCAATCATTGCGCCGTAGAACACTAAACGCCCCTCTCGCTCATTATCCATACAACGCGCTATCAGCGGAGACTGCGTGGCGTGAAAGCCGGAAAGCGCCCCGCAGGCGATTGTAATGAACATCACCGGCCAGAGCGGCAGCTGCTCCGGATGCGGGTTTACTCCCCACTCGGCCCAATGGTAAAATCTGCCGGCATCATCTACAAACAGCATCACCGTGATGCCCACTGCCATAATCAGCAGCAACGCCCCGAAGAAAGGATAAATTCGTCCGATTATCTTGTCTATGGGCACAATAGTTGCCAGGAAGTAGTATAAAAAGATTATGCCCAGCCAGACCTTGAAATCCAACCAGTCCACCCAATCTACAGAAAGCTCTGCCAGCAACCCGGCAGGCGCAGTGGCGAACACCACCCCTACAAGCAGCAGAAGCAGCACAGCAAAACCGCGCATCACCCATTTGGCGATTTTACCTAGATTGTACCCTACAATATCAGGCACGTTAGCGCCGCTGTAACGCACAGACAACATACCGGAAAAATAATCGTGCACAGCACCCGCAAAAACAGAGCCCAGCACAATCCACAACAAAGCGGCCGGGCCGTAAAGCGCGCCCATGATCGGCCCGAACACCGGGCCTACCCCGGCAATGTTGAGCAATTGAATAAGCCATAATTTCCATTTCGGCATTTTGATAAAATCAACACCGTCAGCATGAATGTGCGCGGGAGTGGTGCGCTGAGGCTGCAGGCCGAACACCCGCTCTACAAATACGCTGTAAATAAGGTACCCCAGTACGAGACCCGCGGCAGCAATCACAAACCACATGACTCTTGGCATATTTTACTCCCAATAAAATACATTAACCGAACGGATACACCGATTAACTGGAATCTATTGCAACTCCCGTTAATGTCAAGGCTTGACGACTGATTTATCAAACCGTTTTCAACAAGCCCAAGCGGACTCCGCTATCCGCTTTCCGGCGGTTATGCCATACCGTTGCCAGGTCGGCTTTCAAGGTTGCTCCAGGCTGAATATTATATTTACGGTCAACAGACCCCATGCTCAAACATCTTTACAGGCGTCTGACTATAAATACTTCCTATTAACCTTGTAAAAATAGAAGAATTGGGATAAACGTAGAACATAATTGCCGAACACACCGGCATCTTTGCAGAACAATCACGCTGTTTCCAGATAACTCTTAATCTGCAGGAAATTTATGATAAAGGTTCTAGTTGTAGATGATTCCATCTTCATGCGGAATACTTTGGTGAAAATCCTCCAAAAATCTCCGCAGATTCAAGTCGTGGCTACCGGGCGCGATGGAGAGGAAGCTCTGAAGCTTATATCGATTCATGACCCGGACGTAGTTACGCTTGATATTGAAATGCCCCGTATGGATGGTCTCACTGCTTTAAAACGGATTATGGAGGAAATGCCCCGCGCTGTATTAATGATCAGTTCAATGACCACAGAAGGCGCGGAAGACACCCTGAAAGCCATGGAGCTTGGCGCGGTTGATTTCATTACCAAACAGACTCTGCCCACCGAAGGATACGAAAAAACAATCCATGAAACTATCCTTAGTGTGGCGCGCCGTACCCCCATATTGAAAAAGCTCAGACGTCCAAGGCACACCCCCCTATTAAAACCGACACCGCCGATGCCCGGCGCAAACGCACCGGAACGCCCAATAGCCCGGTCGACATATCCGGTAAGGGATGTAGTGGCCATCGGTGTTTCCACCGGCGGGCCGCCGGCAGTGCAGAAAATTCTTTCAGCATTGCCGGGAGACTTTCCCGCAAGCATTCTTATAGCGCAGCACATGCCCGCGGCCTTCACCAAGACTTTTGCAAAACGTCTTGATGCCGTGAGCCAGATTTCCGTTAAAGAAGCCGAGCCCGGAGACAAGCTGAAAAACGGTTGGGCTTTTGTCGCTCCGGGCGGCAAGCACATCAGGGTAAAGCCGAACCTCGAGATAGTTGTATCAGAAGAGCCTGTTTCCGCTTTATACAAACCCTCCGCCAATGAGTTGATGGACTCGGTGGGTAAGGTGTTCGGACGGAAAGCCCTTGGCGTTATGCTCACAGGCATGGGCAACGATGGAGTCAATGGAGCCCGGGTTCTTAAAGAGCAAGGAGGCCGCATGTTGGCCCAAAGTGAACAATCCTGCGTTGTTTATGGAATGCCCAAGGCCGTTGTGGACGCGGGGCTGGCAGATGAAATAGTTGATATTGACGATATGGCCAAATCAATAATCAACAACTTATATATCCGTTAGCATAACAACCGCTCTGGTTTTTGCCAATTACCTTCACCGGGGGTTTAATAATTATGACCGACTGCGAAATACTGAAAAGTTTTGACAGCAGCGAATCCGATCAATTGCGTGAAGCCGCCTTTCTGGCCGGTGAAAAACGCATGAAAGAAGCTGTGCCCAATTTGGTTAAGCTTCTGGGCTCGAACAATTTAGGTGTGCAGGAAGCCGCTGAATATGCGCTGCGCCAGATTCGTGGCCCGGAGGTGGTGAACGCGCTTATTCCTTTGCTGAGTTCCGATGAAACCCCAATCAGAAATATGTCTATGGACATACTGCGGGAAGTTGGCAAAGACTCCATTGAACCGCTTAAAGTCCTGTTAATCGGCGATGACCCCGATATCAGGATATTTATGGCGGATATTCTCGGCTCAAGTGAAAAATTTGAAGCCATGCAGCCGTTAAGCGAAGCCCTGTTGCGCGACCCTGAAGTGAACGTGCGCTACCAGGCGGCCATGAGTCTGGGAAATCTGGGGTTTCCTGAAGCTGCAAGCGTGCTTAATCAGGCCCTGTCAGATGAGGAATGGGTTCAGTTCGCGGTTATAGAATCTCTGACAAAGATTAAAAGCGAATCATCAATCATGGCCTTGGTCAAGGCGTTGGACAGGGCAAGCGATTTAGTCGCATCAATGATCATTGAAGCCCTGGGAGAGTTCGCCAACGTCAAAGCCGTGCCCATGCTCAGTAAAAAGCTGGAAACCGCATCAGGCCCTCTCCGGAACAAAATTATCAGTTCAATAATTAAAATCCTCAATGAAAAGTCTTTGGCTTTGTTTTTTGAAAAAGACAAAGACGTTTACCGCGGTTATCTGCTGGATGCCCTTCAGGATGAAGACCCCTCCGTGCAGGATGCGGCGGTTCTGGGGCTTAAATATGTAGGCGGAGAAGACGCAAGTCGCGCCGTCTTTCAACTGGCCCAGTCCATAGACCCGGACCTCGAGCCGGAGCGCTTAATGTTGATGGTCAATTCCTTGGTGGGTATCGGCAATACAGCCACACTGGAAAACGCCCTGAAAAGCAATGACGAACACGCCGCCAAGCTGGCGGTTGAAGTGCTGGCCAGAATCAACAGCAAAGAGTCCGTTGCACTTCTGACCCAGCAGTTCTGGAATAAAGACAGAAATACCCAGCGGAACATCATCGCACATCTCATAGATATCTCCGATCCGGACGATATTCCGTTCTTTGAAAAAATACTCATCGAAGGCACTGACGGCGATATCATCAAAAGCGCGCTTTACTATTTCGTGCGCAATCGTCCCACTCCGACAGCTGAAAGTAAAATTAAAGAGTACTTACAGCATAAGTATGAAGATGTACGGCTTGCTGCTCTGGAAGCGTGCATCGCTATGGGCGGGGATGAAATTATCGCTTACTTTAAGAGCCTGCTGAACGCTCACGATGAAGATAATCGGGCCATGGCGGTAAATGCCCTCGGCAATATAGACCTGAAGAACAACTGGCAAAGCATTTCTGAGAGCTTGTTCGATGACAGCCCCCTGGTGAGAATGGAAGCTCTGAAGGCGCTGAAAGCAATGTCGCCCATTCCGCCCGATCTGCTTGAGAAAATCATGACCCGCGCAAGCGACCCGGATCGGGAAGTGCGCCTCACCCTGGTGGAAGTGCTGGGGGATGCTCACGAACCAAAATTCGCATCCCTGCTGGTAAAAGCCCTGGACGACGAAGACGATTGGGTTGTGGCCAGAGCAGTTGAGGCTCTTGGTAAAATCGGTGGATATGACACAGTGCCCTTGCTCGTGCCGTTTTTGTCGAAGGAAAATCCTCTGGTGTCGATAAAAACCATTGAGGCGCTCGCCCAAATAGGCGGTGAAGAAGCATTCTCCGCAATTCTGGGAGTATTGGAAGCCGGCGATCCAGACCTGCAAGGTCCGGCAGAGGAGGCACTTGCGACTATAAGCGAAGGACCCGGAGGGATGTAATGAAAGAGACTCTTCTGCCTAAAAGCACAACTACCGGATTTTCCAGCAACAGATTGAAAATCACGAATGAAGAGTTTATTCAATTGCGTGATTTCATCTATGAACAAAGCGGTATCTACATAGCTGAAACCCGCAAATATCTGGTTGAAAACCGTTTGGCCAACCGCCTTAAAGATTTGAACCTCAAAACTTATGGCGAATACTATTACTTTCTGCGCTACGACAGTAACAGAAGAGCTGAGTTGAACAGACTGTTTGAGGTTGTAACCACAAACGAAACCAGTTTCTTCAGAAATAACCCCCAGCTTGAGGTGTTTAAAGAAAAGGTCTTGAAAAAACTCCTGGATGCACAGCGTAAAGCCGGCCAGAAAAAACTGCGTATCTGGTCTGCCGGGTGTTCCACCGGAGATGAACCTTATACGCTGTCCATAATCATTCATGAAGTGCTGGGTATGGAAATTTCGCAATGGGATATCAAGATAACTGCTAACGACTTGTCCGAGGCAGTGCTTGCCACTGCTCGTCAGGGCATTTATTCCGAATACTCTTTGCGCACCACTCCCCTTCCTTTAATTGCAAAATACTTCACCAAGGAAGGTAACCAGTACAGGGTAAACAATAACGTAAAACGTCTGATCAGTTTCGGGCAGATCAACTTGAACGAGCAAATGCAGTTACGTCGGGTGGAACGCTCGCATATCGTCTTCTGCCGCAACGTAATCATCTACTTTGACGATGATATGAAGAAACGGGTCATCAACGCTTTTTACGATAATCTCTTACCGGGGGGCTATTTGATCATCGGGCATTCGGAATCATTGCACAACATATCCAGGGCTTTTATTCCTGAGCACCACACCGGTGCAATTATTTACAGAAAGCAATAGTCTCAGACTTAAAGGGGATACTTGCTGATGACTGCTAAGGTATTCGGCATAGCAAATCAAAAAGGGGGCGTGGGGAAAACAACCACAGCCTTAAGTCTGGCTGCGGCTTTAGGCGAGAAACAACGTAAAGTCCTGGTAATGGATCTTGACCCGCATTGTTGCGCCTCAGTTCATCTGCGTTATTACCCGGGAACCGTGAGCAACACCGTTTATGATATCTTTATGAACGAACAGGCGGCGACCGACTCATCACTGCCGGATTATGGGTGGCTGTGGAGTCGAATAATCAACACTCCTGAAGACCTGGGGTTTGATTTCGCACCGGCGGCAGTACAGTTGGCCGATCTGGACGGCGATTTGAAAAATCGCCCCGGCAAAGGGAATATCCTGAACCAGTCCCTGGAAATTCTGCGTGACAGATACGACTTCATTCTTCTCGACTGCCCCCCACATCTGGGGATTCTGCTGGTCAACGCCTTGGTCGCCTCCGATATGCTGATAGTCCCAATCCAGACAGACTTCCTTGCGGTGCATGGATTGAAACTGTTGATAGACACCGTGAAAATATTGAATAAAGCACTGCCGGAGCCGCTTGATTTCCGAGCTCTACCCACAATGTACGACAAAAGGGCAAAAGCGTGTACTAAGGTGCTGGACTTGCTCAATACCAAAATGAGTGATCGTCTCTTTAAAACTATTATCGGCATGGATACTAAATTCAGGGAAGCAAGCGCTATGGGAACAGTAATATCCAAAGCAGCCCCCGGCAGCAGGGGCGCCCAGGCCTATAAAGCTCTGGCAGAGGAGATTTGCACACTATGGTAAGTTCACCTGAAGAATATTTCAACACGCAAGATTTCTCGCCGACTTCAAGCCACACGGAATATACTCCTGCTGAACGCTTGTTCATGATGAAATACCTTGGCCTTAACGACGAGGATCTTTTAAACAAAAAGCTCAAAAGCGCAGAACTGCCGAAGCCGGATGCCCCGCCCGCAGCTCAGGCGACTCTTGCCGACAGTGAATATATTAATGACATCGCTTTTGATACAAAGGAGTCTGCAGAGCAGGAACCCCCAACCGGCGCGGCATTCATTCAAAAGGCAGTCGAACCGGAAGCAAAGTTGGAACAGGCTCAGCTCCCAGTTGCATCAGCGGAAGCAGATGAAGATGAAAAGCCCGCCGATATAAACGACGCTCAAACGCCGCCAACTGCCATTGCACCGGAAGCAGACAGAATTTCCAACGCCTCAATTGCAGAGGCAAGTTCCACCGGGACAGCTTCCGTTCAACCACAGGCAGATTCAATGGTGACAGCTCCAACCGCTGCCGCCGTTGAAGTAAAAGCTGAAACACAGACTCAAACTGATGAAGTTGTAAAGCCGCAGGTTGGAACTTCCGGTGAAACGCTTTTAACAGATGCAGAGCCTGACGCTGCTTCCGGGGTTGTGTCATCACCGCCTCTTGCCGCTCAAGTTGCATCTGCCGAACAGATCCGCAGCCCGCTGGATATCACCAGGGAAGAATTTGAAGCGGTGAAAGCCGCTGAGCCGGCCTTGGAAAGTGTGCTTAAGCAGGAAGAGCATTGTCAAATGGTGGCTTTCTTTATTGGAGATCAGGAATTTGTCATTCCAACCATGGCAATGCAAGAGGTTATTCGTTTTGAAACGCCAATCAGAATACCCATGGCTCCGCCGTTTGTGGAGGGAGTTATCAGCTTGCGCGGACGTGTAACCCCGGTTGTGAACTTAAGAAATATGCTTGATGTGGTAAACAAGCCCCTGGAAACAAGCAAAAAATGTATCATCATCTGCTTGCGCCGCGGCATTCAGCTTGGGTTTGTGGTGGAAAAAATTCATACCATGTATTGGGTTGCTCAATCCAATTTGGAATGGGGGGTTGAAGCCCAACTTGGCATTAATTCAGATGTAGACTTTATTTCCGCAGTTATGAAATCGGAAGACGGCATGAGGCTGCTTGGAATGATTTCTGTAGACAAAATCATTGATTCCATATTGCGCTAATTTATTTAAGGAGCAGACATGGGCAAACACATTTTAATCGTAGATGACTCCAAAACAATCAGAAATCTTGTGGCGTTTATTTTAAAAAACGAAGGCTACAAAATTACCGCCGCCGAAGACGGTCTGGACGGCCTGGAAAAACTTTATGCCAATCCGGATATTGACATGATTATATCCGATGTCAACATGCCCAGGATGGACGGTTTTACGTTTATCAGAACTGTACGTGAGCAGGACGCCTACAGCGACTTGCCGATCGTGGTGCTTTCCACAGAAGGACAGGAGAAAGATATCCAAAAAGGAATCAGCTTAGGGGCCAACCTCTATATGGTAAAACCGGCGCAACCTCAACAAATGGTTCGGAACATCAAAATGCTGCTGGGTTGATGCACGTTTCCTCTTTGCTTTGCATGGTTATCGGTAAGCCATATAAAGTTTATTGCTCGTTCTGCCGAAATATGAAAAGGGAAATACTCTGTTGCCGCTTTGCAGGCACACAGATGATTTCCGCAATATCTGCTTAATTGAGTTATCAAGGGGCATAGTTCAGGGTATGCCCCCTACCCAAGAGGTACATATGAATCAGGATTTCATGGATTCCGAGATCTTTACCGATTTTATTATCGAGTCGCGGGAACATCTCGAATCGATTGAGCCAAACTTGCTTGAGCTGGAAAAAGACCCAACAAATCTTGAACTGCTTAACCAGATTTTCAGACCGATGCACTCTTTAAAAGGGGCATCAGGATTCATGGGGTTAAACAAAATCAACGCCCTGGCTCACCGTTCGGAAAATATCCTGGATGAATTGCGCAAAGGCACAATGAGCGTCAGCTCCGAAATAATGGACGTTATCCTCACAGCAACCGATGCCTTGCGCCAAATGATTGATAATCTTGAGGAAACCAACTCTGAAGGCGATGTAGACACTCAATCCATAATCGCTACTCTGGACGCGCTTATGGCCGGCGAAACGCCCGCAGCAAACGCTCCGGCGCCCGAGCAGGCTCCCGCAGAACAGCCTGCTTCAGAGCCCCAGCCTGCACCGGAGGAAGAAGCAGCGGCGGCTCCTCAGGAACAACCCCATGCCCCTCAAGCGGAAACGGCTGACGGTTCAGCAGCGCCTGCAGAAAACTCCAATCTGCCGCCTGATAAACAAGCTTGGCTGGATTCTCTGAAGCGCTTACCCAAATATTCACTTACAGCTTTTGGTGAAGCGCATCTTAAGGACTTTATTGATGAGTCAAATGAAATAATTGAAGAGCTGAACAACGGTCTGGTCAAGCTGGACGATGGGGAAGCTCACAGCGATTTGGTTAACGACATGTTCCGCTGTTTTCATAACCTCAAAGGCAACAGCGGTATTATCGGCTATAATGAGCTGAATGTTTTAACGCACGAAGCGGAAACGCTTTTAAACACCATCCGAAAAGGAGAAATGCAAATCACCCCGGAAGTGGTTGATTTGTTGTTGATCAGCGTGGATGTGCTTGACCTGTTGATTCATAATATCGATCCGTCAGACGGCACAGCTACACCTGTGGAGGCTCAAAGTCTCGCAAAAATACTGGAGCAGGCTTCTTCCGGACAAGGAGTATCGTTACCCTTTGCAAAAGGCCCGACTGTGGAAGCTGCGTCAGCCGTACCGCAAGAAACAGCCGGAGCAGCTCCTGAAGTGGCGCCTGCAATTCAGGACGATGAAGACGTCAAGATATTTAAAAATACAATTGAACAGCAACGCAGCGCCATTAAGGAAGCATTAAACGTTCTGTCGCAGGACGGCACTCAAAAAGAGTATATCGACGCGCTTTACCGCAGCATTATTTCCATTCAAAATTCATGCAGTTACATGGGCTTTGAGAAAGCCAAGAACTACGCAGCCATTACTGCCGGAATTGTGGACCAAGGCCGGAAAGCCGGGCTCGATTTTGCATTGATGGTTGATATGATGGGCCAGGAATGCGCCATTATTTATGAGCTGATTGAAAAAGCGTTAAACACGGCGGCTCCTGCAGCATCGGCATCAAAACCGGAAGGAAACGCCCCCACAGCCGCTGAAACTAAACCGGTGGCAACCCAGGCTGTGCCGGCCCCGCAGACTGAAGAAAAACCGGTAAAGGCGCCGGCACCTTCAGAACAGACTCCGTCTGCGGAAAAAAGCCCCGAAGCAGCACCTAAGCCGGCGGCTTCCGCCCCGGCTGCCGCTCCCAAAGCGCCCGTGCCCCCGGCTTCCCCGGTGTCAAAACCGGCGGCAACTCCGGCCAGACCGGCCGAGAGTAAAAAAGAGGATAGCGGGCATAAAGCGTCGTCCACTATTCGTGTGGATCATGAAAAGCTCGACCATTTAATGAACCTGATCGGAGAGCTGATCATCAACCGCAACCGCTACGCCATGCTGGCTCGCCAACTTGAGGAAAACAACAACGTGGACATCGGGGAAGTAGCTCAAAATCTTTCCGAAACCACCTACTCAATGGCGCGCATCTCTGACGATTTGCAAGACACTATCATGAAGGTGCGCATGGTTCCGGTTTCAACCGTATTTTCCCGCTTCCCCCGTCTTGTCCGCGATCTTTCCCGCAAAAGCGGCAAGGATGTGGAATTGATTATGGAAGGGGAAGAAACAGAACTCGACAAAAGCGTTGTTGAGGTAATCGGTGATCCGTTAGTCCACTTAATAAGAAACTCTATGGACCACGGCGTGGAGCATGCGGAAGAGCGTATTGCAGCCGGAAAACCGGCCCAAGGTAAAGTCTGGCTGCGCGCTTTCCATAGAGGCAATTCCGTGGCGATTGAAATTGAGGACGACGGAAAAGGCATTGACCCGGAAAAGATGCGCCAGGTTGCTGTGAAAAAAGGCATTATGAGCATGGAAGAGGCCAAGCAGCTTGACGATCATGAAGCCATTGAACTTATTTTTGCGCCCGGTTTTTCCTCCGCTGAAAAGATCACCGATATTTCAGGCAGAGGGGTGGGCATGGATGTTGTGCGTACCAACATCAAGAACCTTAAAGGCAGTGTAAGCATCACTTCGGAAGTGGGAAAAGGGACACGCACCACCCTTTCTCTCCCCCTGACTCTGGCGATAATTGATGCCCTGATGGTTGAAGTGGCCGATGAACTCTATGCCATTCCCCTCGACTCTGTTTCTGAAACTACAAAGATTGAGTCGGCCCGTCTTACAGATGTAAAGGGACGTAAGGCCGTTACTTTGCGTGGTGAAGTTCTGGGTATAACCGACTTGCGCGGTATTCTCGGAACAGAGCCGTGCCCGGAAGAACGCGAAGTTCTGTCGGTGGTGGTAATTAACGATAACAACCGGCGCCTTGGTCTGGTGGTGGACCGTCTGCTTGAGCGCCAGGAAATTGTAATCAAACCCCTGGGAGAATATCTGGGCAATATCGACGGCATTTCAGGCGCCACAATTCTGGGTGATGGACGGGTAATTCTGATTCTCGATCCACATGAAGTCTATTTAATGGCCACGTCCAAAAGTGGAGCTGCCGCTTAACCCGCTGGGCCGGATAAACTGCAAGACGGTTCCCCTGCTTCAAGGAACCGCTGGAAGCAGCAAGTCATCTCGTAAGATTTAAGCCTGCCTCCAAAGTCCGGACAATCTCATAAAGAGTCTGGTTTGGGAGAGCGCCCGGAGTTGCTCCATGCTTTGTCTAAGACTGCGGGTTTCAGTGTGCAGGCAGATATATACAGTGTTGCGGTCTTTAAACATCTCCATTGCCCGACACTGACATGAACTTAGAAGTGGAATGAGCTTACATGGTAAAACGATGTAAGCTCATTTTTTTATTCCTGCCAAACCAAATTTCCTCAACAGAACAGCCCCAATGCACGGAAGCAGTAGTTTCAAGGCTGTTTCAGACCGGACAAAGATAAGCTGCGCAACGCCCCATTTTTGCAGGTTGCTGGAGCTATGGCTGGTCAAACCAAGTGAAATCCGTTATACCCTACAGATTATCAAAAGGCCGATCCCCTTCCTTTATCGCTTTCATGCCAAGCCCCCTAAAATCAAAAACATGCCGGTCAAGTTCATGATCTGCAGTAAGGAAAGTCGCGGCACTATCCCCCAAATGTTGAATATACCGATAGGATTGGATAACAGATGAGTAGGCATAATGCTCAAGTCATAAAGGGGTTGAGAGATATATACCAAGTAAATGATTTCGCCTTCTCCTTTTAATATAGGGTAGTACCTTTCTTCACCAATATTTTATCTGGTTCCCGGAAACTAATATATGCTCAGACACATCCGGTTAACAGATCGTCACCTTGTTCACCAAACTGCCCGATTTTCAGCCTACGCCCGGGGGATACATACAGATTGACAAATGAACTATCCGGATATTATCAATTAAGTGGGTCGAGAGTGTGTCTATACCCCACCTCAGGGCAAGCCCACCCGAACGATACAAGTTTCAGGCTTCGGACTGCCCACTTGCCGGGAACTGAAACTTCAAAACTCAAGCCGGTTGACAATCAGCGCCACAATGACACCAGCCACAACAGTAGCCAATACGTTGAGCAAAAATTCTACCATAAACTGTACTCCCCTATACTGACCAGATGATTGCCGAAACCATTCAACCTGTTCCGGACAGGTTTAATTCCACCGCCGCTGTAAACATACACGCTACTGGTACAGCGTGGTTTGTACCCCGTACCAGTCGGCAACTTATCCGGGGTACAGCCCGCTTTAAGGATATTCAATCCACACCATCGTTTCAATCCACACCATCAAAGGTGACAGTCGAAATATTATTACATGAGCCCAACGCTGCCAATCATTTCCCAATGGAGCTGAATTAAGACTTTCTCTTTACTTGCCGCTCATTTGAAGCCTTATACGCCTCTGTTCCGGCGTAGCACTGGTTGCCAGTATCCGCCGCTTCGGTAAAATGGCCGGGGCAGCACCTTCGCCCCTCTGCAACTGGCAACCAGTTACCCTCATCACCTTGCTCCGTACAGCCGCCAAGTCATCATCTGACTGAACTATCTATAAAAATGACTAATCATATCACATGATATATGTTATATAATTACTATAACTATGTTGCATTACTGCTGATATTCGCTTATACAATATAACGATAATCCAAGTGGCGAGGTCCGCATGAAAGATAAAAAACCGTTATTTATTGAAGTCAGTGACAAAATCAAAAAGGATATCAAAAAGGGCGTTTACAATGTGATTCTCCCCACAGAAGCCGAATTAATGGAAATTTATTCAGTAAGCAGGATCACTATCAGAAGCGCGCTGCAAAAACTGAATGTTGAAAGCATTATCACCACCATGCACGGCAAAGGCTCTTACATCAACCACCAGCCGGACAGTTTGATCCCGTTTCAATTGAATAACGCCAACAGAGGCTTCCATGAGTGGCTTTATGAGTCGTCTGATGATGTGGAGTTAAAGGAACTGGGCTTTGAAAAACTGGAAAACTACACCAGTCAATATCCTCTGCCTCTGGAATTCGCAACTTCTCCCGTTCTGGTCGTCAAAAGGCTTTCACTGCTTGAGGGGCAACCCAAAATATATACGGAAGAGTACGTATCATACAAGCTGGTAAAGGACGAAAAACTTGAGCAGTTGCCGACCTCGCTTTATGAATTGATTTCCAGAATTACCGGGCAACGGGTTCAATATACCCTTTCACGCTTTTCACCGATACTGCCGCCTGAGCATGTGTCGGCAGTTTTAGAGCTGAAAGAGCCGCTGACCCCAATCTTTGCAGTTGCAGAGGAACATTACAATATGCACAATCAATATATCGCCCACTCTATGGTTTACCTCAGCAGCGATATGAACATGCAGATTGGCCTGATGCGCACGGAATAGACACCAGACGCCGCCTGTAAAAACCCGCAACACCTGATTCAGAATGCAGTGTCACGGCTAAAGCCCGCACCACCCCCTTCCCGTTGCAGTTGTCTGGTCTGTTCATTTGCTCCAAGCCAGGACGGCCCGGCCCGTTGCTTTAATATCTACCTTATCGTTTCTTTTCCTGAATAAGCCCAATATACACAGGCTCATTGTCGACACCCGAAGCTGCTTTATCAAAACCTGATTCCCCAGGCTCAAGACTATGCGCCTGCGATATGCGCTCTGTATAAGCATTTGGCGCTATCAAAAAAGAACATTGCTTATCTGGCCAAACCCTGAACCTTGTCAAACATTGACTAACGGTAAGCAGTTGCATAAAGTTGACCTGGAAATAGATATGACAACTGCTTACAGGTTCTTTTTAAACCATTTGGCATAAAAAATCAAACATTTTTATTCAGACAATTTCACTTTCTATCCATACGGATAAGATAGTAGTAATTTCAATAAGTTATGAAAGTTCCTGTTAAACAGTTTCTTAAACAGTTTCTATGAAGGAAGCGTTTAATGGGAATTGCTGAACGACTCAGACTTCTTAGGGGGAAGGAAACCAGGGAGAGCTTAGCGAGAAAATTAAATATACACCCGCAAACCTTATACCGTTATGAAAGCGGTGAACGGGATATGCCGCTGGAGGTTATTATCGCCTTCTGTAATCATTACGATATTTCAGCCGAATGGCTTATTTTTGGAAGAGGAGACAACGGCGCAAACGATATTGGTTCGCCCTCTGTAAACAGTTCTGAAACAGAAAATCTTCACAGTCTTAAGGCCAGGATAGAACAACTGGAAAGGGAATTATTTGAGTCCCAAAAGGAAACGATCAAGGCTTACAGACTGGCCACAGCCCACATGCAGCCGGAATCTGACAATATCCAGAAACCGGAAGCCCAAAGCGCAGTGCATGTCCCTGCTGAGCAAGCTTACTCAGAGCGCACATAGAGAAAAGGCCTTGAATTAAAGCCTGGAGTCCCAGAATCCCCCCGGCTTCCATTCCCGTTTTGACTGAAGAAATCTTCGGCGCGAAATGCCCGCGGGCCGGCTTTGCCCGGTGTTAGGCCGACATTTCAAACAAGACCGCTCAGCCCGCCGCCTCACCGCTCAGCTCGCCTGAACAGCCTGAAAACAACAAGGGGAACCGACAGAAATCAGTTCCCCCTGCTTTAACGGCTTGCAGTCTCTTATATAGTACTGAATCTGGATTGACAGCCAGCCGTCACCCTCCACAATCAGTTTTTCAAAGCGACAAGTGCATGACTTTCCAGGTTGCTCCTAGCAGTAACTCTGCCTAGAAGTTATAAGTGAATCCGATATATCCCTTCCAGGCATTGCTTTCAAAATCGTCTGCATGGTGCTCCACATCCAGATGAATATAGGCAAGATCCACATACATATCCAGGTTTTCATAGATATTGATCACATTATCCAGGTTAACTTCAAAGCCCCAGTCGGACTTGTCGAACATATACATAGCGCGGAAGGCATCATCACGACCGGCAGCTTTGGCTGCCTTGTTGTAATTTTCAAGATCGTTGGTGCCTTGGAAGTACATGAAACGCAAATGGGAAGTGAGGTCCTCAAGGAAGCGAATGTCCTCAAGACCCGCGCCAATCCCCCAGCTGCCGGCCGGGCTGTCCATAAGCAGGTATTCTTTTTCGGCAAAGTGAGCTTCAGGGCCGCCGAAGTTGGTCATCCCCCAAAAAGTAGACAAATAGGGCATCATGCCGTCCTTGCCGTCGCCGCCGTCATAGTCCGCGCCGGAGCCGTACCAGCCGAACACAACCGGAGTGAAGTAGTCAAGCTTGTAACCGAACTTTAAATCGAACACCCAACCGGCCCGGTCAGGGCTGATCGGAGTCTGGGCGGCCACATCGTCGGCAGTATAGCTGCCGTAAGCAAAGTCAAAGGCGGCAAAGAACGGGTCAAAATGATCCAGATTAAACGCCACCCCAGCCCACCAGGCCTTGCCGTCGCCGCCGAGCGCGTCGTTGCCGGACAGACTGCTGGCTATGCGGCCAGTACTGTAATAGCCTCCGTCAGGATCTTCCCTCATAACGTCCACCTCGCCTACATTGGCAAACATGAAGTAAGGATGCAACAGGAAGCTCTTGGACACTTCAATGGGAACAGTCAGGGCAAACAGGTCGATTTCGTCGTGATCCATCCATGGGTAAAGGTCGCGGTCTTCATTGCCGAGATAAGGATTCCAGGGACGGAACCAGCCCAGATTCACGCCGATATTGTCGTTGAAGCCGTAGGAAAGCAATACGCCCGCCAGGTCTTCGTCAAGAATGAAATTCCCGGTATTGTAATCGGCTCTGACTACAGCGGCCGGCAACCACCAGGGCTGCAAGCCCATGCGCACCTGCAAATCGGTGTTCGGCACAAGCCAATCCAGATAGGCATGTTGTACTTCGACACTGACCCCGTCAGCGCCCATTGCGCCGCCGGTGCCTGAACCGGCTGAAGAGCCGCCCCAAGTGGCGCCGCCGCCGTTACCCCAACGGGTATCGCCGATTTCCAACTGGAGCACGCCTTTCAAAGACTCCGATGCAATAAAGTCAATTTGGGTTTTGAAGCGCTGGACCACATCAAAATTTTCTTCACCAGCATGTTTAGTGAAAGTAGTGCCGTCATACAAACCGAAACCAAAATTAAATTGCCCTTTAATTTTAATTTCAGTGGCAGACGCCGCGGCCGCCGTACCGAATAAAATGGCGCCGGCCATAAAACAATTGAACAGTTTTCTCATAATCCCTCCTTGGTTATCAGCATGCACTGCCGTCCTCTCTTCAAACCGACTCAGCTTTGAAATTGTGTAATTTCAAAGTCGGCGCGTCCCTCAATCGGCGGCAAAACCGCCGTTTGCACTCCAGGCGCAATGGGAACATCCCCTGCGAGCAAGCCCTCGCACGCCAAAGCACTTCATTTAAAATGAAAACGCTCTGAGCTTTCATTTCTGAACCTGAAAAATACGTCCGTTCAGGGCCAGAGTTTCATTCAATGACAATCCGGATTTCTCCCCGGTGAGGAGCACGTTGAGTTCGCCAATGCTTTTCCGGGCCGGGGCTACTTACCCAGCCGCTCAAATGTCCCTGCTCCCCAGCGTCCCTGCTTATCCATTCATTTCAGCCGGTCGCCCGGCTCCCGGCGGAGCCTGTAGCCCGGCATATGCAAACTCATTTATGGTGAGAACCGTCCCTAGGCGATGACAACTTAACTTTATTAAGTCATCATATGACTTGTAATAACTTTAATATTACAAGTCTGTCAACCAATTTATTTTGATTTAAATCATTTCAGGATTATTCAACCGGCTCAACACCGGCTAAATTATAGAAGAATGCGGCTGCAGGAATGGGGGAAGCTTATGCACCAGCCAAATCAATCATCCGGGCCGGGCGGAACAGACTAACGCCCCCACTGCCGGGGTGCCTGCCGCCCGGAGAAGTTCGCCACTCCGGCGACAACCCCCTGTCATAACTTGGGCAAAGCTGAAATCCCGGCTACCGCCCGGCCAATCAGACCGGCTTCCGATGGTCCGGGCGGTGTTCTGCTTTAACGGACAGAAATTATGACACTATCCTGCGACGGTACTTTTCGGCGCGCCGAATGATCAGACCGGCCCCAACCACACAAATCAGGCAGATCAAAATGGTAAAGCTGAATATGTATCGATAAGCATAGTTTCCATAAGTATCCAGCCAATAGCCGTATAATGGCGGGATGAACAGGTCGGGGAGCAGTATGGTAATCACCCCGATTACTGTTCCCATGTAGCGACGGGGGATCAGAGCTTCAGCAAAGGTACTGTAACAGAGGCTGAGCGAAATGCTGTTCATGAACGCCAGCAGCAGTACCAGGATTATAATGACCGGTAAGGCTGTGCCCGCCGGTAACAACATGATTGCGGCAATCAGCAGCGCCGCGATGGATACGACAAGCCGGATCACTTTGGTTGTGGAGCCGATCCTGTCGCCATACCAGCCACCCAACGGGCTCGCCGCCAAGCGCACGCCGTATTGGCGGATAACGGCCAAGGACCCGGAGACCACCAGAGCAGTACCCAGCACATTGGTGAAATAGGGGGTAAAATACGATATGCTGAGATGCAGACCATTGATACAGAACCCGACAATGAAAACCAGCCAGGTACCCGGCATTTTCAACACCTGTTTCAAATTGGCAAAAGAAAAGCGATCTACTTCCGTGGCTTCCGCTTCCGGATTGCTTACGCCCCGCAAAAGCAGATATCCCACTATCGTGCCGATGCCCAGCGCCGCCGCAAAAACCCACAGGACTGCACTAAGCGCTTCCACGGGGCCGCCGCCTTCATGCACGGCGTGATAAACGCTCAGGGCCGTGAAATTAACCGCCATGAAGCCAATGGCATTGCAGGCGCCGAAAATCCCGAAGGATTTGCCCTGACCGTTTTCCGGCGCTATAATCCGCACCACCTTGAACACAGCCGGATAAAACCCGCACATCACCACTGCCAAAACACTCCATACCACCAGAGCAGAGCGGTAGGTGGGGTAAAGAGCGAACCATACACAGGCAAGCGTTGCTATGCCCAAAGACAGGGCCAGTACTTTCTTGCAATCAAACCGGTCTGCCAATATCCCGCCGGGCAGGGCCAGGAGCATTGCCCCAAGCGCATCAATGGTCAACAGCAGCCCCAATTGCGTGTTGGTAATCTGCATCGCCATCATCATCGCGTCATAATAGACATACTGCATGAACACAAAGCCGATCATTCCCGGATATCCAAACCCCAGCACCACATAGGTAAGCAGCAATCTGGGAGACATTCCGTTTTTCCGCAGGAAGCTCATCATCTACCTCCAGATTTACGGGTTTTGAGAATAATACCGTCTAGAGCAGACCGGCCTTGGAAGTGCTTCCACGACACCGGACGCTGCAACGAGCGTGACCGCGCCGCCGGCGGAAAAGCCGCGGGGTGGTCAGAATAGATTTGCCCAGCCGGACAGATTCAGACCGGCTGCTCTGGAAAACGATAAAGCCTTCACACTCGCAGTGCCGGCAGGGTTGCCCGGCAAACAGCCAAAATGCCGCAACACACCTGCTTGAAGCACTTGTTATAGATTATCAAATAGTGGCTTTTCTTATTTTCGTTCAAGAACAAACAGCTTTTGAAGCCGCTGCTCCCGGCCGCAAGCCGCTCACCTGCAGACAAAACAAAAGCTGTTTATCTTGCCGTTGCCCGCAAGCGCGTCCACAAGGGCTGCAAATCAACCCGCTCTGGAAGCGTATTCCTTTATATCCCGGAGAATTTCCTCCAGACTGCATGGGGCTTCATGCTGGAGATAGTACATGGCGTTCAGGGCGCCCGCATGGGCCGCATCAGTTGAGCCGCCGCAGCAGTCCCTGACCACTTTGAGTCGGAAATCCAGTTGATGGGCATCCACAAAGGTGTAATGCACGCACACGTCGGTTAAGTAGCCGCAAAGAATCAGAGTGTCGCCGGGGTTCACCCCCAGACCGTTGAGCACTATTTTCAAATCCGTGTACAGGAAACTGCTGTAGCGGCGTTTGGGTATTACCGCCTCCTCCGGGCGCACTGCCAGCACTTCAGCTATTTCCGTGCGCGGGCTGCTCTCAAGAGCATGCACTCCTTCAGAACCGTCCAATTCCCGTCCGAAGTCGATCATCGATGGGCGATGCACTTCCTTGAAAAACACCGGGGGAATGCCCGCTGCCCGGCAAGCGTCAAGCAGGGTCTTGATCCGCATCACCCCTGCTGCATTTTCCGGATCATAGAACTTGGACGACTGGTCCATGATCCCTTCCTGTACGTCTATCACCAATAGCGCTGCTTTCCCTGTAATCATTACCTGTCCCTCCTATACATTCCCTGAATGTTATGCCCGGAATGCCGCCCGCCCCGCCGACGGGCGGCAATCTTATCTGTGCCGCTATTTCTGCCTGGAGCCGTATTCCTTAATATCTTCAAGAATCTCAGCCAGATTGCACGGGGCGTCATGCTGCAGATAGTACATGGCGTCAAATGCGTAATCGTGCGCCTTTTGGGTGGAACCGCCGCAACAGTCCTTCACCACCTTAATCCGGAAATCGCGCTGGTGCGCGTCCACAAAGGTGTAGTGTACGCAAACGTCGGTTAAATAACCGCACATGATCAGGGTATCGCCGGCATGCACTCCAAAGCCGTTCAGCACCACTTCCAGATCGGTGTAGAGAAAGCCGCTGTAACGACGCTTGGGAATGATGGCGTCCTCGGGCCGCAATTCCAGGGCGGACGCAATGGGAGTGTTCGGGTTATCCTCAAGGCAATGCACCTTTTCCGTGCCGTCCAGCTCGCGGCCGAAGTCAATCATCGACTTGCGGTGCACTTCATAGAGAAACGCCGCCGGAATTCCGGCCTCACGACAGGCATCCACCAGCGTCTTCACCCGCATTACCGTGTCCGCATTTTCCTGCTTGAACCAATGCAGGGAAGTATCCATAATCCCCTGCTGTACATCCACCACCACTAATGCCGCTTTACCTTTAATCATAATAGTATCTCCAATAATCACTTATGGTTATTTTAATTCACCCTCAATCCGCTTTCTGCGGTTCACCATTATGCTCAGGGTGATAATCGCCAGCACAATGACGCAAAGGGTGTAAATCCAGATATAGGTGTAGCCGTCGTTGCCGTGGTTATCGAGCCAAGTGCCGAACAGCGTGTGTTGGAACAGGTCGGCGGAGAACAGAGCGGTAAGGCCCACCACCAGACCATGATTTTTCGGTGGGACCACTGCGTCCTTGGCAATGCTTGACTGCAAGGCAATGTTCATGGTGCCCAAAAGGCCCAGAATGAATACAATCACTACCAGGACGGCCAGCGGGGTGCTGGCGGGCAGGAACATCACCACCAATACCAGCAGGCCCAAAATGCACATGGAGCCGCGAATGACCTTGGCGGTGGAGCCGAGTTTATCACCCAATGCCCCGCCGATAGGCGCGGAGATAATGCGCAAACCATACTGTCTGAACACGGCCACGATGCCGGAGAAGGCCACGGTGGTACCCAACACAGCCGTAAAGTAAGGGGTGAAGTAGGAAATGGATACCTGGAAGGAGTAAATGCAGAAGCAGCCGACTACATAAAGCCAGGTGCCTGCATCCTTGAATACCGCCACAAGGTCGCTGAGGGTGGTTTTAGCCCCGCCCTCAACGGTAATTTCGCCATAAACCGGCAGACTCATGGAAAGGAAATAACCGCCGATGGCTGAAATGGTGCCGGCAGTGAAGAAAGCCCAGAGAATGGAGCTTAAGCCGGTTGAAAGGCTCTGGGCGGCGAAATGTTCATACAGGGCAAGCCCGGCCACGTTAACCAGAATACTGCCGATAGCCGTGCCGATCCCGAAAATCCCGAACGAGCGGCCGATGGCTTCCGGCGGAGCCACAACCCGGATTACCTTATATACCGCTGAATACCAGGCGCTCATAATGCAGCCCGCAATCGCCCAGGTGACAACCGCCACATAATAGTTGGGGAAAACCGCGAACAGGGCACAAAAGGCCATGATCCCGAGCAGACTCCAGGCCAGTACCTTACGGCAATCGTATTTGTCGGCGATGATCCCGCCGGGAATGGCTGTAACCAGCGCTGAAATGCCCAGCGTGGTAATCAAAAGCCCCATCTGCTGATTGCTGATCTGCATGGTTTCAAGCATGGCGTCATAATAGACATACTGCATGTACATGAAGCCCATTACCGTGGCAAACCCCAGGCCGGTGAGCAGATACATCGCGTAATGCTTCACCCCTATTTTAAACATACACTTTACCTCCTATTGTTAATATGCCCTACCTGCTCAAACCTTTCCAAACCGGCATGAAGCGGTATGGCAATGAATGCGGACACAGCCCGGCCAAACCTTGAAGCTTTCGGAAATCGCTCAGCTTGCGACGCAAACCGGTGAGAACTCCCGGCTGCGCCTGCAGCCTCCCGGCCTTCCTCGGCTTACGAAAAACGTCCCAACTATCGCAAACCAATCTGAGCTTCTGTTTCTTGAACCGCGATATATTCAGAGTAGCAGTACGTCTGAACGTCCCTTTTTGTTACCTGCTGCTGCATATGACGACTTACATTACTTAAGTCGTCATATAAGTTGTCATAACTCACTTAAAACAACCTTGTCAATCCTTATTTGGAAAAAGCCGGCAAATCCGCAAAAGGCCTAGGGTAAATTAAACTGGACAGGGCTGAAGGGCGGGCGCCTGGCACGTCGTGGTGTAACCGGCAAACTCGATACGCACCGCCTGCAACATTGCCCGTCAAGTTGAGCCGAAAATTTCGCTTGACGCCTTTTCAGCAAACTTGTATATCAAGTCATCATACAAATTGCCATAACAACATCTGCCCATTACAACTGCAACCAACAACATAAGGAGAGGGATTGATGAAAATTGAAGAAAACAGCGTTCTGGTAGTAGTGGATGTGCAAGGCGGCGACATGACCGGCACCTGGAGCGAAAATTTACAGGCGGCCATGGAAGCGGATCGGATAATGGTTCAGAATGCCAAGCGGGTTCTGGACGTTTTCCGGGCCAAGAAAATCCCGGTTATCCAACTTAAGGAAGTGCACAGAAAGGATATGGTGGATTTCGGGCGCGAGTTGGACGGCACGGAAGGAGTACATCTGCTGGAAGATTCCCCGCACACCGATTATGCGCATCTGACTTACCCCATTGAGGGCGAATATCAGATTACCAAACGGCGCTACAGCGGTTTTTTCGGAACTGACCTGGAAATTCTGCTTAAAGGGCTGGGGGCGAAAACCCTGTATCTGATCGGCGGCTTCACAGACGTATGTGTGCATTATACCGCTGTTGACGCCCACCAGCACGACTATCATTTTAAAGTGGTTACAGACGCCTGCGCCGGTTCCAGTAAGGAAGCTCACGATTACGCCTTGAAAGCCATGCAGTATTTGCAAAGAGACGCCCTGATCACGGTAGCAGACGTGGAGTCCGCTCTGTAGGCCTTGATGTTCATGGGCATTCCCAAGCCGCAGCATTGCTCTGTCTGCCAAGTCTCCCTCAAGGCGACTCCCCACGCCAATGACCGGGACGGGCTCAGCGCTCAAGCAGCTGGTTGAGGCGGTAGCTGTTCAGCGCCTTTTGACTGGACGAGCAACGTCCGCCGCAAACCAACCATTCAGTTGCGCGGCCTGCGCTTTAAGCAGGTGGAAAAACTGTCCCCTCAAGTCAGCCCTCCCGAGCGGCAGAATCAGAGCAAACGCCGTAAGGCAACAGGTATGTGGTCGGTGATGCAGCCCGGCCACATACCGCCTCCTTCTCATACCCGATAATTTAAACATAACCCGGTACAGACTGAACCAGCAACGGCGCGAACCGCCCTACCCCTGCAGCTTCCGGAACATATGCCCGGTCCGTTTCAAGACCGGCGCCCCCTTGCAACAGGCGTGGACAATTTCAAAGTTAAATGTTCTAATCCGACTCAACCGATGCAGTTCACCCGGCCGGCCTGCCGGGCCTATATTCAGGATTAATAACCGCAGATAAGGCAGAAATACATGTACGAAACATTCAATAAGTTGCCGACAAAACGTCAGGACGAAATTTTATACGCCGCCGCCGAAGTGTTTGCGGAATACGGATATTGGCGGGCCAATATCAATTCCATCTGCGAACGGGCCAACATGTCGAACGGGGCACTTTACCGCTATTTCAAAAGCAAAGAGAAACTTTATACCTATGTGTTCCAGCATGTGGTAAAAACCATGCAGGCAGCTTACGCCCTGCATGAAAAATCCGACTGCTCCATCTATGAACTGATCCGGCAGATGCTGAACAGTGTGGCCGCTTCGTTCCAGCGCCACCCCGCCTACTTTTTGCTTTATGCCGACATCTGGTCAACTTCCATGAATGATCTGGCCGACAAAATTACCATAGAGGGAGAAACGGTTATTGAAAACGCCTGGATCAATCTGGCGGAAAAGGCAATCGCCCGGGGAGAAATCGCCCGATCCATTCCGCCGAAACAGGCGGCTTACCTGATAGACAGTGAAACTCTGCTCTTCTTCTTCAGCCTAGCTTCCACCTACCACAGAAAAAGGTTTGAGGTATTCCTGTGCGATGCCGACGGCAATTTGTCTGTGGATACGCTGATCAACAGAATCGTGGATAACCTGAGAACCTGCCTGTCGCCCAAAGCCGATCCGGAATAATTCGTAATCCGGTGCAAAAGACAAGCAAGGTGCTGAACCGCCAAAACTGTTGCCCCTGGATAGATGCATGGCTTGGGCGCGTAAAGCTGTCCGGCCATCGCCCCTCAAATCGCACCTGGTCTTGACAAAAAGTTCGTTTTTATCTAGTTAGAGAGCGAGCGCTCTCTCCGACACACCGAAACTGAGAGGGACTTATTCCGGAACGCCCCTGCTTGACGTTGTGAGCTGAACAGGTTGTTCTCAATGCCTTGTCTTTCGGGCAATCCGGCAGTGCGTATCCTGGAGAGACTCACAGCCGACTTTGAAAGGCTTTTCCTGTCGGAATGCAACGCGACCGGTGTTCCTTTCAGAATGGCGCGTGCAATGGGTTTGCATACTCAGAGCATTTTCAGATTGGAATTATACATTTCAATCATTGCGCCCTGTTATTCGCGGAAAACCACTGTTTTTCCGCATAATTACGACGCGGGAGTCTGCCTGCACAACCGTCGGGACAAATTAGCTTTGTAAAGTTAGTTTACTCTGATTCCTTCAAAAGCAGTCCGGCTGATTCTGCTGTTCAGGGAAACAGCGACGGTTTTCATAATCAGATCCATAAATTGAGGAGGTATGACATGGAGGACAGGACAGTATTCAGAATAGGGCCCAAACACATTGCAATGTACTTGCTGACCGGCCTGGGATTCGCCACAGTAATGGGGTTCATGTACATGCAGTATGTCTATTATGACGCCATGATTGAAACGCTGCAGATCACCAACCAGCAACTCGGCTTACTGATCACCCTGATTGGGGTTACCGGTCTGTTTACCGCCATACCCGGCGGGATTATTGCCGATAAGTTCGACTGCCGCAAAGTCGTCTGCTTCGGTCTGGCCGGAATGATGACATTCTGCGCCCTGTTTGCCACTTTCCCCACTTACTATGTGGCCATTGCCACCTGGGCCTGCGCCGGTTTTTTCATGAGCGCCTGGTATTCCGCGGTTTACAAGACAATCCGGGTAGTGGCCCCGCCGGAAGCCATCGGTCGCTCATTCGGGATCTTCGGTATCGGTACGGCAGTAGGAAGCATCATCGTGAATGTTGCCGGTCTGTCTTTGTATGAACATTTTGCCCAAATCAGTCTGTCCACGGGCTTGAGCTCCATTCTCTGGGCCTTCTTCACAGCCGGAACCGTTGCCTGCATCGGTGGTTATCTCCTGGCCAGAAAAATGGAAGTTTACGGTGAAATCACCGCCACAGGCGGCGCCAAAAGCACACTTCGCGATCTCGGCCGGGTAATTAAAGACCCGGGTACCTGGTTTTACGTTTTCGGCTGCTTTACTATTTACTCCTTCCAGGTATCCATTTCCTACTTCACCCCCTACTTCACGGCTGTGTTGGGAACCACCGTGGCCTTCTCCGGGGTGGTGGCCGTGTTCAGACAGTATGGTTTGCGCATTATCTCCGCTCCCCTGGGCGGACTGCTGGGCGACAAGCTCGGTTCCACCGCCAAGGTCATCCGCGGCTCCATGTGCATCCTGGCCCTGTTGGTTATTGTGGTGATGATTCTGCCGGCCGACACTCCCCTGCCCGCGCTGGTAGTGATCGTGTTCATCCTGGGCCTGTTGGGAACTATGAATATCGCTCTCCAGGCCAGCATTGCCAAAGACGCCATGGTGCCGGCCAAAAATCACGGCATGGTGATCGGGGTAACCGCTCTGTTCTCCGCCGACCTGTTCCAGCCCGCTTTATTCGGCACCTGGCTCGATAATTACGGCAACGACGGCTATACCTATATCTGGATTTACACTCTGTGCGTCATCGGTCTGTCCATTACCATACTCTCCTTAATGGTGAGCAGAAGGAAGCGACTTGAGGGCACTTTGAAATAAAACCTGCGGGTATGCAGGCAAGATATGGGAGCAACTGACGTGTTTCAAAGCAATTTCAATAAGACAGTTTATATTGACAAGCAATTTATTTTTCAATAACTTTGGAGAGAGCCCTCTCTCCAATAGCCGCGGTTGATGCTGATAAAAGGTATCCATACCCCTGAGCGGCTGAGCAGAGGAGAAACTAAATCTGTGCTTCAGAGCGAATGCTCTCTCCGGTTTTTGAACAATAACACCTTCAATGGGGACCAATAATGAAAACATCACTTAACCAAACTCCCTGCCCTGCTGTGGCTGACAGCAAAGCTGCGGGCGCATCTCCCGCTTCCCGCTCGGAAATTCCACCACTGGATTTCGGGAAAGAAGGATTCCGGCCCAAGCGTGAAAATTGGGTCCCGGCTGTACGCACCATTCAATTATCGGACAATTTCCTGTGCTTTTACATCGGACGCGACGGTAAAGCGGGTTCCCCTATTCTGGGAGCAGACGACAACAATTGGGGACAGTTTGATTTAACCATTGGAACCGCCTGCTATGTGCTGTTCAAGGGTAAGGAGGCAGTAGTGATTGACACTCTGCTGCTCCCTGAACAGGCCCGGTTTGTGCGCTGGCGCCTGGAAAGTTTGGGGGTTGAACAGTTCACCGTGATCAACACCCACATGGATATGGATCATACCGGCGGCAATGCCGTCTTTGCCGACTCAACGATCATTGCCTCCAAAGGCACTTATGCTGCCCTGGTGAAATATAAAGACCGGATTGAATCCGGGACAATGTTCGGGCTGCCCGCAACCAACCCGCTGGTGTTTCCCAACAAGCTGATTGAGAAAGATACCGAGATTAATCTGGCCGGTTTTGACCTGAAGCTGATCCCGGTGGAAGGCCACCAGGAAGGCGGCGTGCTCTGCACACTTGTGCCCGCCTATCAGGCCATGATTCTCGGTGATCTGGCGGAAGACAACCTTGTATATGTGATCCAACCCCAGGATATTGAAACCCATATTGCAGAGTCCAGGCGTCTTTTAACCAGCTATGACTTTGAATATGTCTTTCCCGGACACGGTTCACCTGACCGGATTGCGCGCGGCGAATACCGTAAACGCCTGCTTGAAGCCGCTATCACCTACCAGGAAAGGCTGGTGCAGAGAGTGCATGAGCCGGATTATCTGGACAGTCATCTTAAAGACTTCATGGCCGACTATTTTGCGGATGGTACGCTGGAATATCTTGAACCTTATGCCGCGGTGCACCGGGGAAACACCAAGACGATGTACAGGCAGTATAACCGGGAAAAGCTCTGAACCGGCCGGTTGTGATTTTAAATTGGCCGGTAAAGACGGTTTCCGGCTGCGACGGCATAAAACGCTGTTAAATTAAGATATGCGCCATAACCGGAAGCTTCCACTGAAGATGCTTCCCAAAGTGGCTCTGCTTCCAGGGCAGGCACTCCTGGAAAACCCGGCAGAGGTCAGGAATTCTCTGCCGGCAAACGGGAACAGGCGGCGGTCCCGCCGCCTGTGATGGGACGTAATTTTGCTGTTTACGCAACATTAGAACATTCTCGCCGTTAAACGGCTAAGCGAACTATTGAAACGTTAATCGGCATGGAGCCTTTAAGAGCAGATTTGAATATCGTGCTCTTCGGATCACAGGTGCGGCCACTGCCGTACCTGTCCCCGGAACCGGCAAAACACTTACCGGTTGCCGGTAGTATCCACTGTGGAATTGACTCAAAGTCAATCCGCTCCAGCTTGAACAAACAATCCCGGCAAGTCCACCGGCGTCCGGCAAGTTACCGGTGCGCGCCGCCGTCGGAACGCTTAACGGGAGGGTTTATCGTCGGGCGATGTCTGGTTTGAACGCGGTGAAGCGCTTCACCAAGGTCAAACTTGGTTTTCGCACGGCGACACGGATCCGGAATGGCCGGATTCGGTTGAATGGTTTCACTATACCGGCTTGGAGGAGTGTAGATGAAAAAGATGTTTGCATTAATTGCAGGGGCTTGCATGGCTTTCGCGGGAGCGGGAAGTGCATTGGCGGACGATGTGGAGATCAAATACTCCGGCAAAATGGTCTTTGGGTTCGGGCTATACGACAATACCGACTGGAATAAGTTTACAACAGACGAGAAGTTCGATGCCCGTCAAAAAATGAGTAACCGATTTCAGTTCATAGTCAATGAAAACCTGAAGGGCGTTCTCCAGTTGAACGTAACCACCACGGACTGGGGGCATGGCGGCGGCGCCACTTGGGGCGGCGGCTATGCCGGGCCCGGAGCCGGCGGCGCAATGGGCGCCGACGGGGTCAGCGTGGGAACCAAATTCTGGTATCTGGACTGGCTCATCCCGGGCATAGACGTCAATACCAGAATGGGCCTGCAATGGTTCGGCCTGCCCCAGGCGGTATGGCGGGGCGATTACGGCGGCGGGGGATCAATCTTCGACGACAACGCTTTCGGCATGGTGCTTTCCAAAGACATTACCGAGGAAGTGGGCGTGTCCGTGGCCTGGTTCCGTCCCTGGGACGCCTACCTTGGAACCCACGATTACAAGTATAACAGCGACGAAATCGATTCGCTCATCCTGTCCGTCCCGATTGATGTGCCCGATGTGCTGAGCATCAACCCCTACACCATGTTTGCGATGATCGGCGACGTGGATACCCGGTTTATCGATCGGGCTACGGGCGAACGCGGCAACACCGGGGCCATCGCTCCCTGGCTCTCCGCCACCGGTACTCTCGGCGACAACGGCAGAGCCTGGTGGGTCGGCACAGCGCTCACCTTTTCATATCTTGACCCGTTTTATGCTTACCTGGATTTGATGTACGGCAGTTATACCGCCGACACCGTGCTTGAGGGCGATCCATACCTGACCAATACAATGGACCCGGACCGGGACGGTTGGGCGGTAATGGCGAAATTCGATTATAAAATGGAGTACTTTACGCCCTCTATATGGGGCTGGTATGCTTCAGGCTCCGACGGCCTCACCGATCACGGCATGGACGGAATGATGCCCTCCTATACTCCCTACTTCGGTCTGACCAGCTTCGGTTTCGCGCGCAACAACGATGTGGGACGCGAATTCACCGTGGGCAGTGATCCGTATGGGAAATGGGGCATCGGCGCGTCGCTTGACAACATCAAATACTTCGACAACCTGACTTCCCATATCCGCGTTCTGTACTTTGGCGGAACCAACAACACCAACGATCTGGAAGAAGCTTTCACTACTTACGGATTGTTCGGTTGGCAGGACAGAGGCCTGGAAGTGAACTTCGACAACGTCATCAACATCTACGACAATCTGGATGTAAAAGTGGAGCTTGGTTATATCCACCTCAACCTGGACAACAAGCCGGACAGCTTTGACTCCAACGCCTACAAAGGCTTTGTCGAGTTCATCTACACCTTCTAGAATTGCGAGTGTTGCCGAAGAATGCAACTCAAGCGTAGATCGCCTGACCAGTGACCCGGCGCATAAAGTTATTCTGGGGCAACACTCTCAATCAACATAAACGTCAGAAGCCGCCTTTGCAAGCAGCATTTACGGCTTCTGACGTTTCTGCAAATTTTAACGAATGAAACCGGATTTACCGTAACCAGCTCAGCCAAAGCGGCTCATCGGCACAAGCGTTCAATAAGACATCGATAATTGAAAATGTTGTTCTTACCCCCCACACAGCAGATCCCTACCATACAGAAAACCAAGCCGCCTTTGGCGGTAATTGCGCCAGGCAAGGGTTATCGCTGCGGCTCAGACCTTATACATAATAAAGGCCGGTACATATGCGGCTAAAACGGACAAGTTGAAATAGCCGCATCAAAATTACTCATGCCCCAGCATTTCTTCATCCGGCGCAGGCGCGGTGGAATGCTGCTGCACAATTTTTGAGCCGGGCGGAACACTGGCGGTGAGCCAGACGTTACCGCCGATAATTGACCCCTTGCCGATAGTCACCCGCCCCAGAATAGTGGCATTTGCATAAACCACCACGTCATCCTCCAGAATGGGGTGACGGGCAATGCCTTTAACCAGGCTGCCGTCCTCGTCTTTCTGGAAAGACAACGCCCCCAGGGTAACGCCCTGGTAAATCCGGCAGTGTTTGCCGATAATGCAGGTTTCGCCGATGACCACGCCGGTGCCGTGGTCAATAAAGAAAGAGTCGCCGATTTGCGCGCCGGGGTGAATGTCTATACCAGTGCGGGAATGGGCCATTTCGCTGATAATGCGGGGAATAAGCGGCACATTCAACCGGTACAGCTCATGAGCAATCCGGTGGTGCGACATGGTAAGAATGCTTGGATAGCAGAAAATCGTCTCACCGGGGCTTTTGGCGGCGGGATCCCCCTCATAGGCGGCCAGCACATCGTTGTGAAGCAAATCTTTGATTGCCGGAATACGCTGAATAAACTGCATAGCTTTGCACATTGCCTCTTCCTCATCCGGGCAATCACAGCCGGAAAAACAGGTGCCTCTGCGGATCTGCTCGGCCAGAATGCGGAAGATTGAATCCAGGTTGGCCTGCATATGATAGCGCATGGATTCAGCGTGTAAGCTGGCGGAACCGTAAAACCCGGGAAAAAGCAGAGAACGCAAACGCAAGACCAACTCCTCCAGCTCACAAAGCGAGGGCATGGGGGTGCTGTGCAACACCGGGTAAGACGATTGCTGCAGGTAGCGCGGCGAGCAAAGTTCGTCCACAACTTCTTCCAGAACAGGCATATTGAGTTTAATGAATTTTGGTTTGCTATCCACACTGACCTCGAAGCATCTATTCAGCAGAGTCCGCTTTTAGGTTTGTATCCGGATTGCCCGGGCAGTTATTCAAACCCAAACCGCCCGGTATCTTGATAATTAGACATACAGTTTCAATATGCAGGCATCAACGCGCAACCTGCCCGCCGCCAGGCTAACTGAACGGCGAAATCCCGCGCAGGCGTTTGATAATCGGCGGCAACTCCCGCAACACATAGTCCACATCATCTTCAGTATTATACCTTGAAAGTGATAAGCGGATTGAGCCGTGCGCATAAGTATAAGGCACGCCCATGGCGCGCAACACATGTGAGGGTTCCAGGGAACCGGAAGTGCAGGCCGAGCCGGAACTGGCCATGATGCCCACCCTGTCCAGCAGCAGCAGAATGGCTTCTCCCTCAATATGTTTAAAGGAAATGTTCGTGGTGCCGGGAAGCCGGTTTTCCACATCTCCATTCACCACGGCCTCCGGCACAAGCTCCAGAATGCCTTTTTCCAGGCGATCGCGCAACCCGGCAACCCGGTCTTCCTCGTGAAACCGGTTCATGGCCAATTCACAGGCTTTGCCTAAACCCACAATATACGGCACGTTTTCCGTGCCGGCCCGCCGCCCACGCTCCTGGTGACCGCCTTTAACGAAAGGGCAGAACCGGGTTCCCCGGCGCACGTACAACACCCCCACTCCTTTAGGGGCATGCAGCTTATGCCCGGACATGGCCAGATAAGTAACCGGAAGCTCTTTCAGGTTGATTGGAACCTTCCCCACCGCCTGAACCGCGTCGGTAAGCATCTGCACGCCGCGTTCGGCCGCCAGTGCCGCGATTTGCGGAACCGGGAAGATTGTTCCGGTTTCATTGTTGGCATACATAACCGACAATAAGGCAGTGTCGGCAGACAGGGCCTGTTCCACTTCGTCCAGGTTCAGCCGCCCGAATTCGTCCACACCTAACCAGGTTACCGGCAAACCTTTCTGCTCATAGTTCCGGGCGCTGTTCAGTACAGCCGCATGTTCCACCCGGGTGGTAATCAGATGTTCCCGGCCCGGCTGGGTTTCCAGGGCGGAATAAAACGCGGTGTTGTCGCTTTCCGTACCGCAGGAAGTGAAGATAATCTCATCAGGTTCGGCTCCCAGCAATTCGGCTACCTGTTCCCGGGCGCGGGCAACCGCCCGCTCTGATTTGCCGGCCAGCGCATACATGCTTGAGGGGTTACCGTATTCTTCCGTAAGATAAGGAAGCATGGCCTCAAGCACTTCCGGCGCGACTTGGGTAGTCGCGTTATTGTCTAGATATATATATTTCATTGAGACACCTCGAATACATGAATGTTGTTTTCCACCTTTTCCCGCAAGGTGCGCTCAATAACCCCTGTCAGAGTCTGCCGCCGGGCGGCGTCCCCCTGGTTCTGCCCGTGCAACTCCACATAAACCTTGTTCCCATCCACATCCACGAGATCCACATCCCCGCCGCTGCGTTGCAGTTCCGGCCGGATCTCATTTTCCAGCACCTGCATTATCAACTGCATCCGCTTCAGGTTGGTCAGTTTGGGACGGGCCGGCCGGATTTCCTCAAAGGCCTTTCCGGTGGGCTTGCCGCCCGGGTCAACCTCTTTCACCTGCATCCGGGCCAGAGTTTCCGCAAGCAGCGCCTGCAGCTTGTCGTGGCACTGGCCGCAAGCCCCGCCGGCCTTGGTGTAGTCGATGATATCTTCCAGGCTCTTCAGCCCGTTTTCCCAAATGGCCCGACGCACAGTGTTATCGGTAACGCCGAAACACTTGCAGATAATTTCACCCGCTTCCTGCACCACCACGTCTTCGCCCTTCCAGTTGCGAATGGCGGCCTCCAGGGCTTCCTGACCCATTACAGAACAATGCATCTTCTCTTTGGGCAGTCCCCCCAGATAGTCGGCTATTTCTTTGTTGGTGACTTTCAAGGCCTCGTCAACTGTTTTACCTTTGATCAATTCCGTAAGGGCCGAACTTGAAGCAATGGCGCTGGCGCAGCCGAAGGTCTGGAATCTGGCATCCACAATGCGGCCGTTATCAATTTTAAGATATAGCTTCAGAGCATCTCCACAGGCCAGGCTTCCCACCTCGCCCACAGCATCCGCATCTTCAATTACCCCCACATTCCGCGGGTTCAGGAAATGGTCATGGACCGTATCGGTATATTGCCACATATGTTGTATCTCCAAATCAGGTTATAGCCGCGCTTACGGCCTCATCTGCTTAAAAATAATAACACTCACAACCACAGGTGTGAAGTGGAAATCATCAACTAAATAATCAGGTTCGCTTTATCGCTCAAAACTGCATTCGCTTATCGACAAATTGCCCGACATACTGTATAGTGCAACCAGAGAGGTTTACTATGCGCATTCAATCCAGTCCCAGCATGAGCGCTCTTTATTCCCTGGCAAGCAGTTTACAGGTCACTGCCAACAATCTGGCCAACGTGAATACCAACGAATTCAAGGCAAGCGTCACCCGTTTTGAAACCGGGCCGCGCGATCAGGGTGTACGCATTTCTGAAATCAGCGAAGATGCCCGGCCGGGGGCATTTGTTGAGCACCCGGTATATATGGAAATAGACGGCCGTGCCCACCAACGAATGGGCTGGGTTGAAACCAGCAATACCGACGTTCCCCGCGAATTTGTGGATATGATTTCAGCGGAAAGAGCGTATCAGGCGAATATCGCCTCTATCCGCACCGCTGATGAAATGCTCGGCTCCATTTTAAACGCGAGCGCCTGAGCCCGGGCATCGCGGTCTGCGGACAGGGGTGTTGCCTGCGGGCTCTTCCCGGATGATAAGGTCAACATCTCAAAATTGCCTGATCAGGTTAAAGGTGCCGAGGCCCAGAAAAGTCATCGCCAGCGAACCGATGACATTAAGCCCGATAGTGCCGCAAGCCCAGCCCGGGCGGCCTTGTTGCAGAAGCAGGGTCACTTCCGCAGAAAATGTGGAGAAAGTAGTCAGGGCCCCCAGAAACCCGGTGACAAGCATCAGGCGCAACTCCTCCGGAATGCCGGAACCGGCCGCAAACGCGGCAAGGGCAACTCCCATCAAATAGCCGCCCAACAGGTTGGCCAGCAAAGTGCCCAAAAACAGCGGCGGCAAGGCAGCGTTCAGCAGGCACGCCAACCCCCAGCGCAACAGCGCTCCCAACGACGCGCCCGCGCTGATTGCCAAAACAGATTTAAGCATATATCATTACTCCCCATCTGATACATTATCAACCCGGCGGACAGGTGAGCCCGCAATCGGCATCTGCCCAACCTGCACGCGGTGTTATGCTTATAAGCTCAGACTGAGTGGACCGGGCATGCGCAATAAACTCGCCCAAGGCCCGACATTTGTCAACCATAACTGCAACCGGCTGCTCAATTCCAGTCAACCCGCTCCGACTGACCGGCGCAGCCGGTGGGGCCGTGCAGACTGCCGCCGCCTTTCAGGCGGGGTTACAAAGCTGCTTCATCGGCTTTACAGATTTGTCAACTTTCTTTTCCTCTTAAGGGGGAAGGGGTTAAACCATAAAGGAACTTCGGATGAGCGTTTCAGAGGTAAAGCGATATTTAGATCAATGGGGACGGGGAAAAGATGTACTTGAACCGGACGACTCCTGTGCCACGGTAGAATTGGCGGCCCAAACACTGGGAGTAATCCCGGCCAGAATAGCCAAAACCATTGCCTTCGCCAAAACACCTGCTTTAAAAGGCCCCGCCTCAGCTTCTTCCGAGCAAGCAGCTGAAAACTTCGGCTGTGTGCTCATTGTGGCCGCAGGCGACAGCAAAATAGACAATGCCAAATTCAAAAGCTATTTCGGCTTCAAGGCGCGTATGCTTCCCCCGGCGGAAACTCTGGCCATCACTGGCCATGCCGTAGGCGGAGTTTGCCCGTTTGCCGTCAATCCGGAGCAGGTGGACGTTTACCTGGATGTGTCCCTGCAACGCTTCGCCACCGTTTTCCCGGCCTGCGGCAGCCCTAATTCGCTGATAGAACTTACTCCCGCCGAACTCTTTCTCTATTCCCGAAGCAAAGAATGGCTGGATGTCTGCAAAGGCTGGCAGGAAAATAGCTGAAGCCGAATGCCGCTTTAGTTCAATCCTGACAGCGGGAATTAAGTCGGAACTATCAAGTTCTGCTTGTAGCTTTATATTTATCGTGATATCAGGGCAGTAGATTTGGAAAGCACTTCACATATGTTATAATCCCGATGTGTTTTCCGGAATAACAGTGACCTATCCGGGGTAACACCCTAATTTTTTAATTTACTTCTTATTGAAGGAGCAATATATGTACAAGGCCATTTCAAGCGCATTCGTTCTTTGTCTACTTCTTCTTTTCAGTTTTGGAACACAGGCCCAGGCAGCCGAAATCAAGGTAGGAATAGCCAACCTGCAGAAAGTTGTAACCGAAAGCAAGGCCAATAAAGAGGCTGAAAAAAAGCTTACGGAAACCTTTTCAGCAGAGCGCAATCAGCTTGAAAAGCTCGGTAAGGACATTGAAAAACTTACTGATGAAATGAAAAATCAGGCGTCCGCCCTTTCCGCAGAAGCAAAACAGGCCAAACGGGCCCAACTGGTACAGATGATGCGCGATCACAATGATCGCACCCGCGCCTTCAACAGCAAGGTGCGCGACGCAGAAACGGTCATTCGCAATGAAATTCTTGCCGCCGTGGTTATCGCCGCCAAGGAATATGCTGAGAAAAACGGCTATGATCTGATCATGGACAGCGGTCAGGCCGGGGTGCTCTACTCTTCCGACAGCATGGACGTAACCAAAGATCTGCTGGACGAGCTGAATAAGGTTTGGGATTCGGCCGCGGCCCGGGCCAACAGCAAATAAGGTTTTTGACTGTGCAACAGGGCTATACTCTTGCGGAACTGGCCGCTGAACTTGGTCTTGAGCTTGCGGAAGAAACGGACAGCTCCAAGCGGATTTACGGGGTGAATACCCTGGAAGACGCCGGTCCGGATGAGCTTTCGTTTCTGGCCAACCCCAAATACGCACCGCAACTGGATACAACCAAGGCCGGGGCGGTAATTGTTGAGGCGAAACAGGCGGGCAGAGTAAAAAATGCTCTAATCGCCGAGAACCCTTACTTGGCCTTTGCCAAGGTTTTGGTGCTGTTTTCAAAACCGCAAGGGGAGTTTTCCGGCCAGAGCCCTCTGGCATATATCCACCCGGATGCGGAGTTGGAAGCGGATGTTACGGTTTATCCCTTCGTCTTTATCGGCCCGAGAACGGTTATTAAAAGCGGCAGTTGCATCTTTCCCGGCTGCTATATCGGTGAAGATTGCCGGATTGAAAGCAACTGCCGGATCTATCCCAATGCGGTGCTGATGTCCGGCACCAAACTTGGTAAAGGAACAATAATCCAACCCGGAGCGGTGCTTGGTTCCGATGGTTTCGGCTTTGTTCCCGGGGAAGCGGGCATAGAAAAAATCCCCCAGATCGGCTCTGTTACCATTGGCGATAATGTTGAAATCGGCTCGAACACAACCATTGACCGGGCCGCTTTGGGAGAAACAATCATCGGTCACAGCAGCAAGCTGGATAACCTGGTTCAGATAGGGCACAATGTGCACATCGGTCGGTTCTGCCTGCTGGCGGGACAATCAGGTATTTCCGGCAGTACCCGTCTGGGCGATAAAGTTATTCTTGCCGGACAGGCCGGGCTTTCCGGGCACTTAAAAGTGGGAAATAGAGCAGTGATCGGGCCTCAATCCGGTTTAACCCGCAACGTGAAAGACGGTGAAGTGCTGGGCGGTTCACCCTCCATGCCGAAAAACGAATTCCTGCGCTCTTCCGTGCTTATCCCCAGGCTGCCGGAGTTGTACAGCAGGATCAGAAAACTGGAAAAAGCTCTGGAAGCCCTGACCGTGGGCAAAGGAAACGACAGCTTTTCCTGACACTTGAATTCGTTCAACCGCAAACTGATTTAAGGACGTATCAATGAGCGTAGCTCCCCTCGCATTCAATATTAATGACATCTTGAGTTATCTGCCCCACCGCTACCCTTTTTTGCTGATTGACCGCGTTGTGGAGTGTGTTCCCGGAAAAACAATCAAAGCCTATAAAAATGTTACAGTGAATGAGAATTTCTTCCCCGGCCATTTCCCCGGGAACCCGGTAATGCCCGGAGTTCTGATTATGGAGGCCATTGCCCAGGCCGGCGGGGTAATGATGATTTCCGCTTTAGGAGCCAAGCCGGATCGTCTGCTGCTGTTTACCGGGCTGGACAAAGCCCGATTCCGCAGCCAGGTTATTCCGGGCGACCGTTTGGATATTGAATGCACTGTACTCAGAAGCAGAATGAACATACATAAGATGGAAGCAAAAGCGTTTGTTGACGGCAAACTTGTAGCTGAAGCAGAGCTGAGTGCTGCGATAATTGATAAGGAGAGCAACTGATGCCTGCCGAAATCCACCCGACAGCGTTCATCGCCTCCAGCGCAGAAATTGCGGACAATGTCAAAATCGGCCCTTGTGCGGTAATTGAAGACAATGTAAGCATTGGAGAAGGCAGTGTGGTGGCGGCCTTTGCCTCAATTAAGCGCTATACCAAAATAGGCAGAAATAACCACATCCATTCTTACGCATGCGTCGGCGGCGAACCGCAAGATCTGAAATTTCACGGCGAGGAATCCTGGCTGGAAATAGGCGACAACAACACTATCCGTGAGTTCGCTACCCTCTCGCGCGGAACGGAAGGCGGCGGCGGCCTTACCAGGGTGGGAAACAACAATCTGTTGATGGCTTATTGCCATATCGCTCATGATTGCATCTTGGACGATTTCATCATCATGTCCAACGGCGCCTCTCTGGCCGGGCACGTTCATCTGGCCGACGGGGTGATTCTGGGCGGCCTTTCGGCCGTACACCAATTCTGCCGGGTGGGGAAAAAGGCTTTTCTGGGGGCCATGAGCGGGATATCCCAGGATCTTCCGCCATACATGCTTTGCGTTGGAAATAGAGATGGCGGCGTGCACGGCCCCAATCTGGTCGGGCTCAGACGCATGAAAGCGGATAATGAAACCATTGCCGCTCTGAAACAGGCCTTCCGAACAATCTGGCACAGCGACATACCTCGCCAGGAAGCCTTAAATCAGTTGGAAAATACCTTTGCGAACATCCCGGAAGTAATTGAACTTGTGAACTTCATTCGCAGTTCTGAGCGCGGCATCATGCCCGCGGCCAAACTCGACGGCTAGGTCGCCCAGCCCATGACCGCCGGTCTGCCTCCGCCACAAGCAATTGCCCCGAACAGCATTATCGGCATAATTGCGGGAAGCGGCCAGTTTCCCGAACTCACCGCCCGGGCGGCCCGTAAACAGGGCCTGAGGGTGGTGATTTGCGGCTTTCATGGCCACACTTCACCAGAGCTTGCTGAACATGCCGACGTGTTCGCCATGTTTCACCTCGGGCAGTTCGGGCATGTAATTAAATTCTTCCGCAAAAAACAAGCCACGCACATCTGCTTCGCGGGCGCAATCAATAAACCCAAGGCCCTGTCCCTCAGACCGGACTTTACGGCCGTAAAGCTTCTGCTTTCTTTGCGCGGGCTTGGTGATGACGCCCTTTTGCGCGCCGTGGCCAGTGAATTCGAGCGACAGGGAATGCAGGTAATCCAGGCCGCAAGCCTGATTCCAGGTCTGCCCGGCCCCCTGGGCCCTCAAACAATGCGCACGCCAAGCCGGGAAGAGTGGGAAAACATTCTGTTCGGCTGGCCAAAAGCTCAGGAAATAGGGCGACTCGACATTGGGCAATGTATTGCTGTGCGCGGGAAAATGATTATGGCTGTGGAATGCCTGGAGGGCACTGACGCGGCCTTGCGCCGTGGGGCCGAGCTGGGGGGAAAAGGCGCTATGGCCCTGAAAATTGTCAAACCCGGTCAGGACGAACGGGTGGATCTGCCGGCCATCGGCCTGAACACCGTTCGCACTCTGGTTGAGGGCGGCTACGCCGGACTGGCCTACCAGGCGGAAAAGACCTTGTTCTTTGACCGGGAAGCAAGTGTAAGGCTGGCGGAGCAGCATAGCATTGCAATTATCGGGCTGCCCGGCGGCCTTGACCCGAACCAGGCGTTTTACTTATGGTTTGAACAGGAGCAGCCCGACTCAATTTCCGAGTTCATCACCAGGCTGCAAACAGCGGCGCTGGCCCGTCAGGCGGACTAATCCGGACTCAGTAAACCGGTACGCCTCATGCCCCGCGCATACCGGCAGACAAGCGCCAGAGATACACAACAGCCCTGTGAAGCCGACAGCCCCGCTTTTCACATACTTATCCCCAGGTTGGACGGTATATGCCCCAGCACAAGCGTCCGGCTACTCCAAACCAACAGTCCCCAGCATACGCCGCCGATAAAATGCTTGACCCGAAAGACAGATTGGACTAATTCTAATCAGTTGATATGCTTCATGTATCTCAGATTAATCCCTATATCCTGCTTAAAAGTATCAATTCTATGCGGAGACTACCTTGAGCAACGAAACTAAGAATAAAAAGCCGATTGTCAAACTGGCCGGCAAATCCGAACATACTCCATATTTCATGCCCATGCTTGAACAGATGGCCCAATCAGACGACTTAAACGAGGTCATCAAAGCGCGTGTGGTCAAATCGTGCGAACTGTTGGACGCAGGTGTACCGCTTTACCCCAACGGTTTTGAAAAACCGGTAAGCCTCGCGCAAATCGCCGATAACGACAACCTTGAACCGTCTGAGTTGGAGAACGTGGAAATACTGACGTCGGCCGGGCGGATTATGTCCATGCGCTCATTCGGCAAAGTGACCTTCTTTCACCTGCAGGACCAGACCGGCCAACTACAGTGCTATGCTTCACGGGATGACTTGGGAGAAGAAGCCTACACCTTGTTTAAAAAATTCAATATCGGGGATATTGTCGGGGTAAGCGGCAAATTGTTTAAAACCAACACCGGCGAACTCACCCTGAATTGTCTGAAAATCACCTTGCTCACCCGGGCCATTCGTCCTCTGCCGGAAAAATATCATGGCCTTAAAGACGTGGAAATCCGCTATCGCCAACGCTATGTGGATATGATCGTTTCTGAGCGTACCCGTGAGATCTTCCGTAAGCGCTCGCTGATTGTGCGCGAATTCCGCCATTTCATGGAGGAAGAGGGGTTCCTTGAGGTGGAAACGCCCATGCTTCACCCCATTGCCGGCGGTGCTGCAGCAAAGCCGTTCATTACTCATCACGCGGCTCTGGATATGGAGCTGTATATGCGTATTGCCCCCGAGCTTTATCTGAAGCGCATTCTGGTGGGCGGGTTTGACAAGGTTTTCGAGCTGAACCGCAACTTCCGCAACGAGGGAGTAAGCACCCAGCACAACCCGGAATTCACCATGTGCGAATTCTATTGGTGCTACGCCACCTATAAGGATCTGATGGACCTGACCGAGCGCCTGTTCGCCCGCATTGCCAAAAAAGTCTGCGGCAATACAGTCGTTACCTATCAGGGTGAAAGCATTGATCTGACCCCACCCTGGAACAAGCTTTCCTTCCATGAAGCGCTTGAGAAAATCGGTGGCCACTCCCCGGCCTTTTTCATGGATTATGACAAACTGAACGCCCATCTTGAGGCCCGCGGTGAAAAAAGCCTGCCGGGCGACCCCCTGGGCAAGTTGCAGGCAAAACTGTTCGACCTTGATGTGGAAAGCAAGCTGATTCAACCTCACTTCATTTATCATTATCCCACGGATATTTCGCCGCTGGCCAGGCGCAATGACGAGAATCCGGAGATTACCGACCGGTTTGAGCTGTTTATCACCGGACGTGAACTTGCCAATGCTTTCTCAGAGTTGAATGACCCTATGGATCAGCGCGGCCGCCTGGAGGCCCAGATGAGAGAAAAGGCCGCGGGTGAAGAAGAAACACATAACATGGATGAAGACTTCTTAAGAGCCCTGGAATACGGTATGCCCCCAGCCGCCGGCGAGGGAATAGGCATCGACCGCCTGGTGATGCTGATGACTGATTCAGCCTCAATCAGAGAAGTAATCATGTTCCCACTGCTGAAAGCAGAACAATAAATGCGGTTTGTACTATTTGTTGCAGCGCGCTACTTGCTTTCAGCGCGCAAACAGACCTTTATTTCGCTGATTTCAATCATCTCCATGCTGGGGGTCGCCTTGGGTGTGGGGGCGTTGATTGTTGCTATTGGAATAATGAACGGTTTCACCCAGGAACTGCGTGATAAAATTCTTGGGGTGAACGCTCACGGCATCATTACCTCTTTGCACGGCGCGGTGTTCAATCCTGAAATTTTAGTAAAGCAATCTGAATCTGTGCCGGGGGTGGCAGCAGCCACCCCCTTCATTTACTCTGAAGTAATGATCTCCACTCCGGCCGGGGCCAAAGGGCTTGTTTTGCGCGGCATTGACCCGGCCAGCGCCAAAAACGTGCTGGGTGTGCTGGCAGATGTGGACGATGAGGCGTTTCAGGGGCTCAATACTCAAAGCGGTTCAGTGCCCGGCATTATTGTGGGAGAAGAACTGGCCAAAAAGTTCAGCCTGCGCCCGGGTTCACGGGTCAACATGCTTTCCTCTTCCGGCGAGAAAACCGCCTCCGGCTTCCAACCCGCAATCCGCCCGTTTAAAGTAACCGGCACCTTCCGTACGGGCATGTTTGAATTCGATTCTTCACTCGGGTTTATCGGCCTGGATGCGGCCCGCGATTTGCTGGGCCTGCCGGATAATATGGTCAGCGGCCTGGAGCTGATGGTTGACGACGTTTACACGGCAGACACAACAATGGAAGCGGTCATTGATCATCTGCACCGCTTCGACCCCCAGACGACTCAATCATTATACGCGCGCAACTGGATGGAAATGAACGTCAACCTGTTTGCCGCGCTCAAGCTTGAAAAAATCGCCATGTTTGTAGTGCTGGCTCTGATTGTGTTGGTTGCCTCATTCTCCATTGTCACCACCCTGATCATGCTGGTCATGGAAAAAACCCGGGATATCGCCATTCTGATGTCCATGGGCGCCACCCGTCGTCATATCCGGCAGATATTCATGGCTCAAGGCATGATTATCGGCGCAGTGGGCACTACGCTTGGCTTTGCAATCGGACTTACGCTCAGCTTCTTGCTGAAGCGCTATCAATTCATTGACTTGCCTGAGCAGGTTTATCCCATGGATACAGTACCGATGTTGCTGTATGTGCCCGATCTGGTGATTATAGCAGCAGGGGCAATGCTGATTTGTTTCCTGGCAACCATTTATCCTGCCTGGAAAGCGTCCGGGCTTGAACTGGCCGAGGCTTTGCGCTACGAATGACAGACAATAATTCTTCTGTTGCAGTATCCGGTCAAAGCAGTTATGTATACCGGATATGTGCTGTATCAAAATATTTTGATGCGCCGGCAGGCCGGGTGCAGGTTCTGACTGATATCAGTATGAAGGTGAAATCAGGTGAGACTCTGGCTATTTTGGGCTCATCCGGTTCAGGCAAGACCACCCTGCTGCACCTCCTGGGCATGTTGGACAGCCCCTGCCGGGGAGAAATTTTTTTAAAAGAGCAAAACCTGGCCCTGCTTTCCGCGGCAGAGAAGGCTGCCCTCAGAAACAGAACCATTGGTTTTGTATTTCAATTCCACCACCTGCTGCCGGAATTTTCCACCTTGGAGAATGTGGAGATGCCGGGGATTATTGCGGGCATACCCCGCCGGGAATGCCGGGAAATGGCGACAAATGCGCTTGAAACAGTCGGACTTGCCCACAGATTGAAACACCGGGTTACGACTCTGTCAGGTGGAGAGAGACAACGCGCCGCCATTGCCAGGGCAATTTTGCTTGGCCCCAGCGTATTGCTTGCTGATGAACCTACCGGCAACCTTGATGAAAAAACCGGGGCAAGCGTAACGGAAACATTGCTTAAACTTAATCAGGATATCGGCATGACTATAATTATGGTAACCCATAATCTTGAGCTTGCCGCTTTAATGCAAACCAGCCGCGAATTGAGATCGGGAGTTCTGTATGGGCAAAATGTTTAGGTTCAGTTTCTTACTGGCTATTATTGCTGTTTGTATTGTGGTTTTCTCATCTATTGCCAATGCTCAACAACAGCAAAGAAACGGGAACAGAGTGGCCTTGATAGTATTGCCTTTTCAGGTTAACGGCGGAGAAGAAGCAAAAACCGCAGGCGAACAACTTCCCGGTATGTTGTCAACCCGCCTTGGGGCAAGGGGCATCCCCGTGCCAAACCCCGATCAGATCCGAAGCATCATTGCCCAGCACAACATCAATGTCGGTGACATAGCGGCAATGCGCCGGTTCGGTCAAGCAGTAGGCGCATCGCACATCGTTTACGGCACGCTGAATCAGCTCGGCAACGATATTTCCATAGACGCCCGCCTTCTGCGGGTTTCCGGCAATGCCGAACCTCAACCCGTTTACATTGACCAACAAGGCTCCACTGGCATAGCCTCGGCTGTGGATGAGCTTGCGGGCAAAATTTACAACAGCGTTTCCAACCGCCAGCCCTTGCATGACGTTGAGGTGCGCGGCCTGAACGTGCTGGATCCGGACATTGTCATCACCCGACTTACTGTGCGCAAAGGAGATCCGGTTGACCCAGCCGGCATTGACCAGGAAGTGCGGCGTATCTGGGAGCTGGGCTATTTCAGCGACGTGCAGGCCAACCTGGAACAACGTCCGGAAGGACTGGTCCTGGTTTACAACATTGAGGAGAAACCCCGCATTGACAATATAATTGTTGAAGGCAACAGCGAAGTCGAAAGCGACGACATCCTTTCAGCCATGAGCACCCGGTCCGGTTCAATCCTTAACGATAAAGTGCTTGTGCAGGATCTGCAGAAAATCACTGAACTATACCGGGAAGAAGGGTTTTATCTGGCTAAAATCTCACACCGCATTCAGGGCGACGGCCCTTCCGCCAGCCTGGTGATCTCCATTGATGAGGGGAACCAGCTATATATTAAAGAAGTAAAAATCGAAGGGGTTGAACAGCTTTCCGAATCTGCCATAAAAGATGAGTTGGCATTGAAAGAACGTGGGTTGCTGTCCTGGTTCACCGGTACCGGCGTGTTGAGAGAAGAATATCTTGACCGCGATACAGCGGCCATTTCCGCATACTATCTCGATAACGGCTTTCTGCGGGCAGCAGTAGGCGCGCCGGAAGTAGTGTATGAAGAAGACGGGATCATCATAACCTTCTTTGTTCGGGAAGGACCGCGCTATCATCTGGGTGAAGTAACTTTTGAAGGAGACCTTATCGAGCCGCAAGACAGCCTGTCTCAAGTAACCCAGCTTGACGATCTGGCCCGCGACGGCGGTTATTTCAACCTGACCGTCATGCAGGATGACGCCAAAAAACTCATGGATTATTACGGTGATTACGGTTACGCCTACGCAGAAGCCTTCGGCCAACCGCGCGAACGCCCGGGCGAGGAAGAAGCAATCGTAGATGTGGTGTACCAAATCGACAAAAAGCAGCGCATGTTCATTGGAACAATCGATATTGAGGGCAATACCCGTACCCGGGATAACGTGATTTTGCGCGAAATGCGCCTTGTGGACGGCGATTTGTATGAAGCGAAAAAGCTCCGCCGCTCTGTGGAACGCCTGCGCCGTCTGAACTACTTTGAAGTGGCTGATGTGGATATCATCCCAACCAACGTGGAAGATGAAATTGACCTGAAAGTCCGGGTAAAGGAAAAAAATACCGGGATTATTTCAGCGGGCGTGGGCTATTCCACTTACTCGAAAATCGGCTTCGGCGGTACAATCATGGAGCGCAACATGTTCGGTAAGGGCTATTCGCTTGGCTTTACCGGCAACTTCTCCGACCGCTATACCCGCTACAACCTTTCCTTTGTGAACCCGCGGCTTTATGACACGGAACTTTCTTTGGGCCTGGACGGCTACATAACCCGCGATTACTATGATGATTTCGATAAGAAAACCACCGGTGGAGCCATTAACCTGTCCTACCCCATTGGAGAATACACGCGGATTTACGGCGGTTACCGCCTGGAAGAATACTCGCTCTATGATGTTGAGCCGGACGCCTCATGGCTGATTCGCCGCAGTGAAGGCGATCACCTGGCAAGCGTAGTACGGGCCGGCCTGCGGCGCGATACCGTTGACGACCCGCGCAAACCTACCAAAGGTACGGTAATCGACATCAGCGCTGAATATGGCGGCACTTTCCTTGGCGGCAGCGATAACTTCGTTAAACCGGTAATTGATCTGCACGCTTTTCACGAGCTTACAAATAACCACGTTCTGCATGGACGGATTAAAGCCGGAGCGGCTTTCAAGAACTCCGACGATCCGGTTCCCGTATTTGAACGCTTCTGGATAGGCGGTATGAACTCCATTCGCGGTTACGACTATGAAGAACTGTCTCCGCGCGACCCCAGCTCGCCGAACGACGACCATATCGGCGGCGACCGTATGGCCTTTATCAATCTGGAGTATATCTGGACCTTCTATCCGGATCTGGGGTTGGCGCTGGTTCCGTTCTTTGATGCAGGCTTTAACGTGGACTCTGAACAGCACGATAACTACTTTAAAAATGAGTTGATCGCCAAATCAGTCGGCCTTGAATTGCGCTGGAATTCACCTATGGGTGATTTGCGCTTCTCATATGGCTACCCATTGGAAGACGTGTATGAAAAATCAAGCGGACGCTTTGACTTCTCAATGGGGCAGACCTTCTAGTGCATTGCCCCTTAAGGTCAACATGCTCTGCAGGGGCAGGAGCCGACGTCCGCACTGCCCAACCGGCGTTCGGCCTGCATCTGACCTTCAGGTCCCGGCGCTCAGCTCCGGGACCTGAAGGTCAGGCAAACCATGCTTTGCCCACGAAGGCAGTGTGTGGATGACGTTATAGTACTTTGTACTTTGGACGCTAAACAGCGAGGCGCTCTTGAGATATCCCGCGAGTTGTTTAGGCATCGGTTTGAAACATATGAGCATTTGCCGTCATAACTGAATTCAGTGACGGAATGCCCCGGATACAACAATTTCTGTATTCGTGGCATGATAAAACAGCCCCACCCGCTGTTAACTGCTGTTCACCAACTGTTCACCATTGAAGGGAAACTCCGTGCCCTTCTGCTGGCGCTTGTTGTTAAAATGCGTTCCGGAAACTCCGCTGAAGCAGGTTGTTCCGAAACGCATTTTTTGGTATAGGGGAAAAATGGAAGCAAGCCGGGTGAACCACTTAACCCGCCGGCTCCACAGGGGAGTCATGAAATATAAACAACACAACCATTTTTACAGCAGCACCTTTACAGCCATTCTCGCTGTTTCCTTGTTGTGCGCACTTCTTTCAATGCCGGAGCACGCCAAGGCTGCAACATCTTATGCTAGTCTTGAGCGTAAATTTGAAACTCTTGCGGCCGATCCTAAAAAGTCCTCTCTGCGAGAACCTTGGGAAAAACTCCAGGCTGAATTCGATTTATATGTGAAAGCCAATCCGGCCGGCAGTAATGCTCCCAAAGCTGCGTACCTTGCCGCGCGCTGTATTGAAGAAATTGCAATACGCACTTACCGGGCCAGCGATTTCAAGCTGACCGCAACGCGTTACGGAGAGGTCGGAAAGGATTACCCCAAAACAACCCAAGGCCAGGAAGCCTTGTACAAAAAAGCGGACATAGAATTCAATAAACTGAAAAACTCCGACTCTGCTTCACAAACAATTCAGCAATTACTTAAAATAGTCAGCAATGAAGAACTGAAACAAAAGGCAAAAAAGCTTGAAGCAAAAATAAAGCAGGCCGGCTCTTCATCTCCTCCGCAACTAAAAGCAGAAAAAGCAGTACATTCCAGTGCATCTCCCCAGTCTGCCGAGGTGTTTTCCCAACCTACCCTAATCAGCATTACTGTCAATGCCAGTGATAAAACGGCGGACGGACTGATTGAACTGTCTGAGGGCGCAGGCTACTCCTGGCGCTATCTGCCCAAATCCAAAACCGCCAGCGGGCAGGCGGTTCTGCTTATTGAAGTTGAAGGGGTTGTGCCGAACAAAGGAATCAGCGGGTTGCGCTCCATCAGCAAAGGCCCGGTACGTCATGTCAATGTGATTAAGGCCAAAGTCAACGCGGAAGGCGGGAAAACCGTTTCCTCCTGCCGGGTTGAACTGACCTTAAAAGATAACTATGCCTGTTCGGTAACAACACCCGGCGGCAAACCGGAACTGCACCTGCAAGTTGACAGCGCAAAGAAACAGACAAGTCCGAGCAGTGGGCGGGGTGTAGCCGGCAGAATTGAAACCCCAACCCGCAATCGGGTCAAGCCAACTTCCGCCTCATCACAACCTGCCAGCAAGGCGGAAATGCTGGGGCTTACAGTCAATACTATTTTGCTGGACCCCGGGCATGGCGGAAAAGACCCGGGAGCGCAGGCCAACGGCATACAGGAATCAAGACTGGTTTTGAAAGTCGCCAAACTGGTGGAAACAAGATTAAAGAAACGAGGCTTTCAGGTAAGTTATACCCGTGATAAGAATGTATTCATCTCTTTGGAAAAACGCACGGAAACAGCAAATCGACGCAAAGCAGACCTGTTTGTGTCCATACACGTAAACGCCAATACCGATACATCAGTGGCCGGCATTGAAACGTATTACCTGGATAAAGCCAGAACCAAAAGTGCTCAGCGGGTTGCGGCCCGGGAAAACGGTGTGAGTGTGGCCAGCATTGACGATTTGCAGGTCATCCTTACCGATCTGGGGTTGGGCACTAAAATGAAAGAATCACACGAGCTTGCCAAAAGCACGCTTAAAAGCATTGAGCGACAAGTTAAATCCGGAGGATTTACAGTGCGCAGCAACGGCGCGCGCTCAGCACCCTTTTATGTGCTGATGGGGGCTAAAATGCCCGCCATTCTGATTGAAGTGGGCTACTGCACAAATAAAAACGATGCCAATTATCTGAAAAACGACAAATACCTGGAACGAATTGCCGACGGTATTGTGGAAGGGATAGTCGCCTACAAAAAGCGTGTCGAAAATTCAGTGGAATAACATACCTGTTACAGGGGTTCAAGAGGCTTGCGGCACGCTGTAAGGGTTGCCGCCACCTCATCTCCAAGCAGACGGCTTGCTCAAAACCACCATACCGCACCGGCTCGGTCACGCCGGTTCGCCTTGGAACAGAGTATTTTAACTTCAAAGCAGATTGATTTTGAAGCGCTTGCTCCGAATAGACGGCAAAAAGGAATTCGACCTCCGCTTGGTTGCGCTGTCGTTATCAGTGTTGTATAACCTCAAACAGCATACATCAGCATCGAACAGAACCATATCACTCTGTCGGAGTATTTAAACATTTTCAAAGTTGGAATACCTGAATACTCTTCGGGTAGCCGTGCGAGCAACTGCCGGAACTAAAACCGCCGCGCCTGAACCGGTGCCCCCATGGTTTTGACTGCCCGGTCCACTCTCAGTCCGCGCCAAAGGGTGGCAACGCACAGCGAAAAATGACTTTAAAGAGGTAAATACCGTCTCAGTGTGGCGGTCGCTTCAAACTGCCTTTTCCTGTCTTTATAACTTCTTGACGAGTCATTACGAACCCTGTTCAAATCCCGCACCGCTCATCGGAAACGGATTTAACAAAGGAAGTCAGAATGCAACCCGACCGGAAAGAAACCAGCCTCATGCTTGTCTATGGGTTAAATGCAAAGCCGCGTTCCCGCCGTGACGTGTTCATTTATTCCCTTCAATGGATGATGATCATGATCTACCCGGTAGTATGGGGATATGTAATTGTTGGGGTCGGGCTCGGCTTCACCGGAACGGAATTTTCCGGGTATATGGGCAGAGTAGTGCTGATGATCGGTGTGAGCACTTTGGTGCAGGCGGCCTGCGGGCATCGGTTTGCTATGGCTACAGGTCCCAACATCATTCCCTCCACTGCAATCATGGTGGCATTCGGACTGGGTGGACGTGAACTGGCCTATGAAGCCATGAACGCCTACATCTTTGCCGGCATCTTTGTGGCCGGTTTGGGAGTCGCAGGGATAATCAGTCTGATCGGGCGGGTATGGACGCCAATAGTGCAAGGCTGCATGACCATGATGGTGGGGCTCTACACCAGTGGACTGGCCATGAGCATGATTCTCGGCGAAAAACACTCCTGGTGGCTGTATGCCGGTGTTTTGCAGGCGCTGCTTTGCGGTGGGCTGGCAATTAAAGGAAAGGGACTTCTCGCCACCATTCCGGTGCTCATATCAGTATTGTTCGGTTATGTGACGTTTATCATTGCCGGTGACTTTGACTGGGCATTGGTAAACGCCATGCCCACATTCAGCGTGCCGGAAATTCTTCCATATGGCTGGAGTATGCCGTCGCTCTCAATGATTGCCGCCATGTGCGTGGTAAACATATTTGCGGCGGTAAAGAATTACGGTATGGTTTCAGGCTATGCCGGGCTGCTTGGCAAGAAACTGCTTCCCAAAGATGAACGCCGTACATTTACCGTGTTCGGCCTGGTTGACGGCGTGGTTGCCGGCCTGTTCGGCACGCCCGGCACTGTTTCCTACGGCGAAAACATGGGCATCTTGCTGCTTACCAGAGTGGCGGCGCGTGTTTTCATCATCATTGCCGCAGTCGGGTTCATTGTTTTAAGCTTCTTCGGTAAGATGGGCGGTATGATGGCCGCCATGCCGCCACCGGTTGCCGGGGCTGTGCTGCTGGGTGTAGCCTCAACGTTAATCGGTTTGGGCGCAAATATCTGGCATTCCAACCATAATGGTTTTGGCGAGCGCGAAATTTTTATTGCCGGCTTCTCTGTGTTCTTCGCCTTGGGTGTCTTTCATGCCCCGGAAAGCTTTTTCAACTCACTCCCCACCCTCGCCTCAATGATCCTGGGCAACCCGATTATTACTGTGATTATCAGCTCCATTTTGCTGGAGCAGGTGCTTATGCGCCCAGCCGGAGCAAATTGACTTAAAACCTGAATTACAGTTTCAAGATCCGATGCTCATTGTGTGGATTTTCAGTCGTTCGCCCGCCTGTCTCCCGGAACAGAATGCGGGGGATAAAGTTGACGCGCTATGCACGGGAAACAGATTATTGTGGATAATACAAGGTCTGTTTCGTCGGAGTTATGTTGCTGAACATCTCAAAACAGGTAAAAGGGGATTTTCCCCACCGTTTAGAAGCAAGCACAAACCCAGACAAATACTATTGTAAAGCTACTGCAGTGTTATGGCCCTGACGGTCTTTACCGTGAAAACTGCAAAAAAAGGGAGAGGACAAATCCTCTCCCTCACGGTTTGCTTAATGGGCCGCCGACGGGTAAACAACCGGCCTTTCATTAACAAGGGAATAAAGAATATGGTGTAACCCGACATCTTCCTCATTACTGCAGAATATATCCTCCCGGCTTGCCATCAGGGCTAAGGGCAAGACTTCATCCACGTTTTCCACCAGCACGATTTCCAGACCGCGGAGAATTTCTTTAGGTACATCTCTGAGGTCCTTCTCATTATCGCGTGGGATAATTACCGTATTAATCTCACTTCGCCTTGCCGCCAGCAGTTTTTCCCGCAAGCCGCCAATGGGCAATACCCGGCCGCGCAAGGTAATCTCCCCGGTCATGGCCACGTCGTTGCGCACCGGCACACCCAGCAAGGCAGACACCATGGACGTAGCAAGGGTAATGCCGGCAGATGGACCATCCTTTGGCGTAGCGCCCTCCGGCACATGCACATGGATATCGACGCGGCGGTGAAAATTGTCTTTCAGGCCGAACAAATCAGAACGCGAACGGATATACGAAAACGCGGCTTTAGCGGATTCGGTCATTACCTCGCCTAATTTACCGGTAATGGATACCCGTCCCGCCCCAGGCATCACCGCGGTTTCCACCATCAGAATTTCACCGCCCAGTTGAGTCCAGGCCAGACCGGTGCAAACCCCGACTTGCGGCTGAGTTTCTTTCTCGCTGTGCCGGAACATCTTAACCCCAAGCAGTGTCTGCAAATCTCCCCGGCCTACATGCACTTTCATATCCAGATCATCCGCTTCCACTATACGCATGGCGGTTTTGCGGCACACCGCTGCAATTTTGCGCTCAAGGTTGCGCACTCCGGCTTCGCGGGTATAGCTGCGAATAATCTCAAGCATTGCCGGCTCCGAAATATGCAGGTTTTCCGGCTTAAGCCCATGCGCCTCAATTTGTTTCGGAAGCAGGAAGGAATGCGCTATATGCCGTTTCTCTGTTTCCAGATAGCTGGACAACTGAATGATTTCCATTCGGTCTTTAAGCGGCTCGGGAATGGAATGCAGGCTGTTGGCAGTGGTAATGAAAAACACCTGCGAAAGGTCATAGTCCATATCAATATAATGGTCGTTGAATGCGCTGTTCTGCTCCGGGTCAAGCACTTCCAATAACGCGGAAGAGGGATCACCCCGGAAATCCATGCTCATTTTATCTATCTCATCAAGGCAGAACAGAGGATTATTGAATTTCACCCGTTTCAATGACTGAATGATTTTCCCCGGCAATGCGCCGACATATGTGCGGCGGTGGCCGCGAATTTCCGCCTCATCGCGCACCCCACCCAGTGAAAGCCGCACAAACTCACGCCCGGTTGCCTTCGCCACAGACTTGGCAAGAGAAGTCTTACCCACACCAGGCGGCCCTACCAGGCAGAGGATCGGCCCTTTCAGCTTATTGGAAAGTTTCTGCACCGCCAGGTATTCCAGAATGCGCTCTTTCGGCTTTTCCAGGCCGTAGTGCTCGGCATCCAGAATTTGCCGAGCCTTATCTATGTCGATAGCAGTTTCTGCCAGCTTATTCCAGGGCAAGTCGAGCACCCAATCCACATAATTGCGTAAAACGGAATATTCAGCGCTGGACGGCGGCATCTGGCGCAGTTTTTTAATTTCCCTGAGCACTTTATTCCGGTTCTCATCAGACATTTCTTTTTCACTGAGTAAACGCTCCAACTCCTGAGCCTCGGCAGCGGGATCATCTTCCCTGCCCATTTCCTTATGAATGGCTTTAATCTGCTCATTCAGGTAATATTCCCGCTGGTTGGTCTCCATTTGGGTTTTTATCCGGTTTTTAATCCGCTTTTCCATATGAAAAATGGAAATCTCGCTTTGCAGAAGCTCATAAACCTTCTCCAAGCGCGCGGTGGAATCGGCTTCTTCCAATATTTCCTGTTTCTTAAGATAATTCACCTTGATGTGGGGCATGGCCGCATCGGACAGGCGCCCCGGTTCATTCAGTGAAGTTATACTGATCAGATGCTCTGATGATATCCGTCGATTAATTTTAGCGTACTCGTCAAACGCTTCCTGGGTGGCCCGAACAAGGGCAGTTCGCTCCGGCGAGTCATTGTCAATATCTTGAATGCGGTTTACCCGCACCATTTGAAATTCGTTGCTGTTGTTAAACAGATATTCATCCACAGGCTCCCAGCCGGCACGGTACAGGCCTTCAAAAAGTACCTTAATCGTGCCGTCCGGCAACTTCAGCAACTGTAACACCCGGCTCACTGTGCCCACTGCAAAAAGGTCGTCCAGACCCGGTTTCTCCAAATCAGGCTGACGCTGCGCCACCAGAAAAATCAACTTGTTATAATCGGAAAGCGCGCTTTCAATTGCCCGAATTGAGACATCGCGGCCCACAAACAACGGAGCCACTGAACGGGGAAACATCACTACCTCGCGCAGTGACATAAGCGGTAAAACAATAGGCTCATCCGCCCTCGACAAATCGCCGTTAATTTCTAAATCAGACATAAATCCTCCCATACCATTCTGAAAATTCACAGATCCTGGTTCTGTAAATTCCCGGAAGGCCTTAAGCACGGGGCTGCTGCAGCGCAACTAAATAGCTCAGCATAGTTTCAAAACCCCATATCGGGATTAAAATTATCAAGGTGCACAGCTCTGTCAGGCAGTATTTCCAGTGAACAACCCGATTTCAATCGGCAACAGCAACCGTTCCCAAGCTTAAATTACTTTGCTGCTTCAAAACAGATATTAATAAGCTCTCCGCCGTTCACAGCACAAACAATCCCAACAGGCCGCAGGAGCACGCCGGCAAACGCCGGACCGCGAAGTGAAGTTTCTCCTGCCCGCTTTCAGCCGCACAGTTTCATTTCAAAAGTTAAGTTCAAGATGCGGGAGCAACCCGATTGCCGCTCCACGCCATACGTTGCATGTTGATATCTCAAGTTAAGCCGGGAAAAAGCCCGCCGCAACAAAGCTCAACTCATTTCAGGAAAGGCGGCATAATTAATTAGCCACTTTCGCCTTGTTATCAAAAATCAGTATGGGTTCCTCGCCGGAACGGATAACCGCTTCATTGACTATACATTCTTTAAGGTCCGCAATACTGGGAAGCCGATACATAATATCAAGCATTGCGCCCTCCATTACGTTGCGCAAACCGCGCGCCCCGGTTTTACGCTCAATTGCTTTAGCCGCAATCGCCCGCAAAGCGTCATCAGTAAAACTCAAAGCAACCCCGTCAAGCTCAAACAGTTTTTGGTACTGCTTAACCAGCGCGTTCTTAGGCTCAGTTAAAATCCGAACCAAATCGGCCTCGTCCAGATCGCTGACATTAGTGATTACCGGTATGCGCCCCACAAACTCCGGTATCAACCCGAATTGCACCAGGTCGTTGGGGTGAACCAGTTTCAACATCTCTCCCATGTCCGGGCCTTCGGAACTGCGTACACTTGCTCCAAAGCCCATGGAGCCGCCGGATACACGTTTTTCAATGATCTTTTCCAACCCGACAAATGCACCACCTAAAATGAACAGGATATTGGTTGTGTCCATTCGGATAAACTCCTGCTGCGGGTGCTTGCGCCCGCCTTTCGGTGGGATATTCGCCTCTGTGCCCTCAATGATTTTCAGCAATGCCTGTTGCACGCCCTCTCCGGACACATCGCGGGTGATGGAAGGGCCCTCGCTTTTACGCGAAATCTTATCAATCTCATCAATATAAATAATGCCTTTTTTAGCCGCTTCCATATCGTAATCGGCATTTTGCAGCAACTGGACAAGAATATTTTCCACATCTTCGCCCACATACCCCGCCTCGGTCAGAGTGGTGGCATCAGCTATGGCAAACGGAACTCTCAGAATGCGGGCAAGGGTTTTGGCCAGCAGGGTTTTACCGCTGCCCGACGGCCCCACCAGCAACACGTTACTTTTTTCCAGTTCAATATCGTTACCGATAGCTTCACTGAAAAACACGCGTTTGTAGTGGTTGTGCACAGATACTGAAAGAAGCTTCTTGGCGTCGTCCTGTCCGATGACATACTCATCGAGTTTTTGCTTGATCTCCATGGGAGAAAGCAGCACACCACTATCGATAACTTCCTTGATTTTTTCATTGGCAATGATTTCATTGCACATGCTGACGCAGTCTTTGCAGATATTCACTCCCGCCGGACCGGCAACCAGATGCGATACCGCATCGGCACTTTTGTGGCAGAAAGAGCAATACAAAGTTTCTTTGGAGTCTTGTATATCCATAAAGTAAAATCCCACTTTACTTGTACTTAAAGTTTGTCATCGGCAGATTCCCGCATTTCCAATCGGGATGTCATAATTTTATCAATCAGACCAAGCTCCCTGGCTTCTTCCGGGCTCAGAAAATTATCGCGCTCGGTAAGGACTTCCATTTCCTGGGCGGTTTTAGCACAGTGTTTACCCAGAATTTCATTGAGCCGTTGCTTCAGGCGGAGCACCTCGCGGGCATGCAGTTCAATGTCCGTCGCCTGACCTCTGAAACCGCCGGAGGGTTGGTGGATCATTACCCTGCTGTTTGGCAGACAGTACCGCCTGCCGGGCTCACCGGCGGCAAGCAGAAGCGCTCCCATGCTGGCCGCCTGTCCCATACACAAGGTAGCCACAGGCGACGAAATGTATTGCATGGTGTCATAAATGGCAAGACCGGCTGTAACCACGCCGCCCGGCGAATTGATATACATGTAAATTTCCTTTTCAGGGTTTTCCGCTTCCAGAAACAGCAGTTGCGCGCAAATTAAAGACGCCACATGGTCGTCAACCGGAGTTCCCAAAACGATAATACGGTCTTTCAGCAAGCGGGAAAAAATATCATATGCCCGTTCAGAGCGACCGGTTGTCTCAACAACCATGGGTATTAAGCTGCTCATATTTTCTCCATGTCAAGAATATGTATTTCCGGGAATTATGCAATTAATGAACCAGAGCACTTTCTTCAGTATTATTAAGCATCAATTCCCGCAAGTCAAAGCATTTGCTGCCGGTATCTCAGCCATAATCACAGGCTATAATAATACCAGTAAAAAGCAGTATAGTACACAAGTTAATTGATGTTGCTTTTAAAGCCGGCGCTTATCGGGTACTTATCAGTATCCATTAGAATTCACCAAGAGGAAAGGGCAAACTCTGCCGGAGGAAGCATTAACCTGATTCAATCAAACAGCCCGGCTACTGCTTGCCGGTTGTCCCAATGTAAATAAACCTGTAGCGCTGTTGTTAAGTTTCAGGTAAATTTAACTCAACGCGAAAATACACAATGGAACGCGTCAGGTTGTTCTGCAAGGAGTCTAAAGGCCTTGCTGCGCCCCGTACACTTTGTTGCAGCATTATAGCTTACTGATAAAGGAAGGATTCATGGAAGAAATTCATTGTTATGACAAATTTCTCGGCGAAGAAGAACCGTATTTACCTAAGAAGGATTGTCGATTTTATATAGTTTCAGCCCCTTATGAGGCAACGGTATCTTATATGGGTGGTACAGCCAAAGGCCCGGCCGCTCTTATTGCTGCATCGGATCAACTGGAGTTTTGGGACGGTGAGTCCACGCCCTGGTACGACGGTATTTATACCGGCCCGGTTGTGGATTGTGAGGGCGAGCCGGAACAAGTGCTGGGAAGAATAGAGAATGCCGTGCGGGAAGCAATTGAGAACGGCTCAATCCCCGTGACTCTGGGCGGGGAGCATACCATTTCGCTTGCTCCGCTGCGTGCTCTTGCGAAACATTACGGCTATACTTTCGGAATTGTCCATTTCGATGCACACGGAGACCTTCGCTATATTTATGACGACACCTTATATTCTCACGGTTGTGTAATGCGACGAGCCTGTGAGCTTGGCCTTAAACTCTTTCAAATAGGTGTCCGTTCTTTATGTGAGGAGGAGGAAACTTTCCGTAAAGAGTATGGGGTGAAACATCTGGACGGGCTGGAGCTTGCCCGCATGGGCGGCTTAAACGCCATTCTGAGCGACAACTTCACGCTGCTTCCGCCCGATTTCCCGCAAGATATCTATATTTCATTTGATGTTGACGCTTTCAGCTCAGCCGTCATGCCGGCCACCGGCACCCCAGATCCCGGCGGTTTGGGGTGGTATGAAGCGATATTCCTGTTGGAGCACGCTATCCGGGGCCGTAATGTCATTGGCATGGATGTAGTGGAACTTGCGCCCTATCCAGGCTTTCACTCTTCCGACTTAGCTGCAGCCAAGTTGACTTACAGCATTATGGGAATAATTTCCCGGCTTGGACGCAGACCATAATCTACAAAAGTGAAAAAGCCTCCCCAGACAATTGGTGGGGGCTTTTTCAACACAGGACCGGTCCTCACAGACCATACGATAGGTCTGCCTCATGATGACAATGAAGCAGACACTTGAAAGTTCAGACAAGCAGCCTCAGCATAAACCAACCTGAGCCCTCAGGATTTTCCCTGCATCATTGAAGTGCTTATAGTGCTGAGAGGCCAAACAGGGCCATTAGGTCAGTGCCTGAAAACAAAACTTGATACAGTCAACCTCCGCGACCCAAGGCTAGTTCCCGTAGGTCTGCAAGACTCTCCCAACAGCAGTGTGCCGGTAGATGCAATTTAAGCCGGCATCCGGGCATCTGCATTTCATTTCTGTAATTGTGTATTTGCGGCTATAAACGAGCTGTGGTTTATGTGGAAGCGACAACTGCTCTGCCGGGCTATCCGGGCCGATTGCAGTTTGCTCCATTCATGGATTCCGGTTTCATTTTTACCTCAGCCGAGTAATACATATGACGCGAAAACTCTGTTACAATCTTTGCACTTCAGCACATCCATTCATTAAAACTTCTTTTCCGACTTGTAAGATAGTAACAGGCTGTCGGATAAAGGCCGCCAACGCACATTTTGAATCGGCAGCAAGCCGGGTGAAAGTTTGGCGATTGAGACAAGCCCGCCAAGCACAAGCCAGCTCTGCCTGGATATGGCTTAGGCGTTCAGATAGATTAGAGAACTGGGGACTATCTTCGCTGGGTTCCAGGCAACATAATGGTCAGGACAGAATTCCGCTTCCGAATCCTTGGTTCTCTTTCCATTCAGCCAATCTATACAGTATCTTTGTGTGGCGGCGTAACCATTTCTCCTCATCATAAGGGAAGCGGTCAGCGATACTCACAAGGTCAATGCACTTAAACATGTCTAGAGACAGCAAAGAGCGCTTAGAGCAACCCTCAACCAGTCAGATGCCGCTGGATGCAGCAGCCGAACGTAATATTTGCAGCCCGGCAGACATGAGCTGACTTATTGTATTACCAATGTGACTTCCATTTGATTTATTCGGTGCAGCTGCAATGGCGCAAGCCATATTAACAAATAAAAAAGAACGTCCTACAAGAATAGGTTATGCGCATTTATGATTCGCCAGATGAACAGGAGTATATTCCATGTAAAAAAGCGAGCCTTTTGGCTCGCTTTTTATTAATTTCCCGGTATAGGAGCAGCAACAACAGTCAACTGCCGTTTCAGCTTATTCCGCTTCCTTCGCTTCAGGGGCAGCTTTGGAAGCTTCCTCTTTGGGGTTGATTTCCTTTGTAAATTCAATTACTGCCATGGGCGCTGCATCTCCTTTACGAGGCATTCCGAGCTTGACTACCCTGGTATACCCCCCCGGAACACCTGCAAATACAGGCGCTATCACATCAAAAAGCTTTTTGACCAATTGATGGTTATTCAGGAACTTGTAAACTTCCCTGCGCGCATGCAGATCATTTTTTTTGGCCATGGTAATTAAAGGTTCAACTACACCGCGAAGCTCCATAGCCTTGGCTTCGGTGGTACGAATTCTGCCATACTCCAGCAACGCTCTGCTCATATTTCTGAACAAAGCTTTACGGTGGGCAGGGTTTCTGTTTAATTTACGGCCAGACTTATTATGCCTCATTTTGGTGTAACCTCTTCCATTCCTGATATTTCTTGTCAAAACCGTCCAGCTTCATCCCAAAATCCAGGCCCATTTCAGCAAGCACTCTTGTGATTTCATCAAGAGATTTACGGCCAAAGTTTTTGGTCTTAAGCATTTCAGCTTCAGTGCGCTGAACCAACTCGCCAACTACGGAAATATCTGCGCTTTTGAGACAGTTTGTGGCGCGTACAGATAGTTCCAAATCCTCAATGCTTTTGAACAAGTTCTCATTAAGGTCGCTAACATTACTGGCAGCGCTTTCATCATTTGCAGAAATCCGTTCATCAAAGTTTATAAATACAGCCAGTTGCTCCTTGAGAATCTTGGCTGAATAAGCAATCGCATCTTCCGGTGTAATTGAGCCGTCAGTCCATACCTCCAGAATCAACTTATCATAATTGGTCATCTGACCAACACGAGCCTGCTCTACAGTATAAGAAACCCGACGAACAGGAGAAAAACTCGAATCCAAGCTGATCATACCTATTTCGTCAGACAAGCCCTCATGCATGTCAGCAGTCATATATCCCTTGCCCATGCGAACCTCTAACTCCATGGAGAGTTCTACATCTTCGGTAAGGGTAGCAATATGTTGTTCGGGGTTTAATATTGTAATATGTTGATTAGTTATAATATCTGCAGCAGATACCGGGCCGCGGCTGTTCACCTTCAGCTCCAACCGCTGAGGCTCTTCAGTATCCATGGCCATGCGCACCTGCTTCAGGTTAAGCACAATATCAGTAACATCTTCAAGAACACCTGGAATTGTAGTGAATTCGTGCTGTACACCAGATATTTTCACAGAAACAAATGCTGCCCCTTGTAAAGAGGCAAGCAACACCCGCCGCAAGGCATTGCCGATTGTATTGCCGTAACCGCGTTCGAGCGGCTCACAAACAAACTTTCCATAGGTCTGGCTTTCAGCACTATCCCTGAACACATGGTCAGGTTTCACCAGCTCAGCCCAATTTCTTGTATTAATTAATCGTTCGCCCTGCTTAATTAGCATGCTAAACCCCATTCTTTGGAGTGGAATCAATGCTTGAAAGCAGCATTGACAGGGATGTGAAGTCCTCAACCGGAGGATAGCCTTAACTTAGTCCCTTTCTTGCTCCGCCAGGTAGCAGCGGTAAAAATGCTTTGACTCAAATACATCTGCCGCTTAACCAAGCGGCAGATGCCAAAAATCAAATTCCAGCTATACTCGACGACGCTTGGGAGGACGGCAACCATTGTGTGGGATAGGGGTAATATCACGAATAAACGCAACATTCATCCCCACACTATTAATTGCGCGCATAGCTGATTCACGGCCGGAACCAGGGCCCGACACATAAATGCCGACTGTCCTCATTCCATTATCCATAGCTTTACGAGCCGCAGTTTCTGCAGCCACCTGTGCTGCAAAGGGAGTGCTTTTACGCGACCCCTTAAAACCGCTTTGCCCGGCACTACCCCAGGACACCGCATTACCACGGGGGTCCGTAAATGTAATAATAGTATTATTAAAAGTAGCTTGAATAAAAACAAGCCCGGCAGGGATATTTTTCTTTTCCCGTTTTTTAGTAACACGCTTTGGTCTTGCTGCTGCCATTTTCTACTCTCGCAATTTAACTGTATTAAAGATTAGTGGAGATTATAATTATTTCTTCTTAGCAACTGCACCGCGCTTAGGCCCCTTGCGAGTGCGGGCATTGGTATGTGTGCTCTGACCCCGCACCGGCAGTCCTCGACGATGACGCAAACCACGATAACATCCGATATCCATCAGACGCTTAATATACATGGATACGTCGCGGCGGAGGTCGCCTTCCACCTTATAATTCTGTTCGATTTCCTTACGAAGTTCATTAACCTCATCTGCAGAGAAATCATCAATGCTTCTGTTCCAATCAAGATTGGCAGCATTCAAAATTTTAAGAGCAGTGGCAGGCCCGATACCATAAATATAGGTAAGAGCGATATCAGCACGCTTTCCTCTGGGCAAATCAACACCGGCAATTCTAGCCATTC
>CALUZB010000014.1 GCA_944325195.1 uncultured Desulfovibrionaceae bacterium | reverse complement strand
AAGTAAGTGTTGGCATAGCGATTTCCAAAAGATGTGTTCATAAAGAACCTCCTATAGATATTGGTTTTGAAACCCAGGGAATCCCGGGTTCCGGAATGACTGATCCTGATTGATTTTCCGCTCCGGTCCGGTCGGCTCACAAAAAGCGGCCAAGGATATTAAAAGGTAAAGCGACTTCAGCCGACACACCGGTTCCATGTGCGTTCACGACAACGCCAAATGGGCAACGCGCAACGCTCCACCGATAATTAAATCGGCTGATAAGCTCTGAACCTGATTTTCAGTCGGCTTAATGCGCTGTTAAACGGTACACCGCCCCCGTCTCACAAAACCAATCGCACTTTATGGATAACAAGAACTGCTTGACTAAGCATTTATTTGCCTGGGAATACAGGTCTTTTAAGAAAAGAGCAAACACAAATATGCTTACTGATTTATATATACTACAAAACCTATTTTTTGGCAAGTACTAAATTGCATTTTAAGCATTATTATTGGTTCAGGCATAGCGCCCCATACGCCTATTAAAATTTTATGACTTCCGGCGCCGGAACAGGCGCAACAACTCAAAGGGACAGATCAGATACAACAAGGCAGCACGTTTGCGTCCCCAGGAGTAGGGCCCGTGCAAAATCTCTCCAGCCAGCGGGCGCAGCTTCATGCGCAGTTCTGCGAAATGGCTCTTGCCCTGCTCACTGCGCAGAAGGTAACGCATGGTGTTCAACAGTAACTCAATATAGGTTGGAATAGCCAGCGGAAGCAATTCTTGGGGTGTACTCCCCATGATATACTCCCACACCGGAATCATATCCGTCTTTTTCAGGGAATCTTTGGCATGACCGTCACTCTGCGGATACAATATATAATGATAAAACTGCTTCTCAATAAAAAATGCTTTATTAACATGCTGCAACACATCAAAATGAAATTTCAGGTCTTCCCCAACATGAATATCTTCATCAAAACGAACAGAACCAACAACGGATTTGGGGTATAACTTACAATATGGGCCGAACATAATTGATAATGCCTCTGCCTGCAGCAACAGACCCAAAATATCATCCCTGCTGTGCGGCCCTTCCGGCATACGCATCGCTTGTGGGTTGGAACCGTCCGGATTTTGGGTAGTCAGCCCGCAGTAAACCACATCATATCCCTCAACAGCCAGCATGGTTTCCAACATGTCCGGCTCAACAAAATCATCCGCGTCCACAAACATGATGTAATCGCCGCCGGCAGCCGCAAGCCCTGTATTACGCGCACGGGATACGCCGCGCCGCGGCTCTTCAAGATACACCAGACGCGGGTCTGGACAGGCGGCGCAAATGGCGGCTGTGGAATCACTTGAGGCATTGTTTACCACAACCAGTTCAATATCCGCCCAGGTCTGCGCAAGCAGCGAGTCGAGACAGCGTTGGAGAGTAGCCTCCCCATTATACACCGGCACAATAACCGAAACTTTTTTGCCTGATTTCAGCATTCAACAGCCCTAATTACTTAATTTACAGGTCTCCGGAGCAGGAAGTTGCAAAGCCATACGTCCAGCCAGTTCCCGGCCATACACAATTCCCAGGGGTAGAAATAAGCTGACGCACCCTTCAATAATATTGATATTCAGATCAAACAAGCCATGTACCAGGATAAGCAGCATCACCGCCTGAAAAAAAGCATCCCCCTGGCGCCGGGCAAGCAGAATTCCCTGCCCCACTCCAACGCAAAGCAGTGCGCTTCCGACAATCCCCCAGGAGAATAACAACTCCAGATACAGATTGTGCGCCTGCCCGGCCCTTCTCTCCACAATAGGGTACTTCCTGTCTAAATGTTCAGCATGCGCTTCAATATACGCATAATGAAACGGCGCAAAAGCTTTAGTACTCCTTCCAAGCCACGGTTTTTCAGCAATTCCAGCCAGTGCGACTTCCCAAATAGGCTTGCGGCTCAGAAAAGTTTTATCCTGTTGTATGTTTAAAATCGAATTAAAAGTCCGTTCCTGATGCTCCTGGTGCAACTGGAGATAAGCAACCCAAACGCACAACGCCCCCACAAGCAGCACCACAACCGCACCTTTCCATCTGAAACAGCGCAACAACAGAAAAAGGGCAGCAACTGCAAACCCCAATTGGGAAGCGCGACTGTTGGTCAACACCAGCATAACCAGACAACACACCGCCAAAATAACGCTCCAGCATTTCCAGAGCCGTGACGCCCTGTTAAAAAACCAAATAAAAAATACCAAGAGCCAAGCAAGAAATGGAGCCAAAACATTGAAGTGGCCAGCACGCAAACACAGCCGCCCCGCCTCAAATCCCCATTCTCCCCCGGTGAACAAGGCATAAGCGAATAAAGCCAGCAGGCTTGAGGCAATGGAAAAGACCAGAATGCGCAGTCCCCGCAGCAGCAAAAACGGCAAAGCCGCCCCAATGAGCAAAGGAATGAGCATCCGCCAACCAAGCTTGTAATCAGCCAGCCAGTCGCCGGGGGTAATAAGCACATAAATTCCAAATAAGACCGTGGCCGCCAGCCCCAGCGGGCAATCCCGCCAACGTACCTTCAAAAAATATGGAACCATTCCAATCAGAGCTATCCAGCCGACAACCCGCAACATAGTGTAGGAAGATTTGTTTATCCCCAGACAAATGCCCAACAGAGCCAGGCCGCAGGCAAACACAATACGGATAATATGGGGCTGCATGGAAAAACGCCATGCCCGCAATATAATGGCTGCATATCCCGAGCGGGGAGACCGTTGTTCATCTTGTTGTGTATGTCCGCTCATTGGCCGCAATCATTCAGCAACAGACTTGTGTATAAGGCATCCAGCGCATCCGCAAAACGGGGCATGGTAAACGCCGCAACCCGTTCATCGGGCGTGTCGGGGGTTTTCAAAGCGCGTTCCAGAGTCTGGGCGGGTTCATTATCGTCTTCCAGAAAAGCAATTCGGGAATAGTAATTACAGTACTCCGTTGTTATCTCCGTTTTTCTTGCAACAACAGGGATATTATGCAGGGCCGCCTCGGTAAGCGAAAGCGACCAGGCTTCCGTCCCCGGTTCCGAAGGAAAGAGAAAAGCATCAAATTGGGGGTAGTACTGTTCGGGCGCATCAACCCACCCCAGGAACAGAAAACGTTGCCCATCGCCAATCCGCGCGGCCGCCTGTTTAAGTTCTTCCACAGGCGTTCCGCCCCCGTCACCAAGAATAACGATGCGGAAGCTTCGCCCAGAGCGAACGAGACTTTCCGCAATTTCCGGAAGAAGGCCAATTCCCTTGGAGGACACAAGCCGCCCCACGAAGCCCAGAACAAGCTCAGCCTCGGCAAGCCCGTGTTGGAGCCGCAAATCATATTCCGGACGCACAGCCTGCACGCCGGGGAAATCCACGCCGCTATGAACAATCGCAAACCGCTCTTCAGGCACAAGGGGCATGGCACGCCTATAGGGGGCCAGCATGCATTGCGCAGGCAAAATGATTTTATCTGTGGCAATGCAGTGCACCAGCCCCTCAGTAAGACGACGTAAAACGCGCTGCAACCGGTGCGCACCATACCAATGGATTTCAAAACTGATATTATGGATATGCGCCACCCGCGCCGGAACCCGGGCCAGCCGCGCTGCAAGCGGGCAGAAAACGTTGGCTGCATGGGAGTGGGCATGAACAATTCGAGCGTTCAGTTCCCGAAACAGAGAAGCATAATTGGATAAATTCCGTGGGCTTAACGTACCGTATCGCGGCAAGAAATGAGTATGCACACCCTGCTCTGGAAAGGATTCATAATAGCAGCCCTTTTCCTTGTAAGCAACCGCATGCACCTCATACCTGTCTGTCAACAGAGGCAGAGCCGCCCCCAGCAATCGCTCGATCCCCCCGCGATTACTCAGGTTATTTGTAACGTGAACAAGAACAGGCTTCCTGCTTATAGACATACATCGCTCCAGCAACTGTCTCAATCCACAGCAGCCCCCTCCTATCTGACGACTAACTCCACACCAGAGGACAGGGGACGGGCGGATTACCTATAGTCCTTACGGAAAGGCTGCGGAGCAAGACACTCATCGGCATTGCCGACTATCAATCCATTTCCTGAAATAAAAGATTCAACCTGTAAAAATTACCGAAGATTTACAGATTGACTGCGTTCCCGCAAACTTCTCATTCAGGCTTCCCTCGGTAATAAAGAGAAGCATAAAATAACAAAAACGTTATTTAATATTCATTTAGCATAAAAACAGCCGGAAGTGAAGTCTGATTGTTCAGCCTTATTCATGACTGTCCCCGGCCTGTCAAGGCCGGGGACTTTGCTTTAGAGGAGACTATATTAGTTGCGTATTACTTCACTTCTGTGTAATCAGCATCGACTACATCATCATCTGACTTGCCGCTGTCGGAACTGCCGGCTCCAGGGCCGCCTGCCCCGGCTCCGGGTCCGGAATCTTGAGCTTTCTGGGCGTAAAGCTGCTCGGCAATTTTATGGGAAGCTTTGGCCAAAGCGTCCATAGCGCTTTTAATCAGTTCAACCTCATCGCTTTCCATAGCTTTTTTCAGCTCTTCAACCTTACTTTCAATTTCACTTTTCAGACTTGCATCCACTTTATCGCCCAAATCTTCAAGGGATTTTTGAGTGGAATAAATCAGGGTATCAGCCTGGTTGCGCATTTCAATGACTTCTTTTTTCTTCCTGTCATCTTCGGCATGGGCTTCCGCTTCTTTGATCAGACGATCAATATCCTTCTCATTCAAACCAGAAGAAGCGGTGATGCGAATAGACTGTTCTTTGCCTGTGCCCAAGTCTTTGGCAGACACATTAACAATGCCGTTGGCGTCGATATCAAAGGAAACTTCAATCTGAGGCATACCACGCGGTGCAGGCGGAATTCCTGTCAACTCAAATCTTCCAAGCGTCATGTTGTCCGCTGCCATGGGGCGCTCTCCCTGCAGAACATGAATTCCCACACTGGGTTGATTATCCGCCGCTGTGGTGAACACCTGACTCTTGCGAGTGGGGATTGTGGTGTTGCGGTCAATCAGCTTTGTAAATACCCCGCCGTAGGTTTCAATGCCCAATGAAAGCGGAGTAACGTCTAACAACAGCACATCGGTCACATCCCCGGCCAGAATACCGCCCTGAATTGCGGCGCCCATAGCGACTACTTCATCGGGGTTCATTGAGCGGTTAGGCTCTTTCCCAAAGAAATCTGCAACGGTTTTCTGAACCAGGGGCATTCTGGTCATACCGCCCACCAGTACAACTTCATCAATATCACCTGCAGAGAGCTTGGCATCGGCCAAGGCCTTTTTACAGGGATCTATAGTCCGCTTAACCAGGTCTTCCACCAGGCTTTCCAGCTTGGCGCGGGAGAGCTTAATCATCAGGTGCTTGGGTCCGTTCTGGTCTGCAGTGATGAAAGGTAGGTTGATTTCGGTTTCCATAGAGGTGGAAAGGTCTTTCTTAGCGTTTTCCGCAGCCTCTTTCAGGCGCTGCAAAGCCATGCTGTCTTGCGACAGATCAATGCCGTTGTCTTTCTTAAATTCATCCACCAGGTATTTAATAATGCGCTGGTCAAAGTCTTCACCGCCCAGGAAGGTATCGCCGTTGGTGGCCATAACTTCCACCACACTGTCGCTTACTTCCAGAATGGAAATATCAAAAGTGCCGCCGCCAAGGTCAAAAACCGCGATTTTCTCATTAACCGCCTTATCGAACCCATAAGCCAGAGAAGCCGCCGTAGGTTCGTTGATGATTCGTTTAACCTCAAGCCCGGCAATTTTACCGGCGTCTTTAGTGGCCTGGCGCTGCGAGTCGTTAAAATAGGCCGGCACGGTGATTACCGCTTCGGTCACTGATTCACCAAGGTATGCTTCAGCATCGGCCTTGAGCTTAGCAAGAATCATCGCGGAAATTTCAGCCGGGGTATAGGCGCGGCCCTGAATTTCCACACAGGCTTCCCCATGGCTGCCGGGAACTACCCGATAAGGGCTGTGCTCCGCCCACTTCTTCACTTCCGGGCTGTCGATAGGACGTCCCATCAGACGTTTGATGGCAAATACAGTACGTTCCGGGTTGGTAACCGCCTGACGTTTGGCAATGTCTCCCACCAGACGCTCTTTGTCGGTAAAAGCCACGATTGACGGGGTGGTGCGACCGCCTTCGGGGTTTGTGATCAATTTCGGGTCTTTACCCTCCATGACGTATACGCAGGAGTTGGTTGTCCCGAGGTCAATTCCTATAATTTTTCCCATTGTTCAGATTCCTCCTCTATGCACATGGATAGGGAATAAAATTCGTTCGTTCCATAGCGGAACAGCTCTACAATAAATAATCCTGTTTGAAAAATCGTCTAGAGGGAATTTCGATAAAATTATGCTTTTCCGCGCCATAAGAAGGTATGCCTGAAAAAAGGATTTCACATGTGGGCGCAACGCTTGCTACACTCTGAACAGTCTGTTAAATACTCCCATTAACTTTTTGTGGGAGTTATCTTATGAAAGTCATCACCCGTTTTGCCCCAAGCCCTACCGGGCATCTGCACCTTGGGGGAGCCCGCACAGCCATTTTCAACTGGTTGTTTACCCGCCATTACCAAGGCAAATTCTACCTGCGGATTGAGGATACCGATACCCTGCGTTCCAGGCAGGAATATACCGACTCGATTCTGGCCTCCATGAACTGGCTTGGTCTGGATTGGGACGACGAACCGGTGTATCAAAGCCAGCGTTTTGATTTGTATAACCAGTATGTTGACCGTTTGCTGGAAAGCGGCCACGCTTATTGGTGTTCCTGTTCTCCGGAAGAAGTGGAAAAGATGCGCGAAGAAGCTCGGGCCAAAGGCGAAAAGCCCAAATATAACGGCTGCTGCCGTGAGCGCGGCTTACGTCCTTCCCCCGGCAACCCGGAAAAGATGGTAGTGCGTCTGCGTGCGCCGCAAACCGGGGTGACCGTGCTGAATGACATGGTCAAAGGGGAAGTGGTGTTCAACAACTCTGAACTCGACGACATGGTGTTGCGTCGCCCTGACGGCGCCCCTACCTATAATATGGCGGTGGTTGTGGATGACATTGAGATGGGCATGACCCATGTCATCCGCGGTGACGATCATGTTTCCAACACGCCCAAACAAATTCTGATTTATCAGGCATTAGGCGCGGACTTGCCGGTTTTCGGACATGTGCCTATGATTCTTGGGCCGGATAAGCAAAAGCTTTCAAAACGGCACGGGGCAACAGCGGTAATTGACTATGAAAAAGAAGGACTTTTGCCGGAAGCCCTGGTCAACTACCTGACTCTTTTGGGTTGGTCGCATGGAAATGACGAATTTTTTACACTTGAGCAATTGGTGAAGGAATTTGCCAACGGTAAACTCAACCCTTCCCCATCTGCATTCGACCCGGAAAAACTCGCCTGGCTTAACCACGAGCACATGAAAACCCGCACGGCCCAAGATCTGGCAGATTTAACTGTTCCGTTTATCAAAGATTTGGGCTTACCGGTGCCTGGGAATCTGACCGCTCTGGTGGAAATGCTGCGTGAACGGGCTCCGACGTTAAAAGATCTGGCCGCAGCCATGACTTTCATGCTGGTAAATGCCGATGAGCTGGAATATGACCCCAAAGCGCTTGAAAAAGTGCTTAGTCCGGAAAGCCGCCAATATATCAGCGCCTTGCAATCCAGATTTTCAGAGTTATCTTCTTTTGATGAAAGCAGCCTGCATGAGGAGTTGCATGGGTATGTGGAAGCTAACGGGCTTAAATTCAAACAAGTTGGGCCGCCTTTACGGGTAGCTTTGGTGGGGGCGCTGACAGGCCCTGACCTATGCCGGATTATGAGCTTGCTGGGCAAAGAGCAGACTCTGGCCAGGCTGACCCGGTTCCAACAAAGCTGACTACTCAAGGACACTCAGGGGGCTGCTCAGGCTGATCCCAGCCGGATCCCATTGCGTTCCATGCCAAAACGTTCAGGTGGTTAATCCCAGGTCTGCGCAAAGCCCCCGCCTACGGCTGTGCAGAAGGCCTTAAATATGCCCTGAGTTTAAGCAAAGATATAGTCTAATTTAAGAATATCTGAACCAGGAAAAGAGCTATGTTCATCGACTTCCATACTCATCCATTTCACCCTAAAATTGCAGCCAAGGTATGTGAATATTTGCATAACCATTATAACATTCCGCCAGTGGGCACTGGAATGGCTGAAGATTTGATTGAACGTTTAAACAGGGCCCGCATTGATATGGCGGTTGCACTTTGCGCCGCCACCCATGTGGACCAGGTCGGACCGGCCAACGCTTTTTCCATTGAATTGGGAAAGAAGTATCCGGACAGGATTATCCCCTTTGGTGCAATGCACCCACATTGTGCAGATTGGGAGGCGCATCTGTCTGTAATCAGGAAAGCAGGGTTGAAGGGAATTAAGTTTCATCCCGACTTCCAGGGTTTTTCTATGACTGACCCGGCTCTGGAGCCTATTTTAGAGGAAATAGGAGATGAGCTGATGGTGATGTGGCATGTGGGAGACTTGCCCCCGCCTGCGGAAAACCCCTCCTGTCCTTATAAGCTTAACGCCCTGCGAAAGAAGTTTCCCCGGGCGCGGTTTATTGCGGCCCATTTGGGCGGCTATCAACATTGGGAGCACGCCTTGAAAGCGTACATTGGCGAACCCATTTATATTGACACCTCAAGCTCGCTGTCGTTTCTGGATGAAGCGATGATTAAAGAAATTCTCCGGCGCCACCCGCGGGAATTTGTGTTGTTCGGCAGTGATTATCCATTGTTTGACGCCAGTCAGGAAATATGGCTGCTGGAGCATAAAGCAGGACTAAAAGAAGCGGAAATTGATGAAATTTTGTCTAATGGGGCAAAAGCTTTGGGCATCTGAATCATTTCATGCGGACACCAGCACAGTTCAGCCTGCAACAAGAACTTATACGTTTAAAACTCAAGCTTGCCTGGAAACACGTTCCCATACCGCCAAATCCTGCTCAAGCCAAATATCAGCCGCCCTTTCAGGGCGGCTGAAAGATATATGCTTACTTCCCCTTGCGTGGCTGCTTGGGCTGCTGATCCTCCGGATCAAAATACTGCCAAGAAGGGTCTGAAAATAATTCCAAATCTAAAGCAGGGTCTGGGAAGACCGGCACTTCCGCCCAATGACGTCCTTTTTTGAGACCTTTGAAATACTTATGAGCGTCAGGCCCAAGTATTTGCCTGCATTTAGCCATGAATTCCCGCCATTTTACCCGCAGCTCACTGTGTAGTTTAGCAATTTCATCAGACAGGCGGACAATAGTGGCCTGCTCAACCGCAGGGTGGTCTGCCAAAGCTCTCAACTGCAAAGTCTTAGAGTGCAATTGGGTGATAACCGGCTCAACTTCATTCTGAAAGTTTTGGTAAAGCTTAACAGCCGCTTCACGATTTTCGTCACGCTCCTGTTGAACAGGGGCAGTTCCCGGCCTTTGTTCCATTGTTTCTTTATCAGGCGCAGCATCAGCAACAGAAGCAGAAAGCAAGATCAACATTGAGAACAGTATAGTAGATACATATTTCATCATAAACCTCCTTATAAGTTGTGTTAGGAAATGTATAACATATAATTGCCTGCTTGTGGCAATTCCACAGAAAACCGCCCGAAGGCGGTTTTCTGTGGAATCATTTCAAATTGCGACAGATAATATCTGTGACTCGATATTTAGCGCCATGACTTCTTTAATCATGCAAAAACTCAACCGCATCCGGCGGCGTATTCGGATCACTCATGTTCAAATCCAGAGGATAAGCCATTAACATGGTTTTACGCTGGCTTATACCTACTGCGCCGGGGTGGGTGTTCAGGCCCACCACCAAATCGAGAATACCGTCATTGTTAAAATCCGCCAATGAGATATTGATTACTGACCCGCGTATCCGACGGGTTTTCCATTTAAGGTTCAGGCCAACGCCGTCCCAGTATAGGGCGTGAATTTCACCTTGCGGGAAAAAGCGGTAGCGCTCAAATATCTGAGCCGCAGTGGAAATCGGCTTGTTAATTAAAAGAGAATATTCACCCCGCCCTTCCAGGTCGGCCGTCAGCATGCGCTGCGGAATAAAGTATTTATCCGGTATGTAGCTTGTATCTTTACCCATCCCACGAATTTGAGCAGTTTGTTCAATGCCCACATAACTGCCGGAGTACTTCTCTTCAGTTTCGAATATTCTGTTGCCACCCTTGCCGAACACGCGCAGACGCTCTTCCGGGCTTAAAACAATCAGAAGTTCAACCGCCTCCTTATCGGGCAACCATGCAAAGTTAAGCGCGTTCACTTTTTCAGGCATATCAAACTTAGTACCTTCCACATAGGTATCGCCGGCCTTGACCATTTCATAGATATCGCCTTTGAACACCCGCTGTACGTCGCCGGACTGGCCCACCAAAATACTGCGGTTCTGATTAGGAATTTTCACTACGTTCATGTAATATTTAATGTTTTTGGCCTCTTGCTTGAGGTTGCGTCCATCGAAACTATATACATAGGTATTGGCGGACTCGCGGTCATCCTGGGCATTTATAATGATTTTCGGGCGGCCGGTGCCATCGTTGTAAACCCGCACACTAAGCAGGTTATCCATCAAACGGATTTTTTCTTTGGCAAGCTCTTTCATCTGGTTGTTTTCAAAACGGTAAACTCCCACAGCGTGCTCTTCCAGCACCACTATCTCATTGAGGCCGTCACCGTCCAAATCAAACACTTCAAAATCAACTGACGGAAAAGGCAAGGTAGGAGTGCGCAAGGTACCTGAATCATCGGTATTGCCTGCATAGCGGATATTCGGGTTCAGATAAACATCGCGCACACCGTCTTCATTCACCACCAAATCGGGGTTAAGCTGAGGGGAAAGCTCACGCACTTGTTTCTGCTGGTTGGTCACCGCCGTAATTCCCGCCCCTTGTGCGGCGCTTACCCCAAACACCTCTCTGCTGATTGCGCTGCTTATATCCTGTACAGACGGCTGCAAAGAATGGACTTTGGTGCGCACAGAGCGGGACCAAACACCCCCCTCCTTACCGCGGGCATATACGTTCATAGTAACGTCCTGCTCTACAATCACAATGTCACCCCAAATTACATAGTCTGCGTGCATTGCACTCTGGGCCCGCGCTGCGTCCGACTCACTGCCGGCGGCAGACTGCCCGGCCAGGGTAGTCTTGGCAATGGGCTGAAAGTTGCCTTTGGAATAAAGGCGTGAGGAGATCATTTGCGGAACAGACATGCCCATGTACTTATACTGTTCTACCGAGTCGATATTAAACGGCATAACTGCATAGGTTTTGGCCGCTGCCCCCGCCGAAGCAGAAAACAAGCATAAAATAAGCGCGGTCAAAATCAGGACTTTAAAAACTTTATTCATCTTTTAACTCCTTGGCAGACTGCTGCGCAGTGCTGTAATTCGCGTTTTTACCGGCTGAACCGGACAAACCCTTTTACACCATATTTAATTGAATGTAACCCGGTTTTTAAACCGGCGGTTCCAAAGGCTTTGCGGCAACAAACAGCCGGCAGACAAGCTACAAGTTATGTTTACTCCATAAATTGCTTGCATAGTCGGGCGAGCTTAGCTAAATGCAGAGGATGTCCAGGTCAGGTAATCACGAACAGCAAAAACCAACGTCATTGCGCTCCTTCCGAATTAATCCGGAGGGAACTGAACGCGAACTGGTACAGGATATGTTGCGTGCTGAAGGTTTTGAATTTGAGCCGGAACCCTTCAGCCCGTCTGCTTTCCGTCTGCTTAAGGAACCCTTTCCCTTAGGCCGCAGTCTGGCCGCTTTTTTCGGATTGATTTATATCCAGGATCGCTCGTCGATGCTCCCCGCGCTGATGTTACAGCCGGAACCGAATGAAGCGGTATTGGATATGTGCGCAAGCCCCGGCAGTAAAACCGGTTTCCTTTCGCATTTGGTAGGGACTGGGGGATTGGTGCTCGCCAACGAACCCAATCCCACCCGCTTGGGTACCTTACGCGCAAATTTAAGCCAGCAAAATTTTATTCAGACTGTCACCTGCAAATTCCAGGGCCAGGAAATTCCCCTGGCCCCTGAGAGTTTCGGCAAAATATTGCTTGATCCGCCTTGCAGCGGTTGGGGTACGGTAGATAAGAACCCCCATGTGACAACACTTTGGAGCGGGAATAAAACAAAAACCCTGATTGCCCTGCAACGAATGCTTTTGACAAAGGCTGCGCAAATACTTATCTCCGGCGGCGAGCTGGTTTACTCTACCTGCACTACCAATCCGGCGGAAAATGAAGAACAAGTTGCCTGGGCCCTGGAAAACCTTCCTTTAGAACAACTTGAGCTGTGCACGCCTCCTGGTTTTGGTGAAGCTGTCAGTCTGCGTGAGAACTCCCTGAACATCACCCCCGGCATGGGAGAAGGACAGGGTTTTTTTGTAGCTAAATTCCTTAGAAAATCCTCTTCCTTACTTGAGCTTCCTGAGACGGAAAGCAAGCGTCCGGCGTATAATCCGGAACTGATTTCCCGAACTGTTCTCGATACCGACCTGCTCAACTCTTCTTTACTGCCCCCAGGCGAGCTTGCCGAACACCGCGGCAATCTTATGTTCTTACCTGAGCGCTTAATCAGGAGCATTCCTCTGGACTTTCCTGTTCAAGGCGCTTTTGTAGGGAAAATGGCGCGGGGATCTGTTCTGCCCTTGCCGCGAATGCGGACGTTAATTGTGCCTTCCGGAACCGGGCCAAGCTTAGATCTGGAAGAGCTGGCTCCCATTAGACAACTACTTTCAGGCCAAAGCCTGGCTGTCAACTTCCCAGGTAAAAACTGGCTTGCACTCTACTATAAGTCATTGCCGCTGGCTTTGCTGCGCATCAAAAACGGAAGAGCGATCTGGACAGAACATTAATCCCCGCCAGCTTACGGGAAACAGCCGATACCTCATAAATTATAGAATATTACGCAAAGCTGAAATCACAAAAGTGGCTTGTTTTTACAAGTGTTATTATCAATACAACCAGTTGAACTGGCGTGCTTCACATCTGTTTTTAGAGCATTTCAATCATTGCGCCGCCTTTCATTCCGCGAAAAAAGCGTAGTTTTTCCGCTCATTTCCGGCGCGGGCAGATGTCTGCGCAGCCACCCGGCAAATCAACTTTTAAAGTTAATCTGCTCTAACTTTGCCTGTATTGCTCCCAAGTGATAGGCATTATGGGCTAAAATACCGAGAGCAGCCCAAAGCCCGGCTTCATCGTGCATGGTGTGCTTTGAAACAATCCGCACCACTTTGTTCATTCTGATTTCCAGTTCCTCTTGAAGCACTTGCCACTCGTTATCATCCACCTGACTTTCGCACAGAGTTTCCTTCCACTCTTCGGAATCAGAAGAAGCAGTCCCGGCAATAATGCTGAGAAAACTGTCCAAGCAGATTATAATATGGCTGACATGAGCGACTATGCTTGCCCCGGCAATCGGCCGGGAAGCATCGGCGGCGGTAAGCAAACTCATCAGCGGCAACAGTCCCGGGTCTTGCTTACGTAAAAAAGCGCCGTCATCACCATTTGCTCCTATAAAAGTTTCTCTTATTGCTCTGATTACAGCTTCACTTATTTGAGCATCATTCATTACCGTATATCCTTATATTTTCAGTTAATGGTCTCTGAGCCAAGGTTATTCAAAACGGTTCAGGGGTTATAAGGGCAATACTTCAAACCCGTTCGCGAAATCAAACCGCAATATCTGAAAAACATCAAGCCAAAGCCAAAACAAATGAGCTTATTAACAAAGCTGGATTAACATTCCAAAAAAATGTATTATCAAAGTGCATGGGCTTTAACAAACCGTTACATCATAAGGTAATCCACCTGTGTTCACAAGAGCAAAGCAGAATATCAATTCACTATGAACATAGTCAAATGGCCGCTCTACATTTTTAATGCTTTTGAAGAAATCTGGAATAAAAAGTCTGTGCAGCGCTTGATTTCCGCCAGTCTGGCTTTGATATTTCTGGCCGGGCTCCTGATAATTGAAGTGAACCGCCGGGGCCTGTTACCCCCTGAACTCGCAAATGTCATTCCTGTCAATCACTTCCAAGCGGTGACGCTGGCATTCTATTTACTTTTGATTGTTGAGATTATCAGCCTGATTTTAATTATAGGCTCATCCATGTCACGATCTGTGATTAAGGAACTGGAGATATTGGCGTTAATTATGCTGCGCAATGCCTTCAAAACCTTAGGAGAAATGCAGGAGCCTATTGATCTCGGCATTGATATCTTGGCTTTAGCAAGCATAGGAACCAATTGCATAGCGGCAGTAGTCATTTTTGTATGCACCACTGTTTATGAACGCCTGCAAAACTCTGCTTGCATCAGCCCTGCAGGTGAACAAGAGCCGCCGGTGTATGCCGGGGCAAAAAAGTACACAGCGCTGATTTTGCTTTTCCTGTTTGTCGGCGACGGCTTTTCCCACCTCACAGCCATAGCGCTGAACGGTGAGAGCTTATCCGTTCAGACCACATTCTTTGCCAGATTCTATACATTATTAATCTTTGCCGATCTGTTTCTACTTCTGGCCTCAGAAAGCGCCACCCATAACCCGATTATGCTGTTCCGCAACTCAGGCTATACAGCCGGCGCTTTATTCATGCGCATGGCTTTGGGCGCACCACATTTCTGGGACGCAGGGTTGGGCATGTTCGCAGCCTTATATATTTTAGCAGTAAGTTACGCGATTAAACGGTTGAATCCATGCTAGGCAGTCAAATCATATAGCTAGCAAGATTGGACATGCAACAAGCCTTCCGTTCCATCACTCAGATGTTTTGAACAAAAAATGAACAGATATAAACATAAAAAGTCCCTTTGGCTTTACAAACCAAAGGGACTTAAAATTTAGCTGGCTCCTCGGCACGGATTTGAACCGCGAACCTAGTGGTTAACAGCCACCCACTCTGCCGATTGAGCTACCGAGGAGCATTGCACTGAAGCTTTACGCCAACAGCAAGGGAATTAATACGCATTATTGTCGTTAAGGTCAAGCACTTTTTTACTGTTCATGCAAATTTTCTTTCAAGCTCTTGCCCGGCCTTTTCCACAGCAGCGGCATTTTTCCGGCGGGCAGCCTGAAGCCTTTGGGCCAGAGGCTCATTGCCAAGAGCAATAATCTGTGCAGCCAGCCAGGCGGCATTACGCGCCCCGGCTTTATCCAGGGCCACAGTTGCAACCGGGTAACCGGGCGGCATTTGCACAGTGGACAGAAGGGCATCCATACCGCCCAACGCCGATGCGGTTAAAGGTATGCCGATTACCGGTCTGATTGTACGGGCGGCCACTGCCCCGGCCAAATGAGCCGCCATGCCGGCCGCGCAAATAAACACCAGGCAGCCCTGCCGCTCAAGCTCATCAACCAGCTTTTCCGTACGAGCCACCGTACGATGAGCTGAAGTTACAGTTATCTTAAACGGGATATCCAACTCCCGCAGTATCTGGGCCGCCGGGGCTACGGCCTCCTCATCGGAAGCACTGCCCATGAATATTGCCACTAAGGGGTTTTCCATGAAATATTCCTCTTTTGCGACTCCGACTGAACTTTAATTAATAGTCGCAACGTCCCGGGCCAAGCCGGGATATAAAAGTTAAAGTGCCGTTTGGAACGTTTTAACTTTGAAAACTGAAGCACTCCTGCAGGCCGCACCTGAAGTAGGGCAAGACCATGCTTTTCTATAAGTTAATATAGTGTGTACATTTGTCAGTCTGATCCGGACGCTCTTTAAGCATATATGCCACGCGCAATCCGGCTGCACTTATCATCCGGCCTTAAGCCGTTTTATACCCTTATCGCCAATGTCCGTACGAAAATGCATATTTTCCATTCTGATTTTGGCTACAGCCTGATAAGCGAGCGCTTTCGCTTCTTCAAGACCAGCGGCAAGAGCCGTTATGCCCAAAATCCTGCCCCCGGACGAAACGCTTTTTCCATTCTGAGCTTTGGTTCCGGCCTGAAAGACTTTAACTCTCCCCGGAGCAGCCAAGGCCTCTGCCTCACTGATTCCAGATATTTCCATTCCTTTAGGATAATCACCGGGATAACCCTTGGCTGCGGCCACAACACACAGAGCAGTCAATTCAGACAACGGCAGTTCAAGTCCTTTAAGCGAGCCCTTGGCACATGAAAGCATGATCGGCACCAAGTCGGCGTCAAGACGCATCAGCAACGGCTGGCATTCCGGATCGCCGAACCGGGTGTTGAACTCCAGCACTTTCGGCCCCGCCGCAGTCATCATCAACCCCGCATAAAGTATGCCTTTAAACGGGTGTCCCCGCTCAGCCATTACTTTAAGCACAGGGCGCATCACCAGATCGATCACCTTGGGAATTTCGGCGTCCGGCAACACCGGGGCCGGGCTGTATGCCCCCATACCGCCGGTATTCGGCCCGGTGTCGTTATCAAAAGCCGGTTTATGGTCCTGGGCCGAAGGCAAAGGGAGCACTTCCTCTCCGGCGCAGAAGGCCATGAAAGAAGCTTCCTCACCAATCAGGGCTTCCTCAATGACAATCCGGTTGCCCGCATCTCCGAAAATTTTCTGTTCGAGCATCTGTTCCACCGCCCGCAAAGCTTCAGATTCAGTGCGGGCCACTACCACGCCCTTACCAGCGGCCAATCCGTCAGCCTTAATAACCAAAGGCAGGCCTTTTGCCTGAATGTAAGCTTTCGCCTTTGCCGCATCTTCAAAGATTTCAAAATCAGCGGTAGGAACACCGGCGTCGCGCATTACTTCCTTAGCAAAAATTTTGCTGCCCTCAAGCTGCGCTGCATACTGTGACGGCCCGAAACAGGGAATGCCAGCCTTCTCCATCAGGTCGCAAATGCCTAAAACCAGGGGCAGTTCCGGGCCGGGCACTACCAGATCCACTTTCTGGTCTATTGCAAATTTTACCAAGGCAGTCAGCTCGCTTTCCTTAATCGGTACATTTTCACCACATAAAGCCGTGCCGCCGTTACCGGGAGCAATGAACAGTTTGTTGACCAAAGAACTTTGAGAAATCTTCCACGCCAGGGCATGCTCGCGTCCGCCGCTGCCTATCAGTAAAATCCGCACGCTGAACCTCCAAGTTTTGCTTTTAAAACAAATGAAAACAGTCTATAAATAACCGTTGGCCTAAGTCGAGTTTAACTTAACCGGCCTGCACAGCTCTGCCAAGCAATAAACCTTAGCATGGAAGCCGTGCGGACACAATTCCGAAATCCGTACCACAGGCCGAATAAAGGATTGCTTATGCCCTGTTATCGTTTAATTCCAAGCACCAGCCAAGATGAACTTTATGCCAATCAGCTTTCCGGCCTGCGCTGGACAATAGACCATATTATCAAGGGAAGCGACTTCTACCGCGCTCGCCTGGCGGAAGCCGGAGTGAGCTCCGGCCGGGATATCCGCAGCCTCGACGATTTGCACAGGCTTCCGGTAACCACCACCTCTGACTTGCGCGAGGGATATCCCTATCCTCTGCTTTCAGTTCCCCTTACTGATGTGGTGCGTTTGCACGCATCATCGGGCACTACCGGTAAACGCAAGGTCATGGCCTACACGCAAAACGATGTAAACACCTTTTCGCTGCAAATGGCCCGCTGCTTCGAACTGGCCGGGTTAACCCCGGAAGACAAGGTGCAGATAGCTGTGGGATATGGTTTGTGGACTGCCGGCATCGGTTTCCAGCTTGGTTGTGAGAAACTGGGCTGCATGAGCATTCCCATCGGCCCTGGAAATATTGAAATGCATCTTCAATTCCTGACGGACGTGGGCAGTACCTGTCTGGGCAGTACAGCCTCCATGGCTTTGCTTCTGTCGGAAGAAGTGGAGCGGAATAATCTTGCCGATAAAATCAAGCTGAAAAAAATAATTTTTGGGGCAGAACCCCATGACGCAAAAATGCGCCGCAATTTCGAGCGCAAACTCGGGCTGGAAGACAGTTTCGATATTGCAGGCATGACGGAAATGTTCGGTCCGGGCTCAGCACTGGATTGCCCGCACCATACCGGTCTGCATTACTGGGCGGATCTGTTCATTATTGAAGTGCTCAACCCGGAAACACTCGAGCCGGTACCGGCGGGTGAAACAGGGGAGATGGTGGTAACCACTTTGACCAAAGAGGCTTCTCCCCTGCTGCGCTACCGCACCGGAGACCTTTCCCGGTTAATCCCCGGGGTATGCTCTTGCGGTCTGCAAATGCCCCGGCATGATAAAATTCTGGGCCGCTCCGACGATATGATCATTTTCCGGGGGGTCAACATTTACCCGGGTCAGATTTCCGACGTGCTGCAAACCTTCCCTGAAACTGCCGGTGAATATAACATGCAGTTGTGGCGCGACGACAACGGGCGCGACAGTATGCTCCTGAAAGTGGAGCGCAGCCCCCAGGCAGACAAGGGGAATGACGCGAACCTGGCCAAGGCGATTTTACGCACAATGCAACAACGGGTTATGGTCAGCCCTCAAGTGGAAATTGTCGATCCAGGTCAGTTACCCCGGTTCATGGGCAAGGCTAAACGGGTTGAAGATAAGCGCTTCTAACCGGATAAGTGCATTTTATAAGCTCGCTCTTTACCGTTAGCGATGAGAAGCAAAGCCTGCACAATCAGCATGGCTGATGTATGGCGAACGCCCAAAAACATCGGTGCATCCAAGCGGACTATCCTGAGCAAAAGCTGTTGGCGTTTTGAGAAGGTGTATGGCGGGCGCGGGCCAAGTCAACCCTACCGTCCATGAGAAAAGGTACCCCCTCAGCGACAAGCAAAGCCCGTTGCGCCTCCGCCCCGCCGAAAATCAGCCCTCCGGCCATCTCCCCTTTGCGGTTAATCACCCGATGGGCCGGAAGATGCACCGGACAGGAACTCATAGCGAACCCTACAAGCCGGGCAGAATATCTGCCGCCCAACATCCGGGCTATCTGCCCGTAAGTCATCACTTTCCCCTCAGGGATAGTGCTTACCAGTCGATATACCTGTTGAAAAAATCCTGACCTGGTTTTCTCCATAATCCGCTTCCGATTGCACTCCGGTCCATACGCCTATACTTTAAAAAGTCGGTCTGCGGAAATTACTCAAAGAAAGCAATATCTGTTACTGCCGACAAAAAACAACAGCAAACTGTTCCGCTGCACTAACCGTACATCTCGCTCTTTTACTTATATACTCCATAGAATGAACTTAAACCACATGCAAAGCATGCTCTCAAGCAGCATACCCACAGCACAAAGATTTCTAAGCATAAGAAAAAACGCGTAACCTGGGCAGCCTTCAAATCCAAAGCTTATTCTCCGGATTTTAGCCCCTGCATATTTTATACGCCCGATACCCTGCAGACATTGCAGCTTCGCGGGACATAAAAATTACAATACAATTTTTACAGTTAAAATATCGGCATGAGCTGTTATGGTAAATTTTACTTGTGGGATTGCCGTGGTATTCATTTGCAGCCGTAACAACCAATGGAACAGTTGCAAAAAACAATGTACTGGCTAAGAGCATGACAGCGTATTTTTTAATTATGCTCACATATTTCCCTCTGCCTTTATTCATAGCTGGAACGAATGCGCAGCGTCCCCGCGTTTATCTGAAAATGAATATCAAATACAAATTACCGGCAACAACTCCCTACGATCTGATAAAGTTATTTACTTTAAAGCAGACCTAAATCCCAGTTAAAAGGAGAAGTCCTTGACGGCTCCGGAAGCTCTTTGGGCGGCGGCTCATCAATTTGAATAAAAATCTTATAGCCGGCCTTAACCAACTGTTCTTTCTGACTTTGAATATCCAGAGGCCAGCCGGGATAAATCCATAGATTCTCTCCATAATGCCGGGCCCAGAAAATCTCCCGCTTAGGGCTTTGAAATGCCTCATTCAGTTTGCCGCCCGCAAATGCATGCCGGGAAATTCCCACAGGCCAAAAACCGGAAAGCACTACTCCCAAGGGAATGGGGCTTTCCAGGCCCAGCCTGAGCATATCTTCACCGGAAAGCTCAGGACTGACAATGGCGGACTCAAATCCCAAATGACTCAACTCGGCCAACGCCAAAGCATTACTGCTGTTGCAGAAAGGCCCGGCCATGAACTTCACCCCCCGCTCTGCCGCGGCACTGCGCTCAAACAAGCCTATCTGCCAAGGCGAGTTGCACACAAACCTTTTTCCGCCGCGGCCTACTGCCTGACTGACCAGGCGTTGCCACGCGTTGGATTCATCCGGCCAGATCACTGGGGGCAACCACCACGAAATGCGCCCAACCAATGTGCGGGACACTTCCTCCAAAACCTTGCGAGTCAACCACAATCCCTGCATCATGCCGGGGCGCAGACCCATACGGGTATCTTTTCCACGGGGTACGCTGCTGCTGAGAATAATGGTGTGGCCTGCCGCCGGATTCGCCGCCTGTTGTCCGGACTGTTTTTCGGGCGTGGGTAGTCGGGGAGTGAACTGTGGCAAACTTCTTCCTTTTGCCCTGAAATTTTCGGCCTTATGTTCCCACTCCGCAATTGCTGCCGTCAGCTCAGGCTCACGGCGGTCCAGTAAAAACACCGGCGCCCCGGCCGGCGGAAACTTATCTTTGGGCGGGACGATTGTAAGCACGCCGCTTTTAGGCACGGCCCGTCTGATAGGGAAGGTGTAATGCCAGGGGTTATCCTCATTGCCTACCCGGAAGTAATCGCCCGCCAGCAGCCCCTGCCGGGGCTTAAGCACCAGATTATGCGCCTGGGCCTGTCTTTCTTTCAAAGTGGCTTTGCTTTTACCGGGTTTTTCCTGCGGATTATCCCCTTTTTTAAGCGAAAGTCTGCCCACAAACAAGCCAGACGCCGTTTCTTCGCCGCTTGAATGGGCAACCGTAGGTTCACGTTTATTCTGGGGCAAAAAGCCGGCCTTAGTACCGGCGCGCCCCAACGCCATTTGCAGAAGTTCTTCCACATCCTTTTTTACCGCCGGATCCCCGGGGTTATCGCGCATCATTTTGTAGGCAGAGGTTACGTAATAAACATAATGAGGGCCTTTTCGCCGCCCTTCCAGCTTCCACGACTTTAAATTTGCTATGGGCAGAAGGGTTTTGACCAGCAAATCCAAAGACAGATCAAGACAGGAAAAAAAGGTGCTTTCTTTGTTGCGTTGCTTATATATACGACGACAGGGCTGCACGCATTGCCCGCGCAAACTGCTTTTACCGCCCATATAGCTTGACCAATAGCAACGCCCGGAAACGCAAAAACAAAGCGCGCCGTGCACGAACAACTCCAAATCCAACCCGGGCGGGCAGGACTCGCTCAGAGCCTTGATTTCATCAATTGATAATTCCCGGGGCAGAATCACCCGGTTGGCTCCCAGCTCCCGGGCAACAGTCAGGGCCTCTTGGTGCGTGACATTGGCCAGGGTGGATAAATGAATTTCTCCTGTAAATCCGGCCTGTCGCGCCAGCTCAATTACCCCGATATCCTGCACGATCAAGGCGTCAGGGCACACATGTTGTGCTAAAAATCCAATCTGGCTCCCGGCAAAGGCAAGTTCATCCGGCTTCAGAATTGTGTTCAACGCCACATAGACCCGCCTGTTCTCAGAATGAGCCAGTTCTACCAGCCCGGCAAGATCGGACAGAGTAAAATTGTCCGCCTGCATTCTGGCTGAGAAGTTCTTCATGCCCAAGTAAACAGCATCAGCGCCTGCGGCCAACGCCGCCATAAAACTGTCTCTACTCCCGGCGGGAGCCAATATTTCCGGTTTATCCATATAATTTCCTTAAACTGCCTGTTGGCTACAGCCAACGGATGCATTCGTTTCACTCCTGACCGCTCAACAATTTATCCGGTGAACCACGCCGGCTTCGACATTTACCAGCGTATAAATCGCGCTCAGGCTTAGCAGGCAACAAAGTATTTCACCTTAAAATGCCCTATCCTGCTTTCAGTTATTTTTGACGTCCCGGTCAAATTGCAACAAATCCTGCACCCTGACTACTTTCAAATTCCTGTTTCGATTATTCTCCCACTCCTTTAAAGCCGCCAACGTTTCAGGAAGAGGATGTCCAATAGCTATGGCATACCCCTGGGCCAGCGCCAAACTTTCCGTTTTACGCAACTGATGCAAAATAGCGTTCTTATCGCGGCTCACATCCAAAAAAATATCTCTGCGCTGACATGGGAACCCTTTTTCCCGGGCAATATCATATAAAACGCTTCTGCCGTGGGTCAGACTGTCAAGCACAAACAAATTACGCCCCTGCAAGGCTGCAAGAACGGCTTCAACTCCACGGCGGTTTTGGGTGAAGCGCGAGCCCATATGGTTGTTCAAACCCACGGCATATGGGACCAGGGGGATGTTCTCCTGTACTTCAGCGATAACTTCTCCCGGATTCATGCCGACATATACTGCCCCCGGGCCAGGCTTTACTTTGGGGTATTCCAACGGCTCCATAGGCTGGTGGATCATGATTTCAAGCCCTTTGCTACGCCCGATTTCGGCACATTTGCGGGCATTGCTTGCCCGCGGCCAGATGGCGAATGTAACCGGGAATTCAAGATTTGCCAGGCTTTGCGCCGCACTGAGACTCTCCCCAACATCATCAATAACAATAGCAATCACAGCGGATTTGGCTGTTGGCCTGGTAACTTGAGGTTGCGGAGCTTTACTTTCAATAAACCGCAAAAAGATTTCATGGGTTACCAGTCCGTTCACACTCAGCACATAATGGTTTTCCGTAGGCGAAGTCAGCTCTGCACCAACCTGCATTGCCTCAAGACCACGGGCGATATCCCGCCCGAAGCTTTCCGGGTTGGCATAATACCCGGAGCTGACGGGAAGCTCTACTTGCAGCTTCTGAAAATGATAAGAATTATTCGGACGAAGCCTTCTTTCCACCTCAAAAATTCTTATATTCTTACCGGAACAGCCTTGAGAATTAAGCATTTCCAACAAGTAGGCATCGATTTTCTTTGTTTTCTGCTCCATTTCCGAACCCAGAGAAGTTTCAAATTTCTGGTCTGATGCGCCATCTGGAGCACTCAAAGCATCAGCCGTATCCGTCAGATCACCCGCCTGTTCCAACCCGTGACTTGTATCACCTGACGCCTTATCCGGGATTACCGGTTGGGGAGAGGGCAGACCTGTACGATTTTTAACTCTACCCCCCCTTTTATCAGTTGCAGCTTGCGCCCCTCCCTGTCCGGCCTGCACATCATGTACAGAAGACTTATTATGTCCGTCTTTCTGAACCGGAGAGTTTTTTCCTTTATTTTCAACCTGGTAACCGGCAATATTCCGGGCGGTAGAGGCATTTGAACTTTCTTCTGAATCGGGGGCTCCTGAGACCACAGCTCCAGGTTGTGTAGAGGTTGCCTGAGCGGCTTGTTTATCCGAAGAATTAAGCAACCAGAGAACAGCACACACCCCCAAAACCAACATAGTCAGCAAAGCCGATAACAACGGCCAGTTAAACTTGCTTTTTAGAGAACGTGGTTTCCGACGGTTGATTTTTTTTATGGTTTTCGGAGTTTTTCCGCCGGAAGCACCTGGCTTTTTTGAGGAAATAGTGGATTTTCCCGGAGAAGCCTGAGCCCGTTTGACGGTTGAGCCGCCCTTTACAACCACATCTCGCTTTGCGTTTGCGCTTTTTACCGGCCCCCGTTTCCCTTGGCCGCCTTTTTTATTTCCAGCCATAAATTAGACCGACCTGATGAATAAACCCGGCCGCAACTCTCCCTTCAGGCGGTGCACAGCCAAATGTTCAGGTAAATAGAACTTGGCCGGGGTGCCCGGGTGAAGCAGCTCCGCCCGCACATCCTTGTGATTTTCCAGAAAATAGCTTCCCGGCTCACATTCAATGGTTTTTAAACCAGGCAACAGTATCTCCGCCCGGTTTGAACAGCTCCAACGCGACTTGACCTGCACTCGCCAGACCCCAGGCTCAAGTTCATATTCCAGACGCGCAACCACCGTGGTTTCCCCGGCATTTCGGCGCGGCTCGCTGAATACCTTGCGCTTGCCGTTGGGCAGAAAAAATCCGCTGGATAAAGAGCGGCTGGACAGGGGAGCAAGCTCAGCCAGATAAATTTGCCGACGAAATGTTCCTGAGGCCAAGTCATTCAGAGCAGTGCGGTAAACATTGACCATTTGAGCCACCATAGGCGCTGTGCGCATACGCCCTTCTATTTTCAAAGCGCTTACTCCCGCTTTGCAAAACCAGGCCAGATATTTGACCAGACAAAGATCGTGCGGGCTTAAAAACGACGAAAACCCTTGACCGTCCTGAGCAATTTCCCACAAAGGCGCGCCCGGACGCAATGACTCTTCCACCTGCAGCAGGGGCGATTGCAGGTCCGGGTTTATGCCCGTTACCCTGTACTCAAACCGACAGGGATGCGTGCACTGCCCCAGGTTGCCGGGCCGCTGGTTCAGCCACGCCGAAAGCAGGCACTGCCCGGAAACAGCCAGACACATAGCACCATGCACAAATACTTCGCTTTCCAGAGCCGGGGCTTTCTCGCGCATAAAGCTCAACGTGTCGCGCAAGGCAACGGCGTCAAGCTCGCGGGCCAGATTGACCCGCGTTGCCCCTTGCTCATGCCAAAACAAAGCGGCCTCTCCACTGGCGGTGTTCGCCTGCGTGCTGACATGGATATCATGCCGGGGAGCCAGCCGTCTTGCCAGTCGGAACACTCCGGGATCTGCAACGATCAGACCGTCTATATCCAAACCGGAAAGACGCTCAAGGCTTGCTTCAACCTGAGAAAAGCCGGATTGACGGGGAAAGGCGTTAAGACAATAATACAGCTTTACCCCGGTGCTTTTTTTCAGCGCTATGGCTCTGTCCAGGTCGGCCCAATCAAACCCGAGAGCTCCCTGCCGTAAATTGAGCTCATCGCGGCCGCCAAGATAAACCGCATCGGCTCCGTATAGGACCGCGGCTTCCAACCGTTCCATATTTCCGGCCGGAGCAAGTAATTCCGGCAAAAAAAATTCAGAAGTCATAATCGCCTTATACCGGAAGACCGACTTGAACCCTGCGTGCCTTTATTCTTTCAAGCAGTGCAACCGGCACTCTGAGCCGGCCCTCGCCAACACCCATTTTAATTTTAGGCTTCACCGTTCCGTGAAAATCTGAACCGCCCGATAGCAACAGGCCAAGCTCACAGGCCAGTTTTTCTACATATTGGACTTTTGCCCTGTCATGCTCCGGGTGGTATGCTTCAAGCCCGTCAAGCAGCCCCAGTTCCGTCAGCCTTGCAACCTCTCTGCCAATCCACGCTTCCGGGGCGGGCAATGACATGGGGTGAGCAAATATCGTAGTTATACCGGCCTTCTTAAGCACAACCAGGATCTCCTCCGGCGGAAGCAGCCGCCGAGGCACATAAGCGGGCTTGCCCGGAACCAGATAACACTTGAACGCATCCTGAACGGATAGGGCAAAGCCCTTGTGCACTATGGCCCGGGCTATGTGCGGTCGTCCGACGCTGGCTCCGCCGTCAACTTCTGCCGCCAAATCCGTATCATTCAGGTTTATCCCAATCCGACGCAACCCAAGCAGAATTTCCTGATTGCGTGTTTTCCGCATTTCCCGTTGAGTTGCCAGCAATTCTTCCAATCCCGGGTTGCCGCTCTCCGCCCAAAGTCCGACAATATGCATTTCTCCATAAGGAGTATGCGCCGCCAGTTCACACCCGGGGATTATTTCCTGGCCCAGGCGCTGCCCTGCTTCCTTTGCCTCGGAAATACCATTTAAGCAGTCATGATCGGTAATCGCAACAGCTTCCAGCCCAAGGGCATATGCCGTTTCAACTACCTCAGCCGGAGCAACAGTACCGTCTGAAGCAGTAGTATGAATATGCAGGTCGATAAAACCAGCCAGTGGTTTGGCATTTTGTACAGTCATCTTCATTGGGCAGATTAGTCCAGACGATTATAGTCATCTGCAAAGCGCACGATGTCATCTTCACCAAGATATCCCCCGCTTTGCACCTCAATTACGGTCAACAGGCCGCTGCCCGGATTGTGCAGACGATGACGGGCCTGGTTTGGAATATATACGCTTTCATCTTTATGCAAAGTGAGCAGATTATCATTAATGGTGACTACAGCGGTACCATGCACCACAACCCAATGTTCCGAACGCTTATAGTGCATTTGCAAAGACAGGCTCGCTCCCGGCAATACATCAATGCGCTTAACTTTAAACCCAGGGCCTTCCGCCAGGATCTGATAACTGCCCCACGGTTTAGGTACCTTGGCCGGGTCCTGCGGCTCAACTCTGCCCGCCTGTTCAAGGTCGGCCACCAGTCCTCCCACCTCCTGGCACCTGTTTCTGGGAACCACCAGCACACTGTCCGGCGTTTCCACAACCACCAGGTCGTTAACCCCCAACACCGCCAGCAACCTGCTTTGCGAAGCCAGATAGTTATTGTGGGAGTCCATTGCCAGCACGTCGCCGAAACTGACGTTGCCGGCCTCATCTTTCCGGGCATTCTGATAAAAAGCCTCAAATGAGCCCAAGTCGCTCCAGGTCACGTTTAAGGGAAGCAACACCGCCTGGTCGGTGCGCTCCATAACTGCGTAGTCTATGGAAATTTTCGGTGATTCCGCAAAGGCATCATAGTCAGGCAGAACCACATCTGCCTTGCGCTGGGCAAGCTCCCAAGCAAGCTTGCTTTGAGCATAAATATCCGGCTCATATCTCCTCAACTCATCCAGATAGGCCTGAGCGCCGAATAAAAAAATCCCTGCATTCCAATAATAACAGCCCTGCTCCAGCATAACTTCTGCAAGCTCGCGCGCCGGCTTCTCGACAAAACGGCTTACCTGAAAACCGTCGTATTCACGCTTTTCCGATGCCATAGGTGCGCCCCGCTCAATATACCCAAACCCGGTAGCAGGGCTTGCGGGCACTATTCCGAAAAGAACCAGATTACCCATTGCAGCATAAAAGGTGGCCTTTTCCACAGCCGACGCGAACTCCGCCTGAGGACTGATCATGTGATCGGACGGCAATACGAGCAGCAAAGGGTCCGACTCTTTGCCGCCTGTCTGTTCCAAAGCTGAAAATGCCGCCAAAGCAATGGCCGGGGCAGTGTTTCTGACGAGAGGCTCCAGGATGATCTGGACACTTTCACAACGTTCATTCAAGCCTGGAAGTTCGCTGAGCGCCACGGAAGCCAGAAAACGCTGGCTTTTGTTACAAACTACAATCAGACCGCCCAGAACCGCGTTTAACCCCAGTGAGCGCTCAACAGTAAGCTTGAATAGGCTCTCGCCATTCAATTCTGGCAGGGGAAGAAACTGCTTAGGCATGTTGCTGCGGGAAAAAGGCCACAGCCTTACCCCACTGCCGCCGGAAAGTATGACTGGGAAGATTCGAGTCTGTTGCATTCGCTTAACCGCCCGGATAAAATTAAACGCCTGTCAAAGTAATGCCCTTGGTGCGTCATGCTTTGCGGGAAGTGCTGCCGTCAATAATGAAACCGATAAGGCCCATGCCGCCGGTTCACAGTTTTCAATGCGGCATTTTCCCTATGAACGACTGCTCGTAACCGTAATCTTTACACTGCACATCGGGCCGGGTCAAGGCGACTTGCTTTGTCTGAATTTGCAGAATTCACCCGGCAATGTTACAACGCCCTGATGAAAGGCAAATTAATTGACCTACTTGCAATGTTGTTTATTCTGTGCGGGCTGCTGTCTGCAGCATTGGTCTGGGCCCCCGGGTCCGGCGGTCTGGGACTGACAAACCTGAACAACACTTTCGTGTTCGGCCTGTGGATCATGGCGGATCTGGCCTTAATCGCTCTGGGGTCGGGCGCATTCTGTACAGCCGCTTTATACCACATATTCAAGCTGCATTATTTACGCCCGTTGCTTCCCATAAGTATTACCACAGGACTTTTATGTTACGGCTCGGCCGGGTTCATCCTGCTGCTTGAAATCGGACAGCCGTTACGCGCCTGGTTTCCGTTCCTGCATCCGAATTTCAGCTCAATGCTTACGGAAATTACCTTCTGCATCACTTTATACAGCGGCATTCTGTTCCTGGAGTTTCTGCCGGTTTTGCTCAATCACCCCTTGTTCCGGAAAATGCCGCGTTTTGCACGGCTGCGACAAAAGCTGGTTTTACTTTTGCCAGTTCTGGCCGGCGTGGGAGCAATTGTTTCCCTGATGCATCAGGGTTCATTAGGCGGAGTTTACGGGGTGATGTTCGCAAGACCGTTTTCCTGGCGCCCGGGAATAGGGATCTGGCCATGGACCTGTCTGCTGTTCATCGTCTCGGCCATAGCCGCCGGGCCGCTGTTTATGGCGTTACTGACCGGCATTATTGAAAGGGCTGCCAAAGTGCAGATATTGACCACCAACATGCTTAACGGCCTGGGCAAGTGCGGTGCATTATGTTTGACCACATGTCTGCTTGCCCGGGCGGCCGACATCTTGCTTTGGAAATTCAGGCTGCTGCCTGCTAAAGGGCTGGAATTCAACCAGATGTTCCATGGCGCGGCTTTCGGCAAATGGCTGATTGTAGCAGAACTGGGTATATTCACTCTGCTGCCGCTCATTATTCTGTCCAGACACAGGCTCAGGACCAACCGTCAGTATTTCTTCCCGGCCGCCGGACTGACTTGCCTAGGACTGATAACCAACCGCTATGTCATTAACCTGCAAACCTTGGCTGTGCCGACCTTACCTTTTGAAGCATGGGAAGGCTACTACCCCAACTGGGTTGAAATCGCCCCTCTGTTGATGACTGCCGGACTGTTCTTTCTGGCAATCAGATTTTTATTTAAACAAGGCCTGCTGTTCCCTCACAGAACATTTTCAGATTCAGAGTAAAAGCGCTGCAGTGTCCGTGGAAGCGGACACTGCAGCAATACAGTCTTTAAACATCACAGCTCTGAAACTACCACTCACTCACTGCTTCAACCGGCCGGCTGATAACCGGATTCGGCAAAAGTTCCCCGGCGGTTTTGGTTACATAGCCTTTTTCACTATCACCGGTAATGAACAGCCCACCCCGGTAAAACTCGTATACTGTCTGCAAATCGGCTGTATCCGGATTCTGTACTACTCCAGCCTGATCAACACTGACCACAGCCCTGACCTCCATATCGCCGGCTGCTGCCGCATGGCTCAGTGCAGAACGCAGTGCGCTGATATTCAGACTGGATTCAGCATTTTCCAAAGTTGAGCCGGTATAAAAATTTCCGGCAGTAGTCAGCACTGCGGCGCCATGAGTTTTGCCGCTGTAGGGAGCGTAAGCGCTGATTGCGGCATCAGTGGCCTTCTTTATCAATTCCGCGCGCATAGCCTCATCAATTTCCCGCACAAACCACTTGCGGTAAATCGCCTCATATTCGCCGTCAGCAATAATTCTGGCCAAGCCCTCATTAAGCAGGCGCAACACGTCGGCTCGTTCTCGGTTAACCGCAAAATGCATTTCTGAAAGACTTAAAGGTGTTCCCATAGCAGAAATGCCTGTAAACTTAAGCTTTTCCATAATATAATAGGTATTCGCTTCCGGACCACAATAAGCAACGACGTAATCGTCATACAAAGCGCGAATACCATCCTGCTTGGTAGGATACGGCTTGATGATTATTCCGCCATAATGTTCCATTAAGCGCAAGGAATAAGAATTTTCTTCCACCGCAACAGCTTGTCCCCGTAACAAAGAAATGTTCGCAAACCGGTTATAATCTTTGGTGAAGAAACGGATATTCGCCGAAACAGTCGGGCGTTCGCTGAACAGATACAGCTCCTTGCGCTGCACAGTGGGAATCATACCGCTGGTAAACGAAATCAAACCGTTTGCCAACTCTGTTTGAATCATATCCCACGCCAGAGGTCGAAACTGCAGGTTCACCCCGGAGTTGCGAAAAATCGCTTCAACCAGCTCCACTTCAAAACCGGTAGGCTTACCGCCCGGTTCCTGGAAGCTATACGGCGGGAATTCACGATCAAATCCATAAACCGCTTTAGGATCGGTTATTTTAAAATTCTGAGCTTGAGCGGCATGGACCAACCCAAGACAAAACACTATGATAAAGATACTTTTCTTAAACATATACACCTCGATTTGCTGATTTCCCGTTTAAAAACCTTAACTGCAAAGTTAAGGCTTGGCAGATACAAAAGCGGACCGTGCCTGAAAGCAAATCAGGCCTATTCCTGCCGCAATTCAGAAAAACATGTATTAAATAAATCTAATCTGCCAAGCCGGCTTCAAGCCAAGAAACAAAGTCTGAATTTCTCTTTTCGGCATTTCAGCCAAAAACTCAAGTCCTCACCTGAAACATCCGCTATAAAGGCTATACAGGAAATGGCATATCCTTTTCTTATATACTTAGGGATATCAACTTGCCCAATTGCTTAAATCATGTAATCATTAATTCACCAGCCAACAAAATGAGGTTCAAAAATAATGAAAGACCTGAAATGCAATCAAAAAAAGCATTTTATCTCACTTTCCGAATTGATAATCAAACTTTTGGCCTTGGGGAAAAGCCTCGGCACAGCCGAATCATGTACAGGCGGCATGATTTCCGCTCTTTTAACCAGCGAACCAGGCAGTTCCGACTGGTTCAAGGGCGGGATAGTTGCCTATAGCAACACGGTTAAAGAAAGAGTGCTCGGGGTTCCCCCTGAAACGCTTAAACAGTTTGGAGCTGTCAGCGAAGAAACGGCCAGAGCAATGGCGACTGGGGCAAGAAAGTTGCTTGCAGTGGAGTGTGCGCTTGCAGTAACAGGCATCGCTGGCCCCGGCGGCGGGACACCTGAAAAAGAAGTAGGAACTGTATGCTTTGGGTGGGATATTGAAGGGATCGTGACATCGTCCACCTGCAAATTCACAGGCTCTAGACATGAAGTGCGAGTGCTGAGTGTAAACCAAGCCATACGGGGTCTTTTGGGACGGCTTCCCCCACTGCCTGATTAGCCGGCACCCGGAAGCAGTTACTGACATTCCGGGTGCAAACAGATCAACACCCCAATAGGCCGTTTACACCTCCGGCGAGGAGTGGTGTTTAAACGCTCGCTTGGACTAGTCCTGATCACTGTGTTGAAGCCAAGCCGTGCAGCGAACGCCTTCCACTCTGCTCCAACAATTCATTCATGCCACCGGCAAACTGAATATCATCCCGATCAGCTGATCAGCCAAGGCACTGCAAGCGCCGGGAAAGTCAAGTTGACATCAAAGCCGAACGAATGTCATCAAGACGAAAACAACGTTCAGAGTAGCCCCTCGTCTAAACGAGGTAATCTCCCCGGTTCAACTTAAACTTCTCAGTGCTTGCCATCACTTCAAGCTCACTGACTATATCGGACAGCAACGGATTATCTCCAATTTCCGCCAAAGCGCCTTTCAACTCTTTGGTTTTTTGAGTAATATCATCCAAAATGCTGTACACTGACTTTAAGCTGGTCTGCATTTCTCCACCGTGCCCGGACAAAGCCTGACTATAGGAGTCAACTACATCCAGAAGTTCACCAAGTTCACCCATGAACTGGATTTCCAATTCCGAAAACGCGTCGGGCTTAGCTTGGCTTCCTAAGGCTTCAGAATCTGTCAGGCCAATAAGGGGGAGCACATCCTGAAGGCCGGATGCCACAGGAGCAACATTTTGACCTTGGGTCAGCTCATTGGTAAGCACGGCGGCAAAATCTGCTTCCGGCTGGATAGAACCAGTTTTCTTAAGCTGTTGCGAGTCATTTATAATTCCCGTCAGCAACTCATTTTGAATTTTCATGTCTACCCCCTGTTTTTGGGTTAATTGCAACACCAGCTATGCAAAAATCCTGCCAAACACGCGCACACATTAACAGCTTGTAATTATTCAACAACATCAAAAGAAAGCAGGCAATTTTTGCCGCACTGGTAATTTTTGCCGAACAGGCAAAAGATAGTTATCTATAATACACAATACACTTGCAATGCCAGAAATTATTTTTTAAATTATTCACAGCGGCGCGACTTACAGTACTTAACTAAGCTGCACTTCCGGTGCAACTTAGAGTTAAACTGAGTCCGCCGGTAAATGCTTCGAATCGATTATTTAAGAAGCGGGAAATAGTTTAGTTTATTATGAGCGAGGCGTCAATCAAAGGCATTTCCCAACAATGAACATTTCCGCAAAGGTGCTTTATTGTTGCGAATGATTTGAGTTAACAATATAAGACATCAGGGGGAGTTTACAATGAAAGACATCAAAAAAATTCTGTGCGCAGTGGACCTGTCGGAAAACAGTGTGGAACTTGCACAATACGCCACGACTTTGGGAAAAGCCCTAAACGCAGAAATCTGCGTTTTATATGTAGCTCCAACCCTCAGCCAGTATGTAGGCTTTCATGTACCGCCCAGCTCCATTGAAAATTTCGTTGGTGAAATTGTGGATGGAGCGGTTAAGAACATGGAAAAATTTGTTGCGGAAAACTTTGAAGGAGTAAAAGCTACCGGTAAAGTCATCACCGGTTACGCTGCTGAAGAAATTCTTCATTACGCAACAGAAATTGAGGTTGACTTGATTATAATGGCAACCCACGGTCGCAAAGGAATAGATCGGATATTGTTCGGTTCAGTTGCTGAGAAGGTGGTTAAAAACGCCGCGCAAGCTGTGTTGACCATTCATCCCAGCCAGGAGGATTAAAAGCCGTTTATAGATGATTTAGCCGGCGCGGCGGAAAGGTTGCCGTGGATAAGCTGAAAAAGTTTTCAGCGATATGTTCCATGTAATTATCAAGTAATTTATAATGAGTGCTGCCGCTCATAAGGGTTTGCCGCCGCCCGTTTAAGGGCGGCGGGTTATAATATTTGCGCGGGAAGATAATTACACGTTGGTTAGTGTCCGCTTAAAATCAATAATGCTTGAGTTTAAGCGATTATGTAACTTCAAGTTCAGGGTGTTTTTCCCTCATTCGTGGCTGCAGGTTGCCGAACTGCGATTGCTGATTCAATGTGCAGCCAGAAAGCGGGGTGCGTAGGTATTTATGAACAGCAAATCCAACGGGCCGGAGCTTCGTGCCGCGGCCCGCTCCTTCAGCCCATATGTCCCCGGGCTTTCCATTGATGAAATTAAAGAGCGTTATTCCTTAAACCAGGTAATTAAACTTGCAAGCAATGAAAATCCGCTTGGAGTTTCCCCGAAGGTGCTGGAAGTCCTGAAAACTTCAGGCTGCCTTTCTTTCCGTTACCCACAATCCGGTGTTCCCAGACTGACCCGGGCAATCGCCACACACCATCACCTCCCAGCTTCAATGGTAGCAGTCGGCAACGGCTCTGATGAGATAATAGACTTGCTTGTGCGTGTGCTTGCAGACCCGGGCCGGCATAATATTGTCGCTTTTAAGCCTTGTTTCAGCATTTACCGTTTACAGGCAAAGCTTGCCGGGGTGGAATTCCGCCAAGCCCCTCTAAAACCGGACTTCAGTTTTCCCTGGGAAGAGCTTTTAAGCCTGGTTGACGCCAATACCAGGATTGTTTTCGTCACCTCGCCGGACAACCCTTCCGGCTATTGCCCACCGGCAGAAGAACTGGAACGGGCAGCACGCGCGCTCCCCTCTTCCTGCCTGCTGGTAATTGACGAAGCCTATATGGATTTTTGTGATGATGAGGCAGCGCACTCTTTGCTCCCCCGTTTGAGAGAATTCCCAAACCTGGCCATATTGCGCACATTTTCCAAGAGTTTTGGACTGGCCGGCTTAAGAGTGGGATATGGACTGTTGCCCGAATATCTTGCAGATGTGCTTACACGTGTGCATCTGCCTTTTTCAGTAAACATACTTGCTGAACAGGCCGCTTTAACCGCCCTTGAAGACATGGACTTTTATGAAAAAACTCTTGCAACGGTCAGAGAGGGGCGAAAAATGCTTTCAAGCAAAATGCGTGAACTTGGATTTGAAGTTCTGCCCAGTCAGGCCAACTTTATCATGGTTCGCCCACCGAATGGGCTGGCCGCAAATGATTTGTTTGAAAAACTCTTACAAAAGGGCTTCATTGTCCGCCCGTTAAAAAGCTACGGATTGGATGCATATTTGCGTGTCAGTATTGGTACTCCGGAAGAAAATCTGTTGTATGCACAGGCCTGTGAGGAAATAATCGGATGAAAGATTTCATTGTTACTTTGGACGGGCCGGCCGGAGTAGGCAAAAGCAGTCTTGCTCAGGCGCTGGCCCAGAAGTTGAATATTCCTTATATGGACAGCGGGGCGATGTTTCGCATTTTAGCTTATGAAATCGGACCCGAAAGTCTGGAAATGTCAGACAGCCAGCTTGAGTCAGAGTTGGAGAATTTCCATTTTTCCATTCAAGGCACCGGGCAGAATTCCCAAATGTGCAATAACGGGCGGCAGTTCGGAGCAGAAATCCGCTCTGAAGAGATAGCGAATTTAGCGTCCAAGCTGGCTGTTAAACCGGTTGTTCGCTCTTTTCTCCGCAACGCTCAACGGGCGGTGGGCAAACAAACCGCCTTGGTTTGCGAGGGGCGGGATATGGGAACTGTAATCTTCCCCCACGCCGGGTGCAAGTTCTTTCTTGACGCAACCCCGGAAGAGCGGGCCAGACGGCGTTCTCGCCAGCTTGAAAGTATGGGCATAGCGGCGGATTATTCCACTATTCTCGATCAAATACTCAGTCGCGACGCCAAAGACCGCAACCGGAAAGAAAGCCCACTGCGCCCGGCGCGGGACGCTGTTTTAATTGATACCACTGAACGCACCGTGGAAGAAGTGCTTGAGCTTCTGTCCACTCATATCAATCACTTATTGGAAAGGCGCTCCCATAAACAATGAGCAACAATCACTCCGGACAAGCGGATTTAGAAACTCAGACTGAATACACTTTTGAATTTCAGGTAAGTTCTCCAGATCACGGCAAACGGCTTGATGCTTTTCTTGCCGCTCAACTTGCCGGCAACGGCATTTCCAGACAAAAAATCAAGCAACTGATTTCAGATGGAAACGTCACTGTAAATGGAGCACCTGTAAAACTCCCCCGCCGTCCGCTGTTCCCGGAACAATTAGTTCGTTTGGTGTTGCCCGCCCCGGAAAATACAACTCCTGAAGCCCAGGAAGGGAGCTTAACGATAATTTATCAAAATAACGACTTTCTGGTGCTCGATAAACCTCCTTATCTTACTGTGCACCCCTGCCCTTCCTGCCCCAAAAACACCTTAGTCAATATTTTGCTTCACCATTTTCCAAAGCTCGCCCAGACGCCCGGCCTAAGGCCCGGCATTGTGCACAGGCTGGACAAAGATACCAGCGGCCTGTTGTTGGTTGCCCTGAATGAACCTACCCGGCTCAAGCTCAGCGCGGCCTTTGCCGCTCGGGCGGTAAGCAAAGAATATCTGGCCCTGGTTATGGGAAAGCCGAGCTGTGATTATGGAGTAATCAATCAGCCCATTGCCCGCCACCCCACGGTAAAAACTAAAATGGCAGTTATGCCGGGCGGTAGAGAAGCGGTCAGTGAATATCGAATTATCTATTCAGGAAACGGTCTGTTTAAAGGCAGTGAATTCTCTCTCCTTGGCGTGAAAATTCATACCGGCCGCACTCACCAAATCAGGGTGCATCTGGCGGCTATAGGACACCCTATTTGGGGAGACAACTTATACGGGGGGGCTGGAGACATTGAATTGTTGCCCCACCCCAAAACTTCCAACCCCAAAATCCACCACAAGCTGAAAATTGCAAACCGCCAGATGCTGCACGCCTGGAAGCTGAGCTTTAATCAGCCGGATACCGGGAAGCCGCTCCATTTTAAATCAGAGCTTCCTTCTGATTTCATGGAAGCTTTGAAAGCTTTACTGGACGTCCCCATTAAAGTAGCAATTACCGGCTTGCCCGGCTGTGGCAAATCCGCTTTACTTAATGAATTGCAGAGGTTAGGGCTTCCGATATGGAGTGCCGATGCTGAAGTCAACAGGCTTTATCAGCAAAATAAAGATGGGTGGGTATTGCTTAAGAACTGGTATGGCAACAGATTTATTGATGACAGTGGAAAATTGGATAAGCAGAGTTTGTTTAATGCCATGCAAACCCGCCCGGGACTGCGCAAAGATATTGAACGCCTGATTCATCCCCTGGTGCAGCACAAATTAGCGGACTTCTGGGAAACAATTCCGCCTGAAGCCGTTGCAAACAAAACAAGCATTCTTGCGGCGGAAGTGCCGCTATTCCTTGAAGCCGGTTGGCCCCGCCGAAATAGCGGCCTGGAAAACGTTTGGGGAACTATGAGCACTCCAGACCGAGGTAAAAGCAGCATTAAGCTGAACCAGGCCACTCCCGGAACACCGCTTCTTATTTATGTGGACACCCCCACGGAACTCCGCTACCAGCGGCTTAAGCAGCGCGGAGTTGAGGAGGCGAAAGCTGCAGTTCTTGATTCCTGGCAATGGCCGGAAGCGGAAAAAAGAGCTGCTTGCGATCTTATAATAGACAACAGCCAAAGTCTGGAACATTTAAAAGAAGCCGCCAAAGAGTTGAAACTATTCTTGGGAGACTTCCAACGCGCTGTAAGTAAGCATAATGTCCATTGCATACTGGACCGGCTGGAGAGCTTCAACTTTAAAAACTGCTCATAGAGTTTCAGACAATCACATGAAATCCTCCGCCTATGCTTCTATCTTGAAGAGCTGGAAAATTATCAGCAAGCTTTCTGCTTGCGCAAACCGCACTTTTTCCGCTCACTGCTTAAAAAGCGGACCGTTACAAACGTGAATGAGTACGGTCCTTATAGGCGTGCTTCGACTCCTCAAAAGACGGCCTGACCTTTAAAAGAAACTGAGAGACAACTCAAAATGAGTATCCCCATAGATCCTGTTTCACCTCTCACCCCTGTCAGATGGGTCATTCAATCCGCAAGACAATTATCCCGGGGCATTAAGCAGCGAAAGCAGCATCCAGGGCAGGGAGTTGGTCTGAGCCAACATGGCCGTGGCGGACAGCGTAAGGAGTTGCGAGCGAACAAATTCGGTCATCTCTGTAGCTGCATCAACGTCGGATATACGCGATTCTGAAGCCTGCAAATTTTCAGCTTGAATAGAGAGGTTGGCAATATGACTTGCTCCTAGATGGGCGCGGATTTTGTCCTTTTTGATAATGGCATCGTCAAGTCGGGGCAAGGCTTCTTGGGCGAGCTGCTGCGTGCTGATTGAGATTGTGGTGACACCCGTCGCACCTTCCGTCGCACCTTCAGTACCGGGATTTCCGTTCACAAGTAACGGCATCTCATCCCATGAAGCCCCCAGAGTAAATACCCCGGTTCCCACGGCCAACATAACCAAGTCTTCCGTCACCTCGTCAATACATAAATATTCGATGTGGTGTCTGTCGTGTACAGGTATTTGATAGGCATTCCCTTCACCGGAATAGCCTATTTGCATTCCGTTATATGAAAACGTATTATATGGAAAAGTATCGGTCCAGGCCGGGACGCCTCCAGTACCGTTTATGAGAGTCGCATCATAAATCGCACCGGGGAGAAATGCGTTTTCTTCAGTTAAAACCATTGATTCCATAGTAGAGTTGTCAACCACTCCATTCCTTTTCCACTCCGGAAAGGTGTTGATGTCTGCATGCCAACCTATGGGAGTGCCTGCCAGTTGCACACCGTTTCTGGTAAACAGCTCAATAGTATCGTTATCAAACGCGTCGTTTAATTTGACCCTAAGATTCTTTGTCCCGGCCGGGATGATCGCAAAAGAAATTATTCCTGACCAGAAATTGCGCCCGCCATAAAAAGTATTATTATTTACCCGTTCACTGAGAATAGGAACAGTTCCAATATGGGTTCCACCACCTCCCCCATTTCCGCCAGACGCCACAGCGGTATCAGAACGCAATCCCAACCCCTCCAGAGTAGCGTCGCCGATGTTGATGTAGTAGTAGTCTTCGGCGGACCTGTTAGCTGCGCCGAAATGAATCTTCAGCTTGCCGGTGGCGGCCTGTTCCGCCAGTTCTTTCATTCGGATCAGCTTTTCATCAATAACCTGTAAGGCTCCCTCCGCCACTTGAATCATAGAAATGGCGTCATTGGCATTGCGCACGCCCTGCTTGAAAGTTGCAATATCCGCCCGCATCAACTCCCGAATACCCAAGCCAGCCACATCATCTGCTGCCGCGTTGAGCCGCAGACCAGAAGAGAGGCGTTGAACAGAAGCTGAAAGATGTAAACAGCTGTTCTTTAAATGCCGGGCCGTATTCATGGCGACCACATTAGCGCGTAGGGAGGGGAGCATCACTACTCCCTCATATGATTATAGACAATCAGAGATAGATAGATAGATAGATAGATAGATAGATAGATTAGTTAATCTGTTCTGAAATAGAAACAAGGGCATCGAGAAAACACATCTGCCACATAAAACATCGTTCTTCTATATTCTAAATTACAACCAACTCACGCCCGTAGTATCCTTAATGCTCATTTAATGGTTTTATCGACAGAACAAACTAATCTCTTTAGGATCTAATTCATAGCTTTTGACGCTGGAAGTGTTGCCCCCAGCCAGATAAATAGAATTGGGGCGAACGGTGGGATTTGAACCCACGGCCCCCAGAGCCACAATCTGGTGCTCTGCCAACTGAGCTACGTCCGCCACAAGAGTGATTTAAATACACCAGCTTTTGCCACAGGTCAAGATATTTTTAAAACCTCTGAATACTTAATCGATCACATACGCTGTAATCCAGTATGCCATAAACAAACTAAACTTATTCGCGTCATCTTAACTAATTAATAAGAGAGCAAACAATCCCCCTTCCCGCTCCGTTGCATATCTGTATAATCGAACAAGTTCAGCTTATATGCTGCCGATACTTTTACAGATAATGCGCTTAGGATACAGAATTAGCCTCAGCCGCTGGAAACTACGCTACGCAAGGTAATAGTATCGCCCGGCAGTATTTCCCGGTCTGGAGTCAGCAAACCGCCGTTTCTGATAACCAGCACCTGATTAGGCTTAAGATTTAAGCGGTTCAGCAACTGGATAACGCTACGCGGCCTGACCATGTGACAGGTTTTATTTTGAGGCTCAAGAATTACAGTTATTTGGTAAGTATTTTGCTCATTCATTTGGTAAACTCAATGGGGTAACTTTTGCAGTCATTCCCAAACGCAGTTGGGGCATTTCAGAAGGGTCGTAGTCATCAATGCTAACGATCACAGGAACCAGACTCTCAATGTTGGTAAATTTATCAGCAAAATCGCTGTCAGGCAAAGGAAGCGCCAAGGTTGCAGGACGAATTGAGCGCACACTCCCTGTCAACACCAAACCATTCAAAGCAGTGAACTCAATCCGGCACGGTTGCCCTATACTTAAATTCACTGCCACTTTTTCATCAAAAAAGGCATTAAGCCAAAGAAACTCTGGGTCCAAAGGCACAATCGTCGCCAATTTATCTCCCTGTTTAACTTCACTGCCCTCGCTAACCATCATCTCTAATACATAGCCATCAACGGGTGAGCGGACAACCAAGCTCTCCATTTTTTCACTAGCATCCTGCAGGCGCTTCTTAGCTGCTTCCATTTCATATTGGCGCAAAGCCTGCATTCCCTGAGGGGTGGAAAACAAACTCAATTGTTCTTTTACTGCTGCCAACTCCTGCTCTGCTCGAGCACGAGCCTGGGTAGCCAACTCCTGCTTGTTTGCAGCGTCATCCATTCCACTTTGCAAGCCATCTTCCAGGGCTTTGGCTTGAGCGATATACTCCTTGGAATACGCCTTGGGATTGGCCTCCGCTTTCCTGCGTTTATATGAAGCTTCAGCTAAGGCCGTGCTTAGTTTTTCCCGCATTTTCTTTGTCTCGGCCTCCACCTTGAGCGCATTAGCCACACGTTGCTCAAACTGTTCTATACTTACGGAAAGTGAAGCCTCTGGCGAAACTATCCCCTGTTCAACTGATATTAAAGCGGCATTGGCCTGCTCGTATGCCCTTATGACTTCCGGATTATCAATTTCAAACAAGGGAAAATCCCGACTGACAAACATATCTGCTTTAACGTCGCTCTTGCAAATTGAGCCTGATGCTTGGGCCGTAGGCGTGAACAGCTTCCCAGCTAACTGAGCATTATACTCATTTTCAGAAAAGCCGGAGTAAATTGTAAATATGAGCAACAGCAAAGCCAATATAGCTATGCCGCCAATTATAATCTTTCGGGAATCCATACTCACTCCGATAAGCTGTTAAGTTAACTATTTAGTCGACTGAAATATTCAATACGCCATATCACGTTTCCCATGCAATTTCCATGCTCATAATTATTCATCAGTGTTCATTGTAAATGAAGTTACCCGGCTCACTTGGCAGACTCAAATGCCCTGCTCTTCTCAACCGCTTCCATCCATCACACAAAACGCATAAATATATCGACGTTTGACAACTCATGCGGCCAATTTATGGCTGTATTTGCAGAACAAAAGAGTTAGCGAATTTTCAAGGTACTTGCTCACGACTGAGAGGCTCCGCATGATAAAGCAGTTGGTTGCGCCAAGGACTTGTAGCGACGGCGCGGTTTAGTCCCCGATGTCGCCTCATCGCATTCAGATTTAGTATCAGAACAGCTATCTGTCTGAACTCAATGTCCAGCTCACGGCAGTAATAGAGAGGCAAAGCCGCGCACAACTATCCGAACTACAAGGAAGTCACAGACACTGCCTGCAAAAAAAACTGTTATGACTTCTGTTTCTCCAAATTTATACCGACACAGGCCCATTTATGAGTAACTATATATCCGTTACGCTCCCGGAGTCAAACTTGCAAGGCCATTCTTATAAACTATTCTGTATTCAGTTGGTTTGTAATAAGTAGGACGAGTCTGATTATCCTTAAAGCTCAGAGAAACTCGCAGGACTGGCATATGGAGAGGGCGCTCAGCTTAGGATATCTAGGGAGCGAGGTGGATAGGAAGGGGTAGTCGATTAGTAAGTAGCTGGAAGGGATTGCAGGTGGTGGGGGTTGCTGGGCTGTTTTT
>CALUZB010000013.1 GCA_944325195.1 uncultured Desulfovibrionaceae bacterium | reverse complement strand
AAAAACAGCCCAGCAACCCCCACCACCTGCAATCCCTTCCAGCTACTTACTAATCGACTACCCCTTCCTATCCACCTCGCTCCCTAGATATCCTAAGCTGAGCGCCCTCTCCATATGCCAGTCCTGCCCAGGCCGCTCAACTCCTTGCCTCCATTGAAGAATACGGGCTAAACCAACCCAACTTCCTCTCTTGACCCCTCCATAACTCCATCACAGCTACACTACCCTCAACTGTTAAACCAGAATTAAATAAAATGAACATGAACAACAAGTATATTATGTAGGGTAAGGCTGTGTAGCAGAAGAGGAGCATGGTTATAGGCAGAATACTCTATCAATCATTTCCTAATACACAGCCTACTATTTTAATCAATACTGCGCCCGCCTGTGCAAACCAGTCAGCCGCCATGCAGCATGAATGCAATTACCTCAAATCAACCGTTGAATTTAACTTAAGAATTACTCGCTATACAACTCATTTAAAATCAGGATACAATAGTTGTCATATTTTAAAAAAGTGCTCAAAAGGTATACCTTTAAAATATGCCACTTTTGTGTCTAGACTATTATGTGTATATACGATATATAATTATTTAGGGTGGTGAGTGCCGTACAGTTGTACTGCTGGAAAGATTGTATAACTATTTAACTTTATTAATAATTATGTTTGGAATCGGAACACAAGAAATTTTGGTTATCGCTTTGATAGTACTTTTGTTCTTTGGCGGGAAAAAAATTCCTGAATTGATGAAGGGGTTGGGCAAGGGAGTTCGCAGTTTTAAAGAGGGTATGAAAAGCATAGAAGATGACTTTGAAGTAAAAGAAAATGAAAGAGGCATTAAAGATGATCTTGAGGTGAAGGGAGAAACTGAAAGCAAGTGACATGAAAAGGGGAGAAGACAGAACAGTAGCGGAGATGTCTTTTTGGGAGCATTTGGACGTATTTAGAGGGGTTTTAATAAAAGCAACTATAACTATAGCTATATGTGGCATAGCAGCATTTTTATTCAAAGAAGAAGTTTTCTCAATCATTCTTGCTCCCAAAAGCAGTAATTTTATCACATACAATTTTTTTGATGAAGTCGGTTATTGGTTAGGCTTGCCTGAGAGTGATGATTTTTCCGTGCAGCTAATTAATACTGGACTGGCTAATCAATTTGTAATCCACATGAAAACGTCTATATATGTGGGGGTGTTGTTATCTTCACCCTACATAATATACTTGTTGTTCATGTTCATTACACCGGCACTGTACGCCAACGAGCGAAAATATTCGTTTTGGGTAGCCTGTAGCGGATATGTTATGTTTGTATTGGGGGTACTGCTGAGCTATTTCCTTATATTCCCCCTTACGTTCCGTTTTCTGGGGACCTATCAGGTGAGAGACGATGTCGTGAATATGATAACCCTCCAGTCTTATGTGGATACAATGATGATTATAAACTTACTAATTGGCATTGTGTTTGAGCTCCCTGTATTATGTTGGCTTCTAGCTAAATTGGGGCTGTTGTCTGCCAGTTTCATGTGCCGGTTTAGGAAACATGCGATAGTAGTCATTCTGATTATCTCTGCAATCATAACGCCGACATCAGATGTATTTACTTTATTGTTAGTGTCTTTACCTGTTTGGCTGCTGTATGAAATTAGTATTCTGATAGTCAAGATGGTACCTAGATATTCGGGAAATAGTGAAGGTTAGTCTATTATTATATAGGTATTATCGGGTTATGCAATAATAATGGATATTAGTTTATGCCCGACAGAGGTATTACAAAAGGTGATACTGTAGAGGCCTTCTACTGAAAGTAAAATTTTAAAAGTTGAAACTCAACATATAAGGCCGCCCATGGAGTGTCTTAGTGTGTAAGTCCGTGAATTATACGCCTGTTTATTTCTAAGGGAGATCGCGTATTATAAATTGGAAAATTATTTCAGGCTCGCCGGATGTCAGGAATCTTGAAACAAAAGGTGAAGCATTGTTTTCGCCCCGCTTAAAACTTAGTGATCTGATACGGAGTGTTTATATATGTTATATCCTGTCGGGGGAAAAGCTATGAATAATAAAAAAATGAGCCGACGTGATTTTATCAAAAGTTCCGTGTTGACTGGAAGCGCTCTGTTGACGGCAACAGCCGTGCCTGTTCATGCTGTAAACTTATTGCCGGGGCAAGAAGAAAACAAAAATTATCTGGCTATAAACGATGATTTGTTGAAAGGCGTATGCGATATCCATCTTCATGCCGCGCCTGACTCACGGGATCGGTCATGCAATGAATATGGATTCATGCAAGATGCCATGCGTGCTGGATACCGGGCTGTAATGTTCAAGTCCAATGACTTTAGTTGTCATGACCGAGCCTATATTATACGACAGATGTTGCCAGGTGCGGGATGTTTTGGTAGTTTTTGCATGAACCGCGTGCACGGAGACAAGGTGAACGTATTTGCTGCACGGAAGGCTATTGAAACGAGCGGAGGATTGTGCCGTTGCATATGGATGCCTACGCTTGATGCCTCTTATCATTATCGTAGAGAGGGACGGAGGGAAGAGGGAATCTCCGTTTTAGACGACAGCGGACAAGTACTGCCCGAAGTCGTTCAGGTCATGGAAATTTGCGCTGAAGCTAATATCATTTTCGCCACTGGCCATGCCTCGCCGGAAGAGAGCATCACCCTGGCGCGAAAGGCGCACGAAGTGGGTGTTAGGAAGTTTGTCGTCACCCATGCAAACTCCCACTTCTGGACAATGACGAAGGACCAGATAAAGCTGTGTATTGAACTGGGCGCTTATATTGAATACTGCTACCTGCCTTGTTTATGGGGTGAGGGTAGCGGAATGCCGCAGTATAAGCGCCAAAGTATTAAGGAGTTTGCCGATTTCGTATGTATTAACGCGGAACGGAGCTTTATTTCCACCGATCTGGGACAGGCAGTGATGCTGCATCCGATTGAAGGAATGCGGCATTGCATCAAAGGATTACTGGAACTTTGTGTACCGCAGAGGTCTATTGACTTGTTGGTTCGTCACAACCCGGCTTGGTTGTTGGGGCTGAATAATTAGGAAGGAGTTACAAGATGGACAGGCGGGATTTCATTAAGAGTTCCCTGCTTGCCGTCGCCGCCGGGGCCATAGCGGGGCCTAAAGCTATGGCCCAGGAAGCGAATAAGCAAGCGGCCAGTGAACAGCTTTCAAAGAATATTTTGAATTATAATCCTCGGATGCAATACCGTCCCATGGGGCGTACCGGCGTACAGGTGTCGGCATTGGGTTTCGGCATGTTGCGGTTGCCTATGAAGGGAGGGCATGTTGACTTTGAGCAGACGACGCCAATGGTACGCCGTGCTATCGAAGGAGGGGTTAATTACATAGACACGGGGCGTGTCTATATAAACGGTGAAAGCGAACAAGCTGTAGGGAAAGCTCTTGCCGGTGGTTGGCGTGACCGTGTGCATGTCACATCTAAAGCCCCATGGTGGGTTATGGAGCGGCCGGATGATTTCGAGAGATTATTCGATGAATCTCGCCGTGCTATAGGCACAGACGTAATAGATTTTTATCATATTCACATGATAATGCATAGGGGGTGGAAGGAAAAAATACTGCCGTATAAGCTGGTAGAGAAAATGGAAAAATTGAAGGCCGACGGCAAGATACGCTTTATGGGCTTTTCGTTTCACGACAATCTCCGACTTTTCAAGCAAGTGTTGGAATATACTCCCTCTTGGGATTTCTGTCTTATCCAGCATAATTACCTTGATTACGAGTATGAGGCGGGTGTCCTTGGTCCTAAGTATGCCGCAGCCAATGGTATGGGCTTGGCTGTGATGAAACCTGTCCGCACAGGTCTTCTTGCTAATCTGCCTCAATCGATGAAGGCTGCGCTATCATCCACAGGTGTGGAAAAGCCCGATGCAGAGTGGGCTTTGGATTATCTATGGGATATTCCTGAAGTAAGCGTCGCTGTCAGCGGCATGGGTTCAATGACTGATGTGGAGGAAAACTTAGAGTATGCAGCCAAGGCACAACCCAATATGTTGACACCAGCAGAGCGTGAGGCGTTGGGTGCCGCAATCTATGCTTTCCGCCATACCCCGGGGCACATCGACTGCACTGGCTGTTACCAGTGCATTCCATGCCCGCAAAACGTCGCTATCGGCTATATCTTCGCCTATGTTTACAACAACTACTTGGTTCATCGCAATATAGAACGGGCGATGGCTGACTACACAGTGTCAATGTCCCCCATTCAACGTGGAGCTCCGGCCTCCTCATGTATCGGTTGCGGCGAATGTCTGGCGAAATGTCCTCAGCATCTGGAAATTCCCGACTTGTTGGCAAAGGTGAAGGAAACGATGGGCAAATAGGTGCGTCCATCTGATTCATATTTATCAGAATATTTTTGTGCCGTACCTGTTTACAAAAATATTCCGGGTATAGATTACTTTAAAAGAATAATGCTAAATTGATGCTAGAGCCTGACGGTGCACAGAGCGGTTAAACATTCAATAATTCGGATAGTTAACCTTAATGGAGATGTTCCGGTAATTTGAGAACAGTTGCCTGTCCGAAACTTTACATCAGGAGATGCGTTTGGAAGCCGTATCGTGCAAGCAATCTGGTTTTGGCGTGTCAAGGCAATAATGCTCTCTTTACAATTTGAAGGCAATACAGGCTTGAAAGCTATCCAGTTTAAAGTGAATTTATTTAAGCAGGTCCCAATGTAACCAGTTTTGCTTAAGTTAACTAACTTTGAATGAAATTCAGCATCCTGATGTCGTTAGGGCAGAAATGAGCTCTCATAGCAATGTGATGCAGTGATAGTTTGAATGTAATTTTTGACTCAGTTTGTAATCGTCGTTTTCCTTATTCAGCCAAAATATATTTATCGGCTTAGTAGGCGATTCTGCTTGACAGAGGATAAGGACAGCAGGCAATGTGCGCAAAGATCGAAATCTCCGTTCCTGTTACACGCGAAATGACCTCCAAGCTCAAGGCGGGTGATCAGGTGTTGCTTTCCGGGCAGATTATTGCCGCCCGCGATGCCGCCCATAAAAGAATGACAGAGGCCCTGCAACGGGGCGATGCTTTGCCGGTTTGCCTGCGGGGTCAGGTAATCTATTATGTGGGGCCGACTCCGGCTTTGCCCGGGCGGGCAGTGGGATCGGCCGGTCCTACCACAGCTGCCCGCATGGATACTTATACTCCGGCCTTGCTGGAGCATGGGCTGCTGGGTATGATCGGCAAAGGCGATCGCTCTGATACGGTAATTGAGGCCCTCAAACGTAACAACGCGGTGTATTTTGCCGCCACCGGCGGAGCGGGAGCTCTGTTGGCCGCCCATATCAAACGGTATACAGTGCTCGCTTACCCTGAACTGGGTCCGGAAGCCTTGGCTGAGCTGGAAGTCGAAAATTTTCCGGTAACTGTGGCCATTGACTGCACAGGAAACAATCTTTACCGCACCGGCCCTTTGCTTTATAGGCGTGCGCTTGACTTTTAGTGCTTGCCGGGAGTGGAACTCTCCCTTTAGAACTTAATCTGCCTTTTCATAAGTATTAAGCTGGGAAGCAAGCATGCCGCAGCTGAGCTGGTTGCTTTGCGGGGAGCCCGTTCTTTGTCCCAGGTACCGGCCGGAGCCCAAAGCACAGAGGTGTCTTTGGACTGGTGTAGCCAAGGCTGTTTTTCTTCAAGCGTAGCAGTCGTAACCGTTCTTATGCACCTTTTCGCAGTTCCAATCTAAAGAAGAAATAACGCGGGATGCAGCTTTGTTTTCAGTCGTCCCGACTTAGTAATCTCCCAAATCTGAGTAAGATTGCCCGAATGCGCGTCGGCACTGGAGGCCTTTTTAATTTACCTTGTTTCAATTTTAATGCCTACTGAAACACAGATGTGAGAATAGCGGGAAATAAGACGAGCAGAAAATTCTTGCCTTTCTACTGTTTGCTTGTTAATAATATAAATGAGTGGTAGAGGTAATCCATCGACAGAGCTGCAAGGTTGTTTGTATATTTGTGAAATTCTTCACTGCAGGAATTGAAAAAATGACCAAACTTTGCCGGCTGGGTTGTTTCCCTGAAGAGGAACCCGACCCGGGCGTGTCGGTTGGAGTTTTAATGTTAGGGTTCCATCTGGCTTCAAGATGGGCTTCTGGACGACGGGTGCAGCGTTAATATGTGAAAGTCATCCTGCTTAGCCTACGTGCGGGTTCAGAAGTTTGAATTTTACCCTCTAAACTTTTAAAACCAGGAGAATAATGAAGATGAAAGGTTTAGCCATGCTTGGATTTGATAAAATAGGCTGGATTGAGAAGGAAAAACCACAAGCAGGTCCCTTTGACGCTATTGTGAAGCCCCTGGCCCTTGCCCCCTGCACCTCTGATGTGCACACGGTATATGAAGGTGCTTTGGGTGAACGTACCGATTTGATTCTCGGACACGAAGCAGTGGGTATTATTGATGAAGTGGGCAGTGAAGTTAAGGACTTCAAGCCTGGAGATCGGGTAATTGTGCCCGCTATTACTCCGGATTGGCGTAAATTGCCGGTGGAATTGGGTGTGCCTGCTCAGCATTCTGAGGGTATGCTCACCGGTTGGAAGTATTCCAATATAAAAGACGGGGTATTCGCTGAATTTTTCCATGTAAACGATGCCGATATGAACCTGGCGCATCTGCCCGACGACCTCACCCTGGAACAGGCGGTGATGCTTACCGACATGATGACTACCGGTTTTCATGGAGCTGAGCTGGCCGATATTCAACTTGGAGCTTCTGTAGCGGTTCTGGGCATCGGTCCGGTGGGACTGATGGCCGTTGCCGGGGCACGCTTGCGCGGGGCCGGGCGTCTGTTTGCTGTGGGTAACCGTGAAATTACTTTCAAAGTTGCTGTGGAATACGGCGCCACCGATTGTATTGACTATAAAAAAGGCGACCCGGTGGAGCAGATTATGGAAAAAACCGATGGCTTCGGTGTTGATCATGTGATTATCGGCGGTGGCCCAGCTACAGCTATGGCCCAGGCCGTTAAATTGGTCAAGCCGGGTGGAACTATCGGCAACGTGAACTATTACGGTTCCGGTTTTGACAGCCATGACTATATTCCCGTGCCCCGCATGGCTTGGGGCAGCGGTATGGCTCATAAAACCATTCGCGGCGGCCTGTGCCCCGGCGGGCGGGCCCGCATGGAGCGTTTGATTGAACTGGTGCGGAACAAACGTGTCGACCCCGGTCTGCTGGTTACTCATGTAAAGCATGGATTTGAGCATGTGGAAGAGGGTATTCTGTTGATGAAGGATAAGCCGAAAGACCTGATCAAGCCAGTAATTATTATTGATTATTAACCCCCTCCCACCAGGTAAACGGACTCTCGCGCCTGGTAGAATGCACAGCCGGGCGCGAGAGTCTATCAAAAGTTTAGGCTTTAAGCCTGAGCCCCTTCATGGTAAACTAATTAACAATTGGCTCAACAGTCTTGTATAACTCTTCCTTAAGGGCGGCGCGATGCGTGTAGCGAAAATGAAGCCGATTTTATAGGAAAACGTGGTTTTTCAGTTTAGTTATGGCGCAGACGTCTGCCTGTTCAGATGTTGGAGTAAATTCATTTTGAAGTCGTTCTAAGTAAGACAACTGACGAAGCGACTGTGGATTGCAATATGTCGATAGTTATATATATCCGCCCTGCGGACACCGCTGTTTCCCTACGGGAAAACGTAATTGAATTGCCGTATGCACCCGGCCGGACTTTGGCTCAGTTGGTGTATTTGTCGGGCCTGGTTGAGCCGCCGCCATTGTGTTCCGGTTTGAGCCGGTGCGGGCTGTGTCGTTTGCGTTACCGGAGAGAAGCTCCGTCGCCGTTATTGCAGGAACAAGAGATTCTGGGTGATGTGGCTGTGGCTGCGGGGTGGCGCTTGGGTTGCCGTCGCATGGCTGCTGTGGGGGCCGAAGTGGAGCTTCCGGATTCTATCTGTCTGCTTCCGGAGCAGATAGCGGTTGTATCTGCTTCTGCACAGTTTTCAGAGTCAGGTCTTGCTTTCTCAGGTCAACCTTCAAAGCTGTTTTCCGGTTTTCCGTTGCAGTGCGGTGCATATATGCCTACAGCGGACGAGGCATCTCCTGTGTCATTCCAGGTGCCGTCGTCTTCTAAACCGTCTTCGGAAAAAACATTGCCCTTGCCTGTACAAATATCGGGGGATATTCCAGCGGCTCCGGCAGATGCGTCTGCAGGCCTGTCCGCTGGAGAGCAGTTGGCGGCACTGTCTTCCCAAGAGCGGCCATATCCCTTGACTGCCCGGCTTCCTGCAGCCATTGCAATCCCCCTGTCCCCCCGGTTTGGTCTGGCTGTGGATTTGGGAACCACTTCCCTGCACTGGCGACTGCTCGACGCGGCGGGCAGCATTTTGGATCAAGGTAAAATGCTCAACCCACAGATGGGGGCGGGCAGTGATGTGGTCAGTCGCCTGGGCATGGCTCTGCAGCCGGGTGGGCTGGCAACTCTTGCCGGGCTGGCCCAGAGCGCGGTGGCCCGGATTGTGGCAAAACTGCCCTCCCACCCTGATTTAATCTGCCTGGCTGCCAACAGTGTGATGACTAGCCTGTTTCTGGAAGTCAACCCGGAGGGTCTGGCCCGCGCACCCTATACTTTGCCCCTGCCGGGCGGAACAACGTATAGTTTGCCGGGATTACCGCCGGTGTATATCCCACCGCTTGCGGGCCCGTTTGTGGGCGGTGATATTTCCGCCGGAGTAGCTGCTCTGTGCCTTGGTTCCTGCGGGGTAGAGGTTGAATATCCCTTTCTGCTGGCTGATCTGGGAACCAATTGTGAGTTTGCGCTGGGCCTTGCCCCTGATCAGTTTTATTCTCTGAGTATTCCTATGGGGCCGGCTATTGAGGGCATCGGCCTGAGTTGCGGCGGACTGGCCGGGGTGGGTGGAATTGCCGGAGTAATTACCGGGTTCAGGTTGGGCCCGGGCGGCCTTACAGCCAATCTGACGGAAGAGCAGGCTGAAGCAGTCAGCGGTACCGGATATTTGTCATTGCTGGCTATTTTACTGGCTCACAGCCTTGTGGACGTGGACGGCCGGTTCAACCCGGGCGGCTGTGGCAGCCCTTTGAGCGAAAAGCTGCGGGGCAGACTGCGGGGGCATTCGCGTTATGGAGACTCCACTGCTTACGACACTTGCAGGTGCGCGGCGGAGGAAAGGTATGAGGAACCCGCCGATGCGGATTCAGGGGTTTTTCTGACTTATGGACGGGTGCGCCTTACGGCTGCTGACATCGAGGAGCTGCTCAAGGTGAAAGCGGCGTTCAGTCTGGCTTGCAAAACCCTGCTCGAGCAGGCTGGGATATCTGCTTTCAAGCTGGCCCGCGTCTATCTGGCGGGAGCGCTTGGTGAGCATGTCAGCCCGGCTCATTTGCAGGCTTTGGGGTTCTTGCCGCCGGGTCTGGCAGAGCGGACGCTTTCCATCGGTAATACAGCGCTGGCTGGAGCTGGTCTGCTGTTGTTCAATCCGGCTGGACGCGCACTGGCAGAGTGTTTTGCCGGCAGGGCAACGCTGATTTCCCTGGCTGATCAGCCGGATTTTATGGAGCGTTATCTGGCTGAAATGCAGTTTATATATTAATATACGCTACCTCTTCTAAATGGAAAGTATTTACCGGGAACAGCCGCAACAGAGAAGAGGCAGATCCAATGCAACAATACTCACACTGCATCCCCGAAAATACGAGAGAGCTCCGGTCAGAGGGTTGAAAAGGTAATATAAACCCTCCGTCTCGAAAGCATAAGTCGCTATTCCGCCTTATATCCTTCCGCCCTCATTTCAGCCAATGCTCGGTCCACGTCGCTTTGGAAACTTTGCAGTTGTTCCGCGGTAAAACGTTTGCCGGTTTCCTCAATAATCCAGTTATATACTTCCTCATGCTCCGGGCCTCCGTAGCGCAGCCCGATTTGCGCATAGGCCCAGGCGTATTTCAGCAGGCCATCATTGTAATGCCACAACACATAGTTTTCCAGGGCGTTTTCATCACCGGCAATAGCGGCGCGTCGCAGCCAGGGGAAAGCCATGTAGGGAACCTTGGGAAAACCCATTGCACCGGTGCGGTAATTTTCAGCCATTTGCCGGGCTGCAACGGGATCGCCCTGATGCGCTTTGCGTATTATTTCACTTGTCAACTTTTCATTTGAGTCCGCGGCGGCTGTTTGCATCAGAGTGTTCAGCGCTGCTTCCCGGGCCATGGCGCTTTCAGCAAACGGCTCTTTCTCGCGTTGGGTGATAAACCGCAACAGGTTTATTTTCCTTTCCGTCGGGGTGGCGTTCTTGTTTCCCGCCGTGGCAATCACCTGACCGATATACTCCTCATGAGCTCTCACATCCGAAGGCTTCAGGGTCAGTTTCAAATCTTCCACATCCTTGGGGCGCATGGGGCGGCTGATCAACTCGATCAATACCTTATTTGGGTTATCGGCAACAGCCCGGTCATAGAAAGATACCGGGGATACGGTCTGATCGTAACCGATATCGGCACACACACTGTCCAGGTCGAACACACCCGCCTGTTTGAATACAGGCGCGTAGGGGCTGTAGCCGGCTTTTGCGCATCTTTTGGGTGTGGGAGGCAGCAAGCCTAAATAGAGGTTTGGACGAAACTCCATAATGTCAAGAAATCCATTGGTATACTCCTGACCTTTTAGAGGATATAAGCGAGCCAGCCTTGTATCTTGAGGGAAGCCGTTAATCCCCAGGGCATATCCGGCTCGGGCAAGGACAATGGCATCCGTATCCTGCTTGTGAGCGCGGATAAGGATTTCTTCCGCTGTTTCATCGGGGTGGGCCAGCAGGCCGGTGACGGCAAAGGGATTGCTGCTGGTGCCTAAGCCCGCCTGCTTGGAGCAGGCGGGCAGACAGAACAGCAGGAAGAGAAGCAAAAAAATGAGGGGTCTGCTCATGGTTACGTCCTTTGGCTGGGAAATAAGTTTATGGCTGCTGCTTCACCTTCTCTCCCTTATCCCAGGAAAAAATGTTCTTTAGGCATATCCTTATATTTTGGTACAAGGGGCCCCGGCTTAATAGTCAGGGGCCCTTTGCGGGGAGGCTATTTTGTCTGATAGCCTTCTTTTTTGAGGTTTTCGAGTTCTATATTTGCATTGTGCCTAAGTCTGGATACGTCTTCCGGGCTGAATTTCTTTTCGATATTTGCAATAATTCCGGCAAATACCTCCTTAAGTTCCGGGCTGCCGTAATGCAATGCTCTGTGGGCAGCGTGGTAAGTATGTGGCTGCCCGATGCTATCGTGAAAATAATATAGTAGTGTCAGATTATCCACAGCTTTTCTGCTCCCCAGAGCGGCGGCACGTTCCAACCACTCTAACTCCAAATAGAAGTCCTTAGGGAAGCCGTATGCACCGATGCGATAGTTTTCAGCCATTTGCCAGGCGGCAATGGCGTCTCCCTGGTGGGCCTTGCGGATGACATCCTTAACCAATTCGGCGTTGGAATCAACAGAACTGACATTCAGAGCGGTATCTGTGATGAAAGCATGCAATTGCGGACTTGACATTCCCCCAGTTACTTGCTGATCTGCAAGCCGTATGAGATTAAGGATTTGCTGCGACTGAGGTAATTCCCGATCTATCAAAGCACGCTCTATTTCCCAATGCAGCCTGGGTTCTATCAAATTCAATCTTTGAATTGCCTTATCTTCATCTTCACTTAAAGGACGCTCTGACAAGTCAGAAAAGAGTGAAGATAAGCTTGAGTCAAACTTTATAAAATCAGGGCCCAAGTCAGCGGCATAGCCCACATCTGCACACACAGAGTCAAGGTCAAAAATACCGGACTGCTTGAACAGAGGCGCAACAGGGCTGCGACTGGCTGCGAGGCATTCTTCCGGGTCAGGTGTTGGGGGCTGAACTCCAGCTGACTCATTCAACAGTTTCAAAAACTGAAATGTGTATTCCCAGCCTGAAGGACGATAAGCATAGTTCATGTCGTCTGCCACCCCATTATTCTTTGGGAAGCCGCCTATACCTAAAGCATAGCCTGTTACCACAAGAATAACAGCATCGCCGTCTTGATTATGGGCGCGAATGAGAATTTCTTCCGCTGTTTCATCGGGGTGGGCCAGCAGACCGGTGGCGGCAAAGGGATTGCTGCTTGCGCCCAAGCCCGCCTGCGCCAAGCAGGCGGGCAGACAGAACAGCAGGAAGAGAAGCAAAAAAATGAGGGGTCTGGTCATGGTTACGTCCTTTGGTTAGAAAATTTATAGTTGATACATTACCTCTCTCCCCTTATCCCATACAAAAAGTTCTCTTTTCTATACTTACTTGGAATGGCTTTGGGACCCAGCTTAATAGTCAGGCTCCAGGGTAGTGGGCTATTTCGTTTGATAGCCGATTGTCTTAAGATACTCCAGGTTTTTCTGAATGTCCTGTTTAAACTCAGCCAACCTTTCTTTGTTCAGTTCTTTTTCAGTATCTCCGATTATTTGTTCGAAAAGCCCCTTAAGTTCAAGGTTGCCGTAATACAAGGCAATATGGGCATTATGCCAGGCATAAAGGGTATTATCATTCATATAATCCCAAAGCACTAAGGTATCCAGTGCTTTCCTGTGCCCGGCTAGGGCAGAACGCTTCAACCATACACGTGCAAGGTCGGGATTTTCAGGAAATCCAAGGGCTCCGGTACGATAGTTTTCAGCCATTTGCCAAGCGGCAACAGGATCCCCGGCATGGGCTTTACCAATTATCTCTACAACCAATGGCGAATAAATCTCAAAGGCACTGACTTGCATTAGACGATTTTGAGCAATATCTTGCAGTTGCTTGCTTTCCGGGTATGTCTCACCTTTCCGTTGCTTGATAAATTGCAGAAGATTCTGAATTTGTTGTACTGAAGGTACATTTTTATCTGTCAGTACAGCCATAGCATGTCCGATAGAACTGGAATCAGCCCGAGGCAGATCCAGTTTTACCAAGCCTAGCTCCTTTTCAGTCATAGTGCGGTGAAGCAATTCCTTGGAATACAGCTCTTCTTTATAGTTTTCCAATGCTTCTGCATATTCAAGCTTTGATAATTTGTCGGCATAGCCAACTTCTGCACATACAGTATCGAGATCAAAAATCTCGGACTGCTTGAACAAAGGAGCGGCAAAACTACGGCTGGCCGCAAGACAATCCTCAGGAGTAGGCGTGTTACCTGCCGCCCTATCCATCAACCATAAAAGTTTGGAGGTGTATGCCCAACCTATAGGATCCTTAGTGCGATCAAACCAATACGATAAGCTTGTATCTTGGGGAAATCCCCCTATACCCAAGGTATAACCGGCAATTGCTAAAACAACAGCATCACGGTCTTGATTATGAGCGCGAATGAGAATTTCTTCCGCTGTTTCATCGGGGTGGGCCAGCAGACCGGTGGCGGCAAAGGGATTGCTGCTTGCGCCCAAGCCCGCCTGCTTGGCGCAGGCGGGCAACAACAGCAAAAGAAATAAAGTAATAAGTATTTTTTTCATATGTAATTCTCTTACTCAAGAATTATAAAAGTGGTATAAAACCCTTTTTCTGGAAAATATCTCTCTGAAGGTTGGGCAAATCATCAGCCCTATCGATCTGTTTTTTTAAGCACATTTTTTGTTTAATGGTCAGATCCATGGATTGAAGCTCTCTTATATATCTGTTTATATTTTCCATGAAATATTGTTGCCCCTTTTTAGTAGCTTCCTCTTGCCTCGTTATTTCTTTATCAAGCTCATTTAAAATAAACTCAGGGCTCCCTGAATGCTGATTCAAATAAGTAGCTGACCGGGTCTGCACGCCGTTCATCGGCAAGCCCCAGCCGGGCAGGCGCACGCCCTGGCGCATTTTGCGCATGGCTTCCCCTTTGTTATTGGGGCTGAAGTAAGTGTTGGCATAGCGATTTCCAAAAGATGTGTTCATAAAGAACC
>CALUZB010000012.1 GCA_944325195.1 uncultured Desulfovibrionaceae bacterium | reverse complement strand
TCATTCATATCTTAATACTTACTTAAATTAATTCTTTCTTTCTTTCTTTCTGTCTGTCTGTCTGTCTGTCTGTCTGTCTGTCTGTCTGTCTGTCTGTCTGTCTGTCTGTCTGTCTGTCTGTCTGTCTGTCTGTCTGTCTGTCTGTCTGTGGGGAGCATTGCGCTCGCGACTGAGATCTGCCTGGCGTGTTTTCGGCTGACGGCTCCTCATTCACTGTCAGGGGCAGACCGAGCAGGGCTTGTGCTTTTCTGAAGCCCTCTTCCAGCTTTTGGAGATATTCTGCTTTGGGAAGCATTTGGCGTATTACTTCCAGGCTGTGGTTTTTATAAAATGGAAATTTGCTGATTAGATCTTTCCATATTTTTTCTACCTCTGCCTTCAACCCCAACTGAGCAGATGCTGCAAGTCTGTATAACGCCCCATGGGAGGTTCCCGGCATATTGATTTTATTGGCCTCGTACAGAGCGGCCTGATAATCCCCCTTAAAATAATAATACAGACTCCAGGTGTTCTGACACCAGTGCGGAGCGGCCGGGTTCATGTCCTGCACTTTTTTGGTCAGCTCCAGGGCCCGATCCCACATACCCATTTGCCCGTACCAACTGCCCAGTGCGGTAAGAGTGTTGCTCCCCCACGGATTGACCGCCACGGCTTTCTCCGCAAATTCCACGAACTTTTCCGGATCGTTGCGCAAATAGTAATTGAACGCCATTGTTTGCAGCGCCAGTTGATTTTGCGGCTCCAACAGCAGGGCTTTGGTTACCGTGAGCATGGATTTTTCAATTGGTTGTTCAACCTGATTATAGTAAAGCTGATAGTCGGAAGCGTAAAGATCGGCAAGCATAGCCAGAAGAGTGGCGTTTTCCGGATAAGCGGCAACCGCCAACTCAACTGTTTTCAAAGCCAGCCGGAATGACTCTTCTGAAAGCATACCGGTCCAAGTTGAATAAAGAGTTGTGGCCTCGTCTGCCACTGAGCCGGCTTTTTTGGTAGTTGCATATTCTTTAATCAACGTATGGTTAATTACCCCGAATTCTCCGGCTATTTTGTAGATAATTGCCTCTGCTATTTCATCCTGTAATTGAAAGTTGCTGATTTCACCCAGATTGTAATCGAACTTTTCCGACCAGATGTTGTAGTGGGTTGTGGAGTCACGCAACACCGCCCACAAGCGCAACTGACTGTTCTCAATTTGGATGCTTCCACCCAGAATGAACCGGGCTTTGTACTTTTCGGTGAACGGCCGCAACTCTTCCCGGGTGGGCTGACCGGCGAGTAATGAGGAAAACCGGTAATCAATGACGTTCAAGTCGTAAAATTTCGACAAGTCGTGTGATATTTCTTTAAGCAGGGCAGAGCTGAATTCCTCTGCTTTGGGGTCATTGTTGATATTATCGAACGGAAGCACCAGAACTGTTCCGCGCTCCGCTGTTTGCCGCTGTAACCCTGCTGCTTCTTCCCAAGGCTGCTGAACGGCTGCCTGCTGCATTAAAGGCGGACGGGAAAATGTAGCCATATACCCGCCCTTGGGAATGCTGATGCGCACAGGTGTTTGCGGATTTTCCAAATAATAATGATCCAGCTTGCTGCGCAGGCGACGGGCCTCGGTACGCACCAGCGGGTTCAGGCGCGAATCAAAGTTGTCACCCAACGAAAACACTTCCACCGCTATGGTGTAAGCCTTAAGGGTTTCGACCTTGCCTGTTAAGGACGCCTCTACAATGTATTTGAGAAAATCTTTAATTCGTTGTGAGTTTGCGAAGTCAGGGCTCGAAAGCACATCGTCAAGGTGTTTTCTGACTTCATCCGGAGTGATGCCTCCCATTACTCCCCCCTCCCAGAAGTCTTAATATTGAATTGTTTTACCCTCCCACACTTGAGTATACTAAGGGGAATAGGGGATTTGCGCAAGTGATAATTACGCTCAAGAATGCGCCTGCAGGCTTATGAAGAATAGGGCAGTGGTATGCCCTGAACGCAGTTGCATTGTAAAGCCGAAAGCGGGGATTTTCCTTCCTTCCTTCCTTCCTTCCTCACTGACCTGATTTCAATTTTTGTGCGATCCGCCCTTTTGTAAGCAACGTTGCTCACCTTTTGGGAGGCACTGTAAGCCACTTCTTTATGGCGGGAAAGTTTGAAAAAAATGGACATTGAGCTGGTATCCGATTTCAGCCAACCGTTTAAGCGCCTGCTCAGGCAGTCGGTCGGGAACTGTTCGGGGTGAGTGGTGAATTCAGACTTCCGGCTCTTAAGGCAAGAGGAGAAAGGACATATAGGCAATTTGCATTCTTATAGGAGGAGTTATGCATAACACCTGGTTGTTGGTGGGGATAGCGATTTATTTCGCGGCAATGGTCTATATCGGCTATCGCATGGCAGCGCGGAACAAAGGTGCGGAAGACTTTCTGGTAGGCGGGCGTTCTTTCGGCATGTTTTTCAACACCGGTATGTTGCTCGCCTGCTGGATGGGCGGGGCTTTGATTTTGGGCAACCCCGGAACCTACTTGGCTTTCGGTTTCTGGGACAGTGCTGCTAACTGGGGCCAGATCGTAGGCTTTGGCGGCAGTTGCTGTTTGCTGGTGGCCGGTTTGTTTTATATGAGGCGTCTCTGGCAGTTGAAACTGCTTTCTCTGGGCGATTTCTTTTATCTGCGCTATGGCCGTAAGACCGGTGTTATTTCCACAGTGCTGATGTGCTTCACCTTCACTATCTGGGTGGCAGTGCAGGTGGTGTCGTTCGCGAAAGTGGGCACTACCCTGTTGGGCTTGTCGCTCAGCACCTGCGTGGTTATCTCGGTGGTGGTGATCTGTACCTACACCATTCTCGGTGGCTTGTATGCGGTGTGCTTCACTGACATCGTCCAGGTGATCATTGTGTTTATAGGCATTCTCGTGCTTACCCCGCTGACCGTTTCCATGGCCGGGGGAGTAGGCGAAGTGGTGGCCTCTGTTCCTGAACAGCATTGGAATTTTTTCCCTACCGGTGGAAGCGTTCACGGCTGGCTGGCCTGGACGGCTGCTTGGTGCACCATTGGTTTAGGCTCAGTGTGCAGTCCCGATCTCCTGCAGCGCGCTTTCTGCGCCAAGTCAGGCAAAGTGGCCAGGAACTCCGCGGTCATGGCCTGGGTAATTATGATCTTGCTGAACGTGATCATGTTCTTCCTCAGTTATGCCTGCATCAACCTGATGAACTCAGGAACAATCGACACCACCATGATTGAGGCTGACGTCGAATTGCTGGTGCCGGTAATTGTGCAACAACTTCTGCCTCTGCCCATTGCCGTCCTGTTCATCGGCGCGGTGCTGGCCGCGGTAATGTCGGCTGCGGCCACGGCTAATATTGCTCTGTCCGGGGTGATTGCCAAGAACCTGATTAAGGACATCTTTGTCAGAGACATGAGTTCGCGCGCCCTGATGCAGACCACCCGGGTGGTAATCGTGATTGTGGGGCTCATCGCCTCTTATATCTCCATTGCTCTGCCCTCGGCCTTTGTGCTGACCAGTTTCGGTTTTGATTTGATCCTCTCCTGTCTGTTCATGCCCCTGACCTTGGGCCTTTACTGGAAAAAGGCCAACGGCTACGGCGCGATTGCCGGTATGCTCACCGGCGCGGGCGTGCGCATTATCGGCTCGGGCCTGGTTAACGGCTTCAGCGTAATGGGCATCGGCTCGCCTACGGAGATCTGGTACCTGTTTACCCTGGGCGGTCCTCTGGCTTCCGGCGTGGCCATGTTCATTGTCAGTCTGCTCACCCAGAATGTGGACAAGCCCATTGAGCTGGAACTTGATGAGGACCCAGCTTAAGCGAGCTTTGCGGGGTCGCGCGCGACGGTATTGCCCCTCGGAAAACAGTCCCTAATCCCGAATTCCGTCCGGCGACCCTGCAATTCCTGTCCGTAATCCAGGTTTTAAAGTTAAAAGCGGTTCAGATGCCTCAAACGCTTCAAAGAGGCAGACTGCGAACCGAAAACGAATTGCAGATGTGTTAATCCTTAAATTCAATTTGAGGTGATTTATGAATGCTCCCGTTACCCCAAAACAGGAAACGCCACTGGCCTGGACGGCCATGTTTACCGGTTGTTTCCTCTGGGGCAGCGCTTTGGCTGTGGTGAAACTGGTGCTGGATGAATACGATCCGTTTTTTCTGGTGTTTTGCCGCATGGGCATTGCCTTTTTGGTGCTTACACCCATTGTGCTTCTGACCATGCGCCATATCAGAATTTATCGCCGTAAAGACCTGCTGCTGCTGTTTCTGCTGGCCTGTTGCGACCCGATCGGTTTTTTCACTTTTGAGGCCTTGGCCATGCAATACACTTCCGCTTCCCAGGCGGGTATGATGTGGGCTTTGGCCCCCATGCTTAACCTGATGGCGGCTTGGGCAATTCTGAAAGAACGGACCACCTTGCCGATTATTCTTTGTATGATTGTGGCTATTGGCGGGGTGATGTTGCTTACTGCGGCCGGGGGAGAGTCGGAGAGCGCCAGTAATCCCGTTTTGGGCAACTTCCTGGAACTGCTTTCTCTATGCGGTGCAGCGGCATTCGTTACCATTCTACGCTTCTTAAGAGGACGTTATCCTGCTCTGTTTGTGGTGTGGGTACAGTGTTTAATCGCAACCGTGGTGCTGGCTCCGGTGTTGAGCTTTGATTTCGTAAGCCTGCCCCAGACTTTTAAGCTGCAACCGTTTTTAATCCTGCTTTACTTGTCTGTAGGAGTATCGCTGGGCGCACAGGCCGCGTCGGCCTATGCTATGGCCCGTATTCCCATTCCCAAAGCCGCACCTTTCAGCAACACTATTCCGGTGATTGGAGTACTGACCGGGATTGTTCTGCTGGGCGAAAACCTGAATTCCCTGCAGTGGTTTGCTTGCGGCATTGTGTTGAGCGCGGTGCTGGTCAGCCAGTACTTTCAGAGAAAAGCGACGTTGCGGGAAGCGGGAGCGGCTGTGCAATGACACGGAGGGCTGATGTGTCGGGAATTGACGCTGTTGCCCGGTTAAGCCGCCGGTAAAGATGTTGCTTGGCTGGAAGCCGCTGAAGTGAAATCCGGAAAACTTAAGTGGATTTTTAAGCATTTAAATCAGCTTTACTAATCAAATAGGAGGTTTTTATGGCTAAAATTGTAAATTCATGGGATGAATGGGCTCCATTAAAGCGCACTATCGTTGGCCGGGTGCGGGGAACGCAGGTGCCGGCTCCGGAACCGTCCTGGGAATATCCGGCAAATAACGGCGGTTTTCCGCTGGGTACCTGGGGTATGTTCCCGGAAGAAATGACTGCCCGGGCTGAAGAACAGCAGGAAAACTTTGTGAAGATCCTGGAAAAGCGCGGCATTGTTGTTGACCGGGTGGTTCTGCACGATGTGATGCTCAAACCCACGCCCATATCCACGCCTGACTGGACACAGCAGAACATGCGCGGCATTTCCTGCCCGCGGGATGTGTTCATTGTGGTTGGCAATGAAATCATTGAAACACCCAACTGTATTCGTTCGCGCTGGTATGAATATCTGAATCTGCGCCCGCTGTTCCAGGACTACTTCAAACAGGATCCTGACTTTCTGTGGCTGTCCGCCCCCAAGCCGCGTTTGACGGAGAAGAGTTATCAGAAAAACTACTTCTACAATGTCTTCCATAAGTTTGATGAACAGGAAATGATCCGCCGCACTTCGGAAAACGATTATCAGCTCACCGAAGAAGAACCGTTGTGGGACGGCGCTGACGCCGCGCGCGCAGGCCGGGACATTTTCTGGAACATTACCTCGTCAGTGCTGAATAAAAGCGGCCTTGACTGGGTAACCCGGCATTATGCTCAAAAGGGCATTCGCATTCACCCGGTTCACTTCAACTTTGGGCCCAAAGCCTGGAAGCCATGGCATATCGACTGTGAATTCACTATAGTTCGCCCCGGTCTGCTGATCACCAACCCCGACGGCCCGATTGACAAGAAAACGGAAGAGCTCTTCCGCAAAAACGATTGGGAAATTGTGGAAGCAGCCCGTCCGGTATTTGAGGCCAAGCAGGATGTGTCTCTGATTTATAATACGGAAGAGGGCGGATATTACGGTAAACAGTGGTTGTCCATGAACACCTTCTCGCTCGGACCCAACACCATTTGCGCAGAAGCGCACGAAACCGCATATTGCGAGCAGCTCGACAAAATGGGCATTGAAGTTGTTCCCGTTCCCTATCAGGACGTAATTCCTTACGGTGGTGCTCTGCATTGCACTACCCTGGATATTTATAGGGAAAGTCAGTTGGAAGACTACTTCCCCAATCAGTAGGCGGTAAATGGAGGGAACGGGCGTCTGGACCTGGACAGACGAGACCGTATCCTCCCCCAAGAGGAAACTTCCTTTAACCTGACATTGGCGGCGGTTTGCGACATTCAGCAAACCGCCGCCGTAAGTTTGGGCTGCAGTACTTCAGTTAACTCCCAATCCAGCCTGCTGCTTTGAGGTTTTCCCTGTCGGGGCCGGGTTGGCGAACATCCCGCCCGGTAATTGACCTTTGCACGCAAAGCGCCTATGCTGATTTAATTATGAGTGCCTTTACGGTTTGATACTTTCCCAGACAGGCGGGAAAGAGTTGACAAACAGCTTCGTCGGTGAATGCCTTTTCTGCAGCCCTTTTCAAAGGGGGGATTTTGCACGGCTATTATCTGCCGATTGCGGAGTCAGCCGGCGGTTGAGGCTGTTGTGGATTGAAACAAATGACTATAATTTCAACTAACTCAGATAGATCAGACAGATTGGGAGGTCCGGGCAAAGTCGGCCGCTCGGGCGGGAGTGCACGGGCAGATTGCACCGCACGCAATGTCCCGCCGCCTGCAGATAAGCAAGCAGACCGGAAGAGCCTGGAAAGCCATGTAGATCCGGAATGCCAGGAAGATTCAGGAAGTTCTGAAGCTCTGCCGGACCTGGCGGAGCATCGGCGCAGATTTGACGTTTATTACTGGATCTTTTCACGGCAATTTCAGAATTTCCCCGATATTTGCGAGCATTTACGCCTGAAGTGGGAACATTCTTTAAAGGTATTGTCCAATGCGGTGGAAATCATTGCCGGATCAGATTTTCCGCCCCGTCTGGAGAGAGCGGCCCTGTTGGCGTCTCTGTATCACGATATTGCCCGGTTTGAGCAGTATGCCCGCTTCAACACTTTCCGGGACGGCCAGTCATTCGATCATGGGGCGCGGGGCAGTCAGATTTTAAAGCAGGAGAGCTGGTTGCTGGCTGAAGAAAGTGGAGCTGACCGCGCACTGGTGCGGGCTGCTGTCAGTATGCACAATCGGGCGGAGTTGCCGTCCGGTTTGCCGGAGTCGTATGTCCTGGTCACCGGCCTGGTGCGCGACGCCGATAAAATAGATATCATCCGGGTGCTTTCCGCTTACATGGGCCCGCAGTGCAAGCACAGCCCGGCGGTAACGGCCGCGCTTCCGGAACTCCCGGGCGAGTGGAGTCGGAAAATCTACGCTGATCTGCTGGCGAAACGCTGCGCCCGCTATGAAGATTTACATTGCCTGAACGACTTCAGGCTGCTGGTCTGTACCTGGCTGTTTAATCTCAATTTCCCGATCGGGCGGCGTATCATCAGCCGGCAGGGATATCTCCGGGAGATATTAGCCGGATTGCCGCATACGTCTGCAATGGACAGGGTCAGAGCGTTTGTTCAGGCCGATCTGGAGTAAGCGGACGGTTCCCTCCCTGTGTGTATTGAAATTCAGGCAGAGTCGGTCTGGTTCAGGAGTTGCTTGCAGATTAACCCAAACAATTTTCAGGAGAATTGTCAGTCGGAAGCAGTCCGACGCTTTAAGCCGGTTGAAGATTAAGACAATGAAAGAGCAGGAGTAAACCTTATGTATTTTTCCGATAATTCGCAGGCAATCGGCAACACCCCATTGGTCAGGCTGAACCGGGTAGTGAGCCGGGAAGCGCTGGTATTGGCCAAAATTGAGGGGCGCAATCCCTCATATTCAGTCAAATGCCGGGTAGGCGCTGCTTTGATCGCCGATGCCGAGAAGCGGGGGGCGCTGGGCCCCGGAATTGAGATTGTTGAACCCACTTCCGGGAATACCGGCATTGCCTTGGCGTATGTGGCCGCCGCACGCGGTTACCGGCTTACCCTGACCATGCCGGAAACCATGAGCCTGGAGAGACGGAAAGTGCTTGCCTTTTTGGGTGCGAATCTGGTTCTCACTCCTGGTAAGGAGGGCATGGCCGGAGCAATCCGGGCGGCAGAGCGTCTGGTCGCATCAGCGCCTGATAAATATTTCATGCCCCAGCAGTTTGAAAACCCGGCCAACCCGGCGGTGCACAAAGCCACCACCGGACCTGAAATCTGGCGTGATACCAATGGCGGGGTAGATGTTCTGGTGTCGGCTGTGGGCACGGGCGGAACGATCAGCGGCATTGCTGATTATCTGAAAAACGAAGTTGGAAAGGCAGTGAGTATTGTGGCGGTGGAACCGGACGAAAGTCCGGTGATCAGTCAGTATCTGAAAGGAGAAGAACTGCGGCCGGGGCCGCACAAAATCCAGGGCATCGGCGCCGGGTTCATTCCCAAAACTCTGGCCGTTTCCCTGCTGGACAGGGTAGAGCGGGTTAAAAGCGATGAAGCCCTGGAGTTCGCCCGGCGCCTGGCCCGGGAAGAGGGCATTCTGGCCGGAATTTCTTCCGGTGCAGCCACAGCCGCCGCCGCCCGCCTGAGCTGTCTACAGGAGTTCAGAGGCAAGACCATAGTGGTTATTCTGCCCGATGCGGCGGAACGCTATCTGTCTTCTGAATTATTCGCCTTTGTTTAGAACCTGAATCAGGCTTGGGAAGTCTTGTGGGCCTGCCGGTGCAGGCTGTATTGGGTATCAGGGGAGTGAGCGTTTCATAGTCCTCTCAGTGCTTAACTTTAAGCTTAAACCGGGCGGCATCTCGCCCATACATGCGCTACAAAGTGCTGGACTGATTACGGCGAAGCTACTAGAATTAAAACCTGTTTTACCAAAACAGCCGTTCAGGAGGAGTTATGTTCGGCAGAATCAGTATTAAGGAAGTAATTATTGTCCTGCTGATCGCGCTGGTGATTTTCGGCTATCGTAAGCTTCCTGGAATAGGCAAAAGCTTTGGGACAGGCGATTAACAGTTTCAGGAAGAATGTGTCTGCAGATGATGCTTCCGACAAAGACAACGCCGATAAACAGGAAGAGCAATCATAATCTCTATTTTAAACGGAGAGGGCGATGCGGATTTTAGTAACCGGGGGCTGTGGTTTCATCGGCTCCAATTTTATTCGGTTTGCGCTTAATCAGAACCCGTCCGATGTACTGATTAATTTCGATAAACTCACTTATGCCGGCAACCCGGCTAATTTGGCTGATGTGGAGAAAGCGCACAGCGGCGACCGCTATTTTTTCTGTCGCGGCGATATTGCCGACCGCAGTGAGGTGCTGGCTGTTCTTGAGGAATACAGGCCCGATGCGGTGATCAATTTTGCGGCTGAAAGCCATGTGGATCGCTCCATTCACAATGCCATGCCGTTTGTGACCACCAATATCGTCGGCACTCAAACTCTTCTCGAGGCTTGTCTGGCGGCTGGTGTTGAGCGTTTCGTGCAAATTTCCACGGATGAGGTGTACGGTTCGTTGGGGCCGACAGGTAAATTCAGCGAGCAGACTCCGCTTGACCCGCGCAGCCCTTATTCCGCCTCAAAGGCCAGTGCAGACTTTCTGACGGCGGCGTTTTACCATACTCACGCCTTCCCGGCGCTGATTACCCGTTGTTCCAATAACTACGGCCCCTATCAGTTTCCGGAAAAACTCATACCCTTCATGTTCCGTCAGGCGGCAAACAACCAACCTCTGCCGGTTTACGGCGACGGTCTGAATGTGCGCGACTGGATCCACGTGGAAGACCACTGTCGGGGGGTGTGGCTGGCCCTGACCAAAGGACGGCCGGGCGCGGTTTATAATTTCGGGGGAGATGCCGAGCGCAGCAATATTGAGGTGGTAAAACGGATTTTGCAGATTATGGATAAGCCCGAAACCCTGATCCGTTATGTAAAAGACCGCCCCGGCCACGACCGCCGTTATGCCATGGATTTCAGTCTGGCCGCCCGCGAGCTGGGCTTTTCCCCTGTCCACGCCTTTGAGTCCGGGCTGGCCGAGACGATCCATTGGTATCAGAATAACCCGGAATGGCTCGACTCAATTGTCAGCGGAGCCTATCTGGAGTTCATCAAACAGTGGTATGCCAAGGATCAGCGGCTATGAGCCTTAACGGTAAAACCATTTTAGTGTTGGGGGGAAGCGGCCTTCTGGGCAGCGCCTTGCTGAACGGGCTGGATTGCCGGGGTGAGGAAGCAGTGAAGAGGGGTGCGACTGCTCCGAACCGGGTGTTTGCCCCCAGCCACCAGGAACTGGATGTATTGGATTTTCCGGCCCTTAACCGCTACATAAGTGCGCTTGAGCCGGATTTGATTTTCAATTGCGTGGCCTATACTCAGGTGGACAAGGCTGAAAGCGAACCCAAGGCGGCTATGCGTTATAACCGGGATTTGCCTAAAATCCTGGGGCGTCTGGTTCAGGGCAGTAAGTCTTTTCTGATTCATTACAGCACCGATTTTGTGTTTGACGGACTGAAAGGCGCTCCCTATCTGCCTGACGACGCCACTGCTCCCCTGTGCGTATATGGGGCCAGCAAGTTGGCGGGTGAAGAGGAATTGAAAGCTTTGGGCCTGGAAAATTGCGCTGTCTTGCGCACCGCTTGGTTGTATGGTCCCGGGGGGCGGAATTTTGTGCGTACCATTCTGGGCGTTTGCGCCAGAAACGGCGTCGCCCGGGTGGTGCAGGATCAGAGCGGTTCTCCAACCTACAGCCGGGATCTGGCCGGGTGGAGCCTGAAGTTTGCTGAAAACCCGCAAAATGGAATTTATCACGCGGTTAATTCCGGGGGAACCAGTTGGTATGGTCTGGCTGCAGCCGCTGTAAATCTGGCAATGCCGCATTGTTCAGTACAGCCCATTTACAGTGCCGAGTTGGACCGGCCCGCCCGCCGTCCGACCTGTTCCGTGCTGGATAATTCCGGATTTGCCGCCCGGCTGGGCTTTGAGTTACGGCCCTGGTCCGAGGCCTTGCGGGAGTATCTGGCGGAAGACGGCTTTCTGCCGAACAGTCCGGATGAGGCTTAAATGAGCGAAGCGGACAGAGAAACCGTAATCTGGGTGAGTGTGGCGGAGCTTTCCGGTGATATGCATGCGGCTGAGTTAGTGGCGGCTTTGCACCGTCAACGCCCGTATTTGCTCTTCCGTGGTATTGCCGGGCCGGGCCTGAGGCAGTTATGTTCTGAAGCTGGAAGCAGGTTGACGTCGGTTGAAACAGGGTATTCTACTGCTCCCGTCGGTTCCGCTGCTTCAGGCGTTTCCACACCGCTTACGGAATCTGTGCTTGCTTGTCCCCCCAGCGTTTCTCCCGCACTTGCCGGTACAGTCGCCGCTCCCCAATTCTTCGAACTGTTCGGAATTGAGCAACTTTCAATTATGGGCGGAACTGAAGTGCTGTCGGCACTTCCCCGAATTTTCAGAATGTGGGCGGCCATCCGGCGGGACTTTGTCCGGCGGCGTCCGGCGGCTTTGATTGTAGTGGATGCGCCCGACTTTAACTTCAAAATCGTTAAAATGGCCCACTCTCTGGGTATTCCGGTTTATTATTACATCAGTCCTAAAATCTGGGCTTGGCGCAGCGGCCGGGCCCGCTTTCTGAAACGGCATGTGCGCAAAATTCTGTCTATTCTACCGTTTGAACCGCAATTTTATCGTAACTTCGGCATGACTGTGCCGTATGTGGGCAATCCGCTGGTAGCAGCCATGGATCTGCCGGCTTTGGATAAAATTGAGGTTGTCCCCGGTCGGATTGGGTTGATGCCGGGCAGTCGGAAAAAAGAGGTGAACACACTGTTACCTCTCTTTGCCCGGGCAGCAGCATTGGTGCGTCAAGTCCGCCCGGATACAGTTTTTCATTGTATTCAGGCGCCGGGAATTGCTGCCGCAACCCTGCTCAGACTTTGGCAAAGCGACATTCCTCTTGTTTTGGAACCGGCAGAGGAGCGTTATCGGTTTATGAGCAGTTGTGACTGTATTCTGGCGGCTTCCGGCACAGCCGTGCTGGAATGCGCTCTGGCAGGTGCACCCACCGTTGTTACCTATAAGTTGTCGGCCTTGTCCGGGTATCTTGCCGCCAAGCTGCTGAATGTGCGTTTTGTCAGTCTGCCCAACCTGATTATGGATCGGGAAGTGTTCCCTGAATTGTTGCAGTATAATGCCCGGCCGGAGTTGATGGCCGAATGGATTTTGCGCTGGCTGAACGAGCCCGAGGCGCGCCGGGATGTGGAACTGGATCTGCAGGAAATCCGCAATCGACTGGGCAGTCTGTCTGCCCCCAACGAGGCAGCCCGCATCATTTTGGAAGATTGTGACCTGTAACCGCGCACAGAATGTCTTCAGACACAGTCTGCATGATCCGTCAATTGATCTGGAAACGGTCCGCTTTTGGCTTCAGCTCTTGAGAGGTGCAGGTCATGGCCGGACGTTTCCAAAATAAAGGGGCAGTTCTTGCCTGCTAGGCAATAACTGCCCGATGCCGACTCCAAAATTCTCACATAACTCATAGTTAATACGGAAGTTTGTTTTTGGAACACTCTTTGAATTCTTACCGGTCAAGGAGTGTTAGCCATGCAATTTTTACCTGCTGACTTGAATGTTTTTAATTCACCCAACATAATTAGTTTCTCGTCATCTTTCGACAGCGAAATGGCGACGCAGAACAAAACCTCATTCCAGAACCTGCTGGACAGACAGCGGGCAGAGCAGGAAGCTTATCTGGGACAGGAGCAGCCAGCTCAGGGGTATCTGAACCGCGACGACTTGATGGCTTTGCGCGACTCTTTGTCGGAGCAGGGCATCAGTGCCGACCGCCTGAACAGGTTGAACGCTTTGGCGGAGTCCGGCCGGGAAGTCAGTCCGGCGGAGGTTGCAAAGGCGTTGTTGGGCATTGAAATGGATAACCTCGATACCAGCCTCAGTTTTGATCTTACTGACAGCGAGCTGGTGGACTTGAAAACCTTTCTCAGTAAGCTGGGGTTCAGCCACAGTGAAGTGGAAGGGTTGATTGATGAGCTTGCTCAGGGCAGCGATATCAAGGCTTGGAACCTATTAGAGGCAAAGCTTGCCGGGCTGTCTGCCGACCAGGTGCTTGAAATCAGTAAGCGGGAAATTTCTGCTCTGTCGCGGGCCTTCCGGCTTTCCGACAGACAGCGCACCCAATTGGAAGGCATTTTCAGCAACGGACTTAGTGTTAACTCCGCCGGTCTGGCCGATGCCCTTTCTCTGCTTAAAACGGAAATGGTTGCCCGTGGTCAGAGTGATATGTTGCTTGCCGATGCGGAAGTGCTTCGAAAGACAGTGGCTGATGTGTTGGCCTTAAGTAAGTCGCGCCGGGAAGTGGAAGACAAGTCGGGCAACCGACAAAGCCAGTTGGCGCAGCGCATGGACACCCGCATTAAAGATACGGTTAACTCCCAGGGCGATGCTTTGCCTAAGGCCGCCGCCAACCTGGAAACCGGAGAGGGGGCTGAAGGGTTAAGAGATCGTTATTTGCGGGATAAGCAAAACGAGGATGCTTCAGGTAAGGAAAAAGCCGAACAGCATCTGTCCGGTCAGCGGCAGTCCGGCGCTGGCGAAACCGCCCGGTCTGCAGGCGCCGATGCAGGTGACAGCTTCATTAATCGGGTAATCAATGCCGACCCGTCCATTCTGGGAAACAGTCGCGGCCAAAGTGCGGAAAACGCCCGGGCCCAGACCGCCAGCTTTACCAACAATGTATTCCAGCAGGTGGAACTTGGGCTGTTAAAGACCATTCAGGACGGGATAAAGCAACTGACCCTGCAACTTGAGCCGGGCGATCTGGGTACGGTTACCCTGGTAGTGTCGGTTCGGGAAAAGGAAGTAAACGCAGTAATCCGGCCTGATAATCCGGAAGCAGCCAAACTGGTTGAAGAGCAGCTTTATAAGATTCGGCAGGCCCTGGAAAACCAGGGGCTTAAGGTTGAACATCTGGAAGTGCAGAGCGGCGTGGCTGAAAGAGACAATTCCCAGAATTGGGGTGGTATGGAGCAGCACAATTTCACTCAGCAGGAACTGGCGTATCGCGAGCGCGCCCGTTTGCTGCACCGGTTACGCCAGGCAGATAATTCCTTGGCACAGGAGATGCAAAATATCAGTGCAGAACAACTGAATGCGGCAAAAAGTTCCCTGTCGGAAATTTACATAGTCGCTTAAAGCCAAGGAGATACAGGCATGTCGACATCGGGCATCAACAGCACGATAATTGGGGCGGCGGAGCGCGAGTTTGAGAAGCAGGCCACGGTTGGAAACAGCGAACTGGATAAAATGGCGTTTTTGCAGCTTCTGGTCGCGCAGCTTCAACACCAGGACCCGCTGAACCCTATGGACGACACCACGTTTGTAACACAGTTGGCCGAGTTTACTTCGCTTGAAACTTTGCAGAACATTTCTACCGGTATGGACGATGTGCTTGACAGCATGTCCCGCCAGGAAAGTCTGAACTCAGCCAATTATCTGGGCAAGTATGTTGAATCTTATGGGGACCAGATCAGTATAGATGACAGCGGCAACCGTACCGCTTTCTATTATTATCTTGAAGAGAATGTGGTCAGCGGAGCGGTGAATATTATGGACTCCAACGGTAATATTATCCGCAGTTACAACCTCGGAGCCAAGGCGGCCGGGGGGCCCTACGAGCTTAATTGGGATGGTTACGATTACAACGGCAACAAGGCCCCTGCCGGCGTGTACCTGGTTGGTATGTCCTGTCTGAACTCAGACGGCAATCCGGTGACCATAGCCAGCCAGGTTACCGGTAAGGTTACCACTGTGTACTATGAAGACGGTGTTCAATATCTCGGCTTGGAAGACGGTCGGGTGATCAACCGGAATTATGTGATTGCCGTGCGTGAGCCTCTGGCATCGGACTATGCTGAGACTACGGAAGAGGCTATTGCCAGGGTTACTCAGGAAATAGCCGATTTGGACACTAAAATTTCCAGATGTGAAGAGCAGATTGAGGAGTTGGAAGCTGTAATCTCCGACACTTCCACTTCAGATGATGAACGCGCCAAGGCTGAAAAGGAACTGGAACTGGCCAAGGCCGAAAAGCTGGTTGCTGAAACGGAAAAAGAGTTATTGGAAAAAGAACTGGAAGAACTGAAAGCTAAATTGGCTGCCTAAGCGTCGTAGTGAGCTTTCTGAACCAAAAATGGAAAACATGCCCGGTTTTGAGTTGCCGGGAGATATTTGATTTGATTAATTCAGGAGGATATTATGAGCGTTACTGCAAGTATGTGGACAGCGGTTTCCGGGCTGCTGAACCATGGCGACAAAATGAGCGTTATCGGCAATAACATCTCCAACGTGAATACTGTTGGTTTTAAGTCGCAGCGTATGGATTTTGCGGACTTTGTTTATCAGGATGTGTCTTCTTCCAACGGTTTTGCCCAGGTTGGGCGAGGGACAATGGTAAGCGCCATTATGGGTGACTTCAGCCAGGGTGCTTCTGAGTCCAGCAATACGGTTACTGATATTTCCATCAACGGAAACGGATTTTTCAAGGTGCGCAATCCCAGCGCTGTTGACGAAACCTATTATACCCGGGCCGGAAACTTCCGTTTCAACAAAGCAGGCGAGCTGGTTGACCCGAACGGATATATTTTGCAGGGTTGGGAAATTGAACGCGCCGACCCCAGTGTGGCTCTGACCGCTACTACTACCAGTTCCACTTCCAAGATCAAGGGCTCTGGTGTGCCGAAAGACATTAAGCTCGGTACTTTTACCTGTCAGCCTCAGCACACCAATAATATTACTGTGCTTGACCGCTTGAAGATGGATGAAGGAGAAAAGAGCATCGATGCCACTGACCCGTTCTTCTCCATGCTGAAAGCTTGGGATGCCACTGACCCGGAAAATATGCCGCCGCTCGGTGACAATTCATACACCCATCAGACCACGATTACTGTGTATGATGAAGCCGGAGCCAAGCATAACTTGACCATTTATTTCGACAAGGTTGAGAATATTGACCCTGAACAGCCCATAGATAATGCGAAAAACAGCGAAGTGTTGTGGGAGTTTATCGTAACTATGGACCCGCTGGAAGATATTCGTGGGTTCAGTGATGGAACCACGGAATTTCCGCCCACCGACAAGAGTCGCGGTCTGTTGATGGCCGGTACCCTGACTATGAGCACCAACGGCGTGTTGAAAGATATGTCGGCTTTCGTACCCGATACTACTGCTAATCCGCCTACCGGAGCGGTTGACCTGAATAATCTGGGATACTGGGTAGAGGCTCCCATGTCTGCCAATGGGGTACCCTTGCTTACTGCCAACTTCTCCGGTGTTGAAGGTTTAAGTACTGTATGGACTGGAGATGGCGCCGGCGGTCGGGTGATTAATTCCGATGCCCTGCCTTATATGATTGAAATGGATTTCGGCATTCAGTCCAAGGCTAAAAATTGGAACAATGCTCCGGCTCAGAACGCCTCACAAATAGGCAAAAACCGTGAAAACCTGATGAGCATGGGCGCTGTGAATACCGATGGCAACACCACTGTGGGCGTGGCCGACACCTCCACCTCCAACACCCAGCAGGACGGCTATGGGTTCGGATACCTGCAGAATGTGCAGATCAGTAATGACGGTGTGCTTTCCGTGCGCTACGATAACGGCGTAACCCTGGAACTTTGGCAGATTACTCTGTATGATTTCATTAATACCCAGGGGCTGTACCGGGAAGGAAACAACCTGTATTCCGAAAACCGCGAGTCCGGCTCTCCCACTGAAGGTGCCGCCGGCACCACTGGTTTGGGGCAGGTGTACTCCAACTCGTTGGAAATGTCCAACGTAGATATTGCTACTGAATTCGTGTATATGATAGCCACCCAACGCGGTTATCAGGCCAACTCTAAGATGATTACCACCGTGGATACCATGTTGGAACAAGTAATTAATATGAAGCGCTAACCTCCTGATGCTCTCGGGCCAACCCGTATGGGTGGGCCCGGGGCCATGCAATACAGGGCCGGACTCCGGAAATTCCAGCCCTGCCTTCCTGAAGGAAGGAAATTTAAAAGGACGTGGAGATACCACGTCCTTTTACTTTGCAGCCTTCTTGAGCCACCTTGATAAGGTGAAAGCTCACCGGCCAGAGGGGACAGTGATGTTGTTTTCGTATCCCTGCAAGAGCCGCTCCCTCGCCATTGATCTGGACAGCAGTGAATTCGCCCAAACTCATGTTGCACCATTCCGGTTCAAGCGTTTTTTCTTCAAAGCGGGGTTAATGGCGCGATAGCTTTAAGTGGGGATTGAATAATCTGGACTGTGGCCCAGCCTGGCTATGCGGAAGCGAGGTGCAGAGACAAACCTGCGCTGTGATTACTTGGCGAAAAGCAGTGACAGGTCTGCCATTAACCGCTCCAGGGCTTGTTCTTCCGATACATCGCCGGATTTCACGCCTTGCTCTGCTTCAAGGGCCAGTTCCCACAACTCAGCCAACTTGCGCACTCCCAATTTGCGGGCCAGAATTTGCTTTTCTGCGAGAATGTTGCCGGGCAGATACACATTTTCAGAAAACAGGACCTGCCATAATACACGCGCTTCACGCACAAGCGCTCCCAGAAATCCGAACAGCATTTTATCGTTGCCGGAACCTTTCTCTGAGGCAAGTACCATAGACCATACTTCCGCCAGATTCTGATTGTTCTGGAGACTGCGCAAAACCCGATAAACGTCCACATCCACCTGGGTTCCGATCAGTGAGAGGTGCTCCGGAGCAAGGGTGTTTTTTCCGTTGTCCTCTTCCAGGCTCAAACTCAGTTTTTCCAATTCAAGCTCAATAGCCGTGGCGTCAGCAGGAAGCGTGGCCGCCAGCCTTGGCAGTAATTCAGGAGGGATTTCCAGACCCAGTTTTTTACTTTGACGTTTAATGTAGTCTTGCAGTACTTTGGCATTGAGGCCGGGGTTCAGCCAGACCCAGCCGTGTTTATTAGCGAATTCATACGCCTTGAGGCGGGTTATATGAGCGGGTATTTTGGGCTGACCGCGTTCAAAAGACACTTCCAGGCAAAGAATGACCCATATGGCGGAATTTGCCCGGGCCAGAGCTTTGGACAGTTTTTTCCAGGTATCGGCCGGCAGAGCCTGGGCGTTACGCAGCAGCAGCAGGCGGGATGCACCGAATAAATTCTGCACTCCAAAGCAATCCCAGAAATCGTCTTCCAGGCCGTCATCGCTCCAGAAAACTTTGCGGCTCCAACTTCCCTCCGGGGGCATTGTAGCCGGCATTACCGGCTGAGCGCTGAAAGCGGCCGGCGTGTCGGGGGGGAATTCCTTAATCAATTCTTCCACGTGCTGCTTGATCAGTGCGGAATCTGGAGAAATACAGAATGTAAACCCTGGTCTGGACATATCTGTTCCGATTGTTTAAAGCTTTGGTTGCAAAGTCTGATTTTTAGGATTTAAGTGATTATTGTCCTGGCGGGGGAGTTACCTTCGCTATTGAGAGGCTTCCGTGCCGGACGCACCAGAGCCTGCACTCCGCTGATTGGGAAGGCGGGGTGCTCTGTTCCCTTATGTTCACGCTTACCGCCGCTTGTTGCCCGGTTATATCGCCTGTCCGGTCAAGCTTTTGTTACAGCCTGCAATCTGTTTATTAATTCGTTCAGCTTGTTGCGGTGAAATCACCCGTCTCAATGCTTTAATCAAAGTATCGGCTTGGGCGAGACCTTGGGCGCGGGCAGACGCGGCCCAGTAAAACGCTTGCTTATAGTCCGGCTTAACTCCTTCACCGTTAATGTAGCTCAAGGCCAGATTATACATGGCGGGAGCATGTCCCTGCTTTGCAGCTTGTTCATACCAATAAATGGCCTGCTTATGGTTTTTGGGCTTGCCGGCTCCTCGGTCATAAGCTGCTCCCAGTGCGAACTGGGCATCTTTTTCTCCGTTTCCGGCAGATTTTTCCAGCCAGGCAGTTGCTTGAACAAGGTCTTTCTCCACGCTCCAGCCATATTGGTAAAATTGTGAAACACGGTATTGGGCCCGGGCATGGCCTTGATTTGCCGCCCGCATAAACCAGTTGAGGGCCTGGTTATAGTCTTGAGGACTTTCTTGGGCTCTGCTGTTGGCAAGGTAAATTGTTCCCAGAGTAAACTGAGCTTGAGCAAGTCCGGCTTTACCTGCGAGCAGGTAGTATTTGAATGCTTCCCCCTGATTTTGGGGCAAGCCCCTTCCGGTGGCGTAGCGGGTGGCAATATTGTAGAGGGCAGCAGGATAGTGCTGGGCGGCAGCCTTTTCATACCAGTAAACAGCCATTTCGTCGTTTTGTTCGCGTCCCTCCCCCCGGCTGTAGGCAACTGCCAAATTGTACTGGGCCACGGCCAGCCCTTTTTCAGCGGCCAGCTCATAATAATCGACTGCCAGCGGTAGATCCTGGGCAACGCAGTCTCCCAAATCATAGCGTTGACCCAGCCGGTATTCCGCCAGTTGGTTTCCTGCTTCAGCCGATTTCACCAGAAGTTCCATTGCCTTGGCGCAATTCTTTTCACGGCCGTGACCAAACAGATAAGCCATACTCATGGCGTAAATCGCGTCACTGTCGTTGCTTGTGCCCAGCGATGCTAAAATGGAAAATGCTTCTGAATAAGCTTGTGGGGTGGCGGTGTTGGTTTCGATAATGCGGGAGGCCCAGATTGCCTTAGCCTGGTTGTTACCGGAATCGGCCTGGTATTTCAGGTTTTCCAGTGGGGTAATGGCCAGTTTATTCCGATCGAGACCTGTGCAGCCGGCCAGGCAGGCTAACATTAAAGCCAAGCTGCACAACCATGGTAAGAGCAGGGTTGGAGCAGCTTTAATCTTGCAGGTGACTGAAAATACCGGGTTATTTGTTGCTTTAAATTCAGGCTGGTTCATTTTCCACCTTTTCCAGCTTTTCACCTTAGTCTAGTGCTAAAAATTATCGATGTTAAACCCGTTGGTATTGGGAGCACGGTCGGTAGGAAGGGGTGGAATGAATGGGTTCATCGGATCAAGCTTGATCACGCCATCACAATTTTCCAGCATTGCGCCTTTGATGTGCGCGTCCAGATGCACCAGATAAAGCAGTACACCTTCCCGGCGGGCGAATTCCATGGCAGGAACGAAGTCTGAGTCCGCTGTGATCAGGATTATTTTTTCTACAATGTTTTTTTGGGAAAGCCAAGCGATATCCAGGCCGATATTCATATCCACTTGTTTTTGCTGGAAAGCCGGTTGCAGGTCTTCTCCTTCAATGGTGCGCCCCTGATCGATGATCTTCTTCAGGGAATCGTCTGACAAGCGCCAGCCCCCGAATTTGATTTCTCCGGCTCTTACCTGAAAGTGATCTTTATGCCCAAGTGCCTCCAGGAAGGTTGTGGGCACTGTGTATTCTGTTTCCTCTGAGGTAATCGGGTTTCGTAAAGTACCTACAAAAGGGTGACAGTCATAATAATAAACTCTGAATAGAAAGTCGTTTTGCAATTGCCTGGTTGACATCAGGCGGTTTACACAAAGTTCGTGCACATATTCCGCAGTAGGATAACGGCCTGAGTGCAACTGGCGGTGTTTTACTCGAAGAAAAGCTCCATCCACTAAAATAGCCACTTTCATGAAAGCTCCGCAAATCAGGATTTAAGATAAGAATAAGAAATCAGGAGCATTTGATTAAATCATCTATAATGATAATGCTCCGATAATACAAGCGTCAGCTTGCATTATCCGCGAAATTCCCATAGGCGAATAACCGCCGTATGGAAATCCAAGCGTAATCATATTGTTAAAATGCGTCCCCTGTCTATTTTTGAATTACTAGGAGATAAATTCGGTTTGGTCAAGGCCGCTGCTTTGGCTTTAGCGGAATAAGCCGGCGGAGGTGAGCGGGTAGGGACTGTTTGACTGTACTCCCGGCAGGAAAAGGATCCCTGCACAGGCGACTGACGCCATGCCGCCAAACGGCGGGCCTGTTAGCGGCTTGCAGCATACGAATGCACCGGACAGAATGTCTCCTTTTCCCTTAATGGAATTTCAGGATTGCCTTCAATCTTTAAAATCAAATATCTTAATGGGAATGGCTGTGAGGTTTACGGGGGGTCAGCCCCGCTTGCGGGGAACCTGGGTACATAATCATCTTGCCGCTTCTGCCGGGAGTGACAGAGCAGGGATCCGGTCAGCCGGGAATTTTGTCCTGATTGATGCTGATACTTCTGAAGAAGCCGAGCATTTCCGCTTCGTACTGTTCATAATCGTCGAGGGGGGCGAAATATGCGGCTACGATCAGCCCGTTGTCAGTATAAAATGGTGAGGCCATGATCCTTATGGTAAAACCGAAGCTTGTATCTGCTTCTGCAATGACCAGTGGCGTTTGAGGCCGCAATTCTCTGGTTTCAATAAATCGCACCTCAGAGGCCAGATTAAGTTTTCTGGCGAGCGCGGTTTTCCCCACCTGGTCTTTCGCTTCTTCGATAAACAGGTTGTTAAGCGGATCGACCATTCCGGCTGTAATCGGCTGCTCAAGAAAAAGCAGGAGCACAACCGGGGGGATGAAACGTGAGCCCGCGGCGCTGTAAGCGGCAATCAGGTAAGGAGTTCCCTGACCTTCGCCAAGTGTTTGCCCTGCGGTATTATACAATTCCATAAGCATGGGCGATACTTCATTCCAGCCCGCTGGAAGCTGGTAGGAAAAGCCGATGCCCGCATTTTCGATTTGTCGGGAAAAGGATGTTTGCACTGGCGGTAAAGAGTTGTTGGACCCCGTGGTATTGATCTTGACTATGCTTGCTGAAATGGCGCCTGGTGAAGTGGTTCCCGGAGAAACAGCACTTTCTGATGAAGTGATTGCCAGGATTGCTTCTGAGTAAACGGTTTTTAGTAAACCAGTGTTTGGCAAATCCGCTCCGGCCAAGGCAGCCCTTGCCGGAAAGGTACTCCCCCGCAGGTTTTCCGGCTCGGGCAGCAGGCGACACGGTTCAGCCCGACCTGTTTCAGTCGCGCCGGTCAGCAAACCGGACACAATAAGAGTTATAAACAGAAGCAGCTTTAATTTTGCAGCCAAGACCGGTTTTGGGAACATGATTAATATACCTCAACCTCTATTGTGGTTTGTCAGCTTGTTCAGGCCGATGCCACGTTTTTCAGAGGGTTGGAAGTGTGTGCCCCTCAGGGAGGGAACCTGGTGGCGGGACGAGGTCAATTATTACGGCTTCACGCGGGCGCGCCACTGCTGTAGGCTTTATTTCACCGGTATAGTGTTGAAGTCCTTTGAAAAACCGTATTTACCCTGCCGTTTTTCCTTAATAATCCTTTGCATGCGCTTGATTGCAGCTTTGGTTCTTAAACTGGATTTCTTGTGCAGTCGCTTTGATTTTGCGATCATCTCATTGTAACTCTTGCTCATCTCGGCATGGGCGACCGGGAACAACCAGTTTATACCCGGCATATCTATTCGGGCGGCCTGAGTGGAGCAACCTAACATCAGGATAATGACAGTAGCGCTGAACACTTTTTTTATGCCTTTTGATGTCATCTATATTCCTTTTAAGATTGCCCGGCTGAAATCAGAAGAGCAGACGTAATCAGCGGAATACTACAGTTTTATTGCCGTTCAACAGGATGCGCTGTTCAACGTGATAGCGCACGGCTTTGGCCAGGGTCATTGATTCCAGATCACGGCCCATTGTGGCCAGCTCGTCCGGGTCATGCGAGTGATCCACCCGCTCTGTTTCCTGTTCAATAATCGGTCCTTCGTCCAGGTTGGCGGTTACGTAATGTGCAGTGGCGCCGATGATTTTAACCCCCCGCTCGTAGGCCTGATGATAGGGCCTTGCCCCTTTGAAGCCGGGCAGAAATGAGTGGTGGATATTGATGATTTTATCTTTAAACGCATCACAGAACTCAGGACTTAAAATTTGCATATATCGTGCCAGCACAATAAGGTCCACTTCCAGACCGTGGGCCAGCTTAATTATCTGTTCTTCCTGGCCGGCTTTATTTTCTTTGGTTACCGGCAGGTAGTAATAGGGAATGGAGTTGTTCCCGGCCAGGGTTTCAAAGTCGCGGTGGTTTGAAACAATGGCCTTGACTTCCGCGTTCAGAATATTGTTGGTGCAGCGGTAGAGCAAATCATTAAGACAGTGGCCGTAGCGGGAAACCATGATCAACAGGCGGGCCTTTTTGTTGAAGTCTTCCAGTCTCCACTCCATATTAAAGCGCATGGCTACCTTAGAGAAGCTGCTTTGCAGCTCTTCCCTGGAATAGGTTTTGGCGGTGGTTTCAAAGTGCACCCGCATGAAAAAACGTTTGCTGTAGGGGTCGCCGAATTGGTGACTGTCCTGAATGTTCAACAGATTTTCAGCCAGATAGTTGGAAACGGCAGACACAATTCCCACTTTGTCGGGGCAGGCTAGCCTGAGAATATATGATGACACTTGCAATCCTCCGAAAGAAAAGTGAATTGGAAAATATAAAGTGAAACGGGGGAGATGTCAAAGATCCTCTTTTTTCTATTTCCTACTACAACACAGTCTTTATTTATGAAAAATGGTGATTGGGGTAATGATGATAACATCAAAAAGCCAATAAATAAATGCGCTTGGTTTAGCAAATAGATATTTATAAACCTTTGGGAAAAGAATTTGGGAAACACTTAACTCAAAAAAATTATTAATATGTATAATTCTTGCATCGACGAACACTGGGGATTTAATATCAGAGCCATTCACAGGAATCCTAACTATTGGTATAATGGCACTAGAGTTAGGTAGGAAATTTATTGGAATAGACTTAGAAAGAGATTATTTATATAACGTATCATAAGTTATGGAATTATTTTTTAATACAAGCTTAGCAGAGGCATATCATTCAAAGTTACAAAAAATAAGAGTTATGAGTGAAGATTGGGTGAATAACAATGTATATTGTGTTAGATGTGGACATAATAAATTAGCCCGTTTTGAAAACAATAAACCTGTAGGTGATTTTTATTGTGCAAATTGCAAAGAAGAATTTGAATTAAAGAGCAAAAAATCCAAATTAGGGAGAAAAATAGTTGATGGTGCATATGAAACAATGATTCAAAAAATAGAAAAAGGGGATATCCCTAACTTTTTCTATTTGAATTATGATTTAAACGATTATTCTGTTAATAATTTACTGATTATTCCTAAACATTATTTTACTAAAAATATTATTATAAAAAGACCACCGTTATCTAGAACTGCACGTAGAGCGGGCTGGGTTGGGTGCAATATTGATGTATCATCAATTCCAACTTCTGGAAAACTTTATTTGATTTATAATAAACAAATTATTGATAAAAATATGGTTATTTCTAATTTTAAAAAGATGCTGTTTTTAAGAAATCAAAAAGAGGATTTAAAAGGATGGTTATTAGATATAATGAAATGTATTGATTTATTGAATAAAAAAACTTTTACATTAAATGAGATATATACCTTTGAAAATTTTTTAAAATTAAAATATCCTAAAAATAACAATATTAAGGCTAAAATAAGACAACAATTACAAATTTTAAGGGATTATAGCTATTTATCCTTTACTCAACGAGGTGAATATACTTTATTATGAGAATTTTTGATGGCGAATACAACTTTTCTTATAGAAAACAAAACTACAACATGAATGTTTATGGGGAAAACCAAGTTGTTTGATTTGTTAGAAAATCATATTGTGAGTAATCTAGTAGACTATGGAATAGGTGTCAAAATCGGATTAGACAGTAATGGTCGTAAGAACCGCTGAGGCCAGCTTATGGAAAATCTGGTTGAAAAATTTATTAAACAGGCTGGGTTTATTGCTGGCAATACATACTTCAGAGAAATGTATATTTATCAGATAATAGAAAGGTGGAATATCGATCTTTCTGCTATTTCCAATAGGGGTGAAATGGAAAAGCGCTTCAAATTTTTATAATGATGGAGGCTCTAAACTTAATGAAACTGCTTGCAGCTATAAAACGCTTGCCTTGGAGGCGGATACGGTAGAGGGGTTCATTCTTGTCTGGTTTACCGATGGCAAAGGGGGATGAGTGCCCGCAATAACTTGGAAGAAACTTTTGATTGTATGAAACACATTTATAATATTGCTGATTTGGAAAATGGAATTGTAGGTGAGTTTTTTAAATAAAAATAATTAAAAAATATCCCAATGGGGCCCGGAGAACTTCGAGCTAGAGATGACCACGCATTGGTCTTTTCCGAAGCGCGGTGATTGGGCAACACACGATGCTAAATGGCGCGGTAACTGGTCGCCTTACATTCCGCGTAATATACTACTGCGCTACTCCAAAGAGGGAGATCTTGTGCTGGACCAATTCGCTGGCGGTGGTACTACACTTGTTGAGGCAAAGCTCCTGAATCGGGATATCATTGGCGTGGATGTGAACAAGATTGCTATATCCCGTTCATTAGAAAAGATTGACTTTGAATTCCCTGGGGAAAGCGGTAATGTTCAGCTCTATGAGGGGGATGCGAGAAATCTTCATTTTATTCAGGATGACAGCATTGATTTGATTTGTACGCACCCGCCCTATGCAAATATCATAAAATATAGTGAAGATCTGGAAGAAGACTTGTCTAGATTGAAGGTAAAAGATTTTCTTATCGAAATGAAAAGAGTGGCTTCTGAAAGTTATCGGGTTCTGAAGAAAGGAAAATTTTGTGCCATACTTATGGGAGACACTCGCCAAAAAGGGCATATGGTCCCTATGTCCTTTAAAGTTATGCATATTTTTGAAGAAGCAGGCTTTAATCTGAAAGAATTAATTATCAAGGAACAACATAATTGCAAGGCTACTGGTTATTGGAAGACAAACAGTGTTAGATACAACTTTCTACTCATAGCACATGAGTATCTATTTGTGTTCAAGAAATAGTCATTAAACCAAAATTACTGGATAAAGGAAAGCTCATAAAGCAAAGTCCGCCAAGGCCTTTTGGACTTTGACGGACTTCCTGAAAATGAAAATTGGTGGGACGATGTCTATTGAATATACTCAATAACAGCATGTAATCATTAAATAAATAAAATTAAGATTTTTCGAATACCGTCAAAAATACCGTCATTTTTTATCGTTGCGATATAGGCGGGATATGAGCCGTATCAGAGGTAACTTTAGCCTACTCCCCTGCAAAACACCTCATGTTTTCCCGCTCTCTGTCCTTCCACTCCAGGTACTTTTCAAGAAGCTCCACCCACTTCACGTCATAATGTTTCAGCATCTGGAGGGGGCGTACCTGGTCAAAAGTTCCGCCCTGAGAACAAATAACCTTGGGGTCGGCCATTGCGCCAAGCACAAGCAGCCGCAACACCGTAGATATCTGTTGAATGGTGAGGTCATCATCGTTGTTGTACCCCCTGAGCATTTCAGAAAAGATTGCAATCGGTTCAAGCACATATTTGAAAAAGTCCAAGGACATTTCGACGCTGTGTTTTTGCCATTCCGGCATGGTGGTATTTTCGTTAGGTTCAGACATGGTGTTTTCCTTTTTAGTTGAAGTGCTGATGCGCTCGGTCTATAGTTGGTTACCAGGGGCGATACCCGGTAAATGGGTATCGCCCCTGTATCGGGACTAACAAACGCTGAAGCGGCGGGTTTGCACCGGCTTGGTGTATTGCTGGTAAAGTTCGGCGTGGGTGGCCTTGAACGCGGAGCTGTCAAAGCGTTGGCTTACAACTGGCGTCCAGCGTACCTTGAACGGCCCGGCAATCAGTTCCGCCACATCTCTGGCGGTCATTTCAGCCTTGATTGCGTCCTCAATGCTGCTGATTTCAGCGGCCAGCTCTTCAGCCATGAGCTTGAGTTCCTTCAGTTCCTGCACCTTGTGGATAAGTTCGTTTTGGGATAAGACTTGATTAGCCATGATAAACCTCCGTTTCAGGTTTGTTTGGTTAGGCTCCGTTTTGGTGGTGGTGCACCAAGCGGAGCCGTCTATTTTTCCTCTTGTCTTATTGCTGATTGTGTTATAATATATCATTACAAACATGTCAATAATTTTGTTATGATTTTTTATAACATTACTTTTTGGGGGTGCTTATGTTTAAAAGCAATATCAGAGAATTAATGGACAAGAGAGGTAAAACCGTCAGGGGCTTGGCAGAAGAAACTGAACTGTCACAGCAAACAGTATTCCGTGCTACGCAAGATGCCACCATAGGGGGTTGCCAACTGAACACACTTGCCAAGATAGGAAGTGCGCTTGGAGTGAAGACCAAGCGGCTTTACGATGAAGTGGAAGCAGAAGCAAAGGCGGAAGGTGAAGAGGCGCCCGTCCATTGACAGGGTTAGCCGTTTAACCAAATAATGCCCTCACAGCCGTTTTAAGACACGTTTTTCACTTTGGCATGAAGTTATGCCGAAAGGGTAATAGTGCCTTAAAACGCAAATGAGGGGCATTAAATGGCGTACGCCTGATTTTAAGCCTGTGAAGAGTAATTATCCAGCCATGCTTCCACGGCCTTAGGACTGATGCGCCATTCCCGGCCGATTTTCCGGCCTGGAAGTTCCCCGTTGGTAAGCATTTTTCTGGCGGTTTCCGGGTGAATGCGTAGGGCGACGGCTATTTCCTCCAGGGTGTAGCCGATAGGCTCAATTTCCCGGTCTGTTTCTCTGAATTTGACCATGGTGGCCTCCTTTCCGTTTTTTTTTTTTTTTTTTTTTTTTTTTTTTGTTTTATCTTTTTTATTATTATTTTTTTCTTTTAAATTTCATTTTTTTATTTTCTTTTTTTGGTTTAATTTTTTTTTTTTTTTAATGTCCTTTTTTGGTAAATATTTTTCAA
>CALUZB010000011.1 GCA_944325195.1 uncultured Desulfovibrionaceae bacterium | reverse complement strand
CCCGTTTCCAGGCAGATCAGCAGCAGGGCATCGTCCACCGACCACACGGTTTTGCCGTAAAGCGTGAGCGCCTCCACTTTATCGGTCAGTTCCACCCCGATTTTGAGCATGATTTCATAGACCATGTCCAGATCGGTGCGGTCGGGCTTGACCCGGTCAATCATGCTGTTCAGGCGGTTTTCCAGCGCAGCTTGCGCTTCCGGGCCGAAGACGTCAGGCGGGGGCACGTCCCAGGTTTTCAGGTTGGACGAGTCGAGTTTGAATACTTTAAAACCAATGTCCAGCTGTGTGTGTGGGGGGGATTAGAGGATAATCATCAGTAAAATCAGCATAAATCAGCGAAAACTGCTTGTCTTTTGCGTTATTTTGCTCATTATTCCCGGTGTTCAATCCGGCGGCTTCAAGGATTTTCCGTCCAGCACGGCGGATACGCTCCTTGCCGATTTCACAAATGTTGGGGTAACCGACTTTGGCAGCTTCGGAGTTTTCCGGGCAGAGTTCAGGGAGCTGCACCATGATGAAGCGGCGATTGCCGCCGTCTTCGGCATTGAGCTGCATCACCGCGTGAGCGGTGGTGGCGGAACCGGAGAAGAAGTCGAGGATGATGTCGTCGTCTTTAGAAACAACTCCAATTAAGTAACTCAATAAAGCAACAGGTTTTGGAAAGTTGAAAAATCCCGAAAGACCCAAGCTCATTAAAGATTTACTGCCTGATTTTGTGGTAAATCCCTCAATCACTGATTTTGGGTGCACTGTTCCCCTTTCTTTTTCATAGTGCAGAACCCCGTTAGCTTTAAAAAAGAACCGTTTGATTTTTTGTCCCTTTTGATCAAAAACCATCTCTCCTGATAACCAACTGAGTATCATGTCACGCATTGTCCATGCCGCTTCCAAAACAACATCATTAGCCAATTTACCGTTCTTGGCCTCTAATACTCCTTGGACAACTCGTATCGGCTCTGCATCCCCAATCAAATTCGGAAAAACTCTATTTGGAGACAGAAAATCTATCCCTGCTTTAAACTCTATTTCTGACACAGGATTTTTATAGCTGGGGCGTTTCACCGCTCTTTCAATTATCATGTCTTCCCCGTTAAACAGGAACAAAGGCAATGATTCTTTCCTGTATGCATAAGCCAGAATATATTCATGCTCTGTGCAGAAATGAGAGGCAGATGTAGCACCATTTTTCCAGATTAACTCGCTTACAAAATTCTCCTCCCCGAACACTTCATCGCACAGCTTCCGTAAATTGTGCACCTCATGGTCATCAATCGAAATGAAAATCACCCCGTCATCGCGCAACAGGTTCGCCGCCATTTTCAAACGCGGATACATCATGTTCAGCCAACGGGTATGGAACCGCCCCATATACTCCGGGTTGCTCCGGGTGGTCTGGCTGGTCGCCGCCCGGTAACGCTCCAGCGGATCCCGGAAATCGTCCTCATACACAAAGTCGTGGCCGGTATTGTACGGCGGGTCAATATAAATCAGCTTCACCCGATTGAAGTAAGAGCGCTGCAACAGCTTGAGCACTTCCAGATTGTCGCCCTCGATGTACACATTCTGCGTTGATTCAAAGTTCACGCTTTCCGCCGGACAGGGGCGTAAGGTGGCGGTGGAGCGTTGCCGGGCCGTGAGCAGACTTTCGTGCTTACCGCCCCAGCGGAATTCTTACTTTTCATCGTCCGGGGCGATGTATTCGCCGCACAGATTGAGCAGCTTGTCGATATCTAGCTTGCCTTCAGCAAAACACTCGGGGAATACGGCGGCCAGCTTGTCGCGCGCGGTTTGTTCCAGGTCTAAGGAGAGGCCGTCAAGTTGCAGGGGCGCTCCGTTGGTTGAGGAATGCAGGGGTTGATATGAAGAAAGCCCCGTAAGCGGACGGGGCTTTCTCCTGATTGTTGTTCAGATTTGCCTTGCGGCAACGGCGCTCGCTTCCACCCGGCGGTGCGCCTGTGGGGGCGGGCCTTCCGGCTCCGGTCGCGCTATTGCGCTGTGGCGTTAGTGGAAGCCTCTTCTTCAATGACCACAATTTCCTGAACTTCTTCCGTGGCGTTTCCGGCAGTGGCATTGGCCGAACCTTCCGCTGTGGCGTTGGCCGGGGCTTCGGCCGTGGCGTTCTGAGCGGCCAGCGCGGCCTGGTTTTCCGCTTCGGTTTTCTGGTTCATGGCGTCGATAATCGCCTGGGTGATGTCGGCTTCTTCAGCGGAGGAAACCAGCACTTCCGAGCGCAGGATCAGGGAGAGGTTGTGGGCTTTGCGGTATTCGTCCACCGTGGTCTGATAGTCTTCGGAAAGCTTGTTCAGAACCTGCTGCTCTTCCATGCGGATGCGCTGCTGGTAATCCACAATAGTGGCCTGCAGCTTTTCCTGAGCGGCCTGACGCTGGTTGGCCGGGGTGTTTTCCAGTTCGGACTGCATGGCCAGCAAATCGTTCTGCATTTCGGCGGCGAGCTTTTCCAGGTACTCTCTGGCCTGTTTGCCGCTTTCACATTCGCTGTACACCTGAGCGGCGTTGACAACCGCTACGGTCGGTTTGGGTTTTTCGTCGTTGCAGGCGGCAACGGCTGCGGAAAGAGCGATTACACAAAGCATGATAGACAGTTTTTTCATGATGACTCCGATAATTAAAATTATGACGGGAAGCAACATGCGCTTGCGGCCCGGCCTGGAGCCCGACGGCGCACTTGAGCGCTGTTCCACCCGCGCATTTCAATGAGTGGGCTGATATTCTTCATCTATACACCAGAGCGGGCCAAACGTAAAGCACATTCCTGAAGCTGATTGCGGATGCTTTTCCGGGGGCGGACAACCTGCTTTTTGTTGTTTTCCCGCGCTCCGGCCGGGAGGCCCGCTTACCCTGAAATTCCCCGGGTGTCAAGCGGCGTGTCGTTTCCCGTCTCGCGTGCGTTCCCCAGGGCGGGGCGGGGAGCGGTGGGGGAGGGGGGAGGACGGTCAATTGTCAAACGGGGCAGGCGGCAGACAGGGGGCGGGAGTTTCTTATTGACAAACGGCAACGGCAAACTTACCTTTGAAAAAAACGCAAAGGAGTGCGCTGATGTTGGAATTGAGCCAAAGCGCTCGTGAAGAGCTGGAGGCATATTTTGATGAAAGAGGCGAGAAATCGCCGGTGCGGGTGTTTCTGGCCAACAGTTGTGCCGGAATGCGTCTGTCGCTGGCCCTGGATCAGCCGGCTGACGACGACCTGACTTTTGAAGCGGACGGGTTCACCTTTCTTGTTTCCAAGGAGCTGTTTGAACTGACCGGAAACATCACGGTGGATCTTGGCCCCATGGGCTTTGATATTTTAACGGAAACACCGCTTGAGCTTGAGGGCGGCGGTTGCAGCGGTTGCCCGTCGGCCGGAGCCTGCGGCGGTTGAGTGTGCGGCGTTTAAGCGCAGGCGGGTAAGTGAGGCCCCTGCTTAAAAGCGGCTTGAGAACGGCGGCGTAAGTCGGGGCGGCGGTTAAGTCGGCGTGCTGTGCGGTGAGAGGCGACCGGGCGAGTGCAGCGGGGCAAATTCAGCAGGCTGACCCGGTACGGGCGAACAAGCTCCCCGCCGGCATGGCGAAAGAAGCCTGATTGGCCGGGCAGTGCCCGGTGTTACGGGCTGTCGGACGGATTTCAAGCCCGCCGGGCAGTAAAGCTTCAGGGCGTTGCTGCCCGGTTGGCGCCGGACGGGAGAGCGGCGGCGTAAATTTCCGCCCGGCGGCAAGGCAGGGTTGCGGTTGGGCGCCCCCATTCAAAAAGGGTTGAACCGCAAGGCGCCGGACGATAAATCCCTACACGACAAAGGGCTGCGTTGTGCAGCCCTTTGTCGTCTCCTTTCCTCTCCTCTTATCTTCTAATCCTATTCCTATTCCTAATTTCTATTCCGGTTCCGGTTGCGCCTTGCCTGCAACCTTACTGTCCGAATTGCCCCCTGCACAACTGCCCGGGCGGTTCAGGGGGGGCGTTCCGCGCTTATGGCGGCTTTGTCTCACACCGCCACCAAGAGTGGGCAGGGGTGAGGGTGTTTCACCGCAACCCGCGTGCACCCTGCATGGCAACTTGATAAATAAAAGCTTTGCGGGCGCAATCGGGAACAGGCTTCACCGCAACCCGGTTTGCGGTCTTTCCGGCTGCTTGCTGTTTATCGGGCTTCTGCCCGGCATTAAGCAGTCAGTCAGCAATCACTTCTATTCGTTCAGGAATTCCTTGAATTCCTTGCCCGGTTTAAAGAAGGGAAGCCTTTTGGGCGGAACCTGCATCAGCTCGCCGGTTTTGGGGTTCCGGCCGGTGTAAGCCTCATAATTGCGAATGGAAAAATTGCAGAAGCCACGGATTTCAACCCGTCCGCCGTTGCACAGGGTCTTTTTCATGCCGTCAATCATGGCGTGAACCATAATATCAGCTTCCTCATGAGAAATTTGGGTTCGTTCCGCTAACGCTTTGATCAACTCGCTTTTGTTCATTCCGAACCTCCTGGACAAAGGGACAGTGAGCAATATAAACGTTTATTTAGTTATATTATAAAAAACAACCTCTTGTAAAGGTTCATTTGCGGGCGGCGGGAGCGTTACTGCTCCGGGGACGGCTGTTGCCTGCGGCGGACGGGCCGCTCCTGCGGTTGGAGTGCTCCAAGCTTCAAGCTGATTGCGTTTGATTGGCAGGTGATTCCCCATACAGAGAGCCGGGAGTCGGCGGCCGTCCGGCATGGTTGAAGAGGCGAGGGTAAGCGCCGCGCGCTTTGAAAGGGTCATTCCAGCGGGCGATAAAACAACAGAGCGCCGCGACTTTGGAGCTCAACGGAAAGAAAAGCCGGTTTTCCCGGCGGCCGCGGCTTTTCGGTATGCCGCGTTTTGAAGCGCCGGGGCGGTGAGGAAGAGCTGTGTTCGGGAAGGGCAGAGCGGCCGCCCTTGAAGCGCGCTCTGCCTGTTTTGAAACGCTCTGACTATCTGATTAACACCGGGCCCTGTTTGATTACTTCAGTCAGACCGGCCCTGAGGCCTTTGATCTTCGCGGCAATTTCCGCCACATTTCGGCTGGCCGGACTGTCCGGGTTCAGTCTGGTGAAGGGCACCTGCTGGCGCACTGCGTCCATAACTGTTTTATCCTGCTGCACAAATCCCAGAATGCCGGGGGAAAAGCCCAGGAAGTGCTCGGTGGCTCCGCACAGGCGTTGCGCGGCCAGCTCGAACTCCTGCTTGCTGGTGACCTGATTGACCAGGATTTTAAAGTCGGTGAACCCGTATCTGGTGTTCAGCACTTTCATCACCGCGTAACCGTCGGTAATGGAGGTGGGCTCCGGACTGATCACAATTATTCTGATGTGGGCCAGGCTGGCAAAGCTCAGCACTGTTGGGGAAATGCCCGCTCCCAGGTCTAAAAACAGATAGCGATAGTCCGCCAGGCTCGGCGCCAGTTGCTCGAACAGCAGCCTAAGCGAATCGTCGTCCATTTGAATCAACTCCGGCTGCCCGGAAGCCGCCGGAATGAAATCAAAAGACTCTCCCTCAATAGAGGCAATGGCGTCATGGGCTTCCACCCGCCCGGCAATGACGTCGTGCAGGTTATATTGCGTGTCCAGACCCAGCAGCACATCCAGGTTAGCCAGGCCCAGGTCACAGTCCATGACCAGAACGGGATCGCCCTCTTTATAAAGCGTTCGGGCAATGTTCAAAGCCAGATTGGTTTTGCCCACTCCGCCCTTGCCGCTTAATACGGCAATGCTCATGGTATCGCCGTTGTTCAGGTCGTTCTCCGGCGACAGGTTAATCTCTGGGTTTTCCGAAGAAAAGGAAGTGTTTCTCATCGCTACACACCATGCTTCTGATTTCGTCTTCTATTGAAACTTGAGTTGCCACAATTTGGTTGCGGCCGGAGGTTTTTGCCCGGCAAAGGTTTTTTTCGGCGGTTTTCAGAATCTGTTCGGAACCGAAGGCGTTGTTGCCGCAAACTGATGCAATGCCGGCGGAAAAAGTGGCTGAAAACTCTTTGCCGCCTTCAGCAGTGAATTTTTCCAGTCTGAATTCGTTCAACAAATGCTGCACAATGGCTTTTGCGCGCTGCATGCTGGCGCCCGGTAACAGTAATGCAAACTCCTTACCATTGGTTCTTGCGGCTGTATCGTAATTGTGTTTGGCGCTGAGCAGCTTCTCCGCTAGACACTTAAGCGCTGTATCTCCGGCGTTGTGCCCCCAGGCCTCATTTATCCGGGTCAGATGATCCAGATTGATGCTTGCCACACTTAAGTCGGCCGGTTGCCGCTTCTGGCGTTCCAGTTCAAGTTGCAGGCTGTCCAGGAAGTTTGCGCGGCCGGGCAAGCCGGTGAGAGAGTCGCGGCCGTTGCGGGCAAGCGCCGCCCGCAGCTGCTCGTTGAGCAGGGCCTGCTGTTGAGGGGCCGGGCGGCTCAGGTCAATGGCGACCCATTGTTCCAAATTATGCTTCGCGGCAAATTCACCCCATTCCGCTTGGGTGAAGCCGTTAAACAGGCGGACAAGGGCGAGCAGTTTGCCGGTTTTGCCGGAGCCGTTTTTGCGGCCCATTGCCAGAATTGCGTCCTGCAGGGCGTCAAAATCGCGAAACAGGGTGTCGGTTGAGTCGGGCGGCAGCTCGAGAGGGTCAGTCGTTTTCTTTTGCATATTTGAACAGCAGATATTCTTTTAAGAATCTGATAAGATTACCATCAAGCACGCCTTCCACATCGCCAGATTCCGTGCCGGTGCGATGATCTTTTACCAGACGATACGGTTGCAGGGTATAGGTTCGGATCTGGCTGCCCCAAGCAATGAGGTCTTTGTCGTCATAGTCCGCTTTTTTGGCCGATTCCCTTTTCTTCAGCTCCAGCTCATACAGGCGGGACCGAAGCACCTGCAAGGCTGAATCTTTGTTTTGATGCTGTGATTTTTCGTTCTGGCACTGCACCACAATTCCGGTGGGGATGTGGGTGATGCGAATGGCGGAACTGGTTTTGTTCACCTTCTGCCCACCGGGTCCGCTGGCCCGGAAAGTGTCTATGCGCAAATCCGCATCGTTGATTTCAATGTGAATGGTCTGCCCTACATCGGGAATGACGTCCACAGAGGCAAACGAGGTGTGCCGGCGGCCTGACGAATCAAAAGGTGAAATTCGGATCAGGCGGTGCACTCCCCGCTCGCCGCGCAGGAACCCAAAGGCGTTCTGGCCGGAAATGCGCACAATTACGCTTTTCACCCCGGCTTCATCGCCTTCAGTGTAGTCCAGAAATTCCGTTTTCCAGTTGTTGGCTTCCGCAAACCGCAGGTACATGCGCAGCAGCATTTCCGCCCAGTCCTGAGCATCAACCCCGCCCGCTCCCGAGTGCACTTCCAGAATTGCGCCCAGGCCGCTTTCCTCGCCAATCATCAACATGGCCATTTCCAGTTCGGAAATCAGGTTGTCGAAACTGTCAAGCTGTTCTTCAATCAGCAGAGCCAGTTCCGCTTCCTCAGCCTCGTTTCCTGCTTGGGCCAGATTGAACCAGTCGTTCAAATCGCGGCGCAGCCTGTCCAGGCGCTGAATCTGCTCCAGTTCATTTTCCAGGGCGGATTTCTCCTGAAGCAGCGGGGTCATTGCCGTCGGGTCTGACCAGGCCCCGGGTTTTCCCAGCTCACTTTCTATTTCCGCGAGCCTGTTCGTCCGGGTAGTCGGGTCAAAGACTCCTCCGGATTTGTTCGGACTCGGCTTCCAGCTGGCTGAAGCGGCTTTTTAAATCGAGTATTTGCGACATAGCGTTCCTGGAGCGGTTCTCATGAAGCTGAGGACGTTTTACTTCCAAACCCGGGTGTTCCGGTGGAAGTGCAAATGCGGCGTCGGCGCCTGAAAGCGCGAGCCGGGCTTTGCCCGCAGCTTGAGGGTTGCATACTGTTAAATCGGATACAGTTCAAGTGCATCTGCCCTTGAGAGTGTTGAGGCGGATAAAGAGTTATCCGCGTCGCCGCCCAGTATAGCCTAAACCGAGCAGTAAAGCCAGCATAAATATCAATGAATATGGGAGATATGGCTCCAGATGGTAAAAAAGGGTTGCGCCGTCTTGCGTATAGGCCAGTCCGCTCAAGGTTTCCGTGCAAAACAGCCCGCTTTCAGCCTCTCTTTCGCCATGCCGGTTGATAATGGCGGAAATGCCGGTGTTTGTGCCGCGCACCAGCCATTTACCCTGTTCCACCGCCCGCATGGTTGCAAGCTGCAGGTGCTGTTCCGCGGCCGCGGTTTTGCCGAACCAGGCGTCGTTGCTGATTGTGAGGAAGATGTTGCTGCCGTCGGCCACTCGTTTGCGGGCAAGTTCCGGGAAAATCACCTCATAACAGATCAGCATACCAAGGCGAGTTTCCCCCGCGGGGGTGGGAATGCGCAAGGGGGCGGTTTGGGTACCCGGGTCCAGATCGCCCACCTGATCGAGCAGAAACTCAAGCGCGGGAAGCCGCAGCCAAGCCGGAGCATATTCTCCGAACGGCACCAGGTGTTCCTTGTCGTAAAAGCCCAGGGTGCGGCCGCCGGGGTCAAGCAGGTAGGCGCGGTTATGGATTTCTGTTCTGTCGGGAGTTTTCCGCATATCCGGGGCGCCGAACAGCAGATGCACCGCTTCCCGGCGGGCGAAATCCTGAATTTCTGTTCCCAGTGTGCCGCTGCGGCTGTAGAAAAAGGGCATGGCCGTTTCGGGCCAGACCACCAGGGTCATGGGGGGGATATATGGAGGCGGGGCTGTCGGGGGTTGGCCGGAATTTCGGGGCGCGGCGGTTTGACGCAGGGCCGAGGTGCTGAGAGCGGCGTAATGATTGAGCGTGGCTTCCTGGTAGGCCGGGTTCCATTTCTGATCCTGGTTGACGTTGCCCTGCACCAGAACCACCCCAATGGCCTGCGAGGATATGGGCTTGGGCGAAAACGCGGCGATACTCCAGGCGGACAGGGCAAGCAGCGCAAGCAGGGCAAAACCCAGGGCCGGGCCGGCGGGGCGCAAGGGCGTTCCGTTTTTCCGCTCACAGAGGAGGGCGATGCACAGTCCGGCGCTTACGGCAATGCCCGCGTATAAACCGGACAAGGCATAGGCGCCGAGGGCGGACAGGCCCTGAATGGCCCAGACCCAGGGTACAAACGCGGAGGACAGGGTGAGCCAGGGGAACCCGGTAAGCAACCAGCCCCGCAGATATTCCAGCAGGGCCCAGACCACACCGGTGAACAGGCCTAGCTTCAGCAGGTCAAAGGTCTGAAGGCGCTGAAAGGAAAAGGCGGCGTTCGGGCGGGCAATAAATCCGGAACTGTATTGGTAAACCGCCAGACTGAACCCGCCGGAATACAGGGCGATGTAGGCGCCCAACAACAGCGGGAAGGGCAGGGCCACGATCCAGGGCAGATAACCGAAATCGTGCACCGGCACCGCAACCCAATACAGGCAGGCGCTGTAGCCGACAAGGCCGCTGCAGAACCCGAAGCGGAAGGCGCGCCGCGCGGAAGCGGCCTGCACCGCTGCAACCGCCAGCACCGCGGGAAAAATCAGGCTGAGCAAAGGCAGGTGGAGCAGGGGGTTGGGGAAGCCAAGCCAGCAGCCCAGCGCTCCGATTGCGCCGAGAATAACGCGGGGTTTGATAACAGGTAGGGTCATGGCAGTGTTCGCAGCGGTTCAGGTGTATAGCTTATCTGATAAAATATTTGACAAGTCTTGGAATAATATCTAAAGTCAGATATAAGTAAACAATTAAACTTAACCTTAACGCTCTTCAGAGCATCTAACCATAAGGAATTCATATGGATTTCTTCAAAAAAGTCAATATTTATCTGGCCAATCTGACGGTTATGTATAAAAAGGTGCACAATCTGCATTGGAATGTGCAGGGCCGTATTTTTTTCGGACTGCATCTGAAATATGACGAATTATACCGCGAATTTCAAGACAAGATTGACGAAGTTGCGGAAAGACTGTTGTCTTTGGGGCACACTCCGGTAAGTAGTTACCGGGAAGTGCTGGCTATTGCAACCATTCAGGAGCGGGAGAGCAAACCCGTGGAATGTGAGGAGTCGGTGAGGATTTTCCTGGAAGATCTGGAAGACCTGATTGAAGATAGCTATGACCTGACTGAACTTTGTGATGACCAGGATGACCCGGCCGGCGCCGACCTGTTTACCGGTTATATTGCGGATTTTGAAAAACACCGCTGGATGTTCCGGGCTTTGTTGGGTGAAAACGCGGCCGATACTGAACTTGACGATGATGACGAGCAGGCTGAAAAAGATGCGCAAGGCGGAAGCAACGCTTCCCAGACTAAAAGCAGCGCTAAGAGCGACGGCAACGGCAAAAGCAAGAAATAGCCTGCAGGCGGCCGGGGCGCCCGACTGTGGACTGTAAATCTGCTTCCGCCGTTTACGGAGTTTCTGTTCAGAGCAAATCAAGGTTGAAACTTGATTTGCCCGGCGATTGCGGAAAAGTGAGGTCCGTGTCGGAAGTGAGCGGAAAACCACGCTTTTTCCGCGAAATGAACGGCGGCGCAACGTTTGAAGTGTTTAACATTTCAAGCTTAAAAGACCCGAAAGTGGAGCAAAATCTGCTGTGGGTTGCGTCCTTGACGCGAGGCCGATAAAGTCCGCCCCGGCCGCAGGTGGGGGGCGTGCGGGCGGGAATCGGCGCAGAGCTTTCCCGGCTTGAGGCGGGCAAGGCTCTGAAGTCTATGCCGTGATTTTACAACATAGCCGATTAAATTTTAAAGTTAATCGGCTGCAGCGGTGGTCCGGGCAGATGCCCGCGCAGTAGCGAACGGAAAAAGCGTGGTTCTCCCGCAAAACCCGGGGGCGGTGCAGCGCTTGAGCCACAGAGACTTTCAAGCTGAAAATCAGTCAGAGGGCGTGTATTTTCCTTGAACTTAAGGAAGTTTATCAGCTTGCTGATGCCGCTGCTGTTTCCGCGGCTTTAACGATTTGTTTTACATTGCTCCCCCTCTGTTGTTCTTTACTGTACGAAATAGCTGAGCCTTGTGACGATTTGGTTTGCAGCACTTTCCCCTGTCATGTCTGACAAGACAGTCATCTGAAGTTGAAGTAGTCCTTAACCGAGGGAGAGCTGTGCCATGATGCAATGTCCGATTTACGGGCGGCGTCTGCTGCCCTATGCGGCCATTCTTGGTGATGCCGGTTTTGATTTTCAAGCGTCCCCCAGCGGCAACCCGCTGTATTTTTGTTTGCACATGGCGGTGCAGCGGGTGGGCTTTGCTGCAAGTTCCGGTTTATCAGAGTCGGTAAGGCCGGGGCGCGGCTTTCAGCCGGCCCTGTACACACTCAGCGCTTCCTTCCTTCCCTTTTTGGGTTGGGTTAGCGACAGCTTGGGCTTCTCAGCCCGGTTTATTCCGTGTGTTAGGGGCGGCGTGCGCGACATTGCCCGATATTTGAAAACGAATTCGTGACGCAGCCACTCACCCACACCAACCAACCAACCAACCAACCAACCAACCTACCTACCTACCTACCTACCTACCTACCTACCTACCTACCTTAAGTTTCGGCGGTGTTAGTTCGAATATACGGGTGGGCAGCAGAAAAGGCAGCCGGTTGGGGGCGGCGAGACGGGAAGTTGTTCTCTTGGTTGCGTACAGCCAAACCGGTTCTGATGTAGCGGCTGGGGTGATGCCCCAGCTGAGACGGGGAAGTTGTCCGGATGTTTCTCATTGGCATGGCTTTATAGACAATAAGCCGCTAAAGTCGGAAGTGCTCTCGCCTGCTTTAAGCCGGATTTGGGTTTGAATATCAGGCCGGTTGTCGGCGGGGCGGGCTTGTTGGAGCTCTGGCTGAGGTCTCAAAGCACAAAAGGAGTAAAGATGAAAAAGGGCTGCCTGAAAGGCAGCCCTTTGAGTTCAGGAAGGTTTGACTTAGTAACCAGCAACCTGATTGGGGAAGTAGTCTTCCAGACCACCGGTGCGGTTGATGTCGAGGGTGGTGCAGTGCAGAGCGCCGCCGAACGGAATTACGCACTCGTAAGGAATCGGGTC
>CALUZB010000010.1 GCA_944325195.1 uncultured Desulfovibrionaceae bacterium | reverse complement strand
CGCCAATGATACTGCATTAATCTAGAATGTGGGAAAGTAGGTCGTTGCCAGGGCTAAATCTAAAAAAAGCCTTCAGCTCCCCCTGAAGGCTTTTTTTACCCCCGAAACTTAACACCATCCAAAAAATCTTCCTCTCTCAAATAAATTACCCCAATACGCAGATTAGGGTCTGTTCACGCTATTTGATGATTTATGGTCATGGGTTATATATTTTACCCATGACCATAACCAAAGAACAATATGAACGCATTGCCGATTGCTTTCCGCGCCGGCGGGGAAACCTCTCTCTGCATAATCTCCCAGTTTTCAATGCTATCCCCTACATCGGGGAGAGTGGCTGCAACTGGCGGGCTCTCCCAAAAGAATTCGACAACTGGCATACTATTTATACCCGAATGAATCGGTGGAGTAAAAATGGCGCCCTCCCCAAAATTTTTGAGCGGTTTCAAAGCGAACGGCTTATTGTTGTCAAAAGCAAGGTTCTTTCTTTCAACAGCATTATCATCAAGGTTCACCCCGATGGAACCGGGGCTTTAAAAAAACAGGCCCTCAATCCATCGGCAGATCCAGAAGCGGATGGACAACCAAACTTCATTTGGTCGCCGGGTCCTTTAAATATGCCATGATGTTCAGTCTGTCTTCCGGCAATGCGGGACGCCTCAAGGCAGAAAACTTCTGGAACCCCTCGCCCTCACGCTTAAGGCCTGCAGTCTCCTTATGGACAGAGCCTATGACGGTAATGAAACTCAGCGATTGAGCCGTCGTCTGGGTTATGTACCGGCAGTCCCTCCCATCCCTTGCGGCGTAAGCCTTGGAATTATGACAAGGGGTTATACAAAAAGCGCAACGAAGTTGGGGGACTGTTCCGACACCTGAAGGGCTACAGGCGCACAGCAACCCGCTATGACAAGCTTGATGCCTTGTTTCTTGACTTCATTATTTTTGCTCTCAAAGTGTTAACATGCACTAAAGCACTTTCAGTCCACTGCTAAGGGATAAACTTCGTGTGCTCGGTAAAATATATACTCCCGAAAAATGAAAACTTATTGAAAAGGCATTGAACTCCCGACGCCTAGAGTTCCTCCAGGCAGTATCACAACAAGCTCAGCAGATTCAGGCTGGATAAGTTCCATGTCCGTACTGGGTACGCCCCCCATGAGGTGGAGGCTGTATGCAGGCGAAGACTGAAAAACATCATACTATTTTAATAAATACTGCGCCCGCCTGTGCAAACCAGTCAGCCGCCATGCAGCATGAATGCAATTACCTCAAATCAACCGTTGAATTTAACTTAAGAATTCTACATAACCCAGCCAACAATCATCAAAACAATAAGTTTGTCGTATTATTAAAGAAAAGTGGCCAAAAGGTGTGCTTTTTGACTACTTTTCTCACTCAATTTTTATTTTTCTAGTACTATACAATCTCCCTGATTTTAACCCCAAATCTGAATATTTATCCCCACCAGAACCACCGGTCAAAAAGTATACCTTTCAGGCGTAGTTCTGTCGTATTACAAATTACTCAGCTGGCATCGCTCTTCCCGCAGATCAGTTGTAATTCTAATACTCCACTACCCTAACAGGTAAAACTTTGACTCACTTCCCAAATACTGAAAAAGGAGTGGTGATGGTTGTTACAAAAACTGCTAGTGGTAACTCTTCCAGTCAATGGAAGCGGCTCAGTGTTTAATGTAAGTGCGCAGTCGGCGGGAGACAGCACAGGCATTATCCGGGGCAGCGCCTCTGATACCTTTTCTGTGCGGGAATGAGAACTTTTGGTCTGGAATGGCGGATTAACTTTAACAGCTATATTTTTGAACCGAAGCCGCAACGTATCTGTTAACCAGGCACAAGCAATGGCGTTTATGCGTCACAGTGGGCGGCAGAGCGAAAGCGGTCAGAAATTTTAGTTAAAATGTTCTGCTTATCATGATTCTTCATCTTTCCCGGTTTGCAATTAAGTTGGAGTAAAAACAACACAATTATGCGCATCAACCAGAAAAACAGGCCTGCAAGGGGGCGCGACAAGGCGCGTAACCATATTAATCAAATATTGGGAGTTATAAAGGAGATGTGGGGAGCCGCCTGGTTGCCTTAAAGCTTGGGCTGAGCCTGAACCGGTTGCGTTCAGGCTTATGCATATTATAAGGCCGCTCTCCGCCCATGACCATACAGCCCCGGCATTCTTATTTATACGCGGGTGTGGGGCTGTCCAGGACTGCTGTGCTCAAGAGCTTTAACGTCGTTTAGTCAAGCCGGGGAAGCGTTTTTCAATTGGGCGCCGCTCCGGAACAACGATTTCTTCCTGATGGTTTTCAGCCTCTTCCTTTGAAAGGTATAGGCCACAGTAGCAGGACCCAAACTCCGCGACATCCGGTTCTCTGTAGTCGCATGGGCAAAGCAGATCTTCATCCAATTCCTTTGAGCCCGAGGTTAAACGGCACGGACAGAGCAAATAGCCGTAACGTTGCTTATTCACGAGCAGTTGCTCAAGGATTGGAAAAGTCATATCCTTCAGGTTCGGGTTGAAATAATACCCCTTTTTCTCCTGCACAGTCTTCAGCGCCAGGTAAAGCGCTTCAGCGGTCAACGGCTTAGGCATTGGTCAGCTCCATGTATTCAGCCTGCTTGAATCCCACAATCACTTTTTTTCCATGGTCCACCACTAAAGTGGGGAAAGAAAGACTGGGGTTGTATTTCATTACTTCTTCCATAACCGCTTCTTGTTCGGAATCCTTTACCAGGTCCACATGGATCAAATCATACTTGATACTATGTGTATTAAGAAATTCCTTGGCATGTTTACAATGAATGCAGGTGGACAGTGCAAATAACAGCAAATTGTGTTCAGGCATTTCAGCTCCCTTATTAATAATAACATAGTCAGATTTGTATTCAATAATGTCATAAAGACTATTATCAATATTTTATATATTATACTGAACTTTTTTTCAACTAAGCAATATCACTGTGAAGTTTGTAATTACCTTTATTCTCTATGTAACTTTGCCGAGAATAATCCGGGATATGAAGCCAGCAATATACACGATTTGCCGATCTAAAGTTTTAACCGAATCGTCCGATTCAGTTTGTGTCAGCCGTTACAGATGCTGGTTGAAAAGTAAAGACTGGGGAAAAGGCTATGCTGGATTATTACAGATATAAAAATGTACTGGAGCTGTTTAAAAAAGGACGGCTTGAAGACGCAAAATCCGTATTAATGGAGTTGCAGGCAAAACATATTGCTTTAGCTGATGAAAATAGTATTTTGAAAGCGCAGGTTCAGGAGTATGAAGATATTCTTTACATAGCCAAAAACCTGATTTTTGACGGTTCCTGCTACTGGTTGATGACCGGGAACATCAAACAAGGGCCGTTTTGTGAAAAATGTTATTCCGGGGCAGGGATTTTGATCAGATTGATCGACGGCAGAAGCGGAATGCGCTGCCCTATGTGCGGTGAAACGCAGAAGTCTGCAGATGATGTGGTGATTGCTCATAATCAGTCGGCAGCCGTTTCAGGAAAAATTCTGCCTTTTGTCAGATAGTTCAGATAGCCGGGAATGATTGAGCTAAGGAAAGATATGAAGTACAGACCATTTAATATACAGGGCGGCGTATTGCTGTTGGGGGAAGCTGAAGAGCTGGTCTATATAGACAAAAAGATGTTGGCCGCGTGCGGGATAAAGCGTTCAGTATTCGCAGCCAGCGGAGTGAAGGCCGCGCGCTTGTTGTCGGATCTGCCTGAAAGTCAATATCCTGCTTTTGTGTTTTGTACTGGTCTTACTGATATGGAAAGTCTGCATTTTCTGGAGCTTATCCGTCTGCATCCGGGAATGTACAATTTACCGATGATCATCGTGGCGAACCAGTTAAACCAGCAAAGCCTTGTAGAGGCTTCCAGGCTTGGTTCCTGCCTTTTCTTAACCAGGCCGTATACCCGGCGCGAAATAGAGAATGCTGTGCGCAGTGTGGGTAAGGAAGGTGGCAGACTTGCCCCCTGTGCGGATGCTGCGATGTTTGAACAGGCCTTGGAAAGTTTGGAGGCAGAATGGGAAGCAAGAGAAGGTGCGTCTCAGTCCGCTTCTTTGAGCTTGGGGCGGGCGCTGTTGCGGCAAGGGAAATACCGTGACGCTGTTATAGCGTTTGCCCGCCATTTGGAAGAGCGTCAAAATGAACGCGGCCCGGCTTTCCAGGGTATTGCTGAGGCAGTGGCTGGCCTGGGATTGTCAGAAAAAAGCATATATTATTTGGAACAGGCTGCAGCCGCTTATATTGAGGAAGAAGATTTCATGTCGGCCAGAACGATCTTTGCACGCCTGCATAAAAATAAGCGAGAGATTGCCGATAACCCGCTTTATCAGGCCGGAGTCCGGCTTACTTGTGAGGGGAGTTACCGCTCGGCTGTTCAGGCGTTTATGCAGGGGCAGATGCTGACTCCGGAAGAGTCGTTCCATATCTACGCAGCCCAGGCATGTCAGGTTGCGCCCAACCCCGAACATTGCGCCGAAAGAATTTGCTGGCATCTTGAGCGCAGAAGCCCCAGCTTGGGGCGCGATTTGCGCAGTTATCTGCTTGCGCCTGAAAATCCTGAACCTGAATTTGAAAGTCGGGCCGGTTTGTGGGGCTTGTTGCGCGAGGTGTTGGAAGTTGCCCGATATACCGTAAAGGTCAATGCTGCAGGGTAGTCCGGGCTGTTACGGCAAAAATGTTTAAAGACATGAAGGCGTGAATTGCAGGCCGGTGAAATTGAGGGCGCGCCTGGTTGAGCCTTTGGTATAATCTATTTTGTAAATTGCTTGTAAAGGTGATTTCAGCGGGTTAATCCTGTGAAGTCTTAGCCTGTTTATAAATGGGCTTGCTATCATACTAAATCCATATTGGCGTTGGAAGATATTCATATAATGGCTCCCAATCGTGACAGTTTGGTAATCCGGATTTAATCCTTCCCCTAAGCCTTATTGCTGTAATCGCAGTAAAATGGCAGCGACGCTGTCCGGGGGCTGTTGGCGATAGTCCAGGCAGGTGAGAGAAAGCGTTTCCGGCCACGGCCTTAAACCAAATGCCTGTTTAACATGACGCAGCACTGCCCCCAGCCCGGCAAGATTCAATATCTGAACAGTCTGTTCAAAGGGAAGCATATTCTGTGCACTGATCCTGCATGAAATTTTGCCGTCCAGCCCTAGGGCGGCAACCATAACTCCGCCCAGTTCAGGCCAGATTCCACTCATAAACACTTCATCCAGTTTATGGCCTTTTTTCTTCACAATCAGAAATTCTTTTTCTCGGCCGCTTATTCCGGACCAGGGGATATGCGCCCAAGCGCAAACACCACTTTCGGTTGAGTGCGCGGCATTTATGTGAGCGTGCTGGATATTGTCCAGTTCAGTATACATTTTTGCGGCGTCTTGATTGAGTTTCAGGAATTTATCCTGGAACAGCCCGTGCAATAAGTCAACCTGGTATTCCCCGGCCTTAACGTAATTTTCCGGCAATGGTTCACCCAGCTCCGGCTTTTGGAACTTTTCTGCCGGGGCGGAAGTTGTAGTTTGAAATGTTACGTTATCGATAAGTTCTGAATGTAAAAATGTTTGCCAGGCAAGTTCACAACTGTTGCGTGAAGCGGTATAAGCCTGGACTTGAATTGCATCGGTTCTGGCGTGCAGTTGTCTGATAAACTTCAGGATGATTTCCGGCTCAAGTTGCATAATTCTTAAAAGGAGACGTTGGCCGGGCCGGGCTTCAAACGGAACTTTTGCGAATAAATCCAGGCCGCCTACATTGACCCAGGCAAAACCGGCATCAGAATTCTCACAGAGCACGCCTTCCACTTCCTGACCTAGGGCATGACGGCGGCGAAAGCTGTGCCGGCGCTGTTCCGAGTCGGACTCCCGCTGCCGTCCGCCTGTATCATTCCCTGTATATTGACCTATTCTCACATTGCACCCGTAGTAGTTGCAAAAAAAACTGCTTTTGTTAAAGATAATACGTTTGAACAAAAGGCACAATGAGGTATTTATGTCAGTTCCCTATCAAAATACATATTGGGTGAAACAAGAAAGCTTTCTTGCCGGTTGCTATCCCGGTGCGGTTAAGGAAATGCTTCAGAGCCATGTGCAGGCGCTGGTGGAAGCAGGAGTGGATGTCATAGTCAGTCTGTTGGAGAGCAATGAAACATATGCTGATGGCAGTCCGTATGAGCCTTATGATGAATACTTTCTGCATCTGGCCGACAACCGGAAAATCCGCGCCGGATATTACAACTTCCCGATTCCGGATTTCGGCTTGCCGGAAGTGCTCCAGATGAAGCAGATCCTGAATGTGATTGATGATTCAATTGAAAATGGACATAGAGTGTTTGTGCATTGCTGGGGTGGAAAAGGAAGAACTGGTACGGTAGTGGGTTGCTGGCTGGTCAGGCATGGTGTTGCTTCCCCGCTGGATAAGCTTACGGAGTTGCGCGCTGCTTGCTCCAATGCAAACCAGCCCTCACCTGAAACAGAAGCGCAGCGTTGTTTTGTACTTAATTGGGGAACAGGTGTGTGATGTGCTGAAAACAACTCATATAGGTGTGTAGTAAAGCCAACAGTGTTAAAAACACACACCAGCCTTTTTGTCTTTCTTTGTTAAAATAGTCTGTAAATTATGATAGTTACGTTTTTGGAAGGTTTGGCACACAGCTTGCTTTATCCTTAAGCAAATAAACCCTACAAGGGGGGTATTTATGTACCAAACCACCATTAACAAAAAAATCGATTGTTCAGGCATCGGCTTGCACAGCGGTAAGCTGATTGATTTGAAACTAATGCCTGCAGATGAAGATACAGGGGTAGTCTTTCGGGTTCATCGCCCGGACGGAATCAGGCAGATTAAGCCAAATCCTTATGCTGTTTCAGCCACTGGTCTGGCTACTACCTTAAGTGTGGACGGCGCTTCTGTTTCCACTGTAGAGCACTTGCTTGCCGCTCTTCGCGGTCTGGAAATTGATAACATCATAATTGAGATTCGAGGCGGAGAAGTTCCGATTATGGATGGAAGCGCGGCCTCTTTCGTATTGTTGCTCAAAAGCGCCGGTATTCGTCGTCAGAAATCTCCCCGCAAGGTTGCTAAAATTATCCGCCCTGTGAGCATCGAGCAGGAAGGCAAATGGATTAAGGCAGCACCTTATAACGGTTTGCGTATCAATTATACAATTGATTTTACTCATCCGGCCATCGGCGTGCAGAATATGGATATTGAGGTCACCCCTCAAAGTTTCATGAACCGTCTGGCCAAGGCCCGCACCTTCGGCTTCTTGAAAGAAGTTGAATATTTGAATAAAAGTGGTCTGGCCTTGGGGGGATCTCTGGACAATGCTGTAGTGCTCGACGATTACAGTGTGCTTAATCAGGATGGGCTGCGTTTCCCCGATGAGTTTGTGCGCCATAAAATTCTTGATTTTATCGGGGATATGGCTGTTTTGGGGTTGCCTCTGGAAGGATATTTTGATGTAAGGTGCTCCGGGCATGGATTGAACAACGCTTTCCTGCGCCGCCTGGAAGAAAACCGCGAGCTTTACATGGACGTGGTTACTGCCCGTCTCTCTGAAGCGCCTTACCCCAGTGACAGTTTAGAAATTGCCCCCGAATTGATTGGGCAAGCTGTTTAAGATGCTTCTAATCGTTGTCAAGGCCCTGTAACATTACAGGGCCTTTAATCAAGCTGAATTCCCTTTGGGGGTAACGCTTGAGAATGAAGTTAAAGATGAAGCCATATTCCCCCAGCACAATATAAATACAGATAGGCTTATGAAGGGCGATTGTGCGGGCAACCGCCAGAGTATTTAAAGTTGAAATTTCAATTCCTGACCGAATGCGTTTCCGATTGATTCTTTACTGACTCAGGATTCTTTATGGCGTAGAGGAATCAGTTTGTCTATCGTCAATACCGGTTGAATTTGGAATGACAGTCCGGTGTTGCATCTTTTGGTAGTTATCTGAATTCTTCCTTTACTACTTTTAAAAAGCCCTGCATAATTTTCCCGACCATCAGTTCACCCTTTTTTCTGCTGGCGCTGCGCGAAGTGGAAGGTGCGCCCCGGCTGGGGTATATTTCCCGCTTAAGCGGGGAAACATGGTAGTTAAGCACTCTGATTTGTTCTTCTTCCACAAACCTGTCCATGTGCACCAGGTCGGGGCGAAAGTACATGGTTAAGCTGGTTTCAGCAATAGCCGCATGTTCCACCGTCCACCCGGGGAAGGGCACTTCATCGAAGATCTGCTCGATTAATTCGTCATCTACCTGATCCCACCAGGCGCTTTCCACGATTTTTACATCGGGATATTTCCTGGTGATCAAATCCATGGCCTCCAACAGGAACATCTCATTTTCATAGTGCCCGTTCATAATGAAAATTTTTTTGGCTCCGTCAGCAACCAGTTCTTCCAGCACATCATGCACCAGGTTGATTAAAGTGACTGCGTTAAGCTCAATACTGCCGGTGTAAATCGGCCCACCCCCGGTTTCTCCTTTATAACCGTAAACAAGGGGCGGTGCCATAACTCCGTTTATTTCCCCGGCCAGCAATTCAGCAAATCCGGTGGAAGTGATTACGTCCACCCCCAGAGGCAGATGTAACCCGTGCGCCTCGGTAGAACCCAAAGGCAAAATAACCACTGCCCCGTTGCGCATTTTTTCTCCAAATTTCTGCCAGGTCATTTCAAGCATTCTTGATGTCACCTAAGTCTCCTTATTTTGTTTTTAAGGCCAACAATGCAGTGGCTGAGAACAGAAGGATAATCCCGATGATTTGGTGCAGCGTGACCGGCTCGTTAAGCAGAAAGATGCCCCAGCAGGCCGCTGCAAACGGCTCAAATAAACCAAGGGTTACTCCGGCGGATACCGGGGTAAGCCTGAGCCCTGAAAGATAAAGCGTATAGGCCAATGCCGTGGTGATTATTCCCAGATGCAATGATACCAGAACGCCGGGGGCGCTTGCAATCCAATAGGTGGGGTAGATAAAAAATACTGGGGTGATGAGCAAGGCCCCGATTGCAAAAAGTACCGTCATGACCTGCACAGGGCTGTACTTGTTGGCCAGGCTTTTGCTGAATACCGAATATATACCGTATGAAAACCCGGCAATCAAAGCCATAATCAAACCCAAGGGGTCGGCTTTGATATTGTCGCTAAACGAAAGAAGCGCCAAACCGACTATTGCGACAAATGTAGCCGGATACCAGATTTTCTGTGGCTTCTCCCGCAAAAACAAAGCGCCCAGCAGGCCGGCGGCGATAGGGGATGTGCCGATGGCCACAACTGTGCCTACCGCAACGCCTGTGCGGGCCACAGCCGCGAAGAAAGTAATCTGATAGATTAAAATGCCGAGCGCTGAAATTAAAGTGAGCCATTTCGGCCAGACGGCAATCCGGGGCATCTGACGGGTGAACGCACACCAGGCCAACATGGCCAGCCCGCCTACCCAGAGCCGCAAGGCGCCGATAACCATTGGGCTCGCTCCCTCCGGGGCAAGCGCCTGAGACGTGCCTGTTGTTGAGAAGCATAATGCTCCGGCAATTACCAGAAGAGGGCCTTTGCCTATAAGTGTACTATTGCCGGTTTTTAGCGACATTAATCTCCCCTTAACGGAACAGCGGTTCCTGGTTTCGATAAATCAATTGATTTGCCGCACTATGGGCATAACTCAGCCTGGACGGCAACCCCGCCTGCATGACAGTTAAGTGGCTTTCCTTCCAGAGCATGTCCGTTTGGCGTAAGAACCCGGCTTACCTTGCTTCATTGTTTCCAAGGCGGCAATTTACAGATATGTTCAAGGCAAAACGCCATTACAAGGAAGGCCGGTTAGGGCGGATACGCTCCGCCCTAATTCTGCACCGCTTAATTTACTGATTTGGGAAATAGTCTTCACAGTTGCCTTCGCGATAGACATCAAGGGTAGTGCAATGGAGCATTCCACCAAACCGGTACACTTTTTCATAGGCCACCGGCACTACCTCAAAGCCAAGCTTGTTCAACTGTTCCATATACGCAGTTTCTTTGTCGCCCACGCAAATGGTTTTCGGGTCAAGTGAGAAGGTGTTCATGGAAATCCAGTTGGGGCCGTCCATGCCTTGTCCGCGCGGAGTGCTGGAAAGCGTCAATTTGTCTTTCCAATGATAAACCGGATTTTCGGCAATGATAATTTCCCAGTCGTTCTTTTTGAACAGTTCGGTCACGGCCTCGGTATAAATGGGCTTCTTGGCGCTTACAATGGCCATTCCCGGGCAAGGCAGGGTCAACACCACATCGATGTGCCAGGGGTGAAAATACCCGGCCGGGGTAGAGTCGAAAATCACCGGATGCAAACGGAAGCCTCTGCCGGTAAGATAGCGGCGCAGCCATTCCATGCCGGCTTTATTGGTTACGGAGGAACATTGCCAGAAAATATCTTTCCCGGCCCGGCAGGCGTCGGCCGCATCCCACATCGGTTCTTTTTCGGTAAGATGAAATTCCCAGTTGAGCATTTTTTCACGCTTGGTTTCATCGTCCCAAACCCATTCATAGTTCCAGAAATAATTGGGTACATACGATTTTTCTGTGAGTCGGGGGCGCGGGGCGGCGGTCCACATAAAATCAGGGTCTTCTTTGAACCATTGCTCAAATAAGTCGCGCATGCAGAGATATTCAAAGAAACGGGCGCGGCGGCTGCCTGGGGCTTCCATAATTTCATTGCCAAGGGGCAGGAACAGATCGCGCGGGTTGTTCACCCCTTGTGCGGTGGCCTGCGTCCAGTCGGGGGTGGCATAGCCGCGTTCATCCATATAAGATGAAGGCACGCTCACCCGATCAACGGTTATTCCCCGCTTCTCCATCATTTTGATGAAACTGTCCTGCTGTTCTATGGCATCGTTAACCATGTCTTCCGGGAATTTACCATAATAGCCAAGCCCCATTCCACCGGCGGCGCAGTTGTACATCCACCCCGGCTCCGGATTGGCAATCCAGGTTCCCTCAGGTCTGCCCACCACCACACGCTTCAGCGGATCCCATTCATTCCAGCAATTAACTATTTTAGCCATAATCAGCTCCTGTTAAAGTAATTAAACGGACGTATATGAATCGTCCCATCGGCTGTAAGAATAGCAAAAATTAAAAAGGATAATAGTATGTAACCGTAACCAGGCTGTTTATATATAAAGGATGATTGCGTTTAGTCGGGAATGTGTGCTAGATAAAATTAAAAGGGATGAGGGGATTATCTTGGCTAATTCACGCCCGACTAAGTCCGAAATTCTCGAGCAGCTCGAGTTGATACTTAACAGTCCTGAATTTTTGGCGTCTGAAAGATTGCGCGGCTTTCTGAGCTATGTGGTGGAAGAAACACTGGCCGGGCGAGGCAAGCAGATTAAAGCTTACAGTGTGGCTGTTGATGTGTTCGAACTGGGCCTGGATTTCGACTCATCACTAAACCCTTCCATCAGAGTGGCTGCGGGCCGACTGAGAAATAAACTGGAGCATTACTACTTTACATCAGTAAACAGCGATAAAGTTAAAATCATTTTGCCCAAAGGGTCTTATCTTCCTCAGTTTTCTTATTTTCCAAGTGCCAGAACAAAATCCGGACTGGCCCCCCCGATGAAATCGTCAGACAAGTCCAGGTTGGCTGAGCTTGAACAAGCCTGGCCACGGGCGCAAAATCAACAGAGCAGAATTGAAAGTCGGCCAACGGTATTGGTGGCACCGTTTAAATCCATTGGTGAGCATAGGGCCTTGAGTGAATTTTTATTGGGTCTGACCGAGGAAATCGGTATAGCGCTTACCCGTTTTGATGAATTGTCGGTGGTCTTGATGAGCGTGCTTCCCGGAACCGGCGATGAGCCGGATATATTCAGGGCCGCCAAACAAATCAATGCCCGTTTTATCGTGGGCGGGAGCGCCCAGGTTGGCGGCGCTGGGCTGAACGAACTGCGATTGCGCATATATCTGCTGGATTCAACCAATCAGTCTCAGGTTTGGGCGGAACGTTTTGAGGGCCGCCTGAGTAATGATTCTTTATTTGAAATCCAGGACGCCATTACCCAGCAAGTGGCTGCCCGGATAGGCGACAGTTTCGGATTGATCAATCGAATGTTGCTGATGGAGCAGGCGGAGAAAAGTCCGGCCGATCTTAAGGTGTATGAAGCAATGCTTTACTATCATCATTGGCTGATTTCTCTTACCACAGAGCGGTTTGTGGCGGCTAAAACCGCCCTTGAACGGGCGATAGAATTGGACCCGGGTTACGCCACTACCAAGGCAATGCTCTCAGATGTATATGCTTCCCGTTACCAGTGGGGCTTAAACGTGGTTGAAGATGCACTTGAGTATTCGCTTCTTTTGGCTAACCAGGCCATAGAACTGGACGGTAATTGTCAGTATGCGCATTGGGCGAAAGCGTACAACTATTACTTGCGCCGTGAGGAAAAAGAGTTTCTCGAATCAGTATATCGGGCTCTGGAGTTGAATAACGCCAATACAAATATCATGGCTACAGCGGGGAAAAAGCTGGCAATGATCGGTAAAACGGAGGAGGGCCTGGAAATGCTTACCAGGGCATTACGTTTGAATCCGCATATTCCCAGTTGGTACCGCAGTGCGCCGTTTATTGTGCATTTTATACATCAGGAGTATGAACAGGCGCTGGCGGAAGCAAAGCACATCACCACGGCGCAGTTCATGTGGGGACCGTTAATGCGGGCGGCCGCCCACGGTATGCTTGGTCAGAAAGCAGAAGGCCGGGCAGAGATTAAAAACCTGCTGAAAATAGAGCCGGATTTCCGTAAAATAGGCGAAAAAGCCATGCTGCGACTGTTCTTCCAACCCCAATCTGTTGAAAAACTGATGATTGGCCTGCATAAATCGGGGCTTTAATTCCAATTCATTTATCTATCTATCTATCTATCCCAGATTGAGTCTCTTATTTTTAATCGCTTGAAGGGTGTTTCTATAAATCTGTCGGCTTGTTTCAGGCGGTTGTCCCTGTTTGAAGGTAGATAATTTGTCTGTTCAGGAGCTGTTTCATAATGGGTTTCGTGCACTTTGTGTAGCGAAATATCTAAGTAAGTTACCGTAACAGACTTGCTATATTTTTTAGAAGCTGGAATATATATACTTAACTATGTCTGTAGAACGGCGCGTGAGTGACCAACTGGCATGGAAGGGGGGGCTGAGGCCGGATTGAAGATTCTGCCTATGCTTAAGGGACATTTGACGGGCAGTTATTTCCTGAATCCGGCAGTTGCTTTGATTTGAAAAACTCAATTCTGAAATAAGTCCGCTCTAAACAACACTTAAGAAAGGGGTATGCCTGATGAGTGATTTAAAGGAACAGGTTTTCGTCGATTCGGCGGAAGACGGGGCTCAGCGACGCCTTGAGCAGCTTGGCTACAAACAGGTGCTTGACCGGCGCCTGACTGTGTTCGGCAATGTGGTGATGGGACTGTCGAACGTGGCCCCGGTTATGGCCGCGTTTTTGTATGGGCTGGCGGCTTTCAGCGTGGCGGGAACCGGCGCTATCGGAGCCGCCTGGATGCAAGGCATCAATGTCTGCCTCATCGGGCTCATTTTAGCGGAGGCCGGCTCCGTTTACCCGGTTTCAGGCGGCTTGTATTCGCTGGTGAAATATATGCTGCCCCGGCCGTTGGCTTTTGTTGCTGTGTTCACCTTCATGATTCAGGCTTTTATTTATCCGCCGGCAATTTCCATGGGGCTTGGGATTTATTTGCAGGAACTTTTCCCCGCCTTGCCGCAGTCAGAGCTGGCTACCAGCGTGATTGCCGCTATTGCCCTGATTCTTTCTTTACTGATCGGTCTGAATAATATCGTCACCAGCAACCTGGTGGCCAAATTTTTCCTGGCCCTGCAATTGATAGTGATTTTTGTTTTCCTTTACATTTGTTTCGCCAACCCCATGCGCCCCTTAAGTGAAGTGATGTTTGACCCGGTGATGCTTGGCGGCGACGGCATCAGTCTGGTCCCGGTATCATTTATGGGGGTGCTGCTTGGTCTGGGCATCATGTGCGCGGCCATTGACGGTTACCCGGCTTCGCTGGGCTTCTCGGAAGAAACAAAAGGCTCATGCCGCAATGTGGGTAAGGCTGTTTTAGTTACGGCCCTGTGCACTGTCTTTCTGGTGGTAATCTGCATGACTATGGGCGCCATCGCCGCTCCGGACTTGGCGGCTTTTCTGGGATCTTCCTCACCGTATCTCTACATTGCAGAATCGTACATGGGCCGAATGGGTGCAGATCTGATCAATATAGGGATTATTATTGCCTCGTTCAGTTGCCAGACTGTGGTAATCACCTATATGTCGCGGGTAATTTTCACCGGTGCGCGCGACCGGATCTGGCCGGAACCGCTTAACCGGTTTCTGGGGCAGGTGTCCAGGCGCCAGACTCCTTGGGCTTGCACAGTGGTGGTGGGTCTGGTCTGTTCATTAATGGTATTTTCAAACACAATGGTGGATCTGGTCACCTACGGCGGCATGTCGGCGGCGATAGTGTACATGCTTGTGGCTATCGGTTCCATTAACAGCCGCCGTAAGAACCCGGGCATTACCAGACCGTTCAGAATGCCCCTGTTCCCGTTACCGCCCATTCTGGTAACCGGCTTCCTGATTGTGGCAATTGCGTCGCAGGAAAGCAGCAATCAGGTTGTGGTGGGATCGTTTGTAACATTTGCGCTGCTGTATTACTTCTTCTATATCCGTCCTAGAGACAAGCGGGAGGGTAAGCTCAATGACTAAGCACATTTTAATTGCAGATATTTTAAGCGAAGCCGGGAGCAGCGCTGCCAAAGCGCTGGCAAACAAGGGCTGGCAGATAACAGGCATTTCAGCCTGTGGCGGTGAGGGCGTGGATTACGTCTGCAACCTGATGAATCGCTCTGAAGTCATGGCCCTGGTAGGGCGCATAGAGGCAGAGAAAGGAGATGTTTTCGGGCTGCTGGTCAGCACAGCCTTTCAACTGCCTGGTGTTCCATTCCTGGACGCGGCTCCGGATATCTGGCAGGCGCGTTTGGATGCATGGCTGAGATATGCAACCAATATTTGCTATGCTTGCGGCCGGAAGATGGTTGCCCGGCAGGAAGGGCGGATAATGGTCATTACCCCCGATTTCAATCGGATTAAAGGAGACTGTGTGGTGGAAGCTACTGCCGCCGGCTCGCTGCACGGTTTTTTAAAAAGCTTTGGAGCTGAGGTAGCGGCCGCCCGGGTTTGTGTAAACGGCATTTATGCGGGCCTTCCGTTTGATTTTGAAGCTATAAATGCCACTTGTGATTATTTGCTGGCGGAGGGTCAATACGTTTCGGCCCAGTTAATAGCCCTGTCTGCTGAAGAATAAGGAGTCAGCCATGCAGAAATATAAGGAATTGGAGAATAAGGTGGTGCTCGTCACCGGCGGAACTCAAGGCATAGGTGAGGCCATGGCCGATGCCTTTGCCGCGGAGGGTTGCAGGCTGGCGATTAACGGGCGGGTTCTCAATGATAAAGTGGAAAAAGTGGCGGCCAGAACCAATGCCTTGCCGGTAATGGGCAGTCTGGCCGAGCCCGGTGTGGGCGAACGTATTGTTCAGGAAACTTGCGAAAAGTATGGCCGGTTGGACGTGCTGGTGTGTAATGGGGCCGGTATTGATATGAAGCCTTTCCTGGAGCAGCCTGAAGAAAACTGGTGGCATCAGGTGAAAATCAATCTCAGCGGGCATATAGAGGCCATGCGTGCCGCTTTGCCCGGAATGGCCGCCCGCAAAAGCGGCACAATTATCATTATCAGCTCATTTTTGGGTACTCTGGGCTGGAATAACGCTTCCGGTTACGGAGCCTCCAAATCAGGTCTGCTTACCGTGGGACAGTATCTGGCCCGCGAATACCGACAACATGGAGTGAACGTGTGTATTATTGTGCCCGGAGTGATTCGTACGGCTCAGTTGCAGGTGGATGCTGATGATCTCGGTGTATCTTACGATGAAGTTTGTGAAATGTATGCGCAAAGCATTCCCATGCACCGCATCGGAACGCCTGCTGAAATTGCGGGCATGGCGGTATTTATGGCAACGGCGGCCGGTGGCCGTGGCCTTTCCGGCAGGCACATTCAGGTAAGTGGAGGCGATTATCGAACAACGCCCTATTACGTTTAGCGCATAACTTCAATAAAGGTTCCGACAACTGCCTGTAAGATACCGCCGTAAAGAAGCAGGCGCTGATGTACAGGCTGTTAAGCGTCGGATCGGCTGGTATATAGGTTGTCCGCCGGACGGATTTCACTGATATATTGTAATTACCGCATTGAATACGGGAGGTAGCAGATATGAAACTTAAAAATAGAGTAGCGTTGGTCACAGGCGCCAGTCGGGGCATAGGAAAAGGCATTGCCGTGGCCTTTGCCCGGGCGGGCGCAGATATAATCTTCACTTATCATCGCAATCAGCAGGCAGCGCTGGAAACCAAAGCTGAACTTGAAGCTTTGGGGGCAAAAGTGCTGATGAGCCAGACAGATTCCGCAGATCAGGCGGCGATCGTCAGGCTGCGCGATGAGGTGAAGAACAGTTTCGGCAGAGTGAATATTCTGGTTAACAACGCGGGTACTATAGGCGAAGAGCTTCCTTGCGTTGACATGCCGGTTGAGGAATTTGATCGGGTGTTGAATTGTGATTTGCGCGGAGTATTTCTATTCTGCAAAAATTTCATTCCATTAATATCGAAAGAACCGGTGGGAAAAATCATTAATATCACTTCAGAATTAAGCTTTAAAGGCAGAGCCAACTATATCCCCTATGTAACCGCTAAAACCGGCCTGAACGGACTTTCGCGTTGCCTCGCCTATGAGCTTGCCCCGGATATCCTGGTCAACAGCATTGCCCCCGGACCGATTGAAACAGATATGATTTTGGCCGATATGGACCCGGAGTGGCTTGAAAAAGAAAAAAACATTCCTCTGCAACGCCTGGGAAAAGTAGAAGAAATTGCGGCAGCGGCCTTGCTTTTGGCATCGGATGAAGGCAATTTCTTCTGTGGCCAGATCATCAGTCCTAATGGGGGAGCCGTCTTTACCTGAGTTAAACCTTGGCGCAGGTCAGGCAGTCTGCAGCAAGCGACTCAGCGGCCGCTTGCTGTTTTATTGTCTGAAGTTCAAATGACGTACCAATGTGAAAGCGGGTCTTTGCATGATGTCGGGCATTTAACAATCAACTGTGAGAATGGTCAGGCGAGACTGAAATAAGGCATAATACATTTGCTGCGACTTGAACCGGCCTGGTGTATGCTTGAAGTTGCACGCAATTTTAAAGTTAGTTTGCTTTGGGAGAGCGAAATTCACGCCAAGACGTTTTTGGTTGCCGTCGGAATGGTTTGTATTCCCAACAGACAGAAAAACATCGCTGAATTCTCCCGGTCAATTTTGGTTGTGTTCGTCCCGCAACTTGTGTATGTTGCAACGTGATAACCTTAGAAGCGATAATGCTTTAACGATGAGCAGAGACGTTGAATATGGAAAATGCCTTGCGCCGGTTGGCCAAACAATTGGATGTGTATGATGAAGCCTCTCTTACCGGGTTGTGGGATAAGCTTGCCCGTCAGGTTGAAAATTTCGAGCCTACCAAAGACTGGGAAGAGGCGGTGTTAATGCTGGGAATGGTCCAGGCTTTACGTTGGAAAAATCAGTTGTTCAATTATAACTGGGCGGAGAATTTAAAACGGAAAAGCATGCTTAAATCCAAAGGGGAAAATCCCTGGCCGGAGTTCACATTTGAAAGCGCTTCCGAGGATGAGTTAACAGACTCGTCACATGCCCAGGGGCTGCATGGCTCCGACGCCGGCCAGAAGCGGGGTAAGGTGTTGAGCTTCGGGTCTGTCAAGAATGACCAGCCCATTTAATACGTAGTAGTAATAACGGATATTCTGAACATAGTTTACTACCTGCTTGCCTCTTACGCGGCTGCGGTTCGCTTCTCCCGGATGATTTTCCATGTATAAATATGCTTCTTTCACCGCCCGCCAGCTAAGCTCTTCATTGTTGCGCTCTGCTATGCGCATTGCTGAATTCAATGTTCCCGGCCCCTGATTATACCCGGCAAGAGTCAGGAACCATTTGTCCCAATAGGCCAGCTCTTTGGGCAGTGAATCGAAAATTGAGCGCAGGTATTTGGCCCCGCCTCTGATATTCGAGGACGGCTCATAGGCATCCACACCCAGTGAAACGGCAGTAGATTCCGTAAGCTGCATCAGTCCCTGCCCGGTTTGGCCTGTGGTATGCTTGAACTCCGATTCCTGGTACATGACGGCGGTAAGCAGCAATGGGTCTATATTGAATTCACGGGCAGCATCGTTAATTGCATTATGATATTGTTCCAGCTCCAGTTCCAGGCCTTTGATCAGAGCCATCGTTCTGCTTTTACTTGGCCGTGAGGGTAAAAATGCCCGATATTTTTCGTGCAGATCTTCTAAATAGCGGTCAGTGGTTTTGTCTTTCCAGAAGGCAGCCAGAGAGAGCGCCGGAAGGGTGTTGTCGTTTCGCCATATCCAGTGATGAGAGATACTGCCGCTTAAAGAGCGCACACTGGTTTTGACGTCATTGAACAGGGGGCGCAACATACTGAGGTAAGCGTTATCTATCAGGGCATAACCGGTTTGCCCCTGCTCAAGATAGGTCACCAAATCGGAAACATCATCAGACAACGGCTTTTTTTTCAAGGCTGCGGTGGAATTCTGAACCACTTCGGTAAGCTCGGGATCAATTACCATCAGCTCGCTCTCATTGCTTCTGGTTTTGCCAACGGAAAGGAGCACAGGAGAGACTTTCTGATAAGCAGGCCCTAAGGAAAGGTTGTTTACTTGCGCTTCATCGGCATAGTCCGCCGGAGCGGTGAAGCCGGCGGCCAAATCCACCTTGCCTTGACTTAAAAGCGCGCAGGCATGGTCGAAGCTTACCACTTCCGTAAATTGGAGGCTGAACCCGTAGTCATGGGCAAAGCGTTCCAGCAGGTCGCGGTCAAATCCGTCGCCATAGGGGGAAAGCAAGCCGGCCATACGCGCTTTAGGCGGCACGGCCACCTTAAGTAACGGGAAAAGTTCCGTGTCGCCCAGAATTGCGGCCTTGAAGTTGTGTTGCCAGGCAAAGCCTCCGGGGATAAACACTTTGACGTCATTTTGGGGGCGAACTGCTTTTCCGGAGCCGGTATACAAAGCAAAGCCGATCAAACCTGTCAGGAGCAGGAGGCCGGCAACAAGCCGAAGGATGACTTTGCAAGAGGGTTGAGAAAGCACAGAAAATTTCATAGGCAAATAAACTTAATTCAGGGAGTTGAGCTCACGGGCGGAGTATTTCAAAGTTAGAAGCCGACCGGCGTATCAGGCAGCGCGTCGCTCGTGAGCGGGAAGAGAAAGTTTCTGCTGTAAGACTTAAACAGTTGATTCGGCATTGCAGAGTCGGACAATGAAACTCCGGCGCCCTGCACTTCCATTCCCCTTAACCTCAATTATATTACAGGCATTTGACTTTCAGGCTTTAGTTGCTTAATAAAACAGCTTGGAACAGTCGTCCGGGCCTATGGAATAGCTGAGTTCAGTACGGCTATTAACATAATTTATAATACCTCTTTGCGGCGTGTCAAGCTTGCAAATTCATCTTGGAGTATTTAATGTCAAACATGGTGATTATCGGTGCCCAATGGGGGGATGAGGGCAAGGGTAAAATTGTTGATCTGCTGTCGGCTCAATCTGACTACATTGTACGCTTCCAAGGCGGTAATAATGCTGGGCACACAGTGATTGTGAATGGTGAAGAATACATTCTGCACCTGATCCCGTCCGGAATTCTGCATAAGGGCAAGGTGTGCCTGATCGGGAATGGAGTTGTGCTCGATCCGGCTGTTTTTTGTCAGGAACTCGATGCGCTGGCTTCAAAAGGCGTGGATGTGAGCCCTGCATTTTTGAAAATCAGCCGGAAAACTCATTTGATTATGCCTTATCACCGCGCCCTGGATCAGGCCCGCGAAGGCGCAAGAATGGAAGAGGAAAAAATCGGTACTACCGGCCGGGGCATAGGTCCGGCATATGAAGATAAAATCACCCGCATTGGGGTGCGTGCATCAGATTTGGAAGACCTTGAGCTTCTGCGCCGTAAGGTGGAAATTGCCCTGGCTGAAAAAAACGCCTTGCTCACCGGTCTGTACAATTGTGCTCCGATCTGTCCTGATGCGGTAATGGAAGAGCTGATCCCTCTGGCCAGGCGGTTAACGCCCTATCTGGCGGATGTTTCCAGTGTATTGCAGCAAGCTTGTCTTGAGGGTAAAAATGTGATGTTTGAAGGCGCTCAAGGCACGCATCTGGATATTGACCACGGAACTTATCCGTTTGTGACTTCATCGAATACCATAGCAGGCAATGCGGCGGCCGGTGCCGGGGTGGGGCCGCGCGAGTTGGAGAAAATAATCGGCATAGTCAAGGCGTACACCACCCGGGTGGGGGGCGGTCCGTTCCCAACCCAGCTTGATTGCGCAATTGGTCGGCATTTGCAAACCCAAGGCGCCGAGATTGGAGCTACCACCAAACGGGTGCGTCGTTGCGGTTGGTTTGATGCCGTACTGGTGCGTGAGGCTGTGCGTTTGAATAGTTTGACCGAACTGGCCCTTACCAAATTGGATGTGCTTTCCGGCCTGGAAGAACTGAAAATATGCGTTGCCTATAAATATCGCGGAGTGGAAATTCAATATCCGCCGCAGGCTGAAGCCGCATTAGCCGAGGTTGAACCTGTGTATGAGTCTTTGCCCGGTTGGAGTGAAGATATTACCCGGGCCAAAAACATGACGGATTTACCTGTCAATGCCCGTGCCTACATTTCTCGTATTGAGGAATTGGTTGGGGTGAAGGCCGGCCTGATATCCGTTGGGCCGGACCGCAGCCAGACCTTTACAAGATAGCGCTCACAACATTGGGCAGTGTTAACTGTTATTAAGGGGACAGACATGCGAAAAATCAGCTTGTTGTTCGTCGTAGTGTTGTTATATACTTTGTTTTCAGGTTGTGCCGGATTTTCCGGGGGAAGTGCAGATGTCACTGATACTTACACTGCTGAATTCAATGATATTCCCATTCCCAAAGATATGGGCATTGAAAAGGATGCCACGGAAATTGTCACTGACGGTAATGTCCGCTCCGGATATATGCGTTTTTCCGGTAATGTGGAATGGCTCTCTCTGATTAACGCTTGCCTGTATAATATGCATAATCAGGGTTGGTCGCCCTTGGCTGTTTATAAACATAAAAACGGCATGTTGGTATTCAGCAAGGGTGATAGGATTTGTGTGATGAGTTTTGCAGACTCGTTAACCAGTACCGCCATGCGCGTTTGGGTCTGCCCCCGGATGAACGGGTTCACCATGCCGCCGACTATGCCGAAAAGTCCGGCTCCGGCAGAAGCGATTGAAACTTACGAGGAAAGACAATCGCAGCCGGAAACCACCGACTCTTACCAGCCTTCCAACTCCACTCCCCAAACCCAAGGCGGCAGTGGGCTGAGTGAAGCAGGCTTGAGCGAATAACATGCTGAAGCAACCATATTTAAAGTTCGATTGGTTCGCGGGCAAAAAACTGCATATGTGCGTGTGCGGTTCGGTTGCCGCATATAAGACCCTGGAATTGTTGCGTGCCTGGAAAAGCCTGGGAATCGGCCTTACGGTCACTCTTACTGCCGCAGCCAAGGAGTTTGTAACGCCTTTGGCCTACCTGTCCTTGGGGGCTGAAAAGGTATATGGGGGGATGTTCGGGCAGGATGATATTTTTGCTCATCTGGAGCCGGGGCGACAGGTGGACGGCATGGTTATTCTCCCCGCCACCGCCAGCACCATTAGCCGTCTGGCCGCCGGTGACGCGTCGGAAATACTTTCCGCTCAGGCTTTGGCCTGTGATAAACCAAAGCTGATTGCCCCGGCCATGCACCCGCGTATGTGGGCTAACCCGGCCACCCAAGCCAATTTGGGGCTGTTGAAGGAATATGGTTTTACAGTGGTTGAGCCTGTTTTCGGGCAAACGGCCTGTGGGGAAGAGGGACAGGGCCGCCTGGCTGATGTGCGCGATATTTATATGGCGACTCTGCGGCTGCTGGGGCCGCGCGATCTGTCCGGACAGAGTTTGCTTATCACTATCGGACCCACCCGTGAATTTTGGGATGGAGTGCGCTTTATAAGCAATCCCTCATCGGGGCTGATGGGGGCTGCTCTGGCTGTGGCTGCCTGGTTGCGCGGTGCCGAGGTTAAAGCTGTGTGTGGCCCCGGCGTACCTTGGCTTCCGACGGATATTAAGCGGCTGAACGTGGAAAGTGCGCAGGAAATGGCGGCTGCATGCCGGAAATTATGGCCGGACTGTTCGTTGGGTTGTTTTGCTGCGGCAGTGTGCGACTTCCGCCCCCAAGAGCAGGGAACGGAAAAGTTAAAAAAGGAACAGTTGGGGGAGGGGACTTTGCTGAAACTTGTCGGCAACCCTGATATCGCAGCTACTCTCGGGCAACTTAAAAGCAACCGGCAATCCACTATTGTTTTTGCGGCGGAAACTTCTGAACTCAAAAGTAATGCGCTGAAAAAGCTTGCGTCCAAAAATGCGGATATGATAGTGGCAAATATTGTAGGGAAACCCGGTATAGGCTTTGAGAGCGAAAACAATCAAGTATCTGTTATTGAAAAAAGCGGTCGGATTACAGATATGCCTGTGCTGGGCAAAGCTGATACGGCTTGGAAGATATGGGACGTATTTCTCAATCGTTGACCATGCCGGAGTGCTGGCGTCCGTTAAGTGGGCAGGGGTTGAATTTGATTTATGCCCCTCAGGGCTCGCCTGTCTTGGAATATATAAATGAATTGCGGCAAGCCGATGTCAAAACAAACAGGCCTGACCTGAAAGCTTTTTCCAAACAACCTGATGCAGCCGATTCCCGGCGGGAAATCTCCCTCCCAGCGGATAGAGAGCCGGTGAGTGAACAGGTAAGCGTCCGACAAGTTCCGGCGGTAACGGTGGCCTCTCGTGCTGTGGCGGATACAAGGTCTGAGCCTCTGCAGTCAGGCTGGGCCGGCGGTCTGAAACAGCCTTGGGCGCAATATGCCGCCAAGGCAAAACCGGGCCGACCCCTGCTTTGGACTTATCCGGAAGCCGGACTTGACTTGGCGGGGGAAAGTTCAAAAACCCGTTCCAATTTAATCAGAAAGATAATCGGCGCTTTGAACCTCCCAGCGGGGAGCAATAATTTCTGGCCGCACCGCAGTCGGCCGGACACGTCCACGTCAGATGAACGAGAGTACTTTTTCCAGGGGCTTAAATGGCTTTCCCCCAGTTTTGTGCTGTTGTTCGGGCCGGAAGCTCTCGCAGATGCATGCCCGGGAGCTGAATATGTAAAATACACTTTTATCAGTGTGCAGGGGCGGCTGCATTTAATTTTGCCGACTTTGCACAGTCTTGAGGCTGAACAGGAATTTGCGGCATGTCTTAATTTTCTAAGCCCTTTTATCAAATCTCTATGGCGTGGGGGATAATATGCGCTTATCGGCTCATTATATCCGTATTGGCTTTGTTTTATGCCTGCTTATGCTCACAGCGGGCTGCACTTTGAGTGGTGCGTATATTGAAGATGGTGGTGGAAGTTCTGCTGCCGGCGAAGCAATAGTCAAAACCGCTCGCGCTCAATTGGGGCAACCCTATAAGTGGGGCGGTTGTTCGCCGTCCGAGGGCTTTGACTGTTCAGGATATGTGTACTGGGTATTTCGGCAACATGGAATTAAATTGCCGCGTACCAGCTCAGGGCAGGCCAAGGCCGGCAGTGCAGTCGCCCGTTCGGCTTTGCGCGCGGGTGATATTGTGGTGTTCGCGCCCAAATGGCAGAAAGGCTTGCACACTGGAATATATTCCGGAAAAGGCAAATTCCTGCACAGTCCGAAAACCGGTTCAACGATAAGGGAAGATGCTGTTACTGACCGGCATTGGGCTAATTGTTTTGTAAGCGGACGCAGGTTGGTGCGGTAGCAAAGCCGTACTCTAGGGGTTGTCGGCCTGATTAAGTCAAGACCACAGTAAAGAAAGGAATCATCGTACGTCACCTCTACGGTAAGGCAGCCGTGGCTTGTCTGATGTGTGTGGGGGGACTTGCGGGAAAGACGCAAGACCGCGCTTTTGCCGCAGCTTAATTACAGCTCCGCTCTGAGAAAAGGAGAAGCATATAATGCAGTGGGCGTTCCAATTACTTTTTTGTCTTTTTGGGCTTTTCTGGGTTATGCCGGCCTTGGCGGCGGACAGCTCCAGCCGGCCCTGGGCGCTGGATTCGCTGGGCTGGTCTGAAATTGACCCGGGCATTGAGGTTGGCGCCATCGGTGACGACAAGGCTGAGAGCTGGGCGGGCTTTAGGAATGGGAACGTGGATGTGTGGATCGTCATCAGCGCCGTGCCCAGAAGCGCCGAAGAAGTCGCCAGGGAGTTATATGACAACCTGAAAGGTCTGGAGAGGGATTACCCCAACCTCAATGCCGACACTCCGGAGCCCATGGAGCGGAATGGAACCTGGGTGGTGGAGAGCGTCATGGGGGCAACTCGTGATATCTGGTACATCACCGCCAGCAACGGTCGTTACAGCCTGCTGAACGTTTCCGCGAGGAGAGACCGTTCACTCGAACCCGGCAAAGCTCTGCTCAAGAAACTGCGCCCCGACGATCCCACGCTTTTCCCCCGGAGCTATGAATAACAGCTGGAAGAGATTGATGTTCTCAATAAATAAAGAAGATTTCATCTGCCACATATAGGGCAATGCGGCCTTTGACTGTACGTTTCTGCCTTGCCTGATCAAGTTGAGCGTTCTCCGGCCTATGCGACTGAAAAGGCCTGCACCAACGGCATCGGCTTGCAATTTGCGTTGTTCCTGTAGTTGCCATTCCTTGTTTATCATAGTTCTCAACGCAGAATGCAGAATTTGCTTTGATTTTAAATTTTACCGCCAGTAGCTGTATCAGTTCCTCCGGTTATGTTGATAGTGCTGATTCTGCATTTCACCATCGCCCCGCCCAAACCTGGACAGTTGTTGGCGGTCTGCCGGCTCATAGATTGACTATCTTGCTGGCCATAGCTGCCATTGGGCTGCTGTTGTGCGGGCGGGTAGTGGGTCCGGCTTTCCCTGCCAAGGCATATGGGGCCGCAAGCTACCAGGTTGTTCACTATTTAAGCGTGGGCCGCACCTATACTTAAAATGCGCTGGCGTTGGCAATTTTCAGCATTTATTTTGTATAAATGCCGCGGGTATCCACTATTGCTTTCCCCAGTAATTTATTCCGGTCAACTTCCTTGAATTCGTTATGGTCAACCAACAGCACAACTACATCGGCACGTTCAATGGCCTGATCAACCGCGCACAATTCAACCTTACCGTGTAATGTTTCAGGCAGTTTATGAATATATGGTTCAGCAACCAGCAGTTGGATATCTTTATCATCAGCCAGAGCTTCAACTATATGCAATGCTGGCGACTCTCTGAGATCATCAGTATTCGCTTTGAAGGCTAAACCAAGGCAGGCCACTACCGGTCTGGTAAAGCGACTGGCTTTCGCAAACACTGAGTCAAGTACTGTTTGCGGCTTGCTGTCATTTACTTCCCGGGCAGTACGGATAAGGCGGGCTGTATCGGGCGAACTGCTCACTATAAACCATGGATCCACAGCAATGCAGTGCCCGCCGACACCGGGCCCGGGCTGCAGAATGTTTACTCTGGGATGTCGGTTGGCTAGGGTAATGGTTTCCCAAACATTAATGCCAAGTTCAGCGCAAATCATGGAAAGTTCATTAGCGAAAGCAATATTCACATCTCTGAAAGCGTTTTCGGAAAGCTTGACCAATTCAGCCGTACGCGCATTGGTTGCGCAGACTTCTCCATGCACAAAGCTTTTGTAAAAGGCCACCGCCTTTTGGGTTGAGGCATCATCCATCCCGCCGATTACCCTGTCATTGCTTACCAATTCAATAAGAATGCGCCCCGGGAGCACTCTTTCCGGGCAATGCGCCACATATACCTGCTCACCCCGGGCATCGCCATTGTCTTCCCCCGGAATGCGCAGGTCAGGGCGTTCTTCTTTAATCCAGCGGCAAACTTTTTCAGTAGTACCCACTGGCGAGGTGCTTTCCAGAATAATCAGATTCCCCGGTTGAACAAACGGCGCAATGCTCTTACTGGCGGAACGCACATAATCCAGGTTCGGAACGTGACCGGCGTTAAAGGGAGTAGGAACAGCAAGAATGAAAACATCGCTGGGCACGAACTCAAGGCTTGCGTTGAGCCGCCCTGAGGCCACAGCGGATTTTACCATTACATCAAGAGAGGGCTCATGGATTAAGATATTGCCGTTATTAAGCGCCTCAACCACGGCTGCATTGACGTCAACTCCATGCACCTGGTAGCCTTTGCTCGCCAGCAGGCTGGCGGAGGGAAGGCCGATGTAGCCAAGCCCCACAACACAAATGTTCTGCATACTTTTAACTCCGTTTTATAAGTTCCGCGGATATTCTTGCGGCTGCCCGGCCGTCTCCGTAGGGATTTACGGCTCTGGCCATTCTTTGATAGGCGGTTTGGTCGTCAAGTAACTCCGATACGGCTTGGATGATGGTCTCTGGATTGGTGCCTACAAGACGTGATGTGCCCGCCGCCACACCTTCAGGGCGTTCCGTAACCTCGCGCATTACCAGAACCGGTTTGCCAAGAGCAGGAGCTTCTTCTTGGATGCCGCCGGAATCGGTTAGTACCAGAGTACTGGCGTCCATAAGCGCGATAAACGGTTTATAGGACACCGGCTCCAACAAAAGAATATTTCCCCGTCCTGTCAACAGCTTGTTCACCGGTTCACGTACATTAGGGTTCAGGTGTACAGGATATACAAATAAAACACCAGGATATTTATCGGCCAGATTTTCGATTGCATTACAGATATCCCGGAAGCCCCGGCCGAAATTTTCCCGGCGGTGTCCGGTGATCAGGATCATGCGTTCACCTTTGGAGATATGCCCGGCCACAAGCGGGGGAAGCAGATCTGTATGAATTTGCGCTTTTGTCCACAAAAGAGCGTCAATGACTGTGTTGCCGGTGGTAATTATGTTTTCGGGGGATACCCCTTCATTAATCAGGTTTTGCCTGGCCTCTTGAGTAGGTGGGAAGTGCAGGTCGGCAATTACACCTGCAATGCGCCGGTTCACCTCTTCAGGGAAAGGGGCGTATTTGGAAAAACTACGCAGGCCTGCTTCCACATGTGCCACTTTTATCTGGCGGTAAAAAGCGGCTAAACTGGCAATAGTCACGGTGGTTGTATCGCCCTGAACAATTACCCAGTCTGGAGCAAGGCGTTCCAGCAGGGGGTCTACCCGTTCGAATATCCGGGCGGACAGGCTGGCCAGGGTTTGGTTGGGGTGCATCACTGCCAGGTCTTCATTCGGAGTGAGCGCAAAATCGGCGAAGGCCTGGTCAAGCATCTGCCTGTGCTGCCCGGTGGAGCACAGGGTTACTTTGGCCTCTTCATGTTTTTTCAACTCCATAACCACAGGAGCAAGCTTGATCACTTCCGGGCGTGTGCCCGCGAACACTAAAAAGTGCGCTGTCACAGTATCTCCTTCAATATGATTAATTGTTAGTGGGCAGGGCCCTGCATCTGCCGGTGCTTTCAGGTATTGTAATAGCAGTTGAGCCTGTTTCTTCCAACTGAAACTTTGCTGCGAAATTGCGGATTGGCTCCAAGAGGCATTTTTTGTTGTTCAAATGAACTACACCTCGCGGCAGATGAATGCCTCTTTATTCCAGACAAAAATTCGGTGAGCATAGTATCTCCTGTATATCCCAATGCCTTGAAACTACAGGCAGACCAGCGGACATATGCTTAAAATAAATTCTCAGGTGGGAGTGGCACACAATTCAGGAAAGGCGTTTATTGCAAACAGGCTGAGCCTGGCTAGGATTATGTCTACATACAGGCGGGCAGTTCAGCTTAGGAACGCATTCCAAAAAACGGTTGCTTTGTTTCTAAACTCCTTGCCTTGAAGTTTTTGCTGTTTACCCTCAGAGCTATTAAATTAATTTCACTGGCTTCGCGGAATGTCAATCCATTTTTTGCTATTGATTTAATGGCGGCTTGGTGACACGATATTGAAAAAAGTCTTGTTCAGGTGTGATACTCCCGGTTAAGGCAGATAGCTTTGAGGGGGATTCAATAAACGTACATTGCATGAATAGGGTGACGGGCAGAGGTGTATTTCAAAAAGCATAGTGCATTCCCGTTGATGCTTTGAGGGCTCTTCTGCTGCCGGACGCCCGATATCTTGACCAGAGAGCGGTTTGCTGTCATAAATAGCAACCTGATGTCAGATCGCTTGCCCGGTCCGATGGATTTTTCACCGACTGACTGGGTGGAAGCGAGCTGCCAAGGGATAAAATGAGTGAGAAGTTGAATGCTTCTTTGTGGTTACTCTAACGCACAGGACGTACTTTGATTTCAAATTTTACCGCCCGCTTTAAGGAATCGGCAGTATCAATTCTTCCGGTTATGTTGATAGTGTTGATTCTGCATTTCACCATCGCCCCGCTCACCCCCGGCCAGTTGCCTCAGTTTCTGCTGGGCGGCGGTCTGCTGATCCTTGGATTGACTATCTTCCTGGCTGGAGCCGACATCGGGATGACCCCATTCGGACAGATGGTGGGTTCGGCCCTTGCCCGTAAGCGCAGTTTGACCTTGGTGGTGCTCGCGTCATTCATTATCGGCTTTGCAGTGACTATAGCCGAACCCGATGTTCAGGTGCTTGCCGGGCAGGTTAACGGAGTTGCCCCGGGCATATCCAGAGTGTTCTTGTTGATTATGATTGCCTTGGGGGTGGGTACTTTCATGACTATCGGGGCAGTGCGAATGGTGTTGCGCCTGCCTCTTTCCTGGCTGTTGATTATTTTTTATGTACTTCTGTTCATTCTTTGCGCTTTTGTCGATTCCCGGTTCATTGGCGTGGCTTTTGACGCGGGCGGGGCTACTACCGGTCCGATAACTGTGCCGTTCATCATGGCCATGGGGATTGGGGTAGCGGCCGCTGCCAAAACCGATAATGAAAGCGACTCCGGTTTCGGCATGGTCGGGCTGGCTTCCATCGGGCCGATTGCGGCTGTAGCTGTGATGGGGGTAATTTCCGGGGTGGACATCTCTTCCGGCGAGGCCGGCGATCTTGAGGAAAGAAGCGCATCCCTTTCATATTTTATCAACATTATGCCGCATGTGGCCGAGGAAATCAGTCTGGCGCTTTTGCCGATTTTGCTTATTTTCATTGTATTGCAAATCTTTTTGCTGCGCATGCCGTCCACAGTGGTTAAACGGGTGGTGCTGGGATTTGTGTACACCTGGCTGGGGCTGATTATTTTTATGACCGGGGTAAACGGCGGGTTCGCATATGCCGGGCAAACTCTGGGAGTTTCCTTGGGAAGCCTGGATTTTGTATGGGTGCTTATTCCTATCGGCTTTGTTTTGGGAGCAGTGGTGGTTGTGGCTGAACCGGCGGTTTGGGTGCTTACCGAACAAGTGGAAGGGGCGTCAGGCGGCTACATTGCGCGTAAAGCCATGCTGGCGGCTTTGTGTATCAGCGTCGCAGCGGCTGTGGCCATGGGCATGTTTCGCGTTGTGGGGCAGGTAAGTATCTGGTATGTTATTTTGCCGGGGTATGCTTTTGCTTTGCTGCTTACCCGGTTTTGCCCGCCCATGTTCACTGCCATAGCCTTCGACTCGGGCGGTGTTGCTTCCGGTCCGATGTCTGCTACTTTTGTGCTGTCGTTAACACTGGGCGCATCATATGCCTGCGGCGGCAACCCTCTGACTGATGCCTTCGGTATGATCGCCATGATCGCTATGGCTCCGCTCATCACAATTCAGCTTTTGGGACTGATTTTCCGGTTTATGGAGTTTAAGCGTGCCAAACGCGAAAAAGCAAAGGCTATGGAGGTGACCAATGAGCGCTGATTTGTCCATACCAGGGCAATTGCTTATCTGTATGGTGGGAAGAGCGCGGGGAAGTGATCTGGTGGCTGTGGCCAAACAGGCAGGAGCTCATGGCGGTACAATAGCCTTGGGGCGGACAATCAACGATTCGCGAATCCTGCAGATGCTTTCACTCGCGGATGTTCACCAGGATATTGTATTTACTTTATTGGGCTCAGAAGCGGCTGTAGTCTTGCCCGCAATTATTGACGAGGCTGCGAAACAACCTAAAAAATTCGCGGGTACAGCAGTTTTGGTGGATGTGTCTGAAATTTTTGTGCGCGGAACGGCCCAGGAGAAATACGCCGCGACGGAAAATGCCCATGCTAGGAGCGTAAATATGCACTCGGATTACGAGTTGATCACAGTGATAGTCAATTACGGCTTTGCCGACAGTGTAATGGAAATTGCACGTAAGGCCGGCGCGCGCGGCGGCACAGTTCTGAATGCTAGGGGCACCGGAACAGAGGAAGACATTAAGTTTTTCGGCATTACCCTTGTGCCGGAAAAGGAAATGCTGTTCATAATTGCTGAAAAAGCAAAATCCTCTGCTATTTTGGATGCCGTAAACGCTATTCCAAATCTGTGCAAGCCGGGCGGGGGCATTGTGTTTAATTTACCGGTAAGCAGATTTATTGTTCTCGGCAAGGAACAGGAACGCCTGCTTCGCGATAAGGCCGACGGCTGAAGTTACTGTCCTGACTGATAATAAGCTTCCGGCGTCAAATTGTCTGCCTGAAAATAGGCAGCGTACGCCGACTGGGAATTTGTTTGCAGTTTGTGAACCAAATCAGCTGGCTGGTGCACTGGATTGTCTTCAGTGTTAATGTTGTTTATGTATTAATCCCGGATAAAAGCGAAGTCACATTGAGTGATAGATTAAAGCAAACCTGTCCCCCTCTTTAAACCTAACGTCAAGTAAAGGTTTATGGTCCATATTCGAATAAGCGTGATTGCGCTTTGACAGAAAAATGGACGGCTGCACAGGCAGCCGTCCGCGTAATTAGAAAAAGCTCTGGTTGGTTGCAGTATTCATTTGCAACCTTTGAGAACAGTATAGATATTTCAGGCTGAGCCATGCGGGAATGCCGCATGCATGTATTCTTCCAGCAGTCTGTCTAGACAATTCAAATAGTCTTTGTCCCGGCAAACAATGCTTCTGAACATTTTTCTGCACTCTTTATCGTCTATGGTGACCTGAATGGTTTTGTCACGTATGTTGTAGATTTTGAAATGCATGTGAGGAAAGGCCAGAATCATATCCCGTAGAGAGAAAAACATGGATTGAGCGCCATCTGCCCGGGGATCGTCCGGAACAATGGATTCATCGGCAATGCAAAACAGCAGATTGGAACGCTCAATGCCGTCCGCTCCATAAAAGAATGACTGATACGGGTGTGGCAGACCTTTGGTATGTTCCTCCAACTCGGAACGCACTGCCTGCAGCCTCGAGCAAAGCTCGTTACGGCAACGGCTTTTAAACAGTTGTTCCTGACTTTGCTGGTGTATTGTTTTTAATCGTTCCTGTTCATATATTTTTAAATGATGATGGGCATCATATTGCATACGAAATCTCCTTAGAAACATACTTTGATGTTGTGCGGGTGAACGCACAAACGAACATATTATATAGACGATACTAATGTCATTGTCTATAAAAATATAGCTTAATGAGGTGAGCCTGATAGACGGCGAAAGCTGATGAAATAGAGGTGTTTGCGGTGGGCGGCAACCGGATTAATCCAGGCCGTATATTTTCAGAATTTCAATGAATTCATCGGTCAGGTCATCAAAAAAGGAAAGAGTCTGAAATACCCTTCGCATTTTCCGATTATACGAATGGTTTTTAATGCGCTCCACGAAATTTTTGCACAGTGCAGGATTATTCATCTTATGATGAACTATCAGCCCGTAATAATCGTTCATTTCCGCTGAAGTGGCGCGTCCCGGATAATAGCAGTATTTCAGGGCCCTTTCGTACTCTCCTTCTTTATAATATTTCATGAAAAACGGCGTGTAGTGGTGGTAGGGCAAGACAGCATTCAGCTTGGCGTATAAAGCTTCCAAGCGGGCGCAGCCGTCATCGAGATCGCCGGAGCGAGCGTACCAGTCCAGGGCGATGGCTACAGATGGATAGTTGTTGGGATTCAGGTTGATGACGTTATCAATGTAAATATCCAGTTCTTCCTTGTTCCGGCGGGTAAAACAGAGGTTGGCCATGGATAAGTGAGCGGCTTGTGAGCGGTAGTCTAATTCCAGCGCTTTGTTGATTAAAGTTTCAGCCTTGTTCAAAGCGTCCGGAATCAAATCCAGGCCCATTTTGAAGTCGGAAATATATAATTCGGCCAAGGCCGCATAGACCAAGGCCGGACATGGTTCGTGTCGTTCCAGGCATTTTTCCAGAGCGGTTTGCGCTTCATTCAGACTGGTTATGTCGAGCTTGCGGGTAAAGCTGTGATAGCGCAGAATCGCTTCATATATGCTTAGGTTTTCAGGGGAGTTACTTTTGGTCTCGCGAAAGATATGTTGGGAAATCAGGCCATAGTCGCCCACTATAAACGAGAGCACGTTACTCAGAATTTTGTCTTCCAGCGCAAACCAGTCGTTACCGTTCAATTCCATGTCTATAGAGTCGGACCAGAGTATTTTGGAATACTTGTTGTCGGTGAGTTTTATCAGTACCCGCATTTGCCGGCCAAGTACCTGATAGCTTCCGTCCAGAATAAACCGGGCATGGCGGCGGGGGTGGGGATCGGATAAAAATTCCTGGTCATACAGACCGGTCGAATAGTGGCTGATGACATCAATGTCCTGAAACTTGCTCAGGGCTACGGCCAGACTTTCAGCCAGACCTTCGGAAAAGTAGGCGTAACCGTTTTCCGGGCTCTGATTGGTCAGGGGTTTTACTAAAATTCCCGGGCGCCAATCGGCATTCGCCGCTATTTCCCGCGGCGGAGTTTGCAGTCGGCTTTGCAAAGTAAACTTGGGCTTATAGCGGCTTAGAGGAATTTCAATGCGCACCGTGTCATTTTTGCCCTCCTTGGCATAATAGCTTCTTAATTTAGTGCGCAGACGATGAATTTGGGCCCTGACTATGGAGTCAGTAGTGGGGTCGAAATCACTTTCCCGCCCTAATGCGTCAACCCCGATGTTATAAGCTTTGATCTGTTCACCGCGGCCGGACAAGGTTTCTTCAATCAGATAAGTTAAAATCGCGCAAAGCTGCCCTGAGTTTGCAAAAGCTTTACTCTGGCAAACAGTTTTCAATGAGGTTCTGATCTGCTCGACAGGTACGTCATCTTGGGAAAAGCTCATTTTACCAGCCTCTATTGTTAATTTTTGGGGATATACCCATAACGAAAGTTAACGTGCGGGAAAATCGTGCTTTGCTCAATTTCAGTTCATTATTCCCTGAATTGACCTGATTCCACAGTGCTTGGCCTTCAGTGACACGTAAAGCGCATCTGAAACCGGCAGCATCTCATCGGCAACAACGCTCTGAAATGCCGGTTTATGTCACATTGCTGTTTGTACAAGGTTAGCGAACCAACGGCACACTTTATTAATGATGTTTGTCAGTTCTGAAAATGAGAATTCACTTTTAAATATAAGGTAATCCGTCCGATTGTTGTTAATTAATCCACAAAGCCGACTTGGTCAATAGCGGACGAAACGGTTTAGCCGTTGCCGCCGCTCGTGCTTTGGAAAGTCACCATCAGCCCTCTACTCTTTCCTGTCATATCTATGCTCCCGCTGGAGAATTAACGTTAAGTAGCATTTTAACAATCTTCGGTTCGGGCGGGGATTAACGGGTAGCAAGCGGATTAACCCTCATTAACCTGTGGTTGCTTGTTCCGACGGCGCAAAGTCAATTATCTTCAGTTGAAAGTAACCGGCAGGGGGCAATGAGCCTAGCGCCGGTTGAGCAATAACCTAATTAGGAGGTTTTTATGGCTAAGATAGTTAACTCGTGGAACGAGTGGGATCCGCTGAAAAGGGTAGTGGTAGGCTGTGCTGAAGGCGCCGGCTGGCCGGCCCTGGAACCGGCTATTCACTATAAGCATGACCTCGGCACATACACCTATGGTTCTTATGGCCTGTGGGATGAAGATGCCGTGGCCGAAGCCATGGAACAGCAGGACGGTTTTCAGAAAGCCTTTGAGAAGCGCGGTGTAACCGTTGACCGGGTAGTGGTGCACAAGAGCATGAAGAACGGTGAGCCCGTTTCCACCCCGGACTGGACCATTCCAATGCAGCGCAACGCGGCCAACCCGCGCGACCTGACCTTGATTCTTGGTAATGAAATCATCGAAGCCACCGGCACCATGCGCTGCCGCTATTATGAATATCTGTACATGCGGCCGCTGTTTGAAAAGTACTATAAGGAAGACCCGGACTGTCAGTGGATTTCCGCTCCTCGTCCCCGGCTTACCGATGCCTCTTATAAGCGCGACTATTGGTTCAACTACCTGAATAAGTGGAGCGACGAGGAAAAAGCCCAGCGTTATTACGACAAGAACTGGGTGCTGGAGGAAACGGAACCTCTGTGGGACGCCGCCGATATGATCCGCGCCGGCAAGGACGTGTTCCTGCAACCGTCTTCCGTAAATAACCAGCTTGGCCGCGACTGGCTGCACCGTTACATTACTTCCCGTGGTTTGCGCCTGCATGAAATCCGTTTTGACGGAGCCAAAATCGGCCACTACGCCCCCTGGCACATTGACTGCTCGCTGGTCTTCCCGCGTCCCGGTCTGGCCATTTATCTGTGGAGCAAGCCAATCATGAGTGAGGATATTCTTGATCTGTTCAGACGGAACGATTGGGAAGTGATCCCCTGCGCTCCGATGGAATACATCTGGCCCCAGGCCAATTATACCAGCTTCATGGGCCCCGGCAACGCAACTTCCACTGCCGGCATGAATGTGATTTCCATTGACCCGAAAACCATTTGCGCGGACGCCAATGAGCACGGTTACGCCGAACAGTTGAACAAGCTTGGCATTGAAGTAGTGCCGATTCAATACGACAAAGTATGGCGTTTCGGCGGTATGCTGCATTGTAATACCCTGGACATTTACCGTGAGGGCGGTTGCGAAGATTACTTCCCAAATCAGTAAATAAGCATTGCTTATTTACAGGACCCCCGAGGGCGCATTCCCCTGTCAGTCCCGCCTCGGGGGTCCACTTTCGGTGAAACCGCAAGGTTAGGCTGCATCATTTAGGGGGACGGTTTGCCAAGGCATTGTATATTTTCATTTAGGGAGACTGTATGGCTGAAAATTTACACATTGAAGAAGATCGTAAGTTCGATCTCAGAAAATATATACTGTTGATCCTGATCGGTTCAGCAATATTCCTGCTGCCTTACGCGCGCATAGTGTATTATGACGAATTGATCGGATATTTGGAAATAACACCGCTGCAATTGGGTTCTGTGCTCGCTTTGTACGGCACTTTCAGTACCGTCGGTACTTTTTTCAGCGGGCTTCTGGCCGACCGCTATTCTGCCAAGTGGTGTCTGGTCATTTCTTTGGTGGTTACCGGCGCAGGCGGGCTTATTTTGCTTTCCAAGCCAAGTTATTATGGCTTTATGGGGCTTTACATGATGTGGGGTTTAAGCATTACTCTGACTTATAACTCTCCACACTATAAGGCTATTCGTTACGTCGGCAGTGCAAAAAGTCAGGGCAAGCTTTTTGGTTCAGTCGGTGGTCTGCGTTTCCTGGTTAGCGGGTTGTTTGGTATGACTGCGGCTGTTATTTATGGCAATACTATTACGGAAGAGTCTACTGTACCGGGTTTCGTTAACGTAGTTATTTTCTTTACCGCGGTATACTTTGTAATTGCCTTCCTGATTATAGTGCTTTGGAAAAAAGACAAGCCTTTGCCTCCGGAAGAGCGTTTCCGCCCCCAAGATGCTATTCCGGTGCTTAAGCACCCGGCCACTTGGTTCATTGGCTTTATAATTTACGGTGTGTACGCAATGGGGCGCTGTCTGGACATTCTTGCTCCTTATATGAAAGAAACCTTGCAGATTGACCCCGGCACCACTGCTTATGTAAACACCATACGTAGCTACTTCTGTGCTGTGGGCTCCGGCATTATTCTCGGCATCCTGCTGGATCGCAGCAGGCGTAAGATTCTGCTCTGTCAGATTTTCACAGCGGTTGCGGTTATCTGCTGGCTGGCAATGGCGATGATGCCCACTCAGGGCAGTACTTGGCATATCATCTTTTGCGGCGCTCTGCTTGTAGGGGTAACTGTGCAAATGGGTGCCTACCTTACCGCCTTCTCTTTGTTGGAGGGCGCCAATGTACCCAAGAAAATTACAGGGAGCATTATTGGGGTGGCCATTTCCATCGGCTTTTTACCGGATATTATAATCAACTACTTCAGCAACTATTTGGCTAATCTTTACGGTCCGGCTGAGGGTTGTGTATATCTGCTGTATGTCGGCGCGGCTCACGGCGTGTTTGCCATCATCATGTACCAGTTGTTCAAGCATTACCTGAAAAAGATTAACATGCAATCTGCTTAAGGAGGACTGGCTTAAACCAATCAGGCGCATCTTGTTTGTATCAGAGTAAGAGGCGCTGGATGAAACATCATATAATTTAATTATAAGTGTCTCGGGATTTATCTCCTCCCAGCCCGGGGCACTTCCAAGACAGCTTACGTGCGAATGAAGTTGTTCTTGGGCTAAATGGATAAAGGAACGATCGCATTCAGTGCAGGTTCGCCATAACATGCCAAGACTGGCGTTCCCACGGTTACACGATTCTCTTATCCACCATACTCTCCCCCGGTCTGTACCGCGCCTCCTTGGTGCGGACCGGGGGAAATCACTGTTATACAGTAAATTATTACAATAAAAGCGCCTGCTTCCTGTGTCAGCTCCAGGTAGTAAGATGAGCGGCCTGTTTTACTTCAAAAGATGGATACGCTCTCGGGACGAACAAAAATTGGAAGTAGGGTATTCAATAATGTTTGCGCAGCCGAATTAAAGTATGGCATTTCACCCGGTTTTGGAGCTTGACGGAATGCTTTTACTGCTGTAAAACAATCGCATTGCGGGAGTAACTCAGTTGGTAGAGTGTCAGCTTCCCAAGCTGAAAGTCGCGGGTTCAAGTCCCGTTTCCCGCTCCAATTATTACATGCACTTAGAGCGAGTTTTGAGCTATGCCAAAACTCGCTCTATTTCCTTCCCAACACCGGCCACAGGCGGGCTTTGTGACACTGATCAGCCGTGCTGGTGTTCAGTATGGACAGGAATTCCCCTGCAGAGGTCTTGCTCTGCAATTAAGAGAAAATACAGTTGTTCCGAGTTGCAGATAACGGATACCTTCCCCCCCCAAGTCACATGCCCGGCAAAAACAGCATTAAAACCGCGTCACGCCTGCATCGCAATCAGGCCGCTTGTTTACGATAAGTATCCTTTACCCGGATTTTACCATTTTCAAACTCGAACAGGTCAACACCGTGCGCAATGCTTTGTTTGCCGTCGGAGCTGGAGCCGGTAAACAGCCACTCTGAACAGCCCCGATCACCCGCTACAAAGTGGCGGGGGTTGTTCCATTTCGCATCCGGAAATTTCAGCCACACCGCTTCAAAAGCTGTCCTCACCGCTTCAGGGCCATGGAACTCAGCTCCACGTTCCCCCGGGCCGGCCGCTGTGTAAAAAACGCAGTTGTCAGGGGTCATGCACTCCATTAAGGCATCTATATCATGAGCATTCCAGGCTGCTGCAAACCTTTCCAACAAAGCCAATTTTTCAGTATCCGGCATTGCGTATCCTCCATTAGTATGTTTAATTATAGCAAAAAAACAGCCAAAGCGACTATTCGCCTCGCACAACTGTTTAAATCGTCCGGCAAAACATGCGGGCATCAATGAAGTCAAACTTGTTTGCGGCTTGCGCTGGTAAAGCGCCGGGCGAAGCCATATAAGCATTCAAATTACAGTTCTTGCTGCGCATTCGTTAATCCCAGCATTTCACAGGCTTTGGCCCACCCCCGGCAGAGGTGTTTGTGCGTATTGTCGTCCGGGGTCATTCTGCGTAAAATATCTGCACTGTTTTTAAGAAAACACGGATAAGTTTCCAATAAATCGCTCATTGCTTTTTTGGCCTGTTCCTTATTTTCGAGCATACTGCTGCTGAGCAACCGGATCAGTGGATTCCAGATGATTCTTGAAGGGTGAATTTTCAGAGCTTGGGAATAGGCCATTGCGTAATCGCCATTAAGATAATGGTATATCGCATAAATTCCATGAGCCCATTTAGGGTGAGCAGGGTTAAGCTTTTTTACTTTATCTACATAACTCAACGCTATATCCCATTTCCCGATTAAGCCGTAACTGCTGCTCAATGAAATCAGAACGAATGGGTTAATCGGGTTTATTTCTACAGTACGGTTTGCCGACGCGATAAAATTTTCAATATCCCCCAGTTGTAAATAAACAAAGGACTTAAGCAGATTGGCCAACTGATTTTCCGGGGAAAAGGCCAGCACTCTGTCAGTAATCCGGGCGGCCTTATCAAAGTGATTTTCAGAATCCGGTCTGCTGCCGTATTCATGGGCTGACATGTGCAAATCGGCTAAAATAATCTGTAAATCCATGTTCTCCGGATAAGTGGCGGCAGCGGTTTCAGCTGTTTCCAGGGCTTTGGTCAACGTGCCTTCCGCCATGCTTGATGACCACAGATAATAAAGCAGGAAGGCTTTTTGCTCCAGAGCTGTGTTGTCCGGATTTCTGGCATATTCATGGAATCTTACCCGGCTGATTACCCCCAATTCGCCTGCAATTTTATAAACAATTGATTCCGCAATGGACTCTTGCCAGTCAAACTCTGAGTTCGCAGCCAGACTTCCCTCATACTTATCAGACCAGATATTGAAATTCGTTTTGGAATCGTGCAACCCCAACCATATTTTAAAAATATCGCCTACAACCTGAACATTTCCCGTCAGCACAAATCTGGCGTGACGGCTCATGTCAGGCAACTTCAGGCCCAGTTCCGGGTAGCTGTTAAAACTGTAGTCAACAACATTCAGATCATAAAACCTGGTCAGATCCACGCTGATTTCATTAAGCAGGCCGGCTACCAGACCTTCCGCCTGTTCTTTGCCCCCGACTATTTTAAACGGCAGAATCAGTATGGTTTGATCGTAAGCTTCGGGAACAGCGGCATCAGAAGGCGGTTCAGTCGCATTTTCCGGACAATTTTCAGAGTTCTGTGTGAATACCGCGGAGTATCCGCCCTTGGTAATGCTGATTAACAGCGGCTCCAGCGGATTGAAGTGATAATACTTTTTCAGCTTGGCGCGCAGTTTGGCCGCCTCAATGCGCACCACTGAATCTGATGCCGAGTTGAAATCCTTCCCCCGCTCAAACACCTCAATGGCAATGTTTCTGGCTTTCAGCGCTTCATTGTCGTAGGCCAGAGTCGCCTTTACAATATGCGTCAGAAGTTTGCATTGGCGCTCATGGGAAATAAATTCGTCATTCTCCAGAATGCGGTTTAATTGCTCCCAGATTTTCGCCGTTTCAACAGGCCCGATACCATCCATTATGCATTCACCCCTTCCGTTAATCTAGCTCACCTGACCTGAACTGTGCAAGTCCTGATTTATAAATACAAGCTGTATTCTGTAAATCTACAGTTTGTATTTCACCGTAACCCACTTTTTAAACAGCTTTTTCCATAGAATAAGGAAATAAGAAAAAGAGGTTGAAGAAGGCTGGTGGAACAACCCGCCGGCTTAAATGTGCCTGAACATTCCAACAGGCTTGGGGAAACTTTAACATAAGGGAGTTATTATGGCTAACCAAAATCCGGTGCAGGAAGAACGCCCGTTTGACCCGGTCAAATACATTTTGCTGGCGGCAATCAGTTCAATCCTGTTCCTGCTTCCGTACGCGCGTTTGTATTTTTACGATCAGATGCTGGCTTATCTGAACATCACTCCGATCGAATTCGGTACAGTTCTGGTGTTTTACGGGATCACCAGCACCATAGGCACATTTTTCAGCGGTATCCCCGCCGATAAATATTCCGCCAAATGGCTGATGGTTATCTCCGTGTTCGCCACAGCTCTGGGTGGTGTGCTGCTCCTGACCCAGCCCGGTTATCACATGTTTCTGGCTATTTATATTCTGTGGGTCTTGAGCATCACCTTTACCTTTAACGCGGCATTTTTCAAAGCTATGCGGTATACCGGCAACCCCAAGCAACAAGGCAAGTTGTTCGGCTCGGCAAACGGCCTCTCATTCATGGGCGGCGGGCTTCTGGCCATGCTCGGCGTGGCGGTTTTCGCCTGGTTTTCTGAAGAGGGCACTCACAACGGGTTTGTGGCGGTTATTCAGTTCTTTGTGATTGTTCATTTGGTTGTGGGAGTATGCGTGATTTTGTTCTGGAAAAAAGACAAGCCCCTGGCCGATGAAGAAAAGTGGCAGCTCAAAGATTCCATTGTTGCGCTTAAGCATCCGGTGACCTGGTATATCGGGTTTACTATTTATTTCGTTTACGCCATGCGCCGTTGTCTGGATGTCACTACTCCCTATATGAGCCAGGTGCTGGGCATAGACGAAAGCGCCGCCGCTTTCCTAGGTACATTGCGCGAAATGGTGTTCCCGTTGCTGGGCGGAGTAGTCGCCGGCATTCTGATAGACAAGTCGGAACATAAAATCAGGATCTGTCAAGTCTTCATCGCCTTGTCGGGCCTAGCGTTTGTAGGCATGTACTTTGTTCCGATTTACGGAAACTTCTGGCACATAGTCTTCTTTGTAGCCTTGGGCGCAGCCCTGACTCTGCAAAGCGGCGCCTATGTAACCGCCTATTCGCTGTTGGATGTGGCCGGGGTCTCCAAAAAAATCACCGGCTGTGTGGTCGGCGTGTCCATCAGCATCTACTATCTGCCCGACATCACCATTAATTATCTGACCAACTATATGATGGGGACATTCGGCTATGAGCGGGGCTCCCAGTATGTATTTTTGATTGCAGCCGCACATGCGGTAGTGGCGATTTTCCTGTACGGCCTGTTCAACAGATATATCCGGCGCGTCCAGGCGGAGCAAAAGTCCCGCGCTGGAGTTTGACTGGAAAGAACCATATTTAACGGTATTTTTACCGAAAAGGAGTGATTATATGGCTAAAATTGTTAATTCCTGGAATGAATGGGACCCGCTGAAACGGGTGGTTGTCGGTTCTGCCGAAGGTGCCGGCTGGCCGGCTCTGGAGCCGGGCGCTCAGAACAAGAACGATCTGGGGGCCTACAGGTTCGGCGAATACGGCCCCTGGCCGGCGGAGGCAGTGGCCGAAGCTATGGAGCAGCAGGACGAGTTTGCCCGTCAGTTTGAAAAGCGCGGGGTAACAGTTGACCGGGTGGTGGTGCACAAAAGTATGAAAAACGGCGAGCCGGTGTCCACCCCGGACTGGAGCGTGCCTATTCAGCGCAACGCTGCCAATCCGCGCGATCTTACCTTGATTCTGGGCAATGAAATCATCGAAGCCACCGGCACTATGCGTCAACGCTTTTACGAGTATCTGTATATGCGTCCGCTGTTTGAAAAATACTACCGGGAAGACCCCGATTGCCAGTGGATTTCCGCTCCCCGTCCCCGGCTTACCGATGAGGGATATGAGCCGAATTATTGGTGGAACCTGAACAATGTGTGGTCGGTTGAGGAAAAAACCAGGCGCTTCAACGAAAAGCGTTGGGCCTTGAAAGAGCTGGAGCCCTTGTGGGACGCTGCCGATATGATCCGCGCCGGTAAAGACGTGTTCCTGCAACCCTCATCAGTGAACAACGAGCTTGGACGCGACTGGCTGCGCCGCTACATCACTTCCCGTGGGCTGCGCCTGCATGAATGCCGGTTTGACAGCGCCGCAATCGGCCACTACGCCCCCTGGCATATTGACTGCTCTCTGGTCTTTCCTCGTCCGGGCCTGGCCATTTACCTGTGGAACAAGCCCATAACCAGTGAAAAGGTGTTGGATTTGTTTAAGAGGAACGACTGGGAACTCATTCCCTGCGCTCCGATGGAATACATCTGGCAAGATCAGCGCACAAGCTTTATGGAATGGGGTATGCCGAGCAATTCCACTTCCACAGCCGGTATGAATGTGATTTCCATTGACCCGAAAACCATTTGTGCGGACGCCAATGAACACGGTTACGCCGAACAGTTGAATAAGCTCGGCATTGAAGTTGTGCCTATTCAATTTGACAAAGTATGGCGTTTCGGCGGGATGCTGCATTGCAACACCCTGGACATTTACCGCGAAGGCGGCTGTGAAGACTACTTTCCCAATCAGTAAATAAGCAATGCTTATTTACAGGACCCCGGGGCGCATTCCCCTGTCAGTCCCGCCCCGGGGTCTGTTGGGTTCAGTCTTCTCGCGGGTGTTGGTATTGTTATGCAGGGCTTTAGGGCGGGCTTTTAAGCGTATGGCTGTTCTGGTGTAGATTAATGCATTTTCAATCCACGCTGCTCACAAGCCGCGAAAAATTGTTTCTGATCGCGGTACCGGCATCAGGAGTGAACACTCGCTTTGACAGGCATCAGAACGTTTAGTCCCTTGGAGTCGATCCAGCCTTGAAAAAGAGCAAGGGAAACGGTAATCTTTTTGCTTGGGGCTTGCGTTGACAAAGGGGAGTGCGGCTTTCTTGAACCTTAGCCAACAAAAGGAGATGAACATGTATTACAAGCCATTTCAGAAAGCCTGCATATCCGCGTTAGGTATGGGGTGTATGCGCTTTCCCCTGGAAGGCAATAACAATGCCGTAATTGACCGCGTTGAAGCACAAAAAATCATAGACGCGGCCATGGAAGGGGGCATAAATTATTTTGACACTGCCTACATCTATCATGAAGGCAATTCAGAGGGCTTTCTTGGAGAGGCTCTGGCTGAATACCCGCGCGAGAGCTACTATCTGACTACAAAATTTTATGTGGCTGCCAACCCTGATATCCGGACGGTTTTTGAAGAGCAACTGCGGCGTTGCAAAACAGATTACTTTGATTTCTACCTGCTGCACAGCCTTAGTGAAGATTATGCTCAGCAGTTTATGGATGCAAAACAAAATTACATCGGATATCTGCTGGAGCAAAAAGAAAAAGGGCGTGTTCGCTATCTCGGCTTTTCTTCCCATGCTTCGCCCGCGCTTCTGACCCGCTTCCTTGAGTGGTACAGCGGTTTCGACATGGCCCAGATTCAAATAAACTACCTGGACTGGACACTTTTGGAGGCAAAACAACAGTACGATATCCTGACCGGTTACAATATCCCGATTTGGGTAATGGAGCCGCTAAAGGGGGCACTTTGTCAAACCTGAATGCGGAAGCCACCGCCATTCTTAAGGCAGCGGCTCCGGAACGCTCGCTATCTTCCTGGGCCTTCCGCTATCTGATGGGCCTTCCCAACGTGCAAACTGTGCTCAGCGGCATGTCAACCCTGGAACAGGTCCGGGACAACCTGCATACCTTTGATTCTTTCAATCCATTGAGCGCTGAGGAGCAAAAAGCTTTGCAGCAGGCAACGGAAGCGATTCTCAAACACCTGGGCGTGCCCTGTACGGCTTGTCGTTATTGCTGCTCTGTTTGTCCGGTCAAGCTTGATATTCCTTATATTATCAAAGCTTACAATGAACAGAAGCTTAGCGGAGACGCCTGGCGCCTGGATGGACTTTCCAGCCTGGAACACAGCGCGGCGGATTGCCTGCAGTGTGGGAGGTGTCTCCGGCGCTGCCCGCAAAATATCGATATTCCCGGCTTAATGCGGAAAATTGCCAATCGCGCCGCTTAAGTGCGGGGCATATCAGTGCCGGCGCACAACGATAATTATGGGCAGTCGGAACCACAGTTCTGTCTGCCCTATGCCGGGGGCGGCATACCGGGTGTTTGCGAGCAGCTCGTTCAGCAATTTTGCGTGATTAATTCCCATAGCATCTGCAAGTGCTGCGTTGTTGCGGTTCTCAGCGCCCCCTGAAAACTCCGCAATCTGCTTTTCTCAATATGGAGGATTGGGGCAGATGCCCCTTCTACTTATAAATCAGTTGGCCTTACGGCAATTATCCTGACTAATTACAACAACACTAGAATGCTTTCTAGTGACGGCATGTGGCCTTATGGTTCGGGAGGCGGGTGGATTATCTTGTTATCAAGCGAGGTTTCAGAAGAAGGCACTCTAACTGACAGAGCTGATGGCAGTAATGGAGCTGGTTTTATGAATGAAGGCCATATTGAATGTATGGTTTCTATTTAATCTGTTTTGTTGATCTTTGTTCTTCATTAAACACAGCTTTCTTATATTCGTTGATGAAATTCTTCCGAGCATTGATATAATAACTTTCATCAGTTAAGTATTCAGGGTTGATTGAGAATTCATACAATCCATCTTCACGTTTGCGTTCAATAAATTTACGTTTCACATAAACAGAGCGTTTTCCGGACAAGAACATTGCGTTATTAAAGTAGAACATTCCAACGTATTCATCAGACAGACCATGCGTTTTCCGAATTTCGTCATCAAGTTGGTCATTATCGAAATATAGTTGATGATGATGTTTAACATACCGTTCACTATGTGAAGCATAGCGACTCTTGAGTCCCGCTTTCATAACTCTGGTGGAAAAGTCGGAATCTTCTATGCCGTAGAGGCCATAATCTTCATTCCAGAACCCAAGAAGTTTGTGGACCTCGCGTGATATGAGAATACACGAACCAACGCTGTGCTCTACATCGAAAAACAGTCCTGATTCCGATTCGTTACGTTGCGGTTCAATATAATACCCCATACTTCCTGTGTCAGGAGCTTGTTCCGACAGCTCTATAAGATTACTCAGCCAGTCTGAACGAAGCAGTTCCACATCATTATCGAGTTTCACATAATAAGGAGTGTCAATGGAAGCCCAACCAAGATTAGAGGCTACAGATACTCCAACATTGTATTTGCACAAAAACAGACGGTCTATTGCGCCTGTTTCAAACAGAGAAACAAGATATTCCTGCGAACCATCGCTACTGTTATTGTCCACAACTGTAAGCGTATAATTAACGTCTTCAGTTTGCTTGACGGATTCAATACACTTTTTTGTTGAGTTCAGACGATTATAAGAAGTAACTGTTATATTGACATCAGGTGTTATCATAAAAGTCGCACTCCAACAGGAATTGCAAATCGAACATACAGCCTTCCAATAGCCGACGTTTGCTGTTCCTTGACCCCAAGCTCTGTCAGCGGCGGCTGTTGCCTGACTGTTCTTGGGCGCTTAGATTATTCCATACCAGGTGATTATTCAAGTATTTCGTACAATTCTCAAATCCTGGTGTCAGCTACCGACGCCATTTGCTTACGGGCATTCCGGCGTTCACGTCCAATTTGAAAGCAGAGTTGTACAGTCCGGATTGAGCATCACGGCCTGAACAGTTTCCTCAAAAACGCCGTTGACCGGCATGAGCTTGAGGGACTTGAGCCCGGCTTCACCCAAATGCCGCCACTCCGGGGGGAGCGTATCGGTAGCGGCTTTGTAGCTGTCCGCCGGGCTCAATCTGCATTACCGTATTATTGGACGGCAAGCGATTCAACTGGTCCAACCCCTGGTCGATGTCTCTGAGGTTTAACGGACCTCCAGTCAGACCTGGAAATGCCGTGAATTCCTTGCCCTTGGCCTTGCCGTCATTGATAATTATTTTTTCAACCGTGCCCTCAATTACCAGAATTTCCAGCACACCCTCTTCAGGCGGGTTTGGGTTGACAAAAGCCCGACTGGTTATGTATCCGCCTTTAATATAGGCGTTCGTCACATCGCGCAGCAGGTAAACAGAAATAAACGTTTCATCAGTTTATTTCATATATAAAGGACTTTGCTATATCAACGATGATTTTTCTTATTGAATTCAGGTAGTTACTCCAAGTATGCATGGTTAAAAATACAAAATTCTGGAATAACTGTAGAAAAAGCGCAAAATCAGGCTGCATTGGAGCAACAAGGTCACAAGTCTCTTTTTTCAGTCGTTCAAAACGTAAAAATGATTGTGCTTATGGGGGCCGTTTATGTCATTTGCTTAATCACCCAATGCTGAACGCTCAGACCAAACACAAGGGGAATCTATGGAAAAGAAACTTAAACAGAGAAAAAGGCAATTCCGGCGACAACAGAATGAGGTTGTACACGGTATTGAAGACATAATTGAAGATATCCCGAAAAAGTGGGCTTCGCTGAACTTTGAACCGATTTTACTGGAAGTAAAGAGCGGAAATGGTGCGATCAGGCAAGAGCCCGCATATATCCTGACCAGTGATGCCGCTACTTTATTGTCGATGTGTCACACCGGCAAAAAAGCCATGCAGTGGAAGATCGAGTATATTAACGCCTATAACGCTATGGAACAGAAGCTTATTCAGGCAGAAGAACACAAAAACCCGGAAGCTGAGGAAAAGCTGCCGCGGGTTTCTGGCCCCGGGGAAAATGTTGAAGAGTGTCTGTTCCGGTTGATATCCGGAATGGTTGCTTACTGGGCTTTTGTAGATGGCCTTCGTTTGCAACAGGCCAAGAATACATTGTGTGCCTTCTTGGGAATAACCGGTTTTGAATCCATGCCAAGGGATAAATATAACGATGCCTTCAGCTTTCTGGTCAAACTTGCGTACGCGCCTTCCGGCGGTGATAAGCCTGCATCTTCGGAACATCTCGAGATCGCCCACACATTGATAGATGCTTGCTCAGCGTTTAAATATACTTGCGACAGTGATTTTGACGAATTTTTAGAAGAACTTTGCGGCATTGAGCTTGCAGAAGTTAATGACTTGACCGAGAGCGGGGTCAAAAAAGTGATCATGACGGCCTGGAGTTTTTTGAACCAGACTTGACAGGGCAGAATGTTGCGCCTTTTAGAACCTGGCTTCAAAAATTGAAACGTTCCGGTGGACACGAAAGCGGACGCCCTGCGGCTCGCGCTCGGTGTTCCGGTAGTCACGGCGTCAGGGGCCCTGTGCGTCTGAAGACAGTTCATTCACCCGGCAGCAGTGTAAACAAAGCCTGCGTTTTCATTATACATGATTTAAAAACCAATCTGCTTTGAAGATATCAGGAAGAAGCAGATCCAATTCAGCTCACGGTAAGTTTGGTTTGGGAAACTAATCCGGCATGGCGCGTTGTTTCCCATAAGCGCTCAATCGGCTGAGCTGCACCGGCAACATTCATCTTTGAATTCTTACAATGGTTAGGCCGGGTGGAATCCGGCTTAGCGGTTAAGAGCGCGCAGTTCCGCCTTGCCTCTGATGTTGAGCTTGTGGTTCACCGCCTGCAAAATGGTGTTTACGGTGCGCATATTGATGCAAGGACGCGCGGAGCTCTCTCTTACGCTCAGCTGGCGGACCAATGCGCTTGCTTCCTGTTCCTGCGAGGTCAGCAGTGACTTTTTCCCTTGCTCTATTTGCGGGATCGCTACTCCCCCCTTACTAGCTGCAACTTCAGACTGTCGGCAGCCCTGTCGGAGCCGCTTGTTCTTGCCGACTCAGCATGGGCAGGTAGCTCTTGGAGGGATTTGAGCCAGGTCAATGGGAGAAGACACAGAAAGCCGCATAACAACGATCCTGTCGGATGGGTTATACGGCTTTAAATTTGGAGCGGGAGACGGGATTTGAACCCGCGACTTCAACCTTGGCAAGGTTGCACTCTACCGCTGAGTTACTCCCGCAGCGGCGGACTTTTGTCCTGTAATTTTGGAGGCGGCATCCAGATTTGAACTGGAGATAAAGGTTTTGCAGACCTCTGCCTTACCACTTGGCTATGCCGCCTTATGTTTAATCAGGTCTTCTTTAATAAATGGTGAACCTGCACCAGTTTTTCAAGAAGAGGCATTGGAGCGGGAGACGGGATTTGAACCCGCGACTTCAACCTTGGCAAGGTTGCACTCTACCGCTGAGTTACTCCCGCTCAACGGAATTAGGTTTTTATGCTACTAAGGTCATTCTGTCAAGTATAATTTGCTTTTTCCTGCATTAATTTTTCAAGGCATTTCGTCTCTTGACTTGGCCGGCTAAATTCCTTAATTAAAACCGTGGGTCAGGGGCGGCAATCCGTTGCTGTTAAGCGCCTCTGTTCCACAGGCCGACTGAATTTTGCGATAATCGCCGTTGTTTTTCTGTCCAGGCCGCAAAGTTCAATCGCCACCTTAGCTCAGTTGGTAGAGCAGCTGATTCGTAATCAGCAGGCCGTCAGTTCAAATCTGACAGGTGGCTCCATTTTTTAACAGCCGGGGGCTCGCTCAGAGTTCCCGGCTGTTTTGCTGTGACAATCTCTGTAATCCCAGCACATTTGCCGCCGGTCTGGGAGCGGGTTTTTCCAGGTGGTCATGACCTTCCGGAATGGGGTACTCCGCCGGAGTATCATGCCTCATAAGTATAATATCATATTCAGTATAAGTATTTGCTGTTCAAAGTGATGAACACTATAAACTAATTATTGAAAAATAGGCAAGCCGGTTGGGTCATCCAGGGCCTACCCGCTTGAGCAGGCGTACGTATCATTTAAACGCAGACGCGCAGCCCAAATGCCTGCATTTTTAACTCAACCCGGTTTTGCGCCGGATTTGTTTTTAAGGAGATAATATGAACAGGCTGAAGTACCTTGCCGTGACAACCGCTCTTGTTGGCACATTGTGCACCGCCCCCGCCTTTGCGCAGGAAATCAAGGCGCCTGCCGACGCCGCCAACTTTTACAAGAGTGACTCTGTCACCAGGCAGTCCGTTAACTTTCCCAACCAGTATAAAATGGAAATTGCCGGGAACCTTTTTTTGCCTAAAGATATGGACCGGAATGCCAAGCATGCCGCCATTATTGTGGGTCATCCAATGGGCGCGGTAAAGGAACAAAGCGCGGACTTATATGCAACTAAGATGGCAGAGCAGGGGTTTGTGGCGCTTTCCGTTGATCTGGCCTTCTGGGGCAGCAGCCAGGGTGAGCCGCGCAACGCCGTTTCCCCGGACATGTATGCTGAAACTTTCAGTGCGGCTGTAGATTATCTTGGTACCCGACCCTTTGTGGACAGGGAGAGGATCGGTGTCATCGGCATTTGCGGAAGCGGCAGTTTTGCCATCAGCGCCGCCAAAATCGATCCCAGGCTCAAGGCCATTGCCACGATCAGCATGTACGATATGGGAGCGGCCAACCGTAATGGGCTCAGGCATGGGCAGAGCCTGGAGCAGCGCAAAGCGGTTCTCGCAAAAGCGGCTGAACAGCGCTATGTGGAGTTTAACGGCGGCGAAGCGGAATACACCAGCGGCACAGTGCATGAACTCACGGAAAAATCTACCCCCATTGAGCGGGAGTTCTATGAATTCTACCGCACTCCGCGTGGTGAATTCACTCCTCATGGGGCGTCTGCACAAACCACCACTCATCCCACATTGAGCAGCAACGTGAAGTTCATGAACTTCTACCCGTTCAACGACATTGAAACCATATCACCGCGACCCATGCTGTTTATCACCGGAGAGAATGCGCATTCCATTGAGTTCAGTGAGGCTGCCTATAAGCTCGCAGCGGAACCCAAGGAACTGCTCATTGTGCCCGAGGCCGGCCATGTGGATCTGTACGACCGGATAAGTCTTATTCCCTTTGACAGACTGACTGATTTCTTTAAAGAGAGTCTGAAATGACGGTAACTAAGGTGGGCGGCCCTGTTTCCCGGAACCGCCCGCAAGCCTCCAAAGTCATGGGGC
>CALUZB010000009.1 GCA_944325195.1 uncultured Desulfovibrionaceae bacterium | reverse complement strand
CTGTGCGCAACTCCGAGCCGTTCCACATTTTTGCCCGGTGCGCGCTGCCCTTCATCCATTCCTGGAGTGTGGGAGGCGGAATGAATTGGGATTGCCAGAGCTGCTCCGCCAAATCCTGGTAAGAGTCTGCCGTGAATTTGGCGCCATCAATCGTTCTGTATTTCATATTCTCCTCCTTAAGCCAGGGCCATTACAGCGGCCCGGTTACGGTAAAACTTAGCAATCTTGCTGTCAATGCCCGCCCAGAGCGAGGCGCTTACATTTGCCTGCATCAGCGCAGGGCAGTCCAATTCGTAAAAGGTTGCCCCATGTCTGTGTACGCAACGCACGCCTACTCCCGCCCGGCGGATTCTGCTGATTGCGGCGCGCAGGGTGTGGGACAGACCCCCCAGGCTGTTGCCCAGCTCAGCCGCATTTCCTTCCCCCGCCTCAAGCCTGCGTACAAGGCCGCGTTGCCCCGCGCTGAGAGCGGGGGGCAGATTCCGGGCTTGCGAACAGGGCGGCAGGCTGGCGATACGGACGCTTTCGCGGATAAATCCGTCCAGGAATTTAATCCAGTTCAGTGTCCGGTCGGCGTCCACCCTAATTTAAGTTGTTGATATTGTTCGCCTTTTGTTGTGAGTGTGTTCGCTCCGTTCCCGGAAACAGTCAAGGAAAATACTGCACAAATCGTAAAATATTTATCAGAGCTAAGTGACAGTCGACGCAAACAGCAAAACCGGATGGAAATCACATGCTCCATACTGAAAATAAAGAATGGGGATTTTACGGAACCGCCTGCAGGCAGGGCGGAGAGGAATTTGCGCAAAGCGCCTGGGAAGCTGCCTTTGAACATATATTTCTGCCTTCCATTCTCATTTTCCGTGACGGCTCACACTCACACAGACCCTGCCCACAAACCCCGGGCAGACCGGCATTTTCTGCCGGGGGTTGCAATTACATTTATATAGGAATATACATAGCCCGTATAACGAATAATAGATGCACGAGCGGAAAAGAAGTTCGTTCCGTGCATTCGGGGGAGATACTATGAGCAGTGCATCGACAACCGGACAGGGAAGGTTTCATCTGAGCTTCCCCTCAGCATTCACCATTCTGTTTGTAATTATGCTTCTGGCCATTGGCGCCACTTGGGTGGTTCCGGCCGGGGCCTATTCCAAGCTCACCTACAATCCGGCTGAACAGCGCCTTGAGGTCACCGATCCGTTCGGCAAGGTAAGCAGTCTGCCGCCCGATCAGGCTTCGCTTGAGCGCATCGGCGTGCATATTCAGATTGAGCAGTTCACCGGCGGTAAAATCAGAAAGCCCATTGCCGTGCCCGGCACCTACCAGCGCCTGGAGCAGAAACCGAAGCACCTGCAGGACCTGACCGTGAGCATGGTGGACGGGATTATTGAAGCCGTGGACGTAATGGTGTTCATTTTCGTGCTGGGCGGTCTGATTGGGGTGGTGAACCGCACCGGCGCGTTCAACTCCGGCCTGCTGGCGCTTTCAAAAAAGACCCGGGGACGGGAGTTCATGCTGGTGTTTCTGGTCTCGCTGCTCATGGTGGTGGGCGGCACTACCTGTGGCATTGAAGAAGAGGCGGTGGCGTTCTACCCCATTCTCGCGCCTGTTTTTCTGGCTTTGGGCTACGACTCCATTGTCTGTGTGGGGGCCATTTTCCTGGCCTCGTCCATGGGCACCACCTTTTCCACAATCAATCCGTTTTCCGTGGTCATTGCTTCCAGCGCCGCGGGCATTCCGTTTACCGAGGGCATTTCCTACAGAATAATCGGCTGCATTGTGGGAGCAGCGGTGGTGATTTTTTATTTGCGCTGGTATTGCGCTAAAATCAAGGCGGACCCCGCCTTCTCCTATACCTGGTCTGACCATGCGGATTTTCAGAAGCGGTTCCCGGTCAACCTGGATGAGGCGACGGTAGGCAAATTCACGGTACGGAAGAAGCTGATCCTGCTGCTCTTTTCCGCGGCGTTTATCGTTATGGTCTGGGGCGTGGCCGTGGGCGGCTGGTGGTTCCCCCAAATGGCCGCTTCCTTCCTGGCTGTGGCGATTGTGGTGATGATTATTTCCGGCGTGGGCGAACATGCGGCTACTGAGGCGTTTGTGCACGGTGCGTCCAGTCTGGTGGGCGTGTCGCTGATTATCGGGCTGGCCCGCGGTGTCAACCTGATTATGGAAGAGGGACTGATTTCCGATACCGTGCTCTATTACGCTTCCAACGCCGTGGCCGGGATGCAGGGCGGACTGTTTGTAGTGGCACTGATGTTCATCTTCTTTCTGCTGGGGTTCATTGTGCCCTCGTCGTCCGGTCTGGCGGTGCTTTCCATGCCGATCATGGCGCCGCTGGCCGATACCGTGGGCATTCCCCGCTATGTGGTGGTATCGGCCTACAACTGGGGGCAGTACGCCATGCTCTACCTCGCTCCCACCGGGCTGGTGCTGGCCACTTTGCAGATGCTGGGCATGAAATACAACCACTGGCTCAGATTTGTCTGGCCTATGGTGCTCTTCCTGTTTGTTTTCGGCAGTGCCCTGCTGATTTTGCAGGTGTATCTGGCCTAGCGCGGGAAGGTCAGCGTTTCAGGCGGGCAGAGCGGGCAGTGGAGGCGGGGCCGGCCGGGCCGGGGCCCGCCTGGAAGCCGGGACAGGCGGGCGGGCTTCAGCGCTTAAACCGGCCGCCGGTTTAAGCGGATTTCACCGTCCTGACTGCTCAGCTTGCCGCAGTCCAGCCATGCCTGAACGATTTTGTCGAATTCGCCGCGTAAGTCGGCTTCCGGATATCCGGAGTGGCTGTATTCAATCTGCACTTTCCGCCAGAGGAATTCATGCAGGGTAATGCGGGCGGCTCCGGGGCTTGTGGCCGGGGCGGGGGCGACGGCAGTTGCCTCAACCCCGCCGGGAGTGCGGGCGTTGCTGGAGGCCGGACGGGCTGTTTGCCTTCCCCCGGGCCGGGAAGCAGCGGAGCCGGTGGGGGCAGCTTTGGTCTGCACGGCCGGGGTGCATTTGGGCGCAGCCGGATTATCGGTTATCAGATTATCAACCCGCTGCCCGCTGCTTGCTGTTGCCGGGAACGGCGCAGATGCAGATGCGGCGGCCGGTCCGGGCGGGGTTGAGCGGGTCAGGTCCGCCCCGGAAGCCGGGGCAGACGTGGGCGGGGATTGCCGCTCCGGTTCCGGGGTTTGGGGCAGGGTGAATTTCTCCGCGTCCAGGCGTTCTTCCCACTCTTGCAGATAGGCGCTCATGCGCTCAAGCAGTCTGTTCATCAAAAGCTCCTTTTATGGTTTTACCCCCGGTTGCGGGGGAAGTGACTTGAGGCCGGTTGTTCCGGCTTTTGGGTCCGGCCGCAAACATGCCCCGCTTGTTCCGACCGGCTGCACCCTTAGGGGCGGCGACAGACCTGTTGCCTGTAAGGTGCGGGGCAGTAGGCGAGCAGGGGATCCGCGTTGCCCGGCACGGTTTTGCCTACAGCCACTTTATAACGGCTTTTTCATATTGACAGCCTTCGATTATCTCAGCGTTACCCACGGCATTGCCGGGGCGATATCCATTTTCTTATATCGGATACGGGTCAGGTTCTCCTTGTAGAGCTGGTTGCACAGGATATCGTTTTTTGTGTGGCTGAATGGATTCTCACTGAGATGCACACCAGTCCGAAAGAGAACGCCCCTTTTTGGGTTACTGGTGTAAACGCACCTCAAGCCGGATTAAATCCGGCGTTAGAGTAGTTAGTCTATATAGTATAGAAAAAACTATATAAAGTCCAGATAAATCGGGCCGGGTTGGGGCGGGTTGGTAAGGGGCCGGGGCGGGTTGAATTTGAACCGGCTTGTAAAAAGACACATGGTTTGATTACTTAGGTCAGGTTGACGATTTTGGGCAAAATAAGTTGCAGGTTGAGTAAAATTAGAGCTACTATCTAATTTTCTCCACAAGGATTTGGTAGCCCTAAATGTTTAAAATATCCCTCTCCCCATTTTTCCAAGGCTTGAATAATTGGTACTAATGATCTCCCGAGTCCTGTTAGGGAATATTCAGTCTTTGGTGGAACAACCGGATACATTTTTCTATTGATTATTCCGTCTGCTTCCAATTCCTTTAATTGTTGACTCAACATTTTAGGAGTCGCTTTCGGAATAATCTTTTGAATTTCGTTGTATCTTAAAGTATTATCAATTAAATGCCATAAAATAATGGCCTTGTATTTACCCCCAATTATGCTCATCGTCAGTTCCATTGGGCATTGAAATGTTTTTGCTTTTTCTATATCCATTGATTAATCCTTATACTTTCTTTTTGTATAGTATATTACTAAAGAGTGCATTCTTGACGAATTGTCGTATATAAATAATAATCCAATTAAATTGAAAGGAGAAGACTGTGAGTTGTCGGTTTACGAAGACAGACAACCATCCCATTTTATAATGGGTGAATAAAAAATGAAAGGAGAACATTATGGCAAAATCATTAAGGCAAGAGTATGAAAACATTTTAAATACAATGGATAAATACTATGAAGCACAGGTTCAAGGGAAATCCGAAATTTTAAAACCTGTTTGCCACAAAAATGCAATTATGCACGGGTTATCAGGTGACACCTTGCTTGAAGGCTCTATGGAAAACTTATTTGCGTTTATCGATAGTACAGGCGCTCAACCTGAATTAAAAGCAAGATTTGATGTTATAACTTTAGAAGAAACCGTTGCGAATGTCCATTGCTGTTTAGAAAGCAAAACAAATACTTATACAGATTTGTTCCAACTTTTAAAAATTGATGGCGAATGGAAGATTATCTCTAAGATTTTTCATCAATACAAATAAAAAGAGCTTTAATTAATAGAATCTAAAGCTTTTTCTCCTATATTACTTGAAATTTCTGCGGCAAAGTTGGGAAGGCGCTTCGCGTCTTGCGCTTGGGCGGGTTTTTTCGCCCCGCCCGGCTTGTCGCCCGGTCCTTCCCCCGTCCTGAAGGGCGGTGGCGGGGCTTAAGTTCGGCCTGAAGGCCGCGCGTTCAGACTAAGATGAAATTCAAAGGGCAGCATAAGCTCAAGGGAGAGAGATGTTCAGAAAAAGATGCCTGATTGCGTTGGTTATTATTGGTTTGCTTATACCGACAATGGCGTCGGCAACAGACGAGTTTGACGGGAAATGGTATTTTGAGGCGGAGCTGTTGCGCGGGTTCATGCCGCCGCAGGGGCGGGGAGACGGGGCCGCGGCCCGGGAGTTCCGGGAGAGCTTTTTGAACAATACCTGGCTGCTGCTGGATACGGCCCAACGGCGGATGGAAATGGCGGTGTTCGGGGAGCCGACGGAGACAGACTATTTCATCATTGTTGAGCAGGCGCCCGGAATGCTCAGGATAAAACCGTTAACCGGCCATGAAACAACAGTTTTGCGGCTGGACGAGGCGGGGGAATTGCAGATTATTGAACAAACCGGGTTTATGATGCGGTTGAGGCGCAATCCGCCGGAGCAGAGCGCTTTTTGATTGAAGTTGCTCAAATAATCCTACCTAATCCAATGATGTCCAGTTAGCGTATTATTTCAATATGTTAGCTGGCATCATTGTCTCATGGCATCCATCCAAATCCTCTTGTATCCACAAAATCTGTTGGTAGACAGTAAGGTTTTGGTACTTCTGAGCCGAAGATTATAGGGCTTCCCAAGGCCAAACGATGCAAAATCCGACCTTGGGAAGCTGGAAGGATATGCTCCTTCCGCTACCTGCGAAACCCCTGGATTTCATTGCCATACAATGATTTTTCAGGTTTCTGTTGGTAGCAGTCAGTCCAACCGTACCAAGATACACCTCACAGGAGGTTGCTGGATGAAACTGACCGACACATTCATACGCCATGTAGTGGGCAACGACAAGGTTCAAAAACATTCGGACGGCGGCGGGTTGTTCCTGTACGTCACCCCTACGGGCAAAAAGTTATGGCGGCTTCGCCGACCTTGACCCCGCCGCCGCTTTCGGCTTTTTGGTGTCGCGGCTGATGGACGTAAACGTCTACGACGGGGCTTCCGAACATAAACATCAGCAAAACACAAAAGGCAGGAAAGACAATTCCCTACAGCACGAAATTTTTATTCTCATGCTGTGAGAGCGACGCCCCATCAGCTTGAAGCGCAGCTACGACTTTTTTCTAAGCTGGTTCTGCAACATCTTGGATAGTATCCGCTACAGGAGGCTTGTCCTTTTCCTCCTCCTTACCCAGCAAGGTCTGCATTCGGGCCAGAGAAACCGATACCCCGGTCTCAGCCAGTACCTCCCGAATTTCTTTCAGGGAGTACCCCTGCTCCACGGCCTTGCGAATATCAGCAGCAGCTCCACCGTTTCCGCACGGGTCTTGCCAGCTTTTTTGTCGGGCAGACCACGGAGTTTTTTCGGCCCTGTTCTATCTGCTCAAGAGAATTACGTTGCGCTTTTGCCATTGGTTTTATCCTGTATTGATGACGTTTCCAAAAACAGGCACAGACGTGCTGATAACACAGACAAGGAAATATGCTCAACATCGCCCGGCACTTCCTGAAGCTCCAGCAGCAGAACCAACGAGCAGAGAGCAGGAAAAAGCGGGCCAAGGCGCGGCGCAGCTTGCCTCGCTTCAAAACCTGGCTTGGCAACAAGAACCACAGGCTTGGGCAGCCCTGGCGTTTTCGGGAGCGCATCACGCCAGATATGCAGGTCAGGGAGTACAATGTAGAGCCTCTCTGTAAACTGAAAAGGCCATTTCTCTGCTTTCAGGATATGCTTCGCGAAAAATACGCCGATATTCGTATGGATCAATCAAGGCTGGACGCAGAGACAGCCCTGCATTTACGCTGTGTAGGATATACTCAGGACGAAGTGGACAGAGAATTGACCAGACCCCCCCCCGCCCCACCACAGAGACAGAGAAACGCGACAGCCTTGAGCGGCGCAACAGAATTTTGCAGTACGCTTATGGCCCTGCCGGGGATGTAGCTATTGCAGCGTATCGCATGACAGATCAAAAGATACGCCGCATCATCCGTTTCTCCTTTTTTAGTGTTTATTGTTATCACACTATTTTGTGTGATGATACCTATTCATGGTCTAGCACTTCCTATTTTTCTTCCCATATAATCGTAGTAATCATATCCACCAAATCCATCTGGCCTTATACTCCCAGTCTTACGTCCATATGGATCATATTGATTATATCTACCAAATCCATCTGGCCTTATACTCCCAGTCTTACGTCCATATGGATCATATTGATTATATCTACCAAATCCATCTGGCCTTATACTCCCAGTCTTACGTCCATATGGATCATATTGAGTATATCTACCAAATCCATCTGGCCTTATACTCCCAGTCTTACGTCCATATGGATCATATTGAGTATATCTACCAAATCCATCTTCACGAGTTGTTCCTTGCTTATAGCCATATGAGTCATAGTGTTCATATTCTCCAAATCCATTATCTCGTGTACTACCTTGTTTTCTGCCATAGGAATCATAATAATTCAAATCAGCAGAAATAGTTTGATCCGCAAAAATATTAAAGATTATTGTAAACAATAGTATTGTACGAAGTAAATTCTTCAATTTATGCATTTGATGCCTCGTGCAGAAATTGCTATAGAAAAACCGGTATTGTTATTTGCCTTTATAGTTTATTGAGTTTTGAATTGTCTGTGCCTACAGAGTCATCAACAGAATATTGCCATTTTGAGTTTTTGGAGATATTGAAAAACAAGGTTTTACCGACAGTGCGTCTGTCGATGAGTTAAGAGTTTATATAAAGACGACCTGTTTAGGTTCTTTTCGTCCAACCCCGGCCGAAAGTGCCAGCTTCCTCCTTTCGTGACTTTTCAGTTCAATATATTCCTTGCCTAGACACTTATTCCAGCATCGGGGCTTGCCGTCCCGTCCTTCCCCGCCCAAGCGGCGCGGAGGGCTTAAGCCGGGCCTTCCGGCTGAGGCCGCGAGCACAAAGGAATTTCGGCTGATGATGCTGCAGGGTGTTTGCCGCGAGCCCTGCTTCCCCCGGGCTTGGGCAGTCCAAAAGGACGCTGCAATGGCCGTGCGGCGCTGTTTTCCACAAAACGCCCAACGCAATGGGGCGTCCAGTTAGCGGAGCGGAGCAGATCATCCTGTTGCTCCGCTCTGAAAAGTTGCTCCACTCTGAAAACCGGGCGCGGCGGCGTTTCCCGGGCACTTTGCACCGGATATTGTGCTTCCCGGCGTAAAGTCCGCTCGCTCAATCGGCGGGCGTGGACACCCCCGCATTACCGGGGCATTGCAACAGAGCAGACAGTTTCGCCCTGAAACTGATTTGCCCTGAACCCGCGTGCATTCGCTCCGCTTTCAACCTTGCCCGGAAAGGGGGGCATGTTTTAATCCGGGCCGGGCCTGTCCGGCGACTTCCGCTCCGGACTGTTTGCCGCGACAGGTGTTGTCCGGCCCCGGTCGTCACGGAAATTCCGGATTACGCCTTCTGTGCGTTCGTGTTTCTGGCCGCGGGTTTAACTACATAGCCGCTGCGGATGCAACGAGTGCAGGCGGAAATAGTCAACACCCGGCCATCCGGGCACTGGTGACGCACGGTTTGCAGATTAGGGTTGAACAGTCGTTTGGTTTTCCGGTTTGAGTGGCTGACCAAATTGCCGGTTTGCGGGGTTTTACCGCACAAGTCGCATTGCTGAGCCATGCTGGCTTCCTCCATTATAATTTATCCTGCCGCCCATCAAGAGCGGGAACATTCAAGTAGCCGGGGCCGGTTTGCCGGTCCGGCGGCTAATCCGCGTGAGTTGTATTCATTAACCTGTTTGTTGAAAAAATGCAAGGGCGTATGTTGATTTTTCAAGCGCCTGCCGCTGCTGATGCGGGCTTGAGCCCCTTACAACCATGTTTCGCGTCCGGACAAAGCGCCTGAATCGCCGGGCGGGCCGGGGCTGACCGGATCCGGCCGGAACGGGCCGTACCCGGGGCGGTTTGCTGAAAGCGCGCTCTTGAGAGCGGTTCTTGACAATCCGGGAAAATGAGTGCATGTTTCAAATTACAGCCGGGCCGCCTTCACCGGGGCAGTTCTCAACCAGCGGGCTGCCGGGGGACAGACCGCAAAGTCCGCCCGCCCCTATACCTGTCGGCCGCCCGTTCCGGCGGCGCTTGAGGCCGGCCGCGGTTCAAACAGAACAGCTTAACCCTTAGTTGGAATTTGGAGATGCGATGCGACTGACCTGGTTTCCTGTAAATGCGATTAAACCGGAGGGGGAAACCCTGCGGGTTGATGAGCCCGATATCTGGCCTGAAGTCTGGGCGGACTATCTTGCACAATTCGATATGAGCGGGCGGATCGGACCGGATTTCCGCTGTGAGCTGTTTGTGCTTCCCCAGGAAAACGGTTGTCTGGTGCGCGGCGAGCTGTCCGGTACGGTGTATCTTGCCTGTTCCCGCTGCATGGAAGCGGTTGATTTGGCGGTGAAGCAGCAGTTCGATACCTTTGAGCCTTATCCTGTGGGCGGCTTTAAACGGTTTGCCGATTTAGCCCCCGGGAAAACCCACGACAAAGGGCGGCGGCGCAATGAAGACAGCCAGGGCCGCCGACTGGAAGAGGCTCAGAAGCGCGATGAACTGAGCATTGATCCGGATGTGGATGAGGAAGTCATGCGTGAAACCGCAGACGAGCGCGGCATGGAAATCAATCTGGGCGCTTTGCTCTGGCAGGAGCTGGTGCTGGCCTTGCCGATAAAAGCGCTGTGCAGGCCCGATTGCAAGGGGCTCTGTCCGCAGTGCGGCAAAAATCTCAACCTGGAAGTCTGCTCGTGCGATACCGAATCCCTCGACCCGCGTCTGGCGGTTTTGCGGAACCTGAAAATCAAGCATTAGAGCGGATTGGCCGGGAGTGGAGCGCTCGGCGGCTGCTTTGACTTCTCAGGAGCTGTTCGCCCGGCAGTGGGCGTCAGGCGCGTCGCGCCGAGCCGGGGGTGACTACCGGGGCGGGCGCCCGTCCGGTCTCTTGGTCAAGGTATCAGATTACAAATGAAGCCTTGATGCGGTTGCGCATTCTCGTCAAAAACGCCGTTAAGGTTTGAAATCGTCCTGTTCGGGGGGAAAATAGTTCCCGACAGAACGGTGAAGCCGGGCAATGCGGTAGCAAAGCCGGGAAGGCGCTTTGCGTCTTGGGATTGGGAGGGTTTTTTTTCCCCGCCCGCGCTTGCTGCCGCCCCGTTTGTATCCCCGCCCGAACGGGGCGGGGTGGGGCTCTGTAAGGCTTAAGTTCGGCTTGCAGGCTGAGGCCTCAGAGCGTAGGAATGTTGGCTGAATCCTTTTCCCTGACCGCTCTCTTGAGGGCGAGGCAAGCAGCCTGCCGCCTGTCCGTCGGCTGTTTCAGTCAGTCGGCGGGGCGAGGCAGGGGCGACTTATGGATTGCATCTGAAAAGGCTGTGGAGCGAGGGGACGGTTGTGCCATGCGGCGTCAAACCGTTGCCCGGCTGTATCTTTCGGTGTCCGCGCTGTGTTCCGCGTCTGTGGCCTGCTCCTGCAGGGCGGCGGCGCGCAGAGCCACAGCCAGATGCGCCATGGCGGCTTCCAGCGCCTCAACCGTATCGCGTCCCAACGGGCATTCTTCCGCTAAGCTTACCAGGGCCACGCCTATGCTGGTAGTGTTCAGGCGCAACGGAACGGCAAGGCTCAGCTCCGGGCTTAAATCCGCATCTGCGGCCGGGTTGGAAGCCGCGCTCAATTCGGCAACCGGCGCTGCGGTCGGGGTTGCGGCCGGGGCGGAATTACGGGTGGAAGCGGCGAAGTCCCCGCCGGTTTCAGAGATCGGTCGGAAAGCGGCGGTGAAATCCGCGTCCGCTGTGTTCCCGGGGGTGTACGCCGCGTTCAGGCCGGGAGTCGCGGCTTGCGAAGCAGGGCGGGGCAGCGGACAACATTCATAGCAGGTGCAGGCATTGGTCTCACAAATGGCCCGCCCGGCGTTTTCCAGGGCGCTTACCCACTGCCGCCAGGCCGGGGTGGCAGGCAAAGCCGGAATGAACATGCGGGCGCGCGCGCCGTTGTCGTCCGCCCAGAGGAACGCCCCCAGATTTCTCAGGGGAAGCAGATCGTCAATAATTTGAGCAGCCGCGCGGAGCAAGCGGGCGGCCTGATCCGGTCCGGGATGCTCCAGCAGGCCGGCCGTGCCGGTTAAAAAGCGCAGCAGGAAGTGGAGATTGGCGGTTTTGCGCTCTGACAGTTCCCGTTCCAGCATGATTTCCCGGGTCATGCGGTGGGCGTCCCGGTAAATATTCTGCTCCAGCCGGGCCTTATCCGCTGCTTCCCGGGCTCTGGCCGGGGTGAACGGTTCAGCCAGGATGGCCGAAAACCCCGGGCAGCCCAACTGTTCAAGCTCCAGCCCGCTGCTTTGGGGCGGCAACAGCAACACCTTGGACGCGCAGGCAAGATCCGCCTGCTGGCCGGGGTCAAGGCTTTGCCAGGCCGGCAGACTCACCCAAAGAGTTCCGGCGCTAATCTGCCGGATTTTCCCGGCAAGATTTTCCGGGCGGACAGCTTCCACCTCTGTTTCCGACAGGCTCTTAAGCACCTGCAAAGAGCTTTCACAAACGCCCAAAACATATGTGACCGCTGGTTTAATGCGCATTGACACCCTTCTCCTTTGTTTTAAGCGGACAATTTGTTCCGTTTACAATACGGGTACCCATGATTTATGCAAAAATCGAGCCAGCTTTTGAGGATGTATGGGAGATGCGGCTTAAGCCTTGCCTGGGTAGTTGCTGATGACGTAATGTCGGCGGCGTCAACCGGGTGTGAGAGATGCGGCTCTTGCGGCAAACAGCGCTCCGCCCGCGGCAAACAACGGCAGAAGTTTGCCCGTTCGCGGAAGCGCACGGGAAGGCCTTGCCCGATGATTAAGCGGTGGGGCGGACGAAAAACCGACTCCAAATCAAATCAAGCGCCGTCGCGGGACGTCATGGTCTGCCCCGCCCCTGTCAAAAGCAATGCGGCCGAAGCCCGGAAGGAGTTTGTGTCTTACGCTTGGGAGGGGGCACGCCCGGGCTTGCCGCCCCGTCCTTCCCCCGCCCGAGGGGAATGGGTGGGGTTTAAGCCGGGCCTTCCGGCCGAGGGCTCAGAGCACAAAGGAATTTCGGATCACGCAGACGCGGGCGCGTCCGGGACGGCTGCAAGCGGGGCCGGCAGCACCGTCGGCGCAACCTAAGCAGTCGGTGTCGCGGGTTCAACCGGGGCAACCGGGGCATTCGGGGCGGCGGGGGCCACCGGAGCGGCCGCTGTTTCTACCGCTGACGCGGCCGCCGTTTCCGCCGTTGTCACGGGCGGCGGGGCGATTGCGGGCGGGTCTTGGCCGCCGTTTTTCAAACCGGAGGAGCGGTTGCTCAAAAAGCCCTGGTATTCTTTGGCGTAGAGCGAGAGCATCACCACCACGAAGCCCAGGATCAGGGGGCCGTAGAAGATGCCCAGCATTCCGAAGGCCTTGAGCCCGCCCAGAATGGACATGAACAGGAAGAAGGTGGAAAGACCGGCCTGGTTGCTCATGAACAGGGGGCGCATTACACTGTCAATAGTGGTGACAATGGCGCCGCACCACACCAGCACAAACACGCCCTGCCAGGTCATGCCGTTGATGAACAGCCAGACTGCCACCGGAATCCAGACCAGACCGGTGCCCAGCACCGGCACAAACGAGGCCAGGGCCATGAGCGCGCCGCAGAAGAGCACGGGCATACCCACAATGGCCATGCCCACAGCGCCCACAAATCCCTGCAGCAGGGCCACCAGCACGCCGCCCACCAACACGGCTTTGGCCACGGCGCGCAGGCGGTCAACAATCGCGTCTTTCTGCACTTCTTTCAGGGGGAACAGGTACATGAACCGGGCCAGCATTGCCTCACCGTCAAGCAGCATGAAGAACATCACCAGCAGCACCAGGGCGAAATGCAGGGCAAAGGTCAGGGCGTTGCTGACCACGGTAGTGGCGCCTTTGAGCAGATACTGGCTGGCCGTGCGGGTAGCCTCAAGCAGGGCCGTGCTGATGTCGTCTGTTTCCGGGTCAATGAAGGGCAGATATTCCTTAATCAGGCTGAAGAAGTTGTGGACGGTCTGTGAGTCGAGAAATGCGTTCAAATCAAACCCGGCCAGCCATTCGCTGATTGCGGTTAACGAAACCAGAGCTTGGGGGATCAGCCGGACGATAAACACGGTGAACGGCAGAATCACGCAAATCAGGATAATCAGCATGGTCAGCAGGGTTGCCGGAATGCGTTTCCATTTGCCTTTGGTCAGGCGGAGCATCTTTTTCTGAATGGGCCAGCTCAACACCGCAAACACAATGCCCATGATAATGGCGTGCAAAAACGGGTTGGCCAGCAGATAGGCCAGATACAGGGAAAACAGCACCATGGCCGGGAAGAAGAACTGGAAGATCCGGTAAGATTCACGGTTGGGAACAGTGGACAAGGCGTTATCCTCTCAAATATTGCCGATTACCGATATCAGATGACCGGGCCGCCGGGGGCGCGCTCCGCATCACGCGGTCAGCCGTCCGTCGGTTCAGTCTGCAAGCTGAAATACTCACATATAAACCAGCCTGATCCAGTCTAATCTGTTAATCCCCAAATGGCAATCCCTTTTTGCGCGGGGAAATTGCGGCGATTGCGACGGTTGCGGTGCTTGCCGCGCGGAAACGGGCGGGAATGGCGGGTTGGAGCGCGGGACGGGACGCGGGCCGTGCAGGCCGGAAGCGCCTGCCCCCGCTTGGGAGCGCGGGCGGCTGCTGCACGCACGGCCTGCCCGCATTGAAGGACATTGAAGGGCGCGGTTTGCGGCTGATTAAAGGGAAACGGAAATTGTCCGCCAGATCCGCTCCACTTTTACCGTTCCGTGCGGCGCGCCTTTAATTGCGTGCACATACCGGGCCGGGGTGCAGATGATTGTGGCGCGTCCCGCTTCCCGCTGCCAGCTTTTCGCGGCAACCAGGCGGGCGGCCATTTCCAGGTCGGCTTCCGGCACCACAAAGGCCGGGTGCGGCAGTTTGATGATTACATGGGCGCTGGGCCCGCCCTCGGCATGGAGCCAGAGGTCATAGGGGGCGGCCAGTTTCAGGCAGTCCCGGTTGCCTTTGGCGTTTTTCCCGCGCAAAACCGTCAGACCGGCGGGCGACTGGAACCGACTGATCGCCTGGCCGGACGTGCCTGGAGCGCCCGTTGCACGCATCGTCCCGGCCGCGTCCCGCCTGCTTTTTGCCGGAAGAGCCGCTGTTCCCGGCCTTGTTTCAGCCGTGGGAAGCAGCTGGGGGTTTTCCCGCTTCAGCTCCTGCAAGGTACGCTCCAGTTCCGCCCGGCGGCGCTGCACATGGGGGAAGCCGCGGGCGGCCTTGGCGGCCTGTTTGAACATCTGCTCCATGTTTTCCAGGATGCTTTTGTCGGGGTTGAGCCGGATTTCGCGCTGTCCACCGGCCGGATCGGGCAGGGTGATTGCGGCCGGGCGGGCGGTTTTATCCAGTTGATACAGGGCCGCCTGGAGCAGCAGGGCGTCCGCTTTCAGTCGGGAGAGCGCCCGCAGGCGTTGTTCTTCCGCGTCCAGTCTGTCCAGGGCGCGCCGGGCCCGCTTTTCCGCGCGCTTCAACTCCCGGGTAGCGGCGTCTGTTCTGTCCCGGTGCAGGCGGTTAAAAAAGGGCAGAGTGATTTCGGCTTCCAATGCTTCCAGAGCGCTGGAGTAAACACGCTCCGGTCGGGAGTGGGCCGGGGGCGCGGGCAGAGGCCAGGCGCACAGATACGGCCAGGCCGTGGGCGCAGAAGCGCCGGATTGGTTCGGGCCGGGCGGGGGCGGGCCGTAGGCGAAGATATCCCCGGCCGCGCCTTCCAGATCGGCCAGCAGGGCCAGGGCATCGGCGGGATCGGAAAAGCAGGCCAGCGTGGCGCGCAAGCGGGGGGTGAGAAAGGGGAAGCGGCGCCGGGTTTGCGTTGCGTCCGCCGCCTCAGCGGGGGCGCCCGGGACGGGAACGTCCGGGGTGTCCAGGGCGGCCAGAGCGGCCCGGATTTCCCAGGGCCGGGTGTGCGGTCGGTGCAGCGGCTCGGAGCCTTCCGGTAATGCGGCGGCCAGACGTGGGCCATGCCGCTGATCCAGACATAAAAACAGACCGGCCTGCAGCGGCGCAACTGTGGCGGCGGTGGCGGGGTTATCCGCGGCAGTAGTGAGCGCGCCGGCAGGGTTGGCGGCGGCGGGCGCGGCGGTGTTATCCGGGTTCCCGTCAGCGGTATCGGCGGCGGCAGACCCGGCTGCGGCGGACAGGCCAACGCCTGTGGCCGGGCCGACTTCGCCTGTCCGGTTCAGGGGAACCGGCGGGAGCGGGGCGGGCGCGCGGCCGGAAGTCTTGCCGGGGGCAAATTCCAGGCAGAGCGCGTTGTGCTCCCAGTCGAGCCACACCCCGCAAATTCTGCGGCCGCTCAGATATTTGCGCAGGCGCATGGCCACGGCGTCGGGTGTGGGCGGGTTATCGGGTTTTTGCAGGCAGAGCAGGCAAACGGCATCGGCCCCGTGCCGCACCAGCAGATAGGGGCGCCGGGCCGGTTTGGAAATTTTGAAGCTGAACACCGCGTCAACCGGGCGGTAAACCGTCTCTATCCGGGCTCCGAGCAACTGGCCCGCCAGTTCCAGGCCGATGCGCCGTAAAAGATGAGCGTCCATTCCGGTGTCCGGGTTTGCGCGGCTTGCGGTCAGCGCCGGGCAGTGCCCGTGGCCGGGGCGGCGTTGGGCAAGTCGGCGGCGGCGCCCGGCGCGGGATTGAGCGGGTATCCGCGCCGGAGGGCGCGCGCGGGGCGGGGAGTGGCGGCGGGATTGAGCCCAGGCGCGAATAAGCCGCGTCTGCCCTGTTCGGCCGTCCTTTTCGCCGCTTCTGAAACACGGGCCCGGAGCGGAAAGCGGTCCGGCCCGGTTGGGAACGGCCGCGCCGAAACCGGAGCGGCCGTCGAATACGGACTATTCACCGCGCAGTCCCTCGTCTTCTTCCTGTTTGCTTTTGCAATTGATGCACAGGCGGGTAACCGGGCGCGCCTTCAGGCGGGCAATGCCGATTTCATCGCCGCACTCTTCGCAAATGCCGAAAGTGCCGTTTTCCATACGCTGCATGGCGGCCTGAATTTTCTTGATCAGTTTGCGCTCCCGGTCGCGAATGCGCAGGGTAAAGGCGCGGTCAGACTCCATAGTGGCCCGGTCCGCCGGGTCGGAGAACATCTCGTTGTTGTCGGTAAGATCTTCCAGGGTGGAATCGCCTTTTTCCCGGGCCTCAACCAGCATTCGGGCAAGCGCTTCCTTAAAGTAGTCCAAATCGGCCTGATCCATGATGATCCTCCTGGTATGTTCTGTATAATCAAATATGCAGTGTTAATCTGTCCCTGACCGGAAAGAGGCGTTTGAGAGTTGGCGGGTAGTCAGGAGTTTTCAATATAAGTTAGCTTCTATGCCATAAAAGCGCCTGTCTGACAAGCAAAATATCAGAGGCGGCCGCCCCGGGCCGACGCGGGCGGCTTTTTTGAACCGGCCGGAAGGCGCGGAAGCGGCAAAGGCGCTAAACCCAGAGGGAGAAGCCGCGCACCAGCTCTTTTTCCGGCTTTCCGGCGATGAACCGAAATCCGGTTTTCGGTTTCACCAGGCTGTGGCGGAAGGCTGTGCAATCCGCCCGGTCAAGCAGGGCGCGGAGAGCGGGGCAGGCGCGTAAGGCGGGGAAAACGTCCTCTGCCGCATCGGGCTGCACCGTTTGGCGGCGGATTTCAATACGGTCACCGGCCAGGGCTTCGGCCCGGTACACAATATCGCAGAAAGCCGGGCGGCGTTCGCGGCGGATTGCGTCCGGAACCGTCCCCAGCATCAGCTCCACATAGCGGGTGTTGGTGACGTGATTGTTCAGGTCAATGTCCGCCGCCCGCACGGGCACCAGGCTCACCGCTTCCGCCGGGCTTAAGGGAGCGGGCTTTAAATTCAGCTCCGGCATGGCCTCGGGGGCGGCGCTTGGGTATTTTGCGGCGATGAATTCGGGAATACGCTCAGCGCGGCGGGTTTGCAGGTTCAGCACCGCCCAGTCGGTCAGGCTCAGGCCCAGGGTTTCCCCGTTCTCCCAAATTACAAAGTCGCGGCGGCAGGTCAGGCGGGAGAGGGTGGACGGCCAGGTTTCGATGGTAATTTCCGCGCCGGGGCTGGGGGGGCGCAGGAGCAGGGTTTGCTGGCGGGCCAGCACCCAGGTGAGCCCGGCCGCCCGCAGTGCGTTGACCGATAAGCCCATTTGCGTCGCGTGCGCCGCGGATGTGGTTTGGATGAACCGGCCGATTGCTTCGAAAACCGCGAGTTGGTCGGGATAATCCCCGTCCGGGCAAAAGCGCTGCTGATAACTGGTGGTTGCGGTGTGCATAAGCTTCTCGTCGATTTTGTAGGGCTATTTGCGTATCCATTCGGCAATGCGCCGTTCCAGCTCCGCGGGGCTCACGCGGGGGGCGGCGTACATTCCGGCCAGCTTGCGCTGACGACAGGCTTCAGCCAGAATAATGGCCGCGGCCACCGACACGTTGAAACTCTGGATCATTCCGTACATGGGAATGTACAGCTCGCCGTGGGCGATGCTCAGCAGCTCCGGATCCACACCGGCGTGCTCATTGCCCATGATCACGGCGGTGGGGCGGGTGAAATCCCACGCTTCCAGCGGTCTGGCCGTGGGGCTGCAGGAAGTGGCCAGCACCTGACAGCCCGGGGACGGGGCGGGGTGGGCAGGGCCGGGCGCGGCCGGGCAGCCCGGCTGGTTGTCGGAGCAGAGCGTGGCCAGACTGTGCAGGTGGTTTTGCAGCGACTGCAGATCGCGGTGGCGGCGGGTACGCACCCATTTGCGGGCGGAAGCGGACGATTTGGCCCCCAGCTCGGGGAAGGGGGTGTGGGTGTAGTAAAGCTGCACCTCGTCCACACCAAAGGCGTCGCAACTGCGGTAAATGGCCGACACATTGTGCGGATCGTGGATATTGGCCAGCACCAGGGTCAGGTCGGGCTGGCGCAGGGCCAGCACCCGGCGGATCCGGGCCAGGCGCTGTGGAGTGATTTGCGGTTGCGCCGTCCCGTCAGTCGGGTTCGGGGCCGCGGCGTCGGCGGCGGCAATCTCCGTAAGCTCTGTAGGCTCCGCCAGCGCGGAAACAGCGGTCGGGTTTGCGGGCCCGGTCTGGGCGGGCCGGAACAGCGCGGTTGTGTCGGTTGAATTACTCATCAGAAGTTCCTTTATGGTTTGAGCGCGGCTGGGGCGCAACGGCCGCAGGCCTGTCCGGCGGGCGAGGGGGCAGGCGGCCGTCTGCTCCCCGCGCTTTAGGCGGACGCTTTGCCGCTAAAGGCAGTCCGCCGGGTGGAAAAACGCCTTTATCCGGGATTGGGGCCAGTCCGCGGCCAGGGCCAGGCGCAGAAAAACCAGGGCTTTGGACGCGGTGCTGTGCGGGCAGAGCACCGCCCCCGCGTCGGCCAGGTCTTTTGCCCCGCCCTCATAAGCGTAAATGGGGTGTGCTCCGCCTTGGGGGCAGCGGGTGGTCAGCAGCACCGGCACTCCAGCGGCCAGAGCCGCCTTGAGCTTGCGGGCCGGGAGCGGGGGCAGGTTCCCGGCTCCAAATCCTTCCACCACCAACCCTTTCACGCCGGTCTGGAGCAGAAAGTTCACCAGGCGGCCGTCGTCGCCCGGTTGGGGGCAAAGCAGGCCCACCGGCGGCAGTCCGCGCGCGAGCAGGGCTTGCGGGTTGAACAGCGGGGCCGGGGCCGGGCGGGGCGGCCGGTAAACATCGGGCGTGTTCCCGACAAACCGGCCCAGGGGCCCGTCCGGAGCGCTCATGGGGGCCAGGGCTGTGGAGTGTTGCTTGAACACTTGGGCCGCGGAGAAAATCTCATCTCCCAAGCACACCAGCGCTTCCCGGCCGCGGGGCAGGGCGGCGCAGAGGCGGACGGAATTCTCCAGGTTGCGCAAACCGTCGTAGCCCGCTTCCCCCTGAGCGCGCATACTGCCGGAGATGACCACCGGTTTGTCCGTATCCAGGCAGAGTTGCAGGGTCAGGGCGCATTCGGGCAGCAAATCCGTGCCGTGCAGCACCACCGCTCCCGGCACCGGGGCCGGGGCCAGGGCGCGGTTGAGGGCCGCGGCCAGCGCAAGCCAGTTCTCCACACTTAAGTGCGGGCTGGGCAGATTGGAAAATGCCACTTCCGCCAGTTGGGGCAGGGCGGGAGCAGCGGCGGACGGGAGACTGAAAGGGGTTGCGGCCAGGCCGGAAGCGGCGGCAAGCTCACCCGGGTTGCCTGTGGCGGGGCGGGCTGGTTCTGTCGGCTCAACATCAGCGGCCTGAGCCATGGTTGCGGTCTGAGCCGACTGGGGTTTCACCCCGTCAGCAGCGGCCCGCATGGCAATGGTGCCGCCGGTGGAAAACACCAGCAGCCGGGTGGCGGCGATTTCGGTTTGCGGGTTGGCGGGCGCGTGCTTTTCCGTGGGCGTCTTCACCTTTTTACCTCCTGGCTTTGACCTGGGTGATTATCATATCAGAGCCGGGGGCCGGGGTAAAGAGGCGGCAAGGCCGGGGCGGCGGTTTGGGCGGGCCTAAACAGCCGGGTGGAAAGCTTAAATGAAATAGAAGTGCGACATACCGCCCTTCAGGCTCAGGTGATAATCGCCCGGGCAACCGTCTTCCGGGGCGGGGCGGTCCGCGTCTGTATCGGGCTCCGGCTCCGCGTCCGGCCGGACCGCCTCAGCGCTCAATGCGCCGCACAGACGGCGGATATTGCCGAGATCGCGGGCGATTTCCGAATAGGCGCTCAGCGTCCGGAAGATGCGGGTGAGGCGGGGATTTTCCGCCAGCAGGGCTTCAATTGCCGGTTTATCGGGGTGAGCGCCCGAAATCCCCAGGCGGCCCTGTTCATTCAGATAAACGGTGATTTTTGCCGACAAGTCAATACCGGCCGCGTCCAGACCGGCGTAAAGGGCGGTTAAGAACAACTCCTGCAGCAGGCAGATCTGCTCGGAGAGCGGTTGAACAACCGGATTGCCGGGCTCGCAGAGGTCATAGAGCATCAGATTCAGAGCCTGGTTTTGCAGTGACGGCTCCCCGGGCTCGGGGGAGTACGGTTCCGGCTCATAAGCGGGGGCGGTTGGCCCGACCGGGTAAAGGGAAGCGGGGAGGCGGCGGAAATCCGTGGCGCAGGCGGCGTGCGGGGCGGGGTAAGCGGCGACGTTTGCGTCGGCCGCGGCGCAACTGTCCGGTATGGACGGCAAAAGCCGGGTTGGGGTTGTTCAGGCTGATCGAATTGCTGTTCACGGGAAACCTCCGGATTTAGAGCATTTCAGGTGGGAAATGCCCGGGCGTCCGCCGGGGGACGCCCGCCGCGCAAGGCCGAAGCGCAATCTCTGTGCGCTTCAATGCCGCCGCAGGCGTTTCAAATCTTCCGGGGCGAAATTTCCGCTCTGTCCGGTTAAACCTGCAACCGGCTTAAGCAGGGGGCGGCAAATTTTGCCCTGTAACCGGCATGGTTTGCCGGTGTTGATGATAAAGCAATTTGAGTGCCAGAGGCATGGGAAGCGGGTGGACGACTGCACAGATGACCGGTCCAACCGCTCAAGGGGCTTGCCGGGAAAGCGGGCTTTGGAGCCGCCCGCCCCCAACCCCGGGGCGGAAAGAGGCAAGCCGCAATCCGCGTCGGCCGGGCCGGCGGGAACTGTCTGCAATATCAGGCTTTGGCGGTTTTTCCACGGCCCGGCGCCGGGCGGGCTCCAACTTTCCCGGAAACCGCCTTTCCGGCGGAGCCTGCTTTCCCGGAGCCGGTTTTTCCGGAGCCGGTTTTTCGGGAACTGTCTTTCCCGGAATCGTCTTCCCCGAAATCCTCCACAAAATCCGGTGCTTTTTCTGTTTTTTTGCGTTTCATCATGCTCTCTTTTCCCTTTTTCAGCAGCTTTTCCCGCTTTTTATCGAATACACTGGCAGTGCGCAATGCGGCCAGCAACAGGGCGCAGATGCTGAAGGTCACCACCAGGATCTTCTGAATCTGCCATTGTTCGGAAAACGGCAGCCCGGCGGTTAAATTAAAGTCCAGCTTATTGGAATAGTAGAGCAGAATGGGCACCCCGGCAAACACCAGCAGCATCACGAACAATTCCAGCCAGATCAGGAGTTTGCCCATAGTCACCACAAACAGGGTGGAGTCGCGCACGATTTTCAGGAACTTGATCTGGCTTTCCAGCTTTTTCACCCGCTCTTCTTCTCTGTCGGCAATGCGCATGGCCTTCTTGAAGTTTTCGGAGTTGTACAGGTTGGCTTTCAGGGCCCAGGCCGTGCTGTTGGCCACGGAGTTGAACACCTTGGCGAACTGGCTGATCAGGCGGGGGAAGGGGAACCAGGCGGCCTCGTCCTGCACCCGCATCAGGCGTTGTTTATAGATGATCAGGCGGTTGCGCAGCTTGCGCGTTTCAATAGTGATCTGCTCCTGCTTTTCGTTCATCAGGGAGAGCTTCTGCCGGATAATGCGCTGATAGGGCACATAATTGGCCACCCCGGCCAGGGCCAGGGCCGCGTCGATCTTTTTGGTGATCTTCTCGCGGAAGTCTTCTTCCCCGGAGAACCACACCGACAGGTCCTGCTTCATGCGCTCAAGCTCGGACAACTCGCCCGGAATCCGGTCTTCGGCAATTGTCCAGGGCGCGTAAAGCGAACTTTGCATCTGAATGTGGCCGCGCTCCATTTCCGGGTCAAGCAGGGCGCGATTGAAAAAGTTGGGGTCACTTTCAATGATTTTCAGCAGATTGGGCACGCTTTGTTCGGCAAAGCCCATTTTCACCCGGCACACCACTTGCCGGTATTTGGGTTCAAGCCAGTTGGGGCAGATGGCGGCCACTTCGCCGTAAGCCGCACCGGCGTATTCGTATTTGCCCTGGATTTCCAGAATACGGGCCTGCAGATATTTGATGAAGGCGATGTGCACGTTGGCATGGGTCATCAACTCGGCTTCTTTCCACAACTGGGCGGCGCGGTTGAGATCGTTGCGCTCCACCGCCAGAAAGCCGTTCAGGGCAACCAGGCGCCAGTCGCGCGGGTGGTGGGTGAGAATGCTTTGCAGCTCTTTTTCCAGGGGAATGGGGTCGCCCTCGGGGATTTTCTCCAGAAAGGCCCAGACCGGGTGCGATTCCTTCTGGCCCATGCCCTTGGAGTCGTCTCCCGGCCAGTCTTTTGAGCGCGACAGCCACACCCGCGGCAGATTGTGAAGCTGAAAAGGGGTGTTGATATCGAATATGGCCCTGAGAAGCTGATTTTCCACTTCCGGCTTGTCTTCCAGCAGCGCGTGCATGCTTTGCGGCCCTTCCGCGCCTAAAACAGCGTCTATTTTCCTCAGGCCCGCGTTGATTGTGTCGAAATTCATCAGAGCCACCGGGCTCCAGAGGTGGGGCGACCAGTTTTTGAGCTGCCGCGACGGGCATTGCACCGCCTGGTGATTGCGCATACCGCAGTAAAAGCAGGGCTGGTTCCGGCCGCTGACCAGGCTTACCGGAATGATCGCGGGCAGAAAACCGGCGTTGTCCGACTCTTCATTAATCAGGCTCACGTTGCACCAGTCGTCAAGGCTGTGAGCGGCCGTTTCAAAGCGCACGTCGTGCATGAGGAAGTCGTCGCCAAGCAGATAGGCGTTGCGGAACGTCATGTGCGGGAAATCGGGCATGAGCTGATCCCAGTCCAGGCCCACCCGGTTGGGGAGGTCATTACTGAACACCTGGCCCTTTTTCTCCACTATCGCCTCTACAAACGGCCAGTAGTGCTCGGGTTTTTCCTTTTTCAGATGTTTGACCAAAGCGAACTGATCGCGCAGCCAGTCCTGCAGTTTGGGCAGGGTTTCAATGGGAAACATCAGGAAGTTGTTGTTAATGGTATAGCGCAGCTTCTGGCGGTGCAGAATGGTTTCCAGCTCGGAGAAAAAGTCGCGCCAACCTACCTGGAAGCTCTTTTCCAGGGGGTTGCCCAAGGGCTTTAAGATGCAGTACCAGCCGAAATTGGTGCGGTAAGACAGGCGCGAGTCGGCAAACATGCTGAACCAGTTTGCCTTGACCAGACCGGGGGGGGTGGGAGCGGCCTCGAAAACCAGGCCGGGAATGCCCTGGCCCATGGCCTCGATAGTGGGATGCACCCGGATATTGAACCCGTCATGGGGCGGCTCGCTCTGCGTTAAGAAGCTCTCGTCCAGGCTGATGCCGCGGCGGCCGGTTTCGGAAATGTATATTTTCGCCGGCAGCAGCACAATGGAAACATCGAATTTGTGCATTTTCGCCCAAAGCAGACTGCGGGCAACCGCCAGAAACACCTCGGTGGAAAAGAAAAACCACACGCCGCTGCTGTGTTCCCGCACAACCGGCGTGCCGCCGTAATCCTGAAACGCCTGCTCAACGGAATGGTCAAGCTCGTCGGCCCAGCTTACCCACGCGGCAATGCCCGGCCCTTCCCGGGAAAGGGCAAGGTCTTTGGGGAGGGCCTTTTCAATCAAATCAATTAATTTCGCCATGTATCTTCATCCATATAGTCGGAGCTTATATCCCTGTTGAGAGCTTTCCGCCGGCTTAAGGCCCGGCGGGCCGAAAAAGCGCCCGGTACGCCTGATCAGCATTAAAATGATGCAAATTTCATGCCTTCAGCCCGGGCGGAAACGCCGTTGCCTTGAGACGTTGCCCCGGCCCGGCGCGGGCGGGGACGGGCCGGAAATCAGGCCTTTGCACCGGGCGGAAAGCGCCGTCGGTTTGAGTTCCGGCTCTCAAAGAAAGTCCATTTAAGCATAACCTATCGGCAATGGCAATGCCGGATTATTCCCGGGCGGGCTCCGGGCCGGGTGTAAAGCGGCGATTTTGCAACAGGGAGGGGGGCGCGCGTCGGCCGGTAATTTATTTGCCGGAAGTCATTGCTTTGATTGCAAACTCTGGTTAGAGTGGAATTTCCCGGGCAAATACCGGCCCGGCTCAATCAGGATTGCAGGCGGCCGCTGCCGGCTCCTCATGCCTGTGCCTTAAGACTTTTTATCACTGTGGGTTAATGAATACTGATCTTCTCTTAGAACTTGTACAGAATTACGGCTACATCGCCATTCTCATCGGCACCTTTCTGGAAGGGGAAACCATTGTGCTGGTTGCCGGTTACCTTGCACATGAGGGCCTGCTCAACCTGCCCCTGATTGCGGTTTGCGCCTTTTGCGGCAGTTGCGTAAGCGATCAACTGATGTTCCTGATCGGCCGCAAAAAGGGCAAGCCCTTTCTGGAAACCAAGCCGCGCATGAAATGGGCGGCGGCCAAGGTGACCCGAATTCTGGAAAAGCACGAAACACTGCTGATTTTGGGCTTCCGCTTCCTCTACGGCCTGCGCAACGTCACCCCGGTGATGATGGGCATCAGCGGGGTGAACTACAAGAAGTTTGTCATTCTGAACATCATCGGCGCGGCCGTTTGGGCCACGTCCTTTGCCTGGGGCGGCTATCTGTTCGGGATGCTGCTGGCGGAAATTCTGCACACCTTTGCCGGATACGCGCGCATTGTCATCGGCGCGCTGTTGCTGCTGGCGGCAATTTTCGCTTTCTTCCACTTCCGGCGCGCCTGGCGGCGCTGAGCGCGATTGTCGGGCCTTAAGCCGGGCGTTCGGGCCTTTTCAGGCTCCGGCGCTCTGCTTGTCCGGAAGTTTGTAGCGGGCTTTGATTTGCGGGCCCGCTTCGTCCCAGCTTGTTTCCCGCCATACGGTATCTCGGCCGGGCCGGATCAGCACCCGCCGCACCGCGGCCTGCTCCCAAGCCACCGTCTTGCTGTGCTCTGCGGTTGCTGCGTCTGCTTTTGGGCTGTCTGTCCCAGCGTCCGCTGCTCCGCCGTCCGGCGCCGCGCCCGCCGCTGCTCCGCCGGGCTCTTCCACCGCCTGAATCAGCGCTTCCACCTCTCTTTCCACCTTAACCGCCCGGGGGGAGAACGAGCCCAGCAACACCGCCGCGGCCCGCAGCAGTTCGTCGGGCCAGGGCGCATCGCTCAGGTTGCGGGCCAGGGCCAGCGGCCCCGGGAAGCGGAAGAGGCGGAGCAGGAAATCACCCGGCCGGGCCAGCTCTTCCAGGCGGGTGTTGTCGCGCTCATTGCGGCCGATTACCAGCCAGAAAGCGCCGTGCCGGAACTGCCGCCCCACGTTGGCCAGATGAAAATGAGCGGGATCGGGCTGCTTCAGGCAGTGGAGTAAAGGCCAGTAACGGGCGGCGTTTTCCTTTTGAGTAAGCAGACAGCCGCCGGCGGGAGTGGGAATGAGCGTAATGCCGTATTTTTCCGCCAGCGCAAACTGTTCTTTGCGCCCGCGCCCCCAGATGCCCAAGAGGCGACTGCGGTCAACCAGCCCGCTTTCTTCCACCGGGGTGGGGTTCAGGCACAGGGCTGAAAGCGGCCGCAACAGCACGTCGCGAATGCGGGCGTCGCGGCTGATCACGTTCAGGGTATCGCGCCGCTGCGACATGGGGCGCTGGCCCACCACTTCGCCGGTGGCCAGAAATTCGGCTCCATAAGTGTCCATCAGCTCGCGGGCCCGTTTCAGCAGCAGAATTTTGCAGTCCACACAGGGGTTCAGCGCCTTGCCCACTCCGTAAACCGGGCCGCGGGCCAGCATGTCGGCAAATTCCCGGCCGATGTCGATCATCTCCACATCCAGACCGTAAATGCGCCGCCAGTAAGCCCGGTTACGCGGGTGCCCGAAAAACGGAGAATAGAAATGCACAGGCTTGATTTTCAACCCCTGTTCTTCCAGCACCTTGATTGCCAGAAGACCGTCCAGACCGCCTGAAAACAGGGCCAGTCCGTCATATTGTCTGTTCATCAGAAATTCCTTTGCAGTTTGAAGCTTTCCCCTTCAGGGGGAAAAGATGATTTGACAGAACGTTGAGCCGATAATACCCTTTTCCGTAACCTCTCCCCAAGGGCGAGCGGCAATCCGCACGCCCCCTGTCTGTCTGCGGCGAGAGGCGGGCGGCGGTTGGGGCGACTGCGGATCGAAACATCAGAATTCCTCTCCGGTTTGAGATCCGGGCCGCGGGCGCAAGCACCCGGATAGGGGGCGGCGGCGCGTTTGCCGACCGACCGCGGGCTGGAACCTTAAAATGAGCGGGCGGGAAAGGCAAGCAGTTTATCGGCTTTCCGCGGAGTTTACCCATGGAGAGTATTGTCGGTGCGGTCAGCTTCACGATTGCCGTTGCCGTCTGTCCTGTCGGCGCCGTCCCCTCTCCCGACGTCCTCTTCCCCGGCGGCGACTCTGTCGCGCCCGGCCCGGAACAGGAACAGGGCGTAGGCGGCCAGCCCGGCATAAACCGCCCCGAAAGCCAGACCCAGAGCAGTTGTTTCAGTCATGCTCCCGGGCTCCTTGCATGGCTTCCCGCATGGCTTCTTCCGCCTGCTCCGGACATTGGGGCGGCCGGTTGCGCCGCCTGTTTCGCCAGGCAATCTGACTGCTGCGAATCCGGGTCAGGCACAACCACAGCACTCCGAAAATCAGCAGCGCGGCCAGCAGGGGCGGCAGCATTTCCCGGGCCAGGGCGCCGTTCAGCACCAGGAGGGGCGGGTGTGCGCCCGGGTTGAACGCGGCGGCCGAGAGGAAAATGAACGGCACGTTCACAAAGGCGATGATGTTCAGGGCCGCGCCCAGCTTCTTCTCCCGCTCCAGGGGGCGGGGGGTTTTCCAGACCAACAGGGCCGCGGCGTACATCAGGCAGAGCAGCAGGGCGGTGAACAGTTTCGGCTCCCAGCGCCACCACACTCCCCAACTTTGGCGGGCCCAGATCATGCCGGTAAGCAGGGCCAGGCCCATGAACAGCAGTCCGGTTTCCACGGCGGCCTCCGCCCGGTCGGCGCCCCGGCCCCGGCTCAACCAGGTCAGGCCGCTTACACAGGCTACGCCCAGGCTGAACAGCCCCCACCAGGCCAGCGGCAGATGCAGGTAGAAGATCCGGAAGCTCTGGTGCAGGCGCGCTTCCGGCGGCGCCCAGCCCAGCGCCACCCAGGGCAGGCAGAGCAGTCCGAGCAGGGCCGCGGCGATGAGCGGACGGGGCGGTTGCTTGGGAGTGGGGCGGCCGGGCTCGCGGCGGGCCGGTTTTTTCAAGGCGGGTTTGGGGTTCACAGCTCGCTCCCTTCCATTAAACACGGGAACAGCAACAGAGCGGCGGCCGTGGCGAGGCAATCAAATCCGCACAGAAACAGCAGCTCCCGTCCCAGCCCGGCGGACGGGCCTGTCAGCAGGGCCGGGGCGGCCGGCAGACAGAGTTGCAGGAACACGTCCATTCCCTTAAGCAGGAGCGGCGCGCACAGGGGAATGAGCAGCAGGGGCAGGGCCCGGCCGTAACCGCGATTTAACGGGGCGAGCAGGGCAAACAGGCAGCTTAAGCCCCAGTTGAACAGGGCGACGCCGCCCAGAACCGCCGGGACAGTCTGGGCCGGAGTGCTTGCAGCCGGGGCGGCAGTGGAGATGATTGCAGGGGGAACAGCAAAAGCGGGGAGCGCGGGCTCCACAAACAGCAGGGCCGCGGCCAGATACGCCGCCTGACAGAGCGGGAGCAGGGCGAAACAGGTCAGGGCCTTGCCCAGCCAGAGCGCGGCCGGGCTCACCCCCAGGGCGAGCAGCGGGCCCAGACAGTGGCGTTCGCTCCGGTACAGGGCGGGGGGAACCAGGGCAGCGGTGAGCAGCGAGGCCAGACAGAGCAGGGCCGCTTGGGTGGGGGCGGTGGTTGCCGTGCTCAGTGCGTTTGCGGCAGGTAAAGCGTTGTCCGGCCGGAAGGGCAGACTGCCCGCGCTCATGCCGAACAGGAAGATCAGGCTCAGACCCAACAGACCGGCCTGCAGGCAGCTTCCCCCGCTCACGGCTTCGCGCAGGTCTTTTTTGAGCAATTCGAGCAGCAGACCCGGGAGCACGGAGGCTTTTGCGGCTTTACCCCCGGTTTTGCCGGTCCGCGGCCGTGGCGCGTCCTCTTTGCGCGTTCCCCGCATTCCCCGCGTTCCCCACTCTGTCTCCGCCTCTGCCGCCACCCGGCTGGTTTGCGCATCGTCCGACAGGGGGCGCAGATGCGCCCGGAACCAGCCGGGCCGGGCCGGGTTTTCCGCAAGTGACAGCAGATGCGTGAACAGGGGGCGGGGAGCGGACGGGGCGGCAGCGTCGTCCGCGCTCCCTGCCGCACTCCCCGTCTGCCCGGCCGGAACCAAGGTGTCCGCGTCGGACGCGGTGTGGCCGGCCCAGACCACCACCGCCCGGGGCAGGGCGGCGATGTGGCGGCGGAAGCGGGCGAGGTGGCGGGCTTCCAGGCCGGTTTCCGGCTCGTCCAGCAAAATCAGGCAAGGGGCGGCGGTGTGGGCGGCGGTGAGGCAGATTCTGGCCAGCTCAAGGCGCTGGGCCGTGCCGCGTGAGAGATTGCCCGTCTTTTCCCGGTCCAGCCCGTCCAGCTCAAAGGTTTTGAGCGCCTGCTCGATGACCCGGGGGGGGAGGGGGGGGCGGCGCTCCAGGCGGGCGGCCAGGTTGAGCCAGAATTCCAGGTTGCGGCGCGGCGTGAGCTGTGGATACACGGCCGGTTGCACCCCGGAGAACAGGGCCCGGCCCGGCCCGGCGAAACTGCCGCAATGCACGGGCAGCAGCCCGGCCATCAGGCGCAGCAGAGTGGTTTTGCCCGCGCCGTTGGGGCCGCACAACAGCACGCGCGCGCCCGGTTGCAGGCGGAAGGAAAGCCCGTCCAGAAAGAAGCGGGGGGAGTAGCCGAACCCGGCCCGGTTGAATTCAAGCATGTGATTTCCTCTTAACTGAGCAGCGCCGCTTTGCCGTCTTTGTTTCAACCCGCAGCGGCGCGGCGGCTCCGGCCGTTGCCGGACTGAACGCCCGGTGAACCGGGGCCGGGCGGATTGTGCCGGGGCGCTGTCATGATTTCACCAGCTTTGCCGATTTGTCAACTCCTTCTTTCCCGGCTGCGGCGGCGCTTTTATTTATAAGGACAGGTTGAGGTAATCAACAGCTTGTCCGGGGTGGGGACGGCACTTTGCGGTTCAGCGGTTCAGCGGGCGAACGCCCGCGCGCGGGGTCGGAGCGGCTCTCCGGCTTAAGCCGCTTCCGGCAAGCAGCGGCAGGGACGCCAGCCCGATCAGGGCCGCGCCCAGCCAGATCAGGTTGATAAACGGGCGGTTGCTCACCCGGATCAGGGCGGAGCGGTCCGGGTACAACTGCAGCACGGTAAACCCGAAATCGCCGGTCAGACCGTGCCGGTAGGCGGTTTTGGCCAGCACGGTGTCGCCGTATGCGCGCTGCTCCAGCACAATCCGGAAAGCGGGGGTTGCGCCCGGCGTTTCCGGGCAGCTCAGGGTCAGGCGGGCCACGGCGCAGCCGTCCGACATGTCCCGGCTGAATTCGAGGTTGTCGGCCCGCAGTCCGGCCGGATTGGGGGGAAAGAGCGGGGCGGTGAGGGGCGCGGCCGGGCGGACGTAGCCGGACGCGGCGATGATTGCGTTTTGCTCCGGTTGTCCGACCACCAGTCGGATATCCCATTGCTGTTGGAGCAGACTGCTCAGGCCCAGCCCCAATCCGAGCAGGCCCAGTCCGAGCCGCCGGAGCGCCCGGCTCAGGCCGGGGAGCGGGTATTGCCGGGGAAGCGGCCGCCGCCGGAGCGGACCGGGCCGGATTGAGCGGATTGAGCGGACCGCCGCGCCCAAGGCGCCCAGGGCGCCCAGAGTCAGGGCGCCGCACAGGCCCAGGTACAGTTGATTCCAGAATCCGGAGACGCCGGGAAAACCGAGACGCACCCCCAAAAGCGCGGGCAGAAGCAGGAACGCCGCCTTTATTGCGGCCCCCGCCCCGCGTCCGCCCCCGGTTGCGCTTCCGTCCGCTTCCGGGCGGATCAGCTCGCACAGCAGCCACAGGCAGACCGGCGGCAGACAGGCGGCGATGAACCAGGCATTGTCCGGACGACTGACTGTCTGCCCGAAAAGCGCGGCAAACCAGGGTCGGAAAGTGCCCAGCCCGAGGCTCAGCCCCAGAGCGGCCGGTAGGCAGATCTGGAACAGGGCCGTTCCGCCCTGCAGGTCCAGGGGGGGGAGCGGGCCTTTGGGCGCGCGCCACAGGCCCACGAGCCCCAAAGCGATGAGCAGCAGGGCAAAACCGAGGGGAGCCGGACTGATTTCGTCCGGAATGTAGGCGTGTTTTGAGACGAGCAGACCGCTGCGCACCACAAAGGTGGTGAACAGAGCGGCCGCAAACGGCAGGATTGCGGCAAAAGCGGCCAGAGAGGCGGACAGAGAGGCGGTTGGAGAAGCGGACAGGGAGCGGGCCGGAGAAGCGGTTGGGACGGCGTTCAGCCGGAGATCGCGCAGACGGGCGGCGGTCAGGGCCATGCCCCCGGCCAGCAGGGGCAGCAGGGAGAGGTTTTCCACCGGATCCCAGGTCCAGTAGCCGCCCCAGCCCAGATCGGTATAGGCCCACCACATGCCGGTTACAATCCCCGCTCCCAGCAGCAGCAGCCCCCCGGTCAGCCAGCGCCGGGCCGCGGAATCCGCAATCCAATCGGTGACGGCGGCCGGGCCGGGGCGCATTGTCCGCGCGTTCAGCCGGGCCAGGCCCAGGGCGGCCGGAATGACCAGGGCGGCATAACCCAGAAAGATCAGGGGAGGATGAAAGCTCATGGCGATGTGGCGCAACGCCGGGGCCAGGCCCGCGCTCCGGCTCACTCCAACTTCGGGAAGCGCCGCTGCAAAGGGCGGCGCCACAAAGCAGAGCATGAACAGGAAGAAGGCCAGGATCAGATAATAGTATCCCCAGAAACGCCGGGCCGTGGCTGGGGGCAGCGTGCGGGCGGCGCGCCCCAGGGAAAACAGGACTCCGGCCGCGCCCACGCCCGCGGCCCAGCAAAGCAGCGAGCCTTGCGGCCCGGCCCATAGGGCGCTGATCCGGAAGCGCAGGGCCAGCTCCGGGGCGGTCTTGCCTGCTGTGCTTATCAGACTGGGATCGGATTTGACCAGGGCGGCCAGCAGAATCAGCAGGCAGGCCAGCAGACCGGCCCCCAGAATCTGACAGCCGTTGCTCAGCAGGCGGTTTGGGCGGCGCAGTTGAAGGGCGGCGCTCAGACGGCGGACAAGGGGGCGGCGCCCCGGGCGGTGGGGCGGGCGGAAAGCCAGTCCGGCCAGGAGCAGGGCGGCGCCCAGCTCCACCTGCAGCAGGGTTTGGGCAACAGAATAGATCATGGCGAGGCAGGCGGCTCCCCGTCCGCCGGGGCAGTGGGGGCGTCCGGCGGCAATGCCGCGTCCGGTGCGGTCTGATATCTGGCCGGGCAAACGGTAATCAGCTCTCGGGCCTCAAAAATCCCGCTCACCGGGTTGAGCGCCCCGGTGACAAACACTTCCTGACCGGCCTGCGGCCGGGCCTGCAACCCGGCGGCGGGCGCAACCGCAACCCACATGCGCTGTTCCGGATTGTCCCGGTCAGCCAGAATCAGCCGGAACAGCGGAGCCGGGGCGGCCGGGGGCGTTGCCGCGTTTGGGGCAGCGGGAGCGTTCGGGGCGTCTGCCCTGTCGCCCACAGCCGGAGCCGGGGCGGACGCGGCAGCGGGGGCGTCAGGCTGATCAGACCGCCGGTCAGACCAGCTCCCGCATCCCGGCCCGCCTTCCACTCGGATCACCCGTCCGTAAATCTGCACTGTTTCCGGGGGGGCAATGCCGGTTTGCCCGGTCAGGACTCCCACCGGCCCCGCGTCTTCCCGGTTTTGCGGGCCGCTTCCGCCCGGCTCCGGCGCGGTTTTGCGCGCCGCTCCGTCCCCGCCGTTGCGTTTTCGGTTGTTCAGCACGCGGCAGCTTGGGCAGATGTTTGCTTCCGCCCACAACGGTGATGCAATGAGCGGTCCGCCCCCGGGCGCGGTTCGGTCCGCGTTGTTTTCCCCATCCGCGGCTTGGGCGGCATTGTTTCCCCCGCGGGTAGCTTTCGCCGCGTCCGCCGCCCGCGCGGCCTTAAGCCGCTCTTTTGCCTGAGCGGCCTTGCGTTTTGCCTGAGCAGCCAGATCCGGCGTTGTCGCGTTCCGGTCTGCCCGGACAACCATTGCCGCGCCGTTGCTGTGCGCGAGAAATTCCGCCACAGAGAACACCGGAAGACCGGACGCGCTCAGGCCCCAATACAATAATGCAGCCAGCCCGCAGGCGGCAAGCGCGCCGGCGGCCAGGTAGGTTCGGCAGTTATTCATCAAAAGGCGCCTTTTGTTTGCGAGCCCGACTTAAGGAGCTTTGCGGGAACCCGCCTTCCCGGCGGGCAGCGGGCTTTTCTGTTCTTCCGCCATTCTAACAGGGAAAGCTGAAAAGTAAAACCGTTTTCCCCCCCGTTTTCCCGCCCCCTGTCCGCCCCTTTCCGGCGCGATTGCCCGGTGTGATTGCCCGGGCGCGTTTTTCAGCTTGCTCAAACCCGGCTATCGGTTTATTATGACCTCTGCAAGCGGCCCCGGCGATATTCCGACTGTTGCGGATGTATATGCCGACTGCGACGGCCGGGTTGACCGGCGGGCGCTTGCACGGGAGCGGCGGCTGCATGACTTCTGCGGCAGAGGCCGCCCGTAAGCGGGCGTCGCCTTTGTCTGACCCCCCTGACGTCTTGCGGGAGCCGCCCTCCCGGATTGACCCGGCCCCGGCAGCAGTCTCCTCAAATCCGCTCCGGCGGCCGGGAACTGAATGTCGGGGCGTAAAACCGGAATGGTCAGGGCTGTGCAGGGCGGGCCGGAAAACGTCCGCAGGCGACTGTTGATCGAAATAAAGGAGTAAGTAATGTTGTCTCGCCGTGAGCTGGCAAACGCCATACGCGCGCTCAGCATGGATGCAGTGGAAAAGGCGAAATCCGGTCACCCCGGAGCCCCGTTGGGCATGGCCGACATGGCCGAGGCCCTGTGGCGGGGCATTCTGAAGCACAATCCGGCCGATCCGCATTGGCCCGACCGCGACCGCTTTGTGCTCTCCAACGGGCATGCTTCCATGCTGCTTTACTCCGTCCTGCACCTCACCGGATATGCGGTGAGTATGGACGATTTGAAGAACTTCCGCCAGTTGGGCTCGAAAACTCCGGGCCACCCCGAATATCTGCACACGCCCGGCGTGGAAATCACCACCGGGCCGCTCGGGCAGGGGCTGGCCGCGGCCGTGGGTATGGCTGTGGCCGAATCCGCTCTGGCCGCGGAATTCAACCGGCCCGGCCTGGAAATTGTTGACCACTATACCTATGTGTTTGCGGGCGACGGCTGTTTAATGGAAGGGGTGAGCCACGAGGCCTGCTCGCTGGCCGGTACCCTGCGTCTGGGCAAGCTGATTGTGCTTTACGATGCCAACGGTATTTCCATTGACGGGCGGATCGGGCGCTGGTTCAATGAAGACGTGGCCGCCCGCTTTGAAGCCTACGGCTGGCAGGTGTTGCGGGTGGACGGGCACGACGGCGCCCTGGTGGAAGCCGCTGTTATGGCGGCCAAGGCCGACGAGGAGCGCCCCAGTCTGATTATCTGCCGCACCCACATCGGGTTCGGCGCTCCCAATAAAGTGGATACCGCCGCCGCCCACGGCGCGCCTCTGGGCGCGAACGAGGTGGAGAACGTCCGGGAAACTCTGGGCTGGCCCTACGCCCCGTTTGAAATTCCCCCTGAATATTACGCGGCCTGGGATTGCCGGGAAAAGGGCGCCGCCGCCCAAAAGGCCTGGAACGAGCTGTTTCTCCGCTATCAGGAGGCTCACCCGGATCTGGCCCGCGAATTTTGCCGCCGCATCAGCGGCGGACTGCCGGGGGAACTGGACGAAATCGCTTCCCGCATGGCCGTTAAAGCCTCTGTGGCCCGGGAAAACCTGGCCACCCGTCAGGCCGGGCTGAATGCCCTGAACGGTTTTTCCCCGTATCTGCCTGAACTGTTCGGAGGGGCGGCCGACCTCAGCGGCTCGGTGGGCACCCGCTTTGTCAACGTGACTGATTACGGCCCGGAAAACCACATGGGCCGCTATTTGCGCTACGGCGTGCGCGAGTTCGGCATGGGCGCCATGCTGAACGGCATGGCCCTGCACGGCGGCTTCATTCCCTACGGCGGTACCTTCCTGATTTTCTCCGATTACGCCCTGAACGCCATTCGCCTGGCCGCCCTGATGCAGCTTAAAGTGATTTGGGTGCTTACTCACGACTCCATCGGGGTGGGCGAGGACGGGCCCACGCACCAGCCGGTGGAGCAGATCCCCGGCCTGCGCCTGATCCCGGGCCTGAAAGTGTGGCGGCCCTGCGACAGTGTGGAAACCGTTGTTGCCTGGCACAGCGCCCTGACCGGCAACAGCCCTGTGGTGCTGGCCCTGTCGCGGCAGAGTCTGCCCTGTCAGTTGCGCACCGCCGAAGCCAACGCCGGTATTGCCCGGGGAGCGTATATTTTGCGGGGGAACAACGACCCTGAACCGCAAGCGGTGATTATTGCCACCGGTTCGGAAGTGGATCTGGCGGTGCGGGCCGCGGCTGAGCTGGCTGAAGAGCCCGACTGTCTCAGAGTGCGGGTGGTGTCGATGCCGTGCGCCGAGGTGTTTGAAGCTCAGGATGAGCAATACCGCAATCAGGTTCTGCCCCCGAACGTGCGGGCCCGCGTGGCTGTGGAAGCAGCCGGGGCCGACTGGTGGGCCAAGTATGTGGGTCTGGACGGCGAGACGGTGGGAATGCACGGGTTCGGCGCTTCCGGCCCGGCCGCCCAACTGTTCCCCTATTTCGGGTTCAGCGTGGAAGCGGTAAAGGCCGCGGTGCGCAGAGTGGTGCATCGGTTAGCTGATAAATGATTGAAAACGGCGGGGCTGATTGGGAAAACCCCCGCCGTTTTGCGTATGCAGGGGCGCGGCAGTGCGGGCCTTTGGGAATTTCGCGTCCGTTTGTCCGGCTTAAGTCCGGGCGGCAGTGGGCGCCGACCGGGCTTGAGCGCGTTCAGGCCCTTAAGTCAAGTTGAAACATAATCTGGAAGGAGACTTTCCATGCAAGTGATAAGTATGTCCGATCTGGATCTCGCCTCAAAGCGGGTGCTGATCCGCGAAGATCTGAATGTGCCCCTGAAAGACGGTAAAGTGAGCAACGACAACCGGATCAGAGCGGCCCTGCCCACCATTCAACAGGCGCTTGCGGCCGGGGCTAAGGTGATGATCCTCTCGCACTTGGGCCGCCCGGTGGAAGGGGAGCCCAATCCGGAATTTTCGCTGGCCCCGGTGGCAACGGCTCTGTCCGATTTGCTGGGCCGCCCGGTGAAATTCATCACCGATTACCTGGAGCGGCCGGTGGAGCTGGCCGACGGCGAAGTGGCCCTGTTTGAGAACGTGCGCTTCAACAAGGGCGAGAAGAAGAACGATCCGGCTCTGGCCGCAAAACTGGCCGGGCTGTGCGACGTGTTCGTTATGGACGCCTTTGCCACCGCTCACCGGGCCCAGGCCTCTACCGAAGGGGTGATCCGCAAGGCCCCCATTGCCTGCGCCGGGCCGCTGCTTACGGCTGAACTGGCCGCTCTGGCCAAGGCCCTGAAAGCGCCCGATCATCCCCTGGTGGCCCTGATCGGCGGCTCCAAGGTGTCCACCAAGCTCACCCTGCTGGAGGGCCTGCTTAAAGATGTGGAATGCCTGATTGTGGGCGGCGGCATTGCCAACACCTTCTTGAAGGCCGCCGGGTATGACGTGGGAAAATCGTTGTGCGAGAACGATTTAGTGGCTGATGCCGAACGAATTATGCAAACCGCCCACGCTCAGGGCAAGGATATTCCCCTGCCGGTGGACGTGGTTGTGGCTCCGGAGCTTTCGGAAAGCGCCCCGGCCACCTTGAAAGCGGTGGGGGACGTGGCCCCCGACGAGATGATTCTGGACGTGGGGCCCCAAACCGTTGCCCGCTACGCCGATATTCTGGGCCGGGCCAAAACCATTGTCTGGAACGGGCCGGTGGGCGCGTTTGAAATCGATCAGTTCGGCGAGGGCACCCGGGCGCTGGCGGAAGTGATTGCCGCCAGTCCGGCCTTCTCGTTCGCGGGCGGGGGCGATACCGTGGCCGCGGTGACCAAATATGGGGTGCGCGATAAAATGGATTACGTGTCCACCGCGGGCGGGGCCCTGCTGGAATTCATGGAAGGGCTGGAACTGCCCGCTGTGGCCGCTCTGGAAGCCCGGGCAAAAGGCTAGGGGGAGTTGGGGCTGAAGCCCCAAACCCCGTCAGAGGCGCTGCCTCTGCACGAAGGCCCGGAGCGCTGCTCCCTGCACCCGGCAAATGGAACAAAGGTTAGACCAACTGCCCCACCTTTCCTTCGGCCAGGGAGAGAGGGCAAAATACAGGATTTCAGATACGATAACCAGATAAGCGATAACGACTTCAACTCAAATTGTAAGGAGATGACTCATGCCTTTGACCGGACCCAAGGAGATGTTTGACCGCGCCTATAGAGAAGGCTATGCAGTGGGCGCTTTCAACGTGAACAACATGGAGATCATTCAGGGGATCATGTTGGCGGCCGCGGAAGAGCAGGCGCCGCTGATTTTGCAGGTATCGGCCGGGGCGCGCAAATACGCCGGCCAGAACTACATCATCAAGCTGATTGAAGCCGCGCTGCTGGAAACGGATTTGCCGGTGGTGCTGCACCTTGACCACGGCCAGAATTTTGAGATCTGCAAGGCCTGTGTGGACGGCGGCTTCACCTCGGTAATGGTGGACGGTTCGCATCTGCCGTTTGAGGAGAACATTGCCCTCACCCGTCAGGTGGTGGACTACGCCCATGCCCGCGGGGTGTGGGTGGAAGCGGAACTCGGGCAGTTGGCCGGGGTGGAGGAAGAGGTGAGCGCGGAGAAATCCATTTACACCGATCCGGACCAGGCCGTGGAGTTTGTGCAGCGCAGCGGTTGCGATTCGCTGGCCATTGCCATCGGCACTTCGCACGGGGCCTACAAGTTCAGCGGCGACGCCCGGCTCGATTTCCCGCGCCTGGAGAAAATTTCGGCCATGCTGCCCGGCTATCCCCTGGTGCTGCACGGCGCATCGTCCGTGCCCCAGGAGTTCGTGGAAATGGCCAACCGCTACGGCGGCAAAATCGGCGGGGCCCGGGGCGTTCCGGAAGAGTTGTTGCGCAAGGCCGCGGGCATGGGCATCTGTAAAATCAACATCGACACCGATATCCGTCTGGCCATGACCGCCAATATCCGCAAGGTGTTCGCCGAGCAGCCCGAGGCCTTTGACCCTAGAACCTATCTGGCTCCGGCCCGGCAGGCGGTGAAAGACATGGTGCAGCATAAAATCCGGCATGTGCTGGGCTGCTCCCACAAGATTTAAGCGGGCAAAAGCGGGGCGGCCCGGCGGGGACCGGTCTGACCCGCCCCCACCCCCGTCCCGGCGTTGAATTTAACCATATCAATCCATATCAATACCACAGGAGATTAACTGAACATGGCAACTAAATTGGGAATCAACGGTTTCGGGCGCATCGGCCGCTATCTGGTGCGCCTGCTTGAACAGCAGTCCGACCTGGAAATTGCGGTAATCAACGCCCGCGCGGCCAATTCCGATCTGGCTCATCTGCTCAAATACGATTCAGTGCACGGCAAATTCCCCGGCGAAGTGAGTTATAATGATGAAGGCATTGTGGTAAACGGCAAAACCATTCCGGTTACCCGCAAACCCATCGGCGAGTGGGATTGGGCCGATTACGGGGTGGACATTGCCGTGGAAACCACCGGTAAGGTTAAAGACCGCGACGGCCTGGCCAAACACCTGGAGCGGGGCGCGAAAAAGGCGGTGAACTCGGCTCCGGCCAAGAACGCCGACATCACCATTGTCATGGGCGTGAATCATCAGGATTACAACCCGGCCAAACATCAGGTCATTTCCGCGGCCTCCTGCACCACCAACTGCATGGGCCCGGCCACTAAAATCATCCACGACAAGTTCGGGATCAAAAGCGGGCTGATGACCACCATTCACGCCTACACCATGAGCCAGCGCATTCTGGACGGCTCGGACAAAGACCTGCGCCGGGGGCGGGCTGCGGCCATGTCGCTCATTCCCACCTCTACCGGGGCGGCCCGGGCCATCGGACTGGTCATTCCCGAGTTGAAAGGCAAAATCGACGGCATGGCTGTGCGCGTGCCCACGCCGGACGGCTCGCTGGTGGACGTGGTGTTTGAGCTGGAAAGCCAAACCACGGCCGAAGAAGTGAACGCCGCCCTGAAAGCGGCCGCGGCCGGGCCGATGCACGGCTTCATGGGCTATTCGGAAGAACCGCTGGTGTCGGTTGACTATATCGGCGACACCCACGGCGGCGTGGTGGACGGGCTGTGCACCAATGTGATCGGCGGCAATCTGCTCAAGCTGCTCGTCTGGTACGACAACGAGGCCGGTTTCACCAATCAGTTGGTGCGCCTGCTGAATATGGTGGCCAAATCGCTGTAAGCCGGTGGGATAAGCGTTGCCCCGGTTTCAGGCCGCGGCGGACGGCGGCGCGGTCGTGGAAAGACGACTGGGCAGATGCGGCCGCCAGGCGGCCGAATGAGGCCGGACGGGCCGTTGAACAGTCTGTCGGGAAGCGACGAATCGTTTGTAGGGCAACGGGGCGGGACGCCGCCCGGGAAGCGACGAACCGTTTGCCGGGAAGGGCGGGACGCGGGCCTGCGCCTGTCGGGCCGACGAACTGTTTGCCGGGAAGCGACGAATCGTTTGTCGGGAGACGAGGCGGGCCGCCTGAAATCCGGAAGCATCAACCCGGAAGCGTAAACGCGGAAAGAGCGCCGGGCCGTTGGTTGCGGCGGGCGCTCTTTCTTTCTCGTTTCCCTTTAACCCTGAGATGTTGCCAGTCCTTGCTTGCGTTTGCTTGTCGTCCTTACGTCCTGCTTGCTGTACGTTTTACTCTGCTTGCGTTTGCGGCGGAAGCGCCCGGTTGTGCCGCAACCGGACCGCCCCTGACCGGGGCGCCCGCTGAAAGCGGCAGACCGCACCAACCCGGTTCAGCCTGAGGGGTTACACCTTTCAGTCAGCTCATCTTGCCGGGGCGGAAAAAGCCCCCCTTTTTCCGCTGTTTGCGGCGCTCCCGTCCGACTGCCCCCCACTGCCGCCCGGGAGCGGAACGGCTTAAGGACTGAGAGCTGAACCCTCAGGGCAGATACCTTAAGCCGGTGTTCCGCTGTTCGGTTACGACCGGTTCCGGTGGGTTCTCCGGACGTTCACCCCCGCGCACCCCCCGCGCGGCGGGTTTGACCAGGCGGAGTTCTACCTGGCGGCGGAAGCTTCCCCCGCGGCTTCCGCTTAGTCGCCCCGCAGGGCGGCTGAAATTTCCGGCGGGTCTGTACCCGATTGAATTTGAGATCATAAACCATACCATTTCAGTAGGATTTCGCTTTAAAAAAATTTCCCCACCCCGGTTCCGGTTTTGCCGGGTGGGCAGCCAAGCCGGTTTTGCCGGATTGTCCCCCGGGCCTCAAGGTTTGCGCTGCAAGCGCTTTCCGGACTTGGCGGGTTGGCCGCTTGAGGCGGTTTCAACCCTTGGCGGCTTCAAGCCGGGGTGATTGCCGGTTGAAGTATAAATAAGCATCGAAACTGCCTTGGCAAGGGCCGGGAGCAACAAACCTGCAAAAGCGGTTTCCCGGCGGTGGTGCATTTGCGCTTATCCCACCTGTAACCGGCTGGAATAACTGCATTTTCAGTGGAAGGACGGCGGAGAAGGGCACGGGTGTTCGGCGGGGGCGCGGCCGTTGGTCTGATTGAGGAGAAGGTTGCAAACGGCAAAGGGATTTTGCTATAAGGGATTGGCTCCGTCCGCTGAGTCGGTTTTGTCTGTCCGGAGGAAATTCTGTCCGGAACCGACCGGAACCAAAGCGGGCGGGGAGCGGTCTTAAGTTGCAAAGCCTAAAGGAACTTGAAGCATGAAACTGGACAGTATTGCATCGGTGTGTCTGGTATTGCGCCCGGGCCAGACCAGAGCGGCGGATTTGGCCGCGGCCATGACCGACTGGCTGGCGGCCCGGGGCATTCAGGCCTGGCGGGCCCGCCAGAACGCCCATGGCGAGCCTGTTTGGCTGGGGCATACCCTGCCCGATCTGGTGCTGGTGCTGGGGGGCGACGGCACCATGCTGGGGGCGTTGCGGGCGGTAATCAATACCTTTGTGCCGGTAATCGGGGTGAACCTGGGGCAGGTGGGCTTTCTCACCGGCATTGCTGAGGAGCGCTGGCCGGAAGAGCTGGAAATGCTGCTTACCGGCGGGCTGCTGTTGCGCCGTTGCCTGGTGCTCGACTGGCAGGTGGAGCGGGGCGGTCTGGTGGTGGAGCGGGGCCAGTCGGTAAACGATGTGGTGTTGCGTTGCGGCAATCTGGCCAAGCTGATCAACCTGCGCCTGCACATTGACCGGGAAGACGCGGGCGAGTTGCGCGCGGACGGGCTGGTAGTGGCCACTCCCACCGGCGCGTCGGGCTATGCCTTTTCCGCGGGCGGGCCCCTGGTGTATCCGGAAGTGGAGGCGTTTGTGCTGGCGCCGATCTGCCCGTTTCTGAACCGAATGCCCCCGTTCATCGTGGGTTCGGATAAAATGGTCTGGCTGGACGTGGGGGACGAGCCGGGGTTGGGTCAGGCGGGCATTTTCCTCACTGCCGACGGACAGGCGGGCTTGCCCCTGCACTCCGGCGACCGGATTACCATTACCCGCAGCCCCAGCGCGGCCTTCATGGGATTTCTGCCCCAAAGCTCCTATTTCGCGGTGTTGCGCGATCGCGGCTTTATCCGCTAGTTTCCGGATCCGGGTTGCGCCCGCAGCAGGCGGCGGGAAAGGGCTTGTGCGGGCGGGTTGGGTTGTGGCTTCCGCCGGGCTCTTGCCGTCGCCTTGGGCGGCGGCGGGGCGGGATCCGTCGCCTTGGGCGGCAGCGCTCCCCGCAGCGGGCAAAAGCCGTCCGGCCCTTGGGCGCGAACTTTTTCAGCGGTTTTGAAAGCCCGGCCCCTTGTGGCCCGGCCCTTTATCTGATACAGGATACAAATTAACTAAAGGTTCCTTAAATGGTTTGCTCACGTTCCCCATTAAGGCGGGGAATGGTTTGAGCCCCCAAAAGGCCGGGAAGCAACAGTTTACAAACCCGCACACTCAATGAAAGCATTCTCCGCAACCGTACCGGCCTTCGGGCCGTCCCGGCCCCATCAGCCCTTACGCCCGTTTGCTGTCGGCGCGGGTGGTCTTACACACAGGAAATCCTATGTCTGTGCGCTTAAGTCTCATTCTCACCATCACCGTCACCCTGCTGCTGGCCTGCTTCGGCATCGGCTCCCTTGCCTATCTCAAGGCCCGGGAAGTGGCGGAAAAGTCGTTTTACGACATGGCCGTCAGTCAGCTTGAACGAGTGGAGGAGCGGATCAACACCTTTATTGAGCCGGGGGTGATGAGCATAACCTATCTGGCGGATCTGGGCATTGTGAAGGGGTCGCGGGGCCGCCTGAGCAGTTATCTGAACACCACCGAAACCACCCGCCTGTTATATCAGAATCAGACCCATCAGGAGCGGCTGATTTACGATGAGTTTATCAGGGTGTACCGCTCCAACCGCAATTTCGACCTGATTTTCATGGCCAACAACGACGGGCAGTACACCCAGGCCCCGGAAGGGCGGATCAAATACGCCGGTTACGACCCCCGCAAGCGCCGCTGGTATCAGGAGTTGATGGAAAGCGGGCGCGATGTGGTGCTGAGCTCGCCCTATGTCACCAGCGGGGCGGGCATGGTGTGCAGCATCATGACCAGAACCACCGACCTGGAGGGCCGCCCCTTAGGCATGCTGGGCATTGACTTCCGCCTGGAAAACCTGCTCCACGAGCTGGACAGCCGCCGCATTCTGAAAACCGGTTTTCTGGTGGTGATCGACAACGCCGGGGACTTTCTCACCTACGGCTCCAATCCCGAAAATGTGGGCAAACCCGCGGCCCTGCACTCGCCCATGTGGGCGGAAGTGTCCGGCGCCCCGGACGGCAGTTTCATGATCGCCAACGTGGAGGGGGTGGAGAAATACATCGTCAGCCACACCATTCCCGGTCTGGATTGGAAGCTGGCGGCGGTGTTTGAGTACTCCGAGGTGTTGGACGCCTCAAGCTATGCGACTGACGCCATTGTGTTTACCTGTATGATCATCTTTCTATGTGCGCTCATGATGATTGCTTATGTGACGCATTCCATTGCGCGGCCCATAGAAAGTCTGGTGGAGGCGTCGGACGTCATCGCGTCGGGAGAATATGAGAAATCGCCGGAAATGCGCGCTGAACTGCAGCGAAAGCTTGCGGTTAAAGGCACCAGCGAAATCGTGAAGTTGTCGGAGGCCTTGCGCCGGGTAATCGATATTCTGGAGCAGCGGATAGATGCCGCCAATAAGGCCAGCCGGGCCAAAAGCGAGTTTGTGGCCAACATGAGCCATGAAATCCGCACCCCGCTGAACGGGGTAATCGGGCTTACCCATCTGCTGCTGCAAACCCGGCTCGACCCCAAGCAAATGGAGTATGTTGAGAAAATTCAGCTCTCCGGGCAGGTGTTGCTGGGCCTGATCAACGATATTCTCGATTTCTCCAAAATCGAGGCGGGCAAAATCACCCTTGAGTGCATTCCCTTTGCCTTAACCGAGCTGGTGCAGGAAATTGAACTGCTTTTCCACGAACAAAGCCTGTCCAAAGGGGTGGAACTGCGCCTGGAGGTGGATGAAAGCTTGCCGGAGCTGGTGTGCGGCGATCCCACTCACCTGCGGCAGGTATTGATAAATATTGTGGGCAATGCGTTCAAGTTCACCGAAAAAGGCTTTATCCGCATCAGCGCTACCCGGAAAAGCACTGTGCATATGGAAACCTGGGGGCGGCCGCTTGCGCGTCGGGCGGCCGGGTGCAGGGCGGTTGCGTCGGGCGGGGGTGTTCGGGCGGTGAGCGGGGCGAAGCCGGTTGCGGACGGGTCGGAGGCGGCCGCCGGCGCGCCGATCCGGTCGGATTTGCCGCGGCCGGTGAATCAGGCGGGAGCGGGAACGGAAGCGTCCGGGGGCGACTTTGCGGAAGACTCGGCCGTGCGGGTGGAATTTCAGATCAGCGACACCGGCATCGGCATGAGCGAGCAGCAGCTTGAGCGGATTTTCAAGCCGTTTACCCAGGCCGACAGTTCCATTACCCGCAAATACGGCGGCACCGGGCTGGGGTTGGCCATCAGTCTGAGCCTGGTTGAGGTGATGGGCGGCAAAATTCAGGTGCAAAGTCAACCCGGCCAAGGCACCAGCATCACCTTCAGTTGTGTGTTCGGTCTGCCCCAGGCCCGGAGCGCGGGCGATACGGACGCTCCCTGTGCGGGTAAGTCGGGCGCGGCGGCGCTTGGTGTGGGCGCTCTCTGTGCGGGCGCTTGTGCAGGTATAAGCGCTGTTCCCCCGGTGGTAACGGGCGCGGCAAAACCGGACGCAGCCGGGGTTGGGCTGGGGGTTGGGGCCGGGCCGGACGCAGCGGCGGATAACCTGAAGCCCACGGAACCCGGGCCGGAAGCAACGGCCGGGGGCGCAGCGGCAAGCGCCGATACCCCGGCAGAGGCAGGTGCAACGGCTCCGTCCGGCTCCGACGAGACGGCCGGGGCGCGGCCGCTCCAGGTGAGTTTCCCCGGCAAACGGGTGTTGCTGGTGGAAGATAATCTGATCAACACCATGATTGCCGTCGAATTGCTGGAGCAGGCGGAAGTGACGGTAACCACGGCGGAAAACGGGCGGGAAGCGTTGAGCGCGCTGGAAAACGCGCTTGCCCGGAACGAGCCCGGCTTTGACCTGGTGCTGATGGATCTGCAGATGCCGGAAATGGACGGCTATGAAGCCACCCGCCGTATCCGGGAAAACGCGGCGTTCAAAGCTCTGCCGATAGTGGCCATGACCGCACACGCCTTTGCCGAAGAGCGCGAGCGCTGTCTGGCCGCGGGCATGAACGAGCACATCGCCAAACCCATTGACGTGAGCCTGCTGTATCAGATTTTGGGGCACTATCTGGTTTAGTGAATCCGTTTTCCCGGTCAGTTCCCGGGGCCTGTACCGGTGCACGCCCACGGGCGGCGGCCGGGGCTTGAGGGGAAAAAACAGATTGACAAAATGATGAGCTGATGAAATGCTGCTTCCGCACTGTTTTGGTTTAAAATCCGGCCTTCCGGCGAGGCCGCCCGGGAGCGATGCGGCAGCAAAGCCCGGAAGACGCTTTTCGTCTTGCGCTGAGGTGGGGTTTTCTCCCCGTCCGCGCTTGCCGCCCCGGCCTTCCCCCGCCCAAGCGGCGCGGGGTGGGGCTTAAGTCCGGCCGGAAGGCCACGGTCTCAAACCACAAAGGAAGTAGATGCAGGCATGAGTGAACATCGACTGAATTTTGTAAAGGAAGCCCTGGCCCGTTGTAAAGCCGCTCAGGATCAGGCCACAGCGGCCTGGCATCTGGACGAACCACAAACCACCGCCGCGGTGTGCCCACCCCAGCTTGAGCAGGATCCGGCCGGAGCCGGGGCCGGTGTCGCCTTTGCGGCTGTGGTGATGGCTGTCGCGTCCGACGCGTCCAAAGTTTCCGCCGACGTGCCCAAACCGTCTGAACCGGCCCGGACTGCCGCTGCTCCCGGCCTTTCCGGCACTCCCCAAGGCCCGGCCTTTTCCGCCGTTCCCACTGTTTCCGGCGCAGCGGGCGGGGTGAGCGGGACGACTGCCGCAACCGGACGCCCATCCGCCGGGCCGGTGCCCCCGAATGTGGCCGCGTCCGCGTCCGCGGAGCACGCTCCGGCCACAGATCCGCTCACGGCTTTGGCTCTGGCCCAGCATCTGATGAATTTCAAGCTCTGGCACACGGAAGACCAGGCGCGGCGCAAAGACGTGGACGATGCGGTGATCGCCGCCTGCAAGCGCAGCATCGACGCCCTCAACCAGCGGCGCAACGACTTCATGGAAAAGGTGGACGCCTGCATTGTGGCCATGTGTCTGCCGCATCTGCCCGCGCCTGCGGAAGGGAGACGACCCCGCTACAACACCGAGTCTGTCGGGGCGGCGGTGGATCGCCTGTCGATCATCAGCCTGAAGGCCTATCACATGCGCGAGGAAACCGAGCGCACCGACGCGGACGCCGCGCACATTGAGGCGTGCCGGAAAAAGCTGACCACCTTGCTCGATCAACGCGATGAGCTGTTCACCGCCATTCTGGAGCTGATTGACGATTACGCCGCCGGGCGCAAGCGGCCGCGGGTTTACTATCAGTTCAAGATGTACAACGACCCCCGGCTGAACCCGGCTTTGTACAAAAACCGGCAGTCCTAGCGCTTGCGGAAGCAGCGGCAGCGGCGTTTCCGGCGGCCCTGGAGTCCGCCGCGCCGCTCTGGTAAAACCGCCCCGGCCGCCCCACCAGGGTCGGGACTATCGGTAACGGCGGCTTCGCTCGTGCGGCAACGACTTCAGGCTCGCGCGGTCAGCGCGCGGCTTGCGGCGGAAGGCTCAAACCATAAAGGGATTTAAGCATTATGACTCAATATGAAACCGTCATCGGCCTGGAAGTGCATGTGCAACTGGCCACCCATTCCAAGTTGTTCTGTAGCTGCTCTACCCGGTTCGGGGCCGAGCCCAACGAAAACGTCTGCGCCATCTGTTCGGGTATGCCCGGCATTCTGCCCCTGCTCAACGAAAAAGCGGTGGAATATGCGGCCAAACTGGGCATGGCCCTGAATTGTCAGCTCAATCCGGTGTCCATTTTCGCGCGCAAAAACTACTTCTACCCCGATCTGCCCAAGGGCTATCAGCTCTCCCAGTTCGACCCGCCCATTTGCGGTAAAGGCTGGCTGGATATTAATGTGGACGGGCAGACCAAACGCATCGGGATCACCCGCCTGCACCTGGAGGAAGACGCCGGGAAAACCATTCACTCTCCGGCCACCAATCAGAGCTTTGTTGACCTGAACCGCGGCGGCGTGCCGCTGGCTGAAATCGTCAGCGAGCCCGACCTCTCCAGCCCGGCCGAAGCCGTGGCCTATCTGAAAACCCTGCACAACATCGTGCTTTATCTGGGCGTGTCCGACGGGAACATGGAAGAGGGCAATTTCCGCTGTGATGTGAACGTGTCTATCCGCCCCAAAGGCAGCAGTGAGTTCGGCACCCGCACCGAGCTGAAGAACATCAACTCGTTCCGCAATATCCAGCGCGCTCTGGAATATGAAATCCGGCGCCATAAAGATGTGCTGGAAGATGGCGGCGCAATTGTGCAGGAAACCCGCCTGTACGACGCGGCGAAAAACGTGACCCTGCCCATGCGCTCCAAGGAAGAGGCCCACGACTACCGCTACTGCCCCGACCCGGATCTGGCCCCGGTGTATCTGAGCGCCGAGCAGATTGCGGCCTGGCGCGCCGAACTGCCTGAACTGCCGTCCGCCCGCCTGGAGCGGTTTATGACAGAGTATGGGCTTTCGGCCGAGGATGCGGCCCAGCTTACCGGTGAGCGGGCTCTGGCCGACTATTTTGAGCGGGCGGTTGCCGGGTTCCCGCAACCTAAGCGGGTGGCCAACCTGATGCTCAGTGAGTTGTTGCGCGAGTTGAACCAGCGGGAAAACGGCTGGGACGAATGCAAGCTTACCCCGGAGCAACTGGCCGAACTGGCGAAAATGGTGGCGGACGGGGAAATCAGCGCCAAAATCGCCCACGATATCTTCTCTGAGCTGTTCAGTCAGGGCCTGTCGCCCAAGCAGTATGTGGCCGCCAAGGGTCTGGCCCAGATTTCCGACAGCGGAGCCCTGGAAGCGGCGGTGCTGGCCGTGCTGGCGGAAAACCCGGCGGAAGTGGCGGCCTATCAGGGCGGTAAAACCAAGCTGATCAGCTTCTTTGTGGGCCAGGTGATGCGCAAAACCAAGGGCCAGGCCAACCCGGCCCTGGTGAATCAGCTTTTGCAGAAGCATCTGTAGCGCCTTTTCAGTTTGTGGAGCCGGTTCAGCCTGCAAGGCGCCGCATTTCAATTCTTGCGCCGCCGACTTTTCGCGGAGAAGGAGCGGTGTTTTTGAAAGTTCCGGCGCCTGGCGTCTTGCTTGTGTAACCGTCGGGCCAGGCCGCTTCCAACGCGAGCGGAGCCCCAACGCCGGTTTGTTCGGGGGGTAAGCGGGTTCAGGCTTTCAAGACTTGCGGCGGGTGGGAGCAGGGCTCGCGTCTTGTGTGAGCGGGCGGCGGGAAAACGGCGTGGAAAACCCGGTTAAGACGGGCATGGGTTTGCTCTTTTGTTGCTGTGTCAACCAAAGAAAAGGCGCCCCCGCAAGCAGGGGCGCCCGTAAATCCGTGCCGGTTAAGCCAGCGTGATCAGCGCGGCCGGCAAGCCTATTCCGGCCGCCAGCATTGCGCCCAGACGAATGGTCAGGCGGTATTCCATTTCCCGCATCTCCACTTGCATTTCGTTTTTCAGGCTGCGCAAATCCGCTTTGGTTGCAAGCCGTTCGTCCATGATTTCCTGCTGGATTTCGGCAAAGCCCTCAGCCTGTTCGCGGCTGAAGCCCAGCTCCTGGAGCCGTTTGGAATACTTCAGGGTGTCGAAAGCGGTAGTCGGCATATTTCACCTCACCGGTTCAGATTAAGCATAATCCGGCGGTTTGTCAAACCCGCGGCGGGTTTAAGCGGCCGACCGGGCGCTTTGCGGCGCGGCGGGCCGACGGAAGTGAATTTGCGGCCCGCGCTTGCCTTGCGTCGGCTTAAGCGTTTTGTTCCACTGCTTCTACGGCTTCCACGGCTTCCCACTGCCAGAGGCCGGGGGTGTCGGGCGGCCAGACGCAGGGGAGCATATCGGCTTTGGCCAGATACAGGGCGTCGGCATGGGTGTAGTAGTTGTCCGCGTAAACGTCCATGCCCGGGATAAAGGCGTAGGGGCGTTCGCGCGAGCCGTCGGACGGGTTGTTGTCCCCGCCGTCTTCCCCACTGCCTTGGGTGCAAAGCGGCCGGTACAGGGCGAGCATTCCCGTGCTGTCCGGCGGCTGGTGGCTTTGGGCGGTGTGGTTTTGCTGCACTGCATACACAATGCGATTGTGGGCAATGCGCGCGCCCACCGCATATTCCGTGTCGGCCGCCCATTCCGGGAACAGACCGGCGGTGGCGAACAGGCTGAATTCGGCCGGGGTGAACTCTGCGGTCTGCACCATTTCCCGCTGCAGCCGGGCCGTCAGAATGCGGGCGGATTTGGCTGCGGCCAGGGCGGCCACTTCCCGGGCCGTCTCTTCCGGGGTGGGTTTTGGCGGCTCACTGCTGAAGCCGTCCGGCAAGGGGCCTAAATCAGTAATTGTGTGGGGTTGGCCGGCAAGCCAGCCGGTCTCGCCGCGGTGGTCTTCCTGAAGCTCCCAGGTGGAGCCGTTCCAGACGGCGACAAATCCC
>CALUZB010000008.1 GCA_944325195.1 uncultured Desulfovibrionaceae bacterium | reverse complement strand
AAGTAAGTGTTGGCATAGCGATTTCCAAAAGATGTGTTCATAAAGAACCTCCTATAGATATTGGTTTTGAAACCCAGGGAATCCCGGGTTCCGGAATGACTGATCCTGATTGATTTTCCGCTCCGGTTCGGCCGGCTCACAAAAAGCGGCCAGGGATATTAAAAGGTAAAGCGACTTCAGCCGACACACCGATTCCATGTGCGTTCACGACAACGCCAAATGGGCAACGCGCAACGCTTCACCGATAATTAAATCGGCTGATAAGCTCTGAACCTGATTTTCAGTCGGCTTAATGCGCTGTTAAACGGTACACCGCCCCCCGTCTCACAAAACCAATCGCACTTTATGGATAACAAGAACTGCTTGACTAAGCATTTATTTGCCTGGGAATACAGGTCTTTAAGAAAAGAGCAAACACAAATATGCTTACTGATTTATATATACTACAAAACCTATTTTTTGGCAAGTACTAAATTGCATTTTAAGCATTATTATTGGTTCAGACGCCACACATTTCGTTTGAGTTGGACTGACACTTCCGGCGGGCCGGTGTGTCTGCTTCCGGCAATACCGGGTGGAAGCTGTCGGTTGCTTGACTTGCCTGGAATATTTCCGTTAGATATACTCAAGATTTCCGGTCTGTTTGAAGCGGCTGTCGCTCCGGGAGGGGAATAAGCCGTGTTTTCGGCGTATGGCAAGTGGGGCAGTGTTGGGTTGAATTCTCCGAATTTCACCTGAGAGGGTTCTGATTGTGTTCCTGCGTTGCAAATGCACCGAATACTCCATTATTTTATTTAAAAAACAACTAAACTGGATTTTATATGCACGAAATGATGAACTTTGCGTTCATGACCAGACAGCCGGCTCCATTCAACGGACGCAAAGTGGCGGTAATCGGGGCCGGTCCGTCAGGTCTGGCTGTGGCCGGATTTCTGGCGGGCGCGGGGTATCTGGTGGAAGTGTTCGACAAAATGCCTAAACCCGGTGGACTGATGTTGTTCGGCATTCCTGAAGACGTAATCCCTTCCGCCAGAATTCAGGCCGGGGTGCGCGCTCTGGAGCGGCTTTACGGGGTGGTTTTCCACACCCGCACCAAGGTTTGCAGCAATGCCCGTCTGTATGAGGAAGAGGGCGATCATTTTACTTACGACATGGTGATTTTGTCGGAGCTGGTGGAAAAATATGACGCGGTGATGATCTGCACCGGTTCGTGGCGCTCCCGTCTGCTGGGTATTCCCGGCGAGGATCTGCCCGGGGTTTATTCCAGCCTGGAGTTTCTGTTTCCCATTCGGGCGGCGCATTACGCTTCCACCAATGTCAACCTGCCTGATGTGAAGGGCAAGCGGTTGGTGGTGATCGGTGCCGGGCATTCGGCCGTGGATGTGGTTACCAGCGCGCACGCCTTGGGTGCGAAAAGCGTAAGTATAGTTTACAGACGCAGTATGAAAGAGGCTCCCAGCGGCTCGCATGAAATCGGCAAACTGATCTCCATGTTCGATCTGGAGTGGCGCGAAAAGCTGGTTCCGGTGGAGTTTCTGGGAGACGATTTCCTTACCGGGCTTAAGGTGCAGCGGGTGGGCGGCGGTGAAGAGGAAATCATTCCGGCCGATGTGGCTGTTACGGCCATCGGAGAAATTCCCACCCCGCCGTTTAAGCGGGAACTGGGCCTGGACAATGTGCGCAAGGGCGATGTGCACTGGCTGCACATGACTAATATTGAGAACGTGTTTGTGGCGGGCGATGTGCTTACCGGGCCCAGTAAAATCGGCCGGGCCATATACAGCGGCCTGCGGGCCGCCAGATCGCTGGATCACTGGCTGGAGTTGAAGGAGCAGAACCGCCAGAGCGAATACGACTATGAAGCGGACAAAGTACCGTTGCCCGGACGCGGCGCTCAAGGTGTTTGAATCAGGGGGAGCCTGTCGGGATCACCGGCATGTTTATGCGGGGGCTGAAGCACTCCAAATATACAATTGTGGCGGATTGTGCTTGGCAGCACTGGCTGGTAAGCTTTCTGAGGCGACTTTCGAAGTGCGTTTAAACCAGGCGGTTGACCGGAGAAACGAACTGGAGCTGGGCGGCTTTCTTTTTGAATCGACGCGCTTTCAAAGTAACAATCTAAGGCGGGGTTGAGAAAATGAGTGAATTTCAGGGCATGACCTTGTTTGTGGATTACAGCAAGTGCATTGGTTGCGAATCGTGCGAGGCTGTATGCAAGTTTCTGCACGGCAGTGCCAGAATTGTGATGATGCGCTCCGGCGTGGGGCTGGTGCGCCCGCTTTATTGCATGCATTGCGACTCAGCGTTCTGTATGCGGGCCTGCCCGCAAGGAGCCTTGTCGCGTGATGAGGACGGCGCAGTGGTGCTTGACCACATGCGTTGCCGGGGCTGTACATCTCTGGCCTGTCTGATCGCCTGTCCTTATGCGGCGTTTTTCAGCACCGCCACCAGCACCTTGGTGGATAAGTGCGACTTATGTAAAGAGCGACGCAAAGAAGGAATGCCCCCGGCCTGCATGGAAATGTGCCCTTGTGGGGCCATCCGGTTCGTCAAACGGGAAGAGCTGGCCCGGCTGAGAACCCCGGAATGGGAAGAGGCCTACCGGGAAGTGCTGGAATTTATCCGTCCTTCTGTGGCCAGAAAAAAGGACGGATGAGATTTTACAAAGGAACTGCGGGGCCGGTAGAGTTGGGCTGATTTAATCTTATTATCGGCTACTGAATGAAGGTAAAAATCGATTGCGTAGGTCTCAATGGCGGAAGACATGGTTTTTAGCGTTTTTAACTGAAAATGCCTCTGACTGTTCAATTCCGTTTTCAAAATGGGAAATAAGCGCAATTGCACTCATGTCTTTTTGCGGTTGACTGTTATAGTTATGTCCGGCGCGGTGTCTGCTTCCTTGTACCCCGGAGAACGGCTTTGACTTTGGTTGAAAACGGCTGGGAGAGCAGTTGTCTATCCTCTTTTGCAGCATAAATTGTTTTAATCCACCCGGTAATGACAGCCCTTGCTGATTTTATTGCGGCGGGCCGCTTCGGCAATAGTCTGGGCGGCGTTGCAGCCGTGGAACAGCTCGATGATCGGGCGCGACAGGGGGGTGCGCCGGTAGAAATCGGTAATGCGTCGGGAAAGATTGCGCAACTCGTCGCAGGCCCGTTGCAGGCGGGCGCTGCTGCGGGTTATGCCCACATAATTCCACATGGTGTGGCGAATGTTTGACCAGTCCTGAGCAATCAGGGCGGGGTCATCGTTATGTTCGTCTCCGGCCGGGCTTTCCCAAGGGGGAATGGCGGAAAACGCCTTGTCGGAGCGGACCCCCTGTCCCAGTTTTCCGGCAATGTCGCGGGCTGCGGCCCGGCCCCAGACCAGACCTTCCAGCAGTGAGGTGGAGGCCAGGCGGTTGGCGCCGTGCAGGCCGGTACAGGCGCACTCACCCACCGCATACAGGCCGGAAAGCGAGGTGTGACCCTGACTGTCGGTAAGGATGCCGCCGCAGAAATAGTGGGCCGCCGGTACTACCGGAATAAGCGAATTGGTGATGTCCAGGCCGCTTTTCAGGCAGTGATCGTAAATGGTGGGGAAACGTTCTTTCAGGTTCTGGCGGATCGGGCTGGGGTCAAGGTAAACGCAGTCGTGCCCCTGTGCGAGCATTTCGTGCACAATCGCCCGCGACACTATGTCGCGCGGGGCCAGATCAGCTCTGGGGTGATAGCGTGACATAAAGGCTTCACCCCGGCTGTTCAGAAGCACCGCTCCTTCACCGCGCATGGATTCGGTAATCAGGAAGCGAGGCGCGTTGGGCTGGTACAGGGTGGTGGGGTGAAACTGAACGTACTCGGCGTCTTTCACATGCACGCCGGCCCGGGTGGCCATGGCTATGCCGGAGCCCAGAGCGGCCGGGTTGTTGCTGGAGTGCAAATAAAGCTGCCCCACGCCGCCGGTGCCCAGCACGGTGAAGCGGGCCAGCAAAGTTTCCACCTCACCGCTCAGCTCATTGAACACATAGGCCCCCAGACAGCGGTTGGGCAATTGATAGCGGACTTCTGAAAGCAGGCAGTGGTGGTGGGAGGTGATCACATCTACCGCCACCCGGGATTTAAGCGCCCGGATATTGGGGTGAGCGTCCACTGCCCGCTCAAATCCTTCCATAATGGCCCGGCCGGTATAGTCGGCGCAGTGCAGAATGCGCTGGGCGGAATGGCCGCCCTCCAGGGTCAGATCCCATTCTTGTGAGCTGGAAGCCGGGCTGCGCGAAAAGGGAATTTCCAGGCGGTTGATTAAAATCTGCTCCACTGCCTCAGGTCCTTCCCGGCACAGAAACTGTACGGCGTCGCTGTAGTTTTCGCCGTCTCCGGCCTGGATGATATCGCGGGCCAGAGCCGCGGGCGACTCGTGCCCGGCCTGAAAGACTATTCCCCCTTGGGCCATAGCGGAATTGCCCATTTGGCTTAGCCCAGCCGGGCTGACCAGAAGCACCTCAAACCCGGCGTCGGCCAGACACAGGGCTGTGGTGGAGCCCGCTATTCCGGCGCCGATAATCAAAACATCACAAACAGGCGGCATGATCGCCTCCCTGATTAAATTAACAGTTCAGGTCAGTATATATAAAAAGTTGAATAGACGCAAACAGGTTATATGTAATAAGTTCCTCCAGATGTGCTCGCCGGGATACCGGTTCTCTGCCTTATACTGTATCCGGAACCGGTCGGTACCTGTCCGCTCAAAGCTGGCTTTGTTTGCAGACGGCGGTTCTCGGGCGGTTTAGGAGCATACTTCCAGCATTGTGCGCAAGGCCCGGCGCGCGTGGTCCGCTTGGGTCTGATCTATCTGCAGCGGGCAGGCCCGTCCGTTCACAATATCCTCAAGCAGGGCGGCCAGCTTTTCTTCCGTAACCTTAGCCATATCCGAACAGGCGCTATCCAGAACAGGGAAAATCTCTTTTTCTCCGGCATAGCGATGGCGCAGGCGCCTGACCAGATTAATTTCCGTGCCGATGGCAATGACGCTTCCCCGTCGGGCTTCTTCCACATATTTAATAATAGCGGAAGTGGAACCGGCAAAGTCGGCGGCAGCAACCACTTCCGGGCTGCATTCCGGGTGCACCAGCACTTGAACATCAGGTGCATTTTTGCGGACAGCGTCGATATGCTCGACATGGAAGCGGGCATGAATGGCGCAGCAGCCGGGCCAGAGCAGGAGTCGCGCCTGGTTCAGACGTCCGGCATTTTGCAGTTCTTCCACCAGACGACCGTTTTTACTGATGTTCAGAATCAGTTGCTCTGTTTCGGGAATACCCAGACGTCGGGCCATGTTTCGCCCCAGCTTATGATCCGGAACGAACAGCACTGCATCGCCTTGGGTGCGGGCCCAGGCCAGCATGGTTTCACCGTTGGAAGAGGTGCATACCGAACCGCCGTATTTGCCGCATACCGCTTTCACGGCCAGGGACGAGTTCACATAAGTGAGGGGAATAACTTTGCGCCCATCGGCAGTTAAAGCGGTCATGATCCTGTCCAGCAGGGCGGCTGGAGCCATGCGGGCCATTACGCAGTCGGCCTTGGGTTCCGGCAGATATACGTTTTGTCCCGGTTCGGCCAGCAGAGCGGCCGATTCGCCCATAAAGTGCACGCCGCAGAAAACAATGTGTTTGGCTGTGCTGTTACCGGACTTTCTGGCCAGTTCCAACGAGTCGCCCGTGTGATCGGCGTGACGGATCACCGCATCGTTTTGATAATGGTGTCCGAATATAACCAGGTCCTGCCCCAGAGTTTTCCGGGCTTGTTCAATTCTTTGTTGCGTGTTCATGCGAATTGCCTTTATTGTTATGAATACTCCCGGTTCAGGAGGAAATGGATTGACAATTCTGAGTCGGGAGACTTCCTTCAGTATTTCCACTGAAGTCCTTGCGCTGCACCGCGATTAAGCGCCGACTTCGTGTCAGTTCAACTGGGAATTGGAACAACCGGAATAACAGAGACTGATGTCCACCGCAGGAGCGGAATGAGTGAGTTTACCCACGGAAATAAAATCAGGGCGGCGCTTTGAAACATGAGCCAGGCGGCGCAGTTCCTCAAAGCTCACTCCGCCGCTTATTTCCACTTCAAATTCAGCGGGAATGGTTTGCAGGGCCTGATCAAGCGCTTCTTCGTCCATATTATCGAGCATAATCCGGTTCACTCCAGCCTGCATGGCCTCGTTCACTTCGTTCAGGTTACGGCATTCCACCTCTATGGGCGGGCAGGGCGAGTAGGTTGCACGGAATACTTCCACTGCTTTAAGTATGCCGCCGGCCGCGTCGATGTGGTTGTCTTTCAACAGCAGTATTTCCGCAAGATTACAGCGATGGTTGCTACCGCCGCCCACCTGCACGGCGTATTTTTCCGGATAGCGCAGACCGGGCAGGGTTTTGCGGGTATCCAGCAACACAACCCCGGTTCCTTCCAGTTCTTTGGCATACTTAGCTGTAAGGGTGGCCACTCCTGAGAGGTGGCACAGGAAATTCAAAATAACCCGTTCGGCCCGCAGTACCAGACGGGCGGGGCCTTCCATCACCCCCAGCACGTCGCCGGGACGGATTTTACAGCCATCTTCCAGCAGGGGGGACCATTTCCATATGGCTGCATCTTTGGGGTTGATTACTTCAGCGGTAAGTTCCAGCACCATAGGCACGATGGGCATGCCGGCCAGCACGGCTTTCTGCTTGGCTGTCAATTCGGCTCGCATGGTTTTACCCGGTTCGAAGATGGCCAGGGTGGTATAATCCGGTCCGTCTTCCTCCAGGGCAGCGGCAATGGTGTTGTAAAGGTGGTGACGGGCTTCACCGGTAAAAAATTTGTCGAAATCAACGTCTTGCATTACGTGCACCTTTAGAGCTGATTGATTTTGAGACACTCGCTTCAGCGCTGGCGGCGGAAGCGCTTTCCTGCTGTCAGAGCATTTAACATTGAAAATAGGTAAATGCCGGTGTCTCCTTATAATATATTCATCCCTGTTCGTTCCCTCCCCCCGGACGGTCTGTACAGCTGGCCGGGAGCTGATGCGGAGCGTCCCTTAAAGGGTTACAGGATAAGTAATCATCGGTACAGCCGCTTGTCAAACTATTTTTATATGAGGGGGCGCATTCAAAGCAATTAAGCGCTGTGCAGACAGACGCCCCGAGTCGTTCGTTTTGCGGAGAAGCTGTGTTTTTCCGCTAAACATATCACAGAGCAGTGATTGAAATGTTTAACCTTTCAAGCTGAAAATGCCTTGAAAGCTAAGTAGCTTATGAAGATTCAGCAGAAGGTCAAGTAGCTGCTTTCCAGTGGAGCAAAGTGAAGAGAAAGGTGGGAAAGGCGCGGGGAGTTTGCGTTCGGAGGCAGACTTACAATTCTCTTTTTAGGAAACGTCGGGTTGATCATGTTCCATGTTTTTCACCCAGCGCCGATATACCTCTCTTCCGGCGTAAATGAACGGGGTATCGATCAGGGCCACCAGTGCTTTGATCAGATAAGTGGAAAGGAAAATCTGCATTACCTGGTATGGCTCGAACATGCCGATAAAAGCTATGGAGCAGAAAATCAGGGTATCAATGAATTGGCTGACCAAGGTGGAAGCGTTATTTCGCAGCCAGAGCATCCGCCCTTTGGTTTTGCGCCGCCAGAATTGAAAGGCCCACACATCGTGCAACTGCGATACGGCATATGCTGCCAGGCTGGCCAGGGCGATGCGGGGCATCAGGTCGAAGATAGCGGCCAAGTGGGGTTGAATGAAGTCGCTTTGGGCCGGAATGTAGAGCGTGGCTATTTTCATGTAGGCCATGCTCAGCACCAGAGCTACAAAGCCGAGCAGCACCCCTTTGCGGGCTTCTTTTTTGCCGTAAAATTCTCCCAGCATGTCGGTGATGAGAAACACGCCGCCGTACAGCACGTTGCCCAGAGTGGTGGTTATTCCGAACAACTCAATGATCTTAATGACCTGGATGTTGCAGATAATCACATTCATCACGATCAGGGCGAACAGCCCCAAACGCCCGAAGAAGCGGAAAACCAGCAGAGTGAGGGTTAAATCAAGCAGGGCGAACCCACACCACAGCAATTCGTTGAAATACGGGAGTGTTTCCATAATCAAGTGTGCCTAAATTGTGTTCCTTGAGACTTGCAAGGCATCTTTTGCCATAAACCCGCCTGAAAATAAAGCGGATTTTATAAGCCGGGCGGAGAAGCCGGAAAAACAGCGAAACAATCTGGCCTGTGTGACAGATAGAGAGGCATTTTCAACTTAGTAGAAACTTTAGCCCGACAGGCAGCAAGAGGGAGCGGGAACAGCCAGTCCGGCTTCAAGTAACAATTGGGTTGCCCTACAGATAAAGAAGAACTGTTCCGTCTATTTCAGGAGCTTAACCGACTGCCTGAAACTGTCCCTGAATTTAAAATTCTGGCGAAGCAATCAGCCAGCCTGCTGCGGGGTATGTTTGCCCGGCGTGTTTATGCCCGGCAGAAATACGCTGAATCGCAATCCGATATCGCTGTTTTCCACAAAAACATACCCGTCATGGCAGGCGGCTATTTTTTTAACCAAGGTCAAACCGAGACCGACTCCCTCAGAACAACCAGTGGCTACGTCTCTGAAAAAAGGTTTAAACAGTTGGGACAGCACGGCTTCCTCAAGCCTGGCATGGCTGTTTTCCATGCGCAAACGGACAAGATCTCTCTGTTTGTCCAGGCTCAAACGGATAAGCCCCCCTTTATCGGTGTATTTTACCGCATTGTCCAGTAAGTTTGAGAAAAGCATGGACAGGAGGGTTCTGTCGCCATATACCCAAAGATCCGGCTGAATATCCAAAGTGGCTGACAACCCTTTATCCTCTATCAGGGCTTCATGGCGTAACGCAATATTAGTGCAGAGCCTGGATATATCAACCGGTTGCAACTCAAGCTGGTTGTGCTGTGAGTCCAATCTGCAGCTTAACAGGGATGAGTTGACTAAATTTTCCATGTGATTGATTTCCTGCAGTATATACTTAATATGCACACAAGCCAAAGGTACTCCTGCATCGTCAGTAATCAGTCGGGTACCTCCATTGTTGTTAGAGGAAATGTATTTTCCGTATCCGTGTACCAGAACATCCAGTCCTTCTTCAACTATAGCGGAAGAGATGCTCATGCGAGCCAGTGGGGAACGCATCTCGTGCGAAAGGTTGGCGACCAGTTCGCGCATACTTTTTATGTTCTGCGAAAGGCTGTAAGCCATGTGGTTAACTGCTTTGGCCACCTGTGAGATTTCTTTCGGAGCGTGTTCGTTGACATGCGCCTCAAAATGGCCGTCGGCGATATACAGCACTTCTGAACTAAGCCTGTGAAGAGGGCGGGCGATGTGCCAGGTGACCCAGATACTCAACATGCCTCCAATAATACAAACGGCTGTAAGGCCTTGCAGAAACAGGGCGGAAACAGGCGGCGGCGGTCTTCTGATTAAAGAAATGCAGACAATAGCGTCGCCGTCTTTCAGTCGAACCGGAGCCAGAGCCAAATACAATTCGTCAAATATATCATCGCTTTTGAACACAGTTACCGGAGTGTCCGGAGCGTTTAACGGGTTCATAAGGCGCCGGTTTTGGTGAATGAATTCCGGAGTATGCTCTCCGAAGATAATTTTCCCGTCCGGGGATTCAAGCCATAGCCTATGTTGTTTGTTCTTGGAGTTGTTGAAAAATTCAGCAAGCGGCTCAATGGATGCCAGATCTTTTCCCTCAATTACTGAAGTGATATTTGAGGTAACTTCAGTAATGAACTGTAAATCCATGTCGTTTACATAACCCAGTCTGAATATAATGGAGCTTACGACATGTGAAATCAGCACAAGAAGGAGCGCGCGTAAGCGAAGACCCTTTGCCATAGATGGGTAAACAAATGCATGGTTATTAGCTCAGCTTTGTTCCGGAGCCATGATTTCATTGTCATCTTTGTCCTTAACCCAGCGATATCCCGCCCCCCATACTGTGTGAATGGGGGAAGAGCCGCATAGTTTGCGCAAGGTATTGCGCACCCGGCTGATATAAACGTCGATATTCCGGTCGTTGCAGTAATAGTTTTCTCCAAAAGCCAACGTCTGGATTTCGTCACGGGACAGAACTTCGTCAGGTCTGCTCATGAACGTCCGGATAATGTGGAACTCTGTTGAGGACAATTCAATGCTTTTACCTTCGGAGTGAAGCCTTTGCCGTTTCAGGTCCAGTTGGAAGGAAGCCACGTTTAGAATATCGGGCTGTTTCCCCAACGGGTTGTGAGCTTCGCCGTGGGCGACGCGTCGCAGTACGGCTTTGATTCTAGCCAGCAATTCTCTGGGATTGAACGGTTTGGCAAGATAGTCGTCAGCCCCCATTTCCAAGCCGACAATACGGTCGGCATCGTTACCCCGCGCCGTCAACATAATTATCGGTATCCGCGAGACCGTGTGCAGCCGCTGCAGCACGACAAAACCGTCATCTCCGGGAAGCATGACGTCCAGCAAAATTATATCCGGTTTTAATTCTTTTACGGCGGCCTCCACGTCTTTGCCGTCATTGCGAAACAAGATTTTACAGCCATAGGGCTCTAAAAAATCGCGTACGTTGATTTGCAGCCTAGAGTCGTCATCAATCAGCAAAGCGCGAATTCTGAAATCTTCTTCCTCTGTGGACATATATTGCTCCATGTGTCAAAAGGCCGTATCAATCACGGATCGGCACCTGTCGTTTACAACATTTTCTTTGCGGTTACTGTTTAGTGACGGGAAAGTTTCACCCTGGGCAGATCCGGCATTCTGTAGCACCTGGACCTTCCCAATAAGATATAGAAAGGCTCTGAAATCATACCACAGGTTTACATAACTGAAATGCAATCACCCGTTCCGCCCGAAACACATTCGGAGAGCTTCCCTGCTTTCCCGGATATGATGTGCCGGTAAAATGCTCTATAGCATATCAGGCGATAACTGCCAGACTTTGTAATATTTTGTTGCATTCGAAAAATACGGTGAACCCGTCGGTGTTGAAGCTTGCCGCGCTCTCATCTGTATTTCGGTTTAAGCTTCTGTTGTAAATTGCTACATTTTATAGCCAGCCTGCAATACTTTATTTAGCATAATCATGTATATACAACAGCATAAACCAGAGGCTGAACACAAAAAACAATATGGAGCACCTGATATGGGGAATGTGGTATCGTCAAGTTTATTTGATGTTTCTATAATAAAGGAATTTCTTCTGAACATCAAGATTTCCGATGAAGTCGGTGAAGAGCTGGGTGTATCTCCAGGTCAGCTTGAAGAATGGATGCATGAACTTGCCTTTCGGTTGGAGGAGATCCTCTCTGTAAGCCCCAGATGCAGGAGTGCATCTGTCATGCCTTGCGAGATGAAATTAAGTGCCGAGGAACTTCACTTTCTGTTAGGAACAAGTTGCTAGGCTCAAATTTATAAATTACAACACTGAGAAAAGTTTGTAGTTGTGTTCATGAGGGACATAATGAACCCAATTTTCTATCTTTCCTATGAACAGCTTGAACATATAAGGCCTTTATTTTCACTATCATACGGATTGTTGCCCGTGTGGATGTCCTGAAAGTGCTCAGCGGCATTATTTGTATCATTAAGCACGGTCAATGGAAGGAACAACAAAGCCTTGTAGAGTGAAACTTTACAAAACTATGGTAGTTAGAAGACTGATTAAAAGGTAGTTAGTTAGCAGTGGGGCGGACTGAAAGACTTCCTGGACGAGCTATATGCATCAATTTTTTACATAATGCTTATTGTGCTTCTTGTTACATGCCCACCGGACTTTTCTACATCGGCAGGTGTTTCAATCTCGAAAAAGCCGCGCTAATCAAGCTCAATCTTCATTTAATAAAAATCCTGTTTGGTTAAATAAGTTAGGAAATTAAAAAAGCCCTTATGGTTGGATCCCATAAGGGCTTGAAATTCCTGGTTGCGGGGGTAGGATTTGAACCTACGACCTTCGGGTTATGAGCCCGATGAGCTACCAAACTACTCCACCCCGCGACAATTTTTACGGTTCAACTAAGAAGAAAGAATATCTCTATTCTGTGTATGTGTCAATAGTTATTTTAAAAAATCTTTACCTGTCTGTTTGGCTTTATTATGGTTTGATCTGTGCGTGCATATGTCCCCCTTTATTACGCCTTACCTGGTTGTTTTGTTGTCCGCGGATTAGCCGGAGTCGGACTGATCCAGTAAGTCTCATCGTTTGAAGACGAGTAGGGGGGACGGTGATAAATATAACCCGCATGAAATGATGAGGCAATGGATTTGCCGCTGACTTGACGGCAGGGTGAAAATATATCAACTTCCAAACAGTCAATTCAGTTGTTATTGTTGTCTTCAGGGGAAGCTATGCATTGGTGGCTGCTTGTTTTCGGCTTGATTTTCCAAGTGAGCGGGGCAATTTGTTATCTGATGGCAGTTTATTCTGCTCGTAAGTTAAGCCGTTCAGAGCAGCTTCAACTGCCCACGCGCTCATTGCTGAAGCCGCCTTTTCTGTTTCTAAGTCTATGCAGCGTTTGCATGGGGAGCGGGGTGATGCTTGTAAGCGCATTTGCCCTGATCGACTCCGATCTAGTGTTGCTTCTTACCCAGGTGTTTCTGGCTGTAATCATTTCCCTCTTATTGGTGCGTTTTCGGTTGTTTTAAAGCTTTGGTCATCAATAAAATCGGCTTGCAATTGTTATTAGAAAAATCTATATTAGCTTTATCTGATTTGATTAATACCAACGATAACCGCATATTTTGTGGAGTATATATATGAACTTTGATCCTTACTACCATTTAGAGCAGTATGAGCTGCATGGTGCCAAACCGCCGGGAAGCGGTCTTTTAGGCTGCACCGGCGAAGCGGAATGTCTTTGCCAGATGCGCCGGGTGCTGGCGGATATCCGTTTGGGAATGGAGATGCGAACGGACTGGCTCCCGTTTTCCTATAAAGCCTATTTTTACGGCGCTACATGTGATGCTCCCGACAGTCTGTATTTTTGCATTACAGACGAGCCGGTGAGAAATCTGGGCCAGCCGGTTGATTGTTTGTTGGGTGAAGTGATGCCCGAGTGGTTTTATGTGCGCTTGCATATAGTTAACCACCCTTATGTTTATTTTAAAATAGACAGCCCTACAGATAAGATGCTTCGCTGTGAAATCCATTGCCCCGGGCATAAGGACCTGGTCAAACCCATAGCTTGTGGCGATGGGAATTATATGGAACAGGTAAACCGCAGCTTGGGTGAATATCTTGAAGCGGCGTTTCCCGCCTGAACAGGATTGCAAACCTGAACGCGGTGGAGAGTTACCTGCATACCGGTCGGCGATATTGCCACTGCATTTGAAAGCGAGGGAACCATTTCCCTCGCTTTGTTGTTTCTTATATCGGCTTTATAAGGTTAAGGGCAGTAACAGCTTGCTGGGACGGCGGGCGAACAGTTGTGCGAGATTTTCGCCCGCTTTCATTCTTCCGCTCTGTCTTGAACTCAGAAATGCGTGTTAAAATCGGCTTGAAGCGCCGCCCCCCCCAGAGCGTCCTCCGCCGAAACCGCCGCCGGAACGTCCACTGCCGAAGCCACCGCCGGAACGTCGGCCGGCCAATCCGCCCAGAGCCAGACCTCCCAACACGGCCAGTCCGCTCCCTGTTCCTCTGGCTGAATTGTGGCGATATCGGGGTATTCTGCGCTTCTGCTTATCCACATAGCCGCAGTTGGTGCATTTCCAGATATCCAGGGCTGTACCCTCCGCGCTGGAGCTTGGCGGGACAACAATCTGGCGTTCGGTCAGTTTAAGGGTCTTTTTACCGCAATTGGGGCAAATCCTAGGCCGCACCTTGCGCCAGGCAAAATAAAATACAAGCAGGAAAGGCGCACAGAAAATCAGCAGGGGCCACATGCCGGAAGTGCTGTTTGTGTGAGAGCTGCTTTCTGATACCACTGATCCTGTCCGGGCAGCAGGCACAGGGGCGCCGCTTTCATAACCGCTGGCGCGTAAATGTCGGGAAACCGCGGCCATACCTTCGCGCATACCCCGGCTGTAGTCGCCGTTTTTCAGGGCGGGAATCATATATTCCTGTTGAATGCGATAGGCGATTACGTCGGGAAGAACACCTTCCAGACCATAACCGGTTTCAAAGGTCACTGAACGCTGGGCCGGGTCAAGCACCAGCAGGATCAGCAGACCGTTGTCTTCTCCTTTCTGACCTACCCCCCAATGCTGAAACAAGTCGGTGGCGAACTGGCGGTAGTGGTTGGAGCCGATGCTGTTTAAGGCAACCACCGCCACCTGCACGCCCAGATCGCGTTCCAACTCGGCGGCCATGCGGTTGATTTCCGCCTCGTCAGCAGGGCTGATAATCCCGTCCGGGTTGCTCACATAGCGGTTCGGGTCTTGCAGATTTACATTGGGAACGCTCTCCACGCTTACTGTGGCCGGTTTTGCCGGGCTGGGGGGACTGTTTTTGTCCTGGTGCGGTGTGCCTGCAACCGGCTCAGTTGCTGTCTGGGCATAGGCTGCAGGGAACAGCCCGGAGAGCAGTGGGGTAAGCGGACGAGATGTGGAAAACGGCGCTGCCGCCGCAGCCGCAAGCAGGGCAAGCAGACAGAGGCCTGCAACAACCGGCTTGAAAGTGTGTTTTAAGTTCAGGCCAACCATACTGAAAAGCTCCTAAATCGCAGCCGGCGCGTTTTTAATCTACTCTGCATCTCCAAAGTCCACTACCGGAGCCCGGTCTGCTCCCTCACGGGCGGCAAAGTAGGGCCTTTGTTCAAATCCCAGAAAACCGGCTATTGCGTTGTTAGGGAAAGTGCGGATATAGGTGTTGTATGCCTGCGCGGTTTCATTGAAGCGCATCCGCTCCACAGCAATCCGGTTTTCAGTGCCTTCAAGCTGAACTTGGAGTTCACGGAAATTTTCGTTGGCTTTGAGATTGGGATAACGCTCCACCACCACCATCAGTCGGGAAAGGGCAGAGGACAGCTCACCCTGGGCGGCCTGAAATTGCTGCATGGAAGCCGTGTTCAACCCGTCCGCCTGAATGGTGGTTTTAGCGGCGTTGGCCCGGGCGTTGATTACCCCCTCCAAGGTGGCCCGCTCGTGTGCGGCATAGGCCTTGACCGTGTTCACCAGATTGGGAATCAGGTCGAGGCGACGTTGATATTGGTTTTCTACTTGCGACCAGGCGGTCTTCACCTGTTCATCCATATTGACCATAGTGTTATATTTGTTTTTGCCCCACATAAACAAAGCAAGAGCGGCAATTATTGCCACAATAAATAAAATGCCGAATTTTTTCATGATAGCAACCTCAAATAGAATAGTTGATTTTATTCCAGACGCATCAGGATTTCAAGCTCAAATCTGATTGCGCGGTGAAAGTGACGGCCTGCTCCGGACACCCCGGGCTGGGGGTGCTTCCGGCATTATCGGGAGAACCGCTCCTCTGATTGTTCCCCGGAACGGAAAGGGGTGCGCCCCAACCGGTCTTGGCTCCCTTGGCGGCGTTAATGCTCCTGCTTGCCGCTGACAGGAAGGTTTGTTGACGTGCACAACTTGGCTGAAGAGCATGAATTCTTCCGGTATCAGGACATGGTCAATAAGTCGGTGCGCAACGTGTCCGGAAGCGTTCTGCTGCAGGTTGAAACGTATCCTGATCCCAGATATGTACATTAATTAAGCACAAATTTATTATTTTATAGATTGACAGTTATCAGATATCCTGATAGCTTTAATATAAATGTGAATAGCTATATATTGACAGGTTACAGTTGTGAGCGGTTAGCTTAACAGCAAACCCGCCGCCGCTCGCATATCCGATCAGACGATAGTGCGGGATGTTACTGGAGCTTTGCAAGGCAATGTACTGATTGATGCCTCACTTGTGGTTGCTCCTGGTCGGAAGCTTGCCGGTTTTTAAAAGATGCTTCCGGCTGTAACGGCTTGCTGCCGCGTCGCGCTTGACATGGTCGTTTCACTAAGTGGTGCGCGGCATTGATTTAAACCTTAAATTTGTGGAGTTGATATTATGAAAAGGATAATCCTGAATAAAAAGATTTTGCCGGCCGCTTTTATGGCGGTATTCGCCTTGGGTGGAACCGCTTACGCGGGCGATGGAGATATGGACAGCCCTGAACAGGCGGAGAAAAACATTTTCAGAAATACCGATTCTGAAAACCGCCAGAAAATGGAAAGAGCCATTGAGCGCAATCAGGAGATGCGCGAAAATATGATGGTTAACGATGTCAGAACCATGGATAACGATGTGAAAGTGATGAATTCTCCCGTACAGGCTCCCACTCTGGACCTTACACCGGCTCAGGCCAGGGAAATAGCCCGTGAGGCGAATATGTTGGGGCGTCCCGCGCTCCCCGCCCAATATCAGGGGAAAATCGTGCGTGGATACTTTTTCGATACAAACAGCAACATCGTGCGCGAAGTAGTTTCGGAGCCGCTGAAGAGCAGGCTTCCCCATTACGACGGTTACGACTGGTTGATCGTAGGCCAGGACCTGGTCTTGGTGGACAACAACAACAATGTGGTCACCGAAGTGCTTACCGGCGTATTTGAATAATTAGCCATAATCCCACTCCTCCCAATATGAAGAAGGCCGCAAGGCCTTCTTCCCGTTTTGGGGGGCAGACCGGAACAAACATCTTAACTTTAAATCAGGTGTGGCGTGAGGTGGGAAATAAGCCTGTGTTTCCCGCAGCTTAAGAAGAAAGCGATTTTGAATTGATTGACAAATCAGTCTGAGGTTTTGACTGGTATCCTGACCGATAAAAGTCTGGCAAGTGTGGTTTAGGGATTACAAACGGGTGTCGTTTCCATATAAAGTAAATCGTTCCCGGCATGTGATAAACGAACGGGTGTATTAAAGCTGTATAAGGAAGCGCAGCAGGGGACAGGTATGTCCTGTTAAAGAGTCTTCCTCAGGTCTCTCCATAATCTGCTGCGGCTTCCTGCAGCCAGACCTTGCTGCCTTGCGGTCTGGCTGCACGGTCGGCCAAAGCGTCCACCAGCAGTTTGTTATGAGCTTCCAGGGCTGCGTTAGTTGCTTTCAGGGCTTTTATCTGATTTTTCAGCTCATTTAGCTCCCACTCCGTTGCTGCAGGGACATCGGTGTCACAATTAGGTTGAAAGGCGGGCAAAGGCGCTGCCGGCATAGGTTTGCCGGAAGAGCGGCCGAATAAAATCAGATCCAGACTGCACTGCTCCCGCTCTGCCAACGATACCAACCAGGTCAGGGGAAACTCTCCCGATTTGAACTGCAGCCGGAGTTCAAGTTCTTCCACTCCCATAGCCAGGGCAAGTTCACTCATATTTTCCAGGCCTGTGGCTTCAAACAACCACTGCTTGAATTTAGTGAGATCTTCCGGTTTGAACATGCTTTTACCCCTATGCTGTCGCGCTTTTGCCGGGTATGGCCCAACAGCGGATTTTTGGAAAAAGGTTTCCCTCATCGGCTTCCTCCCTGGAAGGCGGGTTTAAATTTTAGCTTCGTCTGTTTTTACAGGTCCGGGCATGAACTCATGATCATTGAGGGTGGTTATTTGCTGCTCCAGACGTTCAATTTCGCCCCGGGCAAGCTCCAGTTCTCTTTCCAGACGGGCTCGGCGTTTCTTTTCATCGTCCAGAATTTTATCTTGCAAAGCAATGGTACGTTCTTGTGCTTCTACCGCTTTTTTCAACAGCTCAATGGTCTCTGCCCCGGCCTGGACTGCAGCCGCTTCTGGTGCCGGCGGAGCCAGGAAAGGTTCTCCCTCGCCGGTAAGCAGCCAGTGAATATCAATTTTAAATTGATTGGCCCATAAGGTCAGGGTCTCCGCGCGGGGGAGGTTCACATCGCGGGTATAACTGGAAACTACAGCCCGTTTTAATCCACTTAACTCCGCGAATTCACTCTGATTTATGTTCATTTTCCTGATCAGGAATTCAAGTCGCTTACCCAGGGTAACAGGCATAAGGCAATCCGTTATTCAATTTTAAATTGACACATTCAAGTTTAAATTGTAAAAATAAATCTGACTCATACGAACTGAAATTGATTATGTAAACTGGGAATCTGATGAAATTTAAATCAGACAATAACTCAATTGTCGGCAATAAGCAATCGGAACTGTGCGGTTGGCTTTATATGGGGCTCACAGTTGGCGGCCTTGGGAGATGTGTTGGGCATTATCCTGAAAGAGACGAGCTGAAAGTCAACCTGGGTGATACATGTATCATTAATATCGACTGCGCCGGTGGGCGTGCATATGATTAGGGGGAAACTATGAAAAGATGTTGCACTGTTAGTGATTTGGCAAGGGAAGCAGGGGTATCTTTGCGTCTGGTGTGTAAATGCCACGCTGCGTATGCCAAGGGGCGCATGCTTTTCAGGCCGGAAGCCGACAGATTGCATGCCTATATGCAAAGAGAGGGCATCAGTTGGGATGAGGTTTTCTGCCCTGTAAAAAAGAGAGTGACGGAGTGAAGGTGTTTTCCTACGAAACTTCCGGCGCTGATAACGCTTTGAAGCAAGCGGGGGAAGAGGTGAAGGTGGTGATGAGACTCATTCTGAAAGGATCGCTGCCGGGCGGGGCCTTGAGTGAGCTTTTATAACCGGTGGAAGACTGCCGGTGGGCTGTGTTACGCTGTGAGCCCGGAGAATTACCCAAATGCCTTTTATAGAATGTGTCGCCAATCCGGTAAGTGCGATATTGCGGCTGCTGTTGCATGCGTGTTGCCCAAGCATTTGAATGAACACAGGTTCACTGAAAGCGGTTTCAGGGAGTGGTTAGTTGCTCCAACTCCGCCAGAATTCCGGTTGCATCCAGATGCAGTTCGTTCAAAAGCAGAGAGGTGGAACCATGCTGCACGAAGCAGTCAGGAAGGCCCAGGCGGCGAATAACCAGATTTTCGGCAAGCCCTTCATCAGTTAAATATTCCAGCACTGCCCCGGAAAATCCACCGGCCAGCGTATTCTCTTCTAAAAGAAGCAATCTGGAATGGGTTTGGGCCAACTGCCGGATCTGCTCGTAGGGCAAAGGTTTGACAAACCGGCTGCTGAACAGGGTAATCTTTTGATTGTGGGTATTTTCAAAGGCTCTAACTGCCTCATTGGCGAAGTTGACAGTGCTGCCGACGGCGATTACAGCGATTTCCTCACCCTGTTGAATCAATTCGCCTTTTCCCCATTCAAGCGGAACTGCAAGTTCCCCCACTTCCTGAGTGCGTCCCCGGGGGTAGCGCAGGGCCACCGGTCCGCCATGCTCCAGCGCTGCCGCCAGCATGGCTTTGATTTCAGCACCGTTGCGGGGAGCAAGTATGCTGATGCCCGGAATGTGGCGCAGAAAGCTCAGATCAAAGGCGCCGTGATGAGTAGCGCCGTCTTCCCCCACCAGACCGGCCCGGTCCAGACAAAGCACCACCGGCAGGCCCTGGATGCAGATGTCGTGCAACACCTGGTCATAGGCCCGCTGCATGAAGGTGGAATAAATGGCTACTACCGGTTTTATACCTTGAGTGGCCAGACCGCCCGCAAAGGTGACCGCGTGTTGTTCGCAAATACCAACGTCCACATAGCGATCAGGGAATCGTTCGGCGAATTTATCCAATCCGGTACCGCCGGGCATAGCCGCGGTAATCGCCACAATGCGCTTGTCTTTTTCAGCCAGCTCCAGCAAGGCGTTGCCGAAACATTCTGTGTAGGTGGGCCCGGCCCCGGCTATTTTCTCGCTTTCACCTGTTTTCGGTTCGAAGCGGCCCACCCCGTGGAAGCGGGTGGGGTTGTTTTCAGCCGGTTCGTAACCTTTACCCTTTTTGGTCAGCACATGTATCAGCACCGGGGCATCGGCAGCTTTGGCCATACTGAAAATTTCACACATTTTTTCCACATCGTGCCCGTCAACCGGGCCGACATAGTCGAACCCCAAAGCTTCAAACAACATGCCGGGTGTGAAAAAAGTTTTCAGACTGCTTTGACTTCTGTGCAGAATGGAGATGATGTTTTCCCCTATTCCAGGCACTGACGACAGAAAATTCTCAACCTCACTCATGGTGCGGCGGGCCAGTTTGGTGGAAAGTCCGCGGGAAAGCAATAAAGAAAGCGCGCCTACGTTTTTGGAAATGGACATTTCATTATCGTTCAGGATTACAATCAGGCGGCGTCCTTCGTGACCGGCCTGGTTCAGACCCTCAAAGGCTATTCCGGCGGTCATTGAACCATCGCCGATAATAGCCAGCACATGGTGTTTTTCGCCTTTCAGGTCGCGGGCCATGGCCATGCCCAATGCCGCGGAAATAGAAGTGGAGGAGTGCCCGGTACCGAAGTGGTCGAACGGGCTTTCGTCGCGCTTGGGGAATCCGCAGATGCCGTTATGTTTGCGCAGTGTATGGAAACTGTCGCGGCGACCGGTCAGCAGTTTGTAGGCATAAGTCTGATGCCCCACGTCCCAGATCATTTTGTCCTGCCGGGGGTTAAATGTTTTTAGGAGGGCGATTGTCAGCTCCACTACTCCCAAAGAAGGAGCGAGGTGTCCGCCGTTTTGAGACACCACAAAGATGATTTCCTCGCGAATTTCCGCGGCCAGCTTTGCCAGTTCGTCACTGCTTAAACCGGCCAGGTCAGAAGGGCGGTTGATTTTCGGAAGAAGATGTTGCGGAAAAGCTTTAAGAGCCATAAAATATCCTGTTAATCTGGTTTGCCGCCGGATTGGGCGGCGGTTTTGCTGCAGAGAGAACGGCAATAACGCCCGCTTCGCCCCTGTAGCCTGCGGTGGGCCGGCAGCGGGACTCCTGTGCCGATAACACTCTTTATTCTCCAGCTTATTTTACTTAAAGTTAGCTCTAAAAGCTGCGTTCCACCGCGTAGTTGGTAATTGCCGTCAGAAAATCCTTTTGCGGGCCGGAGAAGGGAGCAAGCGCGGCAATTGCTTCATCGGCCTTTTGGCGGGCCAGTTCGCGGCTCTTTTCTATTCCCAACAGAGCCGGATAGGTGGTTTTGCCTTGAGCGGCATCTGAGCCGGCCGGTTTGCCCAGAGTTTCGGTATCGCCCACTTCGTCCAGAATATCGTCGGCAATCTGGAAGGCTGCACCCAAAGCCGTTGACCAGGCGGCCACGGCTTCGCAATCGGCTTGAGAAGCCCCGGCCAGCAGGGCCCCACTGACGCAGGCTGTGCAGATCAGGGCGCCGGTTTTGCGGGCGTGAATTTCCGCCAGATCGTCCAGACCGCCTTTCCGACCGGCTCCTTTTGCTTCCGTATGCAGCAGGTCGAGCACCTGTCCGCCTACCATACCTACCGCTCCTACAGAACAAGCTGTGTGGGCAATGGCCTTGAGCACTCTTTCTGCCGGGATGTCGGTGGCGCAAGCGGCCATGAGCCCGAAAGCCTCGGTGAGCAGGGCGTCTCCGGTCAGAATAGCCATGGCTTCGCCGTAAACCTTGTGGTTGGTGGGCTTGCCCCGGCGCAGATCGTCGTCGTCCATGGCCGGTAAATCGTCGTGCACCAGCGAGTAGGTGTGAATGAACTCCAGCCCGGCTGCAAAGGGCAGCACGGCGTCGCGACGGGCTCCGAACATTTCGGCAACCGCCAGGCACAACACCGGGCGCAGGCGTTTGCCACCGGCCAACAGACTGTAAAGCATGGATTCCTTCAGCCTGTTTGGCATATCCATCTGATCCAGGCAGTGGGCCAGAAACTCCTCAACTTGCCCGGCGTCGGCTTTAAGCTTCTTCTTCATGGTTTCCAAATTCATTGTCCAACTCCTTGAACGGGGTGAAAATTCCCTCTGTGAGCACGCTCACTTCCTGACGGGCGGCTGCAAGCTGCTCGCGGCAGGCGCGGGCCAGCTCAACCCCCTCTTTATACAGGGCCACGCTTTTTTCCAGTTCGATATCGTTGTTTTCAAGCTCTGCGACTATTGCCTGCAGGCGCTTCATCTGTTCTTCAAAGCTTGTTTTTTTCACATCACTCATCTATGTGTTCCAATGGGTTAATTTACATTGATGTTACCGGCAGCATAGGGCGGGATGTCGTTCGGGTTCAGATCCAACAGTACTTGCGGGTCCACGCTGGTGCCGAGCACAGTGGCGGAAAGGTGCAGGTGCGGCCCGGTAACCCGGCCGGTAGCGCCGACCAGACCGAGCAGATCGCCCGCGTTTACAAAGTCACCTTCTTTCACCTTGATTTCCGACATATGGCAATACATGGTGAACACGCCCAATCCGTGATCAAGGTAAACCACATTTCCTGAGAAGAACAGATTGTCGGCCAGCACCACCCGCCCGGCCGCGCAAGCGACAATCGGCGTGCCGGTTGCGCCGCGTAAATCCAGACCCTTGTGGGCACTGCGCGGCTCACCGTTGAACACGCGGGCCACCCCGAACAGGCTGCTCACCGAACCGGGCACCGGGCGCACAAAAGGCAATTGCCAGTAACGTTCCGGGCTGCATTTGGCCAGCACGGCTTTAACCCGTTTGCTTTCTGCTCGACTGCGCTCCAAGTCGGGCTTAGAAAGCTGCACAAACTTGGGCTCCACTTTAAGTTCCTGCCGGGGGTATCGCTTTTCAGATACCCGTATAGTCAGGTTCTCCTGAATTTTCCGACCGTTGTCCACAATGGTCAGGTCAAGCGGTTTCAAGCCGGGCTTGCTGTTTAAATCAACCGGCAGCAGGGCTATGGCCTCCATGCCGCCTCCGGCAGCGGGTGTGGCGGTTATGCTCAGTTGCTTACCCGTCCAGCTCAGATCAATTCGTTCCAGGTGGGGAGAGTTGACCTTGAGCACAAAAGCCTGACCGTTGAGCACATCGGCCGGGCAGGTGATGTTGATTTCCGGTTGATACTGGGCTGTCCGGGCGGCGGATGCCGCCTGAGCCATGGATTCCGGCTGTGGCGCCGCTTGGGTAGGGGAGACGTCCCCACCGGACTGGGCACAACCCAAGGTCGGGAGCAGCAGGCACGCATACGCAAAAATCATTATGAACAGCAGAAAATGGCGGTGAAATCGTGTTTCAGTCATCTTATCTTCCTTACGGCTGGTTAAACCGCCAGGCTTTGTCCGGCTCTGTTTTCATTGAAACAGCCGGTCAACGGAAGCCTGCGCGGGTGTCCCCCTTGAACGGGACTGTGAAAAAGCATTCATCGACATTGCCGTTTTGTCAATCGGTTTTTCCCTGTTTTCCCTTGAGAAGGGGCGGTTCAGAGCCATGAAGGAAGTCGGGGTGAACTGCAGTCACCTCCGCTTCCAGACTTCCTCTGCCCAGCATGATTTTCACCTGCTGGCCGGCCGCGGCTTGAGCCGCATCGGAAATAATCCGTCCGTTTCCGTCTTGTACTAGGGCATAACCACGGGCCAACGGGCGCAACGGGTTCAGACTTTCCAACCGGGTTTCGGCCAGGGCCAGACCGCTTTCCGCCCGCTCCAGGCGCATGTTCGCGCGCGCGGCCAGAAGCCTGGGTGAGGGCAATTTACTTTCATACCGCATCAGGCTCTGGTTAAGCAAGGAAAAGATGTGCGATTCCGGAATAAGCCCGGCCTCCAGTTGGGCAATGCGGTTTGAAAGGCGCGTTGCCAGGCGGGAGAACAGGTTATTCACTTGTATTTCCCGGGTTTGCAGGTTTGCAGGGGAAAAAGAACGGGCCAGATCGCGCCCCAGCATCTGCAGAGTTTGCGTTTTGCCTTGCAGTTGGGCTGCAAGCTTTTCTTCAAGGCGCTGTTGTAAGGCGACCAGCCTTTCCTTGTCGCGCTCCAACCGGGATATAGGCGACAGAAACTGCAGGTTTCCGGAAATGCGGGCCAGTTTTGCTTCCAGACTTTCCAATCGGCGCAAAGCCAGGCGTTGCAGCCGGATTTCCTGCTCGTCCACTTGCTGGGCCAAGCTGGACTTTTCCTGCCAGAGCAGTTGGGCCGCATGGCTGGGGGTGGCGGCGCGCACATCGGCGGCCAGATCGGCAATACTCACATCCGGTTCGTGCCCAATACCTGTAACCACCGGAATGGGGCTGTTTACTATGGCCTCAGCCACGCTTTCGCTGTTAAATGCCCATAAATCTTCCAGCGAACCGCCGCCGCGAATCAGCACAACCACCTCAGCCCAGGCCTGAGCGAAAACTTCAGAGAGAGCGCTCACAATGCTTTCCGGCGCGCCCTCGCCCTGGACCAGACTGGGGTAAAGGCGGATTTCTCCGCCACAGCCCCTGGTTTCGGCAATGCGCAGAAAATCGTGAATTACCGCGCCGGAAGGGGCGGTAACCACCGCTACCCGTATGGGGTTGGCGGGCAGGGAACGTTTGCGCTCCAGGGCGAACCAGCCCCGGCCCCAGAGTTCCTGCTTCAGGCGTTCAAATTCCTGCTGCAACATCCCCACGCCCACCGGCTGAGCCAGTTCCACCACCATTTGTAACCGCCCTTGCGGCGGGTAGAGAGTGATTTTCCCGGCGCAGAGGATCTCCTCGCCGTTGCGTAAGGATTGAGCCGGGTGCGGCCGCGCCCCGTCCGTGTAAACCTCACCGGTCAGAGGGTTGAACTCGCCGGTTTGCCGTTGCAACTGTCTGAACCACACCGCGTCCAGACAGGCATTTTCGTCTTTTAAGGTGAAATAGATATGCCCGGAGCCGGGACGGGAGAGGTTTGACACCTGCCCTCTTACCCAGGCAAAGGGAAATCTGGTTTCCAGGTTTCCCTTGAGTAATTGGGCTAGTTCCTGAACAGTGTAAATCTTTGACATGCCTGTTAATAATCGGGAGTGCAGCCTCTGACGGGAAATGATGAAAGTTCGCCGGAGAGCTGCGGTTCTGTAACTTTAATATTTGTCTGGGATTTGCTTAGTTGCTTATCTGATAGTTGGAAAACAGCTTTCTTAAGCATCACGCGGCGAGGATTAGCTGTAAATTCTCGCCGCGTGTGCAGACTTTTCAAGTTTATAGAGCCAAATCCATACCCGACGTTCGCTAAGTGTGCTTTACTCATCTACCGCCCGACTCAAATTAATTGCCGAGAACGGTTTGCCTGGGGACGGCAAAGAAAAGCCGGGTTAAAGCCCCCAGCCAGCCCAGACCTGCTCCCGCCAGTCTTTAAAGTTCCGCTTGAAGTTCTCCAGGGAGAGCTCGATTTTTTCATTGGTACGCCGGTCTTTTGCCTCAACAATGCCGCGCTCCAGGCCCTTGCCGCCCACTACCAGTTGAATGGGCGAGCCGATCAGATCGGCATCTTTGAATTTCACGCCGGGGCGCTCGTCGCGGTCGTCATATAAGGTCTCAATGCCTTCGGCCTGCAGGAATTCGTAAATTTCGTCCGCCTTGGCATTGACTTGTTCCGAGCGGATATCCAGATTGAGCAGGGAAACATGGAACGGGGCCAGAGGCGGCGGGAATTTGATCCCGTATTCATCGTGGTTCTGTTCAATGGCTGCGGCCACCACCCGGGAAATGCCGATACCGTAGCAGCCCATTACCATGAATTTTTCCTTGCCGTTTTCGTCCAGGAATTTGGCGTTCATGGCTTCGGAATATTTCAGACCCAGTTTAAACACATGCCCAACCTCAATGCCGCGGGTGAGAGTGAGCTTGCCGCCGCCGCGCGGGCAGGGGTCGCCCTCCTGCACCTGACGCAGGTCTTTGTAAGCTTCAATTACGGCGTCGCGTTTGAAATCCACATGGAGCAGGTGGGCGTCGGGCTTATTCGCGCCCACAATCCAATCATTGCCGCCCAAAAGCTCCCGGTCTGCGAAAATACGTTTCACCTTCAGTCCTACCGGCCCGATCGAACCGATGTTGCCGCCGCTGACTGTGGCGATTTCCTCGGCCGTAACCAGTTCCAGCTCAGTTGCCCCCACCAGGTTCTTCAGTTTGATTTCATTTACCTCGCGGTCGCCGCGCACCAGGGCGGCCACGATTTCGCCGTCGGCATTGTAGAGCATGGTTTTAACAATCTGAGTAGCCGGAACACTCAGCAACCTGCACACCGCTTCCACAGTGGGACAGTCGGGAGTATGCACTTCTTCATAAGCGGTTTGGGAAAGGGGCGCTTCCTGTCCGGACCAGGCCGCCTCAGCCCGTTCCAGATTGGCGGCGTAAGGGCCGTCGCTGGCTACTGCAATCACATCTTCACCGGTATCGGCCAGCACCATGAATTCATGCGAGAAATTGCCGCCGATAGCCCCGGAATCGGCTTCCACAGCCCGGAATTTCAGACCCATGCGCCGGAAGATGTTTTCATAGGCGCGGTACATGATTTCATAGCTTTTATCTGCCCCGGCGTCGTCGCAGTCGAACGAGTAGGCGTCCTTCATCACGAACTCACGGCCGCGCATCAGACCGAAGCGGGGGCGGATTTCGTCCCGGAATTTGGTCTGAATCTGGTAAACATTGAGCGGCATCTGGCGGTAGGAGCGGATTTCGCCGCGCAGCAGGGCGGTAACCACTTCCTCATGGGTGGGCCCGAGGCAGTAGTCGCGGTCATTGCGGTCTTTGAAACGTAGCAGTTCTTTGCCGTATTTCTGCCAGCGTCCGCTTTCTTCCCACAAGTCGGACGGCTGCACGGTGGGCATGAAGATTTCCAGGGCGCCGGCTTTGTTCATTTCTTCCCGCACAATCCGGGAAACCCGTTCAAGGGCGCGCACCCCCAGGGGCAGATAGGTGTAAATGCCGCTGGTCAGTTTGCGGATCATGCCCGCGCGCACCAGCAGCTTGTGGCTGATTACCTCGGCATCGGCCGGAGCCTCTTTCAGGGTGGGGATGTAATATTGACTGAAACGCATATTTAGCCTCTTTTTTGTTTCAACAAAAGGTCCAATTCTTCCATGAACGCGTCGAGCAATTCCTGTTCGCTTCCCGCTTTGCGGATGATTTCACCGTGACGGAAAATAATGCCTTTGCCCCGGCCGCCAGCCAGTCCGATGTCGGCCTCGCGCGCCTCGCCGGGCCCGTTGACCACGCAGCCCATTACCGCCACTTTTATGGGCACGGTTTCGCCTGCCAGGCGTTGTTCCACTTTTTCCGTCAACCCGATCAAATCCACTTCAGTGCGGCCGCAAGTGGGGCATGACACAATTTCCGGCCCGCGTCGGCGCAGATTCAGGGCCCGCAGGATTTCCCAGGCCACCGGAATTTCCGCCACCGGATCGGCAGTGAGGGAAACCCGCAAAGTATCACCAATGCCTTGCCACAGCAATACCCCGATGCCGATTGCTGATTTTACGGTTCCGCGCATGGCTGTTCCGGCCTCAGTTACGCCCAGATGCAGGGGATAGTCGCAGGCAGCGGAAAGCCTGGTATAGCCGTCAATGGTATCCATTACAGATGATGATTTAATGGAAATTTTGATATCAAAGAAATCCAGATCTTCCAGAATACGCACATGTCCCAGAGCGCTTTCCACCAGCGCTTCCGGGGTGGGGCCGCCGTATTTACGCAAAAGTTCCTTTTCCACCGAGCCGCTGTTCACCCCGATGCGGATCGGCGCGCCTTTGCTTTTGGCCGCCGCCGCCACCTCAGCCACTCTGGCCCGACTGCCGATGTTGCCGGGATTGATGCGCAGGGCGTCCGCCCCGTTTTCCAGTGCGGCCACGGCCAGGCGGGCGTCGAAGTGGATGTCGGCCACCAGGGGCAGGGGAGAGGCGGCTTTGAGCTTGCCAATGGCCCGCGCGGCTTCCTCATTCAGCACGGCCAGACGCACCAGTTCGCAGCCGGCAGCGGCCAGACGGTTGATCTGGGCCAGGGTGGCCGCTACATCGCGGGTGTCGGTATTGGTCATGCTCTGCACGCGAATGGGGTTATTGCCGCCGATGCGCACGCCACCGATGTTTACTTCACGGGTTGGTTTACGCTTGATGTGCTCGTTTGTGATTTGCATGTTCCCGTCCACAGCCGATTGTTCGGCTTACATTACCACGCCTTGGGGCGGGGTTAGAATTATTTCATCGGCTTTGTCATTTTGTCAATCCGTTTTCCCTGGAAAGGAGCGGTTCAGACTTGTATTTCAGATAAGACAACTACGCTGAAAAAGTCGTTTGTGAATTTTAAAGAAAACAGATATCATATTCACTCCCCGGGTGGCTTTAGCCTCACATCTTCCGCAAACCGGCTTTCATTCGCTGTGGATTAATCTCCGCAGTTTGCGGAAAAGGTGGGGGTAAGCTAATCATCGGCAAGGCCGATTGTCAAATGTTTTCACCCCAAAGGGGCGGTTTTAAACCGTAAAGTAGTTTTGATACATGTTGGCTGAACGCGCGGTTTGCGCCGGAAAGCTACTTCTAAAATCCTTTGAGGAACAGGTAATGCTAAGGAAAATTGTTTTTGTCATCGCCGCATTGTGGTGTTCTTCTCTTCCTGCTTTTTCTCAGTCGCCCGAATCGGAAACCGCATTTAAAAATGATTATCCGGCCGGAACGCCACGGGTTAAAGCGGCCTGTTCTCTGCCCCCGATCCGGTTTATCATCGACCGCATCGGCGGGGAGTTTGTGGACTCCATCTCCCTGATTCCGGCGGGGTACGATCCGCACACCTTTGAACCAAAGTCGTCGCAACTGGCCATTTTCAGTCAGGCGGACATCTACTTCAATCTGGGAACTCCGGTGGAGGAAGTGTGGCTGGGGCGCTTGGGCTCTCTGGACTGCAAGTTGCAGGTGGTTGATCTGATTGGGCCGCTCGTCCATGACCGGTTGCTTCTGGCAAATGCGCATGGTTATACCCCTTCCGGGTTTGCCGGGGCGGGAGAGATGAAGACTTCCGGCGAGGCGGACGGGAAAACAGTTGGGGGAAAAACAAACCCCGCTGAAGCGGGTGCTTCCGCTTCTGAAGGCGGACAGGGGCCGGCCGCTGCAAACACTCCGGCGGCCCATTCCGCTCAAGAGCATTTGGGGCATGAACATCATGACTATGACGGGAATGACCCGCATGTGTGGATGTCCCCAACCCTGCTGAAGCGTTTGGCGGCGGTGGTTTGCGCCGGTCTTTCGGAGCAGATGCCGGAGCAGGCGGCCTATTTTGATAAGAACTATCAGGCCTTGGTTGCTCAGATTGATGCTGTTGACGCTGATGCAAAAAGTCTGTTGGCCGGATTACCGGAAAGCAAACGGATTTTCCTGGTGTTTCATCCTTCCTGGAGCTATTTTGCCAGGGAATATGCGCTTACCCAAATGGCGGTGGAGCATGACGGCAAGGAACCCACGCCTACCAGTCTGGCCATCACTATCCAGGAAGCGCGCTCTAAAGGAATAAGCGTTATCTTTGTTCAGAAAGAGTTCAACCCGGGAGTGGCGGAAACTGTGGCCGCACATCTGCCGGGCGGCCGGGTGGAGTTGCTGGACCCGCTGGGCTATAATCCGTTGCAGGCCATCAGGGAAGCTGCGGCGGCTATCAGCAGTCAGGGCGACACAAAGTGAGCACTCATTTGTTTATCTTTCAGGTGTGCTTGCTTTGCCGCTGCGGCAGGTTGCGGGTTGTCCAGGGGGTTGGACAGGACTGTCCCCCAGGTTTTCAATACCGATAGCCAGTTGCTTTCAATGCTTTCAACCACTATGGAAAAGCTTATGTCGTGGGCTGTGGAGATAGATAAGGTCAGTTTCGCTTATGATGTTGAGCCGGTGCTGGTGAATGCCTCTTTGCGGGTGGGAGTCGGCGAGTTTGTAGGTCTTTTCGGGCCGAACGGCGGCGGTAAAACCACCTTAACCAGGTTGATTCTGGGGTTGTTGCAACCTCAGTCCGGTTCTGTGCGGATTTTCGGGCAGCCGCCCGCCGGGATGCGGCATAAAATCGGTTATGTGCCGCAATTTTCCACGGCTTCCTTTAATATTCCCATTACGGTATTTGAGGCAGTGTTGACCGGGCAGGTGAATCGGCGGGCCTTGCCTCTGGGGTTCGGGCGGCATTGGAGCCGGCGGGGCGAGGGGGCCGGGCGGGCCCGTGAGGCCTTGCGCATGGTTGGACTTGCCGATTGTGCCGAGCGGCAGGTAAGCGAACTTTCCGGCGGCCAGAAGCAACGGGTGCTGATTGCCCGGGCACTTGCGTCCGACCCGGAGATCCTGCTGTTGGACGAGCCCACAGCCAGCATAGATCCGCAAGGGAAGTTCTGCTTTTATGAGTTCCTGGCCGGACTTTCCCGTGCTGACTTTGAAAATGCAGCAAACTCCGCCTCAGGCCGGGGGCCCATGACCATTATAATGGTCAGCCACGATATTTCCCTCACCACCGGCCCGCTTACTTCAATAGCCACAGTCAATCGTGAAATCATCTCCGCCCCGGGCAACACCCCCAATCGGGAAATGCTGGAAATCCTCTATGGTACTCACCCTCAGTCGTGCCCATTTGACCACTTCATCAAGCATATTCCGCACAGCCGGGCGGATCAGTGTGAAGAATGCGCCCATTGCAGTCCGCCTTCAGACAGTGCCGGCAGTGGGCGGGAAGGTTGGTTGTAATGCAGCCCGATGTTATTGATTTGGGAACAGTGCTCAGTATGCCGTTCATGCAGAACGCCCTGCTGGCCGGTTTGCTGGCGTCTGTGGCCTGTGGGGTGGTGGGAACTTTGGTGGCGGCCAACCGTATGTTGTTTCTGGCCGGTGGGGTGGCGCACACCGCTTATGGCGGGGTGGGTCTCGCCTTGTTCCTCGGCTTGCCGGTACTGCCGCTGACTTTGGCCTTTTCAGTTGCCGCCGCTCTGTTGATGTCGGTATTGTCGCTGCGGAGTAAAACCAATAATGAAATCTTGATCGGAGTGCTTTGGGCTGTGGGCATGGCAACCGGTATTGTGCTGATTGATCTTACGCCCGGCTACCGGGCCGATTTGGGTACCTATCTGTTCGGCAATATTCTGGCTGTATCGGATAATGATATTCTGCTGATGCTGGCGCTGGACGGGTTGGTGCTCACCCTGACGGCAGCCGGTTTCCAAAGCCTGCTGGCCTTTACCTTTGACCGTGATTTTGCAGCCAGCCGGGGTTTGCCCACAAACTTTCTGCATCATTTACTGGTAGTGCTGGCGGCTGTGTGCGTGGTGATGTTGATCAGAGTAGTGGGCCTGCTTCTGGTTATGGCTTTGTTTACTCTTCCGCCGGCTGTGGCCGCGCGTCATGCCGGAACCTTCCGGGGGGTGATGTTGCTGGCGGTGCTGGCCAGCGGTTTTTTTTGCGTGACTGGCCTGATCCTTGCCGCCATATTTGACCTTGCCGCCGGAGCCATGATCATTCTGGTTGCCAGTACGGTTTTTGCGGTCAGCCTGTTATGGGCGAAGCTGAATAATCTCAGAGCGTTGCCGAAAAAGCGGTAGAGGCGGTAAAACCGGAAAGGTGCTGCCGCGCTTGCCGAAGCTTAAGCTATCCGTTGGGATGATTACTCTGCTGCTGATTGTGTTTTCCGCTGCGCCGGTCATCTGCCGATAAGGCTATGTAAGAGGGCTCCAGGGCGATTGACTTTGTGATATATTTTAAAGTCAGCGGTTCAGGCCGCGGCGGACCCGCTCCATTGTCTGCGGCGCGAGTGCTCACGATTTGCTTTAAGCTGAAAGGCTTGATGGGGCGGGTGCAATGTTATTCAGATTGCCATCCTTGCTGTAACTTGGTTGCGTCCATTTCTTTTTGATTGGTACAGCGCCATATCGGCGTGTTTTATCAGTGCTTCTTCCGGAAGCTGTGTATCTTTCGGGAGCGTGACCAGTCCGAAGCTCACGGTTACACAAATGGATTGGTTGTTTACGGTCACACTTGACTGCTCACAAAGCCGGCGCAGATGTTCGAACAGCTTGGTTGCTTCTTCCAGATTTGTGTTATGCAGTAAGATAATGAATTCTTCTCCGCCGTAGCGGGCCACAATATCGGAACTGCGCAGATTTTGCCGCAGGATATCGGCAATATGCTTCAATACTACATCTCCCGCATCGTGCCCATAGGTATCGTTAACTTTTTTGAAGTGGTCGATATCGGCTATGCCGAGGCTCAGTTCATATCCATGGCGAATCGACAGAGCTATTTCACGTTGGATTGACTCCATGAAATAGCGCCGGTTCCACAGCCCGGTCAGTTGATCGCGGTAAGACAACTCGCGGAACTGTTCAGTACGGGCCTGTAAAGACAGCACCATATTGCGCAGATGTTCAGACAGTTTGCCCATATCGTCGTTGCTGTAAATATGCAGTGCGGCTCCTTTTTTATTGTTTGATACGTCAATAATGTAGCGGGTTATCTCCCGCACAGGCGCGCTGATGTGTAGACCAATGGCGCTGAAAATAACCAGCATGATGATAAGCAGAATAATCGTGATGCAAATGCTTTTCATTATGCCCAGTCGTTCAAGTTCCAGCATCTTATCAATTGGCATGCCCGCAAACCATATTCCGACAATTTTTCCATCTGTGGTTTTCAACGGCCAATAGGCCGCATTGTATTCAGAGCCGAAAATATCATCATGTATGAAGCAGATTTCGCCGTTTTTTAACACTGCTTCAGCTATCCTTGGCTTCAGTTTCTCGCCCACAAGATGTTTGCCGTCTCTGATGATGCTGCTCATTATGCATACATCGTCCTTGAAGAAGGCTATTTCCATACTGCTTAAGCTTTTAAGCCAGTCGATATAGTCTGGAGTGGTCAGATCAATACCAATGGAAAGTGTGCCCACAAGCTCATCTTCTGACCGTACAGGTTGGCTGACCCGTAAAGAATAGAGAGATTCAGTTTTAGATGCAACAGCCACTAATTGCTCTTTGTTTATCTTTTCAACAGATGTTTCCATGAGGTTTTGCCATTTATGTGAATGCCCATGCCAGATTACCATGCCGGTTTTGTTGGATACAGTTATAAAATCAATATTTGTATCTTGCATGAACTGTTTGGAGAGGAGCATAACCTGCTCATAGTCAAAATCTCTTACGGCATTTATTAACTGCGGATTACGGGTCAGAAGCGTCACCTGTTTTTTAAAGTTGGTAATGATTGTGTTGTTTACGGTATAGAGGATGTGCTGCATTTCGCGGATGTCTTGATCAAGCTCCTGGTCCAAAGGTATCCGCATAAAATGGATGGAAACGCAAAGAACCACGGTGCAGCAGGTTATCAGTGCAATCAGAATAGCCCCGACGAATTTATGGGTTAAAGTTAAACGCACGGCTATACTCCGGTTAAAATCTGCAACACTTGATGTTAACGGCTTTCGCCCTGAGTCGATATGAATTCAGGAGCAGGCCGGTACCCGGCTCCTGGCATCTGATTAGTCCGTAACCACTATGAATGATCTGGTTTATACCAAAATAAAGAAATAAGTGGAATATAACAGTCAATTCGGCGGAAATATCGGCCATTATCTTGTAAATGTGATAAACGCCGAAAGCCGCCCGGGGCGGCGGTTTGGACGCGGCAAAAGGGCGGTGCGTTAAGTAAGTAAGTAAGTAAGTAAGTAAGTAAGTAAGTAAGTAAGTAAGTAAGTAAGTAAGTAGCAAAAATCGGGCCAGAACGCCGAACAAACTCGACCTCAGCCTCTTTACTGCTATGCTTACTCACCACAACCCCTGAAAGTGACAGTTTTTAAGAGATACTTTTCCCCAGGGATTGCATTAGCGCATTAATCATAAAAAAGCAATTGTCTTGACTGAAAAATCGGCGGAAAAGCCGCCGCTCCGACTGTTTTATGTTTGTTTCTGAAAACAGCCGGCGGCGGCGCGGATTAAAATTCCCAGCCCACACTTAAAGAAACGTTTATCGCCGCATTGTCGGTTCGGAAGAACTCACCGCCTAACTCCAGTTGAGTAAACACGTTATCCACATGATCTATGCGCATGCTGCCCTGCAGCAGAAGGGCGTCGCGCCCCACCAGTTCAGTGGCAGACTCGAACCCCACGCTTTCATAGCCCTGAAAGACGGCGCTGCTGTGGAAGGGATTGTCCAGCAATTCATGACGCCAGGCAGCGAGTAGATCGGCCTGCAGATCAAGCTTGTCAGTAAGTTGTGCGGCAGCGCCGACGTGCGCGCCTAAAGCAAAGCTCAGGCTTTGGTATAGCTCGTTGTCCAGGTCAAGGCTGCTGGCGCCTCCACCTGTTTCGTTCAGGCTGGGGCGGTGGGCAAATCCGTATTCCGCCCAGGCCAGCGGCCCGGCAGTAAGGTTTTCCCAAGTCCAGTCTTTTCCTGCTCCCAACAGAGCGCCGCCGGCCAGGCCGGTCCAATCGCTTTCATTTTGGCGATGATAGCCGTTAAAGGAGATATTCCTCTGCAGCTTATTTTCTTCAACACCCAGTCGGGCCTGACCTGTAAGATAGAAACCGTCCCACTGCTCCGGGTTATATAGGGCCTGACTGCCGAGATAGATGCCTTGGGTGCTCAGTCGGGCATCGTGGTGCCCGTTGATGTCGGTATCGCGGGCGGCAAACGCCAGGTGCAGCCCCCAGGTCAGGCCGCTGTCCAGGCTCTGCTCGATGCCGCCCAATGCCCCTATGCCGCTACTGGACCAACCGGCCGTGCCGTTGTGATCTTTTTGTCGGGCGGCGGAGCCGAAAGGAGTAAGCCAGGCCTGCCAGGTATGGGCGGGCGCGTCAGTGCCTGGATTGTGGTTTGCGGTTGGGTATTCGTTATCCGGTGTATCGCCTGCGGCGGGCGCGTTGACGGCGGCTTGCCGGGCGGCGTGGCGCCGTGCAGCTTCATTGCTCAACAGCCGCCCCAACAACATGGTGTTGAACTCCTGTTGTTGGCGCAAGGCTGTTCGGGCCGCGATATCGTAGGGTTCGGCGCTCAATTGAGCAAGGGCGCTTTGCACCGTGTTTCCGTCCGGGCGGGAAAAGTCCAGGGCGGTAAACAGGGCGCGCATATCCCCCCGGGCCAGTTCTGCAATTTCCGGCAGGGAGCGCCCAAGATTGGCCGCACCTTGGTTTTCGGCATATCGGCTGTAGGCGTCGGGGGCACGGCTTGCGCTGATGGTGGGAGCGTTTGGATCGGTACTTAATAAGGCGAAGCTCAGAGTGGGGGAGCTGTTCTGCCCCAAGGCCACACTGGAAAATCCGGATACCGGAGTTCCGTCTGTAAGCGTGACGGCGGTCTGCGGCGTGATGTAGTTGTTGCTGGAGTAGAAGTCTGGTAGTGGGGTCAGAAACCAGTTCCCGTCCACATCGGCCCCGGCGGCCATAACCCCGGTTACCTGACCGGCGGCGTTGAACCCGGTTTCCAGAGTGGCCTCGGCGGTATTGGTGAAGTTGTCTGTGACCATTACCGGGTTCAGCCCGTACAGGGCCAGATGAGCGTTGTTTTCCAGTGAATAAACCTCCACCGGCCCTGCTATGTTCAGTCGGCCGCCCTCCACGCTCATATCCAGGCTTTCAGCTCCGTATATGCCGTCATTCAAGGTCAGGGCAAAGTTCTGATCCGGCGTGGCGGTGGCTGCGCCCAGGCTGTCCGGGGTAAGGCCGAAAGTCAGAGTGGTGTGCAGATCAGTGCTGGGGCCGCTGTATTGAATGCGCGGATCTTCCGGATCCCACTTGGAGATGATGTCGCCGCTGATTTCCGCCCCGGACATGATGTTGATGTTCTCCACCAGGGCATTTTCAGAAATATAAATGGCGGCGGCACTGCCGGCCAGACGTCCGGTCACATTGAAACTGTTGACCAGTGGGCCTTCCAACTCGTCTGGGAGCGTGGCCCGGGTATCAATATCCCAGGTTCGGGTGGCCTCGTCATAATCTCCGGTAGTACGGATATACGAGCCCCGATATTCCATATTATTGCCCATTTCATTGTCGCCGAAATCAAAGCGCGCGGCTATGCCGCCTTGTCCCAGGGCTTGGGCCTCCCCCTGCAGCGTCAGGGAATGCTCCTTGCCGTAGGAAACCAGCAGGGCCGTGCCGCCTGTGCCGTCGGCATGCACCCGCACACCGGGTGCCACGCTGAGCTGGTTGCCGGAGCCCTCCACTCGAATGCCCAGGGCGTAGGCTCCGTCCGCCAGCAGATCCGCCGCTTGGGTGATGTTGTTATAACTGCCGTACACATGCAGGCCAACTCCCCAGGGGGTGAGGTTGGGCTGGCCTTCCAGCCGGGTGCCGTTGCTGCGGGCGTAGTAGGGGTTGGTGTTGACAAATTCGCGCAGGTCGCCTGCTGTGCCGCTATTATAGATGGAATAGCCGTACCAGTCACGGCGGTCGATTTGCAGGCCCACGTCCTGCATGGCGGCCAGTTCCGCTTCCATGAAAGTATTCCAGTTGCGATAGGCCTGGTGGCTCATCAGGCTGTTCTGCAACTCGATGTGGCTGAATTCCGGGCTTCCGCCTTCCCAGCCGTTGATTGGGAGGCCGGGAACCGGAGAGGGGGGCGTGCCGCCGTCTCTGGAGCCGTCCGGATCGCTGGCAAAGGCAATTTCAGCCCCGTTGAGCACTTCCTGCACATGCTTGCCGGTGAAGTAAACGCCGCTGTAGGCTATATCCCCGTTGGTAACGAATGCGCCGGCGGCCGGGGTAGGTCTGATAACCATACCCGGTTGGGCGGCGTTGCCGTTGATATCGCGCAGGCCCGTGGTCCAGAGGTTGATGTTGTCTGCAAAGGAAAGGTCTGATAAGGAGGCGGTGTTATCATCAATAGCTGCCATCATACCCAAGGCGTGTCCTAACTCGTGCAGAAGCGTGGAAGCCAGGTCAGCCAGGTCGCCGTTTTGGGGAAGCGAGGCCATGGGCCCGGTGTACCATTCTCCGCTGGGGTTCGAGCCCCGGTTGATTTCAATGTAGGCCAGCAGATTATTGTAGGCGCTGCCGCTTTCCCCGAACCAGTTCCCGACTAGAGCCCCGGAGAGTAGGGTGTAGCCCGCAAACGGGCCGGTTTCCAGAGTCGGACTGTAGGCGCTGGCGTTATCGTCGTATTCATTTACCGTGCGCACCTGGATGAGCAGAGGGCTGGTGTTGGCCGCGCCCGGCTGCAGCAACTGCCGCCAGTAATCAGCGCCCACGCGCATGGCTGCAAGCTCCTGCCGGCTCAGATCGAAAGCTGAGGGCTCATCATCGTCTTCAAGGCTTTCGCCCATTTCACCCGGCTCCAGCAGCAGAAAGCGGAACAGGCCATCCCTGTCCGGCACGTCAAAGGGGGTGGCCGCCCAAGTTGGCGGGCGGGTGGCAAGCATAGTCAGAATAACCAGTACGAGATAACTGAATTTGCGCAACATAACACTCCTTATGAAGAATTAAAGGACGTCGTCCTGTTATGGCTTATGCCGCCGGGTACTGTGACAAGGTCTGGGCCGGCAGCCGCAGATCCGGCTTGCGGGCGGTTAGGCGCAATATGTTAAGCCTGAATTAGGGAACGAAAGACCGTTATGTCTAAGAACGTGTACTTCTAGGCGATGCTCCCATTTAATGGAATTATTTAGGCGTTTGCCTTAATGTTCGGAAGATTGACAGATATACATTAAAAATCAGGTCAGCTTGTTGGGGAAGTACACTTCCCGGCCGGCTGACTTGTTTTCAGATATAGCTGAAATTCTGAAAAAGACAACAGGTGGTAAAGCCCTGAAGCTTGGTGGGAGCCGTGAACAGTGCGTGAAAAGTCGAAGCGCGACTTACGTCTTCAATTGGCGAGGTTGAATACTCTGCCGCCGGTTGTGCGGAATGCAACACGCTTCAAGGGTTGCTGATACCGGCACGGTCAGGTTAAGTTTCAGTGCGGGGCGCGTTTAAGGCTCCGGTTTTCTTTAGGGCTGTTTAAGCACTATTTCCCGCAGCGTTCGTGGATGATTGCACGCACTTTTTTTGCCAGTTGGGGCATATCCGGCTTTGATATCTGGGCCGCTGCCCTCAATTGTTCGCCTTTTTGGCGCAGCGCTTCCGTAATGTGCGATGAGAACAGCACCACCGGAATGCAGGAGAGCACCGGATCGGCATTTACGTTGCTCAGGAAGGTGTGCCCGTCCATTTCCGGCATTTCAATATCCGAAACTACCAGGTCCACGTACTCGAACATGGGCGCCTTTTTCTGCTGGGCATCGAGTTTGTAGCGCATCAGCTTGTCCAGAGCCTCTTTACCGGTAGAGGCCACGTCAACGCTGAAACCGGCATTTTCCAGCACTTTCGTCATCATACGGCGAATGGGCAGAGAGTCGTCGGCAATCAGCACTTTGCAGCCCTCGCCGAAGCTCGGGTTCATTTCTTCAAACTCTATATTTTCCCAATCCCAGTCCAACTGCTTGCTCATGCTGGCTACGATATGTTCCATGTCGAGAATGAACAAAATTCTGTTTTCCAGTCGGATTATCCCGGTGAGAGAGTATTGCGAGAAATTGGCGATGTAGGAATTGGGCGGTTCGACCATATCCCAGGTCAGGCGGTGAATATTGGTGACGCCGGAAACCAGAAAGGCGGTTACCACTCCGCTGAATTCGGAAACAATCACTTTATCGGTTTCGCGTGTTTGCGGCTCTTTTCCCAACCACATGGCCAGATTGACCAGCGGCAGAACCCGGTTGCGCAAATTGAAGGTACCGCGGGCTGCAGGGTGGTGATCATTGGGCACGTTGGTTATTTCCGGCTGCCGGATAATTTCCAGCACTTTGGCCACGTTCATTCCGAAATAGCTGCGGTATGGTTTTCCGTCAGCATCGATTTCATCTATGTAGAATTCGATGATTTCCAGCTCATTGCCTGAGGTTTCTAAGATATTTGTATGTTCAGACATGTTTTGCTCCACAATGTCAGACTACTGCGGCCGACCGCTTCCTTCCATAACTATTTTGCGACGTGTTCATCTCCGAACCGGCCCTTTGCGGGCGGGAATAATGTGTATTCCTTAAACAGTTTCCGGCAATTATGCAAGCGAAAGCTGTTTGGAATGCAGCCTGTGTGGAGCAGTTGATGCCAGTCCCGGTGCAGGCAGTATCTGTCTCTTGCCCGCCTCATTTCAAAGCCTTTCCGGCAAAAAAGCTTCACGGCTGCGGGAGTAGTTTGCCGTTTCAGAAGCATAAGCGCAACTCCTTTGAGTGCTGATGCCGACGCAGACTTATCCGGAAGTGGGAATTGCAAATTTCAAAGTTAATCGGCATCGGGGGAGCGGGGTTTTGTCGCTGTGTGCGATTGTTTGGGCAAGGGTTTGTAATCACTGCTCAGGCCGATTTTCGGGCACAGCTCGAACAACGGGCATTGCGGGCACCGGGGGGTGCGGGCCTGGCAGACGTCGCGACCGAACCAGACCAGGCGGTGGTTCAGATCTCCCCAACTATCCTGGGGGAACAGTCGCATCAGGTCTTTTTCAACCACCACCGGATTATCGCTTTTGCTCAAACCCAGACGCCTGCTGATCCGCCCGACGTGTGTATCCACCGCCACGCCCTCATTCTTGCCGAATCCGCCCCACAGCACAATATTAGCGGTTTTACGGGCAACCCCGGCCAGGCTGATCAGGGCGTCCATGCGGTCCGGCACCTGGCCGTTGTAATGTTCCATCAGGCGTTTGGCATTGGCCACCAGATTTTTAGCTTTGCTGCGGAACAGGCCGGTGGAGCGGATAACCTGTTCCACCTCCGCCACGTCCGCCCGCGCCATTTCCGCTGGGCCGGGCCAGCGGGAAAACAGGGCCGGAGTGACTTTGTTCACCCTCTCGTCCGTACACTGGGCGGCCAGAATGGTAGCCACCATCAGTTCCCATGGGTTCATGAACTCAAGCTGGGGCATGGGAGTGGGGTAAACTTCCGCCAGAATGCGCAGAATGGCATCAGTGCGCGACTGCAGATGTGCTTTGGGTTCGCGTTCAGGCTTCCGCATTTTTCAGCCATTCCCCAAGGGCTTCAATGATTTTTTCCGCCTGGGCCGCGCTTGAAATTACGAATTTGGATTGCTGCTTATACTCTCCGCCCATTTTCCGGTAACGTCGGATCACATATTTGTCCGGACTGTATGCCGACTTTGCCGGTTCCCATTGCTGGAAGCGGAACATCACTGTGGCCCAGGCGCCTTTGCTTAAAATCACCTTGTCCAGCTCTTTAACCACCAGAATACCGTTTTCTTCATAATTTACCGTAAGTTCTTCAACTGTGGAATTTGGGGCTGCACTCATGTTCACCTCTTGAAACTGTCACACCATAAGGTCAGAGTTTTCTTACCGTTGCAAAGCAAACAAAGGTAATGCCGGTCCGGGCGGCCGTCTGTTCCCGGCTGAAACAGACCGTATGCCTGATTCGGAGCAGAGCGCTTTGCCTTCTATGAAGGAAAGGTCTGCTCTCTCACTCAGAGCATTATTTTAATTTTGGCTTCAGGTCAATTTAAAACGTCCTTAATATTTGTAAACTGCGGCTGCTTATTCGGATTGAGGCGGTGGACGCATTCCATGCCGACCAGAACCAGTTGGTTTGAAATCTTGTCCATTTCCAGGCCGTGGTCAAGACCGGCCGTGTGGGTAAGGGCGTGGGCCAGCAGAAAAACGGCGTATTCTTCCGGATCCTGTCCGTACAGGATAAGCTCGCGGGCATATTGACCGGCGCAAAAATAGATCTGACCGCATCCGGGAGCTGTACTGGGGAAAGTCAATGTGCCCAGGTCTAGGCTTTTATCGTCCGTCATTTTTCCTGTAGGTGTTTCTCCGGCCTCAGTCATTTTGCTCAGCTTTCCCAACATCCCGGAAGGAAAGCGTGCGCTGAAATCGGAGAAAACAGCATCGGCTTCAAAGGCCAGGGTGTTGGTGGGGCCGGGCGTATTCAGAAAATCGCGGTTCAGGCATTCCATATAATTATCGGAACAGATCAGGCATTCCAGGCGGGTAGGGGCGTTGTGGCTTAAGTTTGCAAGCGCATGGAGCATTTCTGTCAAAATCGAGGTTGTTTCCCGCAGGCTGAATGGTACCAGCGATTTCAGATGCGGACGTTCACAGCGCACAACCACCGGGGTGTTTGGTGCGGCTGGGGGGACAAGACAGGGCTGGGGCGGACCGATCATGAGCATCCGGCCGCTTGAGGGCGATGATGCGGGCCGGGCCGACGTTTGCAAGTGGCGGGCCATGTTTATTTAGCCTCCGGATATTCAATGCGGTGGTGGAAAATGCCGGTCAGAATGCGCATGAACGCCTCGCTGATTTTATTCAGGTCACGGAAGGTGAGCTGGGATTCATCAAGCTGTCCCTCTGAAAAAACCATTTGCACCATATTCTGAATATGCTTCTGAACACGGCTGGGCGTGGGATCAGCCAGGGTGCGGCTGGAAGCTTCCACCACATCTGCAAGCATGACGATTGCCGCCTCTTTGGTTTGCGGGCGGGGCCCGGGATAGCGGTAGTCCTCAATATTCGGTTGCTCACCGGAATCCAGGGCTTTCTGGTAGAAGTATTTGATAACGTTGTTGCCGTGGTGTTGGCGGATGATGTCGGTAATTTCCGCTCCCAGTTTATATTCCTGGGCCAGTTCCACCCCCCGTTTCACATGGGCCACCAGAATCATTGCCGACATGGAGGGGGCCAGATTGTCGTGTTTATTCGGCCGTCCCAGCAGATTTTCAATGAAATAATCCGGCTTGGTCAGCTTGCCGATATCGTGGTAAAGGGCCGCCACCTTGCACAGCATTGCGTTGGCTCCAACCTGTTTGGCCGCCGCCTCAACCAGGTTGGAAACCACCAGCGAATGGTGATAGGTGCCGGGGGCGGTCATCATCAGTTGCTGCAGCAATGGCTGTTCCAGGTTCATCAACTCCATCAGTCGGAAGCGGGTGGTATAGCGGAAGATTATTTCCAGAATGGGTGAAAGAGCGAAGGCCAGCAACAGAGAGATGACTGAGTTTAACAGCACTGCGCTCAGAGCGGGCGACCACAGGTTTACATCGAGATTGGAAAACGCGGCGCAGCCCAGCCAGATGACGGTGAGTCCTACAGTCAGCGGCAGTACTGAAAAGAACATTTCATGCCGGTTTTGAGTACGGGAAACCAGCCAAGTGTTCCACATTGCTCCCAGGAAGTAAAACAAAAACAGATCCATACCGGCTTTGGCGTTCATTGTGCAGAAAAACGACAGAAGCAGCCCCAGCACACAATAGCGCCGGGCCGAGAATACCAGAGAGTTCAGACCGGCCACCCCGGCCACCGGGAACAGGTAGGGCATTACCGCGGTTGAAAACAGGGGCTGCTCCACGGCTCCCTGGGCGTGAGTGACCAGCAGTTTGTTAAGAAATACGAAGCAGCCCAGCAACAATGCGATGAAAAACAAGTCCCGCTGGGTAAGTGATGAGCCTTTTTTGCCGCTGGGCGAGATAAACAGGCCGGCAGCCAGGATTGCCGAGATCAACAGGATGCCTGCAAAGCGCGCCAGGTTGAAGTTGGAACTCTGGTTTTGCCACAGAGCGGTGAGTTTCAACTGCTGCTCCGGGGTAACCCTTTCGCCTTGGCGCACAATGGGTTCCCCGCGATGCACATGGTAGGTTACCGGCTCCACCTGCAGGGCGGCCCGCCGGGCCATTTCGTTGGTGCTTTCCCGGTTAAGGGTAAGGCTTGGGGAAATCAGCGGCGTGATAAAACCGGTTACCGCCTGATTTATTCTTTGGGTAGTTTTGATTTTATTCTTCAGAAATTGAGAAAGAGAGGCTTCAAGCTCGCGCAAGTCGGGAATATTCGCTGTTTCCGACAGAAAATCCTCGCGGGCCTGGACAGGATCCTGAATGATTATTCCGCCGCGATGTTCAAGAAACTCACGGAAATCCCCAACCACGCCTTCTCTAATCAGCGGATCTAAATAGGGGAGGACATGCTGGCCCACAATCTCCTGAAATTCCGGCTCGCTCCAGATGCGAATGAGGTCATTGTCGGCTTTAAGATTGTAGTTTCGCTCGAGAACCAGGGCGATGTTGTCCCAGTCGTCCGGGGCGGATTGGTTGAGCAGGGTGAATATTTCCTGCACCTTGGCGCGCAGAGCGAAAGCGGTTTCCTGATGCAGATCGAATACGCCCGGCTGCAGGCGCCCCACCTGCTCCCGTTTAATTTGCGTGGCGTGGGTATCTTCCACCACCATGTCACGGTTTGAGATTACATCGCGGCTGGCCATTTCTCCCACTGCGAAATAGCGGGGGCGCTCACCCAGGTTAATGGCGGCCAGAGCGGACAGAAGGATCAGAACCAGTCCGAGGCAGGCCAGGCCGAGTTTCCCCTGGTAGCTTTTAAACCAGCAAATTAATTGGGTAAGGGCATTGCCCTTATGAGATGGACAGGGAATTTTTCTGATAGCGTTCATAAGCGTTGACTATGCGGGCGACCAGCGGGTGGCGCACCACATCTGATTCCTCAAAGTGGATGAAACGAATACCCTGCACATTCTGCAGAATTCGCGAGGCCTGCACTAACCCGGAGCGTTCGTTTCCTGCCCGGCTGTTCGTGGGCAGGTCTATCTGGGTTATGTCGCCGGTAATTACCGCGCGCGAGCCGGCCCCCAGTCTGGTCAGAAACATTTTCATCTGTTCCGGGGTGGTGTTTTGCGCTTCATCCAGGATGATATAAGCGTTGTTCAGAGTGCGCCCGCGCATAAAAGCCAGCGGAGCGACTTCAATAATGCCTGTTTCAATCATTTCGCTCACCCTTGCCGGGTCAAGCATGTCGTTCAGAGAGTCATAAAGCGGACGTAAATAAGGGTTGACCTTATCGGCCAGATCGCCGGGCAGATAACCGAGTTTTTCGCCGGCCTCAACTGCCGGGCGGGTAAGAATGATGCGTTTGACTTGTTTATTCAGCAATGCGGATACGGCTGCTGCTACCGCCAGATAGGTTTTTCCGGTACCGGCCGGTCCGATGGCAAAAACCATTTCAGTCTGTTCCAGGGCGGTCAGATAGGTCTGCTGGTTCAGGGAACGGGCGGCAATCTGCCGGCGCAACCCGGAAAGCGAAGACGGCTTGTGCATTATTTGTTTAAGGTCAAGTCCGGGAGTTTTTTTGAACATTGTGCAGGCGGAAGAAATGTCTTCCGGAGAAAGTCGGCGCCCCTGTCCCAGCAAAGTATAAAGCTGGGCCAGCAAATCGGAAACATTCTGCAGATCTTCCCTGGTTTTTGTGGATATTGTCAGAGAAGCGCCGCGGCTGTTCAATGCCACGCCGCACATACCCGAAATCAACGCCAGATTTTGGTTCTGGGGGCCGAACAATTCGTTGGCCTGATCCGGGTTGTCGAATTCCAATGTGGTGGTTAAAGAATCATTCATAAATATACGACTTCGATAAATCCGGTCTGCAGGCAATGGGCTGGGCATTCAAAGAGGGGTATAATCGTAATTCTGAATCCTGATAAAGTTGTTTACAAGCTTGTGAAAACTCCATAGCCCAACTTGCATACTCTGACAAGCGTATATTAACACTTTAAATGACTTTGTCCATGTACGGGAGGGGGCGGTCAGCCTTTTCGGGCAATGCGCAGGATTTGTTCGGAATCGTCCGGGGGCAAACATGCCTCAATGTCCTTACATGCGCGGCTTATGATTTGACAGGCCTTTTTGATTTTCAGCCAATCGTCCTTATTGATGAGCATATATGTGTCAACTTGACCTTCCGGATAGTTATTTTCCAACCGGCCCTGTTTACCGTTTTTTTTTCTTTCCATCAGAAAGCCCCGTAATGACAAGCATGAAATGCGTATTATCTTTTAATAGTGGACAAGAGTGTGGTTGACCATTCCGGCCGCCGCTAGTATTCTTAAACGTTTGCATATAAAGCCTGCTCCCTAATTATAAATGATTGTTTATAATTAATCAAATGTTTTTTATAAAGGGCAAGCTGGAGCTTGCTGGGATAAATGAACATACGCGACACAGAAAGACATGAGCAGCCTCAAGAGCGAAAAGAGTTGGGGCAAAGAATCCGGTCAGTTTGGAAAGACTCCGGCCTTACTCAAGCCGAGCTGGCCGGCAAGCTTGGAATATCCAGTATGTCGTTGTCGAATTATATGAAAGGGCTTAGAGCTCCCGATATAATTCTTATCAGCAGACTTGCATTTGAACTAAACATTTGTTTAGATTGGCTTGTGGCCGGGAAAGGCCCCAAGTATGTAAACGGACGTTCAACTGAAAAGACTGATGAGAATCGGCATGGCTGGAATCATCCTGTACCTGTGTATGCCCCAACGAATGATGATCCCTGGTTTAATGCCAAATGGCAGGAGGTTCCGGTCATCGGCCTTGGCAATTGTGGCGATTCGCGTTGGTACTCGCCTGGAAACATGGCGCTTAGAGTGAGCTTGCCTGTGGATTATCCCTATAACCCCAACACATTTGCAGTAATTGCCGTCGGCTCCAGCATGCAACCGGAAGGCATCAGGCAGGGGTATGTTCTTTTTTGCGACCCGGCGGCTTCCATTGAGCCCGGGGATGCGGTTTATATTGAAAAGCTCAACGGCACAGCGTCTGTTAAAAAGTTTTTAAAGGCAGACGACGACAAAGTGCATGTACAGGGCTGGTCTGACCCGGGTCCGGACGGGCGCCAGGACAGCTACCACGAACTGATAGATAGAGAGGAAATCCGGCGCATGGCCTGCGTGGTGATTGTAAAGCGGAAAGGCTGATAACTTCAGACAGGTGGAGTGCTGGTTATTGCTTAACCGTCTCCGCTGAAATTCAGGTTCTATGGAAAACATAAAAAATGAGCTGTTGGTTTTTTTACCGGTGCTGCACCCGGAACTGGTGGTTGAATTTCTGCCCCGTCCGGTATTGGCTGAAGTGCGGTTCATGAGCCCGGGGCTGGCGGAAAGCGTTGACCGGGCGGGCGGGTGCAGGCACTATGTTTCGCCCGACTTGGTTTACAGTCCCAAACAGGCCGCGGCTTGTCTGAACGATTTAATCGGTTTTCAGGCGGCTGCGGACGGGCTTGCGGTTGCAGCGGCCCGTCGAATGGCGGCGGAGTTCTGGGGTGCGTTGAGTCCGGTTGAAAATGAGGACTTGAAGCGGTTTGTCGCGGGCGGCGGCAGAATTGAGCCGAAACTACCAAATGACGATAAGCTGCGCCGGGAGATTCACGAGCAGGCTCAGAAGAATTTGCTGCTGGCCTGGAGTCAGGAAGAGAATATTCTGGAGATTAAAGCGCTTTTGAATAAACTTGGTCAGGCGAGCGGACAGTTACGGGAAAGTCTGAGCGAGCCGGGGGCTGTTGGGGCTTTTGATGCAGGCGCCGGAGTGGGAGAGTGTGGTGAGCAACCGCATTCCACCAGTATAGAGGGAATGGTTGACTTGATTATGCAGGAAAGCGGCATTGCTCCGGAAGATCTGCAGGTGAAGTGGGCCGCTTCCCTGCTTGGCGCCCTGTGTCTGACCCCTGCTGAAACCTGTTATTACACAACCGGATTTTATCTTGAAAAACTGTTGGCGGAACTCAGTCCGGAAGAGAGCGGGCGCCCCAAGGTCACGGCGCTTTCTCCCGGGCAGGCGGAACGTTGGGCGGCAAGCGGTCACAGGGATTGGGCGCAAAGACTGGCTCAGTGCAGAATTCCATACCCCCTGCTGCTTTCAGCGTACAACTCTCCGCTTTTGAAACGTCTGCTCTATCTTGAAGGAGCAGTGCGCAAAGAGATCACCTTTATCTTCGACAACAGTGAACAGGAGGGCAAGTGAACGGAGAGCAAATCTCGCCACTGGCCGGACAACTGAGCCGGGCTTTGCCGTGTGGGCTGGCAGGTGTTATTTTTGATTGCGACGGTGTGCTGCTGGATTCCGAAGAATCCAATACCCGTTTCTATAATCTGGCTCGAGCCTATTTCGGTCTTCCCCCAATGAGCAAGGCGCAGGAGGAGTTTGTGCACATGCACACCAGCAGCCAGTCGCTTGAGCACGTTATCCCGCCGGGTTTTATGGGCCGTTTGCGCGAGGCGGTTCAAAGCATTGATTATGTGCGTGACGTAATTCCCTATATCAGAGCAGAGCCCGGCATTTATGATTTGCTGCAGTTTCTGCGCGGGGTGGGGGTGAAGTTGGCTGTGCACACCAACCGTTCTACTTTCGCTGATGATTTACTGGAAAGGTTTCACTTGAAGGAGTATTTCAACCCGATAGTGACCGCGTCCAGCTGTGCTCCCAAGCCTGCGCCGGAGGGGGCCTTGTTCATTTTGCAGGATTGGGGCATTGAGCCCGACATGGTTATGTTTGTGGGCGACAGTCGGCTTGACGCTCAAACAGCGCAAAGTGCCAATCTGGTGTTTGCTTCCTTTAAAAACCCCGACCTGGAATCGGCTGTGCCTGTTCCCGGGTTCGGGCAGATGCTTGCCGCCTTGAAAGAGTTCTTCACAATGAGGAGAGTGATTCATACCGCTTGCCCTGTAAGGGGTTGAAGGAAAATTCTTGACAAATTGCCGCAAGGTGGAATGTGGGCAGTGTCGCTGCGCGTCACAAGCAAAATCCGGAGTATTTTAATTCCTCAAAACGATAAGCTGTAAATGATTATCCGGTTTAATCCGGCTGAAGTTGTCAGAGATTTGAGATCCGGTTATTGACGTTGCAAGGGCATTGTGTTGTAATGCAATTGTTTGAGATGACTGAGTATAATAATGTAGTCCGGCAGCGCACTGATCCTAAAAAACTGCTCAAGCGGTTTGTCTGCCGCAAACCGGAAATACAGTGCATTCTGCTTCAGGTAGAGTTGCTGAACCTGGTGGTATATCCATCACGTTGATTGCGGATAATACCTTAATCAGCGAAATAGTGTGACAGGCCCCTTAGAGTTGGCGCGGGCAAACAGGCCCGCCATAAAGCGCAATCTCAAAGTGAAACTGATCTAAACCTTGGAGGAGCGATGCTGGCCGTTAATAATATACTTTTGGGCGTAGCCTATATCCTTGATACTGTTCTGGAAGTTTATTTCTGGATTGTCCTGATCGCATGCGTGATGAGTTGGGTTAACGCAAGTCCCTACAATCCCATAGTCAGGGTGTTGCGGGCTTTGACCGAACCCGTATTCCAGAAGGTGCGGCGGGTGCTGCCGTTCGTATATGCGGCGGGAATAGATTTCTCGCCGGTGGTTGTGGTTCTGTTGGCTAAATTTATTCAGATCGGGGTGGTTAAAACCATCCGGGATTATGCGCTGGGCATGTAACCGGGCAAGGCTTTTCCAATGAGTGTTAGTAAAATCGATATCTTAAATCACAGTTTCAGCCGTTCGCTTCGGGGCTATAACACTACGGAGGTGGACGAGTATCTTCAGGACATTGCCGATACTATCGGACACCTCACGGAAGAAAAGACCAATCTGGCCAACCAGGTGGCTATTCTGGAAGCGCAGCTTGTGGAGCACAGAGGCCGAGAAGCAACCCTGCGCGACACCCTGATAACCACTCAGAAATTAACTGACAGTTTGAAAGCCACCGCTCAGAAAGAGGCTCAGTTGATTATCGATTCAGCTCACACCAGGGCTGAAAGTCTGATGCAACAGGGTAATTTGCGCTTGGCTCAGCTTAACGAAAGCATTGCCGAAACCCGCAAGCTGAAGACTCAGTTTGAAATGCGCATCCGTTCGATGGTGGAGCAGCATCTGAAGTTGCTGGATATGGAAAGCGAGACTGATGACGACCTGCAGGACCAGGTTGACCTTGTAAATGCGACAGTAGTGGAGTAGTTTGGGTGCCCGCGCGGTGCGGGTGGAACATTTAACTTAGGAGGGCGTTTATGCAGCCGGAAGAAGTTCAGAAATTGGTGGATAAATATGCTGCCATAGACCCGGAAGTTAAAGCTTTGTGGGAAGAGCATGTGCTTTTTAAAAAGCAGATTGAGAAGTTTGAGGGCAAAGCTGTGCGCAGCCCTGCGGAAGAGCAGGAAATGAAACGGATAAAGAAGCAGAAGTTGGAAGGGAAGACCAAGCTTTACGCTAAGCTGGAATCTCTGGAAGCCGGAAGGTAGTTTGGGTTGAGGCCGGGAAATTGGATTTGTGACCACGAAAAAACGGGTGAACAGTTTGTCAGGCCCTTGGTTTAAGCGGTAATTGGAATACTTGGGCGCACACCGGTGAATGTGCATCAGTGTGCGCCTTAATTTTGAAAATTGCGTTTCCATGTGTAGGGCGGCGTTGGTTTCAATTGCAGATTTCCAAATAAGGATTTGCTCTTTCCGGTAGTTTACATTCAAATCTTGAAAGGTCGTAAGGCGAACCGGACTGTGGATATTATCCGACAGAATTATAAATAAATTCCTGCAGACAGACATTAGTAAGATTTAAACTCATGCTTGGCAGTTACAGAGCATTTGATTGACAGGTAACACTATTGCATATTCGTTGTTTTAGGAATATGCACGGCAAATTTGTTTAATATTGAAAGAGCCATAAAGGCATATTCGGATTTAACACAAATCTGTAAAACACCGGGTGAGAACTGCACAGCTCCATCCCCACCCAACACGGGCTTATTTTGTACCTAAAGCTTCAGATAATGTGACACGCGGATAGAATTTATCATTATGAATCAGATATCCCGCGACCAATTCCATTATATGGATATTTGCTTCAGCCACTATTGAAAGATATATTTTTATTCATAACCCAGTTCCCTGCAAAATTTGTTCTCAGCCTGCATTTACATTACTTCCTTAATAAAAGTGTTCCTACGGTGATCATAACACAGACGGCAAGAATTCCCATCAACGCATTCTCCAGCCCATGCCTTTGGGCGACAAAGCCGAGTAACGGAGGGAAAAATAATAGTCCGCTATACGACAGCACAGATACAACGGTGCTTGCCTTTGCTGGAGTGACGCCGGGATAGCTGCCGGCACGGCTGAATAAAATGGGAATGATAGGGGAAAGTCCGGTTCCCATGAATGCATAACCCACAAGGCAGATAACAGGGTTTGCGGCGAACAGGACAAGCGACATGCCGCAGACGGAGAGTAGTGCGCCGAAGAAAGCCAGAGTAAAATCCCCGAGAGAACTGCGTAATTGATCTCCAAACAAGCGGCAAAGCACTGTTGTGGCAGAAAATGCGGCAAACACAAATGCCGATGTGGATTCGCTGGCTCCTTTTACCGTAAAAAGCAGCAGACTTCCCCATTCCGCTACAGAGCCCTCCGCCGAATAGGTGAGCATGGACAGTACACCGCACATTACGACAAAAAGCGGTAAGGTATGACGGGTAGTATTCTGCCGCGTTACCGGTTCAACAGGCTCATCCGTCAGCAGCTTTGGAACAGCCCACGGTCGAAAGCATGCGTACAAGCCGAGAACGCACACCGCATTTGTGAACGGCCCCAGACCAAAACCCGCAAACAATGCGCCTGTCAGCGCCCCCACCACACCGCCGAGGCTGTATGAAGCGTGCATAAAGGGCATGCATATAGCTGAATAACGACGCTCAACCTGGATAGCCTGTGTGTTCATTGATACGTCCACAAGCCCCATGCTGAGCCCTGTTAACACACATGCCGCTCCCAGGGAAAACGGACTGGTGGCCAGCCCGCAAAGAGTAACGGCAATAAGCAGTGTAAGCGAGCCGATTCGCAGGACCAATCTGCTTCCCCACAGGGCAATGAGCCAACCGCTGCTGAAAAGCGCTACTAGACTGGTAAGCCCAAGGCAAAGTAAAAGCAGGCCGATTTGGGCTTCGTCCGCTCCGGTTTGCTCTTTCAGTGCGGGAAGACGAGATGTAAGAATTCCATAAGTCAGTCCTGGACAAATGAAAAAATATGCACAGGCAGTGCGGGTGTTTGTAAATTCAGACCATTTCATGCAAAAAACTCCTTTGTTATTTGTGTATGGAGAATTTCAGCCTGCTTATGGCTGGATTTGCGTTCGACAGCTGCATAGTGTAAACTGCTGGGTAAGACAGAGGTCAAGAGGCTTTTTATGAAAAAGAAAAAACTTTTGAAGGTGGGGGAATTTGCGCGCATCTGCCGAACTACAAAAGACACTTTGCTGCATTACGACAGAAAAGGTCTGCTCAAGCCCAAATATATTGCGGATAACGGATATCGCGTGTATGGGGCTGAACAATATTTTGATTTTGATTTGATTTCTCTGTTAAAGGAAGGTGGCTGCACACTTGAAGAGATAAAAAAACGTCGCAGCGATTGGGAAAAATATGGCTATCTGGATCTGCTTAAGGAACAAGTCCTATTCTTGCAGGAGAAACAGACTCGCCTTGCACACCGTCTGTCTAAGCTGAAACAGCTTGTTGCAATGACGGAGGAAAGTGTTGCCAAACCTTTCGATATGATTTTTTTTGAGGAACGCAGAGCTGAAATTGTGTATTTTTATCCGGTTGAACCGGATAAAATGCTCAATCGGGAAACCAGCGTGGAATGTTATTCTGATTATTTGCTTGATAATCTGACATCAGGCAATACTGTCGATTGCCCATTAGGCTATGTTATTCCAAAAGAATATGCCATAGGCGGCAACTATAGAATGTGTTATCTTTTCAGGAATATATTTGAGACAGAACATGTAAATGCAAAAGAAATCCCATGCGGACGTTACGCATGCATCTTTCACAGAGGAGATATTGATAGCCATATAGATATACTAAACCTTATGATTGATGAAATATCCAAGATGAAATTGCAGATTCTTAGTGATGTTTATGTGTATGATCAGATGAGTTATATCCTTATCGACACAAATCCTGATTATGTTGCAAAATATATTGTTAAGATAGGATGACATGGTGGTATTGAATTAAATCAGCTCCCCCGGCCGGAACAGCGACTGCGGGATTATCGCATATGGGGCGCCCTGCTGTTCAGTGATAAGCTCAAGCGCAAGAGATAAGAGCAGACCTGCACCTTTTCAAAAATCCTGTCGGCTGGTGGAAGTCCGTTTAGGGGAAGCGCGCCGCAAGAGGCCTTTACTGTTTGGGCAGTGGCTCATGTTGTCGGACTGTCGCGGATCTTGGTCTGATGAAATTCTGTAAAGTCCGATCCCGCCCCCTCCTTCACGCGAAAAAGAGTTGACAATCGGCAAAGCCTGTGGAACCTTTTTCTCTGCTCCTGCTTCTAATGGGTTAATGGTCATGACAGGGAGTGTGCTTTTGCGCCGACCCCTCAGACGTGGACAATGCTGAAAAAGCGTTTTTCCAGCCGACTTGTCCGTCTGTTCAGGCCAGCTTTAAGAGTGTAATGGGGCGGCAAGGTTTAAACTGCACAGCGGATTTGGTCCGGCCTCAAACTCCGGTTCAGGGTAATGGCTGAGAGTCTCTGTGGTCAAATTTAATGTTCCCGCACTTGCAGGCGGAAAATGTGACATTGTGGAAGAAAACGTCGGCCGGATAAATCGGGCTTCCCAACGCCTGCTTGTAACAGTTGAATAATTTTAAGCATTACGTAAGTGCAGCAATGGATTATGAGGTGATTATGGCAAAAAACGGGGCCCAGATTTTGCTCGAGTGCATAGAAAGAGAAGGGGTGGATGTGATGTTCGGTTATCCGGGCGGGGTGACCCTGGATATTTACGACGCCATGCCCGCGTTTAATATCCGCCATGTGCTGGTGCGGCATGAGCAGGGCGCGGTGCATGCGGCCGACGGCTATGCCCGGGCCAGCGGTAAAACCGGAGTATGCCTGGTCACGTCCGGCCCCGGGGCCACCAATACGGTTACCGGAATAGCCACAGCTTATGCCGACTCCATTCCGCTGGTAGTGTTCACCGGGCAGGTGCCGGTAAACTTAATCGGCAACGATGCTTTCCAGGAAGTGGATATTCTGGGCATAACCCGTCCCTGCACAAAACATAACTATATGGTTCAGAGTGTGAAAGAACTGCCGCAGATTGTGCGGCGCGCTTTTTACATCGCCCGTTCCGGGCGTCCCGGCCCGGTGTTGGTGGAGCTGCCCAGAAACGTGCTGAACGAGAGCATGGAGTTTTCATATCCCGATGAACCGGTGCGTTTGCGTACTTATAATCCCAACCTGAAACCGAATATCAACCAATTGCGCCGGGCCGCCAAAGCCGTGTCGGAAGCCAGAAGCCCCCTCTTTCTGGCGGGCGGTGGAGTCATTATGGCCGATGCCGGCGCCGTTCTCACCCGGCTGGCCAACCGCTATCAGATACCGGTAACCAGCACCCTGATGGGTTTGGGCGCATTTGACGGAACCAGCCCTCTGCATCTGGGAATGCTGGGAATGCACGGACTTTATCCCGCCAACATGGCGGTGAGCAAGTGTGATTTGCTGATTGCCGTAGGGGCGCGTTTTGATGATCGGGTAACCGGGCGGGTAGCCGCATTTGCTCCCAACGCCGGAATTATCCACATCGATATTGATCCCACTTCAATCCGCAAAAGCGTGGCGGTAAGCATACCGGTGGTTGCCGATTGTCGTCTGGCCCTGGAGGAGCTTGAGAATCTGCTGGAAAAGCAGGAAGTGCCGGGGGCAATCAGCAGTAGGGAATGGCTGGAGCAACTGGAAATCTGGCGTCGGGAATGTGCGGCGAACCCGGCGCATGTTTGCCGTGCCGCAGCCGGGCAAAATCCGGTTGAAAATCCGGCTGTCAGCCCGGAATTAAGCACAGGATTTATCCGGCCCCAGACTGTGATTGAAACCCTGTACAGACTGGTGGGTGCACATGAAGATAAGACCATTATCACCACCGAGGTGGGGCAGCATCAGATGTGGGTGGCCCAGTTCTATCCGTTTTCCAGACCGCGCACCCTGCTTACGTCCGGCGGGTTGGGAACTATGGGCTACGGACTTCCGGCCGCTCTGGGCGCGCAACTGGCCCGGCCCGATAGTCTGGTGATTGATGTGGCCGGCGACGGCTCTGTCCAGATGAACCTTCAGGAGCTTGGAACCATTGCCGCCAATCACCTGCCGGTAAAAGTGATCATTCTGAACAATCGTTATCTGGGCATGGTCCGGCAATTGCAACAGTTCTTCTATAACGGAAATTATCAGGCGGTGGGCATGGAAGTGCAGCCCGATTTTGTGAAACTGGCCGAGGCTTATGGCCTGGACGGCTATCGCGTTACTGACCCGTCGGTGCTGGAAAGTGTTTTGAAAGAGGCTTTGTTCTCCAGCAAAGCGGCGATTGTCGATATTCAGGTGGAGCCGGAAGAAAACGTCTATCCCATGGTTCCGGCCGGTTCCGGCCTGGATGAAATGTTGCTGGCCTGATGAGCGGGGAATGAAGAGTCGGCGGGCGCGGAAAGCCGCAGTCGGCTGGAGGGGCCCCGGCGGCGATATTGCAAACATAGATCAATCTGCTTGGTTTAAAACTCGTGTCAAGGAGTTCGTAGAATGCGGCATGTACTTTCAGTTCTGGTTGAAAACGAACCGGGCGTACTTTCCCGTGTGTCAGGTCTGTTCAGCGGCAGGGGGTTCAACATTGAATCCTTGAATGTTGCGCCCACGCCCGACCCGGAAACCTCGCACATGACCATTACCACTTTCGGTGACGATCAGATCCTGGAACAGATAGTCAAGCAATTGCGCAAACTGATTACCGTGGTTAAGGTAATTGACTTCAGCGCGCAGGCAACCGTGGAACGGGAAATGATGCTGGTGCGTGTGGGCGCGGAAGAGGGCGCGCGCGAAGAGATTTTGCGCCTGGCCGATATTTTCCGCTGCAAAGTAGTGGATGTGGGCCATTCTGATTTGATCCTGGAAGTTTCGGGCGATCAGGAGAAATTGTCGGCTTTTCTGGCTTTGTTGCAGAAGTATGGAGTGCGGGAAGTTGCCCGCACCGGAACAGTGGCCATGCGCCGTTCGTTGCAGCCCGAGCATAAAGAGCCCGCATGAGTGCGCACCCCGGCGAATTCGCCGTAAGCAACGGTTCGGAGTTGCTGTGGAGTTGCTGTGCTGATCCGGGCGGCTTCAGCGCGGCCGGACTTCCGCAGTTGCCGACAAGAGCAGGGCGGGTTGCTCCGCCTTTCCGGGCAGAATTACAGATAAGGTATTTTCGGCAAAGCCGATTGTCAAACTATTCTTCCCCTTAAAGGGGCGGTTTCAGACCATAAAGGAACTTTTGATGAAAATCTATTATGAAAATGACGCTGATCTGAATGTGTTGAAAGACAAGGTTGTGGCTATCATCGGTTATGGAAGTCAGGGGCACGCCCACGCCCAGAACCTGCGCGATTCCGGGGTGAATGTGGTGGTGGGGCAGCGCCCGGGCGGAGCCAATTATGAGCTGGCCAAAGAACACGGTTTTGAGCCCCTGTCCGCGGCCGAGGCGGCTCGTCGTGCGGACATCATCATGCTGCTTCTGCCCGACCAGCACCAGGCCCGGGTGTTTAAAGAAGATATTCTTCCGAACCTTACACCGGGCAAGTCCCTGGTGTTTGCCCACGGGTTCAACATTCATTTCGGGCAAATCGAGCCCCCGGCCGACGTGGATGTGTTCATGGTGGCTCCCAAAGGCCCCGGACACTTGGTGCGCCGCACCTTTACCGAGGGCGGCGGCGTGCCCTGTCTGATCGCGGTGCAGCAGGATGCGAGCGGTCAGGCCCGCGCCAAGGCTTTGGCCTATGCCAAAGGCATTGGCGGCGCTCGTTCCGGCGTGCTGGAAACCACTTTTGCCGAGGAAACCGAAACCGACCTGTTCGGCGAGCAGGTGGTGCTGTGCGGCGGTCTTTCCGAACTGATCAAGGCCGGGTATGAAACCCTGGTGGAAGCCGGTTATCAGCCTCAAATCGCCTATTTTGAATGTCTGCATGAAATCAAGCTGATTGTGGATCTGCTTTACGAGGGCGGATTTGCCTACATGCGCTATTCAATCAGCGATACAGCGGAATATGGCGACTATGTTACCGGCAAGCGGATAATCACCGAGGAAACCCGTGCGGAAATGCGCAAAGTGCTTTCCGAAATTCAGAACGGTGTGTTTGCCCGCAACTTCATTTTGGAGAACCAGGCTGGCAACCCTTCCTTTAAAGCCACCCGGCGCATTCAGGCCGCCCACCCCATTGAAAAGGTAGGGCGGGAACTGCGCGCGCTGATGCCCTGGCTGAAAAGGAAATAGCTCTGAAAATCAAGGGGGGCGGGTGTATCTCCGCTCCCCCGTGAGGTAAACCGAACAACTTGAGAGCATTCGCCGCGAAACCGCTCTGTAATGTTGAATGCCCGGCCCTTGAGACGGGCTTCGCCCGGACGGTCTGTCTCTGAAGGCAAAGTCGCTTGCTCTCAGGCGCGGCCGGCGCCGACTGCTGGCTCAGGGCAGTGCGTCGGCGGGTTGTTGCTTCCAACAGTTGCCGCTCCGTTTTTTTGTGCGTTCGTCCGAAACACGCCGAACAGGAAGTTATTATGTTGAGATCCCTTTTCCTCTGCATCGCCTTGCTTGCGTTTACGCCCGGTCAGGCGGTTGCGGCCCTTGAAATTTCCCCGGAAAGCCCGCAGGAACTGGCTTTGCGCAAAAGCGACATTGTGCGGGCGGTAGATAAGGTGGCCCCGGCCGTGGTGAATATTGTCACCACCAAGACCACATCGGTAAGCCCGTTTCAGGGCATGATCAGCGACCCGTTCATCGACGATTTCCTGCGGCAGCGTTTTGGCGAGCGGCAACGGGAAACCAGTAGTCTGGGCTCCGGGGTGATTGTGGACGGCCGGGAGGGACTGGTAATTACCAACGCGCATGTGATTGCCGGAGCCTCTCAAATCAGCGTGCGCCTGCAGGACGGGCGCTCGTTCAACGCCGAACTGGTGGGCTCAGGGCCGGATTTTGACTTGGCTGTGCTCCGCATACCCGATGCACGCAATCTTCCTGAAGCTGATCTGGGCGATTCCGACCGGATTATGCCGGGAGAAACCGTAATCGCCATCGGCAATCCATACGGGTTCAGCCACACTATTACCACCGGGGTGGTGTCGGCGCTGGGGCGCAGCCTGAATACCCGCAGCAGCTATTTTACCGATCTGATCCAGACCGATGCGGCCATCAACCCGGGAAACTCCGGCGGGCCCCTGATCAATCTGAACGGGCGGGTTATCGGGATCAATTCAGCCATGCTGGCCAAGGCGGAGGGCATCGGGTTCGCCATTCCATCGGCTAAAATTCTGGAAGTGGCTTATGAACTGGTTGACCAGGGGGCGGTAAGTCCGGTCTGGTTCGGCGTTTTCGGACAGGATATCGATCCGGCTCTGGCTTCCTATCTGGGCCTGAACAGTCTGGCCGGATTTCTGGTTACCGATTTCGCGGAAAACAGCCCCGCCCGCAAGGCCGGTTTGCAGGCTGGCGACGTTATCCTGAAACTGAATAACCAGGCAGTGAAAAACCGCAAGCATTACCAGCTATTGTTGCGCTCGCTCACCCAGAATTCCAAGGTGCGTCTGGAAGTGTGGCGCGAGGGTGCGCTGCGTCAGTTGGAATTCGTTCCGGTGCTGTTCAGCCGGGAAATGGCGGAAGAATTGGCTTACCGCAAATGGGGTATTCGGGTAAGCCCGCAGGACGCGGCCCTGCTGGTTACCGCAGTGCGCCCGGGCAGCCCGGCAGCGGAAATAGGCATGGAAAAAGGCGATGTGGTGCGCGGTATTTCCGGCCAGAGCATGGCTTCCATGCAGGATTTTGTGCGGGCGATTAATAACAGCAGTCTCGATAACAAATTGATGCTGGTGGTTGGAAGAGGACGTGGGAACTACCATGTTATGCTGGTGGAGCGTTAGCCGCATGAATAACAGGAAGGGAAAATGAGCCGGGAACAGGATCTTGCAGAACAGGCGCCCGCAATTGCGGCGGACAATTCGGAACTGTCACAGGCGGGGCTGTCGGAACAGAGCGGAGCCATGCAACTGGACGGCTTCTCCCTGGATCTGGAGCAGAGCGCATGGCGGCCCTGAACCCGGGCCGGATTATTCTGGCGGATCAGGGCATTGCGGACGATACGGTGATGGCGAATATCCGTTATTATCTGTTGGAGCGGGAAATTGACATTAAACTGGTGTGAGTTCCGGCTGTTGTGTAACCTGAACAAGAAAGGCGGCCCAAGGCCGCCTTTGGTTGATTAATGGAAATCTGCCTTCGCTTTTTCGGCCTAGCGTCCGAAACTTCTGGCGAACAGATCATCAATAGCGTTTTTACCTGTATCGGTAATGAACCTGGTTCCGGTGCCTGTGAAGTGGCGGGTGGAAATTTGCGGCTGACCGGCCTCAACCCATTCGCTTTCCATCCAGGCGAACCAAATACCTCTTTCCTGGTCAAACACAAACAGGGGCTTGTTGCAGATTTTAGCGAACTCCGCTCCCCAGCCGGTACCGCCTTTCACTGTGCCGTCTTCCTGAACGCTTCCGATTACAAAGATTTCTTCGCCGCTGGATACCTGCCAGCAGATGGATTGCAGCACCTTTCTGAATAGGGGGGCGCGGGTATATTCCCGGTTCATCAACCGGGACACATAGGCAAGGCTTACGTCTTTTAAGGCCAACTCTTCTGAGGTAAGCACACGAATACCTCTGTTGCGCTCTGCCTGGTGGCCGTCGAAGCTGTAGTTCACTTCCTGAACTCCATAGCTTTCCGCTGTTGCGCCGAAAAACGCTTCCGCACCTGTAGCGCCACCGCTATATAAAATGCAGTCTTTGGGATTTAGCATCATTCAATAAACCTCCTGTGCTGTCGCAGGAAAACCGGCCGGGTTGAGACCGCCGAATGCTTGTTAGATCATCCGCTCATGCGATACTGCTTCCTCAACATGAGTCAACTTAGCATTAAAGCCGATGCTTGCCTAGAGGCTTGCACGATAAAAATGCAATTCGCTTTGTCAGCGGCATGCCCGCGCTTAATACTTCCTTTTCCAATTCAATGCAAGCGCTATTTACTGCTGGGACGGATAAAAGTTACCGCAGCAGTCCGCTATGTTTCAAGGGGGGGGTGAACTTGAAAGAGCGGGGATTAAATGTTGCTGTTTATTGGAATATATCCTTTAAGGGGCGGGGCTGTAGGCGCTGTCTGGAATATATTCCGCAATCAGCCGCAAACTGAATCAGTATAAAAAAGCCCCGGCAAGCGGGGCTTCTGAGGTTCGTTAAAAACGGGGAGCTTTGGGCTCTTTTGGGCGAGCTTCGTTCACCCGCAGAGTTCTGCCTCCGAAACTGGAATTATCTAAGGCCTCAATAGCAGCGGCGGCTTCCGGATCTTCCATTTCGACAAAGCCGAATCCTCTGGCTCTACCGGTTTCACGATCGGAAATAAGTTTTACGGAAAGAACGTTTCCATAGGGCTGAAAAAGACCTTGAATTTGTTCTTCAGTAGCAGACCAAGGCAAATTGCCCACATAAATAGACTTAGGCATGAAATAAAACCTCACTAAAATAAAATAATCCCGCAACCCGGCGTGAGGACAGCCCTCATGACCATGCGGCTTAGCAATATATTGATTGCCCTATTATTGCATTAAGGTCAAGTGAAAATACAAGATTATTGCATTTTCTTTGGGATACGGGTTGTTTGTTCCTGCGATAATTGTAGTTATAGGGCGATATAAGACGAAAAATTCCTTGTTTTGGCGTATTTAAACGAAAATTCATTGAAAAGGCTGCATTAAACAATTTGATGATTTCAGGACACTTCAACGCCTTTGTCGCCGAACACGCCCATTTGCTTCAGGCGGACTTACCAAAAAGCGAGCTGGATTCAAAGAGAAGAGCGGAAAATGTCAATGGTTTCAGGGGTGAGCCGGTTAAACCGGGCTGCATCCAAAAACTCATTTCAGAAATCGTCTTGCGGACAGTTTACCAGCAGCATCACATACAAAAATCGTGAGCGACTCTTGGGCGGGGTATCAAACGGGACGGAAGCTTGGGAGTGGATACAAACCCTTCCCAAGCGCAAGGCGACATCCGGGCTTTGCTGCTGCAGTGTTCAGGCGGAGTTGCCGCCGCGCGGATTCTGCCCGACCCTGGAATGCGTTTCAGGGACGGCTTTTAGTTAGTTGGTGAATCTTTGGCGTCAACCACTTTCAGGAACAGGGTGCTGATACTGGGCGGCGGATTTACGAACACGGTCATAAACGAAACGGAGCCCCCCGGCTGAATATTCAGATTGTTGGCCAGAATTTCGATATTGTTGTTCAAAGCCTTTTCAATTTCCTCTTCAGAAAGGATTTGAAGTTGGAACATCGTTAAGGTCACTCCGCAAAACTGCTGCTTGCTGGCAACCACCGTACCGTGTTCATCCAACAGGTCGGCTTCAATGCGGATCAGCTCTTTGGGAGTGCGGTAATTGTTGATGGTTTTGCCCTCAACAACAAAAATCTGCCCCAGTTTTTCGTTGTTCACAAAATACTGCTTGGTGTTCTGGAAAATGATGTCTTTGATTTCTTCATCATTTCCCAACAGATTTGTAGCGTTTTGAGCGCCGGCGTTGTTTTCGTCTTTGGAGATCAGTTCCGTGTTGTCGGGGGCGGTTTCCGGGCCGATTCTGATTATTCCCATAAAGTAGAGAGCGGCGCCTGCCGCAATGAGCAACACCAGAAGCCCGCCGAAAATGATGGGCAGCATCTTGCCACGCTTTTTGCGGGCGGGGGGGGGCGGGGCGTCGGGCGTTGTTCCGTGGGTTGCTTGAGGCTTTTCTTCTTCTTTGGGGTTGGTTAAACCAAGACCGGGGAGCTGGGCAAAGGCTGCTTCATCCATTCCGGCGGCCATAGCGAAGATGTTGCCGCAAAAACTGCATTTTGCTTTGCGCAGAGGGCTTACCTTATCATCGGGCAAGTTGAATTTTGTAGAGCACTTGGGGCAGACGATAATCATATGTTAACCCGGTTCGGAAAAGTGTTAAGTTATCCGCTTTAAAAGACAATCCTGTGAATAATACCTTCTAAGCCGGGTTTATGCAAGAGGTAATTGAACTTTGCGCAGCATTCGGCATCGCTTTGCATGGTGTTGTATATCAACGGCGGATAAATTGGTAGGCAGTTTGGCTGAAGTTGGTTATAGTGGTTGCGCGCGGAACAGTCCGGTTTGTCGGACAATTCAGTCAATTTGTGTGAAGGCGGTAAGGTATGGATTTGAGCGGGCTGATTGTGGCTCTCGGCAACCCCGGCAAACAATATGAACACACCCGGCATAATTTCGGCTGGATGGTGCTTGACGAGATTCTGGAGCTGCTCGGCCGGCGGGGTGCAGTCGTAAATGTCGCCAAGGGGCCGAAAGTGCCGATGCGCTTGTGGAGAGCCGGAATAGGCGGGGGCGACTGGCTGTTGTGTAAGCCGGAAACTTATATGAACCTGAGTGGAGAGGCTGTGGGCGCGCTGGTTCATTTTTATCGCCTGCCGGTGGAGACGGTGTTTGTGCTTCACGACGAGGTGGATTTGCCTTTGGGACGGTTGAAGCTTAAGCGGGGCGGCGGCACAGCCGGGCACAACGGGCTGAAGTCCATTGCCGCTCACTTGGGCTCGCAGGATTTTGTCCGCTTGCGTCTGGGGGTGGGCAAACCGGTTCACGGCGATGTGGCTGATTATGTACTGGCCCGGTTTCGCCCGGAAGAAGCGGAAGTACTGCGCAAGGTTACGGAGTTTGCGGCGGTCATGAGCTTGGACTACACTTGCCGGGACTTTAATAAGGTGATGAGCGAGGTCAATTCGTTCACTCCGGGGATTGACAATAAACCGGGAATCTCTGATGAGCGTTAAGGAAATTTTCATTTGCGCCAATTGCGGCGCCAGAAGTCTGCAGTGGAAAGGGCAATGTCCCAACTGTCGGGAATGGAACACGCTTGAGGCTCATCAGGAAACAAAAGCACCTGCCGGGCATAGGAAAAGCGCATCCGGGTTAGGCTCGCCCGGCCCGAAGATTGTGTTGCTGCAAGACTTTTCTCATGAGCATGAGGCCCCCTACGGTACGGGGTTTTCCGATCTGGATTACATTTTGGGTAAAGGGCTGGTTCCTGGAGCGGCCATTCTGGTGGGCGGTGAGCCGGGCATAGGCAAATCCACTTTGCTGCTGCAGGTGGCCGGGGCAGTGGCTGCGGCCGGGCGTGAAGTATTGTATGCCAGCGGCGAGGAAGGACTGGGGCAGATCAAGGCCAGAGCCGAACGGCTTAAGGTGCTGGGCCCCAATCTTAACGCTGTTGCCGGCAGCCGGTTGGACGATGTGCTGGCCGGTTTGGAACCGGGAAAAGCGCCGGCCCTGCTGGTTGTGGATTCCGTGCAGACCATGGGTTCATCTCTGGCTGAGGGCCTGCCCGGATCGGTATCGCAAGTGCGGGCTGTGGCTACCGAGCTGATTGAGCGTTGCCGCGCCTGCGGCACAACCCTGCTGCTGGTGGGGCATGTGACCAAAGACGGGCAACTGGCCGGTCCGAAATTGCTGGAGCATATGGTTGATACGGTCATTTCCCTGGAGGGCGACCGCCAGTTCACTTTTCGGCTGTTGCGGGTTTTGAAGAACCGATTCGGCCCCAACCAGGAGTTGCTGGTGTTTGAAATGCGCGGCCAAGGCATGACGGTAGTGGAAGATCCGTCCACGTTCTTTCTGGGGGCGCGCAACCCCGCCCTCAGCGGCACGGCGGTGGTGATGGCGGCGGACGGACATCGCCCTTTTGCGGTAGAGGTGCAGGCCCTGGTGTCGCGTTCGTTTTTGAGCATACCCCGGCGGGCGGCAGTCGGCTTTGACGTCAACCGCCTGCACCTGCTGCTGGCGGTACTGGAAAAGCGGCTGAAACTCAATTTCGGACAGGTGGACATTTATGCGAAAGTGGGCGGCGGTCTGAAAATTCAGGAGCCGGGCATGGATCTTGGGCTGGTTGTGGCGGTGCTTTCCTCGTTTTATGATATCCCCTTGCCGGAGCGTTGTGTGTTCTGGGGCGAAGTGGATTTGAACGGGCAGATTCGTCCGGTATCCGCACATGATGTGCGGTTCAAGCAGGCGAACCGCCTGGGGTATGCGCCGATTTTCTGTCCGTCTCCGAGTCGTTGCGGGCAGAGCGGCATTGAAACTATCATGCAGCTTCAACAGAGTTTGTTCAGAAAGTAAACAGACCAGTACATTTGCAGGACGGGCTGTTTATGTAAAGCGAACGGCAGTCGCGGCCGGGTGGTTTAATGCTGATAAAGCTCAGACGCCGCCTTATGGCGGTGGTGTGTCGGGTGATTGCCGGTTGACATTCCAGGCAAACCTTACTGATAATTCAAACAGACAACTCGATGGGGCAGCAGCCCGGGAAAAGCGAACTAAATCTGCCCCGAGTCTGTTCATAATCACCGATATCCGGAGTATTTTAACGCGGGAAGCGTTGTTTAACGGCAAAAAGCAGGTTTAGCCTGCAATATTGCAGCAAGAACCTGAACCAGCGGAACAACCCACTGTTACCGATTGCTCCTGTCTGTATCCAAGCCTGTTGCCGCGTCTCAATTTCCGGGCAGAAACTTTCGGACAGACAGCCCCGCAGTTTCCAAGCGGCATCTGCCCTGATAACCGGCAAACAAAAACCGGAGGGCTCCTGTTGCAGAGCGACGGGGACGGAGGCAGCGGCTGAAAACGGATTATTTCCGGTTCAGGGTAATTGTGTCGTTGCCGTCAATTTCAGCTACAGCCACGTCCACATGGTCATTGCGTCCGGTCTGCACTGTTTTGCCGATAAAGTCGGCCTGAATGGGAAGTTCGCGGTTGCCCCGGTCAATCAGAGTCAACAACTCAACTTTCTGGGGGCGGCCATGATCGCCTAAGGCTTCCAGGGCGGCCCGAATGGTACGTCCGGTGAACAGCACGTCATCCACAAGCAATACTTCGTATTGTGAAAGGTCGAACGGAATGTTGGTAGGCCCGATAACCGGTTTATGAGCAAGGCTGGTCCAGTCGTCGCGGTAAAGGTTGATATCCAGCTCGCCGAACGGCAGTTTGCGGCCAAGTTTTTTTTCCAGAATGTCTTTGAGCCGGGCTGCAATGCTCACGCCGCGGCGTTGTATTCCCAGTAGGGCCAGGTTTTCGCAGTTGCCTTTGCGCTCGAGTATTTCGTAGGCAAGACGTTCAATGGTGCGTTTGATTTCTTCTGCATTGGCTATGGTTTGAGTTTGCATATTACTCCCTCGAACTTATTATGGCCAGGTCAGCAAAAACCGCCTGAACAGACATCTTTTCTATTCGCTTTTTGCGGCAAAGGCAAGTGAAAAGCGCGGGGCTTTGTCATGCTTCTTTCCTTTGTGCCGGTGAGATTTGGGGGTTGTGATGCCGTTTGCAGTCAATTTCAGCCCGATGGGGTGATGTTAATCTCAGATTGGAAGCTGCGGTTAATGAAATGGATCTTGAAATATTATTCATTTCCTACTCGATTAATAGGTAATACGTATTAATTATATGTTTGCTGTTAGCGGGCGTCCGTCTTATGCCCGCTCAGTTGAAAAACCGGGCCGGAAGGTGACGCTTCCCCCCAGAAGCACCCTCAACGCCTTCAGGCTGTTTTCCGTCAAATGCCGCCGCATGTCGGGCCGAAAGCCTATGTGCGGCGGCCCTTCAGAGCGAATCAATCTTGAGAGCTGTTACAGTTTGTGCGGATAGGTCCCGCTGTAAACGATTTTTCCCTGTTCCAGGCAGAGGACGTGGCTGGTTATGCCGACCAGATCGGTTTCATGGTGGGTGACGTGGATAAGCTGTGTGCTTCCGTTTTGGGCGGCTTCGGCCAGGGTGAGTAGAAAGGCGGCTCTGGATGCGGCGTCAAGCCCGGAGCAGGGCTCATCAAGGAACAGAAGAACCGGTTTGTGCACCAGGGCGCGGGCCAGTAGCACCCGGCGCAACTGACCATACGAAAGGGTTCCCGCCCGCCGCTCTGCAAGGTGAGCCAGACCGATTTTTTCCAGCAGTTCCAGGGCCGCCTGTTGCCGGGCGGCTGAAGGCGGCTGATACAGATCCAGGCTGGCGAAAAAGCCGGACACCACCAGATCCGCAACCGGCATGTCGGGGGGAACGGCTGTTTGCAGGCGGTGGGAAACCAGGCCGAATTGCCGGTGCAGGAGTGCCTGGTTGTGGGGACCGGGGTTGCCGAACCAGGCCAGAACGCCGCCCAGGGCGGGATGTACTTCCCCCCAGAGGCAGCGCAGCAAGGTGGTTTTGCCTGAACCGTTTTCTCCCAGCACTGCCCAGTTTTCGCCTTTCTGCACTGTCCAGTTGATGTCGTGCAGCACATGTTTGCGCTCGAGAAACACGTTCACCTGTTTCAGCTCCAGCAGGGGGAGAGTTAAATCCGCCGCTTGTGCGAAGTCCGCCGGATCGGCGGAACTCTCTGTTTGAGTCTGCAATTCAGGCGGTTTAAAGGAGAGGGGAGCGGCAGCGGAGGCAAGAGCCGACCTGTCCTCCGCGCGGCGGGAGTCAGGCAAGTCGGCTTCCGACAGGCGGAATTCCGGGCGCAGTCCCTGTCGGACGATGCGCCCCTGCTCCAGGATTAGGGCGCACCGGATGAAGTCGGGCAGATCTTCCTCACGGTGAGCGGTCATCAGAATGGTGGTTTTGCAGTAAGCCAGCAAGTCTGAAAGCCGGGCTCTCGAGGGGGCGTCCAGGCCTTCAAATACTTCATCCAGGGCCAGCAGCAGGGGGCGGATAATCAGGGCCCGGGCCACCAGCATTCGGCGCAACTGGCCTTGCGACATTTCGGCCACGGTGTAATTGAGCAGATGCTCAAGCTCAAGCTCCGCCGCCAAGGCCCTGACTTCTGCAAGCTCATCGGGCAACGGGGTATTGTAGATAAGGGGGCTGGCATAAAGCCCGCTCAGCAGCAGTTCCTCTCCGCTGAGCTGCCAGCCGTGCCGGGCATACCAGTCATGCAGCTCGGGGGACACCCCCGCCACAACCTGCCGGGCCGCTATGGGCGATGTTTCCTTTACCCCGCCGATATACCAGGCCAGTTCACCGGGCTGAGCGGTTGCGTCAAAGTTTTGATCCGGCCGGACTTCCCCCAGAGCCAGGCGCAGCAGGGTGGACTTGCCCGCCCCGTTGTCGCCCAGCACGGCCCAGTTTTCCGCCGCGCGCACGCGCCAGTTGATATTTGAGAGAATTCTGACCCCGCCCCGGCTCAGGTTGACGTTGTTCAGCTCAAGCAAGGTACACATGGATTCAGAACGGCATTGCGTGCCAGGCGTGGTTATAAAAATAGACGCTTTCAGTGTAGCCGTAGTCTTTGGCGTAGTCGGCCAGTCTGTCAAAGGCGTAGGCTACATGCCCGTGGTGATGTGCATCGGAAGCAAAGGTAATGGGAACATTCAGCTCCCGGGCGGTTTCCATCACTACCGGGCCCGGATAGATTTCCTTGCAGGGCTTTCTCAACCCGGCTGAAGAGATTTCCATGGCCATGTCATTGGCTTTGATGGCGGCAAGGGCCTCGCGGATCAGGCTTCTGGCCGTTGCTTCCCGGGTCCATTCGCGGAAAGTGTCAATGCTGAACAGCTTGATCAGGTCAGGGTGAGCCGCTATCTGCATCAGTCTTGATTGGGCCAGTCGGGTCAGGGTTTTGTAGTAATCAACATAATAAGCGCGTTTCTGGTCATCGCTCAACCCGTCCCAGTCTTCTTTGGAGTGATCAAACCCCCAGGTTCCCAGGAAATGCAGACCCCCGATTACATAGTCATAGGGATATTCAGCAAGCGTTTCGCGAATGAACGCTTCTTCAGCAGGGAAATAGTCCATTTCCAGGCCAAGCAGCACCTGCGGCCCGCCGGCGCGGGATTTGAGCGCCTGTACCGAATTGATATATTGTTCAAAAGTGGCGGTCAGGTGGTCGCGGTATTCTGTGGGGTAGGAATAAGCCAGGGGCCTTGGCGAATGCTCGCTGAAGCCCATGACGCTCAGGCCGCGTTCCTTGCCGCTCTGATACATTTCCTCAACACTGCTTTGCCCGTGCGAGTGGTTGGTATGGTTGTGCAGGTCTATTTTTATCACAGGGAACCCCCATGCTTTGAATGTTATCGACTGATTTGACGGTTATTCCAGGCAGGGAAAATAACCGCTCTTTGCAATCATCGCAAGCATATCTTCCATGCCTTGGCCCACGGCCCGGCGAATGGCGTGCAGACGCGGGGAGTTGCCGGGGCCGTCTGACTGTGTTAAAAACAGACAGGTTCAGACAACAGATAACCAGGCGGCGGTGCGCGCTGCAAGAGGTATAGATGCGCGAGGCGGATAAACAGGCCTTCATGGCCAGAGTAGAGGAATTGCTGAAGGAGCAGATCAGCGAGCTGGGAGAAGACCCCGGTACGCTCTCGCCCCATGACTACGCAACTCATATGCGCTGCGAAGTACACAATGACGGCAGTATGGTGTATATCTGGCGCGAAATGCCCATCCTCCGACTGGTTCCGGTGAAAACCGACAACGGAACCCTTTATTGGCGCATGTTCACTCAGGACGAGTCGGGGTTGAGCAGTGTGCATTAGTTCCTGTTCACTCCGCCACAAACCGGGCGCCGACAAACCATAAATGCGCTCCCCGGGTTATGCGCGCTCTGGAGCCTCAATTAGAATAGAAGCGGTTGAACCGTTTCCCCCATTGTGGATTTTCTGCTCCGTATCTGTTTGATTTCCCCCCATCCTTTTCTGTAACCTCTCCCTGAAGGGCGGGGCAATCCGCACGCCCCCTATCCGTCGGCGGCGAGAGGCGGTCGGCGGATAGGGCGACTGTGGATTGAAACATAGTTGGCCTCTATTTTGCATAAGCCTTAGTGCCCAGGTTGCGCCGGCTCTGGCCCGGGTTGTTGTTCCCGGACCGGATAAGGCCGAAAAAGCTTGTTCCGGGCGAAAAACCAGGCCTTAAGGAGGCTTGCAAATGCAACAAAGTATGTACAGCGCCCTGTTCGGCGCCCTTACCAATGAGCACAGAATGAACAACATCGCCAATAATTTGGCGAATGTGAACACCACCGGTTATAAGCGCGACGTTCTGGCGTTTCAGGATACATTCTGGAAGTTTGCCCATGATATGGTCATGGAGCCGCTGGCGAATGTGCGTTCGGAGAAGCTGTTTCCCGAGCCGCAGCATATGGCCAGGGTGCGCATAGCCACTGCTAAAACCGATTTTACTCAGGGCAGTATGAAGTTTACCGGCAATCCTCTGGATGTGGCCTTGGCTGGTGACGGGTTTTTCAAAATCAACAGCGGTGGGGAAGAGTTGTTTACCCGTTCAGGGCATTTTGTTCTGAATAATGAAGGTATGCTGGTAACCCCCAACGGGTATCCGGTGCTTGGGGACGGCGGGGCGGAGATTACCATTCCCGCGGGCACAAGCAGAATTAACATTGGGATGGACGGCACGGTGTACGCCGATGAAGAATTGGTGGGACAGTTACAGGTATCCACCGTCGATGATCTGACAGCTCTGGAAAAAGTGGGGCAGAATGCCTACCGCCTGCGCGAAACCGCCGGGGCTGTTGAGCAGGCTGCGGACAATTTCAGTGTGGAGCAGGGCTATCTGGAAGCAGCCAATGTGGAAGTTGTGTACGAAATGGTGAATATGATTGAAGCGCAACGCCAGTTCGAAGCCTATCAGAAGGTGATGCAGGCTACTGACAGTATGGATAAGGAAGCCATTTCCAAAATAGGCAAGGGTCGGGTTTAGCGGTTTGAATTTTGAAATGAGTTTGAATTGAGTCGGGTTGATTTTCGCAAGGAGCTACGTCTGGTTTTGTTCCGGCGTGGCGTGTGCGGAAGAAGCAGACTGCGGCTTGTTGCAGGTAAATAAGCAGCCGGATAGGGCTGATTTTGGAGGATATGATTTATGATGCGTTCACTTTGGACATCGGCCACGGGCATGGTTGCCATGCAGATGCAAATTGACACCCTGTCGAACAACCTTGCCAACGTCAACACTACCGGGTTTAAGAAAAGCCGCGTTGAGTTTGAAGATCTGATTTATCAGAATGTCAAAATGGCCGGGGCGGTGGTTGACGGCGATGTGCGGGTGCCGACCGGCATTCAGGTGGGTATGGGTGTGCGCCCCACCACGGTACATAAGTTCTTTTCTCAGGGCGACTATCAGAACACCGGCAACCCCCTGGATTTCGCCATTGAAGGCGACGGCTTTTTCCAGGTTATGGTGAATGATGAGTTGATGTACACCAGAGCCGGAGCGTTTAAAACCGACCAGGACGGCAGAATATTGACTGCCAACGGTTATGTGCTGCAACCGGAATTTATTGTTCCGGCTGAAACCAAAACCGTGGCCATGTCTGAAACCGGACATCTGGCGGCGCTTGATGCCAACGGCGAAGAACTGGCGGCAGTAGATGTCAACCTGTTCACCTTTATCAACCCGGCCGGGCTCCAGGCCAGAGGCAAGAACCTGTATTCGGAAACTGAAGCTTCCGGGGAAGCGGTGGAAGGTGAACCGGGCACCGACAACGTGGGCACCATTGCCCAGGGCTTCCTGGAAATGTCCAACGTGGAAGTGGTTGAGGAAATGGTGGCGATGATTGTGGGCCAGCGCGCTTATGAAATGAACTCGAAAGCCATTCAGACCTCCGATTCCATGTTGCAGACGGCGGTTCAGCTCAAGCGGGCATAACGGCGGGTTTTAGGGCGCTTGTGTTTGAAAGAGGAGCGGGAACCCGATGCTTGCACAGTCTGTGTTTTACCTGGAAGTGCTTGCGGGCAGATATCCCTGCGGTACGGTAAGCAGTTTTGCTTGTCGGCGGGGTAAAGGCAACGGCAGACGGGGCATTGGGGTGCTTCATGCAATCAGACTTGAGGTGGAAAAACAAATGCCGAAGGCGGTTGTTCCCTGGTCTGAAATGGATTTGGTAACCTGGTGATGGTTGTTTTGGTCCTTATGCTGCAAAGCGGGCACATTTGATTTTAAGGAGCAGTTATGCCGGAAATGCGCAAAAGATTACTCTCTCTGATTTCTGTTTGGCTTATGGCCTTGGCGTTCGGGCTGGGGGTGAGCGGCTGGACGGGGATTGCCCGGGCAGAGGAACAGAAGCCTGTGGATACCTCGCCGGCAAAACGGGAATGGCGCATCAAAATTCGGGATGCCGCTGTTGTGAACGGTGAATTCGTGCGTTTGGGCGAAATTGCCGAAGCCCTTGGTGATGTTCCCCAGGAGCGCTGGGCTGAGCTTAAGAATATGCGGCTCTGGCCTGCTCCGGAAGTAATCGGCAAGCCCATGAGCGTTAGTCGCAGCACTTTGAAAACCCAAATGCGCAGTTACCTGGAAGACCTGGAGCGGATTTGCATTTATCCTTCTTCCATAGCCATTCAGCAGGGCGGAGCGTTGATAAGCGGTGAAGAGCTGCAGAACAGAGTGGTCAAATATTTGACTAAAGAAACCATAGGTCTGCCGGGCGAGGTGGAATTCAGCGATATCAAAACTCCGGCCTATATTTTTCTGTCGCACTCGCAGCAAAGCATTGAGCCGGAAGTGATCAGCAAGCTGGGGCCGGGGCGGATGTCGTTGCGCTTTGTGGTCAGCGACTTGGACGGTACGGTTTTGCGGCGTTATACCGGATCGGCTTTTATCAATTTATGGGTAAGCGTTCCGTGCGCCAGCGTGCCTTTAAACAAGGAAGACGTATTGGACGTGGATATGATCAAGTTCATGCGTAAAAACGTGGCGCATTTGCGCGGCGATTTGAGTGATATCTGGGACGGACGGGGCGGACCTTTCCGGGTGATGCGCAGCATCGGTGCCGAACAGGTGATTTATGTGTCCGATTTGTCCGGAGTGCCCACCGTGCGTCGCGGTTCAACTGTCAATCTGATTTATGACAAAGGCAACGTACGTTTGCAGGTACAGGCCCAAGCCCAGGGTGATGCCGCGCTTGGAGAAAGCATAACTGTGCGCAACATGCAGAGCAAGAAACTGGTTACGGCGGTTGTGCAGAATTCAGATACTGTGTTGGTTAATTAATCAGCCGCCCTTCAGACGGCAGACAGCGGCTGAATGCAGGACGGATTTCAGCGTGAGTATCGTAAAATACCAATACAACAATCCTATGACATGCTCCCGATTCAGAGCAAGGAGAAACATATGCGGTTGAAAACATTAGCTGTCGGCATCGGCTTGTTTTTGCTGGCCGGGTGTAACGCCGGGGAAAATCAGCCGGGGCCTACTCTGCCGGTGCTTCCACCCCAGCAGACGATGACTCCGCAGGAAATAGCCGCCAACCCCGGCTCATTGTTTAATGAGGCCAACGCCAATCTGCTGTTTGAAGACAGTCGGGCCCGACGGGTGGGGGATATCCTGATGGTCAAGATTGAGGAAAACAACACCGCCACCAATAAAGCAGATACCAAAGCAGACAAAACCAGTGAATATACCATTGAAGCCCCGGAATTTTTCGGGCGCAACACTATTTCCATGATCCCCATGCCTTGGGGGTCCAATGTGAACGTGTTTAAGGGGCCTACCGGCGGCAACCTGCTGGATACCAAAACTGAAAGCAATTTTGACGCTACCGGGCAGACCAACCGTTCAAACCAGGTTGTGGCTACAGTTGCCGCAAGGGTGATAAATGTGCTTCCCGGCGGCATTCTGCAAGTGGAGGGGGCCAGCGAAACCCGTGTGAACGACGAAACTCAATACCTGGTTGTGGCCGGGTTGGTGCGTGCCCGGGATGTGCAGGCCGACAACTCAGTTTACTCTTCCCAGATGGCCGACGCCAAAATCGCCATTTTCGGCAAGGGTACTCTGGCCGACAAGCAGTCACCGGGCTGGCTCACCCGTATTCTCGATTTGATCTGGCCTTTCTAGCATAAATTGACTTTGAGATTACTCGATCTTGAGTTTTGCAGACGCCCGTTCCGGGATACTGACAGCGCGAATGAACCGCGGTTAAGTCTGTTCGGACGGGCGTTTCTCTTTGGTGAGTCCCGCTTAAAATCGGCCTGACAAGCGGTTTTTTCAAGTCTGGCATACCATTTGCTATATGTATTGCATGGAGTCAATAATCTGAACAAGGTAAATTGTCATGCGCAGAACAATAGATTTATGCAAATTTACAATGGTTGTTTTCAGTTTACTGCTTCTGGCCTGGCCCAGCCCGTCGGAAGCGGTGCGGATTAAAGATATCGCCTCTTTTTCCGGGGTGCGCGACAACCAGCTTGTAGGCTATGGCCTGGTTGTGGGGCTTTCCGGCACGGGCGACAAGAAGGATTCTGTGTTTACCATGCGTTCCATGGTCAATATGCTTGAAAAAATGGGTGTTTCCGTGGACATGCGCCAGATGAAGCCGAAAAACGTGGCATCGGTTATGGTTACGGCCAAGATGCCGGTGTCGGCCAAGCCCGGCTCCCAGCTCGATGTGACCATTTCCTCCATCGGCGACGCCACCAGCCTGCAGGGTGGGGTGCTTCTGCAAACACCACTTACCGGTATTGACGGCAAGATTTATGGTATGGCTCAGGGGCCGATTACTCTGGGCGGCTACTCCGTGGAAGGTGAGGCCGCGTCGGCAACCAAGAACTTTGTTACTGTGGGGCGCATTCCTGGCGGAGCGATTGTTGAGCGGGGCATTCCCTTTGATTTCAACAATCAGGATAAAATCAGCCTGAATATGTTTGTAGCCGATTTTTCCACAACCATGCAGGTGGCGGAACGCCTGAACACGGCCATGGGCGGCCAGTTTGCCCGGGCAGTGGATGCCACTACTGTTGATTTGAGCATTCCCCCGGAATACCGCAACAACTTGGTTCCGCTGATGGCCTCTTTGGAGAATATTGAAATCACCCCCGACTCTCCGGCTAAAGTGGTGGTGGACGAAAAAACCGGTACTGTTGTATTGGGCCGGGATGTGAGAATTTCCCGAGTGGCGGTTGCACACGGCAACCTGCAGGTAATGGTGCAGGAAGGAATGGATGTTTCCCAGCCGAACCCGTTCAGCATGGGACAAACCGTGGCTACGCCCACAACCGATATCAATATTCAGGAAGACAACCAGCGCTTGTCCATCATTGAGGGCGCCACTCTGCAGGAATTGGTGGACGGGCTCAACGCCATTGGGGCCACCCCGCGCGATCTGATTTCAATTTTGCGCAGCATGAAGGCCGCAGGGGCTCTTCACGCCGATCTGGAGGTTATTTAAATGAGCATACCGGTTATTGATCCCAGAATAGCCGCCGCCGGATATTCTGAAGATCCTATTCAAAGGAAACTTCAGGTTGATGAGTTGAAAAAACACATTGAGGGCGGCCAGAATAAAGACAAGCAGTTGCGCGAGGCGTGCGAGGGTTTTGAGGCGGTGTTTATCCAGAAAATCTGGGAACAGATGCGCAATGGCATTCCCAAAGGCGGATATCTGCACAGCCGCGACGAGGAGATGTATCAGTCTCTGTTTGATGTGGAGTTTTCCAAGAAGATGGCGTCAGCCGGTGGAATAGGTCTGGCCGATATGCTGTATGAGCAGTTGAATGTGAAGCTCGGCAAGGCCAGTCGCGCCACTTCTCCGTCTCTGCTCCGGAACCGGGAAGTGAAAGCGCTGGATCAGAAAGGGATTGAACTGGAGCCGCGATACGGCAGTCTCAAGCGCGATTCCGGCACTGAGTTTGCCTTAAACCAGAGTGGAGAAGCTGACCCCAACGGTATTTACAGCGAGCTTAAGGAAGACGGCATAGAGTATATCAACCCCTATGCCCAGGCCGGTTCCGGCAATCTGAATGCGTCGGCGCCACAGGCCCTCTCACGGAACGGGGCGGAGGAAGGCGCGGAAACGCCTGCGGCACCGGCTGCTGAGGGCACAGAGAGCGTGTCCGCCCGGCAGCGCAATTTTTATGGATTAAGCGCTTATACCGGCAATTTGCATAAAGATGTGAACGCTGTAGGCTCCATTGGGGCGGCCCGGCAACGACAGGCCGAAGCTCCGGATGAAAACAGAGCCCCCGCAGGTATGGGTATGGGCACGATTCCGGCGGTGGCGCAGTCTAATTTCAGCGATGCGGTTAAATTCATCGATCCTCTTGCTCCGGGCGGTCTTGGTGAAGCCCCGTTTACTTCTGCCGACAGGGTTAATGCAGATTCTCCGATCACTTCAATAAGGGAAAATCTCAGTGTTCCCGGATTTAGCGGAATGAAACCGCCATTCCCGGGAGCTCAGCAAACAATGGGAACAATCGCTTTCGGCAGTGACTTCTCCATAGAAGGGCTGGTTTCTGAAAGTGCGGAAGAAACTGCGGGCGGAACAGCCGCGGGTGGTTTGAATGCGGCTCCGGTGACGGCCGGAAATGTGGTTGCGGCTCCGGCTGAGTCTGCAGTTACCGGAAGTATTCCGGGCGCGACTTCTGTGAGCGTATCGGGGGCTGATACGGCGCGGGCGGCCGGAACAGGACGAGTTGAAAATGCAATTCAGGCAAACTCGCAAAACCCTTCCGGCAACAGTATTCCTGATGGCATGTTCATGAGATTTGACAAGCTGCCTGAAATATAACAAAATCGGAACTGAATCCGCTTGAGGATTTTGTTTAGAATTATAATAGCCAGACCCCTGTGTGCATCCTCATGGGGGTCTGTTCGTTTCCAACTGTTGAAGAACATTTGAACGAATGGCATGAGAGTTCCCCGATCAGTCAGAGGATTACGGGTGGAAGTCCTTACCCCCGCTTGGTCCCGGCACGAGAATTAAGAAGGAGAACAGACAATGAATTTCAAGGTGTTAGCTGGTGTTGTGCTTGCAAGCGGCTTATTTATTTGGGGTTGTAACGTGGACACCGCACGTCTGGCTAATGGCGGAATGTCACTTGTGTCGGCGATTACTATCAGTGATGAGCAACTGAAGCAGGAATCCAGAAACATGCGGGCCAGGGGAGACCAGCAGGCTGAAGTGGCTTCTTCCGGCAGCAGTTATGCGAAAAGATTAAATAATCTGACTGGAAATCTGAAGAATGAGGCCGGGCTTGATCTGAATTTTAAGGTTTATCTGACTGAAGATATTAACGCCAACGCCACTCCTGACGGCTCAGTTCGGGTTTATTCAGGGCTGATGGATTATATGGACGATGACGAGCTGTTTTTTGTTATCGGGCATGAAATCGGCCATGTAGCGAATGGAGATGCTCTGGATGCCATGCGGGTGGCCTACACCACAGCCGGCTTGCGTCAGGGCGTTGCGTCGGTAAACAACGCAGCCGTGATTTTCAGTGACTCTTTGCTTGGGGATCTGCTGGAAGCGGCGGTTAATGCCCAGTTTTCGCAAAAGCAGGAAAGCGATGCAGATGTTTATGGCTATAATCTGATGAGGAAATACGGGAAGGACCCGGCTTCTGCGGTATCCGCCTTGAACAAGCTGGCTGCTCTTGGCTCCGGCGGCGGCTTTCTGGCCAGTCACCCCGATTCAGCCGAGCGGGCCAGAAATATTGAGAAATTGATAGCTGCGGAAGGCAAATAAACCGGATAGGGCAGGAAATCTTCGATAAGGGCGAAGCATCTGTGAACGGCAAGTTGCTTCGCTCTGAACTTGGTCATATCACTGTCCGGACATGAAATGACTTCCATTATAAAATCCGGGGGGGGGGGACTGTCGGCCTGAGCCGACACAACAGTATTTTGCTCGGATCAGCTCTGCTTCTGCCCAACTCAGCCCAGAGCAACATCCAGAATCATCATCAAAGTAAAACCGGCGATCAGGGCCATGGTTGCAAGGTCTCCGTGTTCACCGGCCTGTGATTCCGGTATAACTTCCTCAACCACCACAAACACCATGGCTCCGGCAGAGAAGGCCAAGGCGTAAGGCAAAACCGGGGCCAGCCAGATTACCGCCACTGCACCGATCACCCCGGCCAGAGGCTCAGCCAGACCGGAAGCCTGTCCGAACATAAAAGCCTTGAATTTTGACATTCCCTCGGCCCGCAGGGGCAAGGATACAACTGCCCCTTCCGGAATATTTTGGATGCCGATACCTAAAGCCAATGCAGCCGCCCCGAGCATGCCTGCTTCCGGAGCGCCTGTGGCAGCCGCGCCAAAGGCAACGCCCACCGCCAGTCCTTCCGGAAAATTGTGCAGAGTAACCGCAAACATCAGCAAAGTACTGCGCTTGAAGGAAGATGTGGGTCCGTCTTTGATGTTTGCAAGATAATGCAGGTGGGGCAGAAGCATATCCGCCAAGCGTAGGAATATAGCCCCGCCCAGAAAACCGATAGTAGCGGGAAGCCAGCGCATAGCGCCCAGGTGCTCTGACAGACTGATGGCTGGCGCAAGCAGCGACCAGTAGCTGGCTGCCAACATTACGCCCCCGGCAAAGCCGAGCATCAGGTTAGCCCCGATTTTACTGACGTTTTTGGTGGTGAAAAAGACAAATGAGGCGCCCAGAGCTGTCATCAGCCAAGTAAAGGTAGTGGCGGTAAGTGCCTGCAACACCGGCTGTTCCGGAAGGGGTAGAGTTAGTGAATTCATAAGATTATAGATTGAGTCATCTCATCTGAGAGGGGATTATCTGAACAATTTTCAATAAGGTAACTGCCTTTATTCCTGTGATTAAGCTGAAATTTGCACTGTTTCAAGTGAAAATAAGACTTGTCTAGTCTCGTTCATGTTTCTGATTTCAGCGCTCCATAAAAATATGCCGCGGTTGCTCCGCCGTCAATCAAGAAGTCTGAACCTGTTATGAAATCGGCTTTTTCAGACAATAACAGTTCTGCCACATCGGCGACCTCGTCGGCAGTTCCAGGCCGCCCCGCGGGACATTTTGCGAACATGTTTTTATAGAAATCTCCGCGCGGACCGTTGAATTCATCTATTGCAAGCGGGGTGACAATGATGCCGGGCGAAATGGAGTTCAACCTTGCACCGCGTTCGCCCCATTTGACGGCTTCCGCCATGACTCTCTTGACATTGCAACGTTTTGCCATTTGATAGGCATGTAAGGTATTTTCAATATGCTCAGGCCTTAATACTTCCAGATTCAACAGCTCTGCAGTTGGAGTTGTTGCGAGTTGTTCATCAATTTCAGGAGGTAACGCGGGCATTCTGTGACCACTTTGCGAGGATACGGTAACTCCGCGCCCACCGTTTTTAATCACCTTGCCGACTTCTTCCAATAGAACTGCAGTTCCGTATAAGTCAACTTTTAGAATGATTTCGATTGAGGCTTGGGACGGCGAAACCCCTGCAGAATTTATAAGGGTTGAAATTTCGCCATATTCCTGTCCGGTCTTAATTAAGTTCAAAATGGATTCACGGCTTGATATATCGCATTCAACAGGAACAATATCAAACCCTGCTTCGGTCATGGTTTTTGCGATATTTCGTGCATTTTCAATGCTTTTATCGCCTACAACGATTTTTTTACCATAGCCTACGCGACGAGCAATCGCCGTCCCAATCTGCCCTGCGCCTGTCCATAAGATTACATCTTTCATTTATTCTCCTTAAGTTGTTTCCCTGTAAAACAGGCCCATGCTCGGCAGCCATACATGTTTGCAATACATTGGTTATGGCTCGTTAGTGTTATCCCGCCGTTGCAAACGCTCCTCAACTGCATTGATCATCAACTGTCAGTGTCTGCCAAGTGGATGTGGCTATTTCCTTCTCTTCATTGGTGGGAACCACCAGTACCTTGACCGGGCTGGCAATCATGCTGATGACTTCAGGGTTGCCCACTGCAGTCAGATTGCGCTTGCGGTTCAGCACAATACCCATGCCTTCCAGGCCCTTGCAGATCTGTTTGCGGCAGAGAGGGTCATTTTCTCCAATACCGGCGGTAAACACCACGGCGTCAACTCGGCCCAGTGCGGCCACATAGGCGCCGATGTATTTTTTAACACTATAGCAGAAAATCTCAAAGGCCAGTTGGGCCAGCTTGTCGCCGTTTTTGCGGGCGTTGTGAATATCGCGCATGTCGTTGCGCCCGCAAATGCCCAGCAGGCCGCTTTCGCGGTTGAACATCTCTTCCAACTCATGGTTGCTCATGCCGGTATTGCGCATTAAGAAACCGTGAATGGAAGGGTCGATATCCCCACTGCGCGAGCCCATGACCAGACCGGCCATCGGGGTCAGGCCCATACTTGTATCTATGCAATTGCCGCCGGAAACAGCGGCTACGGATGCGCCGCTGCCCAGGTGACAGGTAATCAGCATCAGGGTTTCCAGAGGTTGCCTGAGCATTCGGGCAGCTTCGCGGGCCACATAGCGGTGGGAAATGCCGTGGAAGCCGTAGCGGCGCAGGCCCAGTTGCTCATAAAACCGGTAGGGCAGGGGATAGGTGTAGGCCACAGGCCGCAGGGTCTGATGAAATTCGGTATCGAACACCGCTACTGACGGCGCATGGGGAAACATGCGCATGGCCACTTCAATGCCCTGCAGGTTGGCCGGGTTGTGCAGGGGGGCAAGGGGGATCAGACTTTTTATCCCTTCCCGCACCCGGTCATCCACGATTACCGCCTTCTTAAACAGCTCTCCGCCCTGCACCACTCGATGTCCGACCCCGCTGATCTCCTCAAGATCGGAAATCACTCCCCATTCCGGGCTGGTAAGAATGCCGGTGATTTTTTCCAGGGCAAAGGCATGGTCCGGCAACGGATAATCGAATTTGACTTTTCGTTCGTCGGCAGTACCGGGGTTTAATTTATGGGTGATGAACCCACCGGTCGGCTCGCCCACCCGCTCGGCTTTCCCGGAGCAAAGTGAGATGCCTTCCGGCATCCGGAATAGCTGATACTTTACAGAGGAACTGCCGGCGTTGATTACCAGAATTTTCATCAAAAATCCTTTATGGTTTGAGGCCTTCCCCAAAGTCGGGAAAGAAACGGTTGACAAAAAGGCTTCGCCGCTGAAATCATTTTCAGCAAGCCCGCCATTTATGGGCGGGCAGTCAGCGGCCGGAGTGACTGTGGATTGAAACAATATGCTCTTAATCTCTCCTGTTCGGGGGACACCGGTTGACGCTCGCCAAGCCTATGGCTTTCTCTTTCTCAACTTCAAATTCGGCTGACGGCACAGGGGGTGAAGTGTCTCTCCCGCTGGTGACGGATTGGCCGGATGTTACTGGCATTACTCCGCATGAGCCTGTTTCAAGGCCTGAGCCTGAATGGCGGTGATGGCAATGGTGTTGACGATGTCCGCCACTGTGGCCCCGCGCGAGAGATCATTCACCGGCAGATTGAGCCCTTGCAGGATCGGTCCGATAGCCACTGCCCCGGCCGCCCGCTGCACTGCCTTGTAAGTGTTGTTGCCGGTGTTCAGATCGGGGAAAATGAACACAGTGGCTTTGCCGGCCACCGGACTGCCGGGGAGTTTGATCCGGGCTGTGTCCGGGTCCACTGCCGCATCATATTGAATCGGCCCTTCCAAGGGGAGCCCCGGGGCGCGTTTGCGTACAATTTCCGTAGCTGCCGCCACCTTGTCCACATCGGCGCCGTGTCCGGACGTACCGGTAGAGTAGGAGAGCATGGCCACCCTCGGCTCAATGCCGAACAGGCGGGCTGTTTCCACCGAGGAAAGGGCAATTCCGGCCAACTGCTCTGCAGTCGGGTCCACCACCACAGCGCAATCGCCGAATGCGAACACCTGGTTCTGCATACACATCAGAAATATAGAAGATGCCGTTTCCACCCCCGGCCGGGTCTTGATGATTTCAAAGGCCGGGCGAATGGTGTTGGCGGTAGTGTGCACCGCTCCGGAAACCAGGCCGTCGGCCTCGCGCCTGTGCAGCATCATTGTGCCGTAGTAAATGGGGTCGAGCATGATTTCCCGGGCCTGCTCCGGGGTGATCCCCTTATGCTTGCGCAAAGCGTAGTAAGCGTCTGCATAGGCGTCGCGGTTGGACGCGGTTTGCGGGTTGATGATTTTCGCCCCCTCAATGTTCAGATCCAGCCGCCCGGCAACATTGCGAATGCGTTGCTCATCGCCCAGCAGGGTGATGTTTACGGCGTTGCGGGCCAGCAGAATTTCCACTGCCTGCAGGGTGCGCTCTTCGTCACCTTCCGGCAGTACGATGTGCATTTTTTTACGTCTGGCATAATCAATCAGACGTAATTCCAGCATTTTGGGGCTGATTTTATGCGATTTGGCCTTGATCAGGCGTTTCGACAGGCGGTTGATTTTCACATGGCGCTCAAACAGGCCCAGGGCGGCGGCGATTTTGCGGCTGTCTTGGGGCGAAAGCTTGCTGTGCAGCGAAGCGAGCCTGACGGCGGCGCTCATCACATCGAGCTGGGTGGCCATTACCGGCAGAGGAAGTACGGAAAATCCGTTCAGCATCTGTTTAAGGCGCGGTGAGAGGGCGGGACGGCCGCACACAAGCAGCCCGGCGATATCGGGGCAGGCGCTGGAGTGGCGTGAGGCCAGAGCGGCAAGAATAATATCTGTCCGGTCGGCCGGGGTCAGTACCAGTCCGCCCGGCTTCAGATCTCTGATGAAGCTTTCCGCGCCGCCGGCGGCTAGGATCACGTCTTCAACCAGCACTTCATGGCATTGGTGCCCGGAAAGCAGGGCGGCTTCAGTCTGGCGCAGCACGTCGCCCAGATGCGGCCGTCCCAGGATGGGGTTTTCCGGCACAACGAAAACGGCAACTCCGCCTTCATTTTCCCGGCGGATGCGTTGGAGCAGATTTTTCCGCTCGCCGGCGCCAAGGTTACAGCGGTTGATGATCAACCCATGATTGTCCAGACCGCGCTCCCGCAGCAGATTGAGTGTAAGTCGGGAAAAGTCGGTGATATCGTCGGAGCGGCGGTCTTTGCCGCTGATCACGGTCAGCACCGAGCCGCCCAGGTTAAGCGCTATTTCAATGTTCAGCTCAAATTCAAAAGCAGCGTCCCGGCCCAGAAAATCGGTGCCCTCGCAGAGAATGAAGTCGTGCTCCGCTTCCAGGCGTTTGTATTTCAGCAGGATTTCCTCAACCAGCGCCGCCCGGCGGTTTGAGTTGAGCAGGGCGTGGGCGCGCTGCTCGCTCACCCCGTGGGCGGCTTCATAAGTGATGTCTAGCTCAAAATAGGAGAGAATGAGGTTGATGTCGGTATCAGGGCGGCCGTCCGGCGTGTTTTGCGCAATGGGGCGGAAAAAGGCTGTTTTTCCGGTGCCTTGCAGCAGAGTCTGCATCATGCCTAGGGCCAGCAACGACTTGCCTGTGTAGGGTTCGGCAGCGGTAATGTAGATGTTTTTCATTCGGTGCTTCCTTAAGCCATAATCAGAGCGAGCAGTGTATAGTGTTCAGTAGTTAACATCGGGGTTAAGCCTGGCCGCACATGGTTGCAAGCCGAAAATTCGGCTGAAATCTTATCGGGACCTAATCAAGCCGAATTGCATCTAAGTTCATTTCTAACGCATTTAAGACTGATTGGTCAAAGGCAAAACTCATTATCCCGGCCAGATCCGGAACGGGGCGAAGGGAGAGGGGCGTTTCTTTCAGAATAAACCCGCTTGCTTCGCTGAAGCCCAAATCCGTCAAGTCGGCGGCCAGAGCCCCGGCCAGGCCGGGAAAGTGCGCCAGCCAGGGGTGGAATGCAGCCAGCAAGGGAGACAGAGGAGCGGTGCGGGCGGCATTGCGGGAAAGGTCAAACAGGGCGTAGGCCCAGTAAAGCAGGTCGTAATACAGAAACAGGGGGTTAGCCTGCTTTGAGCGCAACATTCTGGGGCGCAGGCTGTACAGCAGCACGTTTACAGCTTCTTCCAGGCTGTGCCCCGCAGCCAGAGCCTGATAGACTGAAGCACCGTGCCATTTCCAGCCGCGTCTGACCATGTGCAGGCGGTCCATGGGGCGGATTTCAAAGGCTTCGGCCTTCGGCTCAATCCATAAGCAGCGGCCCAGACCGGCCAGTTGTTTACAAAGATAATCGTCTTCCCCGGCGTCTCCCTGATAGCGATCGTAGCCGCCAAGCTCCTGCCACAGCTCCCGCCGCATCAGCCATACTGCTCCGGGAATGAATTTCACTTTACCGGCTGTTTCAGTGTTGAATGAATAGGTCAGGGCCATGTAGCGCCCGAAAAGGTGTTGCCCGCAAGCGGCGATAATCGGGCCGCTGACCAGGCCGATTTCCGGCCGGGAAGCCGGGGGCAGACAGCGCTCAAGCCAGCGCGGGCTGAGGGTGATGTCTGCATCCATAGACAGAATGAAGCGCGATGCAGCCGTGTGCAGGCCAAAGTTTTTGGCTCCGGCGTAGCCCAGCTTGCGCGGGGTGCGCAGTACCCGCAGCGGGGGAAAACCGGGTTGCTGCAGCAGGGCGGGCGGCGGGGCGTATGGTTCTTCGGAAGCGTCATCAACCACAATGATTTCCCGGGGCAGTAAACTCCAGTCCGGCAGGCCGGTTAAACTTTGCTGCAACAGAGCGTGGTCGTTGCGGGTAAAGCAGACCAGACTTACACTTACACTTTTAAGGGGCGAATGAGCGTTCATTTCAGCCGCTTCAGGAGTCAAGCAGCTTCACCGACTTGATGATCACCGGTTCAACGGGCACGTCGGCGTGATAGCCGGAAAAATCGGTGGGCACAGCGGCTATGGCGTCCACCACGTCCATGCCCTCCGTCACCCGCCCGAACACGGCATAGCCATCGCCCATGTAAGCGTTGGGATTGTAGTCGAGAAAGGCATTGTCCACCAGATTGATGAAAAACTGGCAGGTGGCGCTGTCCGGATCATTGGTTCTGGCCATGGCAATTGAGCCGCGGACATTTTTCAGGCCGGACGCGGCCCCTTCATTGGCGATAGGATCAAACAGCGGGCGTTTCTGGTTCATTTCCAAATCCATGCCGCCGCCCTGGATCATGAAGTTGGGGATAACCCGGTGAAAAAGGGTATCAGCGTAAAAGCCTTCCTCTACATAGCGCAGGAAGTTGGCCACGGTGTTGGGGGCTTCCGCCGCCTGCAACTCAACCTTGATATCGCCCTGGTTGGTTTCAATAATTACTGTGGGGTTGCTCATATTAATTCCTTATGCAGTTGGAGAATTTCTCCCGGCTTAACCGGATATCTGTCCGTTTTGCAAAAAGCCGGTAAACTGCGGATTCCCGACAAGCATGGACCGGACAGCAAACCGCGGCCGCCTGAGTCGCTTCATGGGTAGTGTGGAATCCTGCCGGTTTCAAGTCAGTTATCACTGTCCGGCAATGGCCCACAGCCAGCCTGAGCCAGACGATTTCCTGCCGTCTGTGAGTGAACACCAGACAACCTGCATACTATACCGGCGTTATACATTTACTCTTCCGCCCTGCAGGAACCGGATTGCCTGCAAGGCGGAAGTGGTAAGCTCAAACACAAAATGCCGATGGGGGCCGGGATTGCCTTAAAAACAGTCAACCGATCCGGTTACGGAAGCCGTTGTACAATACCTGTTGTGCATTGTCCGCTCCCGACTGTTCTTATCCGAAAGCGGGCGGCGTCATTTATTATCCGTCGGGGAATCCGGCGATTAGTCCTTGTCGCGACTGCCGCGCTCCCGACTCCGTTCCCGCCCGCGCTCGCTGTGCTCGCGGCGCCGGTCTTTATCTCCCTTATCGCCGCGTGAAGCCGGGCGAGCGGTGTCTGCGGGGTTCCAGGCAATGCCCTCCGCTTCCAGGAGTACGGCCTTACGGCTGGCCCGGATCCGATCGCCATTGATTTCAATTACTTTTACTTCCATTTCATCGCCGACCTTGGCGACGTCTTCGGTTTTAGCCACCCGGGCGGTGTCGAGTTGGGAAATATGCACCAGTGCTTCCACATTGGGCAGCACTTCCACAATTGCGCCGATTTCCATCACCTTAACTACTTTGCCCCGGTAGTTTTTACCAAGCTCGGCGTGCTGATCATAATACTGGACCATTTCCTTGGCTTTTTCCATGGACTCGGTATCCGGAGCAAAAATGGAGATCTTGCCGGAATCGTCAATATCAATGCTTGCCCCTGTGGCTGAGGTAATGGCTTTGATGTTCTTACCGCCGGGACCGATAATCAGGCGGATGATATCCGGGTTGACCATAATTTCCGTATGCTGAGGCGCATAGGAGGAAAGCTCGCCGCGGGGGCGGGAGAGCACCTTGCTCATTTCGCCTAAAATGTGCAGGCGCGCTTCTTTAGCCTGTTGCATGGCCCGAGCCATTACTTCCGTTGGGATACCGGAAATCTTGATGTCCATTTGCACAGCGGTAACACCCTCGCTGGTGCCGGCAATTTTAAAGTCCATATCGCCCAAGGCGTCTTCATCGCCCAGAATATCAGTGAGCACAATGAACTGGTCGTCTTCCTTGATCAGTCCCATCGCCACCCCGGCTACCGGCGCCTGAATGGGCACACCCGCGTCCATAAGTGACAGGGTACCGCCGCAAATGGCCGCCATGCTCGATGAGCCGTTTGACTCCATGGTTTCCGCCACTACCCGCAGGGTAAAGGGGAAGTCTGCTGCATCGGGAAGAATGGGGTTGAGGGCTTTTTCAGCCAGCGCGCCGTGCCCGATTTCCCGGCGGGAAACACGGGGCATGCGCACTTCACCCACAGAGTAGGGCGGGAAATTGTAGTGCAGCATGAAGCGTTTGCTCACGTCGCCCAGCAGTGAATCCATGCGTTGTTCATCGGTGGAGCTGCCCAGGGTGGTCACCACCAGCGACTTGGTCTCGCCGCGGGCAAACAGGGCTGAACCGTGGGTGCGGGGAAGCAGTCCCACTTCAATTTTGATCGGGCGCACGGTTTTGGTGTCGCGCCCGTCAATGCGTACGCCTTCATTAACGATGCGCCGGCGCACAATGCTTTTTTCCAGAGCGGCCAGAATTTCGCCCGCCTGAGACTGGGCTGCTTCAAGTTTGGCCGGATCTTCCGCCAGTGCGGTATCTTCCTGCAGGGCGGTCATCACCGTTTCCCGCACTTCGTCGCGGGCCTGACGGCGTTCCATTTTTTCCGGGATAATCAGGGCCTCCTCCAATGACTCCTTTGCCAGAGCAATGATTTTCTCTTCGAATTCCGGAGCGATTTCGGTGGGGCTGAAGGCGATTTTTTCTTTAGCCGCAATGACGGCCAGTTCTTCCTGGGCGTCCAGCAGGGGAATAATCGCTTCCTTGCCCCAGTTCAGTGCGTCGATAATGTCCTGCTCAGCCACAAATTCTGCTTCACCTTCCACCATCACCACTGCCTCGCGGCTGGCAGCGAATACCAGATTGAGATCGCTTTCTTCCTGCTGTTTGGTGGTGGGGTTGAGAATCAGCTCTCCGTTGATCCGGCCGATGCGCGCTCCGGCAATGGGACCGTTGAACGGCATGGATGAAATCATCAGGGCGGCGGAAGCCCCGGTCAGGGCCAGGGTATCGGGATCGTTGATCTGATCGGCTGAAATAACATTGGCCAGCACCTGCACTTCTGCAGGGAACCCTTTGGGGAACATGGGCCGGATCGGACGGTCGATCAGGCGGGATATCAGTGTCTCGCGTTCAGAGGGGCGGCCGATCTCCCGGCGGAAGAAAGAGCCGGGAATGCGCCCGGCAGCATACATCTTTTCACTATATTCAACTGTAAGAGGGAAAAAGTCGGTTTCGCGCTCAAGCGGGGCGTAGCAGGCGGTCACCAGAACCACAGTGCCGCCGCACTGAATCCACACAGCCCCGTCGGCCTGGTTGGCCAGACGTCCGGTCTCAATAATCACGTCATTACCCATTACTTGGGCGGTAACCCTTTTCACGTCAAAAATACTGTCCATTGTTCAATCCTTTGAAGACTCTGAAGGGGATACCGGAAACAGAGTTAATTACCGAAAGCAGAGCTTGGGCAGCTTTGGTTTGCGATTTGCTTTACGGCGGGCAACCTCAACCGGCAAAATGGTGTTGCTGCACATTGCCGGATTATGCCGGCCTATATTTTCAGGTTCTGCTCCGGAAAACGAACGCCGCCACCATTCAATAACGCATCTCATTGCCTTGAAAACAAACAGCCGCAAGATCAAGCCGGAATTAACGCTATGTCCGGGAGCCCCTTCCTTCAGGTTATAAGTTGTTCGGGACTGCAGGCAGCCCCTTTGAAACAGAAGGGGAGCTTTGGATAATCCACAAGCCCCCCTTGTTGCCGTTACTTTCTCAGATTGAGCTTTTCAATCAGGTCGCGGTAGCGCTGCACATCAATCTTCTTCAAATAAGAGAGCAGTTTGCGCCGGTGACCTACCATGCGCAGAAGCCCGGTGCGGGAATGGAAGTCTTTGGCATGGTTTTTAAAGTGGCCGGTTAAAGAGTTGATGCGCGCGGTCAGAAGGGCAATTTGTACTTCCGGAGAGCCGGTATCGCCTTCCTTCTGTCCGAATTCCGCCATGATTTTCTTTTTGTCCTCAGTTGTCATTGCCACAGCATGATCCTCCGTTGGGATAAATGTTATTGCCACAACCCCCGCAACACTCTGAACATGGCGTTTCCTTGTTCAGATACGACTTCCGCCAGTGCCAGCGGCGCGCCGTTTTGGTCAAGCAACAGAGCCTGAACGCCACTGGAAAGCGGTTGTCTGCAAATAACCGGAACGCCGTTCTGAACGTCTGTGGCGTCAGGCGGGGAAAGGGTGATCTTCAGCCAATCAGGCAGACAATCGACTATGCCCACAACCCGCGCGAGCGCCTGTTCCGGGTCTTCACAAACCTCAGCAACAGAAACAGCCTGGTCCAAGGTGAACGGGTAGCTGTATTCCCGGGTCAGTGCAGTCAGGGTGGCTCCAACGCCTAAGCGAATCCCCAAGCTGTGGGCCAGGGACCGGATGTAGGTTCCCGAACTGCATTCAACCCGAAATTTCAGATAAGGCGGTGTGAACTCAAGCAGTTCCGCCTTGTAAATTTCAATCGGTTTGGTCTTTTCAGGTACCGGCTCGCCCTTGCGGCTCAACCGGTAAAGGGGTTGCCCCTGATGCTTGGCAGCGGAATAAGGGGGCACAACCTGTTCCTTTTGAAACAACCAATCATCAACGACCTGTTCTACCTGCAAGAGGGTGATATTGTCAATATCTTTAGTTTCAAGGGTTTGGCCTTCCGCGTCCCAGGTATCGGTGTTGCGTCCCAGTTCAATTATGCCGCTGTAAGTTTTTCTGTTCATCAGGTAGGAGGAAAGCTTTGTGGCTTGCCCCAGCAGCAACAGCAGCACACCGTCCGCCATGGGGTCAAGTGTTCCTGCGTGCCCGGCTTTTTTCACACCCAAAGCCCGTTTGACCCGGTTCAGGCATTGGGTTGACGACGGGCCGCCGGGTTTGTTCACCACCAGCACCCCGTCCACAGGCGTGCCGGTGCGGGCTTGTTTTGAATTCTGGCGATTTTCAGGCATGGTTATTCCGGAATGATTGCGGTTTTACGCAGCGGCGTCGGCAGCTTTGATCATTTCCGGCAACACGGCTTGCAGTGCACCGGCAATATCGCCGTCCATCTCCATGGCGGCGGCGTTTTTATGCCCGCCGCCGCCAAAATGAACCGCCACTTTTTGTATATTTACGTTTAAGATTGAGCGCATACTGATTTTCACCCGGTTCTCTCCGTTTTCTCTGATAACAGCGCTGATTTTAACGCCCCTGATTTTACGCAGGTTGGATGCGAAGTCGCTTAAATCGGCCGCGGTCAGGCCTGCTTCGTCCAGCATTTTGCGGGTTACACACACATAAGCTATGGAGTTATGGTGAGTCAGTTGGATTTGGCTGGACAGTTTCCCCCAGAAGCGAAAGCGTTCCAGGCTCCAGATATTTTCCAGGCAGGCGTTGAACCGGCCCACACTCAGACCCAGCTTCACAATTTCCGCGGCCATAGCCAGGGTGTCGGCATCGGTGTTGCCGTAGCTGAAGGAGCCGGTATCTTCAACCAGGCCCAGATAAACGGCTTGCCCCAGTTCTCCCTTCAATGGGATGTTCAGTGCTTTTGCAATTTTTCCCACCAGGTAAGAGGCGGCCGAAGCGGTGGGCTCCACCAGATTGATGTCGGCGAAATCAGGATTTTCGCGGTGATGATCAATGGAAACAGTCAGGGGGAAAGTTCTGTCGGCAAGGCAGCGGGCCATTTCAGGACCGGCCCGCAAACTGTCGCCGCAATCGGTGAAAATGCAGACTTTGGGCTTAAAGTTTCCCAACTCCGCCAGAGTTTGGGCGAAGCTGAAGCCGGGATTGGCCCAACTGAAAGCGTCAGGAAAGCCCGACAGGTTGTAAAGCCGGAAGTTCTTGCCCAGACTTTGCAGGATAAGCCCCAGTCCAAGTTGGGAGCCGATTGCATCGCCATCGGGCATGGCATGACTGACAATCAGAAAGTCATTTTGCGTTTTCAGTGTTTCGCATATCGCTGATACAGGAGTAAGCATGGGTTATTCCACTCCGTAATATTCAATGTCGCTGAACACCATTTCTTCCGCGCAACAGGCTTCCAGATGGGAAAGGCACTTGGTGAGCCGGCTGATCAGATGCCTTTCGCTGTTGCTTACGGATACCACAGCCAGGCGCAGTCTGGACAGCGAATCTTCCGTGCCCACTTCCGCAATGGACACATTAAAGGTGTTGCGTGTTTTTTGTTTGACGCTGTTGGCCACGCGCCGTTTACCTTTCAGTGAATCGTTGCCGTGCAGGGCATATTCAACGGTGAGTACGCCTATTACCATAATATACTGTATATAGTTCAATATTCAGGCTGTTTTCCCGTCGCCCGGAACACGTTCCGGCGATGCGGGAGCCTGTGTTTTACCAGGACTTAAGTCCGGCGATTACCTGAATCCCCTGGAGCAGGTCTGCTCCAGGGGCATGACATGATCGTCCGGCCTTGCTTTGTCGGGAGAGCCGTAAAACAACAGTCAGTCTCTGGGGCTGTAAGCACTGCGGCAGCCGCTCTTGCCTATTCGGATAGAGCGGCTGCAAGATGTCTTCCAGAGCAGTGGGCCTGATTTCGGGAAATCGCAGGCCGGAAATGTGGTTTTTTCAGCTCCTTCCCGATTTTTTAGGCCGCTGTCCGGTCCTGTCAGTTTCAGTCGGTATTGCAAACAGCTTTTAATCGAGTGTGGCCGCCTGTTCCTGGTGCTCGAAAGCTTCCACCACGTCTCCCACTTTGATATCGTTGAAGTTTTCAAGGGAAAGCCCGCACTCATAGCCTTTTACCACTTCGCGCACGTCGTCTTTAAAGCGCTTGAGTGAGGCGGCCCGTCCGGTATAAACCACAACTCCTTCGCGCAGCAGACGTACTTCGGCATTGCGGGTGATTTTTCCGTCCACCACAAAACAGCCGGCAATGGTTCCGACTTTGGGCACGTTAAAGGTTTCACGCACTTCCGCCTGTCCCAAGTAAACTTCAGTGATTACCGGGGCCAGCATGCCTTCCATGGCTTTTTTGATTTCGTCGGCCAGATTATAAATGATATCGTAGAAGCGGATTTCCACTTTTTCCTGTTCAGCCAGATCCTTCACCTTGGCCGTGGGGCGGACGTTGAAGCCGATAATGATTGCGTTTGACGCGGAAGCGAGCAGTACGTCCGATTCTGTGATGGAGCCTGCTCCGCCGTGCACCACATTTACGCGTACTTCTTCCGTTCCCATTTTCTTCAGCGCCTCGCTGATTGCTTCCAGAGAGCCCTGGACGTCAGTTTTCAGCACCAAGTTGAGAATAAGGGTTTCCACGTCGGTGGGGCGGCTGGCCAGGAAGGTTTCCAGGGTGACTCTGGATTCGCGGGCCAGTTCGCGTTCCCGCTGGCGGACAGCGCGCTCATCAACGATGCGGCGGGCCAGTTTTTCGTCGGCCACGGCAACGAACTCTTCACCCGCTTCCGGCACGCCCTCAAAGCCGTGCACTTCAACGGGCATGGACGGCCCGGCCTGGGTGATGTTCCGGCCCTGGTCGTCCAGCATGGCGCGCACGCGACCGGAGAATACCCCGCAAACAAACACGTCGTACTGATGCAGAGTGCCTTCTTGAATCAGCACTGTGCCCACCGGGCCGCGGCCTTTGTCGAGCTTGGCTTCGATAATATGCCCCCGGGCCGGTTTGTTGGGGTTGGCTTTAAGTTCCATAACTTCTGCCTGTAGGGCAATCATTTCCAGCAACTCGTCAATGCCCTGGCCGGTTTTAGCCGATACATTCACAAATATGGTGTCGCCGCCCCATTCTTCGGAAACCAGACCCAGTTCGGAAAGTTCACGGGTAACCCGTTCCGGGTTTGCACCTTCCTTATCAATTTTGTTCACAGCCACCATGATCGGCACACCGGCGGCCTGGGAATGGTTCACTGCTTCCCTGGTCTGTTCCATCACGCCGTCGTCGGCCGCGACCACCAATACCACGATGTCGGTCATCTGGGCGCCTCTGGCCCGCATGGCGGTAAAGGCCTCGTGACCGGGGGTATCCAGGAAAACGATATTTCCTTTGGGTGTGGTTACATGGTAAGCGCCGATGTGCTGGGTAATGCCGCCGGCCTCACCCGCAGCCACCTGCGATTTGCGGATTGCATCCAGCAGCGAGGTTTTGCCGTGATCAACATGGCCCATAATGGTTACCACCGGCGGGCGCAGTTTCAGGTCTTCCGGATTATCCGGAGTGGAGTCAACCAGATAGTCGTCTTCAGAGAAGCCCACCTTTTCTATTTCATATTGAAATTCCGATGCAACCAGAGTGGCCGTGTCGATATCCAGCGACTGGTTAATTGTGGCGAGCACGCCGAGCTGCATCAATACTTTGATCACCTCAGTGCTTTTCACGCCCATTTCATGGGCCAGTTCGCTCACCTTGATGAGTTCATCCACCTTGATTTTGCGTTTAGCCGCTTTAATCGGCTGGGTAGGGGCCTGAGGCGCAGTCTGGCGCTGCTCTTTACGCGGACGGGGCTTGCGGCGCGCCTGCGGCCGTCCGCCGCCTGCACCGAGATCGTCCCCCCAGTCGGAGCTGAGGTCGGCCTTGTCCAGATCGAACATGCCGTCATCATCAAAGTCGCGGAAATCGACGGTGCGGCGGCTGTTCATATTGCGTTTTTTCTTCGGTCCGTCCCGTTCGCCGTCGTATGTCTTGGACGACGGCTCGGAATAGCGCGGCCCGCCCGACGGTTTTTCATTCATTCTCGGCTGCTCAAAGTCCGGTTGGGGCAGTTCCGGAACCGGGTCGGGGCGGGAAATAATCCGCACAGGACTGAAGGCGGCCGGTTTTTTCGGCTCTTCCTGTTTCGGCTTTTCTTCTGCCAACGCGGCGGGCTCGACGTGCACTTTCAACCCCCGTTCCACTGTTTCCTTAGAGGCTTTGATGTCCGTTTCATCGGGAGCGAAAGTGGCGTTCGGCTCGAACTGGCGTGTTTCTTTCCGGGATTCCCGGCCTTCTTTATCTTCCACAGGTTGTATGGTCTGCTCTTGTTGAACAGACTGAACGGGCTCCGCTGTTTCTGCAGCCGGATTCTGCTTCCCGGCAGCGGGTTTTTCCTGCTCGATTCGGGTTTCCGGCTGAGCGGGTTCCGTTGGTTTTACCGGTTCCGGGCGACTGATGATGCGGGCGGTAGTTTCTTTAGGTTTTGCTTTCTTAGTTGCGACAACAGCTTCCGACTTCTGTTTCGGCTCTGCAACTGCTTCCGGTTCAGGGGTATGGGGTGCGGGCGCGGCAGCAGACTCCTCGTCATCTGTTTGCGACGAGGCAGGCGTTTCAACGGTTGTTTTCACCGGCTCTTCAGCCTCTTTAACCCGGCGGCGGCGGATAATCAGGCCAGGCTGAACCTCGCGGCGTTCCACGCGGGAGTCGGCTGAGTCCTCGGAATGAGCGGAAGCGTGCTCAGACCCCGCGGCGCTGTTTTTTGCGGGCGCGCCCTTATCTTCATCGGCTTTTACCCCTGCAATGCCCTTAGCTTTTAAATGGGCTTTTACCCGGTCGATATCAGCGGTGGGAATGCTGCTGGTTATCATTTTCAGTTCATAGCCCATGCCTTGAAGTTCGGTTTTCAGGTCTTGAGAGTCCAGCCTCAACATGCCTGCCAAATCTTTTACGCTAATTTTATCGCCGCTCATGCTTTTCCTACTCTTCAACTCTTATGCTTAATTTTTTTCTGCCGCGTTCCAAACAAGACCTGCTGCCGCAAAGATAAACGCCTCTGCCCGGTAAAACCTGCTTTTCATCCCGAACATATTGGTTTAATCCGCTTTCATTTATCCAGACAAACCGTAAAAGTTCGCGTTTGGGCAAACGGAGCCTGCATACGGCGCAACTGCGGATGGGTATGTGTCGGGCCATTGCTTAAGCGTCATCGTCGTTTTTTTTAGTTTTGCTGGCGTCCGCCCCCAGGAAATTGATGGCGGAGCGCAGGTTACTTATCTTTTCGGCGTCCAGCCCGTCAATAGCATCGAGCAAATCCTGGTCCGACGCCTGATTGATCTTTTCAATAGAAGTGTAGCCTGCTTCCAAAAACTGTTCCAGGGGCAGTTCCACAACCGAGGAAAGTTGCTCCAGACCATGACCGATTTCATTAATCTCAGCGTGCCTCGTTTCAGTGAACACATCGATTTTCCAGCCCAGCAGCTTGGCTGCCAGCTTCACGTTCTGGCCTTTGCGCCCGATGGAATTGGACAGCTGATCGTCCGGCACCACGATTTCCAACAGGTTTTCGTCTTCATCCACGGTAATTCGTGAAATTATGGCCGGGGCCAGGGCATTGCGGGCGTAGGTGGCGATATCGGGGCTCCACACCACAATGTCGATACGCTCGCCTCTCAGTTCCTGCACTATATTCTGAATGCGGGAGCCGCGAATGCCTACGCAAGCGCCCACCGGGTCCACATCGCGGTCGCGGGACATGACCGCCACTTTGGCCCGGCTGCCCGGATCGCGGGCAATGCCCATGATCTGCACAATGCCTTCGTCAACCTCGGGCACTTCCCGTTTAAACAGCGCCCCCATATAATCGCGGTGAGCGCGTGATATCAGCACCTGCGGGCCGCGTCCTTCCTTGCGCACATCTATTACTATGGCCTCGACTCTGTCGCCGCGTTTATAGTGTTCGCGTGGAATCTGCTCCTCTTTGGGCAGAAGCGCCTCGGTGCGGCCCAGGTTCACAATCCAACCGGACTTGTCGCGCCGCTGCACAATACCGGATATGATTTCGCCTTTGCGGTCTTTATATTCATCAAAAATGATTTCCAATTCTGCGTCGCGCATACGCTGGATAATCACCTGCTTGGCAGACTGCGCCGCAATGCGCCCCAAATCTCCCACGTTCAGACGGAAGCCCATTTCATCGTCTTCCTGTACACTGGGGTCGTGGCTCAGGGCTTCTTCCAGGGAAATCTGCGAGGTGGGGTTGTCAACTTCTTTAGTGACTATTTTAAAATGATAAACCTCGATCTCGCCCGTATCTTCATTGAAAGAGACTTCCAAATCAACGTCTTCTCCGTATTTGCGATGAACCGACGTACGTACGGCGTCTTCAAGAGTACGAATGAGCATATCGCGGTCAATGCCCTTGTCTTTGCTGATTTGGTCGATGGCCTTTTTAAGTTCCATGTTAGATAGCTCCTTGCCTTGCAAGTATGTTTAAATACGATAAATCCGTGGCGGCAATGCTCAATCGTTTCTTTTGCTTCGGGCGGGTTGCCTACTGCCCGGCTTGGCACCTTTATCCGCTTCGAAATCGTGCACCAGGCGGGCGCGCTGAATATTTTCCCAGACACTATTGAGAGGCTGCGCATCAGGAAGGGCGTCGGCAGGCAACAGGGTGATATTATCTCCCTCAACTCCCAGCAGTTCGCCTTGAAATTTTTTGCGGTCAGGCCACGCAGGCTGAGGAGAGAACAGAATAAGACTGACTGTTTCCCCGATATATTTTTCCATTTGGCGCGGCGAGAAGAAAGTCCGCTCCAACCCCGGCGACGATACTTCCAGGGAATACGCTCCCGGCATAATGTCTTCCACGTCTAATGAAAGCCCCAGCAAGCGCGACAATTCCGCGCAATCATCAATATTACAGCCGTTTTCACCTTCCACATAAATGCGCACAACCGGGCGCCCGGCTCCAGTGATCTCCACTCCCCAAATCTCAAGGCCCAGTGAGCAGGCCAGGGGGGCGGCGATTGCTTCAATCGAGTGTTTGATGTCGGCGTTCATTGTTAATTCCGGTGTTAGAAGCTTTTGCAGATTACAGCCAGAGATTGAGGAAAAAAAAGGGAGGCCCAAGGGCCACCCCACTACAAATATAACAGGATGTAAAGGTGCTGCTGACGCTGCCACCTTATGAATGAAAGACCTATATACTTTTACTTGGGGAATGTCAACCGCTTTCAGTATATTTTCCTTTGGCGGCAGATTGGTTTTATTATGTTGAAATAACCGCTTAAACATTATATAGTAATTTATGTCATAAGAATTTAACCTGACCTCAAAGGTGTAGGGATGAGTAATATAAATAAAACGGAATTGTCATCGATTAAGAAAGTTAAAAAGGCCGGAGCGGAGCTGACGAAAATGTCCAAGGCCCGGGAAAGGAATGTGGCTGAGCCTGAAACGAAACCGGTGGACCCGGCGGAACTTGAGCCGGAGCTTGAGTATGATTTGGAGACTGAAGCCCCGGATTTTGACGACGAGGTTTTGGAAAATGTGGGAACAGAGCCGGAATATCTGGCCGGAGATCTGTTTAACCCGGATTTGCAGGGCGTGGCGGAAGACGCATTTGAGCTTGAGCTCGGCGACGAACATGCGCTTGATCCCGGTCTTCCGGCGCCGGCTGACCGCAATTTAAAAGATGGTCTTACCTTATACTTACGTGAGATAAGCAAATTCCCCATGCTTAAGCCGGAAGAGGAACTGATGTTGGCGCGTCGGGTAAAGGAGGGCGACGGCGACGCCGCTTTCCGACTGGTGTCTTCCCATCTGCGTTTGGTGGTGCGCATAGCCATGGATTTTCAGCGGCGCTGGATGCAGAATGTGCTCGATCTGATTCAGGAGGGCAATGTGGGGCTGATGCGGGCGGCGAACAAGTTCGATTCGGAAAAGGGGATTAAGTTTTCCTATTACGCCGCTTTCTGGATTAAGGCCTATATCCTTAAATTTATCATGGATAACTGGCGCATGGTGAAAATAGGCACCACCCAGACTCAGCGCAAGTTGTTTTATAATCTGAACAAGGAACGTCAGCGCCTGATTGCCCAGGGTTTTGACCCCGACAACAAAACTCTGGCTGAAAATCTTGGTGTGAGTGAAAGCAGTGTGCTGGAGATGACCCAGCGCATGGAGGGCAGTGACGTATCTTTAGACATGCCCCTGAACGACGAATCTAACTCCAGCCGCATGGATTTTCTACCCGCCTTGGGCCCGGGAACTGAAGAAAGTCTGGCCAGCGATGAGTTGGCCGGTATATTGCGGGATGAACTGGCGAAAATTCTTCCTTCTCTTTCAGATAAGGAAAGAGATATCCTGCAAAACCGTCTTCTGTCCGACGACCCGACTACGCTGCGGGAAATCGGAGCCAAGTACAATATTACCCGGGAACGGGTGCGCCAGATCGAGACCCGTCTGCTGCAGAAGTTGCGCACGCATATGTCCAGAGAAATTGAGGACTTCTCCGAGGACTGGATCAGGCCGTGAGCCTTTTGGACTGCCGGGAGACGTTTTGTCACTTGTCCGGGAGTGTTTGGGGGCGGTTAAACAGAAACAGCCCGCAAAGGTGTGCCCCCGCTCTCAGGGGGCGCTCAACGGGTGTGGTTTTCGCTGAAAACGCGGCGCTGAGACGAGCACGGCGCAAAACCGCCGTCGGGTTCTGTCCGACGTCGGAAGACAATCTGAACGATTTACAGGTCTGCGCACTTCATTTCCTCTCAATTTTGAATTGTGCCGTGCTTGTAAACGTGGTAAACTTATCCGGCTTTATCCTCTTATTAAGTATGCGCCAATGGCGGGCTGTTGGGATGCGTAAATAAAACTATGGGTAATTCATTAAAAAAATGGTTTTTTCCGGTTTGTCTGGTGTTGGTGCTGGCCCTGTTCTGTCTGGTTTGGGGTTGTTTCTTTATTCCCGAGCAGAACAGCAACCGGGTTGTTTGGGAGCTTAATCCCTCTGCGGAAGAAATTTACAACTTGCTTTCGCTTGAGCAGTCCATTCGGTCAAATAACCTTGACGAGGCAAAGCAGTCCGCTTTGCTGCTGGTTGAACGAGATCCGTCTGAGGAAACTTTTGTTGAAGCGGTCAGTGAGTTGATGCTTAAGGGTGAAAAAAGCGTTTCCCTGGAAATTGCCGCAAAAGGGCACGCGCTTTATCCTGAAAGTAAGCGGATAAGCCTGGTTTATGCCGAAGCCCTGATGCAGAGCGGGCGCATGGAAGAGGGTGTTGCTCTGTTGTCGGCATACGCTGAAAAAAATCCCTATGACACTCACATTATCATGCGCCTGAGCGACCTGCTTGTAAGGCTGAAGCAGTTCAGCAAGGCCAACGAGGTGTTGAATTTCATTCCGGCGGATGCGAAGCCCACGGAGCTTGACCCGTCATTCGGGGCATATGCGGATACTCCGGCCAGGAAGACCCCGTACTATTTGTATATGAAGGCGAAAGCGCTGCTTGGTCTGAACAAGCTTAAGGACGCCGAAGCGCTTTTAAAGCGGGCGGTGGAGAAAGACCCGAAGTTTGTTGAGGCGTGGGCCGAGCTGGCTTTCCTTTATGAGAAAAGCAAGCGGCCGGCTGAAGCTCTGGAAATATATAACCGTTTGCTCGAGCTTGACCGCAGTAATCCTTCCATCTGGATCAGAATAGTCTATTCCGAACTGCAGTTGGGGCATGTGGACAATGCCTTTTCAGCGGTGGAACTGGGGCCGCCCACGGTGAATTTTCTGATGCAGGCCGGGCAGCTGTTCACCGGTTTTAAAGAGTGGAATCTGGCGGAGCGGATCTATCTGAAAGCAGCGGCTTTGCCGGGTGTGGACGATGAGGTTTTCCTTTACCTGTTTCTGGTAGCTTATGATGGGAGTAAAGACCTGGAGCGGGCAGTAAACTATCTGAGCATGATTTCGCCGGACAGCCCCCTGTACGAGCGGGCTGTTCTGTATAAAATCCAGGCTCTCAGCGAAAACAAACGTTACTCCGAGTCTATGGCGGTTGTGGAAGAGGCCCTTGATCACTTCCCGGCCCAGAAGAGTTTCTGGCAGACCAAGGCATCTCTTTACCATGTTCAGGGAAAATATGCGGAAGCGGAACAGTTGCTGGATGAGGCCTTGCAGCGTTTCCCCGATGACCCGGAATTGATGTTTGCTAAAGGCGCGCTTTACGATCAGCTCAACCGCAAAGCTGAAGCCATGCAGGTAATGGAAGCGATAGTGAAGGCACACCCGGATAATTCCGCGGCGCTCAACTACATCGGTTATACGCTGGCGGACAAGGGTGTGGAACTGGAGCGGGCGCGTGAACTGATTGAGCGTGCCTTGGCCGGAGACCCTGAAAACGCCCATATTATCGATTCGCTTGCCTGGGTATATTTTAAAATGGGGAATTTTGCAGAGGCCTACAAAACTATCCTGAAAGCAATGGAGTTTTCCCCGCAGGAAGCGGAAATCTGGGAGCATTACGGCGATATCGCTGAAAAGGTGAATAAACCGACGGAAGCGAAGAAGGCATATGCCCGGGCGTTGGAGCTTTCATCTGAAGATTCCGCTGAAATAGAAGAAAAATTGAAAAAAGTGAGAGATTGATGTGTTGAGAAGACATATCTTTGCAATTTATATTTGTTTATTGACAATGGCGGCGGCTATGGGTTGTACTAAAGGTGCCGTCTCGCCTGAACCGGCTCCTCAGCCGGATTATTCCCAAATTGCGGATTCAGGGGCGACAGACCCGGCTGAAGATCCGGCGGCGGAAGTCTGGAGCAAGTATCTTGCCGTCGCCCCCGGCGAGCCGGCCCGGCCTTTCCGTTTGGAAGGCAGTCTGCGCTATACCCAGCCGAAAGGAAACGGAAACAGGCTGTCCTTTTATTTGTGGAGCAACGGCGGCAAACCTTTCCGTCTTGACGCAGCCGCCGGGTTCAATTCTTTGGCGGTTGCCGCTCGGGAAGGGGAGCGGGAGTTTCTGGCCTATGTGCCGGAAGAAAATAAAGCCTACGAGTATAAAGGCTGGCAAACGCCCAGGTTTGTGCTTCCAGGGCTGGGCGAGCCTTTGCCTCTGTCCATCGGCGATATGGCGGCCTTGCTGGAAGGGCGTTATGATCGCCTGTTCTCCGACGAATATACGTTGGCTGAGCCGGTAAAGCCGGGTGCTTTTCCTGAATTGGGCGAATCGGCCCGCAAATTTGACGGATACGCCTATACCTTGTTGAGAGGGCCGCTGCCCGGACAGTTACTTCTGAACAGTTCCGGCGCTCCGGTGCTTTGGAAAAGTTCTGACGGCTGGAGCATTTTAATTGAGCCTGAAAGTCAGGGGCAGAAAGTCCGCAAGCTGACCATTGCTCACAGCAAGGGCTATAAAGCGGTGGTTTTGGTGAAAGACCGGGAATATCCGACTGAGTTCAACGATTCGCAGTTGGCTCTGCTTGTGCCGTCCGGGGTGGAAGTCTTGCCGATCAAGCGCATGAAATAACTGAATCGTTCACAAACTCGCGAAAGTACAGGGCTGAATATGAATATTGCTATCGGCGCGGATCACGCCGGATTTGAATTGAAGCAAGTGATTGTTGCTGAATTGGAATTGTTAAAGTATCAGGTTAAGGATTTGGGAACGCACAACCCGGATACAAGCTGCGACTACCCGGATTTTGCCGCTGCGGTCTGCAGAGAGGTGCTGCAAAGCCGGAGTTTAGGCATTCTGGTGTGCGGCACAGGCATTGGCATGTCTATTGCGGCCAATAAGCATAAAGGCATTCGGGCCGGTTTATGCACCAGCGAATTCCAGGCCCGCATGACCCGTAAGCATAACAATGCGAATGTGCTGTGTTTAGGGGCGCGGGTAACGGGCCGCGACCTGGCCCTGGCCATAGTCAGGGAATTTATGGCCGCGGAGTTTGAGGGCGGACGCCATGCGGCTCGTGTTCAGAAACTGGAATGAACTTGGGCGGGAATTGAATATCAGTACATAATCTAGTGTAGTATTTTGTCTGACTGCCCGTCCGCCGTGCGCGAGCGGGCTGGTTTGAACGGCAATTGGTTGAGCCTGGTGAGAGTGGGCGGCGAGCAGTTTTATAATTCGTTTTCAGTTGATGTGATTAAGTTGAACTTCAGGTAAACATGCGTGTTGAACCGCATGGCGCAGCAGGAGGAATAATGCAGGTTTATAATTCCATTGTACGGAGAAAAGAAGAGTTTGTTCCCAAACACCCGGGCAAAGTGGATATGTATGTGTGCGGGATCACTACCTATGACTACTGCCATGTGGGGCATGCCCGTTCCGCGATTGTATTCGATGTTTTGTCGCGTTATCTGCGTTATAAAGGTTACGCTGTGCGTTTCGCCCGCAATTTCACCGATGTGGATGACAAGATCATCAACCGGGCCAACAAAGAGGGTGTGTCCAGCCGGGAAATAGCTGAAAAATACATTGCGGCGTTTCATGAGGATATGGACCGTCTGAACGTGCGCCGCGCCGATATTGAGCCCAAGGCCACGGAGAATATTCCGGAAATGATCGCCATGTGTGAAACTCTGATTGAGAAGGGAACCGCCTATGCCACGCCTTCCGGCGATGTGTACTTCCGGGTGCGCAACTTCCCAGAATACGGCAAACTTTCAGGCCGCTCTCTGGACGAGATGCAGGCGGGCGCACGCATTGCTCCCGGCGAAGAAAAGGAAGATCCCATGGACTTTGCCCTGTGGAAGGCGGCCAAGCCGGGCGAGCCGTTTTGGGAGAGCCCCTGGGGAAAAGGGCGACCGGGTTGGCATATTGAATGCTCGGTTATGAGCGCCAAATATCTGGAACTGCCTCTGGATATCCACGGCGGCGGGCAGGATCTGATTTTCCCGCACCATGAAAACGAAGTGGCTCAAACCGAGGCGGCCTGCTCCTGTCAGTTTGTACGCTACTGGCTGCATAACGGGTTCGTGCAAATCGATTCGGAAAAAATGTCCAAGTCGTTGGGAAATTTCAAAACCATCCGCGATATCCTGGAAACCTATCAGCCGGAAACTCTCCGTTATTTCCTGATTTCCCGGCAATACCGCAGTCCGATTGATTTTTCCTTCCAAAGCATGGAAGATGCGGAAAAGAACCTGAAGCGGATTTACCAGTGCATCGGAGCTGTGGAGGAAGAGCTGGCCAAAACCAAACGCAGCGGCAATAAACTTCCCGCGGAAATCCGGTCTGAATTCCGGGAGATTGCCGCCCAGGTCATGGCCGGAATGGATGATGACCTGAACACCGCAGCCGCCTTGGGACATGTATTCGGAGCAGTGCGGCTGATCTTTAGAGTGTTGGAAGATAAGTCCTTGCGGCTTTGCGCGGATACCCCCGAACTGTTGGAGGAGTTTTTGAAAACCAGGGCGGATTGGGTGGAAGTGTTCGGCGTGTTCGGGCTTGAGCCCGCCGCCTATCTGGCTGAACTCAGGCTTACTCAGGTGAAACGGAAAGGGCTTGACGTGGCGGAGATTGAAGCACTGCTGGCACAACGCAAACAAGCCCGGGAAAGCAAGGATTTTGCTGCTTCCGATTCTCTGCGCGAGCAATTGAACGGACTGGGGGTTGAAGTGCGCGATACCGCCGCCGGGCAGGAGTGGGATGTGCTGTAAGCGGGCTTTAAGGCGGAGCCCGGCACTTAGTGTCTGCCCAAACAGCGCTTAAATTCACGCTTCAGCGGTCTTGTCAGTGTTAAATACACGCTTGGCGTGCTTAAACAGCGCAGAAGCAGTGCTCAGTACAGGGGTGCGCTGCGGCGGTTGTAGAATGCGGGAATGTTCGACGGCTGGAGAAAAAAGGGGGAAAACCTGAAAACGCCAATCAAGGGCTTGAGAGGTTGATATTCATAATGCTTTGCTCCGACTTGATCAGCCGTTTTTCCAGATTATTGCTGGTAGGATTGCTTTGCTCTCAACTGCTTTTTCTTCCGGTTGCGCCTGCGCATGCCTTCGGCAAATTCGGCCTCAGCGATGAAATTGAGCTGGGCCGCAAATTCAGCGTGATGATTAAGTCGCGTCTGCCGATAATTGAAGACCCGGAAATTAAAGGTTATATACAGGATATCACCAGGCGGCTGATCAGCGCGGCGCCGCCCCAGCCTTACACCTTTGATGTGAATGTGTTGCGCTCTGATGCTATCAATGCGTTCTGCAGTCCCGGCGGGCATCTGTTCGTGTTCACCGGTCTGATTCTGGCTATGGAAAACGAATCGGAAGTGGCCGGAGTAATGGCCCATGAGCTGGCCCACGCCACCCAGCGCCATATTGCCGGCCGGATCGAGCGCTCGCAGATGATCGGGCTGGCCTCAACCCTGCTGGCTTTGGGCGGCATGTTTATGGGCGGTAATATGCGCGGGGCCGGGGTAGTGGCTCCCATGGCTGTGGGGCAGGCCGCCATGCTGGATTATTCCCGGCAGGACGAGACCGAGGCCGACCAGGTGGGGCTGAATTATCTGATTAAAGCGGGTTACCCTCCTTCAGGCATGCCCGGGGCCTTCTCAATAATCCGCCGTGATCAGAGACGGATCAGTTCCGCAATTCCCACTTATCTCAGCACTCACCCTGATGTGAGCAGCCGCATTACCGATATGAGCGCGCGCATTAGTTCGTTTGCCGCCGACATCAGAAACAGGAAAGACAACAATACCAGATTCGTGCGCATTCAAACCCTGGTGCGGGCCAAATATTCCGATCCGGCCGGGGCGCTGCGATTCTTTGAGCTTGACGCCAAAAATCCGAAATACCTTAATCAGATGGGCAAGGGAATTTTATACTCCCGCCTGAACCGGGTAGGCGAGGCCGGGCAGGCTTTTGAGGAAGCAATTAAACTGGGCCCGCACGAACCGCTGGTATGGCGCGAGGCCGGTATTTTTCAATACAGCAAAGGCGGGCCGGGGTCATCGGAGAAAGCCGGAGAATATTTGCAGAAAGCAGTGCAGATGAGGCCGGACGACTATCTTGCCAGATTTTATAACGCGCTTATCTTGGGAGAGTCGGGAAATTTCGCTGCCGCCGACTCGGAATTCCGGGAAGTGTTGCGCTATCTGCCGGAAGACAGTGAGGTACACTCTTATTATGGACGGCTGCTTGGCGGGCAGGGCAAGAATTTCGAGGCCTATCTGCACCTGGCCTACAGCAACCTGTATGAAAACAATAAAAGGCAGGTCCAGGTCAACCGCGACAAGGCGGAAAGTTATGTGCAAACCGGCGCGCAGCAGGACGCTTTAGACCGGTTCGACTCAATCTATAATGAACGCAAGGAATTCTGGTAACGGCTGAAAGGATGGATATGGAACTCAGAGGAACGACTATTTTGGCGGTGCGCCGCGGTGATAAAGTGAGCATGGGCGGTGATGGTCAGATCACTATGGGCCAGTCAATTGTAATGAAACATGGGGCGCGCAAGGTGCGCCGGCTTTACCAGGGCAAGGTGCTGGCCGGATTTGCCGGTTCCACCTCTGATGCGCTCACTTTGTTTGAGCGCTTTGAGGCCAAGCTGGAAGAGTTCTCAGGTAATCTGCTCAAAGCCAGCGTGGAAATGGCCAAAGACTGGCGCAAAGATAAGTATTTGCGGCGTCTGGAGGCGATGATTCTGGTGGCTGATGCGAAATATATGCTGGTGCTTTCCGGCACCGGCGACGTGATTGAGCCGGATGACGACATTGCCGCCATCGGCAGCGGCGGGGCTTATGCCTTGGCGGCGGCCCGGGCGCTTGCCCGCAATACCGATTTGTCTGCAGAGGCGATCGTGCGCGAAGCCATGGGCATTGCCGCGGATATCTGTGTGTTCACCAACACCAGCCTTACGGTTGAAAGTTTGCCGGATAAGCTGTGAGTGCGTGCAAATCAGTTGCAAATCCGGCTGTAAACCTGTCCGCTTTTGGACCGTCTGTGCAAAAAACGGCGGAATGGCGGGATGATGCGGTTGTTCTGCGCACCGGCTGCAAGCTGAATTTGTTTCTGCAGGTGTGCGGCTTGCGTCCGGATGGATACCATGAACTGCAGACCTTGTTTTATCCCCTTGCGGAACCGTACGATGAAATTTGCCTGCGCCCGGCAAACAAGCCGGGGTTAAATCTGGTTTGCCCGCAACTCCCCACGCTGGCCACGGAAACCACCACCCTGCACAAAGCCTTGGACGCATTCAACCGGGCTTGCGACACCAAGTTCGGCTTTGAAATGCTGTTGAACAAGCAGGTTCCGGCCGGGGCGGGTCTTGGCGGCGGCAGCGCCAATGCCGCCGGGTTGCTGCGCTTTTTAAACCGGGAAGCCGGCGGGCAGGCACTCAGCGTGGAAAAACTGTTTGAGGTGGCTGCGGGAGTAGGGGCGGACGTGCCTTTTTTTCTATTGGATGGACCGGCTGTGGCAAGCGGAATAGGGGAGAAACTCACCCCGGTTCAGGTCAGCTTGGCCGGGTATTATTTATTGTTGGCGCTTCCCGATGTTCATGTTTCCACGCCTTGGGCTTATAAGGAGTGGGATAAGACCCGGCCGGACGAAAAACCATCGCAAAGCGCACTTGCAGCGCTTTTCGGGGATTTTCTGCATCAGAAAGACCGAAACTGCGGCGGCGGGCGGGCTTTAAAAGTCTGGCCCTGGTTCTATAATAATCTGGAGGCAGTGGTCTTTCGGGGGTACCCGGAAATTGGGGCAGTAAAGGAAAGTTTGCTTCAGACCGGAGCCAAAGCGGCCTTGATGAGCGGCAGCGGCAGCTCCGTATTCGGGCTGTTCGACTGTAAAGATGCGGCGGATTCCGCCGCCCGGAGTCTGGCACGCTCGGGTTGCCGGACCTTGCTTCAGCTTCTGTAAGCGGCGTCTGTGTTCGGATCCGGATTGCGCTTGAAGCTCTGTCGTGACAGATATTGCGCCATTTGCTGAAAAATTTCAGGTCGGCTGTAACAAGTCATCAACTATCGAAATGCCTGAACAGTTTATCCGGACAGACTTTTCAAAAAGCCAATGAAGATTTGCAGGAGCAGTTTTATAAACAGTGTGGAATATTGTTTGGACTTTTGGTAATCTGCCACGTTTAAAGGCCTACAATTGTATGCTTCAGGGCGGAGAGAGGTTCGTCCGTGTATGTCCGGACAGTGCGGTTCGTTATTTTGGAAGGCCCGGTCAGGACAGGATCTCCGGACTCGCACTCCAATTATTGCAGCCAATTTTGGCGGCTGGTGAAACGACCTGAAAATATTTCAGGGTTTTCGCAAAAAGTAGTTGATTTATCTTTTGATTACAGGTAATAAAGGGGCACTTCAAGTTGCCCGAAAGGAAAATGAAGTGGACTGTGTTAAAGCAGTTCTCGCCTGAATCGGCGCTATTGAGTGGAATGCAGGGGTGTCGCCAAGCTGGCAAGGCAACGGGTTTTGGTCCCGTCATTCGTGGGTTCGAATCCTCCCGCCCCTGCCATTCAATAGTTTGTGTCATGGTTTTGGTGAAGTTTGTCGGGTGGCTTGATGTTTTTGGGTGATATATATGGGAGCAGGGTTCCCATGCAGCCTCTGGGCGCTGTGCGGTGTTGGCAAGACTGGAAGTTTTGCTTCTGTCTGGCGGGTTTTTAAAATATCGGATGAATCATGCAAGGCGAGCTGAAAATTCTTACTGGTACAGCCAACCCCGAGTTGGCCGAAGCCATTGCTCATCATTTGGGCAGGCCACTTACCCCGGTTCTTTGCGATACTTTCAGTGACGGGGAAATCCGAATTGAAATCGGCGATAATGTACGCGGTTGCGACGTGTACGTTGTTCAGCCTACTTGTGCTCCTTCCAATCATAATATAATGCAGTTGTGCATTATGCTGGATGCATTAAAGCGTTCCAGTGTTCGTCGGGTTACTGCCATAATCCCTTATTATGGCTATGCCCGTCAAGACCGTAAAGTCAATTCCCGCGCTCCCATTAGTGCTAAGTTGGTTGCTGATTTCCTGCAGGTTGCCGGTATGCACCGTTTGGTGACCATGGACCTGCATGCCGGTCAGATCCAGGGTTTTTTCAATGTTCCGGTGGATAACCTGTATGCCGCCCCGGTTTTGCTGGAGTATCTGAAGCAGATAAAACTGAACGCGGCTGAAGAGCTGGTTGTTGTCTCTCCGGATGCCGGTGGGGTGGAAAGGGCGCGCGCCTTTGCGAAACGGCTTGACGCCGGTCTGGCGATTATTGATAAACGCCGTGATAAACCTAATCAGGCGCAGGCAATGAACCTGATCGGCGATGTTGAGGGAAAAGTCGCCATAGTGCTTGACGATATGATTGACACTGCCGGCACGCTTGTTTCTGCAGGGAATGTGATTATGGAGCGCGGTGCTAAAGACGTCATGGCCACAGCGTCTCACGCGGTTTTGTCCGGACCGGCTATTGAGCGCCTCAATAGCTCGATCTTTTCCCAGGTAATTGTAACCGATACCATTCCGCTGAAAGAAAAACTGACTGCCTGTTCCAAACTGAAAGTGCTGTCAGTGGCCCCGTTGCTTGCAAAAGCCATTCACAATATTCATACCGGCTCGTCAGTGAGCGTATTATTCGTATAAAACAGCTTTGGCTATCTAACGCCCAGCATTAAGGAGAAATAAATGTCTGAAAAACTGACTTTCAAAGTACAAGCCAGAACTGATTTGGGCAAGGGCGCAAACCGCCGGTTGCGCGAAAAGGGATTGGTCCCCGGGGTCTTCTACACTCCATCTGGTGAAAATATCCCGATTCAGGTAGATAATCTTTCTCTGCAAAAACTTGCCGATGCAGTGGGAAGAACCATTCTGTTTGATGTTGAAATTGAGGGCGCTGAGAAGGCTGTTGCTCAGGAGTCGTTGATCTGGAGTTATCAGCATCACCCCTATAAGAAGATGCCCCAACATTTTGATCTCCTGGGTGTTGATCCCGATAAGGAAATCAAGCTGGATGTGCCGCTTGAATATGTGGGCACTGCCAAGGGTACTAAAGTGGGCGGTAAGCTGGAAGTCTATCATAAACGGATGACCATTATCACCAAACCGGGTACCTTGCCAAATAAGATCAAGATTGATGTCAGTGAATTGGAAATCGGCCAGGATTTGCGGGCTGCAGATGTGAAGCTGCCTGACGGTGTACGGCGTTATTCGCAAGCCAATTATGCGGTTGTAGGCGTTATTTCCACCCGCGCCAGCGCCGCTGCGGAAGCTGCCGAAGCTTAAACTGAACTGAAAGCCGCTCGTGGTGTTCCACGTTGGTTTATGTTTATTGCATCAGCGTCCTGGACGCTGCTTGTAATAATGGCACAATAGTTCTCTCAGGCCATTCCGATTGTCGGAATGGCCTTTCTGTTTTCAGCAAAAGCGGAGACGTGTCAGTGGGTCTGCTTCAGTCTGCACATTATTTCAACCTGTGACCCCTGGCGGAAACAATGCCAGCATGTCTAAGGCAAATGCCGGCTGATGTCAGTATATCGGCAATTTTTGTAGTTAAAACCCGATATCGCTGAATACACTATACGCTGAACTGTATTCGGGAATTCTGATTGGCATGCTATGTTCATCTCACTGACTTCATGCAATTCTGTATATTGCTGGAAACAGGGATAAGATGTGGTTTGGCGGGAACTGTCCTGGCTTGGCGTAGCGCAGAAGTGGTATCCGGCTCCGGTGGATAGCTGTTCCGTCAATTCTAGTTGCTTTCTTCTTCCAGGTAAGCGGGAACAGGCGCCGCTGCAGTCAAGTATGCAGTTGATTTAACAGTAGTGAGAGGGTAACGACTGGAAACCAGACATGGTTGATTTCTTCTAAAGCCTTATTGCAGCCCACTTGTCTTCTTTACTTTTGACGCGACAATAGCTTAATCTCCGTGTTCATTGGTCATATTCTTGTTTTTGTAAGTTCGTGCTTACTCCTTTTGGCTCTTCCCGATTATCACGGAGTCAAATAGTATCAGGCGTTTTTCTTAAAGGCAGACGTTTAGTTTGAAGTGATCTGATTTTCAAATCAGACATTGATTTCAAACTGTGCGGGAGCGCAGTTCGGAAAGCAAAGATTGCTTGCAGCTTTGAACATCGAGAGCGGGGCCCGCAAGCGTTTGCTCTCCCAGGGGCATTATTGTATCTGATAAGCTCTAAGTGCTTTGCACGAACAGACGTCCACGCAACTCGTAGGCGTGTCCCATCACTGTTCCAGACGCAGCGCTTTGTCCGTTGAAGTGCTGCCCCAACAGAAGTCGCTCCGGCCATTTGGCTTCATGTTCTTTTTGATTTTGCTCTATTTGAATGTCGGCGGAAGCCTGCATTCGTTCCAGCAGTGTTTTAAATTCTCCACTGCCAATGGCTGCACCACGCAATACACCCCGGTAAACCCCGCCGATTTCTCGCATCTCCGGTCGGATAAAGCTGACTAACGGCATTTCCAGTCCTTTTGCTCTTTCAGAGCGGTATAAATATCGGCATTTCCTTCAATCTACGGCAAAATCGCGGTTTACTCCGTTTCAGGCACGGAGAGAATGCCCTCAAAGTCCCCGACATCTGCCCTTGAAGGGGCAATACACCGGTGGATATACCTTATCGGCCAAATTCGGTAAAACTCTAGAGCAAATCAATGCTTGAGAGTGGATTTCAGCGCTACCGGCTGCTGAAATTACAGCCATGCCGTCGCTTTTAGTTGCCGGATACACTACGGGGATTAGGCGGATACTAATCAGCGCTAATTGAAAAACGCCCACAACCAGGCCGCCGCCGTAAGGACAAGCGCTGAACCGGCCAAAACCAGGGAAGAAGCTTGGGGAATTTTTGCGCCGTCCCAAATTTTGGGAATGCCCAAGCCAAGCAGCAGCCCACTGAACAGGCCGGTGATGTGGGACCAAATATCCACCCGCACCCCTTCCGTTCCCAGAAAGGCCAGCCAAGCCAGCCCGGCGGCAAGCGGAAAAAGCACGCCACGCCAGCCGTGCGTATCGCGCATGGAGATAGCCAGGCCGCACAAAATACCCATAGTGCCGAACAAAGCGGTTGACGCTCCGATGCTGCTGTATCCTGTTCCCGCGCGTGGAAACGCAGCCGACAAGTTACCCAAAACTCCGGCATAAAAGGACAGACTTACGGCGTTCAAAGCACCGATGCGCAGTGCCAGAGCAAACAGGGCGATGCCTCCGAAAACGCAATTGCCAAGCAGATGCAGCGCGTCTGCATGCAGGGTGAGGGCGGTTACGCCCCGGAACCATTGACCGGCAAACAGCTTGTCAGCGTCCAATGCCCCGGCCGCCAACCATTGTTCCGGACTTTGCCCCAGACCGCCCCACCAGCCTATGCGTAAGGCATGCCATAAAGCCAAAGCAACCAAGACTGTAAAGATAGGGCGCAAATCAGGTGTGCCGTTTGCTTCCGGCGGTTTGGGCCTAAGCGGCGGCTCACACAAAAAAGCGTACAACTCCCTGCAGGCCTGCTGATAACGTAAGGGCGGCACAAACAATAATGTCACCCCGCGTTGTCGCACGAGCTGGAATGGAATGTTTTTTGAGGCCAGCACCAGACTCCATTGCGCCGGCAATACCGAACTGAACCTTTTGCCGGATTTATGGGTGACCCGCAAACCGCATTCCAGCCAGAAACGGGGGGCATCGGGATGACGTTTGACCAGGGCCTGAAAACCGGTCGGCGAATTGCCGAAACCGGAAAATTTGTATTTGCACGGCAAATTGCACGACGCAACGGGATTGGAGCCGGAAGAGGAACCACCGGTCAGGTGGGGAGCGGAAGCAGATCCCATAACAGGCGCTGGGTGCAAAGATTCAGGAAGGTTATGGTGGGGTGGCTCGGGCTGTTTCCCCGCCGTCTCTGTTGAAGCCGGACGGTTCAGGTCTGCGTTGTGCTCCTGCCGGGAAGCCGGTTTTCCGCCAAGGCATTCAGGTTTTACGGATTTCCGATTCATCATTCCCCGGCTGCTCCGCAGTCACATCTATTATCCGGCTGTTGTCATGCACAATTACCTTATATTCCGTGGAGGGCTTTCTCTCGGAGCAGCGCCCGTAACTGTGCGGATTATCTTCAGCGGGATTATACCGCGGCCCGGGCCCACTCATGAAAAACCGATAAAACATAAACGGACCCGTCCTTGCGCCGAACCCTCCAAAACCGCCTGATTGAGAGCGCCAAGCGTCATGAGCAGAATGTTCATCTTCACGGTGTATTTGTCCGTATCCTTTGCCGGTTGTAAAATCGGGTCGGGAATTGAAGTGTTGCCCGGCCAGCCGCATTTCCATTCGGCGTACAACTGCACGGCGTACACCGGGAATGAGTAAGGGCAGAACCAGAATATCGCTGAGCAGGCCGGGAACGATCAAGATCACTCCACAGAGTAGAAGCACGATGCCGTCTAAAACAGCTTCATGCGGAGAAATGCCCTGCAGCAAAGCCTGATTGGCCCGGGCGAACGAGCTCAGCCCTTGGGAACGCACCAGATAAAATCCAAGCAATGCGGCCGCACCAAGCAACACCAGCACCTGCAGAAAGCCAATCTGTTCGGCTGCCCAGAACAGAAACCAACCTTCAAGCACAAAATAAACAAAAGCAACTATTAACGGCATGTTCAATCCACAGTCGGCTTTTTCACAGGTATATTCCGCGCCGACGGACTTTGGCCCTGATGTACTGTTTGTCTTCAGGGCGGGTTAAATAGCCTGACAGGGTGGGCGTCGAATTTCCTGTTGTCAAGTTATCCCCCAAAAGCTTTCAGAGTGTAAAAGGGGTAAAACGAAAAACTCCTCATAAGTAATTAAGCCCTATTTATAAAATAGCAAGAAAATAAATTTCCTAAATTTATTCTAGATATTGTCTTGAATTATGGGCACTTTTAATTTATCATTTATAAAGAGATTTGAGTGGGTGTTGCCTTGGTCTACACCTGCTTCAGGAGAGTTGTATGCCGCAGGTTGCCGCGAGGATTTCCGCCGATCAGGAAAAATGGTTGAAAGACTATTTCCGCACCAAAAGCGCTGGTGCTGAATTTATTCTGCCTTGGGCGGTAGATACTTTTTTTCGGGCCGTGCATACGGTGAAAGAAATATTTTCGCAACCTGAACTCAAAACTATTGTGGAAGCGCACAAAGATTTCCGGTTGTTGCCGGAAAACACCCGCCTTTCTTACCTTATTCTTAGAGTAATGGATTCATGTGATGTAGCCGCTGTTCACAACAAGCACGGGGCCAGTAAGGCCAGCCTGGAAGCAAAGTTGCGTCGCCTGGACGATACCCAGGCCGCAGCGCTGATGGTGTGGGCTGCTGCCTTCTGGGTAAGCAGAAACTGTAATGCTGAAAGTTTGGACGAGTATATCAAACAATACTAGTTTCTATTGAGAAGTTACAGAGCCGGCATCTGCTGTCGCTTTTACTGTGGATTGAACATATCCGCCTGAAAGGGCGTTAAATTTCGGTGCTTCAGGCAGTTGTTGCGGATGTCCCGCACATTAACGAGCAGCTTTTCCCCGGACAGGCGCCCGTGCCCCGGAAGGGCGCAAACGGCTGTTGCCGGTACGGCGGCTTGCGAGCTGTATGCAGACGGCTCAGCCAACAAGACCGGGCGGTAGGGAACCGGGTTCATAACGGCCTGCCGTTCAGCTTACTGGTGAATTCTCAAACCTGAAGAATTTTGTCGGGTTTCCCCGGTCCGGCAAATGGAAAACGCCTGACCTGCCTAAAGGGAGCTTCCGACCTTCCGGAGCTTAAACAGCCTTAATGAGCCTCTGGGCTCAAACTCAAAAGCAAATAATCACGGCGTGGGCCGGAACGGGTACTTGTACGGGGCTTTTCTGTATATGGGTTGTTTCCAAGCCCCAGACCGTCCCATATGACAGGAGGTCATATGGACTGCCGCCCGGACGTTTGAATGAAAGCCTTTTATCTTGTCGTACCGGACAGGCGCCGCCCTGTTGTTACACAATTTCGGCCGGGCAGGGGGCAAGCCGCTCTTTGTGTCCGGCAGAGTGGTTTGACAAATTAAGCTGTCTCAGGCTTCCGCCAGGTTGTCTTCCTGCAGCGCTGCGCGGTGAGAGTATTCATCGCGGTAAAGCTTATAGGTGAATGAATCGGCCAGGGCCTGCCAACTGGCTTCAATTATATCATGTGAAACTCCCACAGTAACCCAGCGGCCGTTACAGTCGCCTGACTCAATCAATACCCGTACCACTGAAGCTGTGCCGCCCTGATGTTCGTTGCTGTTCAGTACCCGCACTTTAAAGTCAAGCAGGCGCATTTCGTTCAGCTTGGGATAAAAGGTGCTCAGGGCCTTGCGCAGGGCGCTGTCCAGCGCGTTTACCGGGCCTTGTCCATAGGCGGCGGTGTGCTCAAGCATTCCTTCCACTTGCAGGGTGATTGTCGCTTCAGACAGAATTTCTTTGTCATCTTTGGTTTCCAGCACCCGTAAATTGATCAGCTTGAAAAAGTCGCGCACCCCGCGCCGCCCCAGTTTTTTTAAAAGCAACAGCTCAACCGAGGCTTCCGCCGCAGCATAATCATAACCCATAGCTGTTTTTTCTTTAAGGTCATTGAACAGGCCGCGCACCACCGGCTCATCTTTGTCCAGATGAAAGCCATAACGTCTGGCCATGGCAATAATATTGCTGCGTCCGGCCAGAGCAGTCATCAATATCCTTTGCTTGTTTCCAACCAGCTCCGGATTGATATGCTCATATAATGAAGATTTGCGGCTGACCGCCGAAACGTGAATGCCGCCTTTATGGGCAAAGGCGGAACGTCCCACAAACGGCTGACGGGAGAACAGGGGCAGATTGGCTATTTCCGCCACATATGCGGCCACTCCGGTGAGTTGGGACAGGTTTTCCTTAGGAATGGCCGGGGAGCTTCCCGCTTCTTTCAGCTCCAGTATCGGGATAATGGAAATCAGGTTAGCATTGCCGCAACGCTCTCCAATGCCGTTGATCGTGCCCTGAACATGGGTGGCGCCGGCCTCAACCGCGGCAATTGAGTTAGCCACAGCCAGGTCGCAATCGTTATGGGCATGCACCCCAATAGCGACATCGGGAAATCTTTTCACCATTTCCCGGGTAATCTGATAAATATCGCTGCTCATGGCTCCGCCGTTGGTGTCGCACAGCACCAAAGTGTTTGCCCCGGCCTGATGGGCGGCCGCCAGTACGGCCACAGCGTATTCAGGATTAGTGGCATAGCCGTCGAAAAAGTGTTCAGCGTCAAAAAACACCCGCAAGCCCTGTGATCTAAGGAAAGCCACAGAGTCGGACACCATATTCAGATTCTGTTCATTGCTCACTTTCAGGGCTTCGCGTACATGCTCGTCCCAGGCTTTGCCGAAGATGGTGACGCAGCTCACCCCCGCTTCCAGCAGGGCATTCAGGTTCCGATCATTCTCAGCGGTCTGGCCGGGGTGATGAGTACTGCCGAAGGCAGTAATCGTGGCTCGTTTCAGCTTATAGGCACGGATTTCCCGGAAAAAGGCGTCATCAACCGGGTTGGAGCCGGGCCAGCCGCCTTCCACAAACGGAATGCCGAACTCATCGAGCTTGAGGGCGATTTTGATTTTATCCTCAACGCTGAAGGTGATTTCCTCGCTTTGCGAGCCGTCTCTCAGGGTAGTGTCGTAAATGGTGATTTTCGACATGGCAGTAATTTCAATTTCTTAGGTGATGACGCAATACACGTCAATAAAGCTGTAATCAAACCGACAAGTGATGACTCTGCACCCGGTCCGACTGGGGTTGGTTGGGTCTAGGCTCAGTTTCCGGGCCTGACCTTCCAGGCTGTTTTCAATTCCCAACGTTTTCTCATTTCATTCCACCGGGATTTCCAGGCTTCGCGCCTGTTTACAAAAAGCCCGGCCGGGAAAGGCGGCCGGTACCGGCGGGAAAGCGGCTGTATCCTGTATGGCCTCAAGGGCGCCCGCTTTCGAGTATGGGTAAAGCGCTGCAAATGCCCGCCGGCCCGGCGCGCCGGGCCGGCGGAGCAGGGCATCAGCCCTCATAGTCGTGTGTATCAAGCCTGAACGCGTCGTGCAGAACGCGAACAGCCAGTTCGCCGTATTTTTCTTCAAGCAGACAGGTGATTTTGATTTCAGAGGTGGAAATCATCAGGATATTAATCCCCTCATTTTTCAGGGCTGCAAAGGCCTTGGAAGCTACGCCCGCATGGTTGCGCATACCTACCCCGATTACGGAAACCTTCACCACATCGGAGTCGTAAGCTATTTCGGTTGCTCCCAGCTCGCCCTGAATCTGTTCCATTAATTTGATGGTTTCTTTAAGATCCTTTTGGGGAATGGTGAAGGTGATATCGGTGTGACCTTCCCGGCTGGTGTTCTGGATAATCATATCCACCACCACTCCGGCGTCGGCCAGCGGTCCGAACAGAGCCGCCGCTATTCCAGGCCTGTCGAACACCTTGCGCAAGGTGATGCGGGCCTGATCTTTATCGTAGGCGATGCCTGATACAAGTACGCTTTCCATACTGCTGTCCTCCTGAGTAACCAGCGTGCCCGGGTCATCCGAAAAAGTAGAGCGGACATGCACCGGAACATTATACTTCTTTGCAAATTCAACTGAACGGATCTGGAGCACCTTAGCGCCCATGCTGGCCATTTCCAGCATTTCCTCGTAAGCGACTTTCGGCAGTTTGCGGGCTTTGCCGTACAGATTAGGGTCGGTGGTATATACCCCGTCCACGTCGGTGTAAATTTCGCATTCCGCGTCAGGCCGCAGCGCCGCGGCCAGCGCCACCGCCGATGTATCTGAGCCGCCTCTGCCCAAAGTGGTGATGCGCCCGTCCTCAGTCTGCCCCTGGAACCCGGCAACTACCAACACGTCATATTCCGCCAGCAGTACGCGTAACCTGTCTCCGTTGATGTGGAGAATGCGGGCGTTGCCGTAGTCGTCGTTGGTGGTGATGGGAATCTGATAGGCAAGCAACGAGCGGGCCTTGATGCCGTTGTCGTTGAGCAGCATGGAGAATAGAGAGATGGATACCTGTTCGCCGGTAACTACCAGGCTGTCCAACTCGGCACGGTTGGGACTGTCTGACCATTTTGAGGCCATTTCCAGCAGGCGGTTGGTTTCTCCCGCCATGGCCGACAACACTACAATGACCTTATAGCCCCGGTTTAAAGCGTTTCTCACTTTGCCCATGACCATCTGCATTCTATCCAGTCCGGCCACGGAGGTGCCGCCGAATTTTTGAACCAGAATACGCATATCGTCCTTCCTTTAGCCTGTTAAATATTCATAACCAGGGGAATGCACAATTAAACCGGAGGCCGCTGATAACGGGGGTTGAGGCTTCCGGAGCAGATTTATCTGAATTTATGATGAGAAGTTCAGATGCCTGGTTGCCTGGCCTGGAGTATGGGCAGACTTGCCGCCGGCCCAACCCCTTTCAGCACCACTTCGCGCGGGCTTTCCTGCCCGGTTGCGTCGGAGCTGTTGCCCGGCTGCACATGCCAGTATATTTCCAGCCTGTTTTCCGGAATGAGAATCTCCGGCATATTTTCCGCCCACTCAATGAGCAGGCAGGCCGGTTCGCGTCCCGCCTCCGGATTTTCAATCGCATCAATGGCTTCCTCCAGGCCGTCATCGTAACCGCCGGGCGGCAGCCGATACAAATCGTAGTGCATAACCTTGGGAGTAGTAGGATAAATATTGCATAAAGTAAAGCTTGGCGATGCAATTTCCGCATTTTCCCCGCCGGGAAGTCGGGAAACCAGGTGACGCACAAAGGTGGTTTTGCCGGATCCGAGAGTGCCCATCAGAAAAACAATCTGATTGTCGAGTTGCGGGGCAAGTTCAGCGGCCAGAGCGGCCGTATCCGCAAGTGTAAACAGCTTGAGGGCGCGAACAGACATAATGTAATCCTTACAATATAGAATAGCTCCAATTGGAAAGTTTATCTTCAAAAATGTGCGTGATTGTCAATTGCAACAGAAACAGGGTATTTCCCCTTGTTTTCAGGTGCGGCGCGACCGGAATTGTCCGGTGCGTCCGGCGCACGGGCAGCACGGCTATCCTGCCATGAGCAAAGTGGGGCGGCAGTCTGTTTCACTGACAACCATAACTCCGGTTCATTATTCTGTGGAATATCCCCTCCCGCGTCATTCAGAGCTCTTAAGCGGGTTGAAATACTCTAAAAGACATCAGGGCTTTCAGATAAATCCGGCACCCAGTCCGCAGCTACTCGGGAGAGGGCAACTCTTGCTTCCGGGATTATTTCCGCAATTTCTGACGGCAGGTTCCCTCTGAACGGAAAGGTTTTATGCAACAGGCGCCCGCCTGTGCCGTGCAGGTAAACTGCCGCGCAGGCCACGTCAAAAGCCGGAATGCCCAGGGCGAGAAAGGCTCCGCCAATGCCGGCCAGCACGTCTCCGCTCCCGGCCAGGGCCAGGTTGGGCTCGATGAACGGCGACAGAGCCATGCGCCCGGCCTGACCGATTAAGGTAGTCGGGCCTTTAAACACCACCGTGGCCCGGGTGAGTCTGAGCAGCGAGTTCAGGGATGCTGTTCTGTCGGCCAGCACAGCGGCGGTGTTTGTGCCGAGCAGACGGGCAGCCTCACCGGGGTGTGGGGTGAGCAAATCCCGCCAGGTCAGGGCGGTGAACAGCTCGCGGTTTTGGGAAATAATGGTCAGAGCGTCGGCATCGGCCAATACCGGGCCCCGTTCCGAGGCATTGAGACAGGCGCTCACAACCGCTGTTGCTCCCTCTCCCGTGCCCAAACCGGGGCCGAGCACCACACTGTTCCAGTTTTTCAGTAAAGGGGTCAGCTCGGCAGCTGCTTCCGCCGTCCATTCCCCGCCGTTGCCGAGGGGAATGGTGAGCAGGTCGGGCAGAGCCGCCCTGATCTGATTTTCCAATCCGGCTGGACAGGCCACAGCCACCCGTCCGGCTCCAGCCCGGAAGGCGCCCAGGGCAGCCAGGTAGGGCGCTCCGGCCATGCCGGTGGAGCCGCCCACAATCAGCACTTTTCCCGCCATATTTTTATGCTGGAAGGTATATGGATTGGGGGTAACGGCTACGCAATCGGGCATAAGCAGGGCCAGCCCGACGGGATAGCGCTGTTTGATCGCTTTGGGAATGCCTACCGGCGCAACCAGCAGTTTGCCCAAATAGGGGCGGGCCTCAGGGGCCAGCAATCCCGGTTTGGGCGCTTCAAAGGTAATGGTGGCGTGGGCGGCCACGGCCGAGGGCAGGGGCCTGCCGGAAACGCCGTTCAGTCCGGAGGGGATATCCAGGGACAAAACAAACGGTTCCGTGGCGGGACGGGACGGAGATGTGTCACTCGTTTCCGATACAGGCCAGGCCAGACCGGGCCATTGAGCGTCGGATGCAGCCGTGTTGCAGGAGCAGCCGCCGGCGCAGTTGGCAGGCCGCAGATTTCTGAACAGGTTGATGCGTTTGACCAGGGCCGCGTGCTCGTCGCGCAAAGCGCCTTTCAGCCCGGTGCCGAGCAGGGCGTCCACCACAATATCGGGGTGTTCCCAGTACGGTTCAGGGAAAGGGGAAAAAGCCCGGGCCAGTTGGAAAAACTCAACTCCGGCCGCGCGGGCAAGCGCAATGTGCAGTGCATTTGCTCCGATCCCGGACGGTGCGGCATAGGGAGCGCGGACGTCTTCCAGGTTCACTTCAGGCAGAGGGTGCAGATGACAGACCAGCACCTCTGCCCCGGCGTTTAGGGCCAGGCGGGCCAGCACGGACCCGTCGCCACCATTATTGCCTTTACCCATGAATATCAGAATTCTTTTGCCGTGCAAATTGCCGAACTCTTTTAACAGTGCGTCCAGGGCCGCTTTCCCGGCGTTCTCCATCAACAGTGCGGCTGGAACTCCTGCTTCTTCAACCGCGGCGGCGTCCCAACGACTCATTTCTTCCGGGCTTGGCAGGGGGGCGAAAGGCTGATTGCTCATTTCAAGTCCTTCACTTAGACAGGTAAATTGATTCAGGATTGGGTTGATTGCGGCGCCTGACCTGCAGTTGAAGCGGGCTTCACGGCATGTTCAGATTGAAATGATACCCGTTTATCATTACGCACCTTTTGTTCGCGGGGAAGCCGGTCTTTCTGCTCACTGCAGCGCGGTGGTTTGCCTATACAACCCGCCGGAGCCGATTAGCTTTGAAAAGTCCAATGCTATGAACCGCAGCAGATGCTGCAAATTCGGAATATATGCTGCTTGCCGTGGTTTGACAAGGTCCGGCGGGCGGATTATTCCGCTTCGAGCACGGCCACCGCGGCTGCGGTTTGCCGACTGTGGCTGATGGAGATGAAAACCCGGCTTGCGCCCAGATGTTTCATTCGGCAAGCCGCTTTTCCGAACAGGTCAACCTGAGGCTGGCCGCTGTTCAGGCGGATGACGCAAATATCGCTGAACCCTATGCCGCCGCTGAATCCTGTTCCCAGGGCTTTGGACACCGCCTCTTTGGCGGCGAAGCGTCCGGCCAGAAAGTTCACCGGGTTTTCCGGCGGCATCAGGGCCAGTTCCTGTGAATGCAGAATCCTTCTGGCGAATTTTTCGCCGTAGAGAAACCAGATCCGTTCGATCCGCTCCAGCTCAACCACATCCAATCCAATTCCCACAAGCATCAGTTTTCCTTAAAACTATAAATCGGAAATTTCAAGCCCGTGCGTCAACCTGACCAGTCTCAGAATATTTTGCCGTGGAATACTCTGGAGAATTCGGTTTTAAATCCTTTCTGTCGGCTGATTGCAGGGCAGCAAAGCCGCCTGATAGGCAAGCGCCGGAAGCGCAAAATGCAATAGCTCCGGTTGCTTGGGCGCACAGAGCTGAGCGGCATCTGCTTACACAGCTTCTTTAATATCGCTTTGTCCGGTTTTCTGTACACTTGGTGAAGGGGATTGGCAAGATTCAATGCCGATTCAGTGGGTGATTTTACATTTCCTGTTTTTTCAGATATTCAGTTTTCAGAGCTGGTGCCCGCGAACGGGGCAAAGTGAGCTCCGGATAGTTGTGTTTTGGCGCAGCAGTCGGAAATTGCTCTAACCATCAGCATTCATTTAAAACGTTCTTAATGACTTAATGAGGGAGCGCCTATGCGAGTTTGTATTATCGGCACCGGTTATGTCGGCCTGGTCAGCGCGGCCTGTTTTGCTGAAATGGGCAGTCATGTGGTTTGTGTTGACGTCAACCCGAAAATAATCGATAGCCTGAACCGGGGTGAACTGCATATTTATGAGCCGGGTCTGGCAACTCTGGTGGAACGGGGGATGCGCGACGGGCGGCTTGAGTTTACCACCAGTCTGGCCGTTGGAATGCAGGGCGCTGACTTTATTTTCATAACTGTAGGCACTCCTGCCAAATCTGATGGTTCCTGTGATCTTTGCTATGTGCGGCAGGTGGCCGGGCAGATTGGGGAAAATCTGGAGTCAGGGGAACGGCTGGTGCTGGTGGTGAACAAATCCACCGTGCCTGTGGGCACTGCAGATCTGGTGAAATCCCTCATTCAGGAGCAATTGCAGCGGCGCGAAGTAACGGCCCGGTTCGAAGTTGTTTCCAACCCGGAATTCCTGAAGGAGGGCGACGCTGTGCTCGACTTTATGAAGCCCGACCGGGTGGTGGTAGGCACAGAGTCGGACGAGGCGGCAGAGATGATGCGGGTGCTTTATGAGCCGTTTGCGCGCAGCCGTGAGAAATTAATCGTCATGGGCGTGCGCAGCGCTGAAATGACCAAATATGCCGCCAACTGTATGCTTGCCGCCAAAATTTCCTTTATTAACGAAATGGCCGCTATTTGCGAAAATGTGGGAGCGGATATCCGTGAAGTGCGGGTGGGCATCGGCTCCGATCACCGCATCGGCTACCATTTCATCTACCCCGGCGTCGGTTATGGCGGTTCCTGTTTTCCAAAAGACGTCAAGGCGCTGATCCATACGGCAAAAGAGGCCGGAGTAACGCCTCAACTGCTGGAAGCGGTGGAAGACGTGAACGCACGCCAGAAGAAAAGCATGGCTGAAAAAATTCTCGCTTACTTCGGCGGCAATGTGGAAGGGAAAACCCTGGCTCTCTGGGGATTGGCGTTCAAGGCCAATACCGACGATATGCGGGAAGCGGCCTCGCTGGAAATCATCAGCGAACTGACCGCGCGGGGCATGAAAATCAGGGCTTTTGATCCGGTGGCCGGAAAAGTGGCGCAAACGATTCTGGAGAAGAACAGCTTGTTTGAGCTTGCGTCGGAGCAGTATGAAGCAACGCGCGGAGCTGATGCCCTGCTCGTGGTCACGGAGTGGAACCAGTTCCGCACCCCTGATTTTGCCAGAGTCAAGACCTTGCTGAAACAGCCGGTTGTGTTTGACGGGCGCAATCTTTATTCGCCGGAGTTTATGCGCAAGGCGGGGTTTACATATTTTTGCGTGGGTTTGAGGGGGAAGTAACGAGTCACTCGGAATGAAAGTGTGCGTTAAAGTTTACTGCAACGAATAAGCAATCTCTCCCTTTAACGCCCGCATTAAATAAGCTTGTTTACGGCATAAGGTTTTACTATCCAGGTTGGTGGGGGCGAACCGCTTACAGTAAAAGCCGCGAATATGCGCAATGAATTCGAGTTGAGCAAAGAAATCAGTTCAGCTTATAATGCTCTGAGGAGTTCCCGTGCATGTGTCCTTTTCCGGGTGCGGGCGGAGTAATTTCAGCTTGTGCAATTTTAGCTTGTATAATTTCGGATAAATGGACTATACTTAGCACAGCTTAGACGCATATATAATCCGGGTCGGCTAACTGGATTTCTGTATTATATAAGGAGTGCGAGCATGGATGATGTCATTCAGAGAAAGGACGATGAGCTTTTACAACTGGTTACGTTCAGTACCGGAGATGAAGAGTTCGGGGTGGATATACTCAAGGTGCAGGAAATAATTCTGCCGATGGCCATAACCAAAGTGCCCAAGGCCCCGGAGTTTGTTGAAGGGGTAATCAATTTGCGGGGTAAGGTCATTCCCGTAATTGACCTGCGTCGCCGGTTCGGGCTTAAATCCAAACCACAGGATAAGTACACGAGAATTATTGTTATTGAAATTAACGAAATGATTGTGGGCTTTGTGGTAGATTCCATTTCCGAGGTCCTGCGCATTCCGGCCAGCACTGTGGAGCCGCCGCCGCCGGTTGTGGCCGGTCTGGAGTCGGAGTATATCAGCGGAGTAGGCAAGCTTGCCGATCGTCTGCTCATTCTGCTCGATCTTGACCGTCTGCTTTCCAAGGAAGACCAGGAAGCCTTGCAAGGGCTATAACTGCCAGATACAAATCTTATATAGTGGGGAGGGAAGTTGGCCTGTGCGTCCGCTTCCTTCCCCTACTGCCACTGGTGTCAGCAGGAGGGGACGGCTTCTCTTCTCAGATGGGAAAACTGTTGGCATTGTCTGTGTTTCACACCTCGCAGGATTATGTGTTCTCTGGCGGCGCCGTCTCTGATTCGGATAGGTTTGAATAATTCAAAGGAACTGTGCTCAGTGCATTCCCGTTTCCGGTTTGCCCGCTCAGGTCCGGTTGTGGTATAGAGGTTTGTCAAAGCGACAGGGACGTCGGAATTGGAAGTCATGGGCACGCCCATTCTTGAGCAAGCGTAATCCAAAGCTAAACACCATAGTGTTTTCCGGTTTAAATGCTGCACCTTTCAATCATTATCTATCTATCTATCTATCTATCTATCTATCTATCTATCTATCTATCGTTTCAGGGAGAAAACGCGATTTTTCTGCAAAACAAAAGGTGCGTGTGTCTGCTTGTGCAGACATTCTGCTCTAATCCCAGGCAGCCATAAAAGCGGTTTGAGGCGGATTAAAACTCAATACCGGGCAGAGCCTTCTGCCCGGCGGCTAAAGGGTGCTTTACTTCCTGAATGTCTGAAATCAAGTCGGCCTCTTGTCTCAGCCAGTCCGGAAGTCCTCTTCCGGAGAGCACAAGATGCGTGTTCTGCTCGCGGCACCGGTCAATTAATCCGCTAAGTTCCTGCTCAGTTATAATCTCCGCTTGCAGGGCGTAAATCGCTTCATCAAGGATGAGCAGAAAACAGCGCCCACACTTTTCCCGCGCCCAAGCAAGCAGTTCCAGCGCCTGACGGCGTTGTTCCGCAAACCCGCCATGCTCCGGAAAATAAAAACCCGGGCCTGCAGCCCGGAAATTGTCATTCAATATTGCCTTCAGCAGGTTTTGTTCGCCAGCCTGTCCCGGCAATTTGAAGAACTGCCCGAAAGCCACAACTTTTCCCTGCCCATACGCGCGAACGGCCTGACCAACACAAGCAGAAGTTTTTCCCTTGCCGTTTCCGGTATATACAATAATCATGTCCAGCCCCGTCCGGCCAGAACTGTGCCGCAGTTAGGGCAAACGCCGTTGGTATGGGTTTCCACAGCATAGCCCACTCTGTGGATTAAAAGCTGATTACACTTGGGGCAGTAGGTGTTTTCACCATCATGCCCGGCGATGTTTCCCACATATACATAATTGAGACCGGCCTCTCTACCTATTTTCAGAGCCCTGGTCAGGCTTTCCTGCGGAGTAGGGGGGATTTTCAGTTTATACGCCGGGTGATACCGGGAAACATGCCAGGGCACATCGGGCCCCAGCTCTGATTTTATAAATGAAGCCAGTTTGGACAGTTCGTTGTCCGAATCGTTTTCACCCGGAATGAGCAGGGTGGTAATTTCCACCCACCAGCCGAACTCCACAGCCCGGCGCAAGGAATTCAGCACCGGCTCAAGCCTGGCCCCGCACATTTTCTGATAAAACCGGTCAGAGAATGATTTCAGATCGAAGTTGGCTGCATCAATAAACCCGTTCAGGGCTGTAAGGCATTCCGGACTCTGGTATCCGTTTGACACCAAAATATTCTTAAGACCGTTATCAGCGGCCAGAGCCGCTGTTTTCAACATCAGCTCGAAAAATACCGTAGGCTCAGAATAGGTGTAGGATATACTGCCCACACCCGAGCGCATTGCGGCGGAAATAATTCCGGCCGGGGCGGCTTCCCGTCCGCGGCAGGAAGAGCGCCCGGAAAATTTGATTTCATGGGCAAGGGAATGGTTCTGGCAGAACGGACAGGAAAAATTACAGCCCTCCGTACCCAGTGACAGGGTATAAGACCCCGGGAAAAAGTGATACAGCGGCTTTTTCTCCACAGGGTCAAGGTTGACTGCCGCTACTTTGCGGGCAACAAGCGTGTGAAGTCTGCCTTCAATATTTTCCCTTACCCCGCATACTCCCCGCCTGCCCGGAGCAATAAGGCAAAATCGGTTGCACAGCCTGCATTGCACCCAGTCTTCTCCCCGGTCAGGGGCCGGTTCCCAAAGCAAGGCAATACTCCTGTCCGGCTGTGTGGTTACAGTTGAAGCGTTCACTTGATTAAATCCTTCCGTCCTGAATTGAAGGGCGGTTTAAGGGTGAGAAGGAAGTCTTCCCCCATGAGGATGGCGAGCGGGGTGCCCTGGTTGCGGGGGCATACCACCCGGTCGGAATTGATGACCCTGTCCTGGAAAATACCCGGGCCTGAACTGGCTTCCCTGCCCCGGGAAGTGCCCGGGTCTAAAGTGATCTCCCGGAGCAGGCCGAATGCCCGGTCCGAATGGAACTCCCGGCCGGAATTGATTTCCGGGAGCAATCTGATGTCCGGGCGGGGGGAAAGGCCGATAGTTGTTATGAGGGCCATGCTGAGGTGGAAAATTCTGACCGGGGCGGAAACTGCTTCCGGGGGTTCCGGGCTGGGGCCAGGTATTGCTGCCGGGAATGAATTGATTTCCGGCTCCGGGGAACTGGCCGGGGCGCTCTGACCATGGAAATCCTGGTTGACCAGGCGTGTTGCCTGGCCAAAATTGTCCCCCTGGAGGAGTGATAGTCCCTGTTGAACCGCTCGGCGGTGGTGTGACAGTTCCTGCTGAACCGCCGGGTGGCGGGAACAGACCCGGTTGTCCGCCTGGAGGAGGAGTGACAGGCCCTGTTGAACCGCTCGGTGGCGGGAACAACCCCGGCCGATGCCCCGGCACTGAACCAGGCGGGTAAAATCCCGGCTGACCGGGCCAACCCGGTTGGGAAGGATAGTTATCCCAACTGTCCGGATAGATCTGGGGGGCGATATAATAATAGGTGCTGCCCCCATCTTGGCTTTGATTTTTAGGAGTTGGGGTAGTGCGCATGACACGGTTGCCCTGTTCATCCGTATATATCTGCAGCCCCTGCTTTTCAGATGAGGGGGTACCCCAACTGTCCTCCGTCTGGGCATAGACATGAGGCGAAGCGCCAAGCAAAATCAGCAAGGCTGTAAGCAGACCGCTGCAGGTTATGCCTTTTGAGATCGCAATTTGAGAGTTTGCTTCCGCCTGCCGCCCGGTAAAGAAAAAGTGCGTTTTCATTGATTTTGCCTCTTGAACTTCTTTGCTTAAAAGATTAAGTTTTTCTGCCTAAAGGTCAAGTAAGGAGAGGGTATATTGGTGAAAATAAAGGAACGATCCAAGGCCTACACTGAGGCAGGCGTTGATATTGACGCAGGTGAAGAACTGGTTTCCAGAATCAAGAAATTGGTTAAAACCACTCATGTGCCCGGCGTGGTTTCTGAAATCGGTGGTTTCGGCGGTCTGTTCAAGCCCGATTTAAGCGGAATGGGAGAACCGTTGCTGGTAGCTTCCACCGATGGCGTGGGTACAAAGCTGAAACTGGCGTTTCAATTTAACAAGCATGACAGCGTGGGAATAGACCTGGTTGCCATGAGTGTTAATGATATTGTTGTGCAAGGGGCCAGGCCGCTGTTCTTTCTTGATTATTTCGCTACCGGCAAACTGGATGTGGACGTGGCCGAGCAGGTGATCGCCGGCATTGCGGAAGGCTGTCGGCAGTCGGGTTGCGCTTTGCTGGGCGGTGAAACTGCGGAAATGCCCGATATGTATGCTCCAGGTGAATATGACTTGGCCGGATTTTGCGTTGGCCTGGTGGATAATGCCGCGGCTGTGGACGGATCGGCAGTGAGTATGGGCGATGTGTTGATTGGGCTGCACTCGTCCGGCTTGCATTCCAATGGATATTCCCTGGTGCGGAAAATTTTGCAAAAGTCAGGGCTGAACGGCGACGATATTTTCCCCGGAACGGAAAGTTCGGTAAAAGACGTTTTGCTTGCCCCTACAATAATCTATGTGGAAGCTGTGCGCAATCTGATGCGCGACTTTACGATTAAAGGCATGGTGCATATTACCGGCGGCGGATTTTACCTGAACATTCCCCGCATTCTGCCGCATGGTGTAGTTGCCCGGATTGAGTTTAACTGGCCAATACCGCCGGTGTTCCATTGGCTGCGTCAAACTGGTGAGCTTACCTGGCCGGAAATGCTGCAGATATTTAACTGTGGTATAGGCTATATTTTAGTAGTATCTAACGACGACCACTCAGATATTCTGAACCGTCTGGCCGGATTGGGGGTGAGTGGCCAGGTCATAGGGCAGATCAGACCCCGTAAAGAAACTGATCCGGAAAAGGTGGATATTGTTTTCCCTGAGCATTATTAAACCGGGCTCCACAAGTTGGGGCTAAACTGGGTGTATAGAATAGTTGCGGTAGGGCTTCCCGCGTGAGAGGGAATAATGGAAGAGAAAAAAGGAGGCTGGGGCGGATACCGCCCCGGCTCCGGACGCAAGCCGGGTTCTAAAAATTCGGCGCCTAAGAACCCGGCATTATCCCGCAGTTTGACTTTGCGGGCTGATGAGTGAGAAGCCCTGGAGAAGTTGGCCGGGTCAAAAAGGGTGATGCCTTATATCGCCGGTATATTGCGGGCATATCTGCCGGCCCGCAAAGCTTAAAAACAGCTAACATGAGGCTGTTGAGTAAGCGTTGCAAGCTCATGTCGAGCGGCTTCTGCTCAGCCGTTGCAGTAGCTTAGAGCGGCTATCATAGCTATGTTTTTAAGCAATGCTGTGTTTGAGAGGCGGACCTTTCGTTTTTCGGCGGCCAATCCGAGCAGGCGACACTCCCGCAACTGCATACAACGCCGTGCTGATTTCTTATTACTTCTTATCCTCTTACTGATTGCATATGGAAAGTATGCAGTAAATTTATCCGGCGTGGAGAATGAACTGTGTAATTTCCGCAGGAACGCCGATTCTGCATGAAAACCCGTTCCATAATCCTGTGCCGGGGCTGACATACAGTATCTTGTCGTCAAGTTTGTACAAGCCTTGCACAAAACCGTTATTGAAAGAGGCCACGGCTTGTTTCAGGAAGAACATAACGCCGCCATGCGTATGTCCTGAGAGCTGAATGTCCACCCCTTGGTTGTCAGGGGCTGTACCCGGCTGGTGGGCCAGTAATATCCGCACCCTATCCGGGGAACCTTCCAAGGCCTTTTCCAGGTCTGGCGGAAGCTCGTCAAACCGTTCCGCTCTGGGATCGGGCACTCCAACAAGTGAAGCGCGGCACGATAACTGACGCGCCTGCAGCATGATAACTCGTTGTAGGAACTAATTACATATACGACAATAAAATTACAAAATATAAATGGACAATAAAAAGGAGGTTTCCTGCCGTTCCATCTCAAACGAGATGCCCAACCTCTACCGTAAACTTTCCCGAAAATGCGCCGCCAAACCAGAGCCGGACATATTGTAAGCCGTAACGCGAAATGAGAATGGGAGGCAGGAATATTTGAAATTTATCAGGGGGATAAGCCCTGTTTCCGATGAGGATCTTGCAACGAGCAAAAGGAGGGATTGCCCTCCTTTTTGTTTATGGGGTTGTCGGATTTTCAACAATCCCGGCCTATATAGGGGGAGCGCATTTCTTCGGGAATTTCGGCCAAGAGCAGGGCCAGGGCCTGAGCCAGGGGGCCCGCTGTGTGAATTGCACGTTCAATCCGGCTTGCGGAGTAATCCAGACCGGTCAGATTTCTCACTGCCGCCGCCAGAGCGCCGCTGGATAACCCCGTTGCCATCAGGACTTTTTCCGTTGGATTGCAACCGTGAACCTTGCACCATACCCGGTAGCCCGCCGAATTGATTTCCTTAAAAAAGGCGCGGCATTCCTCCTCAAGGCAGGCATAGCGGGTCAGCCTGTCCAGCCGATGCCCCTGCCCTTCCAGCTCGTCCGCGTAGTGGCGGCCGCGTGGGCTGTCCAGGAAGAGCAGGGTCATTTCTTCATCCCAGCCCATAACATTTGTTATATGTTCAAAGGCAGCTTCCCAGGCGCTTTGCGCAAATTCCTCTCCGCCCTGCCTGCAGGCGGTTCCGTAAAATCCCCATTCTTTATTTTCAGTATGGAGCATGTGATTTCCCTCCGGTTTTGCTGTTTGCGTCGACTGTCACTTAGCTCTGTGTGGTAAAGACAGCAAGCTAAATATTTTACGATTTGTGCAGTATTTTCCTTGACTGTTTCCGGGAACGGAGCGAACACACTCACAACAAAAGGCGAACAATATCAACAACTTAAATCAGGGAGGACGCCATGAGTCGCAAATTTGGAATCGAGCTGGAAATCACCGGAATAACCCAGAGCAAGGCCGCAGCAGCCCTAAGAGCGGTAGGGATTGAGGTAATCACCCCAGGCTATACCCACCGCACAACCCTGGCCTGGAAGATTGTGCCGGACAGCTCCGTAAACAACGGGTTTGAGGTCGTCTCCCCCATACTGGAAGGCGAAAGCGGGAGGGAAGAGGCGGACACCGTTATAAACGCCCTGAAGACCGCTGGAGCGCATGCCGACAGAAGCTGCGGGCTGCATGTGCATTTTGACGCCGCCGACCTGGGAGTGGAAGAGCTGCGCTGCATTATAAGCCGCTACGCCAGATGGGAAGCAGAGATTGACGCCTTTATGCCGCCCAGCCGTCGAGGAAGTGAAAACAGATTCTGCCGCAGCGTCCGTGGCCTGCCTGAAAGCAGCGATTTCAGAAACGCCAGCACTGTCAGCGGCCTGGCCCATGCCCAGCCCGGCAGATATTTCAAGGTTAACCTGCAAAGCCTGCTGCGCCAAGGCACCATTGAGTTCCGGCAGCATAACGGCATCGTGGACGCCGACCGGACACTGAACTGGGTAAAGCTGCTCGAAGAATTTATCGCTGAGAGCGTGAGAGTTGCCCATGCTTCCGCCCCCGTCCCTACTCCTGCCGTGAGCCTGCTTGCAAGCCACCGCCGCATTATCGAGCACCTGCGCAACGGTTTAACCAACGCTGCAAGCCTGGCCGAAACTCTGGGGGTGCAGCCGCACAGCCTGCGGGCTGCCATCAGCAGAATCCGTCAGGCAGGCATTAACATCCGCTCCACCCGCCGGGGCGGGAGCACCCACTATCAGCTCGCTGAGGCTCAGACCGCTGCGGGCAGCAACGACTCGCTCTGGGCGGGCATTGACAGCAAGATTGCTAAGTTTTACCGTAACCGGGCCGCTGTAATGGCCCTGGCTTAAGGAGGAGAATATGAAATACAGAACGATTGATGGCGCAAAATTCACGGCGGACTCTTACCAGGATTTGGCGGAGCAGCTCTGGCAATCCCAATTCATTCCGCCTCCCACACTCCAGGAATGGATGAAGGGCAGCGCGCACCGGGCAAAAATGTGGAACGGCTCGGAGTTGCGCACAG